>CAWKAN010000021.1:0-193464 GCA_963847615.1 uncultured Alphaproteobacteria bacterium
CCCGGGACGAGACAGCAGGATCAGGCAGGCTGGTTGTCCCGTCGGAGCAATGCGTCCGATTTTCGCGTCTCGTCCCATGGGGCGGTCCCCATTCGGAACATCTGCGCGCATCGACGCGTATCCGGGGCTGGAACTCCTTCCCTCCCGATCCGGCACGGCAAGTCACCAGCCCCGCGGCCCAGCTACGCCCAGCCAAACGATCGCTCCACCGCCTTGCGCCAGCCGGCCCCCAGCCTGGCGCGCGTCGCCTCGTCCATGCGCGGCTCCCACGTCGCGCCACCCCCCAGTTCCGCCGCAGATCATCCAGGTCCCGCCAGTAGCCCACCGCCAGCCCGGCCGCATAGGCCGCCCCCAGCGCGGTGGTTTCGACCACCTGCGGGCGCACCACCGGCACATCCAGGATGTCGGCCTGGAACTGCATCAGCAGTTCGTTCAGCACCATGCCGCCATCCACCCGCAGCGAGCGCATCCTCACGCCGGAATCCGTTCCATGGCCGCCATCACATCCGACGTCTGATAGGCCGTCGCCTCCAGCGCCGCCCGCGCGATATGCCCCTTGCCGGCGTAGCGCGTCAGCCCGGCGATCACGCCGCGCGCATCCGCCCGCCAATACGGCGCATACAGCCCGGAGAACGCCGGCACGAAATAGACCCCGCCATTGTCCGCCACCGAGGCCGCCAGCGTCTCGATCTCCGCGCTGTCCCTGATCAGCCCCAGATTGTCGCGCAGCCACTGCACCAGCGCGCCGGTGACGGCGATCGAGCCCTCCAGCGCGTAGCACGCCGGCGCCTCGCCCAGCCGATAGGCCACCGTGGTCACCAGCCCGCTGGTCGAGGCAACCGGCGTTATCCCGGTGTTCAACAGCAGAAAACAGCCGGTGCCGTAGGTGTTCTTCGCCTCGCCCGGCGCGAAGCAGGTCTGCCCGACCAGTGCCGCCTGCTGGTCGCCCAGGATGCCGCCGATCGGCACGCCCTCCAGCACGCCGCGCGCCGTCGCCACCACCGCCGAGGACGCAACGATCGCCGGCAGCACCGCGCGCGGCACGCCGAACGCCGCCAGCAGCGCGGGGTCCCAGTCCAGCGTCGCCAGGTTCATCAACTGCGTGCGGCTGGCATTGGTCACGTCGGTGACGTGCCGACCGGTCAGATGCCACATCAGCCAGGCGTCGATCGTGCCGAACAGCAGCTCGCCCGCCGCGGCGCGCCCCGCGCCCCCGGCACGTTGTCCAGCAGCCAGCGCAGCTTCAGCGCGCTGAAATAGCTCGCCAGCGGCAGGCCGGTCGCGGCGCGGAACCGGTCCTGCCCGCCCTCGCGCGCGTACCTCTGCAACCAGCGGATCGACCCGCGTGTCCTGCCACACCAGCGCGTTGTGCACCGGGGCGCCGGTCGCGCGCTCCCACAGCACCGTGGTCTCGCGCTGGTTGGTGATGCCGACCGCCGCCAGGTCGCGCGTGCCCAGTCCCGCGCCACGCAACGCCTCGGCGATCACCGCGCGGGTGTTGTCCAGGATCTCCACGGCATCGTGTTCGACCCAGCCCGGCTGCGGAAAAATCTGCCGGTGCTCGCGTTGCGCCATCGCCACCGTCGCGCCGGCGCGGTCGAACACGATGAACCGGCTGCTGGTGGTCCCCTGGTCGATCGCACCGACATAGCGTGTCATCCACGGCCTCCCTTGCCGCGCAGTGTAATCCCGACTTGCCGGATCGGCCCACGGGTGTCTTGACTACGCCCAGGCCCTAGTCATCGGGCGCAACAGCGAGGGCAGGGATGGCGGGACGGTTCGCGAACAGGTGTGCGGTGGTGACCGGCGGGGTGTCCGGCATCGGCGCCGGGATCGCCGCGCGGTTGGCCTCGGAGGGCGCCAGGCTGTCGCTGTGGGACCGCGATGCCGGCACGCTGGGGGCCCAGGCGCGCTCCGGCGGCGTCACGCACACCGTCGCGGTCGATGTGTCCGATGCCGAGGCGGTGCGCGACGCGGCGGCGGAGACGGCGCGCGCGCTGGGGCGGATCGACATCCTGATCGCCTCGGCCGGCATCACCGGGCCGAACGCGCCGGTCGCCGCCTATCCGATCGAGGCGTGGGACCGGGTGATCGACGTCAACCTGAACGGCGTGTTCTACTGCAACCGCGCGATCGTGCCGTACATGCAAAAATCCGGCTATGGAAGGATCGTCAACATCGCCTCGATCGCCGGCAAGGAGGGCAATCCCAACGCCGCGGCCTATTCGGCGTCGAAGGCCGGCGTGATCGCGCTGACCAAGTCGCTCGGCAAGGAGCTGGCAACCACCGAGATCCGGGTGAACTGCGTCGCCCCCGCCGCGGTCCGCACGCCGCTGTTCGACCAGATGACGCCGGAGTTCCTCGACTTCATGCTGTCGAAAATCCCCCTCGGCCGCTTCGGCGAGGTCGATGAGATCGCCGCCCTGGTGTGCTGGCTGGCGAGCGAGGAATGCAGCTTTTCCACCGGTGCCGTGTTCGACATCTCCGGCGGCCGCGCCACCTACTAGACGGAGTTCCCATGGACGACGAGACGCTCGCCTTCACCCCCGCAACGCAGCTCGCCGAGCTGATCCGCACCAAGCAGGTCTCGCCGGTCGAGGTGATGCAGGCGACGCTGCGGCGCATCGCCGCGCTGGACGGGCGGGTCAACGCCTTCGCCAACCTGGGCGCCGATCGGGCGATGGCGCAGGCCAGGCAGGCCGAGGCGGCGCTGATGGGCGGCGGTCCGATCGGCCGGCTGCACGGCCTGCCGACCACCATCAAGGACCTGGCGATCACCAAGGACCTGCCGACGGAATTCGGCACCCTGATCCTGCAGGGCAACCAGCCCACCGAGGACACGCCGTTCGTGACGCGGCTGCAGGACGCCGGGGCGATCGTGATCGGCAAGACCACAACCTCGGAATACGGCTGGAAGGGCGTCAGCCAAAGCCCGCTGACCGGCATCACGCACAATCCGTGGAAGCACGGCTACAACGCCGGCGCCTCCTCGGCCGGCGCCGCCGCCGCGGCGGCATCCGGGTTCGGCCACCTGCACCAGGGCAGCGACGGCGCCGGATCGATCCGCATGCCGTCGCATTTCTGCGGCGTGTTCGGGCTGAAGCCAAGCTTCGGCCGCGTGCCGGCCTATCCGGTCTCCACCGGCGACTACACCTCGCACAGCGGGCCAATGAGCCGCAGCGTCGCCGACGCCGCGCTGATGCTGGAGGTGATGGCCGGGCCGCACCCGCTGGACCACACGACGCTGGAGGCCTGGCCGGCCAACTACACCGGCCGGCTGCACGCGGGCGTCAAGGGCCGGCGCATCGCCTACAGCCCCGACCTCGGCCATGCGCGGGTCGATCCGGAGGTGGCCGCGTTGGTCAAGGCGGCGGCGGCGCGCTTCACCGAACTCGGCGCCACCGTCGAGCAGGTCGCCACCCCCTGGGCCAAGGAGGGGCCGGAGCTGGTCCGCTTCTTCTGGCCGGCGCACATGGCCCGCCTGGCGCCCAAGCTGAAGGACTGGGCCAGCAAGATGGACCCCGGCCTGGTCGCCTGCATCGAGGCCGGCATGAACATTTCGGTGGTGGACTACCTGCTGATGCGCGAGCGCAAGATGGCCTACGTCTCGGCGATCAATCATTGGTTCGAGGACTGGGACTTCCTGCTGACGCCCGCGGTGTCGGTCGCCGCCTTCCCGGCCGATCGGCTGATGCCGGCCGACTGGCCGTCCCATCCGTGGGACTGGGTGAGCTGGGCCGAGTTCTCCTATCCGTTCAACATGTCGTGGAACCCGGCGGCCAGCGTGCCCTGCGGCTTCACCGCGGCCGGGCTGCCGGTCGGGCTGCAGGTGGTCGGCCGGCGGTTCGACGACCTGGGCGTGCTGCAGGCGGCGGCGGCGTTCGAGGCGGCGCAGCCCTGGGCCGACAAGCGTCCCGCGCTGGGTTGAGCCCGGGGGTGCTGAGCCTACGGCATTCACCGATCGTTGCCCGAGGCGGTCGGCGCGCTCCGGCGATGCGACCCGGGCGTTGACGGTTGGACGGCCCCGTAGGGCGGAAAAGCGCAGCGCCTTCCGCCACCGCCGGGCGAGCCGCTCGCATCTGCCGACGTCCCCAACAACATATCCCGCCACCGTCCGACGGCGGAAGGCGCCGCGCTTTTCCGCCCTACGGGGCCGTCCAACAGCCAACGCCATAAGAGCCAAATTCTTGCTTAACTTGCTTGCCTGCGGACGCTGCGAACCCGCCCAGGGCCGACCGGTCGGTCAACCATCGCGGCCAGGCGGTGGGTGAACCCGTAGGGTGCCGAGCCGGGGGCGCTGAGCCGCCGCGTCGGGCACGCCGGTTTACCGGGGATTCATCGGATCCGGCCTATCTCCCGGCGGAGCGCTCGCCCGCCTGATCGGGCTTCGAGCGTCCCGGAGGGCACGATGGCGGGGATTGCCGCGGTGGCGGCCGAGCGCAGGGTGCTGCGATACAGCCGCTTGCTGTTGCGCTGGCTGCGGACCGGGCAGCTCGCCGGGCACCTGCACGCCTGGTGGCGCTTGCGCCGCGCGGCAGGGCGGTTGCGCGCATCGGCCGCATTCGATGCGCGGTGGTATCGCGCGGCGTATCCGGACGTCGCGGCGGCCGGGGTCGATCCGGCCCTGCACTACCTGCGCCGCGGCGCGGCGGAGGGACGCGCGCCGCTGCCGGTCGCCGATCCGCCACCGCCGCGACTGGCGCTGACCGATGCCAACTACCGCGCCTGGATCGCGGCCCGCGAGGCGTCAGGCGCCGATGCGCCGGCCCAGGCCAGGACGCTGATCGACCACCTGGCGTGGCGACCGGCGTTCGGCATCGTGGTGTTCGCCGGTGACCGTGAAGCCGAGGCAATGACCCTGGCCTCGCTCGAGGCGCAGGTCTATCCCGATTGGCGCCTGACCGAGGCGCCGTGCGGGGATGTCATGCTGTTGCTGCCGGCCGGCACCTGCCTGGCGCCGACGGCGCTGCTGCGGATCGTGGCCGCGGTGGCGGCGGCCCCGTCGGTCGAACTGGTCTATGCCGACGAGGACCGGCTCGATCCCGCCGAGGGGCACACCCGGCCATGGTTCAAGCCGGCCTGGGACCCGGTGCTGGCCGAGACCTGCGACCTGATCGGCGTCACCGGGGCGTATCGCCGCCGGCTGCTGGACCGCCTGGGCGTCACCCGGGTGGCCGATCGCGTTGCCCTGCGCGAGGTCGCGCGCCGCGCGATAACTGCGATGTCGCCCGATGCCGTCAGGCATATCCCGGAGGTGCTGTTTCATTGCAGCGACAGCGCGCTGGCGCCGGGTGCCGACCAAAGCACGCGGCACCCCCCGTCATGGCCGGGCCCCCGCGACCGTGCCCCCCACGTCATGGCCGGCGCAGGCCGGCCATCCACGACTTGCCTTCGTGCAGCAGGCAAACTCGTGGATGCAGCGAGGATCGTGTACCGCGGTCGGACCAATTCCTCCGCCGCGCCCGCGCGTCCCCCTGTCCTCGATCCGCTGCCTGGCCCAGGGGACGGGGCGTCGCCGGCGCCGCTCGTCTCCGTCATCATCCCCACGCGTGACCGCGCCGCGCTGCTCGCCCGCTGCGTCGATGGCGTGTTGCACCGCACCGACTACGCCCCGATCGAACTGCTCATCGTCGACAACGACAGCCGCGAGCGCCGCACCGCACGCCTGCTGGCCCGCCTCGCCACCGACCCGCGCGTGCGCGTCCTGTGCTACCCCGGACCGTTCAACTGGTCGGCGATGAACAACGCCGCCGTGCGCCAGGCGCGCGGCGAGATCGTCGCGCTGCTCAACAACGACATCGACGTGATCGACCCGGCCTGGCTGCGCGAGATGGTCGCTCTGGCGCAACGTCCCGACATCGGCATCGTCGGCGCGCGGCTGCTGTATCCCGACGGCACGCTGCAACACGCCGGCATCACCATCGGCCCGGGCGCCGTCGCCGGGCACCTGTGCCGCGGCGCCGCGCGCCACGATCCCGGCCATGGCGGCATGCTGCGCCACGCGCGCAGCGTCGCCGCGGTGACCGGCGCCTGCATGGTGCTGCGCCGCGCCGTGTTCGAAACGGTCGGCGGGCTGGAAACCGCGCATCTCGCGGTCACCGGCAACGACCTCGATCTCTGCCTGCGCGTGCGCGCGCAGGGCGGGCGCGTGGTCTGCACCCCGCGCGCCGAGCTGTATCACCGCGAGGCCGCCTCGCGCGGGCCGGATTTTCGCGCCGCGCAGCTTGACCGCGTCGGGCAGGAGCGCGCCTACCTGGTCGAACGCTGGGGCGCGCTGGCCGAGCACGACCCCTATCTCAATCCCAACCTGGCCACGGTGAACGAGCAGCTCGTGCTGGCTGCGCCGGTCGCCTCACCACGCGGCGCGATAGCCGGCGAACGGCGGTGGGATGCGCTTGATGTCGGCCAGCAGATCGGCGGGCAGTCCGCTGGGCGCGCCATCGGGCGCCAGCGGGGTGCCACCGAGGTTCAGCGCGTCCGATAGGCCGCCCAAGCGCCAGCGCGAGGCGAGCGGCAAATCCCGCCACGGGTTGGCCGCCCCCATCGGGCTGCGCGGGAAGGCGATGGCGTGTGCCAGCAGTTCGTACTTGTACACCTCTCCCGCGCTTCGCGGGCTTGGGCCGCTCTGCGCGGCCCAAGCCCGCGGAGAGCGGGAGGTGTACGCAAGGCGGGTCAGCAAAAACGTTCGCCATAGGGAACTATTCGGCCGATCAGTCCCGCGCCGCCTCCGCCAGAAATCGACGCACATAGTCCGCGAACGACCGGGCAACCTCAAGGCGGAACACCGCGGCCCCGCTGCGCCACAACACGATCTCGCTCCTGCCCAGCACGCTGCGCGTGCACATGCCGACCGGGAACGCCGCGTCGTCAAGATCGAGCGGGCAGCCGGCGTTGAGCAGATCGGCCGCGCCCGGCCCGCTCACCTCGATCGCGCATTGCCGGTGGCTGACATCGACCACCGCGTGGGGGAAACCCCGCAGCGCCTGCTCCATCGCCGCGCCGACCGGATCGCCAGCCAGCGCCAAAATCAGCCACTCATCCGGGCCGAGCCACAGCGCGCTGCGCGCCCCCAGCGTCGCGGCGCGGCACGGCCGTTGCGGCAGCGCAAAGCCGAGCGGCACCGTGGCGGCCGCGATCGCCGCCGCGCGGCCACGCAGGATCAGCCGCGTGCACGCCGGCAGGTCGGCCAGCCACGGCTTGCCCTCACCCATGCAGCCGCGTCCCCTGCGGATCGAACAACATCGGCGGAACGATCCGCACGCCGATCGCGCGATCCTGCATCGGGGCAAACAAGTGCTGGCCCACCCGCGCCCGCCCGTCGGCCAGCAGCCCCAGCGCGATCGAGCGGCCCAGCGTGGCGCTCATATAGGACGAGGTGACATGGCCCAGCACGTCCATCGGCACCTTCTGCCGCGGATCGGCAACCAGCTGCGCGCCGTCCTCCAGCACCGTGCGAGGATCATCGGTCAGCAGCCCGACCAACTGCTTGCGCCCGGGCGCGGCCAGCGCCGGCAGCGTCAACGAGCGCTTACCGACGAAGTCGCGCTTGGCCTTGCCGATCGCCCAGGTCAGCCCAAGGTCGTCCGGCGTGGCCGTCCCGTCCGCCTCCTGGCCCACGATCATGTAGCCCTTCTCGGCGCGCAGCACGTGCATCGCCTCGGTGCCATAGGGCGTGCTACCGCCCGCGGCGATCGCGTCCCACACCGCGCCGGCGGCGTCGGCGGGAACATTCACCTCGAAGCCGAGCTCGCCGGAAAAACTGACGCGGAACAGCCGGGCCGGCACGTCGCAGACATGGCCCTCGGCCAGCGCCATGTGCGGCAGCGCCAGGTCGATGTCGTGGACCAGCGGGGCCAGCACGTCGCGCGCGCGCGGGCCCTGCACGCCGATCACCGCCCAATGTTCCGTGACCGAGGTCAGCCAGACATCCAGATCCGACCATTCCGTCTGCCGATAGTCCTCCATCATCGCCAGCACCCGCGCCGCGCCGCCGGTCGTGGTGGTGACGTGGAACCGATCCACCGCCAGCCGGCCGATGATGCCGTCGTCCAGCACGAACCCGTCCTCGCGCAGCAGGATGGCGTAGCGGCAGCGCCCGACCGGCAGCGTGCGCAGCGAATTCACGTACATCCGGTCGAGGAATTCCGCCGCGTCGGGACCCACCACCTCGATCTTGCCAAGCGTGGAGCCGTCGAACATCCCGGCCGTCGCGCGCACCGCACGGCACTCGCGCGCCACGGCGTCGGGCATCGTTTCGCCGTCGCGCGGGAGATACCGCGCGCGGCGCCATTGCCCGACATCCTCGAACACCGCGCCCAGCGCCACGGCGCGGTCGTGCAGCGGCGTCTCGCGCACCGGATCGAACAGCATCCCGCGCGCGGCGCCGGCGAAGCTGCCGAAGGTCACCGGCGTATAGGGCGGGCGGAAAGTGGTCAGGCCGACCTGCTCGGGCGCCATCGCCAGCGCCTCGGCCGCGATGCCGAGCGCGTTGACGTTGGCGGTCTTGCCCTGGTCGGTCGCCATCCCGGCGGTGGTGTAGCGCTTGATGTGCTCGATCGAGCGGAACCCCTCGCGCACCGCCAGCGCAATGTCCTGCGCGGTGACGTCGTTCTGGAAGTCGACGAAGGCCTTGCCGCGCGCGTCGCCCGTCGCCCCGAGCATGCCCCCCTTGCCGGGCGGCGGCGCATCGGTGGTGAACCGATCCGCCCCCGCACCATCGGCCAGCGCCGCCGCCAGCCCGAACCGGCCGGCGCAGGCCGCCCACCGCGCGCACCTGCGGCAATTCCGCGCCCGGCACGAAGGCCCCGCAGTCCGGGTCGAACCGCAGCGGCCCGCGCGCCTGGGAGAACAGATGCACGCTGGGCGTGAAGCCGCCGGACATCAGCACCAGGTCGCATTGGATCGTCTCGCCGTCGCCCAGCTTGATCCAGGCGACGCGCCTGCGTCCGCCGGTCGCGGCGATCGTGGCGCCGCGGATGACCCGCAGGCCGGCCGCGTCGCCGATCGTGCCTGTCGCGGGACGAATATCGACCACCGCGGCAACGGCGATGCCCGCCGCTTGCAATGCCTGCGCCGCGCGATAGGCGTCGTCGTGCGCGGTCACCACCACGGCACGACGCCCCGGCAGCACGCCGTAGCGCCGCAGGTAGGTGTGCGCCGCGCCAGCCAGCATGATGCCCGGCCGATCGTTGCCCGGGAACACCAGGGGCCGCTCCAGCGCGCCGGTCGCCAGCACCAGCGCGGCCGCGCGCACCTGCCACAGGCGCTCGCGGGCGCCCCCGGGGTCGGGATCGCCACGATGCTCGGTCAGGCGCTGCGCCAGTCCCACCATGTTGTGCGGATAGCAGCCGAACGCCGTGGTGCGCGGCAACAGCGTCACGCGGCTGTGCCGCGCCAGCGTGGCAAGCGCCCCGTCCAGCCAACGTTGCGCCGGCACGCCATCGATCGTTGCCGTCGTCTCGGCCAGCAGCGAGCCGCCCAACTCCGCCTGCTCGTCGCACAGGATCACCCGCGCCCCCGCCGCCGCGGCGGCAACGGCGGCGGCGAGGCCGGCCGGGCCGGCGCCCACCACCAGCACGTCGCAGTGCGCATAGCGCTGAGCGTAACGATCCGGGTCCGGCAGGGTTGGCGCGCGGCCCAGCCCGGCGGCGGCGCGGATCACCTTCTCGTAGACGCCATGCCACGCCCAGGCGGGATACTTGAACGTCTTGTAGTAGAACCCGGCGGGCAGCAGCGGCGACAGGACATCGTTGACCGCGCCGAGATCGAAGCCGAGCGACGGGGTATGGTTCTGGCTCTCGGCGCGCAGCCCGTCGTACAGTTCGATCTGCGTGGCGCGCAGGTTCGGCGTGCGGCGCGCAGCGTCGCGGATGACCGTGACCAGCGCCGAGGGTTCATCCGCCCCGGCCGCCAACACGCCGCGCGGGCGGTGGTATTTGAACGAGCGCCCCAGCAGGTGCACGCCGTTCGCCAGCAGCGCCGAGGCCAGCGTGTCGCCGGCGCAGCCCTGCATAGGTCCGGCCATTGAAACTGAACCGCAGCCTGCGCCCGCGATCGATGCGCCCGCCCGACGCGGTGCGAAAGACCGTGCTCATGGCGGCGGATCGCCCGGCTTGTAGGACGCGAGGATCGTGTCGTTCGCGGTATCGCGCAGCACATTGAAGAAGCGCGCGCAGCCATGCGTGTGGCGCCAGCGTTCCCGATGCGAGACCCTTCGGATTGGTGCGCAGGTGCAGATAGGCGGTCCACTCGGCATCGTCGACCGCGGCGGGATCGGCCGGGCGGGCGATATGTGCCTCGCCGGCGTGGCTGAATTCCAGCTCCGGCCGCGCGCCGCACCAGGGGCAGGGGATCAGCAGCATCAGTGCGCCACCGCCGCGGCGGCGGCCTCGTCGATCGTGGCGCCCTCGCGGAACCGCGCCAGCCCGAACGGCGCGTTGATCGGATGCGGCGCGTCGTGCGCCATGGTCCAGGCGAACAGCTGGCCGGACCCCGGCGTCGCCTTGAACCCGCCGGTACCCCAGCCGCAATTGACATAGAGGCCGGGCACCGGGGTGCGTCCCAGGATGGGCGACCGATCCGGCGTCACATCGACAATGCCGCCCCAGTTGCGCAGCATGCGCAGCCGGCGGAAGCTGGGGAACAGCTCGCAGATCGCGTCCAGCGTGTGGGTGGCGACGTGCAGCGCGCCGCGCTGGGTGTACGACGGATACGCATCCATGCCCGCGCCGATCACCAGCTCGCCCCGGTCCGACTGGCTGACATAGGCGTGGATGGTGTTCGACATCACGACGCAGGGCAGCACCGGCTTCACCGGCTCGGAGACCAGCGCCTGCAGCGGGAAGCTCTCCAGCGGCAGGCGCAGCCCGGCCATCGCCATCACCACGCTGGTGTGCCCGGCCGCGACCACGCCGATCTTTGGCGCCCGGATCGGGCCGCGCGTCGTCTGCACGCCGCTCACCGC
Organism: uncultured Alphaproteobacteria bacterium; assembly: GCA_963847615.1. Taxonomy (GTDB): domain Bacteria; phylum Pseudomonadota; class Alphaproteobacteria; order Acetobacterales; family Acetobacteraceae; genus Palsa-883. The sequence goes on from CAWKAN010000021.1 coordinate 10,964, forward strand.
GCCGGCGGCGTCACGATCGGATCGCGGTGACCTCGCAGTTCTGCAGGATGTCGACGCCGCTTGCATCGGCCGCCCGCGCGTAGCCCCAGGCCACCGCGTCATGCCGCGCCACGCCGCCGCGCCGTTGCAGTGCCGCACCGAGCACGGGGTAGCGCAGGCCGGGTCCGATGTTCAGCTTCGGGCAGAACGCCTGCGCCTGTTCCGGGGTCAGCCATTCGTTGTCCACCCCGGCGGCGCGGTTGGCGTGCACGTGCCGCTTGAACACCTGCACGTCGTGCTGGGTGTGCGCCAGCATCATCACGCCGCGCGGGCTGAACATCACGTTGTAGTTCAGCTCGCGCGACAGGCCCTCCCACAGCCGAACCGCGTGGTCGTACAGCGCCGCACTCTCGGCGAACAGGTAGTTGGAGCGGATCACCGTGGTGTTGCGCCCGGTGTTGCCGCCGCCGATCCAGCCGCGTTCCAGCACCGCGATGTTGCGCAGTCCGTGCTGCTTCGCCAGGTAGTAGGCGGTGGCGAGGCCATGCCCGCCGCCGCCGATGATCAGCGCGTCATAGGCCGGCTTCGGCTCCGGCGTGCGCCAGTGCGGCTGCCATCCGGTGTGGCCAGCCGCCGCGTGACGCAGCAGGGAGAGGGCGGAAAAACGTTGCATGCGGGCCTTGCCAGGGACGATCCGCCGGGATGCTACCCTACGCGGCCCGGCCGTAATACAGCGTGACGGTGTGGGTCGCCTCGGCGAAGAACAGCCACCGCTCCACCATCAGTCCGAGCAGTGCGACGATCGCCGCCGCCACCGGAATGAACGCCAGCAGCACGATCGGCGCGACGAAGCCCAGCAGCACCGCGATGACCCGCAGCCGCGCGGCGTGCTTGCGGGCGATGCGGTAGCCCATCTCGCGCAGCAGGTAGTTCTCCTGGGTGTTCGGCGGATCGAGCACGCGCACCGTGCCGAGCTTGCCCAGCCCGGTCGCCTCGGCCGGCGTGCGCGCGCCGGCCGCTGCATCGATCGATCGCCAGTACGCCAGCTTGGCCGCCAGCGTCACCGCGGCTGCCACCACGGACGCATCGGCCACCGGCGCGCCGGCGCCCCAGAACGCCGCGACGCCGGCCAGGCAGGCGCCGCCGGAAAACATCGCCGCCAGCAGGTAGACCGGCAGCACGTAGGGATTGGACCATTGCCGGATCGGTTTCAGCGACACGTAGATCATCGCCGAGCAGACCACGGTAAGCGCCGCCATCGCCGCGGCGGCGAAGCCAAGCGGCCCGGCCGTGCCTTGCACCAGCCAGAGCAGCGGAAACAGCACCGCCGGCACGTAGGTGATGAGCGCCGCGAGACCCTCGCGCGACAGCCACGAGGTGCGCCACTGCGTGGTCGCGCGCCAGGCGCGTTCCGGGTGGCCCAGGTGCAGCGCCGAGGCCAGCAGCCCGACGGTGACCAGCGCCAAAGCGAGGCCCGATGCGGCAACGCCAAATCCGGCGGCGGCGGGCAGCAGGCCGAGCGGCGCCAGCAGCCCAAGCCAGACCAGCATGCCGTAGCCGGCGCCGGAGGCGGTGGTCAACAGGATGACGGACCGGGAAGGGTTCATGGCAGGGCTCAGCGCGACAGGGCGCGGTCGATCCACCGCAGGAATGGGTTGGCGACGCTCTCCACCGCCGGCTCGGCGGGGCCGGCGTAGCGGGGGCGTTCGCGCGGCGGCATGCTGGCTGGCAGGGCGGGACGGAGGGATGTCAACACCGTAACAAAGAACACGGTTGCTCTCCCGCGCTTGCCGCCCAAGCCCGCGAAGAGCGGGAGGGGTGCGCGCGCGGCGTAACGATGCCAGTCGCGATGCACGCGCCCTAGAACCACGAGGCCTTGTCCACCATGTTGCGCATGGGCTTGCCCTCGGCGAAGGCACGGCAGTTGTCGCGCACGATTGCGAACCGCCGCTCATTCAGATACGGGCCGAAGCCGGCGGTGTGCGGCGTGATCAGCACATTCGGCATGCGCCAGAGCTTGTGGCCAGCCGGCAGCGGCTCGATCTCGAACACATCCAGGCCGGCCCCGGCGATCTCGCCGGCCTCCAGTGCCGCCACCAGGTCGTCCAGCCGCGTGGTCATGCCGCGACCGATATTGATGAAGAAGGCGGACGTCTTCATGCGTTGGAAACGGGCGCGCTGCATGAAGCCCTCGGTCGCCGGGGTGTGCGGCACGGTCAGGATGACGAAGTCGGCGCGCGGCAGCAGGTCGTCCAGCGCCTCCGGGCGGTGCATCTCCGCGACATGCGGCGGCGGCGTTTCGCGCCGCGCGTCGGTGCCGATCACCGTCATGCCGAAGGCGGCGGCAAGTCGCGCCGCCTCCGTACCGATCCCGCCCAGGCCGACGATCAGCGCGGTGGCCTCCGGCAGGTGGACCACGCCGGTGTCCTCGCGCCGCGGCTCCCAGACGCCCTTGAGCTGCTGCGGAATGTAGTAGTGCAGCCCGCGCGCGAAGGCGAGCACATAGGCCATGATGTGCGCGCCGATATGGTCGTTGAAGATCTCGCGCATGTTGGTCACCACCAGCGGATGGGCGACCAGTTCGGGGTAGAAATAGCCGGCCGGCGGGGCGATCTGCGGCGATTGCAGCCAGCGCAGCTTGCGCGCGCGGGCGAGCAGTTGTGGGTGCAGGCGGCCATAGGCGGCGTCGGCGTCGACAATCGCCGCGTTGGCCTGCACCTCGTCTTCCGCCACGACGATGTCGAGATCGGGTTGCCCGGCGGCGAGGCGCTGTGCCCAGTCGCGCGTGATCGCGCTCTGCGGCGGCAGGAAAACGAAGCGGAACGACATGCGAGCCTCCCGTAAGTGGTGTTGCCCGTGGGCTTGCCCCCGGAGTTTGCCTCGGCGATGGCCGCGGGGGCATTGCCTTCGGGAAGTGACGGTACCGTGTCTATCAGACGGCGAAAACCGCGTGCAACAGCACCGGCTACCCCTGGCTGTCGGTTGCCGCGGCAATCTGCTCGGGCGTGTAACCGATCGCCGCCAGAACCGCCGCGGTATGCTCGCCCAGGCGTGGCGGCGGCAGCCGCAGCTCGCCCGGCGTGTGGGAAAAATTCATCGTCACCGCGGTGGTCAGCATCGCGCCTTCGCTCGGGTGCTCGACGCGGCGCAGGAATCCGGTGTCGCGCAGATAGGCACTGTTGACGATGTCCTGCAGGTCCATCACCTGGCCGTGCGGCACGTCGGCTTCGGTCAGCCGTTCCAGCCACGCCGCGGTTGACCGCCGGCGCATGCGGTCGAGCACGATCGCGTAGAGCGCATCGATGTTCTCGGTCCGCGCGGCGAGCGTGGCGAAGCGCGGGTCGTCGATCAGCGCCGCCGCGTCCAGCGCCGCGAACAGCCGCGCCCATTGCGGGTCGGTGGTCGCCAGCAGGCAGATATACCCGTCGGCGGTCGGATACGGCCGGCGATGCGGCGTGAACATGCGCGGATAGCCCAGGCCCTTCTCCGGCTCGTCCAGCACGCCGTGCCACAGATGCTCCACCAGGTTGAACGCAAGAACGCTCTCCAGCATCGGCACGTGCACCTGTTGGCCGAGGCCGGTCCGCTCGCGGCAGACCAGCGCCATGCCGATCGCCGAGGCCAGCATCTGGCCGACCAGCTTGTCGCAGATCGCCATCGGAACGAACCGCGGCTCCCCGGCGATCGAGGCGTTCAGCGCGGCGAAGCCCGCCTCGCCCTGGATCACGTCGTCGTAGGCCGGCCGGTCGCGCTGCGGCCCATCCTTGTTGAAGCCGCTCGCCGCGGCGTAGACGATGCGCGGATTGCGCGCCGCGACCGTTGCATAGCCCAGGCCGAGCCGCTCCATCGCCGACAGCCGCATGTTGTGGACCAACACATCGGCGGTGGCGACCAGGTCCAGCAGCGCCGCGCGCGCCGCCGGCCGTTTCAGGTCCAGCACGATACTGCGCTTGTTGCGGTTGATGTTGAGGAAATAGGCGGCCATCCCCGGATGCCGCGCCGGGCCGAGCTGGCGCATGAAATCGCCGTCCGGGGGTTCCACCTTGATCACGTCGGCGCCGAGATCGCCGAGCAGTTGTGTCGCCACCGGACCGAGCACCGCCGCGGTCAGGTCGATGACGCGAATGCCTGCAAGTGGTCCCGACATGCGATCGATCTTTCCCCACCTCACGCCCGGGCTGGTCCCGGGCATCCCCGCCAGCACAGTGCCGCGACGGAGGTTCGGGTCAAGCCTTGCCCCCGGTCTTCGTCGGGGCAGGCTCCCGCGCGCTCGACCCGGGGGCCGGCGATGCCGAGGGCAAGCGCGCTGCCGGCCACTCCGACCCAGCGCGGCGGACGAAGGGCGCGGCAGCAGCGATGGCCGCGGTTGACGGTCCCCGGGCCGGTGTTCAGCATGCCGCGCGACGTTCGATAACCCGCGGAGGCGCGATCGTGCCCGATCTGCCGATGACCGCCACCGGCAACTTCGCCCTCGGCGAGGACCAGCGCGAGGTGCAGGAACTGGTGCGCCGCATCGCCGCCGAGCGCGTCGCGCCGCGCGCCGCGGCGATCGATCGCGATGCGGCCTATCCGCAGGACATGTTCGACCTGCTGCGCGAGCTCGGCCTGTTCACCCTGCCGTTCCCGCCCGCCTATGGCGGCTCCGGCAGCCTGCTGTCCGGCTGCGTGGCGATCGAGGAGTTGGGCCGCGTCTGCTACAACACCGCCTATCTGTTGCTGGTGCAGTGGACGCCGATCGGCGCGATCATCGCCGCCGGCACCAAGGCGCAGCAGCAGCGCCTGCTGCCGGGCCTGGCCAACGGCACGCTGCGCGCCGGCTTCTCGCTGACCGAGCCGCAGAGCGGCTCCGATGTCGGCGGCATCCGCACCCGCGCGGTGCGCGACGGCGACGGCTATCGGCTCACCGGCACCAAGATCTGGTGCACCAACGCCGCGCTGTCCGACGTCATCGTGGTTGCCGCGCGCAGCGGCGAGGCGGCGCGTGGCGCGATCAATTTCTTCATCGTCGAGCGCGACACCAAGGGGTTCAGCATCGGGCGCCAGGAAGACAAGCTCGGCGCTCGCGGCATCCCGTCCAGCGCGCTGTTCTTCGACCACGCCTATGTGCCGGCGGACAACATGCTCGGGGCGGAAGGGCAGGGGTTCAAGTCGGTGATGGCGGCGCTGAACGCGTCGCGTCCGCTGATCGCGGCGCGCGGCGTCGGCCTGGCGCAGGGCGCGATGGATCTGGCGGCGGACTATGTCGGCAACCGCCAGGCGTTCGGCCAGGCGGTGAGCGATTTCCAGGGGGTGCGCTGGATGCTGGCCGACATGGCGATCGGGGTGGAGGCGGCGCGGTTGCTGACCTATCGCGCCGCCGCGCTGGCCGATGCCGGCGCGCACGGGGCGGAGTTGGCGCGCGCCGCGGCGATCGCGAAATGTTTTGCCTCCGACACCGCGATGAAGGTGGCGACCGACGCGGTGCAGCTGTTCGGCGCGGCGGGGATCTCGAACGACTATCCGATCAACCGGTATTTCCGCGACGCCAAGGTGCTGCAGATCGTCGAGGGCACCAACCAGATCCAGCGCAACATCATCGCCCGGACGTTATTGGGAAGCACGGGGTTGGGAAGCATGGGGCTGGGAAGCATGGGGCCGGCAAGCAGAGGTCCGGGCAACACGGGGGGAACAAACGGATGACGGAGATCGGCGGCTACGAGGTCCTCGGCCTGGGCCTCTATTTCGAGGACCTGCCGCAGGGCCGCAAATTCCGCACCATCGGGCGCACCCTGACCGAGGCGGACCTGGTGAACTTCATCGGCGTGACCGGCATGACCGAGGTGCTGTTCACCAACCTGGAATTCCTGCGCAACGAGAGCGACATCACCCAGCGTGTGGTGCCCGCCGCGATGGTCTACGCGTTCGCCGAGGGCCTGCTGGTGCACGCCACCATGCAGCACACCGGCTTCGCGTTCCTCAACATGGAACTGAACGTCGTCGGGCCAAGCTTCGTTGGGGACACGATCCACGTCGAATGCGAGGTGACCGAAAGCCGGCGCAGCAACAGCCGGCCGAACCGCGGCCTGGTGCGAACCCGGAACAGCGTGGTGAAGCAGGACGGCAAGGTGGCGCTGACCTACACGCCCTTGCGCATGGTGAAGGCGCGCTCGGAGGGCTGACGCCGAGCCGCACCCGATCGGCGAGACTGGAGCGGGTCGGCAGCGTCCGCAACGAGCAAGCAAGATTTTTACCACGGAGAAGGCCGAGGACCACGGAGAGTGGGGGAGCAGGAATTCTGGTCGCCTCGCGCCGGCGTCTGTTCCGGCGCCGCGTGACCCGCATCTGTTGGCGCCGGGCGACGTGCGCCTATTCCGTCTCCCTGGTCCTGCGCGGTTCTTTGCCTTCTTCGTGTTGCATCCTTAGCTTGCTCGCGAACGCGCCGGCGCGCGGCCGCGTCACGCAGCGTTGCGACCGTCGCGGGCGACGATGTGCGCCGCCGCAGGGCTAACCGGCGCAGTGCCCGCCGATGGCGTTGACGGCGCCGTGAATACGACGGGATCGAGCCCCAGTGCCCCGCCGGCGGGCCTCAGATCGGCGGGGCGGGCGGAAAGACCGGCTTGCGCTTTTCCAGATGCGAGGCCAGCCCCTCGCCCACCTCCGGGCCGGTGAAGCCCAGGAACTCCAGCGCCAAGGACGCATCGAAGGTCGGGCCCATCGCCCGCAGCCAGTTGTTCAGCGCGTATTTGGTCCAGCGAATGGCGCTTTGCGCGCCGTCCGCAAGGCGCGCCGCGATCTCGACCGCCTTGGCATCGAGCGCGGCATCCTCGACCGCCAGGCTGATCAGGCCGATGCGCTCGGCTTCCTCGCCCAGCACCTGCTCGCACAGCAGCAGGTAGTATTTCGCCTTGGCCATGCCGCACAGCAGCGGCCAGATGATGCAGGCATGATCGCCCGCGGCGACGCCCAGCCGCGTGTGCCCGTCGATGATCCGGCAGTCCTTCGTCGCGATCGAAACGTCCGCCAGAATCCCGCACACCAGGCCGGCGCCCACCGCGACGCCGCGCATCGCGCTGACCACCGGCTTGGAGCAGTTGATCATGTTATAAACGATGTCGCGCGCCTCCTTCCATTGCCGGGCGCGGCTGTCGAAATCCTCGATGTTCTCGCGGATCATGGCGAAGTCGCCGCCGGCCGAGAACACCTTCCCCGCGCCGGTCAGCACCACCGCGTTGACGCCGGGGTCGCGATCGACGTCGCGCCAGATATCCGCCAGCTCGGCATGCAGCGCGGCGTCCGCGGTGTTCATCTTGCCGTTGTCCAGCGTGATCCGCAGCACCTTCGGGTGCGGGCGGTCGAAGCGCAGGCGCGTGTAGCGCGCGTAAGGATCGGTCATCGGCGTTTCCTCGTCTGTCGTTGCTGCCGGATCGGTCCATGGCGGTACCACGCGCCGATCGCGGCGCGCGATTGCAGCACGTCCGCCGCCGCGCGGAAACGCCCAGGGGAACGACGAGGGGAACGACGAGGGGGGAACGACCAGGGGGGAGCGACCAGGGGAATGACCAGGGGAACGACGAAGGCAACACCCAGGCAGCACTTGGAGGTCCGGGCGGGAATCGAACCCACATACGCGGATTTGCAGTCCGCTGCATCACCACTCTGCCACCGGACCAAGGGGCGGGCGGCGCTATATCGGGTGCGGGCTCGGCACGGTCAAGCCCGAACGCACCCGGCGCCCCCAGGGCCAGCGCCCGAACCGAAGCGAGGTCAGGGCCACAGCCCGACCTATCCTTCGCTTCCCCATTGCCCGGCGCGGTGCTGGTTGGTTAGGCTGGCCCGCCAGGTTGGAACACAGCATGAACGATTTGTTTGGTGCCGCCAAAGCCGGACGCGACTCCGACGCCTACTCGGCCAAGGACATCGAGGTCCTGGAAGGGCTGGAACCGGTGCGTCGCCGCCCCGGCATGTATATCGGCGGCACCGACGAAGCGGCGCTGCACCACCTGGCCGCGGAGACAATCGACAACGCGATGGACGAGGCGGTGGCCGGGCATGCGACGTTCATCGAGGTGGCGCTGGAGCGGGACAATTGGCTGACGGTGCGCGACAATGGCCGCGGCATCCCGGTCGATCCCCACCCAAAATTCAAGAACCTAAGTGCCTTGGAAGTCATTCTTACCACCCTGCACTCGGGCGGCAAATTCTCCGGCAAGGCCTATGCGACCTCGGGCGGGTTGCACGGCGTCGGCGCCTCGGTGGTCAATGCGCTGTCCGAGCGGATGGAAGTCGAGGTCGCGCGCGACCGGGTGCTGTGGAAGCAGAGCTACGCCCGCGGCAAGCCGACCAGCAAGCTGAGCAATGCCGGGCCGGTGCACAACCGGCGCGGCACCGCCATCCGCTTCAAGCCCGACACGACGATTTTCGGCGCGCTGTCGTTCAGCCCGGCGCGGCTCTACCGGCTGTGCCGGTCCAAGGCCTATCTGTTCCGCGGCGTCGAGATCCGCTGGCAGTGCGACAAGGCGCTGCTGAAGGGCGCCGACGCCGAGGTGCCGGCCGAGGCGGTGCTGCATTTCCCGGGCGGCCTGCGCGACAGCCTGGAGGCGGATGTCGGCGCGGCGCCGCGCGTGCTGGCGCTGATCTGGGCCGGCGAAGCGGCGCTGCCGGGCGAGGCGACCGGCAAGGTCGAATGGGCGGCGTGCTGGCTGGACGACGGCGAGGGGTTCCTGCACTCCTATTGCAACACCGTGCCGACCCCGCTGGGCGGCACGCACGAGGCGGGGTTCCGCGCGGCGCTGCTGAAGGGGCTGCGCGCCTGGGGCGAGCACCGCGGCAACCGCCGCGCCGCCCAGGTGACCGCCGACGATGTGATGGCGCCGTTGGCCGCCAAGCTGTCGCTGTTCCTGCGCGACCCGCAGTTCCAGGGCCAGACCAAGGAGAAGCTGACCGGCGCCGACGCGGCGCGGCTGACCGAGACGGCGTTGCGCGACCGGTTCGATCATTTCCTGGCGGGCGATCCGACCCAGGCGGACAACCTGCTGGCCTTCGTGATCGAGCGCGCCGAGGAACGGCTGCGGCGCAAGGAGAGCAAGGACACCGCGCGCAAATCGCCGACGCGCCGGCTGCGGCTGCCCGGCAAGCTCACCGACTGCACGCGGGAGAACGCGGCGGAGACCGAGATCTTCCTGGTCGAGGGCGACAGCGCCGGCGGCTCGGCCAAGCAGGCGCGCAACCGCGAGACCCAGGCGGTGCTGCCGCTGCGCGGCAAGATCCTCAACGTGGCGAGCGCCTCGGCCGACAAGCTGCGCGGCAACCAGGAACTGAAGGACCTGATCGAGGCGCTGGGCTGCGGCGTCGGCGACCGGTTCGATCGCGCCAAGCTGCGCTACGGCCGGGTGATCATCATGACGGATGCCGATGTGGACGGCGCGCACATCGCCTCGTTGCTGATGACGTTCTTCTATCGCGAGCTGCCGGAGCTGGTGCGCCATGGGCACATCTACCTGGCGCAGCCGCCGCTGTATCGGCTGACGCAAGGCGCGACCTCGGTCTACGCGATGGATGACGCCGACCGCGAGCGCAAGATGAAGCAGGCGTTCAAGCCCGGCGCGAAGGTGGAGGTGAGCCGCTTCAAGGGGCTGGGCGAGATGCCGCCGTCGCAGCTCAAGGAGACGACGATGGATCCCGCCAGGCGCACGCTGCTGAAAGTCGTTGCGGCGGCGGAGGACCGGGCGAAGACCAACGAGCTGGTGGAAAGCCTGATGGGGCGTCGGCCGGAGCTGCGGTTCCAGTTCATCCAGCAGCATGCGGGGAGCGTGGTCGAGGTGGATGTTTGACGCCGCGCACACGGTTGTATGTATTGAGGGTGAGATAAAACGGCCGCCGAAGTTGGGGGATTCTCGTTGCATGGCCGCAGGCAGGCTTGTATAGTGACCGGACTCCCGGGGACCCACCGTGAGGCGGGCCCGCCGGGGCCGGTGGATGGGCTACCGGCGGATGAAGAGTGTGATCTTCATCCGCCACCACCCCACCGGAGGCGTAGGACAATGCTGAGCATTGCTCTCGTCTCCGTTGGCGACGACATTGCCGCCGCCGGTGAGATAATCGGGTATTGCTGAACAATCCGTGTAGATTGCGACGGATGGGGGCGCAAACGAGCGGAGGTGCTGCAACAGCCGTGCGACGGGCTGGCCCGGGCGGATAAAATTTCGCTCATATGGCGTTGACTGTTGGACGGCCCCGTAGGGCGGAAAAGCGCAGCGCCTTCCGCCACCGCCGGGCGAGCCGCTCGCATCTGCCGACGTCCCCAACAACATATCCCGCCACCGTCCGATGGCGGAAGGCGCTGCGCTTTTCCGCCCTACGGGGCCGTCCAACAGTCAACGCCATATGAGCCTAAAATTTCTTACCGAGAACGAAGAATTGATGGATTTTGTCGGCTCGCCAAGGCCAGCGTCGATGTCATGCCAACGGCCCGATTGGCTGACCGATCGGCCGGCGTTGCGCCGTCGGTATGAGTCCTGGTCTGGCGCGCGGCCGCCCCCCTGCTCCCCCGGGCAACCCCGCGCGCGATACCAGCCCCCGAAATGATGGAAGAAGTCATCATTTCGGGCGGCCGGTATCAGGCGCTAAGGAACCCCACCCGGTCCGCTTCGAGCACCGCGCAGGTCAACCGTCCGCCGGCGCCCGAGCCCGTGTCGATACAAAGGCGGTTCTGTCGCAGCACCGGCGCCGGCGCGGGCGTATGGCCATGCACCACCACGGCGGCGAAGGCTTCCTCGGAATACAGGAACGGCTGGCGGATCCGCAACAGATCGTCGGTCGTCTGACGCGCCAACGGCACGCCAGGCCGGATCCCGGCGTGCACGAACAGGTAGTCGTCGGCGCGGTGGCTGACCCCAAGCCCGCGCAGAAACGCCAGATGGCCAGCGGGAACTTTGCCGCGCCACTCGCCGCGTGGCGAGACCGGGTCGATGCCCCAACTGCGCAGCGTCGCCGCCCCGCCGTCGTGCAGCCAGTCGGTTGCCGCGGGAGCCTCGCCGTCCAGCGCGTCAAGCGCGGTGCGCTCATGATCGCCCATCAGGTTGACCGTCCGCAGACCGCCGACCGGCGGCCCGGCGGCCAGCAACGCGATGACGCCGGAACTATCCGATCCTATATCGATATAGTCGCCAAGGTGGATCAACCGCGCATCGCCGATCGCGCGGCGCGCCAGATCCTCGGCAATCATCGCGTGCAGCGCGCGCAACCGGTCCAGGCAGCCATGGACGTCACCGATCGCGTAGATACGCCGGTCCGGGCGCAGCAGTCCTGGCGAGCGGACGAATTCCAGCGTTCCCTCGCCGGCCGGCGATGCGCGCGATCCGGTCCAGGTTGGTACCGCGGTCGCGGCCAGCGCGCCGCCCAGGGGCGCGCGACGGCGCGCGCGACGGTGCGGCGGGGGCCTCATGCCAGGCCGGACTTCGCACGCTGCCGCCGGTGCCGGCGACGTCCTTGCCGCACCGCAATGGTCGCATGGGTGGTTTTGGCGCCAGGCGAATACACCCTGCATTGGCGACGGCACGAAACCCGCCAACAGTCCCATTCGGGCACGATACGGTTCCTCGCCATCATCCCGCGGCACTGTGCGACATCCGGGCCAGGCGTCGGCGGACATCCTCGACCACCGCGGCAAACATCGCCTCGGTCAGGCGCCCGGTGTTCGTGTTCAGTCGCGACACGTGATAACTGTCGACCAGCAACAACCCACCCGGCAATGCATGCGCCGCGCCATGGGCGAATTTCGCGTGGGCCGGCTTCAGCCCGCGGCCACGCAGCACGGCGGCGTGTGCGACGCCGCCCAACGCCAGCACCGCGCGCAGCCGCGGCATCGCGGCGAATTCGGTGGCGAGGAACCGGTTGCAGGCGGCGATCTCCACCGGCAACGGCAGGTTGCCGGGCGGCACGCAGCGCACCCCGTTGGTCACCCGGCAGTCGACCAGGCGCAGTCCGTCGGTCGGGTCGGCACCGTAGCGTCCCTCGGCAAAGCCGAAGCGCAGCAAGGTCTGGTACAGCAGCACGCCGGCGAAGTCGCCGGTGAAGGGCCGGCCGGTGCGATTGGCGCCGCGCACGCCGGGCGCCAGGCCGACCACCAGCAGGCGCGCGTCCAGCGCGCCGAAACTGGGCACCGGCGCGTTGAACCAGTCCGGATGCGCCGCGCGATTGGCCGCGCGATAGGCCGCCAGCCGCGGGCACAGCTGGCAGTCGCGCCCCGGCGTCGCGGGCTCCGCCAACGGGCGGTCGGTCATGGCACGCCCCATCTCGGCACGCCCCATCTCGGCACGCCCCATCTCGGCACGCCCTATCTCGGCGCGTCCCGGTGCCGCGCGTCTTCCGGCAAGGTCGTCGGGCAGGGCGGCTGCTTCCTCAGGCCGCGTCGGTCGTGTCCGGGAACGGCTCGGCCGGGGTTTGGCGCGCCGGCGTCGGCCGCGCCCGCGGCTCGGTCTGCCGGCGGGTGAACTCCGGCGCGATGTCGGCCAGCTCCAGGAACTGGTCGGCCTGGCGGCGCAGCTCGTCCGCCACCATCGGCGGCGAGGTCCGGATCGACGACACCACCGAGACCCGCACGCCCTTGCGCTGCAGCGCCTCGACCAGCCGGCGGAAATCCGAATCGCCGCTGAACAACACGGCGTGATCGATGCGCGGAGCCAGCTCCAGCATGTCCACCGCCATCTCGATGTCCATGCTGCCCTTCACCCGGCGCCGGCCGGAGGCATCGGTGAACTCCTTGGCCGGCTTGGTGACCAGCGTGTAGCCGTTGTAGGCCAGCCAGTCGGTCAGCGGCTTCAGCGGCGAGTAATCCTCGGTCTCCAGCACGGCAGAGTAGTAGTAGGCGCGAATGACGTGAGCCTGCTTGCGGAAATACTCCAAAAGGTTGCGGTAATCCACGTCGAAGCCAAGATTGCGCGAGGCGGAATAGAGATTGGCGCCGTCGATGAACAGGGCGACCCGCTCGGTCGGCAGAAAATGCATGTGATGGACCTTTCGATGAACGATACCAGCCGCCCCGAAACCTCGCTGGCCGGACAAACGCCGCGCTCCGGGGCGGTAGACTGGAACACCATCCCATCGTTCTCGGCAAGAGGGCAATCGGCGTGATCCAAGTGGGTATTCTCGTGGCGATCGGTGCCAACCTGCCCGGGCCGGATGGCGCGCCGCCGCTGGCGACCTGCCGCGCCGCCGCCGCCGCGCTCGACGCGCTGCCCGGGCTGCGCCTGCGCAGCCTGTCGCGCTGGTATCGCACCGCACCGCTGCCGCCCTCCGGACAGCCCGACTACGTGAACGCCGTGGCGCACCTGACCGGCCGGGCCGAGCCCGCCGCGCTGCTGGCGGCGCTGCAGGCGCTCGAGGCGCGCGCCGGGCGGCGGCGCAGCGTGGCGAACGCGGCGCGCGTGCTCGATCTCGACATCATCGCCATGGGCGCCCTGGTGCGCGCGGCGCCCGACCCGATCCTGCCGCACCCGCGCGCCCATCTGCGGCGCTTCGTGCTGATGCCGCTGGCCGAGGTCGCGCCCGGCTGGCGGCATCCGGTCCTGGGCGTGACGGCCGAGGCGCTGCTCGCCGCGCTGGCGGACCAGGGCGTCGCGCCGGACTGAGCGGCGGGGCCGGCGCCAGCCGTGCCAGTTGGGTCGCGGCCAGCCGCGCCACCCGGCCCACGGCCAGCCGCGCCACTTGAGTCGCGCCGCGCGCAGCCGGCCTCGGTTTAGGCAACGCCCAAGAATTGCCGCTTCGAGATGCGCGCAGGCCAGGCTGCATCATCGCCTTCCGGCTGTGCTGGGGCGCGGATCAATTCGGACGGTGGCCGCGTTGGGTCTGGGTGCGCCGCAGCGCGACAAGCAAGCAAGTCAAGCAAGTAATCAAGCGGACACAGAGTTGCACAGAGATTCCACAGAGTTTCACAGAGAAAGAAAATAGCGCTGCGCGTAAGAGTGACTGATCTGTACATCCGTACTCAGCGCGAAGCGCCGATATATTCTTCTCTGTGAAACTCTGTGGAATCTCTGTGCAACTCTGTGTCCGCTTGATTACTTGCTTTTCTCAGTCGCCGCGCTTCCCGAAGGATGCGGATGGGCAGCCAAGCGTCGGCGACGCGGGCCAAATGCGGCCATCCTGCCCAACGGGCCGCCAAGCGGCGCAACCACGCTCAATTCGTTCATTGTTGGGCGTCGCCTACCCCAGCAGTCCGGGCCAGCGCTGGCGCACCGCCCACAGGATGCCCGCGGCGATGGCGCCGGCGACCAGGTCGTCGGCCATGATCCCCGCGGCGCCGCCTTGGCGGTCGGCCCAGCCGACCGGGCCGGGCTTGACGATGTCGAACAGGCGGAACAACGCGAAGGCGGCGGCGAGGCCGGGCAGCGTCGGGTGGACCAGGCCGAGCAACGCGGCCCACTGCCCGGCGATCTCGTCGATCACCACCCAGCCGGGATCGTCGTGGACCTGCGCGGCGCGGATCGCCCACAGCCCGAGCAGGCTGACCAGCAGGACGGCGAGGGCCAGCACGCCAGGTGGAGCGCGCAGCAGGGGGATGCCGAGCAGCAGGCCGAGCAGCGCGCCGGCGGTACCGGGCGCGCCGGGGACAAAACCGCTGCCGAAGCCGCTGGCGAGCAGGCGGGCGAGGCTCATCGAATGCCCTGCCGGGCGGTGCGTTCCACGGCACCCGAGTCCGGTGCGGCTGGTCCTCGGGCACCCGGTCCGGCGATGCCGGGGTCTGCGGCGGCCAATTCCATCGCGGTCGATTCCGTGGCGGCCAATTCCATGGTGGCCGCGCCCGCCACGGCGGCTCCCGGCGCGGCCGGGTCCGCAGCCGTGGGCGCCAGGAACGCGGCAAGCGCGCTCAGCACGGCCGGTTCGCACAGCGTCGGCGCGTGACCGATCCCGGGCAGCGACACCACGACCATGTCGGGACGCGCCGCGCGCATCGCGGCGACCGTCTCGGGCAGCAGGATCTCGCTGGCCTCGCCATGGACCAGCAGCAGCGGGACGTGGGCGAGGCCGCCGAACAGCGGCCAGAGCGGCGGCGCGGGCGCGCCGAGCAGTCGCGCGATGGCGGTATCCCAGCACGGGTGGAACCGGCCGTCGGCGCCTTTGGTGTAGGTCAGGCCGGCCATGCGCCGCCAGGCCGCCGCGGTCGCCAGCGACAGCGGCGGCAGGCAGGCGCGCAGATGCGCGACGCAGGCGTCGAGGTCGGCCAGCGCCGGGTCGTCGGCGACGAAGCGGCGGACGAAGTCGCCGCCGGCCGCGCCGATCTCCGGGCCGATGTCGTTCAGCACGACGCCGCGCAGCAGGCTCGGCCGGGCGGCGCCGAGCCCCATGGCCAGCAGGCCGCCGAAACTGGTGCCGATCGCCACCACCTGGTGCAGATGCAGCGCGGCGCACAGGTCCAGCACGTCGCGCAGGCAGGCCTCGGGGCCGTAGCGCGCCACGTCGGCGCTGCGTCCGGAGGCGCCGCGCCCGGCATAGTCCGGCGCCACCACGCGGCGCCCGGCGCCGACCGCGCCGGCCAGCTCGGCGAAGTCCTCGCCGGTGCGCACCAGGCCGGGCAGGCAGAGCAGCGGCACGCCGGCATCGCCGGCGTCCCACTCGCGGGCCACCAGCGCCAGCCCGTCCCAGGCGGCGAGGCGGTGGACTATCGCGTCCATTGCGCGCGCAGCGTCGGCGTCGCCGCGCCGCTGCGGGCGCGGTAGATCACCACGTTCTCCAGCACGCGCTGCACGTAGTTGCGGGTTTCGCCAAACGGGATCAGCTCGATCCAGTCGATCATGTCGGGCGGGGTTGCCGCGATGGCCGCCTGGGTGCTCCCGGCGCCGCTGCCCGGCGGTCCCCCGCCGCTGCCCCCGGCGAGGCTCGTAGCACCGCTCCCGGCGGGGTTCGCAGCAGCGTGGTCCGCGCCGCCCGCCGGGGCGTTCCCAGCGGGACTCCCCCCGGGGCTCCCAGCGACGCTTCCCGCGACGCCCCCAGCGACGCTTCCCGCGACGTCGCCGTTGGCCACGCCGCGCGGATCGCCGTTGTCGGCGAGCCACTGATCGACCCGCCGCGGCCCGGCATTGTACGCCGCCAGCGCCAGCGGCAGCACATCGCCGTAGCGCGCCAGCAGCTCGGCCAGATAGGCGGTGCCGAGGCGCATGTTCTGCTGCGGCTCGACGATCAGCGCGACCGGCGAGACGGCGGTGCCGATCCGCCGCGCCAGCGTCGCGGCGGTCCCCGGCATGAGCTGCATCAGCCCGCGCGCGCCGGCCGGGCTGACGGTGGCGGCGTCGAAGCTGCTCTCCTGGCGGATCAGCCCGAGGACGATGGCGGGATCGACCGCCTCCCGTGGTGGATCGACCGGCATCGGCCAGCCGGCCTGCGGCAGCATCGCGCCGTCGCGCCCCATGCGCCGGGCGATCGCCACCGCGGTCTGCGGCTGGCCAAGCCACAGCGCGAGCTGCGCGGTCAGCGCGCGGTCGGGCAGGTCGGGCGCCAGCTCGTCCATGCGCAGCAGGAAGGCCTCGGCGCGGCGCGGCTCGCTCCAGGCGACCAGCAGCGCGGCGGCGCGCACCACCTCGCGCTGGGTCAGCCCGAAGGCCTGCGCGCGCGTGCCTTGCGGGTCGCGCAGCGCATTGACGCGCGCGGCGAGGCCGGCGGCGTCCTCGCCCAGCGCCACGGCGGCGAGCTGGCCGTAGAAGCTCGTCGCCCAGGCGGCGGCCCTGGTGTAGGCGGGGCGCGGGTCCTGGCCCGCGGCGGCGGCGGCGCGGCCCAGCCAGTACCACGCGCGGCCCTGGGTGATCGCCGCCGGGGAGGCGCCAGCGAGCGCCTGGAAGTGGCGCGCCGCCGCGGCCGGCCGGTGCAGCAGGCGCAGCGCGATGAAGCCGGCGAGGAACTCGGCATCCAGCGTCTGGCGCCGCGTGATCGGCCCCGGCTCGGCGACCAGCGCGTAGGCGTCGGCGGCATCGCCGTCCTGCAGCAGTTGGCGGGCCAGACGCTCGCGCTCGGCCCAGAAGGAAGGCAGCCCGGCGGCCGGGGCCGCCGCCTCCGCCGCGGCACCGCGCGCCTGCCACAGCGCGACTTCGTCCTGGGTGCGCCCGGCGCGGCGCAGCCAGCGCGCCTGGTCCAGCAGCAGCCCGGGGTCGTCGGCGAGGTCCTGCGGCACCGCGGCGAGCAGCGCGGCGGCGGCGGGCTCGTCGCGCTGCAGCGCAAGCCGTGCCTCGCCGGCCGGGCGGTGCGCCGGGTCGAGCAGCCTGGCCTGGCGCGCCGCCGCGGCCGGGTCGTTCCATGCCAGCGCCTGGAAGCGGGCCCATTGATCGGCCGGGGTCAGCACCGCCAGCCAGCGCGGCGGGAAGCCGGCGGGGTCGTCGGCAAACCCGGCGATCCAGGCGCGGCGCGCCTCGGCGGCGGCCGGCCCGGCCTGGCCGGCATCGGCCAGGGCGGCGGCGCAGCGCAGCCGTGCGCCGGGCAGGGTCAGCTTGTCCTGGCCGCACGGCACCAGCACCGCCGCGTCATCCGGATCGGCGGCGACAGCCTCCTGCCAGCGGCGCGCCAGCACCGCCTGCGCCGGCCAGTCGGGGCTGCTGGCGATGAAGGCGGCGATCTCCGGCGCGGTCGCCGCGCCGGGGGCGAGCAGGCGGTAGTAGGTCACCAGCTTGGCGGCCACCGGATCGGCATACTGCGCCGCCGCCGCCGCGGCATCCGCCCAACGGTCGGCGCGCACCGCCGGCATCGGGTTCGCCATCGGGCCCGCCGCCAGGTCGGGCGGCGGCGGCGCGGCGCCGGCCATGGCGGGCCACAGCAGCAGGGACAGCGCAAGCGCCAGGCGAGTTGTCACCTCCATGGCGTGTGTTCTAGCGCGGCTCGGCCTTGCGATGCATCTGCCGCGCGCCTAGTCTGCCAGGTGCGTATTTCGTCGCCACGACACAGCGGCGGCGGCGGGCCGTCGGCGCTGGGGTGTGCCCGATGGCGTGACCGAGTTTCTGCTGTTTGACGGCCTGTCGATCCCCGAGCCTGCCCGCCACGGGCAGCCAAGCCCGGAGACCGCAGCAGGGCCGACGCTGATCCCCGTGGGAGGCTGCCATGTTCAAAGGTTCGCTCGTCGCCCTGATCACGCCGATGCGGGAAGACGGATCGGTGGACGAAAAGGCCTATGCCGGGTTCGTCGATTGGCAGATCCGCGAAGGCACCCACGGCGTGGTGCCGGTCGGCACCACCGGCGAAAGCCCGACCCTGAGCCATGCCGAGCACAAGCGCGTGGTCGAAATCGCGGTCGAGGTGGCCAAGGGGCGCGTGCCGGTGATCGCCGGGGCCGGCTCGAACAGCACCGAGGAAGCGATCGACCTCGCCAAACACGCCAAGGAAGCCGGCGCGGACGCCATCCTGGTGGTGACGCCGTACTACAACAAGCCGACGCAGGAGGGCATGTTCCTGCACTTCACCGCGATCGCCGATGCCGTCGAGATCCCAATGATCATCTACAACATCCCGCCACGCAGCGTGGTGGACATGAGCGTGGAGACCATGGCGCGCCTGGCCAGGCACCGCAACATCATCGGCGTGAAGGACGCGACCGCCAGCCTGACCCGGCCGTTGCACACGCGGCGCGCCTGCGGAACGGATTTCTGCCAGCTGTCGGGCGAGGACCACACGGCGATCGCGTTCAACGCCGCCGGCGGCGTGGGCTGCATCAGCGTCTCGGCCAACGTCGCGCCGCGGCTGTGCAGCCAGATGCAGACCGCCTGGATGGAAGGCCGCTTCGAGGACGCAATGACGCTGCAGCACCGCCTGGTGCCGCTGCACGACGCGATGTTCGCCGAGACCAGCCCCGGGCCGGTGAAATACGCCGCCAGCCTGCTCGGCAAGACCTCGGAACGCTGCCGCCTGCCGCTGGCGCCGCTGCTGGAGCCGACCCGCGCCAAGGTCCGGGCGGCGATGACCGAAGTCGGCCTGTTGAACTAGTCGTCGGTTGCCGGTCGGCAGGTGTCGGCAGGCGATCGCCAACGGCCCCTGGCAACGGCCCCTGGCAACGGCCCTCTGGCGCAGCCTCCGACAAACTGACGACGGAAAACCGACGACTGATCCATGGCTGAACCGAAGTCGAAAAAGGGCCTGATCTCGCACGGCATCGTCGCGCAGAACCGCAAGGCGCGCTACGACTACACGATCAAGGATACGATCGAAGCCGGAATGGTGCTGAAAGGCCCGGAAGTGAAGTCGCTGCGGCACGGCCGCGCGACGCTGACCGAGGCCTGGGCCGGCGAGCGCGAGGGCGAGCTGTTTCTGTTCAACGCCTATATCCCGGAATACCAGGGCGGCGTGCTGTCGCGCTTCGAACCGCGAGCGCCGCGCAAGCTGCTGCTGAAGCGCAAGGAAATCCGCACGTTGGCGGCCACCGTCGCGCGCGACGGCGCAACCCTGGTGCCATTGCAGATCCATTTCAACGATCGCGGCCGCGCCAAGGTGCTGCTGGGCATCGCCGAAGGCCGCAAGAAAGCCGACAAACGCGCCGCGGTCGCCGCACGCGACTGGCAACGCGACAAAGCCCGCCTGCTCCGCGCTCGGGGCTAGCGCACCGTCGTGAAGCAAGGCCAGGGGCTCCGCCCCTGGACCCCGCCAGGGGCTTTGCCCCCTGGACCCCCACCAAGGGCGGAGCCCTTGGAACCCTTCACTGGGCGTGTGGGGAGCGGGAGGGGGCGTGTGGGCGCGGGGCCGGTGCGGTTCGGCGCGCCGAACCGCACCGGCCCCGCGCCCACACGCCCCCTCCCGCTCCCCACACGCCCAGTCATGGAGTCCAGAGGCCGCTGCCTCTGGTGGGGGGTCCAGGGGGGCAAAGCCCCCCGGCGGGGTCCAGGGGCGGAGCCCCTGGCCTTGCTTCACGACGGCGCGTTGCCGAAGATGCGTTGGCTGACTTTGTCGCCGACGCGGATATCCAGCCGCGCCGTGGTTCCCGCCGCCAGTTCCAGCGTGGCCAGCACCGGTCCGCCGCTGTCGATCACCGCCAGGCTTTGCGGCACGGTGTTCTCCACGATCGAGCGGATCGTTCCGTCCGCATTGATGAACACCATGTCGAGCGGTGCCAGCGTGTTCTTCATCCACATTTGCACGTCGCGCGGCGTGCCCCAGTCGAACAGCATCCCGCCGTCGGCCGGCACGCTCGGGCGGAACATCAGCCCGGTGATCTGTTGCTCGGGGCGCAGCGCCATCTCGACGCTGAACGCGTGCTGCACCCCGTCGCGCGTGGTGATGACCAGCTTCTCCTTGGGCAGCTCCGGCTGCGGGCCGGTCGGCTCCTTGTCCTGCGCCCGCGCCGCTCCGGCCCCCGCCATCAGCGGCACCAGCGTCAACGCGAGGAAACGGCGGCGATCAATCACGTTGCGGCATTCCTGCTGGGATGATGGTGGTGACGATCGAGGCGTCCAGCGCCTCGTAGTCATGGTAGCCGATGGTCGCATACAGCTCGGCGCGGGTCTGCATCTGCTCGACCATGTTCTGCGCCCCGCCGTCGCGCGCGATCGCCGCATACAGCGCCGCCTGCGCCTTGTTGGCCACGCGCAGCGAGGACACCGGCCAGATCACCATCTTGTAGCCCATGTCCTGGAACTCGGCGGCGGTGAAGAACGGCGTGCGGCCGAACTCGGTCATGTTGGCCAGCAGCGGCACGCCCGGCAGGCGCGCGGCAAAGGCGCGGAACATCTCGGCGGTGTTCAGCGCCTCGGGGAAGATCGCGTCGGCCCCGGCCTCCAGGTACAGCCGGGCCCGCGCCACCGCGCCGTCCAGCCCCTCGGAGGCGGCGGCATCGGTGCGCGCGACGATGAACAGGTGCCTTCGAGCCTTCGCGGCGGCGGCGATCTTTGCCGCCATATCGTGGGCATCGGCGATCTTCTTGTCGTTCAGGTGGCCGCACTTCTTGGGCAGCAGCTGATCCTCGATATGCACCGCGGCGGCGCCGGCATCCTCGAAGCTGCGCACCATGTGCATCACGTTCAGCGCCTCGCCATAGCCGGTGTCGCCGTCCACCAGCACCGGCAGGCCGGACGAGCGGGCGATCTGGCGGATGAAGAAGCACACCTCGTCGACGGTGATGATGCCGAGGTCCGGCAGCCCCATCGAGGCGGTCATCGCCGCGCCGGACAAATACAGGCCGCCAAACCCCGCCGCCCTGGCCTGCAGCGCGGCCTGGCCGTTGTGCGCGCCCGGCAATCTGCAGGATGCCCGGCCGGGCCAGCAGCGCCCGGAAGCGGTCCCCGGCCGGCGCGCTCGGCAGGTCGGTGGCGACAAGATAGGTCATGGCGGGCGGCTCCCCTGCGAGGATGGCGGCGGACATAGCGGATGGCTCACGCGAAGAACAGCAGGCTCATCAGCGCGAACACCGGCAGCAGCGCCAGCGTCGCGTAGGCGGTGAAGGTGAAGAACCCCGGCATGGCCACGCCCCGGTGCGCGGCGATGGCGCGCAGCATCAGGTTCGGCGCGTTGCCGATATAGGTCAGCCCGCCGAAGAACACCGCGCCGGCCGACAGCGCCTGCAGCGCCACGCCGTGGTGCGCCGCCGGGTCGGCCCCGGCAAGTTGGAAGAACACCAGGTAGGTCGGCGCATTGTCCAGGAACGCCGACAGAATGCCGGTCAGCCAGAAGAAGGCGAGGGGGATCGGCTGCCCCGCCGCGTCGGTCGCCAGCCGCAGCAGCGGCGCCAGCGGCCCCGCCGGCCCGGCATGCAGCATGCCGATCACCGGCTGGATGGTGATGAAGATCGCCGCGAACAGCACCGCGACCTCCTGCATCGGGTGCCAGGCGAAGTCGTTGGCCTGGCGCACCGCGCGCGGCGTGACCGCCAGCGACAGCAAGGTCACCGCCAGGCACAGCAGGATGCCGGCCAGGCGCGTCAGCTCGACCGCCTGGCCCAGCAGCGTCACCTGGCCGAAATCCAGCAGCCCCTGCGCCACGACGCTGAGCGCCACGACCAGCACCAGCACGACATTGATCCAGCCGCGCAGCCGCAGCCGCCCGGCCGCGGCGGGCGGCGGCTCGGCTCGTGCCAGCCAGCGGTCCAGCAGGTAGAACCCGCCCAGCTCCAGCGCCGTCAGCAGCAGCCACGGCAGGCCGAGATGCAGCAGCGGCCAGAAGAACGGCACGCCCTCCAGGAAGCCGATATACAGCGGCGGGCCCAGCGGGCTGAGCGCGCCGCCGGCATTGCCCGCCAGCACGATGAAGAACACCACCAGGTGCACCTTGCGCCGCCGGTGCGCGTTGGCATGCAGCAGCGGATGGATCAGCACCATCGCCGCCCCGATGGTGCCCATCGCGCCGCCCAGCACGGTCGCCGCCGCCAGCATGGCGGTGTTGCCCGCCGGCGAGCCGCGCACCCCGCCGCGCAACAGGATGCCGCCGCCGGCCGTGTAGAGCCCCAGCAGCAGCGTCACGAAGGGCAGGTAGGCATCCAGTGTCGCCCCCCACGCGTCGGCGGCCGCGGCGGCGGGGCCGATCGCCACCGCCTGCTGCACCAGCAGGACCAGGATCCAGCCGAGCGCGATCGCGTCCATCCGCCGGAGCCAGAACCGCGGCGCGAGGACGGGGAACAGCGCGATCGAGAGCAGCATGCCGGCGAACGGCACGCCCCATAGGATGTCCGGGGTCGGTTGCATGCGCCCGACCCTGCAAGTAACCTCGTTTCGGCGCAAGGCGTTGGCTGGACCAGACGAAGGCCAGGGGCTCCGCCCCTGGACCCCGCCAGGGGGCTTTGCCCCCTGGACCCCCACCAGAGGCAGCGGCCTCTGGACTCCATGACTGGGAGTGTGGGGAGGGGGCGGGGGCGGGTGGGCGAGGCGAAGGGGCGCCGTCCGGCACGCCGGACGGCGCCCCTTCGCCTCGCCCACCCGCCCCCGCCCCCTCCCCACACTCCCAGTGAAGGGTTCCAAGGGCTCGCCCTTGGCGGGGTTCCAAGGGGCAGCGCCCCTTGGTAGGGGTCCAGGGGGCAAAGCCCCTGGCCTTCTTCCGGGCCGCTCGACGCGTATCGCGAGGAGGGTTGCATGGACATGACCGGCGAGCGGCGCATTGCGGCACCGCGCGGCAAGGTATGGGACGCGTTGAACGACCCGGCGATCCTGAAGCTCAGCATTCCCGGCTGCGACAGCCTGGAGAAGCAGGCCGACGCTACGCTGAAGGCCAGCGCCGCGGTCAAGATCGGCCCGATCTCCGCGCGCTTCACCGGCGCCGTGAAGCTCTCCGAGCTGGACCCGCCGAACGGCTACACGATCTCCGGCGAGGGCCAGGGCGGGGTTGCCGGCTTTGCCAACGGCGGCGCCAAGGTGCGCCTGGCCGATGACGGCGACGGCACCTTGCTGAGCTACCAGGTGCACGCCCAGGTCGGCGGCAAGATCGCCCAGCTCGGCGCGCGGCTGATCGATGCCAGCGCCAAGCAGATGGCCGACGCCTTCTTCGACCGCTTCAGCGCCCAGGTGGCGCCGCCGGCCGAGCTCGCCCCGGGGGCTGTTCCCGGCGAGGTCAGGGCACCCGCGCCGCCGCCGCCGTCGGCGATCGGCCTCGCCGCGCTGGTGCCGCGCGAGCCGTTCGGACTGCCGCTGGTGGCGTGGCTCGGCGGCGCGGTCTATCTGGCGATCGTCATCCTGATCCTCGGCAGCGTGCTGTAGTGCCCGCCGCCCCCGCACCCGCCGTGGGCACCGACCTGCCGTCATCGGTCGCCGACACCGCTTCGCTGCTCGCCGCGCACGGCTACATCGCCGACCTGGAGCTGGCGACCACCGTCCACCTGGCGCTGGCGATGCGCCGCCCGCTGTTCCTGGAGGGCGAACCCGGCACCGGCAAGACCGAGATCGCCAAGGTCCTCGCCGCCGGGTTGAACCGCCGCCTGGTGCGGCTGCAATGCTACGACGGCATGGACCTCGCCGCCGCCGCCTACGAGTGGGACCACCCGCGCCAGTTGATGGCGATCCGCATGGCCGAGGCGGCCGGCCACAGCGACCGCGACGAGCTGGCGCGCGACATCTACACCCGCGGCTTCTTGCAGGCCCGCCCGCTGCTCTCGGCGATCGACCCCGACCTGCCCCCCGCGGTGCTGCTGATCGACGAGCTGGACCGCGCCGACGAGCCGTTCGAGGCGTTCCTGCTCGAACTGCTGGCCGACTTCCAGATCACCGTCCCGGAGCTGGGCACGGTGCGGGCGAAGACGATGCCGGTGGTGGTGCTGACCTCCAACCGCACGCGCGAGGTGCACGACGCGATCCGCCGGCGCTGCCTGTATCACTGGGTGGACTACCCCGACATGGCGCGCGAGCGGGCGATCCTGGCGGTCAAGGCCCCCGGCGTGCCGGAGACGCTGGCGGCGCAGGTGGTCGGCTTCGTCCAGCGCCTGCGCGGCGAGGAGCTGTTCAAGCTCCCCGGCGTGGCCGAGACGATCGACTGGGCCGCGGCGTTGATCCACCTGAACGCGCACGAGCTGACCCCAGGCGTGGTCGACGACACCCTTGGTGTTTTACTGAAATATCAAGACGATATAGCCAAAATCCGAGGCGCCGAAGCCGCCCGCCTGGTCAGCGACGTCAAGCAAGCCGCGTAACGCGCTCCCCCCCACCTTCACCTCTCCCGCGCTTGCGGGAGAGGTCGCGGCGCGCAGCGACGCGGGTGAGGGCGGTGCCGCCCGCACCGGGCCATCCTCACCTTGCATGGGAGCCTGCCCCGGCGAAGGCCGGGGTTGTTGCACGCTCTTCCCCCCGCACGGTCATTGCCGTGGCCGGGCCTGTGGCGCGCGGCGGTGGCGGCCGGGCGCCGGTCCGCTTGCCGTCGCGGCGCGAGGGGCGCGCCGTTCTCACCACCGGGTCGTGGCCCGGTGGCAGGCTGTTGCAGGGGTTGTTGCACGCTCTTCCCCCCGCACGGTCATTGCCGTGGCCGGGCCTGTGGCGCTCAGCGGTGGCGGCCGGGCGCCGGTCCGCTTGCCGTCGCGGCGCGAGGGGCGCGCCGTTCTCCGGTATTATGTAGCAAGCACACCTAGAGCAAGATTGCCAGGAATGCTTGCTTGCTGGTAGCATGCTTGCTACTGCAACCGGAGCATCCAATGCCCATCTTTATCCCACCGGAACGCGCACGACGCATTGCCGCGCTGGCCACTGAGGTTGAGCGTATGCGGAACGCGGTTGCCGGCCTGACTGCTGATCTGGGTCAGTTGGACGCGAAGCTGGCATATCTCAGTCGGGATAGGCGACGCGGCATCACGCGCGACGCGCTGGGCATCCTGCGGCGGACTGGGCAGCCCATGCTGCTGGGGGACATCGTCGCCGCGCTGATGGTCGAGAGGGGCATCGACGCAGCGGATCGCGCGCTGGCCGGACGGCTCAAGGAACAGATCAGGGTTGCGCTTACGCGGCAGTGGCAGGCTGGAATTGTGCGGTGGGAGAGGGGTCTCGGCTGGGCGAAGAAATGGGCGGTGGCCACCTATGTACCTGACATCGCTACAGGACATAGGGCACATCAAAAAAGGCAGGAATAAATTCTGGGCGCCCCGACTGGCCTAGGCCGGGGATTTGTCGCGGCCCTCGCCCCCCATCCGACTCACTAAATGGCTTGTTGATCCCATATTCCCAAATCTGTTACTGTCTGCACAGCGAGGGAGAGCGGTACGCCATATGACCGACGTAAAGGCCGGGTTAACCTTTGTCGCGCATGATGCTAGGCATCGCGCTTCGGAGGGACGGGCCATGACACTTTCAGATACCTTTCATCGCACGATGACGGAAGCGATGGAGGAAGCATCCAGGCGCCGCGCGAATCCCGTCTTCAAGGACTTTCTTACGCGCGTCGAGCCGTCGCCCTACGGAGGATTCCGCGTCCGCTCCTTCCCCGCCGAGCTGTTTATTGAACAGCTTGCCGACGGCCCGGCGATTGGGCCTTTTGGCGCGATGAGGCACCTCCTCGGGGCATGAGCGGAGATGCCCAAGAGCCGGCGGAACACTTGCCCGTTCCACTCGATCCCGCGCAACCATCTTCAAACCAGGGAGAGAAGCAGAGGGACCTCTTTCCCGGCACGCTTCTTCAACAGGCACTGGACGTCGAGCGCCAGCGCATCGACAGCGCGAACCGCCGCACAGACGTAGCTCTTCAAGCAGTCAAGGCAAGCGACGAATCCGACCGACGGCAGTTCGAATTTCAGATGGAGAAACTGCGCTCGGATGACCGGGCCAGTATCCGGCGTGACGGGCTGGCAAAGGTAGTCGTCTGCGGACTTGGCGTTTTTGGTGTCTGCGTGATCGTTCTGTTCTTGATAATGACCTTTTTCGGGACGCTGGGGCAAAGCCAAATCGCACTGAACATCCTGGGCAAGCTCGCGGTCGGAGGCGGCGGCTATGGAATTATTGCGGGCCTTGTAAATCTGGCGCGACGCCTTTTACGGAATCCCGGCGCGGCTTGACGCTGCTAGAGGTTCCGCTGCCAATATCCAGCCCACACTCGGCTGACCGGATGCGCCAGTGCGGCGCCCGTCAACGCGTCATGCTGGGCACCGTTAGGCTGCCGGCGATTGTCCTCTTTCCAAGCCATCTCGCCAGCGTAGGAAACCAGGTACTTGCCGCTGATATGATGGTGCTGGCCCAGTTCGGCGCGGCGCAACCTTGAGAAAAAGCTTTCGGCTTGGTTCGTGCACGCGCCATCCAAGCTATAGGCGACACTGTGGTTGATCCGCTTCATCTCATAGTAGGCGTGCAACCGGTCCCACCCGCGCGCCTCATCGGCGTGCACGACGGTCCCTGGCAGCACACGCGAACGGATGAACGGGATCGCGTCGCCTTCCTTGGCGACCACGATCGGCAGCGTCCGGCCGCCACGCTCACGGGCGACCACGACTGACTGGCGCTTGCCGGTCTGTTCCTCGGCCAGCCGCCGGTCCTTCCGCTCGGCAATCTCATTCTCAGGCTTGGAATGGCCGCCCACATAGGCGCCGTCAATTTCGACAACGCCCGACAACGTGCCCTTGTCCTGAATGGAGCCGATAGCCTCGCGGATTTTGTGGGCCATTACGAAAGCTGTTTTGTATTGCACGTTAAGATCGCGCCCAAGTTGCAGGGCCGAGATGCCCTTGACCGCATTGACGAAGATGCAGATCGCGGCGAGGTAATCGCGGACCGGCAACTTGTGGCTGGCGAAAATGGTCCCGCTGGTCACGCTGAACTGATGGTTGCAAGCCTTGCACTTCCAGATCGGCCGGGCCGCAAAACTGTAGATGGCCGCGCACTCGCAGCGCGGGCAAAATGGTTCGCCGCCATTATCGGCCCAGCGGATCGCCTGGAACCTCGCTCGCGCTTCGGTGTCAGACATCTTCATGACGGCCGCGAGACTCAGTGTGCGGGCGGCGGCGGTAAGGAGAAAGTGCTGGGCCACGGCGGGATACCTAAACCGATTGCGTTGATGTCGGTTATATCGGTTTGTCCTGTCGATAGCAACATAAAAATATGACCTTGACGGAAAAAGCTGGGCTGGCTATCCCGTGCACATGATCTCGCCCGAACAATGCCGCGCCGCGAGGGCGTGGCTCGGCTGGCCTCAACCCGAACTGGCGAAGCGCGCCAAGGTCGGACTTTCGACCGTTCGGGATTTCGAGACCGGGACGCGAACGCCGATCCCGAACAACAGGGGTGCGATGCAGCGGGCATTCGAAGGCGTGGGGGTGCGGTTTCTATTCGAGGGCGAAAAGCCGATCGGCATCACTCTGGGATGCTGAGCCGCTCAATCTCTTGTTCGATGAACAGGTCGCCCTGTATGGGCGGGAACGCTTGGTTGAACAGCATCTCGAAGAACTTCCACTGCCCTCTCGGCGTTGCCCGCAACAGGGTGATGACGGCGGTTAGCTGCAGGTCCAGGTGCGGCTCTCCGATGTTCTCCGTGAGAAGCTGGAAGTGTTTTTTCTTGCGGCGCTTGGTGATCGGGTCAGTCGGGTTTTTGAGCCGCAGGGCATCGAGTACGCCCGGCGGCATGCGATCATAGATCAGGCGATTGGTCAGCTTGCCGATGTACGATGTCCGCGCGGACGACGAAGCGTCGAACGGCCACCCCATGACCCTGTAAATCTGTTCGTAGTAGGAAATCGGAAACTTTGTCTGGTAAGGACGAAACTCAGGCAAGACATAAGCGGCTAAAAGCCGCTGTAGACTATCGTGTGCACGGCGCTTTTGATACCCGGTTGCTTCATCAATGAGCGCGTCAATTGCAACATCGGCAAGACCGTCCAGTATTATCTTGGCAGTTATGGCGACATTTATTTGTGATGGCCCAAGCTCCTCCTTCTCATGTGCACGGACCCAAACATTCAGGATTCGTCGCAGAATATGTCCCGGGATGCCTTCGGCAATCGCGCCACCTTCCTGACGATACCGCAGAGGGGTCCGCAGGGCCTCGACAAGCTGGTGGTCGGCCATGACGAACGGGCGAAGGTTCTTGTGCGCCAGATAGAGAGGAAAGTGGATTTCGTCGTCTTCGGAGCGGCGCGTTGAAAGGGCGCCGCTCCGATAGATGCCCATCACCCGCATGAACTCCGTGCCAGAGATCACACGAACCGGCTCTCCCTCAATCTCCAAGACCGCGCATTGGAATTTGCGTCCCACGAAATCCACGACCCCCTGATCGAGGGCGTGGTGCACTGGGGTTTCCCTGCCGGCCCAGCGCTGCTTGGCAGCGGCGCTGGCGATCTCAGATCTTTTTTCGGCCGGGAGCCGTTCCGCGCGTGCGCGACCGCCTTTGCTTTGTGGGGTATCGCTATCCATCGCCCGACTCCATGCTTGCCAGTCAGCAAGCAGATTAGGCGTTAAAGTTTCCCGAACGCAAGCATTTTCGCTTAGGTGTGCTTGCTACATAATACCGCCGTTCTCACGGTGCATGGGGTTGATGCACGGTTCTTCGTTCACGCCCCCGGCGCACCGGCCAGCCCGCGGACGCCCAGCCGCCGCCGCACGCCACCGACCCGTCAGCCGAGCCCGAGCCCGGCGCGCACTGTCACCCGCACCGCCGCGTCGTCCGGTGGAACACTGTTGCATGGGGTCGTTGCGCGATTTTTTACCCACCGCCGCAGGACCCCGGCCGGCGGGCTGGCATTCCGCCGCCGCCGCACGCCACCAGCCCGCCGGCCGAGGCGCCGCCCGCCGCGCACCGTCACCACCACCGGGTCGTGGCCCGGTGGCAGGCTGTTGCATGGGGTTTTGTCGCGATCCTTCACCTGCCCCCGCATCGCCCCAGCCGGACGCGCAGCGCTCCGCCACGGCCCTGCGCCTGGCCACCGGCGGCCGCCGCACCCGGTCCGCACCGGCACCACCACCGGATCGCCGTTCGGCGGCAGGCTGGTGTACGGGTCGTTGCCGCGTTTTTTCCGCTCGCCATCCGGCCGCGCCGAGGCCGGTGACGACAGCGGCGCGACAGCGAACACGCGGTGCGGCGAGGGTGGTGGGCATCGGCGATCCGGACTGACAGTTAGTCAGTCGTTCTTACATCAGATCCCCCCGCCGACGCCATGCAAACCGTCACCTCACCGGGCGACCGCGCGCCACCCACCGCCCTGCCTCCATCACGACGCCTCGGGTGTGCGATCCACCGCAAGCAAGCCAGTTGTAACACGGAGAAGCAGGGAGGCAGCCGGAGCACACGGAGACAACTGCCGCCACAAGCCGCCTTGCCCAAGGACCACCACCCGGCCGTTCCGCCCAACCGCCCGCGGCACCGCCTCGCGCCGGCGGCCTAGGCCGGGAAGCTCAGCCCCCGGTACAGCTCCGCCAGCGGCAGCGTGAGATCCAGGCCCGGCAACACCAGCGCCCCATCCGTGTGCGCGCTGGCAATCCACGCCCCGCCCGGCTCGCGGCGAAACAGCGTGGCGGCCACCGCGGTCTGCTCCAGCAGCACGTAGGCGCGCAGCGAGGGCACCGCGGCGTAGTCGATCAGCTTGTCCACCCGGTCGGTGGTGGCGGTGTCGTCCGACAGCACCTCGAAGATCGCCACCGCGTCGGTCAGCGTCCGCGTGGCCTGGTCGAGCGGGCCGGCGCAGACCACGACATCCGGATAACGGATGCGGGTGCCGGCGCGCAGCCGCATCTCTAACATTGCCATCAGCGCTCGGTCACCGATCAACGCTATCAGCGCCGCCCATAGATTTCCGACGATGCGCTGGTGCGCAATGCTGCCCCCGGTCATCGGGATCGCATCCCGCCCGTCGAACTCATATTTTCCCTCCTGCCGGTCTTCCCAGGCAAGGAAGGTCTCCGTGGTCCATGGCCGGTCCAGCACGGTGTCCATGAGCTCAATCATAGCTGCAGCCGGCACGCCGCGTCAACTCCGGCGCGCGATCGGCAAGCTCGTGACCGCGCGCTCGTCCCGCAAACACCCCCGTCATGGACCGGCGGTCGGGCTACCCCACGCCGCGCCGTGCGCCGGCCGCATCACGCCGGACCCAGCCCGGCCTCCCGCCGCAGCGTCGCGACGGTGGCGGCGATCGCCGCCGCGCTGTTGCCCAGCGCCGCCAGCAGGATGGCGTAGTTCCGGATCGCGTCGTCGCGGTGCGGGTGGGCGTGTCCGGTGGCACGCTCGAAGGCGAGCAAGATCGTCACCATCCGCCGCGACAGCGGTTCCGCCTCGCCCAGCCGGTTCGTGGCGCGCAGCAACTCGGCGAGGTTGTTGAGGCGGATCGCGACATTCGGATGGTCCTTGCCGAAGCTAGCCTCGTCGATCGCCAGCGCGCGGCGAACCAGCGGTTCCGCCTCGCCCAGCCGGTTCGTGTCGCGCAGCAACAAGGCGAGGTTGTTGAGGTCGCGCGCAACGTTCGGATGGTCCTTGCCGAGGCTGGCCTCGTCGATCGCCAGCGCGCGGCGATACAGCGGTTCCGCCTCGCCCAGCCGGTTGGTGGCGCCCAGCAGCTCGGCGAGGTTGTTGAGGTCGATCGCGACGGTCGGATGGTCCTTGCCGAGGCTGGCCTCACCGATCTCCAGCGCGCGGCGAAACAGCGGTTCCGCCTCGCCCAGCCGGTTCGTGTCGCGCAGCAACGCGGCGAGGTTGTTGAGGGCGGTCGCGACGGTCGGATGGTCCTTGCCGAGGCTGGCCTCGCCGATCGCCAGCGCGCGGCGATGCAGCGGTTCCGCGCGGGCGTAGGCGGCCTTGGTGTGGAACAGCTCGCCGAGCTGGTTCATCAGCCGCCCGGTCGGTGCCGCGATCCCGGCCGCGTCCGCCTGTGCCGCCACCGCCTCCGCATGCGGCGCCAGCGGATCGAGCCGGCCCCAGGTGCGCACGTCCTGCGGATCGCCGCTGAATGCGGCATCCACCCAGCCCAGCGCCTCGGTCAGCCGCGCCGTTGTTGCCCCCGCCGCCGCCAGCCCGCGCCGCGTCACGTCCTGCACCAGCCGGTGCACCAGGAACGAGCCGCCCGCGCCATCGCGCGTCACCAGCGAATAGGCCGCCAGGTCGTCCAGCGCCGCCGTGGCGTCCTCCGCCGCGGCGCCCGGCACCGCCACCTCCAGCAGGAACCCCGGCACCGGGTCGGGCGCCAGGAACGCCAGCCGCTCCAGCAGATGCCGCCCGGCCTCGGTCAGTTGGTCCACCGAGGTCTGCCAGGTCTCCGCCACCGCATGGTGGTAGCCGGTGATCGCCTGGCTGCCCCAGCCGACCACCCGCGCCCGGTTGCCCTGCCATAGCGCGCGATACGCCGCGAAGCCGAGGCCGCGCGCCTCGATCGTCGCCGCCGCCATCTCCAGCGCCAGCGCGAGCCGGCCCAGCTCCTCGGCCAGCGTGCGCGCCTGCGCCGCGTCGTCCGCCGCCTTGGGGCGGCCGCCCTCCGTCGCCGCCAGCAGGAACGCCGCCGCGTCATCCAGGCTCAGCACGTCCAGGTCCAGCCGCTCCACCCCGCGCGCGAACCCCGCCGCGAGGCGGCTGGTCAGCACCACGTGCCCGCCTTGCAGCCGCCCGAGCAGCCGGTTCGCCGCTTCCAGCGCCGCCGCGCTGTCGACGTTGTCCAGGATCAGCAACCAGCCCGGATGGGCGTTCAGCCAGGCCAGCACCGCCTCCATCCGCGCGGCCTCGTCCTTCGCGGGGTCCGCCTCCAGCCGCAGCGGCCCGACCAGCGCGGCCAGCCCGGCCTGCAGTTTTTCCGCCGTCTCGGCGTCCAGCAGCGCCAGCGCGCAATACTCCGCCCGGTGCGCCCAGGCGTATTCCACCGCCGCGCGCGTCTTGCCCACTCCGCCGAGCCCATGCACCGCCCGCCCCGCGATCGCCGCCGCCCCGCCGTCCGCTCGCGTCAGGCTGTCCCGCAGCCGGCGCATGAACGCCGCGCGGCCTTTGAACAGCGCCCCGAGGCTGGGGTAGGGCAGCAGGATCAGCTTGGGCGCCACGCGGGACTCGACCGGAACGCGCGCCGGCCAGCGATGCAGGCCCACGCGGCGGCACAGTTCAGCCACCGACGCGAAGCCGTCGTAATGCAGCCCCGCACTCTTGATGCGCGTCACGAAGTCGCGCTGTAGGTCAGGATAATCCGCGCCGCCCGGCGACTTGTCGTCGGGTTCGTAGCCGTCCCGCGCGATGTACAGCAGGCATTCCTTGCCGTGGTGCCGCGCGAGGTAATATTCCCATTGCGTATAGGATGCTCGGTCTATCCCTGCCGGCAGAACACCGGGGACCTTGGCCGCTTCATCCGGCTTCGGGCAGGCGCCGCTGCGCTTGCCGATCACGCAAATCACCGTCGTGCACGAGGCGATGTAGTCGTCCAGCGCCTCCAACAGCGTTCGCACCTTGCGGTCGGGCAGGAACTGCTCCTGCACTTTCACCAACACATCGCGCGTGCCGAAATCGTCGGTCAGCGCGTTCCGCGCGGTGCGAAACTCGCTGCTCACCGCCGAAAGGAAGACGCGAAACTCCGGCATCGATCCCGCACCCGCGACCAAATCGCTTCAGGACCGACCCTGCCACGCCCGAGGCCAACGCGAAACCGCTATCCGACTCCCGACCGCGGCTCCCGCGCTTCGCCCCGCCCGCCCGCAAGTCAGCAAGTTGCAACGCAGATGAACGCAAATAACGCAGATGAACGCAAATCCCGGATGCACCGACAATGCTTCAACCGGCCCGCCGCATCCAGAAACGACGGAATGAACGACCGGCCCGGCCTGTCCACCATCGACGCCGCGGCGACCCCCCGACACCATCGGCGTTCATCGGCGTTCATCGGCGGCAATTTTCGCTTCCCTTCGCCCAGCCGCGTTCACCAAGACCAATCGCCAATTCCCCCCCCATCACCGCCCCCCAACCTCGCCCCCCTCGGTAAGTCCGCGGTAAGCTGCCCCCACCACACTGCCCCACCCACAAGATCGTTGCCCATGCGATTGCTCGCCGTCGAAGACGAACCCGACCTTGGCCTGCTGCTGCGCGATGCCCTCGCCCGCGGCGGCTTCGCCGTCGACCTCGTCACCGGCATCGCAGCGGCCGAGGACCACCTCGCCGCCGCCAGCTACGACGCGATGATCCTCGACCTCGGCCTCGCCGACGGCGACGGCCTCACCCTGCTGCGCGGCCTGCGCCGCCGCCGCGCCATGCTGCCCGTGCTCATCCTCACCGCGCGCGACGCGCCGGAGGACCGCGTCACCGGCCTCGACAGCGGCGCCGACGACTACCTGGTCAAGCCGTTCCACATGCCCGAGCTGATCTCGCGCATGCGCGCCCTGCTGCGCCGCCCCAACGCCGCGCTCGGCGTGGTGCTGCGGCTCGGCGAGCTGGTGCTGGACACCACCGCGCGCCAGGCCTCCGTCGCCGGCGCGCCGCTGGAGCTGTCGCTGCGCGAGACCGCGCTGCTCGAGCTGTTGCTGCGCCGCCAGGGCCGCGTGGTGCCGCGCGAGGCGATCGAGCAGGCGCTGTACGGCTTCGACGCCGCGATCGGCTCCAACGCCCTGGAGGTCCTGGTGCACCGGCTGCGCCGCAAGCTGACCGAGGCCGGCGCCTCGGCCGCGGTGCACACGCTGCGCGGCGTCGGCTACCTGCTGGCCGAGCCGCTATGACCGCGCCGCCCTGGTCGCTCGCCCGCCGCCTGGCCTGGCGGCTCGCCGGCGTGCTGGTCGGCGCCATCGGCCTGGCCGCGATCGCCGTCGGCTGGCGCGCCATCGTCATCGCCCGCGCGCTCGACGATACCGCGCTGCAGGCCCAGGTGCGCGCCGTCGCCGCCCACCTCGCCGCCGCCCCCGACGGCACCCCGCTTCTCGACCTGCCGCCCGCCCTGGCCGCCGCGTTCCAGGTCGGCGCGGCGGCCAGGGAAGGGAGCCAGGAACGGAGCCAGGATCGGACCCGGGAGGCGACACGGGACGCAAGCGGGGAGGGGGCCGGCGCCGAAGCGGGCGCCGCGACCGCAGCCGGGGCGGGCGGCAACCTCTACCTCGTCGCCGGCCCGCAGGACCAGGTCCTGCTGGCCTCGGACCCGGCCGCGGCCGCGCTGGTCGCCCCCTACCTGCCGCCCGGCGACGGGCTGTTCCGCGTCCCGTCGGCGCCGGCCCAGCCGCGCGGCATGGTCGGCTTCGTCGCCCGCGCCGGCCGGTTTCGCGTCGCGGTGGCGCAAAGCCGCGAGCAGAGCGAGGTGCTGGTGCGCAGCCTGCTCGGCGAGTTCCTCTCCACCAGCCTGCTGCTGCTCGGCGCCATCGGCGGCGCCGCGGTGCTGATCGGGGTCTGGACGGTCAGCGACGGGCTGCGCCCGCTGCGCCGCGCCTCGGCCGCCGCTGCGCGGGTCGATCCGGCGCAGCCCGGCCTGCGCCTGCCGGACGCTGACCTGCCCGGCGAGGTGGCGCCGCTGGTCGCCGCGGTGAACCAGGCGCTGGCCCGGATGGAGGCGGCGCTGGCCGCGCAGCGCCGCTTCGTCGGTGACGCCGCGCACACGCTGCGCACCCCGCTCGCCGTGCTGACCGCGCGGCTGGACACGCTGTCCGCGGCGGCGCCGCCCGACCGGCACGCGGTGGACGCGCTGCGCCGCGACGCCGACCGGATGGCGCGGCTGATCGAGCAGATGCTGCTGATGGCCCGGCTCGACGGCCAGCCGCTGGACGTCACCCGCCCGGTGGTGCTGCGCGCGGTGGCGGTGGAGGCGATCAGCGCGCTCGCCCCGCTGGCGCTGCGCCGCGGGCTGGAGCTGGCGCTGCGCGAGACCGGCACGCCCGGCCCGGTCAGCGGCAACCACGCCATGCTGGTGATCGCGCTGACCAACCTGCTCGACAACGCGCTGGCGCACGCCCCGCCTTGCAGCCTGGTCGAGGTCGAGCTCGCCGCGCCTTCCCGCCTGACGGTGCTGGACCGCGGCCCCGGCGTGCCGCCGGCCGAGCGCGCGGCGGTCTTCGAGCGGTTCCACAGCGGCCTGCCGGGTGCGGTGCCCGCGGCCGGCGCGGCGCTGGGCGAGGCGCCCGGGGCGAGCGCGGCAGCGCCGAGGACAAGGCCAGCCGGGCCAGAGCCAGCCGGGGCACGGCCAGCCGGGGCAGGACCGGCCGGACCAGGGGCAGCCGGGGCAGGGCCGGCCGGACCAGGGGCAGCCGGACCAGGGGCAGCCGGACCAGGGCCAGCTGGGGCAGGGGCAGCCGGGGCAGGGGCGGCAGCGGCCGAGCGCCGGGCGCCGCAGGGGGCCGGGCTGGGCCTGGCCATCGTCGCCGGCATCGCCGCGGCCCATCGCGGCGCCGCCTGGGTGGCGGACCGCGAGGGCGGCGGCGCGGCCTTCGTGCTGGCGCTCGGCACGGCCGGCGTGGCGTCGCCGGACGCCCCGGACCGGCCTGGTCAACCCCCTGACCGGGGTCAACCCTGACCGATCAGGGCTGACCGATCAGGGCTGACCGATCAGGGCTGGCCGGTCAGGGCTGGCCGATCAGGGCCGACCGGTCAGGGCCGACCGGTCAGGGCCGACCCTGCGGGCGGCCGACCGGCCGACGGCCACGCTCGGCGGATCCCCCGCCTGCGCCGGCTTGCGCCCGGTCAGCATCGCCAGCACCAGGTTCTCCCGGTGCAGCCACGAGGACACCACCACCCCGACCAGGTGCAGCCCGATCACCCCCAGCAGAATATGCGCCGAGAGGTGGTGCAGGTGATCGACCCAGGGAACGCCGAAGAACCTGTCGGTCTCCGACATCCAGCCGCTGACCGAAACCACCAGCAGCAGCGCCAGCAGCACGACGATCATCGCCCCGCCGGCCGGGTTGTGGCCCAGATGGCGCGGCGCCTGGCCGCGGCCGAGGGCGCGCAGATAGCCCAGCACCGCGCGCGGCCCGCTGACGAAGCTGGCGAACCGCGCGTGGCGCGAGCCGACCACGCCCCAGACGATGCGCGCCGCCACCAGCGCCAGCACGCCATAGCCGGCCCAATGGTGCAGCACGCGCGCGTCGTCGGTGGTGAGGTAGGTGATCAGCACCAGGATCGCCGTACCCCAGTGGAACACGCGGACGAAACGATCCCACACCGGGATCGTTGCGTTCTCCGCGTCGATCCAGGCGGACCTACTCCGCATTGTGGATCGCACCGGTCACCCCATCCAGCTCGAGCTCGAAGCGCCGGCCCTTGGCGTCGAGGCCCTTCGCCTCGTAGCAGCCATTGTGCATCGACAGGCTGCGGATCTGCGTGTAGCCGCGCTGGTGCAGGCTCTGCTCCATCGCGGTGCGGGTCATCGGCTGACCGGTGCTGGAACAGGATTCCTCGGCGAAGGCCGAGGGGACGGCGACGACGAGGCCAAGGCAGGCAATCAGAAGGGCACGGCGCATGGGACTCTCTCCTGTGGGTTGCGAACGCCGCGCACCCTGGAGAGGTTGGCTTACGCCGGCCTTACGCTTTGTCGGTTGTCCCCGCCTGCCGCGCCGCCCGCCATCCGGCACTTCCGCCGGGGAACCGCGGAGCGCGCCCCGCACCATCATCTGGCAGGATCATCTGCCAGGCCGTCATCCGGATCGGCATACAAGAGGGTCTACAGCCTGGCCTCGGCAACGACGCTGACGTGTCCTACCCCACGGGCGCCGGGGGCAGCCTGTTTCACGACGATGACAACATCCTGGCCCAGCAACGTGAGAAAGTGGATCAGACGCTCGGTCGAGAAGCCGGCAAGCTGCCCGCGCAGCAGCCGGGATATTTTGGGCTGGTCGATACCGAACAACGCGGCAGCCTTGGCCTGCGTCAACCGCCGGGCGCGGATCGCGGCCGTGATCTGCATGGCAAGGTCGGCCTTCGTCAGGCGTTCCTCGGGATTGGGCAGGCCGAGATCGGCAAACACATTGCCGCTACCTTCCGCGATCTTGAAATCGTCACGCATCTTTCGTCCCTTTCTGCCGCCTTGCAGCGGCTTCATGCTCTTCCCGGATCCGCTTGAGGCGAGCGTCGATCAGGTTGATATCGGTCCTCGGTGTTCCAACCCCCGCCTTTGATTTCTTCTGAAACACATGCAGCACATAGATTCGGCCGGGCCACCTGACGGTGTAAACGGCGCGAAACGTGTCGCCGGCCTGGTCCACAACGACTTCCAGCACGCTCGCGTCCCCATAGCCGCGCAGCGGCTTGGCGCTTGCATGCTTGCCACCCTTCTGTGCCTCAAAGAGGGCCTGGCCGACCGCATCTCTCACATCCTCATGGAGGGCGGAAAGCGCCTCTTTGGTGCGGCCAATCCAAAAGACCAGTTTGAGATTGGGCCGGATCGCCATGGACCCATTATGCCCAAGTTAGCATAATTGGCAAGGGGACTGCTCCGGTGGCGCCGTGCAGGGTTCGGTGGGCTGTTTCCGGCAACTGGGGTATACGCCGGCGCGGCAAGAGGGCACGGACCATGCAGGACGACCAACAACACCCCGGGCACCCCGCCCAGGAACGCATCGTGCTTGTGGGCGACATCGCCATCGCCAATCACCTGCCGTTCGCCCTGATCGCCGGCCCCTGCCAGATCGAATCCCGCGCCCACGCCCTCGAAGTCGCCGCCGCGCTGCGCGAACTCTCCGCCGCCACCGGCGTGCCGGTGATCTACAAATCCAGCTACGACAAGGCCAACCGCACCAGCGCCACCGCCGCCCGCGGCATCGGCATGGCCGAGGGCCTCGCCATCCTCGCCGAGGTCCGCGCCCGCACCGGGCTTCCCACCCTCACCGACGTGCACGCCCCCGAGCAGTGCGCCCAAGCCGCCGAGGCGGTGGACGTGCTGCAGATCCCCGCCTTCCTCTGCCGCCAGACCGACCTGCTGCTCGCCGCCGGGCGGACCGGCCGCGCCATCAACGTCAAGAAGGGCCAGTTCCTCGCCCCCTGGGACATGGCGAACGTCGCGGCCAAGATCGCCTCCACCGGCAACCACAACATCCTGCTGTGCGAGCGCGGCGTCAGCTTCGGCTACAACACCCTGGTCAGCGACTTTCGCGCGCTGCCGATCATGGCGCGCACCGGCTACCCGGTGGTGTTCGACGCCACGCACTCGGTGCAGCAGCCGGGCGGGCAGGGGACCTCCTCGGGCGGGCAGCGCGAGTTCGCCCCGGTGCTGGCCCGCGCCGCGCTGGCGGTCGGTGTCGCCGCGGTGTTCATCGAGACCCACCCCGACCCCGACCGCGCCCCCAGCGACGGGCCGAACATGATCCCGCTGCGCGAAATGCCGGCGCTGGTCGCCAGGCTGCAAGCCTTCGACCAACTGGCGAAGCGCGGCGGATAAAACGCAATCGCAACGCTCTGCCGCGCCGGCGCGCCCCCCGCCGCCCGAGGCAATCGCGCGCGCCGCCCGCGACCCGCGTCGCCGGCCATGCCGTGGCGGGCGCCGCCGCGGCGCGCGTTCAGTGCGATCGATCCAGCCACGCCGCCATGAGCCGGGCGACAGGCGGATCGGCAGCGCTGGCGCGGGGCCCGAGCGCCATCGCCGGCGAGCCGCCGGCGCACCCCACGCCCGCTTCGCACGCCGCCTTCAGGTGCAGCAGCAGAATGCGGCGAACCTCGGCGATCGCCTGCGGATTGGCCTGGTTGGAGTGGCCCGAGCGCACCACCAGCTCGGAGGCGGTTCCGTCAAGATGCGCGCTGGCGTAAGCGACCACGCCGTCGTTGCCGCTCTCCACC
The DNA here is from genome assembly GCA_963847615.1 of uncultured Alphaproteobacteria bacterium. GTDB lineage: Bacteria > Pseudomonadota > Alphaproteobacteria > Acetobacterales > Acetobacteraceae > Palsa-883. The sequence continues at coordinate 49,958 of CAWKAN010000021.1, forward strand.
GGGCCGTCGCCGTTCACCGCAATGATCGAATGGGCGGCAACGCCGGGTACGATGGGCAGCGCCGCCAGGACCTTGATGAACGGACTGCCCGGCGTCATGGCGAAAACGCTGCTGCCGACCCGCGTCTTGGCCGGATCAATCCGCAGCGCCGCGGCGTTGTTGACCAAAACACCGCCCACCGCCTGCGCCACGCTCAGCGGCAACCGCACCAGCCTGGCGACCAGTTGCGCCACCCCGAAGCCCGCGACGTAGCTGCCCCGCTGCGGCGTCGAGAGGAAGATGACGCGGCTCACATACGGGCTGTGCTCGAAGAACATGGCGCGCTGGACCAAGTCGCGGGTGTCCGCCGGCAGGTCCAACGCGGCGAGCGGCTGTTGGCTGAACCCATCCCAGAAGCTGGAGCCGGAATCGACCACCAGCATCTTGGCCAGCAGGCCGCCCTGGCTGTGGCCGATGACGACCATGCGGCGCAGCGCCGGGTCCTTGCCGCCGGGATCGATCTTGGCCACGGCATCCCGCAGCGCCTCGCGCAGCAGCAATGCCGAATACGGAATGGGATTGCCGGTCTCGTAGCTGAAGAACCAGAACTGGAAATGCTCCCTGATCCGCGCATCGCTCTGCAGCTCGTTGACCATGTCGGCCCAGCGGCCGGCGCTCGAGGCCGTGCCATGGACGAACACCACGGGAAACCGGCCCGGCAGGTAGGGTCCCATGGCGACCAGCCTGGTGGGGGTCCGCTCGAGCAGATCCCCGATCAGGAAGCCGCGCAGTTCGCGCGCCCAGATCTCCGGGTCGCTCAACCCATAGGCGAGCGTGGCGCTGCGCTCGACTTCGAGCGGAACCTCCTGTCCACCGAGGCGGATCGTCGTCGCCTCCGACGGCGGGTGCAGCTCCAGGGTGGCGTCCAGCTTCCCGGACGCAAGCCGCCGGCGGGCGTCGGGGATGCGCAGCACGGCGGTGACCGGGATTTTCATCCGCGGGGCGATTTGCAGCCCTTGCTCGGGGTTGAGCGGAACCCCACCGGCGGCGAGCGGCGCCCCGATGCCGGCCTGGCGATAGGTGTTCCGCAGGCCGCGCACCTCGAAGTCGCCGATCGGCACGAAATCGACCAGCTTCCGGCCGGCCCAGACCAGCGTTGCCGGATCGAAGCCGACCCGCAGCGTGCCGAACGGCAGGGCGAGGTCGCCGCCGCGCGGCTCGACGTGCAGGCCGTCCGCCGATGCGAACGCCGAGGTCAGGGCGCGATTGTACAGATCGCAGGCGGGGCGCAGGCGCGGATCGTAGCGGCCCGGCGCCGCGTCCGCCCCGTCGGGGAACAGGAAGGCATAGGCATAGACCGCGGCGGCCAGGGCGTAGGCGCGCTGTCCGGTTCGCTCGGCGTGCTGCAGCGACATCTCCGCCAGCGCGAAGACCGCGTCGCTGCCGGCGGTGCCGTCGGCGAGTTTTGCCTGCAGCGCGGCGAGGGTTGCCTCCGGGTCGGTCGCAAATTGTTCGTTCAGGCCCCACCGGGTCAGCACGATGCGGCTGGCTTCGCTGAGCTCGCCGCTGGCCAGGACATTGTCCGTCAGCTTCTGGTAGGCGGTCTGCGGATCGACCCGCGTGACGCTGACCGGCGTGGTGCAGCCGGCGATGGCAAGGCAGCACAACGCGACAATGGCGAGCCGGCCCGCCGCGCGGTGTCCGGATCGCGGGCGGAACGGCCAGCCCAGCGCAACAAGCCAACGGCGCCGCGGCTTGCCTGCCGCACCGCCACGGCATCCCGGCCGCCGGTCCTGCCCGACCGGAGAGCCGGCAATCACGGATCGCATCCGTCGCACGAGGTCCAGGGTCCACCTGTCCTGCAAATCGCCTGGAAGCTGGCGCTCACCTCGGGCATCGGGCCATCCATCGCCAGGGGCTGCACGACAGCGCCGCGATCATCCCGCCGTGCCGTCACGGCCGGGACATGGTTCGCGCGCATGCCATCGAACCGCGCCCGTCCAGCCGACGCGTTGCCGCCCTCGATCGCAGCCGGGGCCGTCGGCAACTTTAATGCCAATCTGTACATCCGGCGCCAGCATCGCATCATTCGCCTCCCGATGCATGGCATCCTCGCCGATCTCGGACCGAAGTTCCAGTTGCCGAGCCAGCCGGATTTGCCCCCCCGTTTGACACCACTGCGTGATGGATACCCGCCAGGGGGGGCTTGCAAGGCCGCGATAAATTGGTCAAGCCTGCGACGGGTGGAGACGGTCGTTGGTGGACGCAGCGCCGGTTCGCGGCGAGCGGGTTTCCCGGGTTGGAGGCGTCGCGGTGAACGATGGCACGCTGCAAAAATTGGGCCTCCTGCCCAAGCTGGTCATCGCCTCGGCCATCGTTCTGGTCGCGGCAGGCGCGCTTTGGCACGGGGTTAGCCTGGCGGCGTTTGATCGCATGTGGCGCGATTTGTCCGACCGGCCAGGCGGACCGATGCGGTTCCGCTTCATCCTGCAGCCGTCGATGGCGGCGATCGCCGCGACCCTCGATGGCATCAAGGACGCGCGAACCGGCCGCTCCGCGTATTTCTGGACAGTCGTGCGCAACAAGCGGGAGCGCCTCGCGCGTTTGGGTGAAGGATTGACCGCGACCGCCAGGATCATCCTGCTCGGCCTCGTGATGGATGTGATTTATCAACTTATTGTGTTGCAGACGTTCTATCCGGTTGAGGCGCTGATCATCGCCGTCGTGCTGGCTTTTGTTCCTTACCTGCTGATCCGCGGTCCCGTCACGCGTATCGCGCGCTGGCGGCGCGGCGGTGCGTCTGGCGGTGAAACAAGCTGAGCGCGCAACATGCCTGTGTGTCAGCCCGCAGCGGGTTTGTCGCCACGCCGCAGCGCCGACGGGTTCCCCCCGAGCCACCCGAGGCAACCCGATGGCGCGCCGTCCGGGAGCGGACCCCGGCTTGGACCGCAACGAAGGATCGGGCCGGTCAGTGGTGAGCAACTCAGCGGTGCATGGCTCGAACTTCGTCTGGTGATACTCCGTCCCGGTTGGCATCGAGAGTCTCATGTCGTTTCACGGCGCGATGCCGTTGCCGCCCGTTCCGGGTGTCATCATGGTGCCGCCTGTCGCGAGCATCCTGCCAGCGCGGGGGGAAACCGCTGCTCCGGGGGGGCAGAAGTTATCGGAAAGAAAGGTGGCTTGCATGGCAGATCCACGCATCGACCCGGTCGGGGACAGGTTCGAAGTAAGGGTAACAGCGGACAGCCATTTCGCCTGGCTGCGCACCCGCGCCAGCGTCGAACGTACGCTGATGTCGTGGATCCGCACGGCGGTTTCGCTGATCGGCTTCGGCTTCACGATCGTCCAGTTCTTCCAGCGCATGGAAGAGCTTCCGGGGGTCAACCCCGCCCATCATCCGGCCGCGCCGCGGGACCTCGGGCTTGCGTTGATTTCCTGCGGCATCCTGGCTCTTGCCGTTTCAATTTGGCAGTACCATTGGACGCTTCGTTACCTGTGGAGCGGAAGTTTTGCGTCGATCGCGGGCATGACCAAGGAGGGGCTGCAAACGCCGCTTTATGCCGTCGCCTTCGCCCTCATGTTGATCGGCGTATTCGCTTTCTTCGCCGTACTGCTGCGTTTCGTGTAAGCTGCCGGGATGCAGGGCCTGCCAACCGCCTGGCGGTTGTGGAATTACCAACCTTACCAGCGGAGATCGCGATGGCGAAAACAGGTCCAAATGGCCGAGGTCACGGTGCCGCTTGGTCTGTTCCAGCGCATCCGGCAGCGATCTCGGAATCTTCATCAAAGGCCGCCGTGAGATGTTGAGCACCCGACATCTGCCCGCGGTTGCCAGGGGCGTCACGCAAGATCGGCGTTCGGATACCGGCCGGCGAGCTGGCGTCCTTGGGTTTTCGGCCGTTATGGCGCGCGTGGGCGCGCCAAGGACGCACCCCCGACCAGGCCTCTCTTGCAGCAGCCTGAGTCGGTTGCCAGTGGTCGGTCGTCGGCGCCGGTCCGGGGAATGCCGTCTGCGGCCGACGTCATGACAAACGGCATCGAAGCCGCTTCGCCGCCCCCGCCGCCGACGGCCGACGGCCCACCGGGCTTCCACCTGCTGGCGAAACCGAGCGGGTCCACCTGCAACATCGATTGCACCTACTGCTTCTTTCTCTCCAAGGAGGCACTGTACCCGAACGACAAGCACCGGATGTCCGATGCCACGCTCGAGGCATACATCCGCCAGTTGCTGGAGTCGCACCGTACGCCGCAGGTCACCGTCGCCTGGCAGGGCGGCGAGCCGACGCTGATGAAGCTCGAGTTTTTCCGCCGTGCCGTCGAATTGGTCGAGAAATATCGCCGGCCCGGTCAGCAGGTGCAGCACACGTTCCAGACCAACGGCCTGCTGCTCGACGAAGACTGGTGCAGGTTCTTCAAGCAACACGACTTCCTGGTCGGCTTGAGCGTCGACGGCCCGCGCGAGCTGCACGACGCCTACCGCCGCGACCGCCGCGGACAGGGTACCTTCGACCTGGTGATGCAGGGCTGGCGGCAGCTGCGCCGACACGGCGTCGAATTCAACATCCTGTGCACGGTCAACGCCGCCAACGAACAGCACGGCCGCACGGTCTATCGTTTCTTTCGCGACGAGCTGGGCGCGAAATGGGTGCAGTTCATCCCGATCGTCGAGCGCGCGACCGAGCAGACGCTGGAGATCGCCAACCAGGGCTGGAGCGAACGCGCCGGGCGCAAGCGTCTGCTCTATACGCAAACCGGCAACCTGGTCACCGAGCGCTCGGTCGGCGGCACGCAATACGGCCGTTTCCTTGTCGACATCTTCGAGGAATGGGTGCGCCACGACGTGGGCCGGGTTTTCGTGCAGCTCTTCGACGTAACGCTCGAGGCCTGTTTCGGCCGCCATCTGCTGTGCATTCACGCCCCCACCTGCGGCTACGGCCCGGCGTTGGAGGCCAACGGCGATCTCTACGCCTGCGATCATTTCGTCGAGCCGGACTATCAGCTGGGCAACATCCACCAGACGCACATGCAGACGCTGGTGGCCTCGCCCGAGCAGCGCAAATTCGGCCAGGACAAGCACGATACGCTGACCGCCCAGTGCCAGCGGCTGCGAGGTCCGGCCGTTGTGCAACGGCGGCTGTCCGAAGGACCGGTTCGCGCTGTCGCGCGACGGCGAGCCGGGGCAGAACTACCTGTGTCCGGGCCTGGAGCTGTTTTTCACCCACACGCGCCCGGCGATGCACGCGATGGCCGGGCTGCTGCAACGCAACCGCCCGCCGTCCGAGGTGATGGCCTCGATCGCCGCGGAGGACAAGCGGCGCGGCCCCTACCGGCCGTGTCCCTGCGGCAGCGGCCGGAAGTTCCGCTTCTGTCACGGCGACAGCGCGCCGCTCTCGCCGTTCAGCGGCGTGAACGCCGCGGCGGCCACGCCGCAGGACAGGCGGGTCATCGCCGAGCGTGGCGAACCGCGCCAAGCAGCGTCGCCCGGCGGCGCGCATGGGGCAATCGACTGAAACGGTGTCGCCGCGCGGCGGCGTGCAGCGCGGCTTTCGTCCAGGGGTTTGTGACGGCGGCCTGGCGCCTGGCTCAACCAAGAAGGTAGAGATTCATGGCAACGACGAAACCGAACATCCTGATCCTCTGGGGCGACGACATCGGGATGTGGAACATCAGCCACTTCAGCCTCGGCATGATGGGCTACCGCACGCCCAACATCGACCGCATCGCGAACGAAGGGGTCACCTTCACCGACTACTACTCCCAGCAGAGCTGCACCGCCGGCCGCGCGTGCTTCATCACCGGCCAGAACCCGATCCGCACGGGTCTGACCAAGGTCGGCATGCCCGGCGCCACCGTCGGCCTGCAGAAGGAAGACCCGACCATCGCCGAGCTGCTCAAGCCGCTGGGCTACGCCACCGGCCAGTTCGGCAAGAACCATCTGGGCGACCGCGACGAATTCCTGCCGACCGTGCATGGGTTCGACGAATTCTTCGGCAATCTTTATCACCTGAACGCCGAGGAAGAGCCCGAACTGCCCGACTATCCCAAGGACCCGGCGTTCAAGAAGCAGTTCGGCCCCCGCGGCGTGCTGCATTGCAAGTCCGACGGCAAGGGCGGTCAGACGGTCGTGGACACCGGCCCGCTCACCAAGAAGCGCATGGAAACCATCGACGAGGAGATCACCGATCGCGCCATGGCGTGGATGGAAACGCAGGCCAAGGCGGAGAAGCCGTTCTTCCTCTGGTACAACTCCACGGCCATGCACTTCCGGACGCACGTCGCCGAAAAAAATATCGGCAAGAGCGGGCAGGACCCCTACAGCGACCGGATGGTCGTCCACGACGAGCAGATCGGCCAGATGCTCGCCAAGCTCGATGAACTGGGCATCGCCGACAACACCATCGTCATGTACTCCACCGACAACGGGCCGGAGAACGACACCTGGCCGGACGGCGCCACCACCCCGTTCCGCGGCCAGAAGAACTCCAACTGGGAAGGCGGCTGGCGCGTGCCGTGCTTCATGCGCTGGCCGGGCAAGATCAAGGCCGGCTCGGTGCTGAACGGCATCGTGTCGCACATCGACATGTTCCCGACGTTGCTGGCCGCCGCCGGCAACCCCGACGTCAAGCAGCAGCTCGTCAACGGCTGCACGGTCGACGGCAAGCCCTTCCACGTCCATCTCGACGGCTACAACCAGATCCCATACCTGACCGGCGAGGTGGCCGAGAGCCCGAGACAGGCCCTGGTCTACTTCAGCGACGACGGGGAACTCATCGCGGTGCGAATCGGCGACTACAAGTTCCACCTGGCGGTGCAACGCGCCAATCAGATGCGACAGTGGGCCGAGCCGTTCGTGAAGCTTCGGTTGCCGTATATCATGAACCTCCGCCGCGACCCGTTCGAACGGGCGGACTTCAACTCGAACACCTATCTGGACTGGATGGTCGACCACGTGCCCCAGATTGTACATGATGCAAGCGGTGATCGCGGCGCAGATCGCGGACTTCGCCAAGTTCCCGCCGCGGCAGAAACCTGCCGTCGTTCAATCTGGATGCAGTGCTGGCGCACGTGTCGATAAGCCAGAGCAGCTAGGCCGCGGCACCTTCGACGCTTGAGGCAGGAGCGGGCACCCGACGCGGGTTCACCGGCCCCTGGTCTAACCGGCCCACGCATGGAATCCTGCCGTGCATGGGCCGCTTGCTTGCGGCGGGAGTTTTTTCGGCAAGAATGGGAACCGGTCTTGCGATCAGGAAGCGCACGCACGGTTTGAGATAGCGCCTCTTTGTCCGTACCGAGCTGATGCAACTTTGCAGGGAAAGGCTCCAGCCGGTCATGCACGACGACGACGTTCCCGCGGCGACCGCCGCCGCCATCGCCCGGCAGGTGAGCGCCTTTTACGAATGTCATCCCTACCCGCCGCCGGTGGACGACCTGCAAGCCTACCGTAAACTCTGGGACGACCAGCGCCGACGCGCCGACTCCCATCTCTTTTGGCCGGCCGAGCCCTACCGCGACGACCGCAGCATACTGGTCGCCGGCTGCGGCACCACCCAGGCCGCCCACTATGCGCTGCGCTGGCCCCGCGCCCAGGTCATCGGCATCGACGTCAGCGCCAAGAGCATCGCGTTCACGCAAGGACTGAAGCGCAAACACGCGCTCGCCAACCTCGAGGTGCGCCAGCTCACGGTGGAGCGTGCCTCCGAACTCGGCCAACGCTTCGGGCACGTGGTCTGCACCGGCGTGCTGCACCACCTGCCCGACCCCGATGCCGGGCTGCGCGCCCTGCATGGCGTGCTCGCGCCGACCGGCGCTCTCAATGTGATGGTGTACGCGCCCTATGGCCGCGCGGGGATCTATATGCTGCAGGACTACTGTCGGCGCCTCGGCATCGGCGGGACGGAGCCCGAGATCCGCGATCTCGCCGCGAGCCTCAAGGCACTCCCGCCGGACCATCCCCTTGCGCCCCTCCTGCGCAACTCACCCGACTTCGCGGACAAGGCCGGGCTGGCCGATGCGCTGCTGCATCCCCAGGACCGATCGTACACGGTCCCGCAACTGCTGGACTTCCTCGGCCGTGCCGGCCTGGCGTTCGGGCGCTGGGTGCGTCAGGCGCCCTACCTGCCCTGGTGTGGTGCGCTGGCGTCCACGCCCCATCAATCCAGGCTGGCCGGGCTGGCGGCCGAAGCGCAGTACGCCGCCATCGAATTGTTCCGCGGGACCATGGTCCGCCACAGCGTCGTGGCTTACCGGAAGGACCGGCCGGTGCAGGGCGCACCCGTCGATTTCAACGGCGAGGCTTGGCTCGGCTACACGCCCATTCGGCTGCCCGATACTCTCGTCGTGCGGGAGCGGCTGCCGCCGGGCGCGGCCGCGGTGCTGATCAATCGCAATCACACCTACACCGATCTCTATCTTCCCATCGACGCGCGGCAGGAGCGGCTTCTGGCCGCTATCGACGGGGAACGCACCATCGCGCAGATCTGCGGTGAGCGGGGCGATCGGAACCTCGCGCGAACCTTCTTCCAGCAGCTGTGGCGATGGGACCAGGTCGTGTTCGATACCTCGCGCGTGTCGAGACAGTGCCCTACCCAGACGGGTTGAGGCAACGAGCACGAAGCTGATGAGGCCGGGCTCGCCGCACGATCTGTGCAAAACTGCACGCTGAGTGTAACAACTCGCAATCAAGCCCGATTGCCATTGGAGATTAGCTGGGACTAAAATGCTGGCTCATATGGCGTTGACTGTTGGCCGGCCCCGTAGGGCGGAAAAGCGCAGCGCCTTCCGCCATCGGACGGTGGCGGGATATGTTGTTGGGGACGTCGGCAGATGCGAGCGGCTCGCCCGGCGGTGGCGGAAGGCGCTGCGCTTTTCCGCCCTACGGGCCGGCCAACAGTCAACGCCATAAGAGCGAAAATGGTTGTCCGCCGCACGGGATCTGAGACTCAAGGTAAGATGGCCGAGACAGACGCGAGATCCTGCAATTCAATCCGGTGCGGATGTCCGATTTCCGTGCAGGTTCAGTATGCACCGGCCGCTCGAGCGTCCAGGCGGTCGGTCGGCCGGTCCAACGGAGATGCCGTCATTTGGAACACTTGCTTGTCCAGGCCGTCGGTTGGTTGTCGACGCCTCACTGAGGCGATCTCTGCCCTGATCATAGCGATCGGTGTGGTTCATGCGGCCGTTCTGATCCCGACCCTGGCGTTTCCCGCAGCCAGGCGCGATGTCGTGCGCAGGCTCGACCTGCGCGAGAACATCCGGCTGAAGTTGGGTCGGTGGCTTGCGCTGGCGCTGGAGTTTCAGCTGGCGGCGGACATCTTGAAGACCGCCGTGGCTCCGACATGGGATGACATAGGGAAGGTCGCGGCGATCATCGCACTGCGGACATTGCTGAACTTCTTCCTTGAGCGGGAAATCGGCAATGCCGAGCGGCAACGAACCGCCGGCGCCTAGCCCGAGCGTGGGCGCAACGCGCATGCCCGGCCCGCCCCGCGCGGAACCGCAGCTGCGACGTTCCCGCACCCGGCGCCCGCCTTGGTGGTCTGACGGTGCCGCGTCACCCCACGGCGCGGACCGCAACCGAGGTGGCGGACAGGGCATCCTGTTCGGCGATGAAATCCATGTTCAGCTCCAGTCCGAGGCCGGGTCGATCCGGCACCTCCAGCTGGCCGTTCGACGGCACCGGCGGGTTGCGGAAGGTCAGCGCCGTGATCTCCTCGAAGATCAGCAGGCGTTCCAGGAACAACGCATTCGGCACCGCGCTGACCAGGTGGAGGTGGATCGCCTCCATCGCGTGCGGCGCAAACTTCAGGTTCCACGCCTGCGCGAGCGCGGCAATCTTCAGCATCTCGGTGTAGCCGCCGGCCCGGGTGGCGTCGGCCTGCACCAGGTCCACCGCCTCGCCCAGGATCAGGTCGCGCACGCCGAACCTGGTGTATTCGTGCTCGCCGGTCGCCAGCGGGATGTCCGTCCCCCGCCTGACCCGCGCCAGGCCGGGGATGTCGTCGGCGAACACCGGTTCCTCCAGGAACAGGATGTCGCAGTCGCGCACCCGATTGGCGAACTGCGTGGCGGTGGCGGCGTCCCAGCAGTTGTTCGCGTCGAGCAATAGCCCGATCCCGGGGCCGACCGCGTCGCGCACCTTGCGGACCCGCTCGACGTCGCGCCGGACGTTCCGCCCGCCCTCGACGCCGACCTTGAACTTGATGGTGTCGTAGCCCTGGCCGACCATCATCCGCATCTCCTCGACCAGCGCGTCGTCCGCGTAGGACGTCCAGCCGCCGCTCGCGTACACCGGCACCCGGGTCCGGCCGCCGCCCAGCAGCTTGTACAGCGGCAGCTCAAGGATCTTGCCCTTGAGGTCCCAGAGCGCGATGTCCACCGCGCTCAGCGCGCAGAACGCCAGTCCCTTGCGACCGACCCCGCGCAGGTAGTGGAAGAATTCCTGCCACAGCACCTCGGTGTCGAACGGGTCCCGGCCGAGCAGCCGCGGCGTCATGGCGTGGTCGATCAGGCTCCGCGTCGCCTCCCCGCCGACCTCGTGGTAGGTGACGCCCACCCCCTCCAGGCCCTGGTCGGTGGTGACGCGGACGATCGTGTAGCCCACGGTTTCGACCTTGCGCGTGGCATCGGCGAAGCCCGCCCGCACCGGCGAGGCCACCAGGTGAACGTCCACCCGCTTGATGCTGTGCTGCTGCATGCGCCTCTCCTTCCGTCCGGACATCGGCGGCGATCCGGGCCGCTGCGTTCGGGCGCCCAGAAGCCCGCTCCCTCTCACCCGCTCCCGGTCAGGGAGTCCAGAGGAAGCTGGCTCTGCAGGGGCCCCAAGGGTACCATTGGGGTGTACCATGGGGGCAGAATCCCCAGGCGGGGCGGTGCCGCGACCTTCCCGCGGCCGGCCGATTGCCGCAATCTCGGCGGCGGACGGCTTGCTTTGTGCGGTGCACTCGCCTAAATGGGGGGTTCACCCGAAGAGTTGCGTGGAGGCTGAGCGCATGGCGCGCGTCACGGTAGAAGACTGCGTCCAGAAGGTTCCCAACCGCTTCCAGCTGGTCCTGCTGGCCGCGCAGCGGGCGCGCAACCTGTCGCGCGGCGAGGAGCTGACGGTCGATCGCGACAACGACAAGAACCCGGTCGTCGCCCTGCGCGAGATCGCCGACGAGACCATCGAGCTCGACAAGATCGAGCAGGACCTGGTGAAGTCGCTGTCGCGCGCGCCCGAGCCCGAGCCGGCGGACGAGGAAGTGCTCGATCTCATCCCGACCGATCAGAACATCTTCGGCCTGCAGGATGTGGCGGCCGAGGAAGAATCGGCGGCCCTGGCGTCCGAGAACGAGGAGATGTCGCCCGACGATATCGAGGCGGCCATCGAGGCGGAGCTTGGCGGCCGGGGACGCCGCTAGGCGGACATGACCACGGGCGCCCACGGACACACGGTCCGGGCGCCCGCCCACGCGCCTGACGGCGTCGCGCAGGGTGGCGTCGCGCGAGGCGCCGCGCCGCACGCCGCCGCGGCCCAGGACGCCGTGCCGCCGGCCGTCGCCCAGCGCGCCGCTGCCGCCGATGCCGCGCCGCGCCGCCCCGCCGTCATCCGCCAGTTCGAGCTCACCGAGAAGGTCCACGCCTATGACCCCAAGGCGGCCACCGCGCTGATCGACGCCGCCTATGTGCTGGCGATGAAGGCGCACGGCGCGCAGAAGCGCGACAACGGCGATCCCTACATCACCCATCCGCTGGCGGTGGCCGACATCCTGGCCGGCTATCGGCTCGACACCGCCTCGATCGTCACCGGCCTGCTGCACGACGTGATCGAGGACACCCCGGTCAAGCTGCCGGAGATCACCCAGCGGTTCGGCAAGGAGATCGCCGGGCTGGTCGACGGCGTCACCAAGCTGACCCGGCTGGAGCTGCAATCGGACCGCACCAAGCAGGCGGAGAATTTCCGCAAGCTGGTGCTGGCGATGAGCCGCGACATCCGCGTGCTGCTGGTCAAGCTGGCCGACCGGCTGCACAACATGCGCACGCTGCATTTCGTCGCCGACAAGGAGCGGCGCAAGCGCATCGCCCGCGAAACGATGGAGATCTACGCCCCGCTGGCCGAGCGGATCGGCATGGACGCGATGAAGACCGAGCTGCAGACGCTGGCCTTCGCGCAGCTCGACCCCGAGGCGTACGACACGATCCACGCAAGGCTGAACTTCCTGCGCGGCCAGGGCGCCGACGTGATCGAGGAGGTGCGCGACGAGTTGAAGCGCGTCTGCGAGCAGTCCGGCGTGCACGTCATCGAGGTGACCGGGCGGGAGAAGTCGCCCTACTCGATCTGGGAGAAGATGCAGCGGCGCAACGTGGCCTTCGAGCAGTTGTCCGACATCATGGCGTTCCGCGTCGTGGTGCCGACCAAGGAGGAGTGCTACGCCGCGCTGGGCGCGATCCATTCCGCCTACCAGGTGATCGCTGGCCGGTTCAAGGACTACATATCGACACCGAAACTGAACGGCTACCAGTCGCTGCACACCGGCGTCACGCTGCGCGAGCCGCGCAACCAGAAGATCGAGGTGCAGATCCGTACCCAGGAGATGCACGACCTGGCGGAGAACGGCGTCGCCACGCACTGGCTGTACAAGGCGCCCGACGCCAAGGCCGACGGCAAGGAGGTGCACCAGTACCGCTGGGTGCAGGACCTGCTGGAAATCCTCGAAAACGCCGCGGCGCCGGACGACTTCCTCGAATACACCAAGCTGGAACTGTATGAAGACCGGGTCTTCTGCTTCACCCCGAAGGGCGAGCTGATCCAGTTGCCGCGCCGCGCCACGCCGGTGGATTTCGCCTATGCGGTGCACAGCCAGGTCGGCGATGCCTGCGTCGGGGCCAAGATCAACGGCAAGCTGATGCCGTTGCGCTACCAGTTGCAGCACGGCGACCAGGTCGAGATCATGACCTCGCGCGGCGGCACGCCGTCGCCGCAATGGGAACGTTTCGTCGTCACCGGCAAGGCGCGCGCGCGGATCCGCCGCTTCGTGCACCAGCAGCAGCGCGAGCAGCACCTGGACATCGGCCGGGCGGAGCTGACCAAGGCGTTCCGCCAGGCCGGTGTCAACGGCTCGGCCAAGACGCTGGAACCGGCGCTGAAGGCGCTGAAGTTCGCCAGCGTGGAAGACCTGACCATCGCCGTCGGCAACGGCAACCTGAGCGCCCGCGACGTGGTGCACGCCGCCTATCCGGAACTGCGCCAGACGCCGCGCGCGCCGCGCCTGGTGCCCGCGCTGCCGCCGCGCCCGGGCCGCCCGCCCGGCAAGGCCGATCATGGGATGGAGGTCTCCGGTCTGGTGCCCGGCATGGCCTATCACTTCGCCGGCTGCTGCCACGCGGTGCCGGGCGATCCGATCGTCGGCATCATCGCCACCGGCAAGGGGGTGACGATCCACGCGCGCGACTGCCCGACGCTGGAGGCCTTCGCCGCGACGCCGGAGCGCTTCATCGACGTGGACTGGAACCTCGCCGCGCTGAACCAGGCCGGCGCCGGGCACACCGCGCGGGTCAGCGTGATCGCCGCCAACGAGCCGAGCGCGGTGGCCGACGTGGCCAACGCGGTCAGCAAGCACGAGGGGTCCGTGGCGGCGCTGCGGACGGCAAACCGCCAGCAGGATTTCATGGAGATCCTGCTGGACGTCAACGTGCGCGACGTGGCGCACCTGGTCAAGGTCATCGCCGGGCTGCGCGCGCTGTCCACGGTCAAGGGCGTCGAGCGGGCAAAGGGCTAGCACGGTGATCGGTTGTCCTCGTAGGGCGGAAAAGCGCAGCGCATTCCGCCTGCTTGACGCACGGCTCCGCCATGATGGCGGATTGCGCTGCGCTTATCCGCCCTACCGACGATGATCTTAGGGCTCGGCTCCGACATCTGCGACATCCGCCGGCTCGAGGCGGTGATCGCGCGGCACGGCGAGCGGTTCCTGGCGCGGGTGTTCACGCCGCTGGAGCGGGCCAAGGCGGGGCGGCGGACCGAGAAGATCCAGGCGGCCACCTACGCCAAGCGCTTCGCGGCGAAGGAGGCGGCGGCGAAGGCGCTGGGCACCGGGTTTCGCCACGGCGTGTTCTTTGCCGACCTCGGGGTGGTGAACCTGCCGGGCGGGCAGCCGACGCTGCGCATGACCGGCGGGGCGGCGGACCGGTTGGCCGCGATCACGCCCCCGGGGATGCGCGCGATGGTCGCGCTGACCATGACCGACGAGTATCCCTATGCCTATGCGCAGGTGATCATCTCGGCGGTGCCGCTCGCCGGTCCCGCTGCGGATGTCCTGGGGTGACGCGCCGTCCACGCCGTGTTGGCGCGTGACATTTTCTCCACGCGCTTGACAGCACCTGACGGCATGGGCTTGATCCGGCCGCATTTTTGGAAGTGTTCATGGCAATCACCAGGGCGAAGCACAAGACCGGCGGATGGGTCGAGAACATCAAGACGATCGTCTATGCCGGGCTGATTGCGGTCGGCATCCGCACCTTCGCCTATGAACCGTTCAACATCCCATCCGGCAGCATGATTCCGACCCTGCTGGTGGGCGACTATCTGTTCGTGGCGAAATACAGCTACGGCTACTCGCACTTCTCGCTGCCGTTCGGGCCCGACCTGTTTTCCGGGCGCATCTTCGCGCGGCTGCCGAAGCGCGGCGACGTGGCGGTGTTCAAATACCCGCACGACACCTCGATCGATTATATCAAGCGGATCATCGGGCTGCCGGGCGACCGCATCCAGGTCAGGCAAGGCCAGCTCTACATCAACGGCACCGAGGTGCCGCGCCAGCCGGCCGGCGAATATGTCACCGATGACAGCGGCATCCACATGGTGTTGCGCCGCTACCTGGAAACGCTGCCCGACGGGGTGAAGCACGACATCCTGAAGGCGACCGACGATGGCTGGGCGAACAACACGCCGGAGTACCTGGTGCCGCCGGACCACGTGTTCGCGATGGGCGACAACCGGGACAATTCGGCCGACAGCCGGTTCATGGACGGCGTCGGCTTCGTTCCGGTCGAGAACCTGGTGGGCCACGCGGAAATCCTGTTCTTCTCGGTGGATGGCGAATATCCCTGGTGGGAAGTCTGGGAATGGCCGTTCGAGATCCGCTGGACCCGGCTGATGCGGCCGATCCATTGAGCGCGCGCCGCCGTTGTGCGCGCGCCCCGGATTGAGCACGCCCCTTGAGCGTCCCGCGGCCTTGAGCGACGCCGTCGAGCGCATCCTCGGCCACAGCTTCGCGCGTCCCGCCCTGCTGCGCGAGGCGATGACCCACCGCTCCGCGACGCGGCCGGGCGCGCGCGGCAGCGGCTCCAACGAGCGGCTGGAATTCATCGGCGACCGGGTGCTCGGGCTGCTGATGGCGGAGTGGCTGATCGAGCGCTTCCCGCACGAGCAGGAGGGCGAACTGGGAAGGCGGCTGGCGCTGCTGGTCTCCCAGCCGGTGCTGGCCGAGGTGGCCGAGGCGATCGGGCTGGGCGAGGTGCTGACGGTCTCGCCGGGCGAGGCGCGCGCCGGGGTGCGGCGGCGGGCCACCGTGCTGGCCGACGCGCTGGAGGCGGCGCTGGGGGCGCTGTACCTCGACGCCGGCCTCGACCGGGCGCGGGACTTCATCCGCCGCGCCTGGGACGGCGCGATGACGGCGCTGGCCGAGCCGCCGAAGGACGCCAAGACCGCGCTGCAGGAATGGGTGCAGGCGCGCAGCCTCGGCCTGCCGGACTACCAGGTGACGGCGCGCTCCGGCCCGCCGCACGCCCCGGTGTTCGAGGTGACGGTCACCGCCGGCGCCTCCACCGCCACCGGCACCGCCGGTAGCAAGCGCGCCGCGGAACAACTTGCCGCCGAGGCGCTGTTGCGCGCCGTCGGGGTGCGGAGCCCCGGGCCATGACGTCGCGTTGCGGCTTCGTGGCGATCGTCGGCGCGCCGAACGCCGGCAAGTCGACGCTGCTGAACCGGCTGACCGGGGCCAGGCTGTCGATCGTCTCGCCCAAGGCGCAGACCACCCGGTTCCGCGTGCTGGGCATCCTGCCGCGCGGCGAGGCGCAGATCCTGCTGGTGGACACGCCCGGCATCTTCCGCCCGCGCCGGCGGTTGGATCGCGCCATGGTGGCGGCGGCCTGGGGCGGGGCCAAGGATGCCGACCTGGTGCTGCTGCTGGTGGATGCCAAAGGGAGAGCCCAAGGGGGAGCCCAAGGGGGAGCCCAAGGGGGAGCCCAAGGGGGAGCGAAGGGCGGGGCCGACGCCGAGACCCGCGCCATCGCCGAACGGCTGCGCGAGGCGGGGCGGCGAAGCTGGCTGGTGCTGAACAAGATCGACCTGGTGCCGCCGAGCCGCCTGCTGCCGCTGACCGCGGCGCTGTCGGCGCTGGCGCCGTTCGAGGCGACCTACATGGTCAGTGCCACGACCGGCGATGGGCTGGACACGCTGAGCGACGCGCTCGCCGCGGCGATGCCGGAGGGGCCGCACCTCTACCCCGACGACGACCTGACGGACCTGCCCGACCGGCTGCTGGCGGCGGAGATCGTGCGCGAGCAGATCTTCCTGCAGACGCACGAGGAAGTGCCCTATGCAACCACCGTCGAGACCGAGACCTGGCGCGAGGGCGCCGACGGCTCGGTGCGCATCGAGGCCACGATCTACGTTTCGCGGCCGGGCCATAAGGCGATCCTGATCGGCAACGGCGGGGCACGGATCAAGGCGATCGGCGCGCGGGCGCGGGCGACGCTGGCGGAGCTGTTCGAACGCAAGGTGCATCTGTTCCTGAACGTCAAGGAACGCGCCGGCTGGGACGAAGAGACGGCGCGGCTGCGCGCGATCCGGCTGGAGGACACGCGCTGAGCGGTCCACCGCGTGTTGCCCGCGC
Organism: uncultured Alphaproteobacteria bacterium; assembly: GCA_963847615.1. Taxonomy (GTDB): domain Bacteria; phylum Pseudomonadota; class Alphaproteobacteria; order Acetobacterales; family Acetobacteraceae; genus Palsa-883. Next base: position 66,805 of record CAWKAN010000021.1, read on the forward strand.
GGGTCGCCCGCGCAGGTCGCCCGCGCAGGGCGACGGTCGTTGTCTCGGAGAGGCATTGACATGTTTGCCCGCAGACGGTCCGCGGTTGACCGGGGTACTGTATCGGGTGCCGCATCATTTCCGGAACGGACTGGGCATTGCCACGTTTCAGGCCCTCGTTTCAGGCTCTACACAAGCAGACCATCCTATGCAGCCGCGCCCGCCATCACCCGACCAGCGCGCGCAGCGCCGCGACGACCTCCTCGATCACGCTGTCCCAATCGCCGAAGCCGGGTTGGCGGAACAGCCGCGCGGTCGGATACCACGGGCTGTCGGTGCGCCCGTGCAGCCAGCGCCAGCAGGCATCGTAGCGGTTGAGCACCCAGACCGGCTTGCCCAGCGCGCCGGCCAGGTGCACCACCGAGGTGTCCACGCTGATCACCAGGTCCAGCCCGTCCACCAGCGCCGCGGTGTCGGCGAAGTCCCACAGCTCGTCGGTCCAGTCGTGCAGCACCAGGCCCGGCGGCGGCACCTTCGCCTCCGCCGCGCGACTTCCCTTCTGCAACGAAACGAAGCTGACGCCGGGCACCGCGCCGAGCGGGGCCAGCCGCGACAGCGGCATCGAGCGGCGGCGATCGATGGCGGTCGTCGCCGGATCGGCGGTGCGCGGGTTGCCGGCCCAGACCAGCCCGACGCGCAGCCCCGCCAGGGCGGCGAGGCGGATCCGCCAGGCGCGCGCCTGGTCGGGGTCGGCGAACAGATAGGGCACCGTGGCCGGAATGGTCTCCAGCGTGGTCCCCAGCGCCAGCGGCAGGCTGAGCAGCGGGCAGTGCAGGTCGAACGCCGGCGGTGCCGCGGTAGACGCAACGACCCGTTGCGGCCCCGGCATGCTGCGGATCAGCCGCGCCAGCGTGGCGGGCACCTCCAGGATGACGTTGGCCTGCTGTGCGCCCCCCTGGGTCGCATCCTGGGCCGCCGACGCCGCGACCAGCGGCGCGTAGCGGCAGAACTGCAGCACGTCGCCGAAGCCCTGCTCGGCGTGCAGCAGGATGGTGCGGCCCACCAGCGGCGTCTCGCCCAGCCAGAGCGGCTGCGGATAGACGCGGTGGCCGGCGCGCAACGCGGCCGTCTGCCAGCGCCATTCATGCGCCCGCCAGCCGCCGGCGAAGTCGCCGCTGGCCAGCCGGCACAGCGCCTCGTTCCAGTGCACGTCGGCGTTGTCGGCATAGACGTCCTTGGCCTGCGCGTAGCCCTCCAGCGCCGCCTGGTGGTGGCCGTGCATCGCCAGCAGGCTGGCACGGTTGACCATCGCCTGCACCATGCGGGGCTCATCGGCCAGCGCCTGCTCGTAGCCCGCCAGCGCCGCGTCCAGCCGGCCGAGTGCGCGCAGCGCCGTGGCGCGGTTGCAGGCGGCAGCGGCGTGGCCGGGCACCAGCGCCAGCGCGGCATCGAAACTGGCGATCGCCTCGGCCGGGCGGTCGAGCGCCAGCAGCAGGTTGCCGCGGTTGTAGTGCGCCTGGATCAGCCCCGGCGCCGCCGCGATGGCCCGGCCGTAGCTGGCCAGCGCTTCGTCCCGGCGGTCGAGCCGTTCCAGCGCCTCGGCGCGGTTCAGCGCGGCCCGCGCCAGGCTCGGGCGCAGCGCCAGCGCCTGGTCGTAGCTGGCCAGCGCCTCGGTGGCGCGGCCGAGCGCGAGCAGCGCATCGCCGCGGTTGCACCGCGCTTCCACCAGGTCGGGCCGCAGCGCCAGCGCGGCATCGAAGCTGGCCAGCGCCTCGGCCGGCCGCCCCAGGCGCAGCAGCGCGGCGCCGCGGTTGTTGCAGGCATCGGCCGCGTCGGGCTGCAGCGCCAGCAGCCGGTCATAGCTTGCCACCGCGGCGTCGAACCGGTCGAGGCGCAGCTGCGCGTCGGCCTGTGCGCGCCACAGCGGCGCGAAGCCGGGGGCGAGCCGCAGCGCGGCGGCGAACCGCTCGACCGCCTCGGCCAGGCGCCCGTCCTGCGCCAGCAGCAGGCCCAGCCGGAACAAAGCGTCGGCGCTGCCGGGATGGCGTTGCAGCAGCCCGCGGTAGACCGCCTCGGCCTCGGCGCGCCTTCCGTCCTGCTGCAGCGCGGCGGCCTCAGCCAGCGTGTCGCCGATGGTGCGGGTCGCCGCGCTCATGCGCCGGCGAAGTCCCAGGCGGCCAGGCGCCGTTCGGCGAGCGCCAGGTTGTGCCGCGCGATGGCGCGCTGGCGCAGCCAGCGCGGCCCGTCGAGCGCGGCGAGCGCCTGGCGGTAGCAAGCGATCGCCTGGCGCAGGCAGGCCGTGTCGCCGTCGCGAACCGCCAACGCGGCCAGCGCATTGGCCAGGTTGGTCGCGGTCATCGCCCAGGCGTGCGGCGCCCGGTCTTGCATCGCCCGGTCTTGCGGTGCCCGGTCTTGCGCCGTGCGCTCGCGCGCGGTGCCGGCCAGGGCGGCGGCGCAGGCGGCGACCGCATCGCGCAAAAGCCCCGTGCCTTCCTGGGTGTCGTCGCGTTCGCCCAGCAGGCGCAGCGCCTGGCCGAGGTTGCTCTGGGTCAGCGCCCAGTCCGCCAGGATCCCCGGGGCGGCGCCGGCCGGTACCGCCCCGGGTACCGCCTGCGGAGACGCCTCCGAAAGCACCCCCGGAGGCACACGGTCGGTCGGCCCATCGGCGGCCGGCGCGGGAGCGGGCGGCGCCGGATCGGCCGGCGTCGCGGTCGGCGCATACACCTCCAGCGCGGCGCGGTAGCAGCCAATCGCGTCGATCAGCGCGTCGGGGTCGTTGGCGACCTCGCCCAGCAGGGACAGCGCGGCGCCGCGGTTGCGCATCATCCGCGCCCAGTCGCGCGGGACGGCGGCGCGCGGAAACCCCGCCAACGCCTCGGCGTAGCAGGTGGCGGCCTCGGCGAGGCTGGCGAGATCGGCGTCGCGCTCGCCAAGCACGACATGGACCGAGCCGAGGGCGGCGTGCGCCCGCCCCCAGACCTGCGGCGCCGTGGCCAGCGGGGCGACCGAGAGCGCCGCCTGGGCCGAGCGGATCGCATCGTGCAGCAGACCGACATCGTCCAGCAGCGCGCCGAGCAGGCGCAGCGCCACGCTCAGCCGGGTCTGGGTCTCCGCCCAGTCGAGCGGGCCCTGCGCGACCGGGGCGAGGTCGAGCGCGGCGCGAAACCGCGTGACCGCGTCGGTCGCGGCGGCGACGGCGGCGTCGAGGTCCGGCGCCAGCTCGGCCGCCCGCAGCTCGGTTTCCGCGGCGTCCATCGTGCGATGCCATGGCGTGGCGGTGGTCATTCCAGGCAATCCCTTTGGCGGCACCCGGCCGGACGGCGGATGATGATCCCGCCCGGCCCTGCGGTCATTATCCCCTGGGGCCATTATCCCCTGGGGCTATTATCCATGGACGCCGACATGGCGATAGCCGGAAGCGTCGGCCGGCGGTGTCGTCCTGCCGGCCCCGGCCCGGCATGATCTGTGGCCGGCCGGCGCGGCGCGCGGACGGTGGCCGCCGCCCGCCGCGTGGCGGCAGGGCCGTGCCGCTTGAACGCCGGTCGTCGATCCAGCCTGGGTGACCAACCCGTGCCGCGGCCGTAACAAGCGATCAGCCGGCGCCACGGCTGCTGGATCCGGGCCGTTCATTCCTCCCGGGCCGTTCATTGCTGAAGTTGGCCATCCTCGGCAGATTGTTGCGTAACCACCGTCTGGGGGCGCGGCCGGCGAGCCGCCGCGGGATCTTGCCGAAAGGCCAGCTTACCGCCGGCGGCGTTGCCGGTGGCCAAGCTGGCGACGGCGCCAGCGGCCAAGCGGGCCGGAGCGATGCGGCAGATCGACCGATGCCGCCAGCGGGTGGGGCGGCAAGGTGCCGCCCGTTGAAGAGCGCCTACTGCTGGCCGGGCGGCTTATAGGCGCCGCGAATCTGCCGCGCCTTCTGCCGGATGCCGACAATCTCATCCATCGAGAACAGGCGCGTCAGTTGAACGTTCTGCACGGTCCCGGCGGAGACGGCGACGCCACAGACCGCCGTTGCCATGTCGGGATCGGTCACGTCGAAGATCACCATCACGCCGGGACCATGGAGAACTCCTGCCATACATGGCAACGAGCTTCCCCCGGCAGCTTCGAGCAGTTGTTCCACTGCCGCCCGGCGATTTGTATTGGGGTTTTCCCGCATCGCGTTCAGCGCTTGCGGTGTGTATTCCGCTGTCAGACAGAACAGCATCTGCGTATCCCTCCCGCGTTTCTTGATGATGCAGCGCCGCGACGCTAGGCGAATTTATTGCCGAAGCGCAAGTGAAATCTACCTGACCGGGCACGCCTGCGGATCGCCGAACACAACCCGCCGACCAGCGCCGCGGATTGGGAGTGGCTGGGCTCTGGAACCCTGCTGGTGTCGGGTGCAGCCGCAAAACAGCGGCAACCGGATCGCCCGCGAAATCTCTCGCGCCTTGGTCCCCCATGTGCTTCATTGCGACTTCCCAGCATGGCCCGCAAAGGACGCACGGATGTCAACATCTGCCAGCAACGCACACCCCCAGCCGGTGATCGCCCCCCTCTCCGAGCGCGATCTGCCGGCAGCGGAACGCATCTTCCGGGTGGCATTCGGCACGTTTCTGGGCGTTCCTGACCCGGAAACCTTCTGGGCAGATCGCGACTACGTTTACGGCCGCTGGCGGGCGCCGCATGTCAGCGCACTTGGCGCGACCACCGACGGCGACCTGGTCGGGTCCAACTTCGTCACCAGATGGGGCAGCGTCGGCTTTTTCGGACCGATCACGGTTCGTCCGGATTTGCACGAGCGCGGCATCGCCAAGGCGTTGCTTGCCGCAACCGTCGATCAGTTCGACGCCTGGGGGACCACGCACGATGGCCTGTTCACCTTTGCGCAGAGTGCCAAACACGTTGCCCTGTATCAGAAGTTCGGGTTCCATGCGCGGTTTCTGACCGCCATCATGGTCGCGCCGGCACGGCGGTCCGGGACGGTCCCGGGCACGTCGCGGTTCAGCACTCTCAGCGACGAAGGGAAGGCGGAAGCGTTGCGCGCCAGCCGCGAGGTCACCGACACGCTCTATCCCGGCCTTGACGTTTCGGCAGAAATCGCCGCGGTGGACGCCCAGGGTCTTGGCGACACGGTGCTCGTCGGGGGGACTGGCGGGCTGGCGGCATTCGCAATCTGCCATTACGGCCCAAGCAGCGAGGCCGGGGAGGGGGTTTGTTTCATCAAGTTCGGCGCCGTGCGGGCGACGGGGTCGGCGGACCAGGACTATCGGCGTTTGCTGGACGCCGCCGAAGCGCTCGCGGTGTCCGTCGGCATGCCGAACCTGCTGGCCGGCGCGAACCTGGCGCGGCACGAGGCGTATCAGCACATGGTCGCGAGCGGCTTCCGCACTGCGATCCAGGGCGTCAACATGCACAGGCGAAACGAACCAGGCTACTGCCGGCCGGGGGTCTATATCATCGACGACTGGCGGTAGCGCAGCTTGCCGACCTGCCGGCGCGACCAAACCGGGACCGCAGCCGGGCCCGGTGATGCCGAACCGGTGCCGGCCGGGATGCGGCGCTCGGACACAATCCCGTGCAATGCATGCCGCCTGGCCGCTGTCCCGGTGGTGCCATCGCGCCCGCGACCGTCCAGGCCCGCCCGTCCCCCTGCCCAACCCCAACCAACGCAAGGGTTCCAAGGGCCGCTGCCCTTGGCGGGGTCCAGGGGCGGAGCCCCTGGCCTGGCTTCATCCAGGCGCTTGCGTTGCAACCGGCTTTCCGACCAAAAGACAGCCATGTTCGTCATTCCCCCAACGGGCCCGGGCCGCACCCGGGACGCCGGCTGATGGCCGGCGTACTGCCGCGCCACCTCAAGGCCCTGGAGGCCGAGAGCATTGGCATCTTCCGCGAGGTTGCCGGCCAGACGGCCCGCCCGGTCCTGCTGTATTCGATCGGCAAGGACTCCTCGGTGCTGCTGCACCTGGCGCTGAAGGCGTTCTATCCCGCCCGCCCGCCGTTCCCGCTGTTGCACATCGACACCACCTGGAAGTTCCGCGACATGATCGCCCATCGCGACCGCACCGCGGCGCGCCATGGGTTGGAACTGCGGGTGCACACCAATCCCGACGGCCTGCGCGACGCGATCAACCCGTTCGACCACGGCAGCTCGCTCTACACCCAGGTGATGAAGACCGACGCGCTGAAGCAGGCGCTGACCGCCGGGCGCTACGATTGCGCGATCGGCGGCGCCCGGCGCGACGAGGAGCGGTCGCGCGCCAAGGAGCGGGTGTTCTCGGTGCGCGGCCCGGGCCACACCTGGGACCCGAAGCGCCAGCGCCCCGAGCTGTGGCAGCTCTACAACGGCCAACTGGCGCCCGGCGAGACGCTGCGGGTCTTTCCGCTGTCGAACTGGACCGAGCTCGACGTGTGGACCTACATCGCGGCCGAGGGGATCGAGGTGGTGCCGCTGTATTTCGCCGCCGCGCGCCCGACGGTGATCCGCGACGGCGCGCTGATCGTGGTCGACGACGAGCGGATGCGCTTCGAGCCGAACGAAACCCCCACCCCGCGCATGGTGCGGTTCCGCTCGCTGGGCTGCTACCCGCTGTCCGCCGCGGTGCCGTCGGAGGCCGCCACCCTCGCCGCGGTGATCGGCGAAATGCGCACCACGCGCATGTCGGAACGCGCCGGCCGGCTGATCGACCAGGACCAGGATGCCTCGATGGAGAAGAAGAAGCGCGAGGGGTATTTCTGATGCCCGACTCGCTGTTGCGCGTGCTGACCTGCGGCTCGGTCGATGACGGCAAGTCCACGCTGATCGGACGGCTGCTGTTCGAATGCGGCACCATCCCGGACGACGTGATGGTGGTGCTGCAACGCGACTCCCTCCGTTTCGGTACCGTGGAGGGCGGCGTCAACTACGCGCTGCTGGTCAACGGCCTGGCGGCCGAGCGCGAGCAGGGGGTGACCATCGACGTCGCCTACCGCTATTTCGAAACCCCGCGCCGGCGCTTCATCCTGGCCGACACCCCGGGCCACCAGCAATACACCCGCAACATGGTGACCGGCGCGTCCAACTCGGATTTCGCCGTGCTGCTGGTGGACGCCCGCAAGGGGCTGCTGGACCAGACCCGCCGGCACGCCGCGATCGTCGCGCTGGTCGGCATCCGCCACGTCGTGCTGGCGGTGAACAAGATGGACCTGGTCGGCTTCGACCAGACCGTGTTCGACACGATCGCGCACGACTTCGCGGCGCTGCAGGACCGGCTGGGGCCGATGGCGGTGACCGCGATTCCGGTCTGCGCGCGCGACGGCGACAACGTCACCGTGGCCTCGACGCGGATGGCGTGGTACACCGGCGACACCCTGCTCGCCGCGCTGGAGGTCGTCGAGCCGACCAACCACGCGACCCAGCGCGGGTTCCGCATGGCGGTGCAGCTCGTTGCCCGCCCGGACCACAGCTTCCGCGGCTATGCCGGCACCGTGGCCAGCGGCGTGGTGCGGCCGGGCGACGCGGTGGTCAACGCCGTGGCGCACACCAAGGCAAGCGTGGCGCGCGTCGTCACCATGGACGGCGATCTTGCCGAAGCCGGGCCGGGCACGCCGGTGACGCTGGTGCTGGACCATGAGATCGACGTCTCGCGCGGCGACGTGCTCGCGGCCGAGCCGGCCCCCGCGCTCGCCGAGGAGCTCGCCGCACGGGTGGTCTGGATGGACGAAACGCCGCTGTTCCGCGGCCGAGCCTATACGCTGATGCTGGGCACCAGCAGCGTCACCGCGACCGTCACCGACATCGTCAACCGCCTGGACATGGACACGCTCGCCACCGAGCCGGTGCGCGAACTGCACCTGAACGAGATCGGCCAGGTGATGCTGTCGCTGGCGCGGCCGGTGGCCTGCGAGACCTACGAGGCGAGCCGCGAGCTGGGCGGCTTCATCCTGGTCGACCGGCTGACCCGCAACACCGTGGGCGCCGGGCTGGTGACCGAGGCGCGCACCGGGCGGGCCGACATCTACTGGCACCACCTGGACGTCAACAAGGCGGCGCGCGCGCACCTGAACGGGCAGAAGCCGGTGGTGCTGTGGTTCACCGGCCTGTCCGGTGCCGGCAAGTCCACCATCGCCAACCTGGTGGAAAAGCGGCTGCTGGCGCAGGGCCGCCACACCATGACGCTGGACGGCGACAATGTCCGCCACGGGCTGAACCGCGACCTCGGCTTCACCGAGGCCGATCGGGTGGAAAACATCCGCCGGGTCGCCGAGGTCGCCAAGCTGTTCGTCGAGGCGGGCGTCATCGTGCTGGTGTCGTTCATCTCGCCCTATCGCGCCGAGCGTGGGCTGGCGCGCGACTGCGTCGAGCCGGACGAATTCGTCGAGATCTACGTCGATACCCCGGTGGAGGAGTGCCGCCGGCGCGACCCGAAGGGCCTGTACCAGCGCGCCGACGCGGGGCAGATCCGCAATTTCACCGGCATCGACGCGCCCTACGAGCCGCCGGAGGCACCGGAGATCCACCTGCCGACGCTGGAGGCTCCGGCCGAGGCGCTGGCCGAGCGCATCTTCGCCGACCTGCGCCGGCGCGGGATCGTCACCTGAGGGAAACGATCGCGCAGGCCGCCGCCGCGGCCCGTGCCTGCCGGGTCTGCGCGGAGCTGCTGCCGCTGGGCCCGCGCCCGGTGTTGCGCGTCTCGGCCACCGCGCGGCTGCTGATCATCGGCCAGGCGCCCGGCACCAAGGTGCACGCCACCGGCGTGCCGTGGAACGATCCGTCGGGCGATCGATTGCGCGCCTGGCTGGAGATGCCGCGCGAGGTGTTCTACGACCAGCGCCGCATCGCCATCATCCCCATGGGCCTGTGCTACCCCGGCCGCCTGCCGAACGGCGGCGACGCCCCGCCGCGCCCGGAATGCGCGCCGCTCTGGCACGCCCGCCTGATCGCGCGCATGCCGCGGCTTCGCCTGACCCTGCTGGTCGGCGGCTACGCGCAAACCTACCTGCTCGGCCGCGGCAGCATGACCGACCGCGTGCAGGCATTTCACCAGACCCTGCCTCGCTACTTCCCGCTGCCCCACCCGTCCTGGCGCACCACCGCGTGGGAACGCCGCAATCCCTGGTTCCCCGCCGAGGTGCTGCCGGCCTTGCGCCAGGCCGTCGCCGCCGCCCTGGGGTGAAGCAAGGTCGCGGAGTCGTCCCGACCTCCACCATGCAGCGTGGCTCCGGCGCTCCCGCCAAGGGGTGGCGGCCCTTGGTGGAACCCCGGGGCGTGGAACGTGTTTTGCCGAACCCGATTTTTGTCCCGTTGCCGCGGCGGCCGGGATTTGAGCCCCCTACGGGTTGCCGTGCACGACCGGACCGGGCACAGCAGGAATGGGCAGCGCAGGAATGGGCACACGGGGACCGGGCACACGGGGACCGGGCACCGCGGGACCGTGCGCCGGGAAGTCACTCTGCCGCGGGCGTTTCCCGCCGCACCGCGGGCCGTTGTCGCCGCGGCGGCACGACCTCCGCCAAAAGATGCGTTGGACCCGCAAGCTGGCGTATAGGGGATATGCGGATCCCGACCCATTGCATCGCCATCCCGCCTGGGACACCGCGGCAAGCGGCGCCGGCATCGCCGGCCGACCGCGGCCGCGTTGACAGGACCGGGCGGGTTCGGGGCAGGGGCCGGGGACCAGCAGACGCAACGACGCCCAACTGGGAGAAGGTGACGCCATGGCCGAGTACGGTCCTCTGCGGCTGCATGTGCCCGAACCCGAGGTGCGGCCGGGCGGCACCCCGGATTTTTCCAGTGTGCGGATCCCGCGCGCCGGATCCGTCGCGCGCCCGGCGGTGGACGCCGATCCGGAATCGATCCGTGACCTCGCCTATTCGATCATCCGCGTGCTCAACCGCGACGGCGAGGCGGTCGGTCCCTGGGCCGGCCTGCTGAGTGACGAGGAATTGCTGGCGGGCCTGCGCGACATGATGACATTGCGCGTCTTCGACGCGCGAATGCTGATGGCGCAGCGCCAGGGCAAGACCTCGTTCTACATGCAGCACATGGGCGAGGAGGCGGTCAGCTGCGCCTTTCGCAAGGCGCTGCGCCCCGGCGACATGAATTTTCCCACCTATCGCCAGGCCGGGCTGCTGATCGCCGCCGGCCATTCGCTGGTCGATATGATGTGCCAGATCTATTCCAACGAGCTGGACCCGCTGAAGGGGCGCCAGATGCCGGTGCTGTATTCGTCGAAGCAGGACGGGTTCTTCTCGGTCTCCGGCAACCTGGGCACGCAGTTCATCCAGGCGGTCGGCTGGGCCATGGCCTCGGCGATCAGGCACGACACCAAGATCGCCGCCGCGTGGATCGGCGACGGGTCCACCGCCGAGTCCGATTTCCACGCCGCGCTGGTCTTCGCCTCCACCTACAAGGCGCCGGTGGTGCTCAACATCGTCAATAACCAGTGGGCGATCTCGACGTTCCAGGGGATCGCCCGCGGCGGCTCCGGCACCTTCGCCGCGCGCGGCCTCGGCTTCGGCATTCCGGCGCTGCGGGTCGACGGCAACGACTACCTGGCGGTCCACGCGGTGGCGAAATGGGCGGTCGAGCGCGCCCGTCGCAACCTCGGTCCGACGCTGATCGAACATGTCACCTACCGGGTCGGTGCGCATTCCACCTCGGATGATCCGGCGGCGTATCGGCCAAAAACCGAGTCCGATGCCTGGCCGCTCGGCGATCCGGTGATCCGGCTGAAGAACCACCTGACGCTGCGCGGGGCCTGGTCGGACGCGCGCCACACCCAGGCGGAGGCGGAAATCCTCGACACCGTGATGGCGGCGCAGAAGGAGGCCGAACGGCACGGCACGCTGCATGCCGGCGGCAGGCCCTCGGTGCGCGACATGTTCGAGGGCGTCTACGCCGAGATGCCGCCGCACCTGCGCCGGCAGCGCCAGCAGGCGGGGGTCTGAGCCATGCCGCGCAAGGCGATGATCGAGGCCATCCGCGAGGCGATGGACGTGATGATGGCGCGCGACGACAACGTCGTGGTGTTCGGCGAGGATGTCGGCTTCTTCGGCGGCGTGTTTCGCGCCACCCAGGGGCTGCAGGCGAAATACGGCACCAGCCGCTGCTTCGACACGCCGATCAGCGAGCTGGGCATCATCGGCGCGGCGGTCGGCATGGCGGCGTACGGGCTGCGCCCCTGCGTCGAGATCCAGTTCGCCGACTACATGTATCCGGGCTACGACCAGATCGTCTCGGAGGCGGCGCGGTTGCGCTACCGTTCCAACGGCCAGTTCACCTGTCCGCTGGTCGTGCGCATGCCGACCGGCGGCGGCATCTTCGGCGGCCAGACCCACAGCCAAAGCCCGGAGGCGCTGTTCACCCATGTCTGCGGCCTGAAGACCGTGGTCCCGTCCAACCCGAACGACGCCAAGGGGCTGCTGATCGCGGCGATCGAGGATCCCGACCCGGTGATCTTCCTGGAGCCGAAACGGCTCTACAACGGACCGTTCGACGGCCACCACGACCGCCCGGTCACCCCCTGGTCGCGCCACGAACTCGGCGAGGTGCCCGACGGCCACTACGTCATTCCGCTGGGCCAGGCCGCGGTCCGGCGCCAGGGCGCCGCGGTGACCATCCTCGCCTACGGCACGATGGTGCATGTCGCCATGGCGGCCGCCGCGGAAACCGGCATCGATGCCGAGATCATCGACCTGCGCACCCTGGTGCCGCTCGACCTGGAAACGATCCAGGCCTCGGTGCGCAAGACCGGCCGCTGCGTGATCGTGCACGAGGCGACGCTGACCTCGGGCTTCGGCGCCGAGCTGTCGGCGCTGGTGCAGGAGACCTGCTTCTATCATCTGGAGGCTCCGATCACCCGCGTGGCGGGCTGGGACACGCCGTATCCGCACGCCCAGGAATGGGACTACTTCCCCGGCCCGGCCCGCGTCGGACGCGCGCTGCGCGAAGCGATCGGGGGCTGAGATGGCCGAACATGTGATCCGGCTGCCCGACGTCGGCGAGGGCGTCGCCGAGGCCGAACTGGTCGAATGGCACGTCAAGGTCGGCGACCTGGTGCGCGAGGACACGGTGCTCGCCGCGGTGATGACCGACAAGGCAACGGTGGAAATTCCCTCGCCGGTCGATGGCAGGATCGTCTGGCTGGGCGCGCAGATCGGCGATGTCGTCGCGGTTGGTTCCGATCTCGTCCGCCTGGAGGTGGCGGGCGAGGGCAAGCCGCAAGCCGCCGCCGGTGCGCGCGAAGTGCCACCGGCGGAACCGCAAACTGCCGAAACGACATCACCCGCCGCGACGGCGCGCCCGCGCCTCGGCGAGGCGACGCCGCGCCCGCGCCTCGGCGAGGCGACGCCGCGCGCACCCGTCCCGCCGCCGGCCGCGCCCATCCCCCTGGACGCCGCCGCGCGACCGCCGGACACCACTGCGCGACTGCCAGCGGGACCTGCGCCGCGGCGTGCAACGGCCTACGGCGCGCCGCGTCCGCAAGGCGAGAAGCCCATCGCGGCCCCGGCGGTGCGGCTGCGCGCGCGCGAAGCTGGGATCGATCTGCGGCAGGTTCCCGGCACCGGCCCGGCCGGGCGCATCACGCACGCCGACCTGGACGCATTCTTCGTGCAAGGCCCGCGCGCGGCGGGGGTGCCAGCGTTGCAGCCGCGGACCGCCGTCGAGGACATCAAGCTGGTCGGGCTGCGCCGCCGGATCGCCGAGAAGATGGCACTGGCCAATGCCCGCATCCCGCACATCACCTATGTCGAGGAGATCGATGTCACCGCGCTCGAACAGCTGCGCGCCGCGCTCAACCAGCGCAAGCGGCAGGACCAGGCCAGGCTGACGCTGCTGCCGTTCCTGATGCGCGCGATGGTGCGGGCGATCGCCGAGCAGCCCAAGGTGAATGCGTTGTTCGACGACGCGGCCGGCGTCATCCACCAGCACGGCGGGGTGCATATCGGCATTGCCACCCAGACGCCGGCGGGCCTGATGGTGCCGGTGGTCCGGCACGCCGAGGCGCTGGACCTGTGGGGCTGCGCGGCCGAGCTGGCGCGACTGTCGGAGGCGGCGAAGGCCGGCACCGCCACGCGCGAGGAGCTCGCCGGCTCGACCATCACCATCACCTCATTGGGCGCACTGGGCGGCGTGGTTTCCACGCCCATCCTCAATCATCCCGAAGTGGCAATCGTCGGCGTCAACAAAATGATGCTGCGTCCGCTGTGGGACGGCGCGGCGTTCGTGCCGCGCAACATGATGAACCTGTCGTCGAGTTTCGATCACCGCGTGGTGGACGGCTGGGACGCGGCGACGTTCGTGCAACGGATCAAGGCGTTGCTGGAAACCCCGGCGCTGATCTTCATGGAGGAGTGAGGCCTTGCAAGACATCTCCTGCCGCCTGCTGGTGATCGGCGCCGGCCCCGGCGGCTATGTCTGCGCGATCCGCGCCGGGCAGCTCGGCGTCGATACCGTGGTGGTCGAGGCGAAGCAGCCGGGCGGCACCTGCCTCAACATCGGCTGCATCCCGTCCAAGGCGCTGATCCACGCCGCCGACGAATTCGCCAGGCTGGCACGGTGCGCCGCCGGCAACAGTCCGCTGGGGATTTCCGCTGCCGCGCCGCGGCTGGACCTGGCGCAGACCATGCGCTGGAAGGACGGCATCGTCGGGCGGCTGAGCACGGGCGTCGCCGGACTGCTGAAGCAGAACCGGGTGAAAGTCGTTGCGGGCTGGGCGCGATTTCGCGACGGCAAGACGGTGGAGGTGGCGACCGAACTGGGCACCCAGGTGATCCGCGCCGAGGCGGTGGTCATCGCCACCGGGTCAGCCGCGGTTGCACTGCCGGCCCTGCCGTTCGGCGGCAAGGTGATCGCCTCGACCGAGGCCCTGGCGCTGAGCGAGGTGCCGGCCCGGCTGGTGGTGGTCGGCGCCGGCTATATCGGGCTGGAGCTGGGCACCGCGTTTGCCAAGATGGGCGCCGGCGTCACCGTGGTCGAGGCGCAGTCGCGCATCCTGCCGCAGTACGACGCCGAACTGACGCAACCGGTGGCCCGGCGTCTGCGCGAACTCGGCGTTGCCGTGCTGACCGGCGCCACGGTGAGCGGGCTGGCGCGCGGCGGTGATGCGCTCGCCGTCGAAACGGCGGACGGGCAGGCGGTGACGCTGCCGGCGGACCGGATCCTGGTGACGGTCGGCCGCCGTCCGGTGACCGAGGGCTGGGGGCTTGAGGCAATCGATCTCGACCGGGACGGGCGGTTTCTGCGCATCGATGACGCCTGCCGTACGTCGATGCGCGGCGTCTATGCCATCGGCGACGTGACGGGCGAGCCCATGCTGGCGCATCGGGCCTCGGCGCAGGGCGAGATGGTGGCGGAGATCATTGCGGGCAAGCAGCGTTCCTGGGATAGGGTGTGCATTCCGGCGGTGTGCTTCACCGATCCGGAGATCGTTATCGCCGGTCTCACGCCCGATGCGGCCAGGGCGGCGGGGATCGCGATCAAGACCGATGGCTTCCCGTTCCGCGCCAATGGCCGGGCGATGACGTTGGACAGCGACGCGGGGTTCATCCGCGTGGTGGCGCGGGCCGACAATCATCTGCTGCTCGGCATCCAGGGGGTTGGCGCGGGGATCGCGGAATTGTCGGCCAGCTTCAGCCTGGCGCTTGAGATGGGGGCGCGGCTCGAGGATATCGCGGCCACCGTTCATGCCCATCCGACGCTGAGCGAGGCCTTTCCGGAGGCGGTCTTCAGGATCTTGGGCCAGCCGATCCATATCTGATGCCGGGCGCCCGAAACAACTCCATTCCGATGCCGCCATGATATGCGCCGCCTTGCCTTGCGCCGTCGGGATGGACCGAGGCTGGCGATCCAAAGCCGGACCGCCAACTCGGGCTGACCGGGAGTTCCCCCGGTTTCGCGCGGGCCGGCTCGGTCCTTGCCGTGCCAGGCGGGTTCGCACCTTGCGACGACAGTCGGTATCGGCGGCCCGAAAGGCGTTTCGGACGACAGCACCATTCGCCATCATCGCGCGACAGTGGGAGAGGTGCGCTCCAGGCCGCGGCAGGCACAACCGCAGGCGATGCGGGGCATCTCGGCGAAACCGTCCATCGGAGGACTGCTGGATGAAGCTGTTGATCGACGTCGCCAAGGCGGTTGCCGACGGCATTGTTACACCGGCGCAAGGGGAGGCGCTGCAGCGCGCGGCGGCCGCGGACACGATGGCGCTGGCCATCAACATCCTGCTCTCGATCGGTGTGCTGGCGGTTTCGGGCGGGGTGCTCGCGCTGCAGCCAACCATCGCCCTGGTCGTCGTGCTTGGTGTCGCCCTGGCCGGCGGCGGTCACGCTTCTGTAGCGGGGGGGCATCGGACGGCATGTGGCCATCGCAATGGGGCGGACCACCGCAGACGGCAAATCCTGGCGCGGGCGGTGCGGACCATCCGGCATGACCGAGAGTGCGGGCACGCGTCGCGTGTTCTGCGCCATTGTGGGATTTGCCGATAGCGGCGAAGTGCCCGCGCAGGACTCTGCCGCAACGTCGATCTGCCGCTGGTGATCGATTTCTTCGACACGCCCGCGGGCATGCAGGCGGCGATCAGCAATTCTCAGTTTGGCCAGACGACGTTGCCTCGCCGTCATGGCCGGGCGTGGCCATCCATGCAGCGCCGGCGGAGGGCGGATGGGCGGCGCCTGTCCCGGCGCAGCCCGGGGTCAAGTCCGGCCATGACGGAGGGAGGCTGTCCGAAATCGGCCAAAATGACAATCGTCGGGCGGCGATCGGGCTGCTTGATGATCTGGTGCCCGAGGGCCACATTGTCTGCCGGCTGGGACCCCGGCATGGCAGCCCGTGCCACGGCAGACCAGCTGGAGGAAAAATCCTGAGGGTGCTGGGCGGCTTTCGCCGACCGGTTGCTGGTGGGCCGGGCGGGCCGAACCCGTCACTGCCGTGCCGGGTCCGCAATCAATAAAAGGTGCGTGATGTCTTTGCAGAACAAGGTCGCGATCGTCACCGGCGGCAACAGTGGGATCGGCAGGGCGATCGCGTTGGGCCTCGCCAAGGCCGGGGCCAACATCGTGATCGACTATATCGCCGACCCCGCGGCGACCGATGCGCTGGAGCGGGAGATCCTGGCGCTCGGCGACCAGGCGATCGGCGTGGACGCCGATGTCAGCCGGGTCAACGCGGTGCAGCGGCTGATCGATGCGGCGGTGCAGCGGTTCGGGCGCATCGACATCATGGTGAACAACGCGGGGGTGGAGACCCGCACCTCCGTGCTCGACACCACGGAGGCGCAGTATGATCGCGTGCTGTCAGTCAACCTCAAGAGTGCGTTTTTCGGCACGCAGGCCGCCGCCAGGCAGATGATCAAACAGGGCGGCGGCGGGCGGATCATCAACATCACCTCGGTCCATGAGGATTGGCCGATGCCGGGCAACACCGCCTATTGCCTGGCCAAGGGCGGCATGCGGATGCTGACGCGCACCGCCGGGGTCGAGCTGGCGCCGCACGGCATCCGGGTGGTTGGCGTCGGCCCCGGCGCGGTGGCCACCGCGATCAACCTGTCCACCATGCGGGACCCCGCGCTGATGGCGAAGCTGAACGCGGCGATCCCGCTGGGGCGCATGGCGGAACCGGAGGAGATCGCCAGTGTCGTGGTGTTCCTGGCCGGCGAGGGCGCGAGCTACCTGACCGCGACAACAATCTTCGCCGACGGCGGGATCATGCAGGGCAGTGTCGGGCTGTAGCGCCGCAATGTCGGAACGATATGACATCATCATCATCGGCAGCGGTGCCGGCGGTGGCACGCTGGCGCATCGCTTGGCGCCGTCGGGCAAGCGGATCCTTATTCTGGAGCGCGGCGACTGGCTGACGCGCGAGGCGCGCAACTGGCAGGTCGAGGACGTGTTCGTCAACAATCGCTACGTCTCGCCCGACACTTGGCGGCTGGCAGACGGCACGGGGTTCCAGCCGCAGGTGCACTACTTCGTCGGCGGCGCCACCAAGCTGTTCGGCGCGGCCCTGTATCGGCTGCGCAAGGAGGATTTCGGCGCGCTGCGCCATTACGACGGTGTTTCGCCGGCCTGGCCGATCGGCTATGACGAACTGGAGCCGTACTACGGGCAGGCCGAGCAGTTGTATCAGGTGCATGGCGAGCGCGGCCGCGATCCCACCGAACCGCCGGCCAGCACGCCCTATCCGGCGCCGCCGGTGTCGCACGAGCCGCGCATACGCCGGTTGTTCGACGACCTGACCGCCGCCGGCTACCATCCGTTCCCCGCGCCCGCCGCGGTGCTGCTGAACGAGGCGGACCCGGCCTATAGCCGGTGCATCCGGTGCCAGACCTGCGATGGATTTCCCTGCCTGGTGCACGCGAAATCCGACGCCGAGGTCATTGCCGTCCGCCCCGCGCTGGCGCGGTCCAACGTGACGTTGCTGCGCAATGCGCGGGCGCTGAAGCTGGAGACGAACGCCGCTGGCACCGCGGTTCTCGGCGTCGTGGCCGAGGTCGATGGCGCGCCGGCGCGGTTCGTCGGCGACATCGTTGTGGTGTCGTGCGGCGCGGCGAATTCCGCCGCGCTGCTGTTGCGGTCGGCGAATGAGCGGCATCCGGCGGGGCTGGCGAACGGCTCGGGCCAGGTCGGGCGGAACTACATGTTCCACAACAGCCAGGCGGTGCTGGCGCTGTCGCCGACGCCGAACGACACGATGTTCCAGAAGACGCTGGCGCTGAACGATTTCTATTTCGGCACGCCGGAGTTTCCCTATCCGATGGGCAATATCCAGATGATCGGCAAGACGCTCGGTGGCATGTATCGCGCCGAGAAGCCGCTGCTGACCGCACTGATGCCGGATCGCGCGCTGGCGGAGATCGCGCGCCATGCCGTCGATTTCTGGCTGACCACCGAGGATCTGCCCGATCCGGACAACCGGGTGACCGTCGACCGCGAGGGGCACATCGTGCTTGCCTATACGCCGAACAACCAGGTGCCGATGCGCAAGCTGTATGACAAGCTGCGCGCCATGCTGGGGGAGATCGGGTTGCAGCCGCAGCATCTGGTTCCCCGCGCGCTCTACATGCACAACGCGATTGCCTTGGCCGGTTGCGCGCACCAGGCGGGTACCTGCCGTTTCGGCGACGACCCGGCCAGCGCGGTGCTGGATCGCGACTGCAAGGCGCACGAACTCGACAATCTCTACGTGGTGGACACGAGTTTCTTCGTCAGTATCGGCGCGGTGAACCCCTCGCTCACGGCGATTGCCAATGCGCTGCGGGTGGGCGACCACCTGCTGCAGCGCCTGGGTTGAGGCGATTGCCCGGCGCGTCGCGGACCGTCGGCAAGGCGACGATCGGCCTGCTGTACGGCTGCGGCGTCGTGCAGGGCCTGGCGCTGGTCAGCTTTCCGGCCGCCAGCGCGATCTTCGTCGATCCCGCCGGGTTTGCCCTGTCGGGCACGCAGTACGGCGGGATGTTCATTCCGCAGGTGATGCTGGCGATCGGCACCGCCGCGCTGGGGCCGTTGCTGACGCCTCGGCTCGGCCTGCGCGGCGTGTTGATGCTGGGGCTGGGGGGCGATCTTGTTTCGATGGCACTGCTGGCGGCGAGCCCGCTGCTGATCGGCTCGACCGCCGCGTTCGTCGTGCTGTGCGCTGCCACCGGGGCGCTCGGCCTGGGGTTCGGCGCGACGGTGATGACGCTGAACACGGTCGTCGAGGGGCTGTTTCCCGCGCGCGCGGACGGCGCGGTGCTGGCACTGAACGCGCTGCTCGGGCTTGGCACGGCGCTCGCGCCGCTGCTGGTGGTGCTGTTCACCGCGGTTGGTGCCTGGTGGCTGCTGCCGCTGTTGATGACCGGCCTGGCCACGTTTTTTTTGTCCTGGCTGGCCGCGCTGCAGGCGCCGCTGGGCCGCGGGCAGGGCGTGGCGGAGGTGGGCCGGTTGCCGGCACGGTTCTGGTTGTATGCCGCGGTGGCGCTGCTCTATGGCGTGGTCGAAACGTTGAACGGCAATTGGGCGACGATCTATTTGTCGGCGGAGCGCCATGTCTCGGCGCAGTCGGCGTCCTTCGCGCTCACCGGGTTCTGGTTGATGGTGACCCTGGGCCGGGTGATCTTCGCCCTGCTCGGGCGGGTGCTGGCAATGGCCCGGGTCTATGTCGTGCTGCCGCTTGCGCTGGCCGTCGTGTTCCAGATCGCCGCGCGGGTGGACGGCGCGGCGGCGGGCATCGCGGTGTTTGCCGTCGCGGGGCTGGCATGCTCGGCGTTCCTGCCGTTGAGCATCAGCCTGGGCGGGGGCGAGTTCCCGCGTCGCGCGGCAACGATGTCGGGCGAGCTGATCGCCTTCTATCAGGTGGGGTATGGGCTTGCCGCGTTCGGCGTCGGGCCGCTGCGCGCGCTGGGCGGGGTCGATTATGCGACGGCGTTCTCGATCGGCAGTGGTGTCGCGGCGGCTTTGGGTTTTGTGGCGTGGCTGGTGGTCCGGCGTGGGACCAAGCCGGGGTGACGGGCCGCGGTGGCGGGCCATGGCGGGGGCCGTGGCGATGGCGGTTGGACCGCGGCACCGTGGTCGCCGCGCAAGCGCGAAATATGTAACGTACGGCAACAAACTTCGCGTGACGACAAACGGCGTTGCCGGCCGGGTAAGACAATGCGAGACAGGATCATGTCCAGACCCATGTCAGTGAGGCCACCGCGATGACGCCGAATGACGCCTCGGCGCCGGCACCGACCACCGGCGCGGCGCCGGCGGCGGCGTTCGCCCACCCGACCTGGGCATCGGCGCGCAAGGACATGGTGGGAACCAGCCTCGGGTCGTCGCGGCTGTGGTTCACCGTCGCCGAGGGCATCCTCACCGAAGTCTATTACCCGCGCATCGACATCCCGCAGGTCAAGGACCTGGGCTTCATCATCGCCGACAACCGCGGCTTCTGGGTCGAACTGCGGCGCCTGGCGCAGTATCGCGTCACCCTGGCCGCGCCCGGCGTGCCGGCGGTCGAGATCGAGCATCGCCATCCGCGCTTCACCTTCACGCTGCGCATCTGCCCGTCGCAGCGGCGCGACGTCCTGCTGCTGGACTATCGGCTGGAGGGCGACGCCGCGCTGCGCCCCTATGCGCTGTTGGCGGCGCGGCTCGGCGGCGATGCGCAGAACAACCTGGCCGCGGTCGCGACCTACAGTGGCCGGACCGTGCTGTGGGCCGAGCAGGGGCCGTTCGGGCTGGCGCTGTCGGCGGTCGGCGCGGACGGCGCCGACGCCTGGCAACGCTGCTCGGCCGGCTGCCTGGGGGCCAGCGACGGCTGGCAGGACTTCAACCGCAACGGCCGCATGACCTGGCGCTACGACAGCGCCGGCCCGGGGGCGGTCGCGCTGCTGGGCGAGCTGCCCGCGCAGGCGACCCTGGCGCTCGGCCTCGCCACCAGCAAGGAGGCGGCGGCGACGCTCGCGGTGTCGAGCCTGCAGCAGGCGTTCGCCACGGCATGGGACGCGCAGTGCCGCGCCTGGGAGGGCTGGCTGGCGCGCAGCCGACGGCCGGCGCTGCGCGACGACATCGATCGCGCGCTGACGCTGTCCGCCACGGTGCTGAAGGTGCACCAGGATCGCACCTATTGCGGCGCCGCGGTGGCCAGCCTGTCGGTGCCGTGGGGCGACGCCAGCCAGAGCCGCGGCGGCTATCACCTGGTCTGGCCGCGCGACCTGGTGGAAACCGCCGGCGCCCTGGTGGCCCTGGAGGCCTATGACGATGCGCAGGACATTCTGCGCTACCTGATCGCCACCCAGCAGGCGGATGGCCATTGGTTCCAGAACCAGTGGCTCGGCGGCACCGCGTTCTGGCAGGGCATTCAGCTCGACGAGGCGGCGTTTCCCATCCTGCTGGCCGCGGCCCTGGCGGAACGCGATGCGCTGGACGGCATTGCGGTCGCCGACGCGATCCGCCGTGCCGCCGGCTTCATCCTCCGCGAAGGGCCGGCGACCCGGCAGGACCGCTGGGAGGAAGATGCCGGGGTCAACCTGTTCACGCTTGCGGTTGCCATCGCCGGGCTGGTCGAGGCCAGCGCCTTCCTGGACGGCGCGGCGCGGCGCTTTGCGCTGCGGGTGGCGGATTACTGGAACGCGCAGGTGGAACACTGGACGTTTGTCGCCGACACCGCGCTGGCGCGGCAGTTCGGCGTGCGCGGCCACTATATCCGCACCGTGCCGGTGGATGCGCTGACCCGCCGGCGCGACCTGTCCGAGCATGTGCCGATCAAGAACCTGGCCGCCGACCCGGACCTGCCGGCCACCGCCCAGGTCGCCACCGATTTCCTGCAGCTCGTGCGCTACGGGTTGCGCGACGCGGCCGATCGGTGCGTCCGCGACAGCGTGACGGTCGTCGACGGCTTGTTGCGGACCCAGACGCCGAGCGGTCCGGTCTGGCATCGTTACAACGACGACGGCTACGGCGAGCACGACGACGGCAGTGCCTTCGACGGCACCGGGCGGGGGCGGGGCTGGCCGCTGTTGAGCGGCGAGCGCGGGCACTACGCGCTCGCGGCCGGCGAGGACGTGCTGCCCTACCTCGAGGCGATGATGGCGATGAGCAACCCGGTGGGGCTGATCCCCGAGCAGGTGTGGGACAGCGCGCCGATCGCCGGGTGCGATCTGCAGCCCGGCAAGCCGAGCGGCTCGGCCATGCCGCTGGTCTGGGCGCACGGCGAGTTCGTCAAGCTGTGCTACAGCCGCGTGCTGGGTCGGCCGGTGGACCGGCCGGCGGCGACCTGGGCGCGCTATGGCGGCGTGCGTCCGCGGCTGGATTACGCCATCTGGGGGCCCAACCTGCGCCTGCGGCACCTGGGTGCGGGCGACACGCTGACCATCGCGCTCAAGGCGCCGGCGCTGGTGCATTGGGGCGTCAATTCCTGGCACGAGGTCCACGACAGCGAGACGCAGGACACCGGCCTCGGCGTGCACGCGGTCAACCTGCCGGTCGCGGAACTGACCGTAGGCGAAACCATCGAGTTCACCTTCCGCTGGCGCGACACGGGAACCTGGGAAGGCCGGGATTACGCCGTGCAGGTGGTCGCCCCGGGCAAGCCGGCGACGTGAAGCAAGGCCGGGGCTTCGCCCCGGACCCCACCGGGGGCTTTGCCCCCTGGACCCCCACCAGAGGCAGCGGCCTCTGGACTCCATGACTGGGAGTGTGGGGAGGGGAAGGGGGCGTGTGGCCAAGGTGCCGGTGCCGTCGGTCGCGACCGACGGCACCGGCACCCTGCCCCCACGCCCCCTTCCCCTCCCCACACTCCCAGTCCGGGGTTCCAAGGGCTCCGCCCTTGGCGGGGTTCCAAGGGGCAGCGCCCCTTGGTGGGGTCCGGGGCGAAGCCCCAGCCTTGCTTTCGCGCGCCGCTACTCGCCGGACAGTTCGCGCCGCCGTCGTTCCAGTTCCGTCGTGTAGCGTTGGAACGCGTAGTGCTCGGTCAGCAGGCCGATCACGTTGCGGGTGTCCGGCCCGTCGATCACCGCCAGTGCGTCGCTCTCGGCGCTCTCGAACAGGGCGATCGCCTCCTTCACCGTCATCTGCGGCAGCAGCACCATGTCGGTGCAGTGCAGCAGGTCGGCGACGCGGTGTCCGGCATCCTGGTCGGCGTGCGCCTCGGGCACCAGGATGATGCCGGCGTACTGGTCCTCGTCGTCCAGCGCGATCACCCGCTGCGTCGAGCCCAGCGGGTAGTCCCGGCGGAACTCGCCCAGCGAGCGCCCGGCGCGCACGGTGCGCAGCTCGCGGCGCATCATCCGCCCCACCGTCAGGTTGCGCATCCAGCCGATATCGACGGCGCTGCGGATCGCCTCGCCGCGCAGGTGGAAGCGCCAGGTGGCGAAGGAATAGCCGAAGGTGCGGCGCACCGTCAGCGCCGAGACCACGCAGGCGGCCAGCACCGCGGTGGTCAGCGGCAGGCTGCCGGTGGTCTCCAGCGCCAGGAAGCCCATGGTCAGCGGCCCGCCGATGATCGCCACCGCCATCGCGCTCATGCCGACCAGCGAGCACACCACCGCCGGCACGGCATGCGCGGTGGTCACCATGGCGAGCAGCCCGGCGAACAGCTTGCCGGTCAGCGCGCCGAGGAACAGCGAGCAGAAGAACAGCCCGCCGCGGAAGCCGGAGCCGAGCGAGATGGCCGAGGCGATCGCCTTCAGCCCGACCAGCATGGCGACATGGGTCAGCGTGTACGGCGCGATGATCACCACGCCCAACGCGCCATGCCCCGAGGACAGCACCGCCGGCGTGGCCAGCGCCATCACCCCCAGCGCGGCCCCGGCGCAGGCCGGGCGCGCCCAGACCGGCACATGGCTGTGGCGGAACAGCGACTCGGTCAGCGTGACGCCGCGCATGATGGCGATGCCGACCAGCGCGCAGACCATGCCGAGCGCCAGCAGCGGGATGAAATCGACCGCGTCGATCTGCGTCGGCACCTGCAGGACCAGGTCGAACGGCGAGCCGCCCAGCACCTCCAGCACCGAATAGGCGACGATCGAGGCGACCGCGACGGGGGCGAAGGTGGCCAGCGTGTAGGTGCCGATGATCAGCTCGAAGGCGTAGAACGCGCCGGTGAGCGGGGCGTGGAAGGCGCTGCCGATGGCGCCCGCGGCGCCGCAGCCGACCAGCAGGCGCATGTCGTTGCGGCGCAGCCGGAAGCTGCGCCCGAAGCGCGACGCGATGGCGGCGCCGATCTGGGTGTAGCCGCCCTCCAGCCCGACCGAGGCGCCGACGCCGTTGGAGATCATGGTCTGCACCATGACCAGCAGCCCGTCGTTCAGCGACATGCGCCCGCCATACAGCGCGTTGGCCTCGATCGCGTCGACCGAGCGGCGCGGCCAGCGGCGCGCGGCCAGGTAGCTCAGCAGGCCGAACACCAGCCCGCCGAGGGTCGGCACCGCCAGGGCGCGCCACAGCGGCAGCTCGACCATGGCGCTGAGGCGCTGCGAGGCGGTGATCAGGAACAGGCCCTCGTGCACGAGTTGGGTGACCACGGTCATGAACCAGACCATGACGCCGGCGCAGCCGCCGACCACGGCGGCGAGGGCGACCAGCCAGACCTCGTCGGCGCGCACCAGGGCGCGCAGCAGGTGCGGCGCGTGCATCACCATGTTGCCGAGCGGGCGGCGGTGGCGGGTGGCGGCGGGGCGGTCGCTGGCGGAGGTGGCGCTGGCGGAGGTGGCGCTGGCGGAGGTGGCGCTGGCGGGGCTGGCGGGGGCGGCGTCGGCCGGCGGGGAGTCGGCGGTGGGGCGCGGGGCCTTGCGCCGCTCGGGCATTGGGCCTTCGGGCGTGGCGCGCTCGGCGGGCGGGCGGGCGGACGCGGCTCCGGCGACGGGCGGGGCGACTGCCGCGCCCGCGGTCATGGGGTCGCCGTGAATGCTCGACATGTGAAACGTCCAGCCCGCGCCGGCGGGGCAAAATAAACGGCAATCAGCACGCGCCGCCGACGAAGCCCGCGCGAGCCAGTGGCCTATTCATGGAACCGCGCTGCCGTCCGATCAACCGTGCATCACGCCGCGACGCGGCCGCTGCCGCTAATTTGATCGTTTAGTGGGCGAAAGGACACAGTTTGGTCATTCTTGGCGCGCGCGCTCAGTCCGGCAGGCCGCGCTCGTGGCGAGTCGCCTCCAGGTCGTCGGCGACGAAGGCGCGCACCAGCTCGACCAGGGGCTCGTGCGGCGCGAAGCCCAGGCGCAGCGCGCGCGCGGCGGTGAACCGGGCCGGCCAGGTGCCGACGATGGCGGCGATCTCCGGATCCTCGACCTTGCGCACCAGGGCCGCGGCGCCGGGCTTCACCGCATCGAGCGCCGCCAGCATCTGCGCGACGGTGGCCTTGATGCCGGGCGGGTTGATGCTGCGATCCAGCCCCAGCGCGGCGCCGTCGAGCGCGGCGGCGTGCAGCAGCCAGGCGACGGCGCGGCGCGGGCTGGCGATCCAGGCGGCGAAGTGCTCGGCCACCGGCAGCTCCGCCGACAGGCCGAGCAGCGGCTCGCGCAGGATCGAGGACAGGAACGAACTGGCTGCCTTGTTCGGCCGCCCCGGGCGCACGGTGATGGTCGGCAGCCGGATCGATACGGCATCGAGAAAGCCGCGGCGCGAGGCGTCGGCCAGGATCAGTTCGGCCGCGGCCTTCTGCGCGCCGTAGCTGTTGGCCGGGACCTGTCGCGCCTCGTCGCCCAGCACCGCGTCCTGCCCGCCGGAGAAGCTGGCGACCGAGGAGGTGAACACCACCCGCGGCGGGCGGGCCAACCGGCGGCAGGCGTCCACCACGGCGTCGGTGCCGCGCAGGTTGACCCGGCGGCCGAGCTCGTAGTCGGCCTCGGCGGCGGCGGAGACCACGGCGGCAAGGTGGAACACCACGTCGGTGCCCTCGCCGATGGCCTCCTCCGGCAGTTCCACCAGGTCGCCGGCCAGGCTGTGCACCGGGAACGGCGCGGCGGCGGGCGGCAGCGGGGCGGCCAGGTCGAACAGCGTCAGCTCGGTGACCGGGCGGCCGCCAAGGGTTGCGGCCTGCGCGAGATGCGCCGCGATCTTGCGGCCGAGGAAGCCCGCGCCGCCCAGGATGGTGATCTTCATGGCCGCCTCCGTTCGGGATGCGGCCTAGTAGCCTGCCGTTGCGTCTTGCCGCAACGCGGTTCACCGTTGGCGCATGCTTGGACCGCTTCCCTTTACCGTGTTCGCCAATCCGCGCGCCGGCACGCCGGGGGTGGTCGTGCTGCCGGAGGCCGGGTTCCGCCGCGCCCGCGCCGAGATCGCCGCCTGGCCGGGCTATGCGCCGACGCCGCTGCTGGAGCTGCCGGGGATCGCGCGGGACGCCGGGCTGGGCGAGCTGCGGCTGAAGGACGAGGCGGGGCGGTTCGGCCTCGGCAGCTTCAAGGCGCTGGGCGGAGGGTATGCGGTGGCGGCGCTGCTGGCCGGCGAGCTGGCGCGGCGTGGGGTGGCGCCGGCGGCGGGCTCGGCCGAGCTGATGGCGGGGCGCTGGCGGGCGGTGACCGAGACGCTGACGGTGACCTGTGCGACCGACGGCAACCACGGGCGCGCGGTGGCCTGGGGGGCGCAGCGCTGCCACTGCCGGGCGGTGGTGTTCATCCATGCGGGGGTGAGCGCCGCGCGGGCGGCGGCGATCGCGGCCTATGGGGCGGAGCTCCGGCGGGTGCCGGGGACCTATGACGATTCGGTGCGGGTGGCCGCGGCCGAGGCGGCGGCGCAGGGCTGGTTCGTCGTCTCCGACACGTCGTGGGAGGGCTACACCGAGGTGCCGCGGGCGATCATGCAGGGGTATCGCGTGATGGCGGACGAGTCGGTGGCGCAGTGGGGTGCGGCGCGGGGGGATGGGGCGCCGGGGGGCGCGGGTGCCGGCGCGGGCGCGGCGCCGACGCATGTGTTCATCCAGGGCGGGGTCGGCGGCGTGGCGGCGGCGGTCTCGGTGCAGATGCGGGCGGCGTTTTCCCCCGCGCCGATGCTGGTGGTGGTGGAGCCGGACCGCGCGGCGTGCCTGCTGGCCTCGGCCGAGCTGGGCGAGCGGACCAGCGTGCCGGGGAACCTGGACACGCTGATGGCCGGGCTGGCGTGCGGCGAGCCGAGCCTGCTGGCGTGGCAGGAGCTGGACCGCGGCGCGGCGGCGTTCATGGCGATCCCGGATGACGCGGCGGTGGCGACGATGCGGCTGCTGGCGCAGGCGGGCGTTGTGGCGGGGGAGTTGGGCGTGGCGGGGTTGGCCGGGTGCCTGCTGGCGGCGGGCGATCCGGCGGCGCGGCAGACGCTGGGGTTGGGGGCGGGGAGCCTTGTGTTGGCGTTCAGCACCGAGGGGGCGACGGACCCGGAGCTGTATGCGCGGCTGGTGGGGGCGCCGGACCGCCAGGGATAGCGCGCGGCGGGGCACTGTGCCGGCGGATGACGGATTGTGACATTGCACGGCTGTTCGCGGTTTGATGCGGGGCGAAATGGCTGCGGGCAACGAGGCCCCCGTGCGCCGCGTCGATTTCCACCCACACGAAACAGCGAAGAGCCGTTGTGTGTGTTGTTCTAAATTGCAGCAGTGGAGTTTGAACGGCGTTCGCGTCCGCCTGCAGGTGCTTTGCTTGATTTCGTGGCGCCGGGCGAGCGGGAATGTCGGGCTAGATCCAGCGGACCTTCGGCGCGTGGCGCGGGACCGGCGGTGGCGCGGCCTTCGGGTGGCCGACGATGATGGGCGCGACCGGCACGCAGCCGGCCGGGAGGCCAAGCAGGGTCTTGCCCTCCGCCGTGTTGAGGAAGCCCTGCGCGAAGCCGATCCAGCAGGTGCCGAGCCCGGCCGCGTAGGCGGTGAGCATCAGATTCTCGGCGGCCAGTGCACAATCCTCGACGATCCAGGGGCCCTGCGCGATGGCCGAAATCAACACCAGGACCGGTGCGTGATAGAAGATCTGGAAAGCCGGATCACTGAGTTGCACGCGGAAATGGTCGGCATGCGGGTTGCCTTCCATGGTCGCGAGCATGTGCGACTTTGCCGCCTGCGACAGGCGCTCGAGCAGGCCCTGGTCGCGCACCACCGTGAAGGTCCACGGCTGCTGGTTGACCGCGTTCGGCGCGTGCACGGCGGCGTCGATCAGGCGACCGATTGTCGGCTCGTCGACAGCCTGTGTCGTGTAGTCGCGGACCGAGCGGCGGCCGGTGATTGCCTCGATGAGGGTCATTGCCTTGGTGCCTCTGCAAAGCTGCGCCCAGCGAGATTTGATTGATAGCTTGCTTGCGGGCGCGATACGTTGATCCAGATCAAGCCCGTGGCTGGGCACGCGGCGTTCGCCGACGCGGCGAGCCGTCGGGGTCGTCGTCGAACGCCACCGGCCGCCTCGCCCGTGCCCCGGCCGGAACAGCCTGGATGGCGGGGATGGCGAGGCCCGCATCGCCGGCAGACCTGCGCTTGGCCGGGTGGTGGCGGTGCCGGAGATGACCGGCATCTCCGGCGGGCATGCGGTGCGGCGCGCATCGCCGCGCGCGCATCAGCGCATCCGCGAGCGCAGCTTGATCGTCTCGCCATCGACGACGAACTTGCCGTAGCCGTGATGGTGGATGGTCCTGGGATGCGGCTGCGCCGGGTCGGTCCAGGCCTTGAGCACCTCCAGGACGAAGAGGTTGTATTGGTTGACCAGGCTGGTGTCGGCCACCTTGCATTCGAGGTTGGCGAAACATTCGCCGACCAAGGGCGGCGCCACCAGCGCGGCCGGCAGCGCGGTCAGTCCGAACGCGGCAAATTTGTCGCGGTCGCGGCCCGAGCAGTTGCCGACGCCCACGACCTTGCGCGCCAGTTCCACCGCCGGCACCGCGATCACGCACTGCCTGGTGGCCCGCAACGCGGCAAAGCTGTGATCGGCGCTGCTGACGACGCAGGCGACCAGCGGCGGTTCGAACTCGACCATCATATGCCAGGACATCGTCATCAGGTTGGCGCGGCCGTTCCGGGCGGTGCTCAGCAGCACCACCGGACCCGGTTCAAGCAACCGGTAGACCTTGGATAACGGCAGCTCTTTCATCATGCGCGTGCCTCCTGCCGCCCCTGGCGCGGCGCGCCCGGCCGGACCACGGCGTGCGCCGGCCGGCGTGTCGCCGGTGCCGCATGGCCGGCCTGTGGGTGCACATCGCCGTTTGCCGGGTCGGTGAGATCGGGCGTGCGGTGCCCGGTCGCAGGACATTGTTACATTTATTCCCGATGTGAACCCGGCCTGATTGATGCACATCAACGCCGGCAGGGCCGTCACGGGCTAGGGTAAAATTCCAGTTTGGAAGGGTAACGGTGATGCGACGCAGTTTCCGCAGGGTGTTGCTGTGTGCCGTTATCAGCGCCGCGGCGATGGGGTTGCAGCCGGCGCAAGCGCAGCGGCATGATTTTCACGGCCGCGACTTCGGCGGTTTTTCGTCGGGCGAGCGCCAGATGTGGCGCGGCGGCCAATGGCAGCAGGGCTGGC
Organism: uncultured Alphaproteobacteria bacterium; assembly: GCA_963847615.1. Lineage (GTDB taxonomy): Bacteria > Pseudomonadota > Alphaproteobacteria > Acetobacterales > Acetobacteraceae > Palsa-883. Next base: position 95,679 of record CAWKAN010000021.1, read on the forward strand.
ATGACAATCGCTACGCCTGGTGGTGGATTGTCAACGGCGGCTGGTACTTCTACCCGGTGCCGGTCTACCCGTATCCCACCTATGTCCCGCCGGCGATCATCGTGCAGCGGGCACCGCCGGTGCCCACCGGCTTGCCGCCGGCGCAGTCCTGGTATTACTGCGACAACCCGCAGGGCTACTATCCCTACGTCGCCGCCTGCAACGGGCCGTGGCGTCCGGTTCCCGTCACGCCACCGAAATGAGGCTCAGCATGATATCCTGGAGAACCCCGGCCGCCGCGCTGGCTGCGCTGCTGCTGCTTGACGGCTGCGTCTCCCCGCCGATGGGCCCCACCGTCGCGGTGATGCCCGCCCCCAACAAGCCGTTCGAGGTGTTCCAGCAGGACGAGGCGCTGTGCCGCCAATTCGCCGACCAGCAGGTCGCGGGCGGCGCGCAGCAGGCGAACAACCAGCAGGTGCTGACCGGTGTGGTCGGCACGGTGCTGGGCGCCGGGCTTGGCGCGGCGATCGGCGGCGGGCGCGGCGCGGCGATCGGCGCGGCCTCGGGGGCGGTCGCCGGAACCGCGGTGGGGGTCGGTCCGGCGCAGCAGGCGCAGATGAGCCTGCAGCAGCGCTACGACATGGCCTACATGCAGTGCATGTACCTCCCGCGGCAATCAGGTGCCCGGCTACGCGCCGGGCTACGCGCCGCCGCCACCGCCGCCGCCGCGCGGTTAGTCAACCGCCGGGTTGGGGCGCCGGGGCCCGGCTGCTTCGGGCGGGCCGATCGTTGCGCGATGATGTGACGGTGGCATTGTCGCGGGGCTCGGCCGCCGCCTGACGCGGTGGGGTCTGCTCGGCGGTTCGGCGGGGGTGGCGGGTTGCCACCCGCCCTACGGTGGGGCGGCGAGCAGCAGGCGGTTCACGTGCTCCAGCGCGGTGAAGGTCGCGCGCCAGGCGCGGGCGAACGGCCTCCGGGTTCGACCCGCGCGCGGCCAGCGCCGCCCCGATCTCGCCCACCGTCCGCCGTCCGTCCACCAGGCGCAGGATCGCCGGGGCCATCGCCGGCAGCGGGATCGGCGCGCGCAGCCCGTCGAACGCCATGGTCAGCGCCCCGTCCGGCTGGATGTAGCCGGCCAGTTGCTCCCCGGTCACCTCGCGCCCGATCGGCACCGCGTCTGGGGCCGTCGGATCGGCGCGCCCCCCCAGAAGGTTGACCGCAGCTTCCGGCGGCTCGGCGCGCACGCAGTAGACGATGTGGGCGTTGATGTTGCCGGTGAGCGCCTCGGCCAGCGCGGCCCGCGCGGTCGGGTCCAGCGCCTCGGCCCGCGCGCGCAGCTTCGGGTCGGGTAGCCAGAACAGCGGGTCGTAGCGCAACGGCTCCACCCAGCAGGCGACGCGCAGCCCGGCCTCGGCCAGCAGCGCGGCGAACTGCGGCACCGTGAAGGCGCGGTCGCGCGGGTTCAGCAGCAGGTCGTACAGCCCGGCATCGCCGCCGTTCACGTGGTCGTCGAGGAAGCGGTTGTGCCGCAGCCAGGCGGTCTCCGGCAGATGCCGCATCACCCGGCGCGCCACGTCGAGCCGTGCCGCCGGCGGCGCGTCGGCGGGGGCCAGCAGGCGCAGCGCGTCCTGCACCATGTAGACGCCGGTGCGCCCGTGCGGCGCGTAGACCATCAGCCCCAGCCCGCCGCCGGGTGCCAGCACCGCGGTCAGCGCGCGCAGTCCCGCGGCCGGGTCGGGCAGGTGGTGCAGCACGCCGCAGCAGTCGACGTAGTCGAACTCCCCCAGCCCGGCGCCGGGCAGGTCCAGCAGCGAGCCGCTCTCCCAGGCGATGTTGCGCAGCCCGCGCGCCGCGGCCCGCGCCTGGGCGATCTGCAACGCCGCGGCCGAGCGGTCGAGCCAGGTGACCGACCCGGCGCGCCCGGCCGTGGTCATCTGCTGGGCCAGCATCAGCGTGCCGTCGCCGGTGCCGCCACCGGCGAACAGCGCGCGCAGCGGCTGCGCGGCGGGGCGGCGGGCGCCGAAGATCCAATAGTCGATCTCGCGCAGGTGGCCGGGGCTGCCGACCACCAGCCGCCGCGCCTCCTCGCGCGGGTCGCGGCGCGGGTAGGGGAACGCCTCGGTACTGGGCGGCGAGCTGGCTGTCGGTTGCGTCGGTCATGCGCGCGGCATAGACCGACGCCATGATCGAGGCCAGGGCACGCGGCTATTTCGGCATCGGCGTGGAGGGGGTGTCCAAGCCGGCCAATGTCGGCGCCCTGCTGCGCACCGCGCATGCCTTCGGCGCGGCGTTCTGCTTCAGCGTGGGGGCCGGCTGGGATGCCCGCGCGGCGCGCGCCGCCGACACCGCCGAGACGCCGACGCACGTGCCGCTGTGGCGCTTTGCCGACCTGGACGCGTTGGCGCTGCCGCAGGGCTGCGCGCTGGTCGGCATCGAGCTGCTCGACGACGCGGTGGACCTGCCGTCCTTCCGCCACCCGCTGAACGCCGCCTATGTGCTGGGGCCGGAACGGTCCGGCCTGTCGCCGGCGCTGCTGGCACGCTGCCGCCACGTGGTGCGGGTGCCGACCCGCTTCGCGCTGAACCTGGCGGTGGCCGGGGCGCTGGTGCTGTACGACCGGTTGCTGCAGCACGGCCGCTTCGCCGAGCGGCCGGTCGGCAGTGCGATCGGCGGCGCCCCGGGAAATCCGGCGGCACGCGCGACGCCCGGCAGGCCGGGCAGCCCGCTGGCCGGCGCTCCAGGCAGCCCGTCGGACGGCACGACCGGCGGCGCGGAGGCCCGCCCGGCGGCGCCCGCGACGCCGACCTCGCCCGGCCATGGGGCGCCGCGTTTCCGCCGTACCCGCCCGGCCTGGCTCGGGACGGCGGCGGGCGGGGACAACTAATCCCGCCGCGCCAGTTGTCCCGCGCGGGCGCAGACCGTATCTGTCGCGACATGCGCACCCATCCCTGGCTTCCAGCCGTCCTCCTGGCCTGCCTTGCCGCTCCGGCGCTGGCACAGGCGCCCAAACCGCAGGCTCGCCCGCCCGCGCACCCGCCGGCCGCCGTCATCGCGCCGAAGAAGCTCGGCAGCTTCGGGGACTGGATCGCGGCGACGCATGAGGAGGCGGGGGCCAAGGTCTGCTACGCCTTCACCTACGCGGCGCACTCGGTGCCGACCCTGGCGGGCCGCGAGGACGTCGTGCTGACCGTCGCCGAGCGTCCGGGTGCGCGCGACGACGTGGCGCTGACCGTTGGCTTCGCCTATGCCCCGGGCGCCACGGTGACGGTGCAGGTCGACCAGGCCGGGCTGGAGTTCTACACTGCGCAACCCCAGCCCGGGCACAATGCCTTCGCGCGCGACGGCAAGGCGGCGATCGTCGCGTTCCAGAAGGGCAGGGAGGCGCAGGCCCGCTCGCCCGGGCCGCGCAATGCCCCGGTGGTCGACACGTTCAGCCTGCGCGGCTTCAGCGCCGCCTACGCGGCGATCACCAAGGCCTGCCCGGCGAAGTGACGCCCCCGCGGTTCCCCGCGCCGGCCGGGCAGGAACCCGCCGATCCCGTGGCGGTGCGTCGCCGTGGTGCGCGCCGCGATCCACCCACCGATGCCGCGCCGGACCCGGTGCTGGCGCTCACCGCGGCGGAACGCACGCGCATCCTTGCCAAGTCGGCGCTGTTCGATCCGCCGCCGACCGAATTGCCCGATGGGCGGCGCGACCTGGTGGGGTTGTCGCGCGCCGAACTGGCCGACGCGCTCGCCGCGATCGACGCGGCGCCGTTTCGCGCCAAGCAGCTCTGGCATTGGATCTACCACCGCGGAGTGACGGATTTCGCCCGCATGTCCACCATTGCGCGCCCGTTGCAGGCCAAGCTGGCGACCCAGTTCGTGGTCGGCCGGCCGCAGACCGTGGCCGCACAGCTCAGCACGGATGCGACCCAGAAATTCCTGTTCCGCTTTCGTGACGGCCAGGAGGCCGAGACGGTCTATATCCCCAGTCCGGAGGAAGACCGCGGCGCGGTCTGCGTCTCCTCCCAGGTCGGCTGCACGCTGTCCTGCCGGTTCTGCCACACCGGCACGCAGACACTGACGCGCAACCTGGGCGCGGCCGAGATCGTCGGGCAGTTCATGGCGGCGCGCGATGCGTACGCGGAATGGCCCGGGTCGGACACGCCGAAGGCGGGCGAGACCCAAGGAGACAAAACCGGCCGGCTGCTGTCCAACATCGTGTTCATGGGCATGGGCGAGCCGCTGTACAACTACGTCAATGTCGCCAAGGCGATCACCATCCTGATGGACAACGAGGGCATCGCGCTGTCGCGCCGGCGCATCACGCTGTCGACCTCGGGCGTGGTGCCGATGATGGACCGCGCCGGGGCCGAGCTGGGCGTGAACCTGGCGGTCTCGCTGCACGCGGTGCGCGACGAGCTGCGCGACGAGATCGTGCCGCTGAACCGCAAGTATCCGATCGCCGAGCTGATGGCGGCCTGCCGGCGCTATCCCGGCGCGTCGAACGCGCGGCGCATCACCTTCGAATACGTGATGCTGAAGGGGGTGAACGATACGCCGGCGGAGGCACGGGAACTGGTGCGGCTGATCACCGGGATGCCGGCGAAGGTGAACCTGATCCCGTTCAATCCGTGGCCCGGCAGTGCCTACGAGACCTCGACCCCGGCGGCGATCGAGCGGTTCGCCAACATCGTGATGGATGCCGGGTTTGCCTCGCCGGTGCGCAGCCCGCGCGGGCGCGACATCCTGGCCGCATGCGGGCAGTTGCGCACCGCGAGCCGGCGGGGGCGGGCGGTGGCGTGAGGCGGTCGAAAGAGGTTGCAATACCGATATAGAATGGCCTGATCCGGCCACGACGATCGATGGCGGCGCGGACCGGTCGCCGCTATCGCGGGATCAATTGTTGCAGCGGAACGGCGGCATCGGCCAGCAGCGCGACATCGACCGGCCGGGCGGATTTGATCAAGGCCTGGCCGGCGCGGATCTCACGCGGCGCGTTGGCCGCCGTCACGCCGATCACGCGGTCATCGGCGCCAAGATGCACCGCGACGAAGCCCCTCGGCGGATCGTCCACTCGGACGATGGTCCGCGCCGCCTCGGCCGGCAGGCCGGCGACCTGCAGGTTGACCCCGTGCTGATCGGTCCAAAACCACGGGATGTCGTCATATGGCGCGGTCTCGCCGCACATCGCCTTGCCCACCGCGATGCCGTGGTTCTGCGCGTGCCGCCAGGCCTCCAGCCGCAGCCGCCGGGCGAACAGCGGATGGTAGAACGCGGCGACGTCGCCGGCGGCGAACACGTCCGGCGCGCTGGTGCGGCCCAGCGCGTCCACCACGATGCCGCCCTCGATCGCCAGCCCGGCCTGCTCGGCCAGCGCCAGGTTGCGCTGCATGCCGATCCCGGCGATCACCAGCTCCGCCGGCAGCGCCGCCCCGTCGCGGCATTGCACGACGAACGCGTCGCCCGCGGCGGCGATACGTTCCACGACGACATCGAACCGCAGATCGACCCCGGCGTCGCGGTGCAGCGCCTCGATGAACCGCGCGCCCTCGGGCGAGACCGCGCGGCCCATCGCGCCGCCCAGCGTCTCCAGCACGGTGACCTCCGCGCCGCGCGTCCGCGCCGAGGCGGCGATCTCCAGCCCGATGACGCCGGCGCCGATGCACACGACGCGCCGCGCCACGGCCAGCCGCGCGCGGATCGCCAGCGCGTCCGCCAGCGTGCGCAGGGTCAGCGCATGCGCCCCGCCCGGCACGGCGAGCCGGCGGGCCCGTCCGCCGGTCGCCAGCAGCACCCGGTCGTAGTCGAGCGCGCGCCCGTCGGCGAGGCGCACCCGATGCGCCTGCGGATCAAGCCAGACCACCGCCATGCCCAGCAGAAGTTCGATGTCCTGCTCGGCGTATTTCGCGGCCGGGTGGAAATACGCCACCTCGGGCACCGGCTCGGCGGTCAGCATCGCCTTGGACAGCGGCGGGCGCTCATAGGGCCGCCAGGGCTCCTCGCCGATCAGCACGATGCGCCCGGCGAAGCCCGCCTGGCGCATGGCGATGGCGGCCCAGCCGCCGGCCTGGCCGGCGCCGATGATGAGGTGCGTTGCGCGCATGCCGCGATGCTCGCGCGCGGCGGCGGCGAAGCCAACCCCCCGCCGACACCCGGGCGATCGGGGGACGAAAGCAAGGTTGGGGCTCCGCCCCAAACCCCGCCAGGGGCTTTGCCCCCTGGACCCCCACCAGAGGCAGCGGCCTCTGGACTCCATGACTGGGAGTGTGGGGAGGGGGAGGGGGCGTGTGGGCAGGGTGTCCGGGTCGTCCGGCATACCGGACGACCCGGACACCCTGCCCACACGCCCCCTCCCCCTCCCCACACTCCCAGTCCGGGGTTCCAAGGGCTCCGCCCTTGGCGGGGTTCCAAGGGGCAGCGCCCCTTGGTGGGGTCTGGGGCGAAGCCCCAGCCTTGCTTTCGTCCCCCGGGCCGCCCTTGTCAGTGCGCGGCCGGCGGCGGACGATCCGCTGCCTGAACCGGAGATCGCCGCCATGCAGTACACCCCGCCGCCGCACGTCACGCAGAACTGGCTGCTCAGCAAGCCGTCGGCCGAGGGGCGGCGCGGCATCGTGGTCTCGCAGGTGAAGGGCGCGGCGGAGGCCGGGGTCGCGGTGCTCGACGCCGGGGGCAACGCGATCGATGCCGCGGTGGCGACCGCGCTGGCGCTGGCGACGGCGGAGCCATGGAACTGCGGCCTCGGCGGCATCGGCTTCGCGCTGGTGCACCGCGCCGGCCAGTCGCAGGTGGACGTGGTGGATTTCGGCCCGCGCGCGCCGCGCAACACCGATCCGGCGCGCTACAGGCTGACCGGGCGGATGACCACCGACCTGTTCGCCTGGCCCGAGGTCGAGGGCGACATCAACATCCACGGCCCGCTGTCGGCCGCGATCCCCGCCGCGGTCGCCGGCTATGCGTTTCTGCTCCAGCGTTGGGGGCAGTTGCCGCTGCACGAGGTGATCGCGCCGGCGATCGCGCTGGCCCGGCGCGGGCTGCCGCAAGACTGGTACACCGCCGTAAAGATCTCGAATTCCGCCGCGGTGATCCGCAAGTATCCCGAAACGGCGAAGGTCTATCTGCCGAACGGCCTGCCGCCGGTGCCGCCGTACCAGGGCACGCCCGGGTTCTTCCGCCAGGGCAACCTTGCCGCGACGCTGGAGCGGCTTGGCCGCGCCGGGCTGCGCGACTTCTACGAGGGGGAGGTCGCCGCCGCGGTCGTCGCCGACTGCCCAGGCGCTGGGCGGCGTGCTGGCGGCCGAGGACCTGCGCGATTGCCAGGCGCGCACCTGGCAGGCGACCGAGATGGGCTGGCGCGGCCGCACTCTGCACCTGACCGGCGGGCTGACCGCGGCGCCGACCTTGATGCGCGTGATGCAGCGGATGGCGGACGCGCCCTATGGCGGCGGGGCGCCCTCGGCCGCGTGGTATGTCGCGCTGGCCCGCGCCATGAAGGCGGCCTATGCCGAGCGCCTCGCGGGCCTGGGCGAGAGCGAGCCGGACAGCGCGCAAAGCTGCACCACGCATCTGACGGTGTGCGATGCCGAGGGCACCACGGTGGCGATGACCACCACGCTGATGTCTTCGATGGGCAGCCGCGTGCTGCTGCCGAAAACCGGCGTGCTGCTGAACAACGGCATGATGTGGTTCGATCCGCGGCCGGGCACGCCGAACTCCATCGCGCCGGGCAAGCGGCCGCTGTGCAACATGCTGCCGATGATGCTGACCGAGGCCGGCCGGCCGTTCCTGGCGGCCGGCGCCTCGGGCGGGCGGCGCATCATGGCGGCGGTGTTCCAGGTGATGACGTTCATCGCCGATTTCGCCATGAGCGTGCAGGACGCGGCGCATCATCCGCGCATCGATGTGTCCAGCGTCGACACCGTCAGTGCCGATCGCCGCCTGCCGCAGGACGTGCTGGACGCGCTCGCCGCGGAAGGCAAGCTGGAGGTGGTGGAGCACGGCGCCGTGCCGATCAATTTCGCCTGCCCGAACGTGCTCGTGCAGCGCGCCGACGGCACGCGCATCGGCATCAGCGACGCCGCCTCGCCCTGGTCGGGCGCCGTCGCCCAGAAGTAGGGCGGAAGAGCGCAGCGTCTTCCGCCACTTTCTAACCAACGCGCGACCGCCGCTCCAGCCAGTGCCACACCGACCGGCAGGCCAGCGCGTCGGCCACCGCGCGATGCGCCTCGCCGTCCCACACATGCCCGACGCGCCCCGCCGCGTCGCCCAGCTTGAGCCACCGCCCGGCAACGTCCGCATAGCGTAACATCGCGCAGGTCACGCCGATGCCGGCCCAGAAGTCGCGGGGAAAGAAGCGCTGGTCGAACGCGGCATTGTAGATCACCACGATGCCGTCGGCGATCAACGCGGCGCGCACGGCTTCGGCAACCGCGTCGAGCGGCGGCGCGTCGCGCACCATGTCATCGGTGATGCCGTGGATCGCGCTGGCCTGCGCCGGGATCGGCATCCCGGGATTGACCAGCGACTGGAACACCACCGCGCCGGCGTCATCGACGACGCCGATCTCCACCACGCGGTCGCTGCGGGCGAGGCCTGTCGTTTCGGTGTCGAGGAACAGGGTCATGGCGCGCTCTCCGCTTCACGTAATCAGCCGAAGGCACGGGTGATCAACGCGTCGATGGCACGGATAATCATCGCACTGTCGCTGTCATCCGCCAACGAGGCCACCACCGGACCGAGCGCCTTCACCGGGATCGTGAAAATCTGCCACGGGGCAAGCACGAAGCTCCGGCCTTCGATACGGCACACTGGCGCGAGATCCGGATCGTAGTCGTTGGCGCCGCGCGGCTGGATCAGCGGGATCACGACGCGCGTCGGCAGGCGATCCAACCGCCGCGACTGCACCAGGACGAGGTCAAGGTGCCGCGCGACGCGCCTGGCCTGTCACGCGATGCACAGCGAATTGCTGCGTCAAATGGGCGAATGCTCCGCGCCGATGACGCCGAATTCCTCGAAGTGGGCGATCGCCAGGTCGATGGTGTTCTCGGTGCGGCGCTCCTTGTCCGCACGCTTGCGCATCTCGGTTGCGACATGTTCGGCCAGCAGCGCCTCTACCGTCTCGGACAGGTTGCTCGTGAGGCGCCGCGCCTCGCGCACCAGATCTTCGCTCAGCGTCATGTTCACCGGCTTCTTCGGCCCGCGCGGGACATGGTTCATGCCGACCTCCTGTCTATGCGCATAGTATGCGCATGCACTGCGCGGTGCAATCGCTCAGGCATTGTCCTTGCACCACTGCGCCACCTGCGCGTGCGTCGCGAACCAGCACTTCCCCCGCGCCTTCATATGCGCAATCAACCGCGCCAGCAGCGGCAGCCGCGAGCGGTGGCCGGTGATGTGCGGATGCATCGTCAGCAGGAACAATCCGCCCTCGTCCCAGGCGCCATCGAACTCCGCGGTAAAAATCTCCTCCACCGCCGAGGGCGGCGTATACGGCCGCAGCGCGGAGAACCGCAGGAAGTTGAAATACACCGCATCATCGCGGATCCATTCCGGTGGCAGCTCGACGATGCCGGTCGGCTCGCCCGCATCGGTCAGCTCGTACGGATCGTCATCGGCCATCAGCGAGCTGTCGTACAGCAGCTTCAGCTCGCGCACGATCTCCAGCGTGTTGACCGAGAAATCCCAGCTCGCCGTGCGCATCCCCACCGGATCGCGCCCGGCGATGCTCGCCAGCGTGTCGGCGGCGCGGAACGTCAGCTCGCGCTCGGCCGCGTAGGGCAGGGTGGTATTGGCCTCGTGGATCCACGAATGGATGCCGATCTCGTGGCCTTCCTCGGCCAGCGCGCGCACCTCCTCGGGGTGCAGCAGGGCGGCGACCGCGGGATAGAAGAACGTCACCGGGATCGCCTCGCGGGTCAGCAGCGCGCGGATGCGCGGGATCGCCTGGCGCGCGCCATACTGCCCCTGGCTGATCCGCATCGGGCTTTCGTCGCCGTCGCGCAACGGATTCGTTTCATGGTCAGAATCGAAGCTCAGCGCCACCGCGCAGCGCGCCCCATTCGGCCAGGCCTTCGGCTTCAGGCTGCGTCCGGCCCGCGCCCGCGCCACGATCCGCCGCCACGTCGCCTCCGGCCACTGCCACGGCTCGCCGTCCGGGTGCTTGCTCGCCTCGCTCATCGCCACACTCCTTTTCCGGGTTCCCACCACCGCGGCCCGGCGCCATGCTGCGCCGGTTCGCCACCTGCCGGGAAGAGGGCCATGCCGGGGACCGACGCCGCGCTGCTGACCGCCGAGGAGATGCTGGCGCTCTACGCCTGCCGGGCGCTCAGCCCGGTCGAGGTGCTGCAGGCGGTCACCGAACGCATCGCGCGGCTCAACCCCACCTACAACGCCTTCGCCGTGCTCAATCCGCGCGCGCTGGAGGCGGCGGGCGACAGCGCGGCGCGTTGGGCGGCCGGCCGGCCGTTGGGACCGCTGGACGGCGTGCCCTGCACGGTGAAGGACCTGGTCGACCTCGCCGGCTTCCCGACCCGCCGCGGCAGCCGCACCACCGACCCGACCCCGGTCGCGGAAGATGCGCCGGCCGTGGTCGGCCTGAAGGCGGCCGGCGCGGTGATCCTCGGCAAGACCACCACCACCGAGTTCGGCTGGAAGTCGCCGGGCGACTGCCCATTGCACGGCATCACCCGCAATCCCTGGAACCCGGATGTCACCACCGGCGGCTCCTCCGCCGGCGCGGGCGCGGCCGGCGCGGCCGGCTTCGGGCCGCTGCACATCGGCACCGACGCCGGCGGCTCGATCCGCATCCCCGCCGCCTGGTGCGGCCTGGTCGGCCTGAAGCCGAGCTACGGCCGCGTGCCGCAATGGCCGGCCGGCGCCTTCGCCGCGATCGCCTGCCTCGGGCCGATGACGCGCAGCGTGCGCGACGCGGCGCTGATGCTCTCCGCCCTGGCGCGCTACGACCTGCGCGACCCGTTCTGCATCCAAGACGACGCGCGCGACTGGCGCGACGGCATCGAGGACGGCGTCGCCGGCCTGCGCGTCGGCGTGCTGCGCCGGCCCGGGTTCGACGCGCCGGTCGACGCCGACGGCATCGCGGCGCTGGAGCGCGCCGCGGACATCCTGGCCGACGCCGGCGCGGTGGTCGAGGAGGTTTCCCCCCCGCTGCCCGACACCCACCTGGTGTTCGCCCGCACCTGGGGCGCCGCCCTGGCTCGCCTGGTCGCCACCCTGCCCGCGGCGCAGCGCGGCCTGCTCGATCCCGGCATCATCGAGGTCGCCGACCAGCTCGGCGGCATGACCGCGATCGAGCTGATGGACGCCGAGGCGATGCGCGCCGCCGCCGGCCACGCCATGGCGCGGCTGCACCAGCGGGTCGATCTCGTGCTGTGCCCGACCGTGCCCGCCGGCCCGCCGCCGGCCGACGCGCCGACCGTCGATCCGCTGCGGGCGCTGTCGCGCGACTGGGCGCCCTGGACCTTCACCTTCAACCTGACGCGCCAGCCGGCGATCACCATGCCGCTCGGTTTCGGCGCGACCGGCCTGCCGCGCAGCGTGCAGATCGCCGCGGCGCAGTATCGCGACGACCTGGTGCTGCGCGCCGCGCGCGTGCTGGAGCTGGCGGAGCCGGTGGCGGTGGCGGAGTTGGGCTGACGCCGGCGCATCACGTGCCGCGACAGGCCGGACCGCGCGCCGTGCCCCCACCGCGCCCCCGGGCGGCCCACCGTCCCACCACCGGGACGTAGCCCGGCGGCAGGCTGTTGCATGGGGTCTTTGCGCAACAACGTCGCCGCCCGCCCCCGGCCCCGTCTCCGTCATGGCCGGGCCTGTCCCGGCCATCTGCCCCCGGCCGGCGCCGCCACCCACCCCCACCGCGCGCCCGAGCGGCCCACCGTCCCACCACCGGGACGTAGCCCGGTGGCAGGCTGTTGCATGGGGTCTTTGCGCACCGGCGTCGCCGCTCGCCCCCCACCGCCCTCTCCGTCATGGCCGGACCTGTCCCGGCCATCTGCCCCCGGCCCGCGCCGCCACCCAGCCCCACCGCACCGCCGAGCGCCCCCGAGCGGCCCACCGTCCCACCACCGGGACGTAGCCCGGTGGCAGGCTGTTGCATGGGGTCTTTGCGCACCAGCGTCGCCGCTCGCCCCCCACCCCGTCTCCGTCATGGCCGGGCCTGTCCCGGCCATCTGCCCCCGGCCCGCGCCGCCACCCAGCCCCACCGCACCGCCGAGCGCCCCCGAGCGGCCCACCGTCCCACCACCGGGACGTAGCCCGGTGGCAGGCTGTTGCATGGGGTCTTTGCGCACCAGCGTCGCCGCTCGCCCCCCACCCCGTCTCCGTCATGGCCGGGCCTGTCCCGGCCATCTGCCCCCGGACGGCGCCATCCCCCACCCCCCGTCCCTCGCTGCATGAGGTCTCGTCCCTACCCCTCCCGCCGCTCGTTCCGCTGCCTCGCCAGCACCTGCCGTTCGCCCAGCCGCGCCCGGGCGAACCCCGCGCGCCACGGCGCCGGGTCCGGGTTGCTGCGCGGCTTGCGGTCGCGCGGCCGATCGGTGCCGGCAGCGCGTCGTGGCCCAGTGGCGGACTGTTGCATGGGGTTGTTGGCGCGATTTTCCTCCCGCCCCTCCCGGGCCGGCACCTTCGCTGCGGCAACGGCGTCGGGCGGGTGGATGGCGGGGAGGCTGCAACGGTGTGCATCGGCGATCCTGGCGCGCTGGCAGATAGTTAGTCACCCTTACAGCAAAACGCCCTCCAGCGCCACGCAAACCGCCCCGAGGCCAAGCGCCCACCAAGCCCCGCCCCCCACAAGCTCCGCGCCGCGCCGCTCCGGCGGCGGCGCACCCGCCCGCCAAGGCCGGCGCGGCCTACCCCACCGGCCCGGGCCAGCGCGCCGAAGCAAGGCAGGAATGGCGCCGCGGATGAGCGCAAATGAACGCAAATGCCGGCTGAACCGGCGGTGCCCCCCGGCCAGTGAGGTGGCCCCCATCCGTTGGACAGGAAACGGGACGAGATAAGATAGACCCCGACCGCCCTCACGCCGTCTGGCGGATCAACGCCGCCCAGCGATCCAGGATCGGCAGCACAATATCCTCCTTCGCCGCCGGCAGGCTGACCGCGACGCGGGCGATGCCCAGGTCGCGATAGCGCTTCAGCGTCTCCGCCTCCTCCGGCGCCGAGAAGATCGACACCGGGCACGCCGCCGGATCGCGCCCCGCCTCCGCCAGCAAGGCGCGGAATTTCGGCACGGTGTCGAACACGTCGCCATACTGCCCGGGCCGCCCGGCCAGCGGGATCCAGCCGTCGCCATAGCGCACCGCGCGCCGCGCGCCGTGCGGAAACGCCCCGCCGACGATCACCGGCGGGTGCGGCTTCTGCACCGGCTTCGGCCAGGCCATCATCGGGGCGAAGTTCACGAACTCGCCGCCATAGGCCGGCTTGGTTTCGGTCCAGATCGCCTTCATCGCCTCCACCCGCTCGCGCACCAGCTTGGCGCGAGTGGCAAACGCGGTGCCGTGGTCCGCCATTTCTTCCGCGTTCCAACCCACGCCGATGCCGAACAGGAAACGCCCGCCCGAGACCTGGTCGATCGAGGCCACCAGCTTCGCCGTCTGGATCGGATCGCGCTGGTTGACCAGGCAAACCCCAGTACCAACCTTCAACGCCGTGGTCGCCGCCGCCGCCGCCGTCAGCGTCACGAACGGGTCCATCACGTCGTAATACTGTTTCGGCAGCTCCCCGCCACCGGGCCACGGCGAGCGCCGCGACAGCGGGATGTGCGAGTGCTCGGGAGCCCAGACGGACTCGAAGCCGCGCGCCTCCAGCGCCTTCGCCAGCGCGGCCGCGGTCATCGAATAGTCGGTGAAGAACATCGAAGCGCCGAAATGCATGGCCGTCCCCTGGTTCGTTGCCGCCACTCTGCCACGGCAAGCGCATCGGGGTCACGCCCGCATCGCCCCCCGCACGCCGCCCGGGGGAGGCGGGGACTCGCCGCCTGCCAACCAAGCCTCCCCCAGCCGCCCGGCGACGCGTCAAACCCTCGGGCGGTTGGCACGATCGTGCCAGCAGCCCGCCGCGTCGCCATCGGCGGTCGTTCGCCCCGCGCGACGATCACACGCGCATGGGGATGCAAACCGGCAAGCTTCCGCTACGCTCGCCCGCGCTCGACGATTCGGAGGGGAAGCCACCAATGCGACACCGACTGACGACGTTTCTGTCCGCCACCACCGCCGCCGCGATGCTGTCGCTCGCCCCGCCGGCGAACGCCGCGCCGCCGCTCGCCGTCACCGGCGGCAGCCAGATCGCCGCCGGCGAGTACCTGGTGACGATCGGCGGCTGCAACGACTGCCACACCGTCGGCTGGGACCAGGCGCCGGGCGCGGTGCCGCCGGCGAAGCGGCTGACCGGCTCGCCGATCGGCTGGCACGGTCCCTGGGGCACCAGCTTCCCCATCAACCTGCGCCTGCTGGTACACCAGCTCAGCGAAGCGCAATGGCTGCACTATGTCGCAACGATGCAGTCGAAGCCGCCGATGCCCTGGTTCAACATGCGCTCGATGAGCCAGGCCGATCAGAAGGCGATCTACGCTTATATCCGCAGCCTCGGCCCGGCCGGCGAGGCGATGCCGGGCGCCCTGCCGCCGGGCCAACTGCCCACCACCCCGTACATCGAGGCGGTGCCGCACCCGCCCAAGCCGTAACGCGCTACAAGCCCAGCCGGCGCCGCGCCAACGCGGCGCCCTACCCCAGCGCCACCAGCTTGGCCGCCGCCACGTCGCGCGACATCGGCGCCATGCCGCGAGGCGTTCGATGGCACGCTGGAGCCGGGGTTCGTGGTAAACCTGGAGGCGCTGCCGAGCCGGCGGAATGCCTGCTGCCAGCCGTCCGAAATGATGACTTTTCCATCATTTCGGACGGTTGGTAGTGCGTCGGGAGACCGGCAAGGAGCAGGAGGTGAAAGTCCACTACGGTGAAGACCTAGCGAGTCACGCCGGCCCCGCGCCGTGCGTCGTGTTCCGCGAGGGGCAGGGCGAAGCGTCGGCAGGGGAGCGTGCAGGCTGGCCATTGAGCCGCGTAAGGCCGAAATCCCGGGTGCCGACAGGGTTACCAACCTGGAAGGCAACACGTCCTGCTGCGCTATCGCGAGCGGTGGGCGACCCGGCGCGGTCAGAGACCCCAGCATGCATGGACGCTTCTTGTTCGGGAACCGAGAGATCTCATTCTTGGCCGGTGGCGCAAACTGCCGGTCCGCGTCGGGAAGGTGAGGAGCCGTAGCCGGCGATGCACGGGGGTGAGAAGTCAGACCTGGCCATAGTAGCTGTGAAGCCTGCGAACAACTCCGGGCAACCGGATGCGGAGCGGGTGGAGCCAAGGGCCGGGGCCGAGGGAAATGTGGGCCAGCAGCGCACGCGCCGGGCACAGGACCGGGCAAGCGTGTCACAGGGGCTGGACCGCATACGGAAAGCTGCGAAGGAAAGGAAGAAGGAAAGGTTCACCGCGCTTCTCCACCATGTCGATGTCCCGATGCTGCGGACGGCGTTCTATGCCCTCAGGCGGGATGCTGCTCCCGGAGCGGACGGGCTGACGTGGCAGGACTACGAGACAGACCTCGATCACAGGATCGAGGACCTGCACGACCGGGTTCATCGGGGAGCGTATCGGGCGCAACCATCCCGGAGGAGGTTCATACCGAAGCCGGATGGGCGACAGCGTCCGCTGGCGATTGCCGCGCTGGAGGACAAGATTGTCCAGCGCGCGGTCGCGATGGTGCTGAATGCGATCTACGAGGAAGACTTCCTCGGGTTCTCGTATGGGTTCCGCCCCGGACGCAGCCAGCACGATGCGCTGGATGCCCTGGTGGTTGGGATCGGCAACACCAAGGTGAACTGGATACTGGACGCCGACATCCGGTCATTCTTCGATATGGTCAGCCAGGAGTGGCTGGTCCGGTTCGTGGAGCACCGGGTCGGCGACCGCCGCATCATCCGCCTGATCCAGAAATGGCTGAGGGCGGGTATTCTCGAAGACGAGGTCGTAACTGTCAGTGAAAGGGGAACCGGGCAGGGGTCGGTAATCTCGCCGCTGCTCGCGAATATCTACCTGCACTACGTCTTCGATCTCTGGGCCAACCGCTGGCGACAGCGGGAGGCCACCGGCGACATGATCGTCGTGCGCTACGCGGACGATATCGTCGTGGGGTTCGAGCACGAGGCCGATGCCCATCGGTTCCTCGGAATGATGCGAGCACGTCTGGAAGAGTTCGCACTGACGCTGCATCCGGAGAAGACCCGCCTGATCGAATTCGGCCGCCGAGCGGCGGAGCGGAGAGAAAGGCGCGGGCTGGGCAGGCCGGAAACTTTCAACTTCCTGGGCTTTACCTTGATCTGCGGCAAGTCGCGACGTGGCAAGTTCCTGCTATGGCGGAAATCCCGGCGCGACCGGTTGCAGGCGAAGCTTCTGGCGGTGACGGAGGAAATGCGGCGGCGGATGCACCAGCCGATCCCCCGACAAGGGGAGTGGCTGCGACAGGTGGTCACCGGGTATTTTGCCTATCACGCGGTGCCGACCAACATCCGTGCTCTCCAGACTTTCCGCGACTGCGTGGTTCGGCTCTGGCGGCGGTCGCTTCGGCGACGCGGGCAGCGCGACAAGACGACGTGGGAGCGGATCAAGCGGCTGGCAGAGGACTTCCTGCCGAAGCCGCGCATCCTCCATCCCTGGCCCGAGCAACGCTTCGCCGTCAAACACCCGAGGTGGGAGCCGTATGCGGGAATGCCGCTCGTACGGCTCTGTGCGGGGGGCGCGCAGTAATGCGCGTCCCTACCGCGATTCACACGATGTAACTCAGTCCGGAGACGACCAGAAAAACGTTGACGACGCGGGCAAACTGGCTGTCGGTCATCCGCCGGTAAAGGGTCATGCCGAGCGCCGTCCCGAGCAATGAGACCGGGATAAACAGCAGATCGTTCATATCGAAGCCGACGGCGCCCGTGCCGGATCGCCGTGCCAGGCTGATGGCCAGAAGTGCCGCGACCTGCATGATCAGAATGAACGGCTGGTAAACGGCGCGCTGGCGTGCCTTCTCCCACCCTTTCGTGCCGCACCAGATCGTGACCGCCGCACCCGGGAAGCCGGCCGCACCGCCGGTGACGCCGCCCAGCACGCCCATCCCGAAATCGAGCGCGCCATGCTGCGGGCGTATGATCATCGGCTTGCGCAGCAGCATATAGGCGCCGTAGGCCAGCAGGAAGACACCGAGCGTGGGGATGTACAGAGCGCGATCGGCGTGCAGGAGACTCCAGACCCCGATCGCCAGACCGAATGCGCCGCCGGCGAGATAGACACTCAGTCCTTGCCAGTCGATATCACGGCGCATGCCCAAGGTCATCGCGGCCTGGTTGGCGATGCTGCAGGTGATCATGATCTGCACCACCTGGACGGGGTCATGGGAAAGATGGAACAGCATCGCGCCGCAGATGGCCGAGAAGGCGAAGCCGGCAATACTCGACAGCAGCGCCGCCAGGCCAACCGCGAGCATAATGGCCTCGATGTGGAAGCCGCGCTGCGCGACCAGGACCGCACAGAGCAGGCTCGCTCCCGCGAGTGCGAGCCAGTGCGCGAGGCTGTTTGCCGCGCCTGGCCTCGCCCGCAGGCGGCCGAACAATCCGCGCACGTGCTCCGCCCTTCGCTGCCGCGCCACATTCAGTGCCGCGTCCAGGTCCGACGGTAACGACTGGGCGGGATTGCTCATTGCTTTCGCCTTTTCCTGGTTCATTGGGTATTGCCGCAGCACCGCGAGAACGGATCGGGATCGCCGTGGCCAGGTCATTCGGTTGTTGCGGGCTTGTGAGCGAGACGCGAGTTTGAACGCCGGATCGCAGCCTCCGGATCGCTCGGTCATGATGTCAGCACGTAACGCTGGGCGTTCGCTGTGAACCAGGTCACAGGTCAGCAATTCTGCTCCGATATAATACCGTGCCGGGCGTATCAACGACCTTGATACAGCCGGCCTGTCGCTGGCGCGTGATTTGACCGGCGCAGGTAGCACCCGAGTTGACCGATTTATGGGCTGTTCCCAGCAGTCAGCGATGGATCGGGTGGCAGTGCCGCGACCGGTCCGGTTGATGCGGCTCGGCGAGATTTAGGGCTGGATTCGGCGCGGTCGGCTGAGCTGCGAGCAGGCGGCGGAGCTGCCGGGGAACATGCCAGGGTCGTTCTACCGCCGGCGCGGACGTTACGCGGCGGATGGTGCATCGGGCCCGGCGGATGGGCGGCTGGGGTGGTGAAATGGGCGAAGCGGCGCGGACAGCACGGTCGCAAGCGGGTGCGGCTGGCGATGGTGGGCATGATGCTGCATTGGGACCGCTCGCGGCATGAATGGCGGCGGGGAGGAGCGGGACCTGATCGCGACCATGGATGACGCCGACAGCACGAGCCACGCGGCCTTCTTCCTCGCCGAGGAAGGCACGACGAGCAGTTTCGAGGGGCTACAGCGGGCGATCGAGACGCATGGGCTGCTCAGCGAACGGCATCGGCTGCACTATGTCGCAACGATGCAGTCGAAGCCGCCGATGCCCTGGTTCAACCTGCGCTCGATGAGCCAGGCCGACCGGAAGGCGAGCGACGCCTGTATCCGCAGCCTCGGCCCGGCCGGCGAGGCGATGCCGGTCGCCCTGCCGCCGGGCCAACTGCCCACCCCCCCCGTATTCCGAGGCCGTACCGCACCCGCCAAAGCCGTAAGCCGCTACACGCCCAGCCGGCGCCGCGCCAACGCGGCGCCGCGCCCCAGCGCCACCAGCTTGGCCGCCGCCACGTCGCGCGACATCGGCGCCATGCCGCAATTGGTGCAGGGGAACAGCCGCTCGGCCGGCACGAACTCCAGCGCGTCCTCGATCACCGCGGCGACCTGCTCCGGCGTCTCCACCTCGTCCGTGGCGACGTCGATGGCGCCGACCAGCACGTCCTTGCCCGCCAGCAGCCGCAGCAGCCGCAGCGGCACCCGGGCGTTGCGGCATTCCAGCGACACCTGGTCGATCCGGCTGGCCGCCAGCACCGGGAAGGTCTGCTCATACTGCCGCCACTCGGCGCCGAGCGAGCCCTTCCACTCGATGTTCGCCTTGATGCCGTAACCGTAACAGATATGCACCGCGGTGGTGCAGCGCAGGCCCGCGGCGGCGCGTTCCAGCGCGCGGACGCCCCAGCTCGCCACCTCGTCCAGGTAGACGTTGAATGCCGGTTCATCGAATTGGATGACATCCACCCCGTCGGCCTCCAGCGCCCGCGCCTCCTGGTTCAGCAGCCCGGCGAATGCCATCGCCAGCGCGACCTTGTCGCCGTAGTGCCGGTCCGCGATCGTATCGACGATGGTCATCGGTCCCGGCAGGGTGAATTTCAGCTTGTGCGTGGTGTGCGCCCGCGCCAGCCGCGCCTCGGTGGCGTGCACGCGTCCGGCCAGGCGCAGCGCGCCGGTCACCGTCGGCACCATCGCCTTGTAGCGATCGTTGCGGATGCCCATCTCGACCTTGCGGTCGAAGTCGATGCCCTCGATCCGCTCCAGGAACCCGTGCACGAAGTGCTGGCGCGACTGCTCGCCGTCGGTGACGATGTCGATGCCGGCGTCCTCCTGCAGCTTCAGCCACAGCAGCGTCGCGTCGCGCTTGGCCGCCGCCAGCGCGGCGCCCTCGGCCTTCCACGGCGCCCAGAGCTGGTTCGGCACGGCCAGCCATTCCGGCTTCGGCAGGCTGCCGGCGATCGTCGTTTGCAACATCCCGCGTTCCCTTCGCCGTACCCCGGTGCGTGCAATTGGTGGCTTGGCCGGCAAGGTCGCGCCGGCCATGACAGAGAGACGGCCAGCCGGGCGGGGCCGCCTGGGCGGGCAACCCTGCGGCCGGCGATCAGTGCCGGATCCAGTCCTTCATGAACCGCGCGTAGCAATCCCGCTCGCCCGGCATTTTCGGCCAGCCGGCGAGCGGGCGCACCGGCGCCAGCAGCAGCCGGTCCCGGAGGTGGGTCGTGTTGTGCTCATACTCCTCGAACGCGGTGTGCAGCGCCTTCTGGTGGTGCGGGTCGTCCTGGAACTTGCAGCCGGTCACCGACACCGCCCAGCGGTACGCCTGGCGATCCGCCCCCGACGCCAGATAGGCATGGGCGATCGCGGTGGAACGCGGCACGTCGAACGCCATGATCGCCTCGTCCAACTCGGCCAGCAGCGCGGCGGGATCGCGCCCGGCGAGGGCGTACCCGCCAAGCTCCTTCTCCACCACCGTCGTGGTCCAATTGTTCGCCAGCGCCGCATCGTTGACGAAGTTCGCCATCAGATACAGCACGCGCGCCTGATACGGGCTGCTTGTCCCGCGCAGCCAGTGATTGGCGGTGCCGCAATAGTTGACCGGATGGATCCCGTCGGTGTAGGCCCGCGGCACGGTGTTGCGCATCAGCAGCTCCGCCGCGCCGATCTGGATCGCATCGCCAATGGAACGGATCGCCCGGCCGTTCCGCAGATACGCGGTGATCTGGCTGAACACCGCGTGCTGGTCGCCGGTCATCAGCAGGTCGATGAAGGCCTCCACCTCCGGCTCGGACAGCGGGATCTTGTTGGTTTGCGGCAGGCGCTTGCCGACATCGGGGAAGGCGTTGGTCAGCAGCACGCAGACCGCGTCATACAGCGTGTAATACAGCGGCCCGACCGCCATGTCCGGCACGCCGGCATAGAACACGCCATGCGCGCGCTCCCAGCTGACGAAATCCGCCAGCCCGGTGACCGCCCGCGCCCGCAACGCCTTGTGGCCGGTGTTGCGCGCCTTGCGCCCGACGATGGTGTCCTGGATGTCGATCAGGCCGAGGAACATGAGCTGATCGCGCAGCCTCTCGCGCGCCGCGGGATCCGCCGCGAGGTCGAGGAACATGGCGTAGGACCGATCGACCTCGCCGCTCATGGTGGCGACCATGTGCGCTTGCAGCCGTTCGTCCAGCGTGCCGCCCTCGCGCAGCGGCGCGACGTCCTGCTTCCACACGACCGGCCCGTAGTCCGGCGGCGGGACCTGGATCCCCTTCATGGTCGCGTAGCGCCCGGGGTACTTGCCGAGCAACTGGTTCCAGATATCGAGGCCGGCGGGGATGTACCAGACCGCCTGCAGCAACGGCAGCAGCCGGTAGTTTTCCTCCATGTACGGCGCGAGCTCCGCGGCGGAGCGCAGGCCGAGGATGGTGTGGTCGTTGTTGATGAGGAAAAGCTGGCCGTCGCGCAGGTTGAAATGGTTGGGCACCTGAATGAACGGCGCCTCGGCGGCCATGATGACGCTCACCGCCTCGCCGACCGAGCGGCCCTGCTCGGTGATCATCTTGTAGAACAGGTCGGTGACCCGGGGCTGGTCGCGGTCCAGGATCGCGGCGGTCAGCGCGTCGAACGCTTTGTCGTCACGCAGTGTCGCAAGATCGAGCGGCATGACGTTTCTCCCTCCTTGTACGACCCGCAAGCCTACGCCCCAGGCCGGCCCTTGGCAAAGAACCGCCGGTTCAGGGCAGCCTCGTCAGGGCGGAAATCCGTTGCGCTCGCGCCGTTGGCAACGCGCCGGTCGACAACCGGTCGGGCCGCCCGCCGACGATCGTCGTCCGCAACGTTCGCGCCCGCTGCCGTGCGTCGCCGCCGTCAGCCTGCCGCCTGCAGCCGCCGATCGGCCGCCGCGAGCAGCCGGGCCATCCGCTCCGCCCACGCCGCCTCGCCAGGGGCGTCGGCGATCAGGTCCTGGCGGATCTCGATCTCCACATGCGCCAGGCCGCGGCGCTCGGCGTGGCGCGGGACGCCGTAATCGGTCAGGTCGCTGACCGCATAGGGCGCGTTGTCGCCGACCGTCAGATCGCCCTCGGCGCGCAGCAGCTCAAGCAGGATGAAGGCCAGGCGCGTGTCGCGGTTGTACAGCACGCCGATCTCCATCGCCCGGCGCTCGCCCTTGAACGTCGGGGTGAAGCTGTGCATCGCGATGTAGACGGTGCGGCGTCCCGCCGCGGCACGCGCATCCAGCAGCGCCGCGATCCGATCGTGATACGGCGTGAAGATCTCGCCGACCCGCGCCGCCGCCTCGGCCTCGCCCAGCCCGACATTGCCCGGGATCGGCGTGTGCTCGCTGATCGCGGGGACCGAGCCAGGCCCGCCCGGCGCGCGGTTGCAGTCGATCACCAGGCGCGAATAGGTCTGCACCACCGCGGTCGCATCGAACGCCGCCGAGAGGCGCTCGGTCACGCCGCGAATGCCGATGTCCCATGCGATGTGGCGCGTCAGCTCGCTCTCGGCCACGCCCAGCCGGCCGAGCCGGCGCGGGATCGCGCGCCCGGCATGATCGGCGGTGAAGAACAGGTCGGATCCGCCGGCGGCACGCAGCACGCGCACCGGGGCGGGTTCATCGGCGGCCAGAAGTCGAGGTTCCGTCATGGCGCGCTTGAAGCATGCTTCGCGCCGCAGGACCAGATTATCGCCACCGCGCCGCCGAGCTGCTTCATGCAGTGGCGGAAGGCGCTGCGCTTTTCCGCCCTACCGGTCTCGTTGAATCAGTTCACCAGCGGCGGACGCCGCGCGCGCCAATCCGTGGCGGTCTCGTAGGCGTGCGCCACCTGGAACAGCAACGGCTCGGCGAACGGCTTGGCGATCAGTTGCATGGCCAGCGGCAGCCCGCCGGCGCCGTAGCCGGTGCAGAGGCTGATGGCCGGCGCGCCGGTCACGTTGAACGGCATGGTGAAGCTGGGCTTCTCCAGCGTCGCCCATTTCGGCACGTCCTTGATGCGCGGCGCCTCGCCGACCGCCGCACCCGACACCAGGATGTCGAGGTCCGCCATCGCCGCCTGCATCTCCAGGCACAGCGCGCGCCGCTTGCGGATCGCCGCAACATAATCCGCCGCGCGGATCAGGCCGCCCAGGGCGATCCTGTCGCGGAACGACTTACCGTAGTCGTTGAACCGGCTCTTCAACCAGGGTTCGTGCAGCGCATAGGCCTCGGCGATCAGGATCAGGAAACCGCAGGCGTGGTAATCCGCCATCGGCGACAGCGTCACGTCGCGCACCTCCGCGCCCATCGCGCGGAACTGCGCCAGCGCGTCGTCGATGCCCTTCAACGTGGTGTCGCTGACGCGGTTGTCGGCCTCGAAGAAGTGCCGCGCCACGCCGATGCGCAGCCCCTGCACGCCCTTGCCCAGGCCGGCGGTGAAATCCGCCACCTTGCGGTTGGCGCTCGCCGGATCGTTCGGATCGTGGCCGGCCATCGCCTGCAGCAGCAGCGCGCAATCCTCGACGGTCCAGGCCAGCGGGCCGGTGTGGTCCAGCGTGTAGGACAGCGGCAGCACGCCGGCGCGCGAGCACAACCCGTAGGTCGGCTTGATGCCGGCCAGCCCGCACAGCGCCGCCGGCCCGCGGATCGATCCGCCGGTGTCCGACCCGGTGCCACCCAGCACCTGCCCGCTCGCCACCGCCGCCCCGGTGCCGGAGGACGATCCGGCGGTGAAATGCTCCGGGTTCCACGGGTTGCGCGCCGGCGGCCAGGGCAGGTCGAACGACGGCCCGCCCATGGCGAACTCATGCGTCGCCAGCTTGCCCAGCAGCACCGTTCCGGCCTCGGCCCAAAGCCGCACGACCCGCGCATCCTCGGTGGGCACGTTGTGTTCCAACAACTTGGAGTGCGCGGTGGTACGGATGCCGGCGGTGTTGTAGATGTCCTTGTGGCCGATCGGGATGCCGTCCAGCTTGCCCTTCAGCGTGCCGGCCATCATGCGCGCCTCGGCGGCTTTGGCGTCGGCCAGGGCCCGCCCCTCGGTCAGCAGCAGGAAGGCGTGCAGCGTGCCGTCGAGCGCCTTGGCCCGCGCCAGGCAGGCCTGCGTCAGCTCGACCGGCGAGAGCTGCTTCGCGGCGATCTGCCGCGCCGCTTCGGCGATCGTCGGGATCGCGTCCATCACCGCACCTCCGGCACGAAGATCAGTGCCGGCTCGGCCTCGCGCGGCAGCTTCGTGTTGACGCGCGCCAGCATGGCTTCCAGCAGGCCATAGGCCTGGTGGATCTCGTGCTGCTGTGCCGCATTGAGGGGTAGCCCGGCCTGCGCCACCAGGACCGCGAAATCGGCCGCGCTGATCTTCGGGGGCATCGCGTTACCTCGCTTGCTGTTGGCGGCTCAAGCTTGCACCGCCGTTGCGGTGCGCGAGCGTACCATGCCCGCCGACGAACGCGATACCGTCGCGCGCGGAAGCCGCGGCCAGCGCGGGAGCGAAGCAAGGTCGGGCTCCGCCCCGAACCCCGCCAGGGGGCTTTGCCCCCTGGACCCCCCACCCCCCGGGACAAGTGCCCGGGGGCAGGCGCCGGCAGCGGCCTCTGGACTCCATGACTGGGAGTGTGGGGAGGGGAAGGGGGCGGGTGGGCGAGGCGATGGGGCGCCGTCCAGCACGCTGGACGGCGCCCCATCGCCTCGCCCACCCGCCCCCCTTCCCCTCCCCACACTCCCAGTCCGGGGTTCCAAGGGCTCCGCCCTTGGCGGGGTTCCAAGGGGCAGCGCCCCTTGGTGGGGTCCGGGGCGAAGCCCCGGCTTTGCCTCATCGCCCCGGCACCCGATGGCGGAACGCCAGCGCCTCCGCCACATGGACCCGCCCCACGACTTCCGCCCCGGCGAGGTCGGCGATGGTGCGCGCCACCCGCAGCACGCGGGTATAGCCGCGCGGCGACAGCCGCAGCCGGTCCATCGCCTGGCCGGCGAGTGCCTGCGCCTCCGCCACCAGGCGGATGTCCTTGGTGTCGACCTCGGCATTGCTGGTCGGCCCGGCCTCGCCATGGCGCGCCCGTTGCGCGGCCCGGGCGCGCGCCACCCGCGCCGCCACCACGGCGGTCGGCTCGCCGCTCGGCGCCCGGGCAAGCTCGGCGGCGGAGGCCGGCTGCACCTCGACCGTCAGGTCCACGCGATCCAGCAGCGGGCCGCTGATGCGGTGCTGGTAGTCCTCGCCGCAGCGCGGCGCGCGGCCGCATTCGCGCGCGCCGTCGCCGAGATAGCCGCAGCGGCACGGGTTCATCGCCGCGATCAACTGGAACCGCGCCGGATAGGTGATGTGCGCCGCGGCGCGCGACACCGTGGTGCGGCCGGACTCCATTGGCTGACGCAACGATTCCAGCGCCTGCTTGGGGAACTCCGGCAGCTCGTCCAGGAACAGCACGCCGCGATGCGCCAGGCTGGCCTCGCCCGGCCTGGCGCGCGGGCCGCCGCCGGTCAGCGCGGCCTGGGTGGCGGAATGGTGCGGCTCGCGGAACGGCGGGCGGGTCAACAGCCGCCCGCCATCCAGCATGCCGGCGACGCTGTGCACCATGCTGACCTCCAGCGCCTCCCCCGGCGAAAGGTCCGGCAGCAGCCCGGGCAGCCGCGCCGCCAGCATCGACTTGCCGGCGCCGGGCGAGCCGATCAGCAGCAGGTTGTGCCCGCCGGCGGCGGCGATCTCCAGCGCGCGCTTGGCGGTCTCCATGCCCTTCACGTCGGCCAGGTCCGGATCGCGCCCGACGACCGCGAGGCCCGCCGGCTCCGGCGGCGTCAGCACCTGGGAGCCGCGGAAATGGTTGATCAGGCCGAGCAGGTCGGCCGGGGCGAGCACCTCGATCCGCCCGGCCCAGGCCGCCTCGCCGCCCTGCGCGCCGGGACAGATCAGGCCGAGGTCCCGCCCCGAGGCGCCGATCGCCGCCGGCAGCACGCCGGTCACCGGGTTGAGCGTGCCGTCCAGCGACAGCTCGCCCAGGGCGGCATAGCCGGCGATCTCCTCGCGCGGCAGCACGTCCATCGCGGCCAGCACGCCGAGCGCGATCGGCAGGTCGAAATGGCTGCCTTCTTTCAGCAGGTCGGCCGGGGCGAGGTTCACCAGCACGCGGCGCGGCGGCAGCGCGAGGCCCATCGCGCTCAGCGCCGCACGCACCCGCTCGCGCGCCTCGCCCACCGCCTTGTCGGGCAGGCCGACCACCAGGAATACCGGCAGGCCGGCGGAGATCTGCACCTGCACCTCGACCGGCACGGCCTCGATGCCGGCGAAGGCGAAGGACTGGATGCGGGCGATGACCGGGATGGCGACGCGGGCGTTCAGGGGCGGGATCCGGAGCGGGGGGCGGGCGGTCCGGTCTAGCGGGAGATCATGAAGACTCCGGTAACGGGCGGCACCATGGCGGCCATTGCGCGCATCGGTCGGAAGATGGGCGGCTCGTTGCTCGGCGGGCAGATCCGCCGGGCAGGCTGGACGCTCACGCCGACAATGACCTTCGCCATCGTCCCGTAACAGCGTGATACCAGCCGCCCTATTGGCTGACCCATCGGTCGGCGTCGGGCCATTGGCATCAGTCTTGGTTTGGCGCGCGGCCGCCCCCCCTGGCAACCCCGCGCGCGATACCAGGTAGCGGACGGATTGACCCATTGCCGCCGCGCCCCGCCATGACGGCGGTCGGTATCAGCCCCCACGCGAAGCGCCAAAAACCCTTTCTGCTCCGTGACCTCCGTGCCTCCTCTTCGCTTCTCCGTGTTAAAACCTTGCTTTCTTACTTACCTGGCGCAGCCCGCGCCCCCAGCACCTGGCATTGGCGTGCGCCGACCGCCACCGGCCACGCCGTGTGAGACCGGCCGGGATGACGTGCTGGCGGCGCCCAAAAGCCGATCATTTGGGCGGCTGGTATGAGACATGGGGGCTGGCGTCCCGCCCGGAACTCCCGTTTCACGTCCGCGCGTCGCGGCCTCGCAACCGGCGTCGAGAAGGCTTACATTGGGCCACGTTCTCGTCCAGCAGGAGCCTGGAATGTCTGCCGTGCTCGACCCCATCCCCACCGACGCCGCACCCGCCGCCTTCGCGGAGGCGGTCGCGCGGGCCGAGGCAGGCAAGGAACGCATTGTGCTGACTCGCGCCGGCAAGCCAGTGGCGGCGCTGGTGCCGATCGCCGATCTGGAGGCGATTGAGGATGCCGAGGATGCGGCGGCAGCGGCCGCAGCGCTGGCGGAGTATGACCGGTCCGGGAAGGACTGGCCAACCTATACGGTCGAGGAGCTGACCGCTCGATGGGGCCTCAGCCCGACAGAATGATACCAGCAGGTGACGTGGCGGCTCGCATTCCGCCCCAGCGCCCAGAGGGAGCTTGACGGGCTCGACCCGCCGATGCGCGGCCGCATCCAGCGCGCCCTTCTCCAGCTCGCCACAAACCCGCGCCAGTCCCCCAACGTCAAGGCCATGACCGACGGCAACTACCGCCTTCGTGTCGGGGACTGGCGGGTAGTCTATGCGATTCGCGACGACATGCTGGTGGTTCTGGTGCTGCGCGTCGGGCACCGGCGAGAGGTGTACCGCTGATCCCGCGGCTGGCCCGCGGGTCACGCGTCATCCCGGCCCGCTTGCCTGTCGGACAGTCTGGACCGCCGAAGACCGGGAAGGCGCGGTCGGAGGGTTCCAGACACCTGCTTGCCTGATCGGCGCTTCAGGTCCGGCTTGCTCATCCGCGTTGGTGCGAGGTTTCATTTTCGGTCTTTTCGGCCCCCTTGCGCCGTCCCGCCGCCAGGCGAAACTGCCGCCGTCACCCCCGACCGAAAGACCTTGCCGATGGACGCCGCCCAGATCGCCGAAGCCGTCGCCGCCGAGCGCAACCGCGCCACCGCCCTGTTCGACGCGCTGCGCCGCGACGGGCTGGACCAACCGGGCGTCACCCGCGACCCCTACGGCCCTGGCGAGCAGCGCGCCCACGCCACGGTGCGCGAGGCCGCGCGCGCCCTCGGCCTGGAGATCGCCGGCGACGCCGCCGCCAACCTGTACATGACGCTGGCCGGACGCGACCGGGCGGCGAAAGCGATCGTCGTTGGCTCGCACCTGGACAGCGTGCCGCATGGCGGCAATTTCGACGGCGCCGCCGGCGTGCTCGCCGGGCTGATCGCCGTCGCCGCGCTGCGCCGCCTCGGCCTCATGCTGGCCTGCGACCTGACGGTGATGGGCATCCGCGCCGAGGAGAGCATCTGGTTCCAGGTCTCCTACATCGGCAGCCGCGGCGCGCTCGGCATGCTGCCCGACGGCGCGCTGGACGTGCGCCGCATCGACACCGGGCGCAGCCTCGCCGAGCACATCGCCGACTGCGGCGGCGACCCGGACGCGCTGCGCGCCGGCGCGCGTGCCCTCGACCCCGCCCGCCTGCGCGCCTACCTGGAGCTGCACATCGAGCAGGCGCCCAGCCTGGTCGAGGCCGGCAAGCCGGTCGCCATCTGCACCGGCATCCCGGGCAATTTCCGTTACCCGGACGCACGCATCGAGGGCAGCAACGACCATGTCGGCCTGCCCAGGCGATTCCGCCGCGACGCCGCCATGGCCGGCGCGGAATTCGCCATGGCGCTCGACCGTCTGTGGGAGGAGCACGACGCCAAGGGCATCCCGATGGCCTGCACGATCGGCCGCTTCCACACCGACCCGGCGCAGCACGGCATGACCATCGTGCCCGGAACGTTCCATTTCAGCCTCGACGTGCGCGCCTACGACGCGGCCGTGCTGGCCGATCTCGACGCGCGCGTCGATGCCATCATCGCCGGCATCGAGCAGCGCCGCGGCGTGCGTTTCCATTGCGGCCCCAAGGCGCGCGCCGCGGTCGGCCCGGTCGACCCGGCAATTCATCGGGCGCTTGGCGAAGGCGCCGCCGCGCTGGGCCTGCCGGTGCTCCAGCTTGGCAGCCCGGCCTCGCACGATGCCGCCGCCTTCGCCGCGGTCGGCGTGCCGATGGGCATGATCTTCGTGCGCAACGCGAACGGCAGCCACAACCCGCACGAGGCGATGACGATCGAGGATTTCCTGTCCGGCACCGCATTGTTGACCTGGTGGCTGGCGACGACCGCGCGCGCCGGGTGATTCGGGGGCAGGCGGCAAGGCTGGGGCTTCGCCCCGGACCCCACCAAGGGGCGCTGCCCCTTGGAACCCCGCCAAGGGCGAGCCCTTGGAACCCTTCACCGGGAGTGGGTGATGGGGAGGGGGCGTGTGGGCAGGGCGCTGGTGCCGGCCGTCATGACGGCCGGCACCAGCGCCCTGCCCACACGCCCCCTCCCCATCACCCACTCCCGGTCATGGAGTCCAGAGGCTCCGCCTCTGGTGGGGGTCCAGGGGGCAAAGCCCCCTGGTGGGGTCCGGGGCGAAGCCCCGGCCTTGCTGCCTGTCCCGCGTCACTTGCGCGACCGCGCCGGCGTGAGCATTGTTGTCTCTAAACTGCGCCGATCGTAGCAAAACCATACGCATGTCAGACCTTGACCGCGACCTGATGGCGACGCTTTTGCTGCCGCATCGCCGACGTTGGCTGCTGGGTGCGATCTACCTCGCCGCCGGCGCCGCCTTCGTGACCGATCTCCTCACCGACCTGCATTTCGCCTACGGACTGGCCTACATCCCGCTGGTCTGCACCGCGGCGTTCGCGCGCGATCCGCGCGTGGTCTGGACGCTCGCCGGCGTCACCTCGGCGATGGTCGTGATCGGGTTTTTCCTGCCGAACATCAACAGCGAGGTCGTTACTTCGGTGATCAACCGGGGCCTCACGCTGCTGGCGATCGCGACCACGGCGGTGCTGGTGCACCACGAGCGCGACGGGCGCGACCGGCTGATCGAGCAGCGCCAGCGCGCGCAGGCGGCGGAGCGGACGAAGGCGGAATTGCTGGCCAATCTCAGCCATGAGTTGCGCACGCCGCTGAACGCCATCCTCGGCTTTTCCGACCTGCTGGCGGCGGATTGCCGGGCGGATCAGCAAAGCGCGCTGCGCCACATCACCGCCGGCGGCAAGCGCCTGCTGCGCACGCTGGAGAACCTCATCGAGCTGTCGCACATCGACGAGCGCCAGCTACAACCGCAGCAGATCGACCTGACGCGCATGCTGCGCCAGCTTGCCGACGCGGCGCAGCAGGAGGCCGCCGAGCAGCAGATCGCCCTCACCTTCGCCGGCGCGCCGGACCTGCTGGTCAGCGCGGATCCCGCGGCGCTACGCCTTATCCTCGACAACCTGATCGCCAATGCGATCAAGTTCACCAACGCCGGCGGCTGCGTCGAGTTGGTCGCCGCCGCGACGCCCGACGGCGTGACCGCCACCGTCCGCGACACCGGCATCGGCATGCCGCGCGAGGTATTGGACCAGCTCGGCGCGCCGTTCTTCCAGGGCGACAGCGGTGCCGCGCGGCGCTATGAGGGGATGGGCACCGGCCTGGCGCTCAGCATGCGGCTGGCCGGCTCGCTGGGCGCCAGCCTGGCGTTCGAGAGCACCCCCGGGCGGGGCACCACTGTCCGGCTGCGCCTGCCGTCGTCGCTGCCACCGCCAGCGCCGGGCGCAGGGTAACCACCGGGCAACGTCGCGCGTAACTATAATGTAACGATATCGTCTCGGTCTGGCGATCAGGCCGCGGATCGGCAGGTCGCGCGGCCAGACCCGATCCGGCGATCCGGTCGCCAGCCGGTTGCACCGCCGATCTATCGCGCCGCCCGTCTGTTGCGCCGCCCGTCTGTCGTGCCGGCGCGGTCAGGCACCGGGATGGATGCGGGTTATTTTCGATCCTTCCAGCCCGAGACCGGCCATCAGGCCGCGCGCGCCGAAGGGAAAGGCATAGACATCCTGCGTCGCTGTCGTGCTGGTCAGGCTGGCGGCGACACCCTTGTCCACCACCACGACGCTGGGTCCGGAGCCGATCGCCCAGCCATCGCTGTTCTGCAGATATTTCAGCGCCGCGTCGGTCATGAAGAACAACACATAGCTGAAGGTCTGCGCGCCGGCCTGCAGGCCGAAAGACGCGGCGGAGAGGTTGTAATAGCCCCTCGCGTGGCCATTGACCCACAGGACGCCGTCACCGGTCTGGCCGCCGATGATCAGGCCAGCCTTGATGATCTTGGGGAAAACCAGGATCCCCTTGGCGCTGCCGGCCAGCGGCCTGGTCTTGGGCTGGGTGGCATAGAGGCTGTTCAGCGCCTGCCTGGCGTCGTCGTTGATCTGCCGGGCGGAGGCCGCATGGGCGGTGCCTGTCTGCACCGCGTAGCCGCCGGCGATGCACGCGATCATCGGCAGGATCGACCGCCTGGTAGGGTTCATGCGTGGCTCTCCATCGTCGTTGTTGCGTTACCGGTATGCATTCGCCGCGGCGCCGGGGGACTGGGTCTCGCCGCTCGCTGCCGTGTCAGGCGACCCTAAGCGATCGGCCGATCGAGGTAAAGCAACGGTACAGCCGGAGCGGTCCTGCCCGGCCACGCGGATCGCCGCGCTGGCGCGACGCTTTGCAAAACCCCCATTCCGCCGGATGATCGCCACGCGACCCCTGACCCGGCGAGGCCCCATGCACGAGATCCAGATCGGCGACGCCACCATCACCTCGATCATCGAGCGCGATGGGCCCTGGCGCGCGCCGGAGGCCATGTTCCCCGACTACGACCCGGAGGTCGGCCGCGCGCATCTCGCCGGGCTCGATCCGGTGGTCTACGACGCCGCGTCGAACCGGATGGTGATCACCTACCAGACCTTCGTGATCCGCACGCCGCACCACACCATCCTGGTCGACACCTGCACCGGCGAGGACAAGGGCTATCCGGCGCCGATGGATTTCCCCAAGCAGCCCTGGCTGGACGGGTTCAAGGCGGCCGGGCTGCGCTTCGAGCAGATCGACTACGTGTTCTGCACCCACCTGCACATCGATCATTGCGGCTGGAACACGGTGTTGCGCGACGGGCGCTGGGTGCCGACCTTTCCGCGGGCGAAATACGTCTTCCACAAGCGCGAATACGCCGCCTGGGAAGCCGCCGACCAGCGCGGGGAGAACCCGCCGGGCAACGTCTGGCGCTACAACTGCGAGCCGATCGTCGCCGCCGGCCAGGCGCTGCTGGTGGACGACGACTATGTGTTGGACGACCTGGTCTCGCTGACCCCGACGCCCGGGCACTCGCCCTGCCATTGCTGCGTCAACATCCGCTCCAGGGGCCAGCGCGCGGTGGTGACCGGCGACATGATGCACCACGCGCTGCAGTGCCGCGAACCCGACTGGTCCACCATCTTCTGCTGGGACAAGGCGCTGGCGGCGCAGTCGCGCCGGCGGTTCCTGCATTCGGTCGCCGACACCGACACGGTCATCCTGCCGGTGCACTTCCCGGCGCCGACGGCGGGGCGCATCGAGGCCGACGGCGAGCGGTTCAACTACCACTTCCGGCGCTGAGACGGCCGCTCCGCATGGCGCCGGCGGGGCTCGCCGACCTCGAGCGCGACGTTCGCCGCGACCTGGCGCTGATCGCGCATCCGCGCAAGGCGTGGCTGCGGCCGCGCCGGGTGCGCGGCGCGCCGGCGCTGGACGTGCTGGTGGTCGGCGCCGGGCAGGGCGGGCTGGCGGTCGGCTTCGGCCTGCTGCGCGACCGGGTGGACAACATCCTGCTGGTCGATCGGGCGCCCTACGGGCAGGAAGGCCCCTGGGTCACCTATGCGCGGATGCCGACCCTGCGCAGCGCCAAGGATCAGACCGGCCCCGACCTGAACGTGCCCAGCCTGACCTACCAGGCCTGGCACGAGGCGCAGTGGGGTGCGGCCGACTGGCAGGCGATGCGGCTGATCCCGTCCGGCAAGTGGAACGACTACCTGCTGTGGTTTCGCCGCGTCGTCGGACTGCCGGTGCGCAACGACGTGGCGGTGACGGCGATCGGGCCGGCGCGCACCGACGACAACCTGCCCTGCCTGGCGGCGAGCCTGTCGAGCGGCGAGACGCTGCACGCGCGCAAGATCGTGCTGGCCACCGGGCAGGACGGCACCGGGCAGTGGTGGATGCCCGATTTCGTCGCGGCGCTGCCGGCCTCGTTCCGCGCCCATGCCGCCGATGCGATCGACTTCGCGCGCCTCGCCGGCAAGACCGTGGCGGTGCTCGGCGCCGGCGCCTCGGCCTTCGACAATGCCGCCGTGGCGCTGGAACAGGGCGCGGCCGCCGTGCATCTGTTCTGCCGCCGGGCCGAGCCGATGACCGTGCAGCCGTATCGCTGGCTGACCTTCGCCGGGTTCATGAAGCACCTCGGCGAGATGCCGGACGACTGGCGCTGGCGTTTCATGCACCACATCCTCGGCCTGCGCGAGGGGTTCCCGCCCGACACCTGGGCCCGCGTCGCGGCGTTCGCCAATTTCACCATGCATGTCGGGCGGCCCTGGACCGGCGCGCGGATCGTCAACGGGCGCATCGAACTGGCCACGCCGAAGGGCGGCTTCGCGGCGGATTTCGTGATCTGCGGCACCGGCATCGATCACGATGCGCGGCTGCGCCCGGAGCTGGCCGCCTGCGCCGACAACATCGCCACCTGGGGCGACCGCTACACGCCGCCGCCGCACGAGCGCAACGACCGGCTGGCGCGCTTCCCCTATCTGGCGCCCGACTTCGCCTTCACCGAGCAGCGACCCGGCCGCACGCCATGGATCGCCGACCTGCATTTGTTCGGCGTCGGCACGACCATGAGTTTCGGCCCGGCGGGCTCCTCGATCAACGCGATGACCACGGCCACGCCCAGGCTGGTGGCCGGCGTCACGCGCGGACTGTTCCGTGCCGATCTGGCGGAGCACTGGCGCGACCTGCAAGCCTATGACGAGCGCCAGGTGGTGCTCGACCCGGCGCGCCTCAGGTCAGCCCGCCTTACGTCAGAATAACCCGCCACCAGCGGAATGTCAGTGCCAGTACGACCAGGCCTTCGAGCCCCGTCGTCACCGTCGCCCAGGACGCGCCGATCGCGTCGGCCAGCAGCCCCAGGTGCAGGAAGCCGAGCGGGCCAACGCCGATGCACACCGACAGCACGCCCAGCACGCGGCTGCGCATCTCCGCCGGTGCCGCGAGATACACCAGCGTCGCCTGCATGATGCTGAACCCGGCGCCGCCGATCCCGGTCAGCACCAGCGCCGCGCCGGCGGTGAGCGGCTGCGCCGCCAGGGCGAACACCGTCAGCATGACCATGTAGCTGGTCACGCCGCCCAGATAGGTGCGCGCGTAGAAGCGCGGCCCGACGCACAGCGCGATGACGGTGGCGCCGATGAAGGCGCCGACTCCGTCCATGCTGGCCATGATGCCGATCCAGGCCGGCGTCAGATGCAGCCGGTCCTGCGCGATCACCGGCACCATCGAGGTGAATGGCCAGGCGAACACGTTGTAGATCACGGTGATCACCAGCGTGCCGACCAGCCGCCGGTCCTGGCGCACCAGCGCCAGCCCGTCGCGCATGTGCGCGAACACCGATCCGCCGTCGCGCTGGCCGGCGGCGTTGCGGTAGCGCAGGCCGAGCACCGCGAGCAGCGACGAGGTGTACAGCAGCACGCTGAGCACGAAGGCGCCGCCGATGCCGACGGTGGCGAACAGGATGCCGCCGACCGTCGGGCCCAGCATGCGGCTGGCATTGTTGGTGCCGACATCGATCGACATCGCCACGCCCATCTGCTGGCTGCCGACCACCTCGCCGATCATGACGCGGCGCACCGGGTTGTCGGTCGCCCAGCCGAGCCCGTTGATGAAGCTGGCCAGCGCAAGCTGCCAGACCGCGAGGTGCCCGCCATAGGCCAGCACCGCCAGCGAGGCCGAGGTGCAGCCCATCAACGCGATGACGCCGAGTTGCGCCGTGCGCCGCTCGATCCGTTCCGCCGCGGCGCCCAGCACCGCGCCGAACAGCCCCATCGGCAGCAGCCGCAGCATGGTCATCATGGCGACCAGGAAGGGCGAATGGGTGGCGCGATAGACGAAGACCGCGACCGCCAGGGTCTCCAGCCAGCGCACCACGAACACGATCAACCCGGCGTACCACAGGCGCCAGAAGTCGGTGTTGGCAAACAGCGCCGCCATGCGCGCCGGCGCGCGGCGCGCCGTGCTGATCTCGCTCACGGTTCGGACGTTCCCTCAAGGTCGCGGCGTGTCGCCGACACTTGCCGCGAGTTTGGGCGTTCTACCGGGCGGGGGCAACCTCGGCGTGGTTCTGGGGCCTGGTTCTCGGCGTGGTTCTGGGGCGTGGTTTGGTGCCGGCGCCTCACCGGCCTGGCACCGCGCCCACCTGGCACGAAACTTCCCCAATACCCGGCCGGTCCGGTTTCTCCCTGGACACGGACAGCCTCCCCGCCGCGCCCCGGGTATTGCTGCCCGGCGTTGGGGGGTGCAGCCGTTGCGCGGGCCTGCACGGCGTCGGTGTGGCTGAGGACGCTACAACTTTGCGTTATGCACAGGCGGATCGCACGCTGGCGCCCTGCCGCGCCGGACCGAGCGCAACGGGTGCGGCGACGGAGAACACTGCGGCCGGACCAAACTCAGGTTTGCCTGGCCGCGCGGCGCGCCTTCTTGCGGGTCATCGGAGCCGCCAGATGATCGCCCTGGTCGGTGAGCTGGCCGGGGAACTCTCCCAAATTCTCCTGCAGCTCGGCTTCCTCCACCGGCTGCACGGGCTCGATCTCGCCGTGGTGTGCGGTCATCGGATTCGGCAGTTGCCCGGCCGTTGGGTTGTCGATGATCCCTTGCAGTTCCCGCGCCCGCTCCAGATACTCGTCCAGCCGACCCGGCGGCGCGCCATCGTCGCGCCACATGCGCTGCGCGCGCTGCCGCACCGCTGCGTCGTGGTCTGTCTTGCGTTGGGCCATGGCAACCTCCGCCGCTGGTTGACACGTTAGCAGGTGATGGCGTTTTGCAGGTTGATCCACATCAATGCCCAGGCCGGTTTCAAGCTCAACCGACGTCCTGAATCGCTCTTATGGCGTTGACTGTTGGACGGCCCGTAGGGCGGAAAAGCGCAGCGCCTTCCGCCACCGCCGGGCGCGCCGCTCGCATCTGCCGACGTCCCCAACAACATATCCCGCCACCGTCCGATGGCGGAAGGCGCTGCGCTTTTCCGCCCTACGGGGCCGTCCAACAGCCAACGCCATATGAGCCAAATACATAATCCGTCTTCGCGCGGCATTGCTGCGGCGGCCGCGCGACAGGCCAACGACTCACGACGGTGCTACGAGATCGCCCGACCGGTTGGCGGCGTGGGAAACGGGCAGCAGCCCGCGGCGGGACGGCATCGCGGTCACCTCGATCAGCGCCGCGGCAACCTCGGCGAACACTGCGCCCCAGTCCCCCGGATGCGGCTGGCGGAACAGCGTCGCGGTCGGATACCAGGGCGAGTCGCTGCGCCCGGTCAGCCAACGCCAACAGGCATCGTGGCGGTTCAGGATCCAGACCGGCTTGCCCAGCGCGCCGGCCAGATGCGCGGTCGCGGTATCGACCGTGATCACCAGGTCCAGTGCCTCGATCAGCGCGGCGGTGTCGGCGAAATCTTCCAGCTCATTGGTCCAGTCATGGACCGGCAAACCGTCAGGCGGCTGGGCGAGCTGTTCCGCGGCCGGGCCTTTTTGCAGCGACACCAGGCTGACCCCGCGCACCGCGGCGAGCGGCGCCCAGGCCGCGAGCGCGGTCGAGCGGCGGCGATCGATCGCGTTCGCGCCGGGCAGGCCTTGCCGCCGTTCGCCCGCCCAGCAGATGCCGACAAGCAGCCCCGGCAAGTGCGCCAGGCGCGCCCGCCAGGCGCCGACGGCAGCCGGGTCGGCGGCGAGATACGGCACGCGGCACGGGACGGTCGCAAGCGTCGTGCCGCAGGCGAGCGGCAGGCTCAGCAATGGGCAATGCAGGTCGAACGGGGGCGGCGCCTCGGCGTGGCGCTCCGCTTGAACCCGCGCCTGGCCTGCCAGTTGGTTTCCCCCGGGGACAACGGTTTCCTGCGCAACCAGCGTCACCGCCCGCTTCAGGCTCGCCATCAGCCGCAGCAGCGGGCGCTGCACCTCGAAGACGATCCGCGCGCCCGGCGCCAGCAGCGGCAAATAGCGGCAGAACTGCAGCGTGTCGCCAAAACCCTGCTCGGCGTGCACCAGCAGCGTGCGCCCAGCCAGGTCGGTCTCGCCGAGCCACGGCGGGGCGGCGAAGCTGCGGCGCGCCGGGCGCCGGTCCGCCGCCTCCCAGCGCGCCTCGTATTTGCGCCAGCCGGTCGGGTAGTCGCCCAGCGCCAGGCGCGACAGGCTTTCGTTCCAGTGCCCGTCGGCATGGTCCGGGCGCAGCGCCTGGACGCGCGCGAAATCGTCCAGCGCCGCGTCGTGGCGGGTCAGCCGTTGCAGCGCCCCGCCGCGGTTGAGCCACGCCTCGGGGAAATCCGGCCGCAGCGCCAGTGCCCGGTCATAGCCGGCCAGCGCCGCGTCAAGCCGGTCGAACCGCAGCAGCACGTTCGCGCGATTGTAGTGTGCCTCGGCATAGGCCGGATCGAGCGCCACCGCGCGGTCATAGGCGGCCAGCGCCTCGGCCGTCCGGTCGAGCGCGGTCAGCGCGTTGCCGCGGCTGACCTGGGCAGCGGCATGCTCCGGTGCCCGCGCGGCCGCGGCGTCGAAGCTGGCGAGCGCCTCGGCGTGCCGGCCGAGGCGCAGCAGCGCATTGCCGATGTTGAGGTTGACGTCCCGGTGGTCTGGCACCAGCGCCTGCACCGCGCGGTAGCTGGCCAGTCCGTCCTCGACGCGGCCGAGGCCCAGCAGCGCGTTGCCGCGGTTGAGCAGCGCATCGGCGTGGTCCGGCCGCAGCGCCAGCACGCGGTCGAAGCTCGCGACCGCATCGGCGTGGTGCGCCAGGGTGTAAAGCACCGTGCCCTGGTTATACAGCGCCTCGACGAAATCCGGGCGCAGCGCGACCGCGCGCGCGAAGCCGGACAGCGCCTCCGCCAGCCGCCCCATCGCCATCAGCACGACGCCGCGCAGGTTCGAGGCGTCGGCCAGCAGCGGGGCGAGCGTCAGCGCCCGATCGATCGCGCCGAGCGCCTCGGCGTGGCGGCCGAGATGGCTCAGCGCGATGCCGCGGTTCAGATGCAACTCGCCCAGCGTCGGGTTCAGCGCGATCGCCGCGTTGAAGGCCGCCAGCGCCGGCTCGGCCTGGCCGAGGCGCAGCAGGGCGCTGCCGCGGTTCGCCACCGCCGCGGCGAAGTCCGGCCGCAGCGCCACCGCCGCGTCGAAGGCGGCGAGGGCCTCGGTCTGGCGCTGTTCGGCGAGCAGCACGGTGCCGCGCGCGTCGTGCGCCTCGGCCAGGGTGGGGTCGAGCGCGATGGCGCGATCGAGGCTGGCCAGCGCCTCGGCGCGGCGGCCGATCCGGCCCAGCGCCTGGCCGTGCCCGCTGGCAATCGCGGCGGAGGCCGGGGCGGCGGTCGCCGCCGCGGCCAGCAGCGCCGCGGCTTCCGCGGCGCGATCGGTGGCGAGGCAGAGCAACGCCAGGCTGTGCAGGGCTTCCGGGTCGGCCGGGTCCACGGCGAGGAGGTCACGCAAGATCGCCTCGGCGGCGGCGTTCCGCCGGGCAAGGATCAGCTCGGCGGCGCGGGCGAAGCGTCCGGCGCGGTCAGGCGATGCTGGCGCCGCCAAGGGTCCGCCGCCGGCTCAATTGTAGTTGTAGTAGCGCTGTTCCGCGCCCGAGTTCGCGCCGGCCGAGGGCAGGCCCGGCGTCGGCACCGTGGCCTCGTCCGGCGTGACCGTCGGCGGCACGGGCGGCGCCGGGCCGGTGATCCCGAGCGATTCCGGCGTCCGGTCGCAGCCAGCTTGCAGCGCGACGACGATCAGTCCGGCCAATAGGGGTGCCCAGCGCATGCCCGCATCATCGCCCCAGGCGCCGGCGTCTGTCCATCGCCGGCGCGGCTTATTTCAGGACCATCGGGCGAACCGAAAGCAAGCCGGGGCTCCGCCCCGAACCCCGCCAGGGGGCTTTGCCCCCTGGACCCCCACCAGAGGCGGAGCCTCTGGAACTCCATCCATTGGAGTGGGTGATGGGGAGGGGGCGTATGGGCGCGGCGTCAGTGCCGTCCGGCACGCCGGACGGCACTGACGCCGCGCCCATACGCCCCCTCCCCATCACCCACTCCCAGTGAAGGGTTCCAAGGGCTCGCCCTTGGCGGGGTTCCAAGGGGCAGCGCCCCTTGGTGGGGTCCGGGGCGGAGCCCCGGCTTGCTTTCGGTTCGCCCGATGGTCCTGCGGCTTGTTTGGTCCGCCCGCCATGCCGCGACCCGGAACCCGCGACGCTGCGCACCCGGTCGCTCCCGCCGCCCCCTAACGCCAGATCGGCTTACCAAGGTTGACAGCGTTCGGGCTGGTGGCGGCGCCGCCGACGGCGCCCACCGCGCCACCGACCAGCGCGCCGACCAGCGGCGCGCCACCGGTCGCCGCCACGATCCCGGCGCCCGCGGCGGCGCCCAGCAACCCGCCGGACGCCGCCCGGTCGCCCGGGCTGTAGCCGCAGGCCGCCAGGCCCAGAGCCATCGCCATCAGCGTCGCCGCACTCATGGTCGTGCGAAACATTGCTCGTCCTCCGATCCGTTCGCCCCACGCCCTCGGACATTTTCATGCCGCATCTTCAGATGTTTCCCGTCGTATCCTCACATATAGGGCGGTTCGGCCGGCGATGGTAGTCACAGCCGGGTGAGCGGGCCGCCGACGCCGCTTGCCGCGGGCGTCGGGCGCGGCGCAGTCCGCTTGCGGGCCATGCCGGGGAGCCGATGCGCCATCGTCACCGGCCGCGTCGGCGCCCGGAAGGCGCCGCCACCTGGCCCACGTCCCCCGCCCCTTGCGCTACGGGATTCACCCCCCCTGCCCGCGATTGTTCAACCGACCGGTCGGCCCTCGGCGGGTTCGCAGCGTCCGCAGGCAAGCAAGCAAGCAAGCAAGAATTTGGCTCATATGGCGTTGACGGTTGGACGGCCCCGTAGGGCGGAAAAGCGCAGCGCCTTCCGCCACCGCCGGGCGAGCCGCTCGCATCTGCCGACGTCCCCAACAACATATCCCGCCACCGTCCGACGGCGGAAGGCGCTGCGCTTTTCCGCCCTACGGGGCCGTCCAACAGTCAACGCCATATGAGCCAAGAATTTTAACCCGGAGGAAGCGCGGAGGGCCACGCAGGGCCACGGAGAAGGCATCGATGCGCTGCGCGCGGTGCCGGAACCGACGACCGCGCGAAGCGCCCAAATTCCTTGCTTCTCCGTGGCCCTGCGTGGCCCTCCGCGCTTCCTCCGTGTTGGAATCCTTAACTTGCTTGCGATGCAGCCAGCGCCCAGGTCGCATCACCGGAGCGCGCCGACCGCCGCGGGCAACGATCGGTGAATGCCGTAGGCCCCTTGCGGGGGGCGCCGGGGGCAGGCTGCGAGTGCCACCGTCAGCGCCGGATCCACTCGTCTCCCCGACCCGCTCCGGCAATGGAAGCGGGCGAATTTGCCTCCCTGTGGCCTCTTCCGGCGACTTCCGGAACAAACCACCGGGCGAACCGCGTCCCGGGGCGACACCGCCGCCTTGCGTCCATTCGCGCCGGCGACCGACCTGGGCAACCGCCCCTTGTGAACCGGCGGGCGGGGGGCTAAGCCCTGCGCCTTCGCATCGCACCGCCCCGAAGGTTCCTTGTATGTTTTCTCGGCTGCTGGGCTTCATGTCAGCCGACATGGCCATCGATCTCGGCACCGCCAACACCCTGGTCTACGTCAAGGGGCGCGGCATCGTGCTGGCCGAGCCCTCGGTGGTCGCCATCGCCGAGGTGCGCGGCAAGAAGCACGTCCTCGCGGTGGGCGAGGAGGCCAAGCTGATGCTCGGCCGCACCCCCGGCAACATCTCCGCCATCCGCCCGCTGCGCGACGGCGTGATCGCCGATTTCGAGGTGGCGGAGGAGATGATCAAGCATTTCATCCGCAAGGTGCACAACCGCCGCGGCTTCGCCTCGCCGGTGATCATCGTCTGCGTCCCGTCGGGCTCGACCGCGGTGGAACGACGCGCCATCCAGGAAAGCGCCGAAAGCGCCGGCGCGCGCAAGGTGATGCTGAT
The DNA here is from genome assembly GCA_963847615.1 of uncultured Alphaproteobacteria bacterium. GTDB lineage: Bacteria > Pseudomonadota > Alphaproteobacteria > Acetobacterales > Acetobacteraceae > Palsa-883. Next base: position 136,451 of record CAWKAN010000021.1, read on the forward strand.
CGAGGAGCCGATGGCCGCGGCGATCGGTGCCGGACTGCCGGTGACCGAGCCGTCGGGGTCCATGGTGGTCGATATCGGCGGCGGCACGACGGAGGTCGCGGTGATCTCGCTCGGCGGCATCGTCTATGCCCGCAGCGTGCGCGTCGGCGGCGACAAGATGGACGAGGCGATCATCAGCTACATAAGGCGCAACCATAACCTGCTGATCGGCGAGTCCTCGGCCGAGCGGATCAAGCTGGAACTCGGCGCCGCCGCCATGTTCGACAACGACGACGACGGCCCATACCGCGAGGTCAAGGGGCGCGACCTGATGAACGGCGTGCCGCGCGAGGTGCTGGTGAGCCAGCGGCAGATCGCCGAGAGCCTGGCCGAGCCGGTCAGCGCGATCGTCGAGGCGGTGAAGGTGGCGCTGGAGAACACGCCGCCGGAGCTGGCCGCCGACATCGTCGACAAGGGCATCGTGCTGACCGGCGGCGGGGCGCTGCTGCACCGTCTGGACGAGGTGCTGCGCGAGGCCACCGGCCTGCCGGTGGCGGTGGCCGAGGACCCGTTGCAGTGCGTCGCGCTGGGCACCGGGCGGGCGCTGGAGGAAATGCGCCGCCTGCGCAACGTGCTGACCAGCATGTACTGACGCCTGTCGCCGAACCGGCGGACCCGCCGCCCTACCGGTTGGTTCGTCCTGCTGAACGGGCGGGGTCATTTCCGCTGGCCAAGGGTTGATCTTTTCGCCCGACCCTTTGCTCCGACCGGCACGACGAAGCCGCCATGCCGACGTCCGGCGATGCGCATTTTGGCGGGACGACGTGGTCTCTCGGCCAGCGCCGGACCGGCCCGGCGATGACGGAGAAACGGTGGCCGGATCAACCAAAAGGCGAATCGCTGGTCGCGGTCCGGCTATCGGTCGCGGCGGCGGATCGGCTATAGGAGCGATGGCGCCGAACAAGATGGCATGTGCATCCAGGAGGACTGAGCGGAGGTGATCCGGCTGTCGATCCCGGCCCGGCAGGTCTTGGCGAAGCTGACCTTGCCGGTACTGATCGCCGCGTCGTTCGGCCTGCTGCTGGTGGGCAAGGCCGACACGGTGCTGGAGGAACGCGCCCGCGTCGCGCTCGGCGACTCGCTCGGGCCAATCTACACGGTGCTGTCCGAACCGCTCGCCCGGGTCCGTGGCGTGGTCGCCGGGATCGGCGGTCTGTGGGACATGCAGGCGGAGAACGCCCGGCTGCGGACGGAGAACGCCCGGCTGCGGCAATGGCAGGCGACGGCGCTGGCGCTCGATGCCGAGGATCGCCGGCTGAAGGCCGAGCTGCACTGGGTGCCCGACCCGAGCCGTCGCGTTCGTCACCGCGCGCGTGGTCGCCGACGCCGGCGGGGTCTACGCCAAGGCGGTGCTGCTCGCGGTCGGGCCCAACCACTCCATCCGTCGCGGCGAGATCGCGCTGGACCAAAGCGGCTTGGTGGGGCGGGTCAGCGAGGTGGGCGCGCGCACCGCGCGGGTGCTGCTGATCACCGACCTGAACAGCCGCGTCCCGGTCATCCTGGAGCCGAGCGGCGGCCACGCGATCATGACCGGCACCAACGGGCCGCGGCCGCGGCTGCTCTACTGGTCGGACGGCGCGGCACCGCGCGAGGGCGAGCGGGTGGTGACCTCGCCGGAAGCCGGCGCCTTTCCGGCCAACCTGCCGGTCGGCACGGTACGCTACAACGCCGCCAACGTGCCGGAGGTGCAGCCGGCGGCGCAGCTCGATCGGCTGCAGGTGGTGCGCATCTTCGACTACGGGTTGAACGGCATGGCGCCGCCCGAGGCGCCGCGACCGCCCGGCGAGCAGCCGTACTGAGGCCGCGGCGATGGCGCGCGACGAACAGCTTCCCGGAATCCGCCCGCGGCCGTCGCTCGGCCGGCGGCTCGATATCATGTCGCGACACAGCTTCCCGGCCACCAGCACGGCGCTGCTGATGCTGCTGTGCGGCGTGCCGCTCGGCGTCACCGACCAGGCTGTGCTGCTGCCCTCGGCGACTTTGGCGGCGGTGTTTTTCTGGTCGCTGTACCGCCCCGCCGCGCTGCCGCCGCCGATCGTCTTCGTCATCGGCCTGCTGCTGGACCTGCTGGGCTACCTGCCGCTCGGCACCGGCGTGCTGACCCTGCTGCTGGTGCACGGCCTGGCACGGCGCTGGCGGCGCACGCTGACCCAACAGGGCTTCGTCATGGTCTGGCTGGTCTTCATCGGCGTGGGCACCGGCGCGGCGCTGCTGATCTGGACGCTGACCTCGCTGCTGTCGCTGCGGCTGATGCCCTTCGGCCCCGCGGCGTTCCAGGCAACCCTGACCGCCGCCCTCTACCCCGCGCTGTCCATGCTGCTGATCCGCGCCCACCGCACCATCGCCAACCCGGAGCGGGTCTGACATGGGCCGGCGCCGGGCACTGGGCAAAGGCAAGGCCAGGGGCTCCGCCCCTGGACCCCGCCAAGGGGCGCTGCCCCTTGGAACCCCGCCAAGGGCGAGCCCTTGGAACCCTTCACTGGGAGTGTGGGGAGAGGGAGGGGGCGGGTGGGCGAGGCGATGGGGCGCCGTCCGGCGTGCCGGACGACGCCCCATCGCCTCGCCCACCCGCCCCCTCCCTCTCCCCACACTCCCGGTCATGGAGTCCAGAGGCTCCGCCTCTGGTGGGGGGTCCAGGGGGGCAACGCCCCCCTGGCGGGGTCCAGGGGCGGAGCCCCTGGCCTTGCCTTTGCCCAGTGCCCGGCGCCAGCCCATGTCAGACGCGCTCCGGGTCGGGAGGGCGCGATGAAGCGGGATACGCGGCGGACGGGGGTGTTTACCCGTCGGGCGCTGTTGTTGATGGGGGGGCAGGTGGCGGTGCTGGGGGGATTGGCGGCCAGGCTGTACCAGGTGCAGATCCTGGAGGGGGCGCGCTATGCCACGCTGGCCGAGGCGAACCGGGTCAGCCAGCGCGCCATCGCGCCGCCGCGCGGGCGGATTCTGGATCGGTTCGGCATCGCCGTTGCCAGCAACAAGCTGAACTGGCGGGCGGTGCTGATTGCCGAGCAGACCCGCGATGTCGCCGCCACGCTCGACAGTTTCAGCCGCATCGTGCCGCTGGACGATCGCGAGCGCGCCCGGATCCTGCGCGAGGTGCACCGGCACCGCCGTTTCATTCCGGTTCTGGTGCGCGATTTCCTCGGCTGGGATGAGATGGCGCGCATCGAGGTGGACGCCACCGAGCTGCCCGGCATCGTGATCGATGTCGGCACCACGCGGGTTTATCCGTTCAACGACCAGCTCGCCCATGTGGTGGGCTATGTCGCGCCGCCGAACGAGGCGGATGTCGCGGCCGATCCGCAGCTCGCGCTGCCCGGCGTCCGGGTCGGCCGCGCCGGGATGGAGAAGCAGCGCGATGTGGCGCTGCGCGGCCACGCCGGCGAGGTGCAGCTTGAGGTCAACGCCTATGGGCGGGTGATCCGCGAGCTCGATCGCCAGGAGGGGGTGCCGGGCGAGGAGGTCGGCCTGACCATCGATGCCAGGTTGCAGCAGGCCGTGCTGGGCCACCTGGGCGAGGAGAGCGCCAGCGCGGTGGTGATGGACTGCACCAATGGCGAGGTGCTGGCGATGGCGAGCACGCCGTCGTTCGATCCGTCGCTGTTCAACTCGGGTGTTTCGCAGGCGCAATGGGTGGAGTGGACCAAGAACCGCCGCGCGCCGCTGATCAACAAGTCGATTGCCGGGCTGTATGCGCCGGGCTCCACCTTCAAGATGGCGGTGGCGATCGCCGCGCTGGAAGCGCGGGCGATCACGCCGACCGATCGGATCGACTGTCCGGGCTATCTGGATATCGGCGACACGCGGTTCCATTGCTGGAAGAAATACGGCCATGGCCTGCTGGATCTGCGCGGCGGACTGAAGAACAGTTGCGACGTGTTCTTCTACGAGACGGCGCGGCGCACCGGGATCGACCACATCGCCACGGTGGCGCACCAATTCGGCATGGGAACAGACTTGCCGATCGATCTGCCGGGCGCCAAGACCGGGCTGATCCCGACGCGCGAGTGGCGCATCGGCCAGGGCGGGCACTGGAACATCGGCGACACCGTGGTGAGCGGCATCGGCCAGGGCTACATCCAGGTGACGCCGCTGCAGCTGGCGACCTATGTCGCGCGGGTGGCGACCGGGCGGCTGGTGGTGCCGCATCTGACACGCAGCCTCGGCGGGGTGCTGCAACCCGGGGCGCGGGCCGAGGAATGGCCGAACCTGGCGATGCCGCAACGCGATCTGCAGATGGTGCGCGACGGCATGTGGGCGGTGGTGAACGAGCAAGGCGGCACCGCACCGCAGGCGCGGCTGCCCGATCCGAAGGTGCAGCTTGCCGGCAAGACCGGGTCCGCCCAGGTGCGCAACGTCTCGCGCGAGGTGCGCGAGCGGGGCAATTTCGACAGCGAGAAGCTGCCCTGGGAATTCCGCCCGCATGCACTGTTCGTCGCCTTCGCGCCGTATGACGCGCCGCGCTACGCGGTCTCGGTGGTGATCGAGCATGGCAATGCCGGTGCCGCGGCAGCGGCCCCGGTGGCGCGCGACATCATGATCGACACGCTCGGGCGCGATCCGGCCCGTCGGACGCTGCCGCCGGGTGCCGAGGTCGCCCAAGGACCGACGCCGGGACCGCCGCCGGGACCGATGCCGGGGGCGATCGCGGGAGCGGCGTCGCGAGCCCCCCCGCCGCGCGGGGCGGAGCCCGCGGCGGTGCCGGTCATGTCCTCGAGGGGTGGGGTTGGCGCGGTGGCGGGTTCGCCGGCGGAGCCGGGGGCGGGCAAGCCGCGATGATGGACCGCAGGCTGATTCGCGAGGCCTCGTTCGACCTGGGCGGCAAGCTCTGGCAGGTCAACTGGCTCTACGTGCTGCTGCTCTGTGCGCTGGCCGGCGTCGGCTACGTCGCGCTGTACAGTGCCGGCGGGTCCGCGGAGCCTTACGCGACGCGCCATCTGATGCGCTTCGCGGTCGGCATCGGCCTGATGCTGGCGATCGCGATGATCGACATCCGCGTGCTCGCGAAGCTGTCCTGGCCGGCCTATTTCCTGTCGCTGGCGCTGCTGGTGGTGGTCGCGCGCTATGGCCATTTGGGCAAGGGCGCGCAGCGCTGGATCGAGTTCGGCGGATTGCAGGTGCAGCCGTCGGAGGTGATGAAGCTGGCGCTGGTGATGGCGCTGGCGTCATGGTTCCACCGCGCGTCGTGGGAGCGCATCGGCAACCCGTTGTTCCTGCTGCCGCCGGTGCTCGCCGTGCTGGTGCCGGTGGGGTTGATCCTGAAGCAGCCGAACCTTGGTACCGCGGTGATCACCGCGGTCGTGGGTGGCGCGGTGTTCTTCGCCGCCGGGGTGCGCTGGTGGAAGTTCCTGCTGGTCGCCGCGCCGGTGCCGTTCCTGGCGCCGCTCGTCTATGCCCATATGCACGACTACCAGCGCGCGCGGATCCTGACCTTCCTGCATCCCGAGCGCGATCCGCTGGGGGCCGGCTACAACATCATCCAGTCGAAGATCGCGTTGGGCTCCGGCGGGATGTGGGGGCAGGGGTTCCTGCAGGGCACGCAGGGGCATCTGGATTTCCTGCCGGAGAAGCAGACCGATTTCATCTTCACCATGATCGGCGAGGAGTTCGGCCTGGTCGGCGGGCTGGCGGTGATGGCGCTGCTGTGCCTGATCATGCTGGGCGCCATGGCGATCGCGCTGCGCTGCCGCCATCAGTATGGGCGGCTGCTGGCGCTGGGCATCGGGATGAATTTCTTCATGTATGTGTTCGTGAACATCGCGATGGTGATGGGGGTGATCCCGGTGGGCGGGGTGCCGCTGCCGCTGGTCTCGCATGGCGGGTCGGCGATGTTCACGGTGATGATCGGGTTCGGGCTGCTGATGTCGGTGCACGTCCACCGCGACGTGGAGTTCGGCCAGGAGCGCGAGGCGATCTGACGCCGCCGGGTCAACCCCTACGGCATTCACCTATCGTTGCCCGAGGCCCTCCGCGCTTCCTCCGGGTTAAAATTCTTCGCTCATATGGCGTTGACTGTTGGACGGCCCCGTAGGGCGGAAAAGCGCAGCGCCTTCCGCCACCGCCGGGCGAGCCGCTCGCATCTGCCGACGTCCCCAACAACATATCCCGCCACCGTCCGACGGCGGAAGGCGCTGCGCTTTTCCGCCCTACGGGGCCGTCCAACAGTCAACGCCATATGAGCCAAATTCTTGCTTCCTTGCTTGCCTGCGGACGCGGCGAACCCGCCCAGGGCCGACCGGTCGGTTGACAATCGCGGGCAGGGGTGGGTGAATCCCGTAGGGGTTGACCCCGGGACTACCCGGACGGGTTGGTGGTGTGGCGTCCGGACGCCATGGCATGTCTCGGCTGATGCCGACCGGAGGCCGCACCCGCCGTCAGGCCATCGCCAGCAGAAACAGCCGGCGGAACGGCAGCAAGGTCGTGCCGTCGGCGCGGCGCGGGTAGTGCGGGCGCAAAGCCTTGGCATAGGCGCGGCGGAACGCGTCCTGCTCGGCCGGTTCCAGCGGTTCCAGGAATGGGCGCAGGCTCGACCCGGCGGCCCATTGCACCACGGCGTCCTCGCCGGTCAGCGGATGCAGGTAGGTCGTCTCCCAGATATCCAGGCTGGCGGCCAGCGGACGCAGCAGGTCCCAGTATCCGGCGGCGTCCAGGATCGGCGGCGCGGAGGCGTGGTTGGCGAGCCGCGCGGCCCAGGGGCCTTGCGCCGCCACTGTGTATTGCAAGCGGCGCAACGGCGCGTCGTGCATCGCCGGCATCTGCACCGCCAGGACGCCGCCCGGGGCCAGCAGCGACATCAGGCGGGGGAACAGCGCCGCGTGCCCGCCCACCCATTGCAGTGCGGCGTTGGAGAAGATCAGGTCGAGCGTGGCCGAGGGGCGGGCGGCGGAAGGCGCCGAAGGCAACCCCGTGGGGGTTTGCGTCCAAGGTGGCCCCGAGGGCTGTCCCGACGGCTCCCAGGTCGCGAAATCGCCCTGCTCGAAGTGGCACGTCGGCGCCGCGCTGCGCGCCTTGGCCAGCATCTCGGCGGAGCCGTCGACGCCGGTTACCTCGGCTGACGGAAAGCGCTGCCGCAGGATGGCGGTGACGTTGCCCGCGCCGCAGCCGAGATCGACGACGCGGCGGGGTGCGGTCAGCGGCACCTGGCCGAGCAGATCCAGGGCAGGCCGCAGGCGTTGGTCGGCGAAGCGGAGATACTGCGTCGGGTCCCACGTCGCGGCGGGACGGCTTGCTTCGGCGGTGCCAGGGGGGGGTGTGCCAGGGGGGGCTGCCAGCGGCGCGCGGGTCAGCGGCGCGCGGGCCAGCGACGCGCGTGTCGGAGCGGGGCGCCTCAGGCACGGGCGTGCCGGCGATGGGCGTGCCGGCGATGGGTGCGCCAGGGATGGGCGTGCCAAGGATGGGCGTGCCAAGGATGGGCGTGCCAGAGGCGGGGGCGTCGGAGCTTGCCACGTCAGTGCCGCTCGGCGTCCAGTTGGTCGAAGTGCCGCTTCACCAGAGCGAAGCCATAGACGACGGCGGCAACGAATCCCAGCAGCCCGATCCCGTAAGCGGTGCCCTCCCGCGCGTTGGCGGCCAGGAACAACCCCGCGAGACCGGCCAGACACGCGGTCAGTAGCAGCAGCCATTGCCTCAGCGACATCAGCATCCTCTCCTTTGATCCGTTCACCACACGACGGTGGCCAGTCTGCCCGGCCGCGCGATTTGGGCACTCTTTTGCGGCGCGCCTGGGCGCGCGATCATCGGCGCACAAGCCCTGCCGCGGAAGCCGCGCGGCGGGCGCGCAACAGCGATGGGGCGGGCCGCGCGGGGTGCCGAGCCGCTTCCTCCATGCGCGGCGACGCACCCTGCCGTCGGGGGGAGTCTGCGCGGTCGCGGACGGTTCGGCTAGTGCCCTGAGTCGCTGAAAATGAGGGGTTGTGTAGCCCCCTTGCGTTGGGATTTGTGGCGCGAAGAGATGGAGGAGACCCCCTCACTATCAAGGACGCGAGGCACTAGATCGAATCAGCCGCCTGCGGCTCCGGGGCGGTGCGCGCGAGCAGCGGCAGGGTCAGGCGGAACGTCGTGCCGCCCGGGCCGGTGGTCGCCAGGTCAATGTCGCCGCCATGGGCCAGCATCAGGTCGCGCGCGATCGCCAGGCCGAGACCGGAGCCGCCGGCCCGGGAGGTACACGCGAACGGTCGGAACAGGTTGCCGCGCACGACGTCCGGCAGCCCCGGCCCGTCGTCCGCCAGCTCGATCGCCAGGCTGTTCCCGCTCCTGTGCGTGTGCACGCGCACGTGACCGGCGCCCGCCTCGGCGGCATTGCGCAGCAGGTTCACCAGCACGCGGAACAGGTGATTGCGGTCGGCCTCGACCTGCTGGTCCGGCGGGACCAGATTGTCGAGCTTGAAGGCGGCCACGGTGCCGCGCACGCTCTCGGCGGCCTCCGTCACCAGTGCGTGGAGGCGGATCGCGGAAAGCTGCGGCGGCGGCGGTCCTTCGCGCGCGAAGTCCAGCGTGCGGTGCACCATGTCGATCGCCCGCTCCACCGCCTGCACCAGCGAATTGCCCGCGCGGCGGACCGCTGGATCGGCATGCTTGCCCAGCCGGTCGGCCTGCAGCAACGCCGGGGTCAGAATCCCGCGCACGTCGTGGCTGACCTTGGCCACCACCGTTCCCAGCGCCGCCAGACGCGTGTTGCGCCACAGCGCGGCGCGCAGCTCCCGCTGCATCGCCGCAAGCTCGCGCCCGGCCACGGAAATCTCGTCGTCGTACAGCGGCGTCATCGCGCGCGAGTCGAGCGGCACGCCGTGCTCCGGGTCGGCGCGGAAGGCGGCGATCGACGAGGTCAGCCGCCGCATCGGGCGGACCAGCAGGATCAGCAGCGCCAGATAGAGGAACAGGCCGACGGCGCTGGCCAGCGCCAGCGTGAAAAAGGCGTCCGGCGCATCGAGTTCGCGCAGCGCCTGCGTAAGCGACGCCCGGTGCATGACGAACTCGATCTCGGCGCCGGGCTTGAACGGGTTTTCCGCGATGATCTGGACCAGGGCGTCATGGTCGGCGAGGATCGCCCCCACGCCGCGCACCAGCGACTCGATGGTGGTTTCCGCGCGCAGATCGAAGGTCTTGACCGGGCGTGCCGTGGGATCGCCGGTCATCACCAGGACAAGGCCGTGCGGGCCGCGCAGCCGGATCGACTCGATCCCGGACGCCCGCAGCAACTCGTCGCGCTGCGCCAGCACTGGCGCGTCCGCCGGCGCCGCGGCGGACAGCGCCGCGATATAGGCCTGCAGCGTCCTCTCCCGCAGGATCACCCGGCGGTCGCGGCCGATGTTGGGGATCAGCACCAGGACCTCCGCCAGCATGACCAGGGCCACCGAGATCAGCAACAGCCGCAACGCCAGGCTGCGGTGCCGCAAGCGGCGCGGGCCGCGATCCGGCGGTCCGGCCGGCGGTGGGGAAGCGGTCTGTGACGTGCCTAGTGGCATGACCGAACTGGACTCCTGACGCCGGCGCCGCCTGCCGCCGCTGCGGACCAGGCGACGCCGTGGTAGCATTGGCACGCCGGCCGGGCTGTGAGCCGGATCACGGCGCCGCGAGCCCGTAGCCTGGTGGCATCGCCGCCGGGCGGGATGCCGCGGCGGCGGCGCGCGGCAGGCCCCGGAGCGCCGCGGCCGCCCGGCCGGCGTTGAACAGCAGTGACAGGAATTCCTGCTCGCCGCTGAATTTCGACGAGATCGGCAGGTCGAGCAGCGCGTCGTCGGCGTCGTAGCTGGTCAGTGCCACGCCCGCCGGCAGCGCCGCCAGCTCCGCGGCCAGCACGCTGTGGCAGGCGATCTCGTTCAGCCGGTTGGTGATCTCGAGCGGCGTCTGCGGCGTGCCGGGGCGGTGCCCCGGCTGGGCGCGGACCAGCAGCAGCGCGCGCGGCGGCACCGGCGTCAGCAGCGGGCTTAGCGGCGGATTGCCGGAATAGCCGCCGTCCCAGTAGGCCCGCCCGCCGATCTCGACCGCGGGAAACACGAAGGGCAGGCAGCAGGAGGCGAGCAGCACGTTGACGGTGATCTCGGCGTTCTCGAACAGCACCGCCGCGCCGGTTTCGACATCGGTTGCCGAGACGATCAGCCGCGGCGCCGCCGGATCGGTCAGCAGCGCCGGATCGATCAGATCGGCGATCAGCGCGCGCAACGGATGGTGGCCGAACGGGTTGAGCTGGGCCGGGCTGAACAGCCGCATTGTCGCTTCCAGCCCGCGCCAGATGAACGAGTTGGACATGTCCCAGCCCCACAGCCAGCGCTCGAACGGGGCATTCTGCAGCGGGCTCAGGGTGTGTGCCTGGGCGAAGCGGCGCCACAGTTCGCGCATCGCCGCGCGGGCGCCGGCGGGGCCGTCGCGAACCAGCCCCTGCGCGAGCATGACCGCGATGAGCGCACCGGACGACACGCCGCAGATTGCGTTCGACCTGCAGCCCTTCCTCCAGCAGCCAATCCAGCACGCCCCAGGTGAAGGCACCATGTGCCCCGCCCCCCTGCAACGCCAGTGCGGCCCCGTGGCCCTGGTCGCGCCCCGGTCCCCGTCGGAGTGCACACAAATCCGTCATTACGGCAAATTGAGCGTTTGGCCGGCATAGGGCAACCGAATTATCGGCCAACCGGATTACCAGCAATGCGCATTTTGGCCGGACGACGTTGCCGCTCCGTCATGGGTGGGCTTGGCCCGGCCATCCACGCACTCCCGGTCGCGGTGGCGGTGGCGGCGGCGGATGGCCGGGTGATCCCAGGGCCACCACCCTACGGGATTCACCCACCCCCTGCCCGCGATTGTTGACCGACCGGTCGGCCCTGGGCGGCCCCGTAGGGCGGAAAAGCGCAGCGCCTTCCGCCACCGCCGGGCGAGCCGCTCGCATCTGCCGACGTCCCCAACAACATATCCCGCCACCGTCCGACGGCGGAAGGCGCTGCGCTTTTCCGCCCTACGGGGCCGTCCAACCGTCAACGCCATATGAGCCAGGAATTTTAACCCGGAGGAAACGCGGGGGGCCACGCAGGGCCACGGAGAAGGCATCGATGCGCTGCGCGCGGTGCCGGCACCGACGACCGCGCGCAGCGCCCAAATTCCTTGCTTCTCCGTGGCCCTGCGTGGCCCTCCGCGCTTCCTCCGTGTTGGAATCCTTGACTTGCTTGCGATGCAGCCAGCGCCCAGGTCGCATCACCGGAGCGCGCCGACCGCCGCGGGCAACGCTAGGTGAATGCCGGTGGGGACAAGCGCCCGGGGACAGCGGCCCGGCCATCACGAAGCGAGGCTGGCCGGATCTGCCGAATTGGGACGTGCTGTCGCATTGCCCGAACCGGCGGGCGAGCGGGGCGACCGCCGCATCACGGCAACCGGATCAGCAGTCGGACCAGCGCTTTCGTGCGGGCCGCGAACAGGCGCGGCGCGAACAACCCCGCCAGCGCGCGCTTGCCCGCCTCGGCGCGGGTCGGATAGGGCACGATCAGCCCCGCCAGCGCGGCCGGCTTTACTCGCCGCGCGATCGCCAGCGTCCACTGGCCGATCATCTCCCCGGCATGCGGCGCCAGGATGCCCGCGCCGAGCACGCGGTTGCCGGCGATCACCAGCTTGACCAGGCCGGCCACCTCGCCCTCGGCGACCGCGCGGTCGGTCTCGGCCAGCGGCGCGCGCAGCAGCGTGACGCGGTGCCCGGCGGCGCGCGCCTCGGCCTCGGTCAGGCCGACCTGGGCGAGTTCGGGCGCGGTGTAGATCACCCGCGGCAGCGCGGCGTAGTCGAGCCGCGCGGGCAGGCGGAACAGCGCGCGGCGGATGACGATCGCGGCGTGGTAGCTGCCGACATGGGTGAACGCGCGCGGCCCGATGCCGGCGGGATCGGCGATGTCGCCGATGGCGAAGACGCGGCGGTTGGTCAGGCTGCGCAGGCCGCGATCGGTGGCGATCCCCGCCGGGCCGGCGCGCACGTTGCCGGCGTCCAGCGCCAGGCGCTCCAGGTTAGGCCGGCGCCCGGCGGCGACCAGCAGGTGGCTGCCTTCGACGCGTCGTCCGTCGGCCAGCACCAGGGTCGCGCCCAGGGTCGGGCCCAGGGTCGGGCCCAGGGTCGCGCCCAGGGTCGGGCCCAGGGTCGGGCCCAGGGTCGGGCCGGGCGCCACGGCGCTGACCGCGACGCCCTCGATCAGCGTCACCCCCTGGGCAATCATGGCGCGGCGCAGGCCGTCGGCCAGCTCCGGGTCCTCGCGCGCGGCGATGCGCCCGGCCTCGACCAGGGTGACGCGGCAGCCCAGCCCGGCATGCGCCGCCGCCATCTCCAGCCCGACCGGCCCGCCGCCCAGCACCAGCAGGTGCGCCGGCGGGTGCGCCAGGGAATGCGGCGGCGTGAACAGGGTTTCGTTGGTCAGGAAGGGAACCCGGTCGAGGCCGGGGATCGGCGGGATCGCGGCGCGGCTGCCGGCGGCGATGATGATGCGCCGCGCGGTGAGCCGCCGCCCGTCGATGCCGAGCGTGTCGGGGTCGAGGAAACGCGCCTCGCTGCGCAGCACCGTGGCGCCGAGCGCGCGGAAGCGGGCTTCGGAGTCCATCGGGGCGATCGCGGCGATGCTGGCGGTGACGTGCGCGCGCACCGCGTCCCAGTCGATCACCGGCGCCGGCAGGCGGACGCCGAAGCGGCCGGCGGCGCGGGCCGATTGTGCGGCATGCGCGGCGGCCAGCAGCGCCTTGGACGGCACGCAGCCGGTGTTGAGGCAGTCGCCGCCCATCCGCGCGCGCTCGATCAGCGCCACCTTCAGGCCGAGCTGCGCCGCGACCGCGGTGACCGACAGGCCGGCGGCGCCGGCGCCGATCACGGCAAGGTCGAACTCAGGCATTGCGCTCCTTGGCATCGCGCTCCTTGGCATCACGGCCCTTGGCGTTGCGCCCTTGAACAGTCCGGCCCTTGAGGGCGTGCCAGAACGCCGGCGCCAGCACGAGCACGGCGAGGCCGAGCAGCGGCAGAAGGACGCGCGGCGCGAACACCACGGCGAAATCGGGCGCCCCGCCGCCGGCCAGCACGTCGGCAAGGCCGGCTCCGACCGAGGCGTAGACCAGCGTGCCGGGGATGATGCCGATCAGTGTGGCGGCCGCGAACGGGGCCAGCCGCATGCCGCACGCCGCCGCGGCCAGGTTGAGCAGCCAGAACGGAAACAGCGGCACCAGCCGGAGGGCAAGCAGGTAGAGAAACCCATCGCGCTCGATCCCGGGCCGGATCCGCGCCATCAGCGTCGCCGCCCGTGCGGCCACCAGATCGGCGAAGGCGTAGCGCGCGGCCAGGAACAGCACCACCGCGCCGATGCTGGCGCCGATGACCGCCAGCGCGCCCCCGACCACCGTGCCGAACAGCAGCCCGCCCGCCATGGTGGCGAGCGCCCCTTCGGGCACGGAGAGCGCGACAAGGGCGGCGTAGATCGCGACATAGGCGGTCGCGGCCTGGAGCGGCCGTGCCGCGACGATGGCGAGCAGCTCGGCCTGGTGGCGCGACAGGCCGGCCCATGTCAGGTCGCGCTGCAGGCCAAGCGACCACAGCGCCGCCAGGCCCGCGATGAGCAGGCCGAGCGGCAGCAGGTGTTTGAGGCGCGCGAGGGTCATGCCGGTGAGCAGGCCGTGGTGCCCGCGTGTCGCCGATCGGGCGCCGCCTGTCCAGCCGGCCGGCGCAACGCGCCGGGCAGGCGGGTGAACGAAGCAAGGTCGGGGCTCCGCCCCGGACCCCACCAGGGGGGCGTTGCCCCCCTGGACCCCCCACCAGAGGCGGAGCCTCTGGACTCCATGACTGGGAGTGTGGGGAGGGGAAGGGGGCGGCTGGGCGAGGCGAAGGGGCGCCGTCCAGCATGCTGGACGGCGCCCCTTCGCCTCGCCCAGCCGCCCCCTTCCCCTCCCCACACTCCCAGTGAAGGGTTCCAAGGGCTCGCCCTTGGCGGGGTTCCCAATGGTACCATGGGGGGCAGCGCCCCTTGGTGGGGTCCGGGGCGAAGCCCCGGCTTGCTTTTGTTTCAGCCGCCTGCCCGGCGAGGCCCCACGGCGAACCGCGACCGGCGCACGCCGCGCGGCGGGATGGTTCAGCGCAAGCGGTCAGCGCACGATGATGTAGTGGACGGTCACCTGGAACGGGATCTGCGCCTCCGGCATGTCGGGGGGCAGCGGCGGCAGGCGCGCGTCGCGAAACGTCGACAAAGCCCCCAGGTCGAGCCACTGCGAGCCCGACTTGCTGACCAGCTCCAACCGCTCCACCCGCCCGTCACGGTTGACCCGCATGTGCAGCGTCACGTCCCCCTCCTCGCCGTTCATGCCGGCCTGCGGGGGATAGTAGGAATGCCGCTGCCACCAGGCGCTGACCAGGTTGAGCCAGTCGTTGCTGACCGCGACCCCCTCCATCCGCGTCGATGCGGACGGCGACAGCGAGCCGCCCTCGATCGGGCCGAACGACAGGTTGATCGAGCCTGGCCATCCGGGTCGTGCCGGCGTGGGGGGCGTCGGCGACGGCGCGCTGGAGCGCGACCCGGTTGGCCCAGGCTGACCCAGGGAGAAGGCGAGGGGCGTCGGGAAGGCCGGCGCGCGCTCCGGCCTGCGCTCCGGTCTGCGCTCCGGTCTGCGCTCCGGCCGCGCCGGCGTCGGGCGTGGCGCCTCGGGCGGTGACGGGACGGCGGGAATCGGCGGCGGGCGAGGGATCACCATCGCCAGCGGGACGTGCTGCGGGGGCGGCACGGCGGGGATCGGCGGCGGCATCGGCTGCGGCGGGGCCGCGGGATGGGCTTCCGCCGGTGTCTCCGCCGATGACGACGCCGACGACGACGACGGGGGCGCCGGCGCCGGCGGGGGCGGCGGCAGAACCGCCACGGATGGTGGGCTGGGCGGCGGGGTGGGCGGCGTTGGCGGCACCGCCGGCGCCGTCACGCCCGGCGCCGGCGAGCCGGGCCGCCGCGGCCGGTTGAGGTCCGGGTTGATCCCGGAGTTCAGCTCCGGCGAGTGCCCCTCGAACACCATCGCGTAGTCCGCCGGTGGCACCTGCTCGGCGTAGCGCGGCTGGTGGCGGATGGTCACCAGCAGCAGGATCAGGACGCTGAGGTGCAGTGCCAGCGAGGCGGTCAGCACCGGCCCGAGCGGACGCGCCGGGCGTATCGGCCGGGTCATCGGCGATCGCCCGGGCGATCCGGCGGGCAACCGGACCGACCGGAGCGTCCGACCCATGCCCGCACGGACCTTTGCCGAGGAACTCCATCGCAGGCTTCTACATCGGTCGCGCCGCGCCGGCATCCCTACGGGTTTCACCCACCCGCTGCCCGCGATTGTCAACCGACCGGTCGGCCCTGGGCGGGTTCGCGGCGTCTGCAGGCAAGCAAGGAAGCAAGAATTTCGCTCATATGGCGTTGACGGTTGGACGGCCCCGTAGGGCGGAAAAGCGCAGCGCCTTCCGCCGTCGGACGGTGGCGGGATATGTTGTTGGGGACGTCGGCAGATGCGAGCGGCTCGCCCGGCGGTGGCGGAAGGCGCTGCGCTTTTCCGCCCTACGGGGCCGTCCAACAGTCAACGCCACAAGAGCGAAGAATTTTAACCCGGAGGAAGCGCGCAGGGTGTCGGCGCGCCGCGGGCGTCGGCATGCTATGTTCGTTGACCCGGTACCGGCGTAGGGTGGCGCCATGAGCGGCAACCGTGATGCCTTGCTGTTGGAGGTTCTGCGCCGGCTTGACGCCAAGCTGGACGGACTCGTCGCGCAGGTGGACGGCCTGGCGCGGCGCGTCGCGGCGGTGGAACAGCGGCTCGCCGGGGTGGCTGCGGCCGAGGCCGTGCACCATGCCGGCACCGCGGTGCGGCTGGATCGCATGGACGGCCGCCTGGACCGGATCGATCGCCCCGAGGCGGGGTGATCGCGCCGGATGCCGGCCAGACCTGCCATGTCGGACCCAACCCTGCCCGCCGAGTTTGCCTTGATCGCGCGGCATTTCCGGCCGCTGGCCGGACCCGGGGCACTGGAACTCGGCGACGACGCGGCGCTGCTGGTCCCGCCCGTGGGCCGCGAGCTGGTGCTGACGGTCAACGCCATGGTCGGCGGCGTGCATTTCCTGCCCGACGATCCGCCGGACCTGGTCGGGCGCAAGTTGCTGCGGGTGAACCTGTCGGACCTGGCGGCCAAGGGTGCGACGCCGCTGGCCTATCTGATGACCGTCTCGGTGCCGCACGACACGCCCGACGCCTGGTTCGCCGGCTTCGCGGCGGGGCTGGCGGCGGACCAGGCGGCCTTCGCGGTGACCCTGCTCGGCGGCGACACCACCGCCACCCCCGGCCCGATCAGCCTGTCGCTGACCGCTATCGGCCATGTCGCGCCCGGGCAGATGGTGCACCGGGTCGGCGCGCAGGCCGGCGACGGCATCTGGGTCACCGGCACGATCGGCGACGGGGCGCTGGGGCTGGCGGTCGCCCAGGGCAGGCTCGCCGATCCGAGCGGGCACCTGCTCGACCGCTACCGCCTGCCGTGCCCGCGGCTCGGCCTGCGCATGGCCGGCATCGCCGCGGCCGGGATGGATGTGTCCGACGGGCTGGTGCAGGACCTGGGCCATCTCTGCCGGGCCGCGCGGGCGGGCCCCACCGCCGGCCTGACCGCCGAGGTCGAGGCGCCGCTGGTGCCGCTGTCCGATGCCGCCCGCGCCGCCGGCCCCGACTGGTTCGCCACCTGCCTGACCGGCGGCGACGACTACGAGTTGCTGCTGGCGGTGCCGCCGGCGCGGGAGGCCGCGCTGCGGCAGGCGGCGCAGGCGGCTTGTATTCCCGTCACGCGCATCGGGCGGTTCCATCCGGGGCCGCCTTGCGTCATGGTCCGCGGCGCGGACGGGCGGGAGCTTCCTCTCGGACGGCCGGGCTGGAGCCACTTCTGACCACGGGACGCCGGAACCGGAGATGAATCGCAACGTCTGGCTGCTGTTCACCTGTCAGGCGTTGATGAACGCCGTGATGGCCGGGCAGGTCATCATGGCCGCGCTGGTCGGCCACGCGCTGGCGGTGGACCAGGCGCTGAACACGCTGCCGATGGCGATCCAGATGATCGGGGTGATGGCGGCCTCGATCCCGGCCGGCATCGTGTTCGCGCGGCTGGGCCGCCGGCCGGGATTCTGGATGGGCTGCGCGCTGTCGATCCTGGGCAGCCTGGGCTTCGCCCTGGCGATCTGGCGCGGCGACTTCACGCTGTATTGCCTGGCGGCGCTGCCGGCCGGGTTGGGCTTCGGCATCTCTCAGCACCTGCGCTTCGCCGCCGCCGAGGTGGCGGCGCCCGAGGCGCGCGCCCGCGCCATCTCGCTGGTGCTGGCCGGCGGCGTGGTCGCGGCGCTGATCGGGCCGCAGATCGTCAAGGACACCAACGGGCTGATCACTGCCGGCGGGACCGCCCACTGGCAGTTCCTGGCGACCTACCTCACCCTGCCGGTGCTGCCGACGGTGACCGCGATCCTGCTGGCGTTCGTCCGCGTGCCGCCGCTGCCGGTGCACCGGCGCGTCGCGGTGCCGTTCCGCGCCATCATCGCCCGGCCGAGCTTCCTCACCGCGGTGATCGCGGCGATGGTCGGCTACGGCATGATGAGCCTGGTGATGACCTCCACGCCGCTCGAGATGATGCTGTGCGGCTTCGGCGTGGACGCCAGCGCCGACGTGGTCCGTGCCCACTCGATCGCGATGTTCCTGCCGGGCTTTGTCACCGGGCGGATCATCGGGCGCTTCGGCATCCACCCGGTGATCTGCGCCGGCGCGCTGATCATCGCGCTGTGCTGCGCGGTGAACCTCGGCGTCACGCCGGTGTTGGGCGGGTTCTATGTCGCGCTGATCCTGCTGGGGATCGGCTGGAATTTCATGTTCGTCGGCGCCACGGCGTTGTTGACCACGGCGTACGAACCGCATGAGCGGGTGCGGGTGCAGGCTGCCAACGACTTCATCGTGTTCGGCACCGTGGCGATGACCGCGTTCGGTTCGGGCGCGATCCAGGGGGTGTTCGGCTGGCACGCGCTGAACCTCAGCGTGCTGCCGCCGGTCGCGGTGGCGCTGGGGCTGGTGACCTGGCATTGGCTGGCGCGGGCACGCACGCGGGCGCAGCCGGCGACGGTGGCGCTGTAGGGCCCCGACCTGCCTTCGCTTCACCCGATTGCCCTGCGATACCAGCGGCCCGGCAATTCTCGTTTTGGCTGATCCGGGCAACCGCGCTGCGTCATGGCCGGGCGTGACGGCGAGGCAACGTCGTCCGGCCAAACTGCGATGAGGTGCTGCCGGCCGGTTATGCCGGGGCGGTGGCGCCGGCGCCGAGCCGTCCTGTGGCGAACTGGCGGCCACGGCCACTGCCCGATCGGCTCGCGCGGTCTGCCCGGGCGGTGCCGCCGCCCGTGCCCGGGCGATCCTGGCGCGCACCGGCATCGCGGCGCGGTGTCAACGCGGCGCCCGGATGCCGCTGAGGGTCGGAAAACCGCCGCCGCGGCTCAACCGGCCGCCGCGCTCCGCCAAGCCGCCGCGGCTCAGGAGATCGAATCGTCCGAGCCGCCCCCCGGGTCGCTGCCACCGGCATCGCCGCCCGGGTCGGACCAGCCGCCGCTATCGCCGCCCGAGGCATCGGGCTGATCCCAGGTGCCTTGGTCGACGAACCCCTGATCGGACGCCGGCGCCGCGCCGGTGTCCCAGGTGCCCTGATCGACCGCGCCTTGGCCCGGCGCGCCCATCGGCGCCCCCCAAGGGCTCGCGCCCATCATCGGACCCGGCCCGCCGAAGCCGCCGCCATAACCGGAATGCGGCGAGAACAACCCCATCAGCGCATTGCCGACCACCATGCCGCCGGCCACGCCGGCCGCCGTGGTCAACGCCGAGCCGAGGAAGCCCGACCCGCCGCGCTGGAACATGCCCGGCTGGTAGCCCGGGGCGTATTGCGGCGGCGGCGGGGCATATTGCGGCGGCGGCGCGTATTGCGGCTGCGCCGCTCCGTGGTTCCACACCGGGCCCGGTTGCGGCGGCGGGGCGGCGCGTTGCCCGCCGCCGAACAGGCCGCTGAAGAAGCCGCCACCCTGCTGCGGCTGCGAGGCCGCCTGCTGGGCCGCCTGCTGCGCCTGTTGCAGCGCCGCTTCCATCTGCTGGAGGCGGTTCTGCGCCTCGGCCAGCGCGTGCTCCTGCACGAAGGCGAGCTGGGTCAGGCGGTAGCGCGCTTCCGGGTAGCGGTTGAACATCTCGCCGATCAGCGCGTCCGCCTCGCGATCGACCGGCGGCAGCGCTTGTGGCGCCGTGGCCGGGACCGAGCCGCCCCATGGGCTGGCCGGCGCCTGCGCGCCGCCGCCGACGCGGCCGATGAAGTTCGTGATGATGTCGCGTTCTTCGTTGGTCATGCGGTGCCACCCCTTCGGGGTTTGCGGTGTTGGCCGGGTTCAGCCGCCGATGTGGCGTGGACCGCGCCACGCTTCAATGGCCTAGCCCCAGGCGGCGCACCTCGATCACCGGGCAGCGGTCCATGACGACGATCAGCCCCGCGGCGCGCGCGCGTTCCGCGGCGTCGAGGTCGATGACGCCAAGCTGCAGCCAGACGATGCTTGCGCCCAGCCGCAGCGCCTCGTCCACCACGCCCGCGACATGCCGGCTGGCACGGAACACGTCCACCATCTCCAGCGGCGCGGCGGCGGCGAGGTCGGGCACCACGGGGCGGCCATGGATCGTCTGGCCGGCGAGCAGCGGGTTGACCGGGGTGACGTCGTGGCCCTGGCGCAGCAGGAACGCCATCACATGGTGCGAATCCCGCCACGGCCTGGCCGAGGCACCGACCAGCGCGATGCGGCGGGGCGTGGACAGGACCGCGCGGATGGTCGCGTCGGTCGGCGGGTCGAGGCGCATGGGACGCATCCTGCTCCCGGCCGGCCGGGTTGCGCCAGCCCGCGGTCGTTGCATTGACGGTCTGGCACCGCTGCGCGGCCGGCGCCAATGATCGCCCGGCGCCAATGATGGTTCGGGCCAATGCTGGCTCGGGCCAACGATCGCTCAGGTCAACGATTGCTCGCGCCAACGATGGTTGGGTGCCGCGGATCGGCGGCGCCACATTTTTCCCTGCGGCACACGCCATGGCGTGGATAGCGCCTTGCCCGATTTCAGGCAGGATGCTTTATATCGCGCCGCTTCCTGCTCACCAGATACGCCGGCGGATGGACCGCGTGGATCCCAAGCTCAGCTTCCAGGACCTGATCCTGCGCCTGCACGGCTTCTGGTCGCGCCAGGGCTGCGTGATCCTGCAACCGTACGATGTCGAGATGGGCGCTGGCACGTTCCATCCCGCCACCACCCTGCGCGCGCTCGGTCCGCAGCCGTGGCGGGCGGCCTATGTGCAGCCCTCGCGCCGCCCGAGCGACGGGCGCTACGGCGAGAACCCGAACCGGCTGCAGCACTATTATCAGTACCAGGTCATCATGAAGCCGTCGCCGCCCGACGCGCAGGACCTGCTGCTGGCGAGCTACCGCGAACTCGGCCTCGATCCGCAACTGCACGATTTCCGCTTCGTCGAGGACGACTGGGAAAGCCCCACCCTGGGCGCCTGGGGCCTGGGGTGGGAGGTCTGGTGCGACGGCATGGAGGTCGGCCAGTTCACCTATTTCCAGCAGGTCGGCGGCATCCCGGTGACGCTGCCCAGCTTCGAGATGACCTACGGGCTCGAACGGCTGGCGATGTACGTGCAGGACCGCGAGAACGTCTTCGACCTGGACTTCAACGGCGCCCCGGGGGACCGGCGCGTGACCTACGGCGATGTGTTCCTGCGCGCCGAGCGGGAATACAGCGCGCACAACTTCGACTACGCCGATACCGCGATGCTGGCCCGCCATTTCGCCGATGCCGAGGCGGAATGCGCCGCGCTGCTCGACCGGCACCTCGCGCTGCCGGCCTACGACCAGTGCATCAAGGCCAGCCACCTGTTCAACCTGCTCGACGCCCGCGGCGTGATCAGCGTGACCGAGCGGGCGAGCTACATCGCCCGGGTCCGCGCCCTGGCGAAAGGCAGTTGCGAGGCCTGGGTTGCCGGCGAGGCCGCAACGTGATGCATCGCCGCCCCAACGAACCCATTCGCCACAGAACCATACAATAGGGAAACGCCATGCATACCGAACTGGTGATCGAGGACGAGGATGCGTGCATGTTGGCCGCGGAGCTGGTGGCGCTGACCGGCGAAACCCTGCGCTCGGCCGTGGTGACGGCGCTGCGCGAACAGATCGCCCGCGAAACCGCGCGCCGGGCGCGCCAGGACCGCATCATGGCGATCACCCGCGACATCGCGCTGGGATCGCGCATGGCCGCGTAGCCCGGCGCGCGCCACGCGCCATCGGATGTGGCGGCAGCAAGACGAGCCTTCGCGCGGCGCCGCGGTGGGCACCCTCAGGCGCCGGGATGCCGCTCCCCCTGGCCCGGGCTCACCGCCCCGGCAGGATATCGCGCGCCAGATCGCGCAGCACCTGGTCGATCGGCGGCGCGCCGGCCCCGCTGACCTGCGGATTGAGGATCACCGGACCCTAGCAGCCTGTCGGACTCAGGTTTTGCCGCTGATCGGCGGAACGGCCCCGAAACCGCGTCCACGGGGGTTTTCAGTCGCTGGCGGCCGTCAGTTCCGCTCCAGGGGCCACCCCGATCGTCGTTCTCGACCTCAAGGGCCTCGGAGCGCGCGTGAAAATGCCGCGTTTCACCTCACCCTTGTGGACAAAGGATGAACAACCGCTTCACGTTCCAGGCCATGGTCACAAAACTCCACTCGCCGCGCACCATGTCGATCCCACGCAGCAGGAATTGCCGAAAGCCCATCACCGATTTGATGATCCCGAACACCGGTTCCGGGATTTGCTTGCGCAAGGCATAGAGATCCCGACCTGCCCGTGTCGTCAGCCGGTGCGCCATCGCTTGCACGAGTGTTGGATTTTCAGGCGGTAACGGATCAGGGTCGAAACGCTCTGCCACCGGCGGATGATGCGGCTGCCGGCCCATGGCGATCAGCGGATCGATGCCGGCCGCCTCGCACGCGGCCACGTTCGCCGCGCTGAAATAGCCAGTATCCGCCAACAACGTGTCCACGTCCCCCAGTTCGTCAGGCAGGGCGTCGATTTGGTTTAATATCGGTTCGATTTGCTGCTTGTCGTTGACCGCTTGCACAACGTCCTGGGCGACCACCAGCAGACTGTCCGCCGCGACGGCCGCCTGCGCATTATAGCATTGTTCGAACCCACCGCCCGCCAGAGCCTGCCCCTGCGAAGGCCGGGGGCATGATGCGCGAGTCTTCATCGGTCAGATTGATCTGATCCTTGGGCAGCGGGCCTTCGACCGGCCGCTGGGGTGGCCGGCCGCCGGGCTTTTTGCCCGTGGCCGCGGTTTTTGCTTCCCGCGCCGCCAGCTTCGCCTCATGCTCCGCCATCTCCCGCGCGAAACGTTCTTTCGCGCGAGCCTCGATCTTCACACGGGCCGCCGCGAGTTTCTCCAACCGGTCCTCGCGCCGCGCCAGCTCTTCAGGGATCGACATCCCGTCCGCCATGTCCGTCTGGTCCGCCGCCTCGGCTTTCGCCAGGAGTTCGGCCACCTCGGCGTTCAATTGTGCCTCGATCTTGCCGGCGTGCTCATAGGATAACGCGCTGTGGCGGCTGGCGTTGGCGTGAATTTTGGTCCCATCCAGTGCCACCGTGCCCATCTTCAGAGCGCCCATCTCACGGGCCAGCAGCAGCGCTTTGACGAACAGCGCTTCGATGTCCTTGAGGAACCGCCGCCGGAACGTCGCGATGGTGTCGTGGTCGGGATGGTCGTTCGCCGCGATGCACCGGAACGCCACGGAATCGTCGGTCGCGCGTTCCAGCCGGCGGCTGGAAAACACCCCCGTGGCCTAGCCGTAAACCAGAACACCCAACAGCGGCGCCGGGTGGTAGGAGGCCGAACCGGTTCCGCGATACCTCTTGCTCATCGCGGTAAGGTCGAGGCCCTCAATCACTTCCACCACGAAGCGGGCCAGGTGCCTTTGGGGCAGCCATTCATCCACGGAAGGGGGCAGCAGAAAGCTGGTCAGGCGGTCGGTCGGACGAAAGTTGGCCATGCGGCAATGTCCGGCAGGAAGTGCGAATCGACGTTGCGATTGTAACATGACCCCCAACAGGCAGCCAGGCCGCAAGTCCGACAGGCTGCTAGTGCGCCGTGTCGTTGATATTGCCTGGATTCATGCTCCGTCGATTGTCCCTGAAAGCGTCGCAAGCAAGTCGCGACGTCGCCACAAGATCGGTGACGCAGATGACCGATACCCCTGCACCGTGATTCTGACCGGTTGGGCACACGCCGGCGGTGGCTCGGAGCGGCTGCGATCGCCTGCGGCCTCGGCCCGCGTTGCGCGCTGGTGGCGCGGCAGGACAAGCAAGAATTTACCGCAGATGAAGCAAGGCGATGCACGCCGATGCACGCCGATGGGTCCGTGCGGTTCACCGGTCGTGCGCCACGCGTTTGGTCTTCAGGCGCGGCTTGCCGAAATCAA
Organism: uncultured Alphaproteobacteria bacterium; assembly: GCA_963847615.1. Lineage (GTDB taxonomy): Bacteria > Pseudomonadota > Alphaproteobacteria > Acetobacterales > Acetobacteraceae > Palsa-883. Next base: position 159,981 of record CAWKAN010000021.1, read on the forward strand.
CCAGCGGGCGGGGCTGCGGGCCGGTCGCCTTGCGGTCATTGGCGCATGGCATCCGACCCCTGGGTCAAGCAGCCGAGGCATGCGTGCGTCGTCCAGTGCCTTGACGGTGTTCAGCTCAACGGGCAGCGCGTCCTCGACCCGCAGGTCCACGAAGTCGTCGCCGACCACCACGTTCCGGTAGTACACCCTGGCGGCACATTGTTGCACAACCGATAGACCAGCCGCAGGAACTGCAAAAGCCGACGCATCCTCATGGACCTTTTCCAAAAACCCGACCCCAGGCGTATCGAGCACGGTGAACGCGCCGCCGATCACCTGCCCCGACAGATCATTCAGCACGGCGCCATCTGCGTGCATCGGCGTGCATCGCCTTGCTTCATCTGCGGTAAAATCCTTCCTTCGCGGTGCCGCGGACAGAAGGTTACGGACGTGTTGACGCGCCTGCGATGCACCAGATCGTAACCGGCCTGGAGAAGCCGAGGTGATGCAGCGCAAGCCCGGCGCGCCTCTCATGCGCTCGGCCGTTCGTCGGGCGGCGGGCCTTCCCGGCGCCGGGATCAAGCCACGGGCAAGCGGGCAAACTCCCTGCGCACCGGTGCCAGTGCCCCGAGTGGCTTATATTGCGCTTGTTCCGCGTCCGCCTGCGACCTCGGTAAAGTCCCGCAAGCGGGTCGCGAAATCGCCGCAGAATTGGTGACTCAGGGCACTAGTCGCCCCGGTCCGATTTTGTGGCCTTCTCAATCCAATCAGCAAGATCCCCGGTGCCCCATGCTGGCCCAACGGCGGTTTGTGCATGACCACATAACCCGACCGCTCCCGGCGCTCGACCAGCCGCTCGGCGGTGATCTGTGCCATGATCTCGTCCGCATCGTGCACCGGCGTCCGGCCATTGAACTTGAGGGCGAAGGACAGGGGAGTGCATTCGTTCAGAAGTCGCCGCGGATGGTATGAGCGGGCGCATACTCGCTCACGCCCGGTTCAGGAAATCGCCCGGCGGTCGGGTGGCGGGGTAGGCTGGTGGAATGCCCTCTAACGTCATCACCTTGTACGAGGTCGACTACCGGGCCGCCAAGCCGGAGGTTGCCCGCACCGCTGCCCGCGCCGCAGACGGCTGCACATCGCCCGGTTTCTCCCGGAGCATAGGCTGGAGCTGCCAGTACCGGTGGTGCCACGTTCGTAATTGCCGTTTTCGGGTGTGCACACTGTGCGCAGTGCCTGCCTCGCGATGTATAATTCTACTGTGTGCCGTTCCGCCGGTCGGCGCCAGCGGTCACACGTAACGAGGGCACGGCCATGTCTGAGATCAGACCGGAACAGACCAAGCGCGTAGCACCGCGCACTGCGTTCAAGCCGGGGCAGTCGGGCAATCCTGGTGGTCGGCCGGCGGTGGTCCGTGGCATCCAAGAGCTTGCACGGCAGCACACACCGGAAGCGGTCGAAGCGCTGGTGGAGGCATTGAAGCGGCCGGGCGAGAGGGTGCGGGCTGCTGAGGTGATGCTGGCCTATGGCTACGGGAGGCCGACGCAGCAGGTGGAGGTGGATGGCCGACTGACGCTGGAGGCGCTGGTGATGGCGGCTCTGGCAAAGCCGGAGACGACTTTCTGACGGGCCAGCGATCAACCCACGGCCGGCGGCTTTCCGCCCCTCTGTCCTGTCAATGTCCTGTCAATGCCCGGAAAGCTTCCCGGCCCCGCTTCGGGTACTGGTCCATTAATCTTTGACTTCTCAAAGTGTTACTGCCGAGTCTTCGACGCGATTTGAACCCACGATCCGAGGATTGGGGATCACCCGATCGATCGCCGGATGATCCAGCAGCCGCGCCAGCCCGGCGCGCACGTCCTCCGGCCCGCCCGCCACCGCGTAACGATCCACCAGGCTGTCGGGCACCATCGCCGCGTGCGCCGGCCCCGCGCTGGCGTGGTGGCCGACGTCGTAGCCGGCCTGCAGGCGCACCACCGCCGCGCGTTCGGCGCCCTCGAAGTCCGCCGGATCGGCCTGCACCAGCGCCCCGGCGACGCGCGGGCGGATGCTGTCGCGGGCCGCGCGCGGGTCGGCCGCCAGGCCGTAGGGAACCCACACCGAGACCTCGAACGGCGCCTGCCGCCCGGCCCGCGCCGCGCCCTCGCGCAGCCACCCCAGTGCGCGGCCGAGCAGCGCGTCGCTGACGCCGTGATGCAGGATCGCCCCGTCGGCGAAGCGCGGCGCGGCGCGCGTCATGCGCGGGCCGGAGGCGGCAACGACGATCGGCACGGCGAGCGGCGCCGGCAGCCACGCGAGCTCCCCCGCGACGCCACCGAACACCACGCGCTGCCTGCCCAGCAGGCGGCGCACCGTCTCGACGAAGCATTCCACCTCGGCGATCTTCGCCGCCGGCAGGCCGATGCTGCGCAGCGAGCTGAACCCGGTGCCCACCCCCATCCGCACCCGCCCGCCCGACATCTCGTGTCCCGACATCTCATGCAGCGTGGCGAGCGCGCTGGCCGCCACGCTGGGATGGCGCGTCGCCGGTTGGGTCACGCCGGTGGCGACACGCAGCCGCGTCGTCGCCGCCAGGCAGGCGGCGAGGGTGACGGTGACCTCGCGGCACAGCAACTGCGAACTCGATCGCCCAGATGCTGTCCAGGCCGATGCTTTCGGCCAGCTGCGCATGCGCGACGAGGCGCGGCACCGGCTCGGCGCCCCACAGCGCCAGGCCGAGCTGCTTGCCGCGGATCATCGCCCGTCCCTGCGGCGGCTGGCGTCTATTCGGCCGCCAGCCCCGGAACGAAAGCCGGCACCGCGGCGCGCTGCGTCGGGTCCATCGGCTGCGGCCACCAGCGATCCTCCCATTCCGGGAACAGCTTCCACAGCCGCGGCATCACCGCTTCGGCGAACAGCTTGGTGTTGTACTTCGCCAGCTCCTTGCCCATGTTGCCGAACTGCAACAACAGCATCAGGTGGCCGACATTCAGCGTCTCCGCCACCTCGGTGAGTTGCGCCACCACCTCATCGGGCGAGCCGACGATGACGTAGCCGAGATCGACGATCTCCTGCATCTGGGTGGCGCGCTGGCGGGCGCGCGCGCTGGTTGCCGCGGCGCGGCCGACCTGGCTGGTGATGCCGGCGCGCTGCGTCGCCTCGGTGACGTAGCCCGGCGGCGTGGCCCACATCGGATCGGTGTGCAGGCAGCGGCCATAGAAGTATTCGGCCGGCTCGCGATACAGCTCCAGCGCCTTGGCGCGGGTTTCCGCCACGCCGACGAATTGCAGGAACCCGGCGCGGTACGGGTTGCGGTCCTTGCCCAATCGGGCCATTTCGCCCCAGAACCCGTCCATCGTTGCGCGGCCGTCCTTGTAGCCGAAATACGACAGGTAGGCGTAGACGTAGTCCATCCGCGCGCACCACTGCCAGGTCTCCACCGAGCCGCCGCCGGGGATCCACACCGGCGGATGCGGCTGCTGGATCGGCCGCGGCCAGATGTTGACGTAGCGCTGCTGGTTGAAGCGGCCGTTGAAGGCGAAGGTCTCCGTCTCCGTCCAGGCCCGCATCACCAGCTCGTGCGCTTCCAGGTAGCGCTCGCGCAGCAGGCTGGGGTTCTGGCCGAAGGCGTAACAGGTGTCCATCGGCGTGCCGACCGGAAACCCCGCGATCAACCGCCCGCCGGAGATGCAGTCGAGCATGGCGAATTCCTCGGCGACCCGGGTCGGCGGGTTGTACAGCGCCAGCGAATTGCCCATCACGCAGATCGCCGTGTTCGTCGTGCGGCGCGATATCGCCGAGGCGATCAGATTGGGCGAGGGCATCAGGCCGTAGCCGTTGGAGTGATGCTCGTTGCAGCACACCGCGTCGAAGCCGCAGTCGGCGGCGAACTCCATTTCGTCCATGAAGTCGTTGTACATCAGGTGCGCGCGCTTCGGGTCGAACAGCGAGGAATGGATGTCGACCCAGACCGATCGGTGCTGCTGGGCGAAGTCGTCCGGCAGCTCGGTGTACGGCATCAGGTGGAACCACAGCAGTTTCATGGCCGATCCCCGTTTGATGTTGCCGATAGTTTCACGCGCGCCAGCGACTCTGTCCAGCTTGCGCCGGCGGACGGTGCGGCAATCGGGGCGAAGCAACGGGCGGCCACGGATTTCGCCCCTGTGCCGCCAGGTGCAAAGCCTTCGCGCGGCCGGGCGATTGGCACATTTTCCACCGAATTCGTTATGATACATCATGACAATACCAACGAAAATTCCAAATAACTGCCATCTTAACAAGAGCTATATATAACTATATTTAATGAGAGAACTGAAATGTTGTTACAGTATACAGTATACTGGAATGGCGCGATCAACCAAGCATGCCCGCGCCTGCGGCTCGTTCGCGATCAGCGCGAGCAGCGTCTCCAGCCGGTCCGCCTCCGCCGCCGGCTTGTCCGCCCGGATCCGCGCGATCCGCGGAAACCGCAGCGCCACGCCGGATTTGTGCCGGCTCGAGTGCTGCGCCGCGTCGAACGCCACCTCCAGCACCATCGCCTTCTCCACCTCCCGCACCGGGCCGAACCGCGCGATGGTATGGGTACGAATCCAGCGGTCGAGGAACGCCAACTCCTGGTCGGTGAAGCCGGAATACGCCTTGCCGATCGGCACCAGCTCGCCCGCGCGCCACAGCCCGAACGTGTAGTCGGAATAGTACGAGCTGTGCTCGCCGTGGCCGCGCTGCGCATACATCAGCACGGCATCGACGGTCTGCGGATCGCGCTTCCACTTCCACCACAGCCCCTTCACCCGCCCGGGCACATAGGCGCTGTCGCCGCGCTTCAGCATCAGCCCCTCGACTCGCCGCCTCGCGCGCCGCGGCGCGCCGCCGCGCCAGCTCGTCGAACCCGGCGAAACCGATCATCGCCGACAGGTCGGTGCGCGCCGGCGCCACCCGCGCGTGCCAGGCTTCCAGCCGCGCGCGGCGCGCATCGAAGGGCAGGGCGCGCAGGTCCTCGTCACCCTCGAACAGCATGTCGTAAAGCCGCACGCCGACCGGATACGCCGCCATCAGCTTCGCGCTGACCGTCTTGCGATTGAGCCGCTGCTGCAGCTCGGCGAACGGCCCCACGCGCGGCCCCTCCGGCCCGTCGCGCATCACCAGCAGCTCGCCGTCCAGCACCGCGCCGAAATTCATCGCCGCGACGATCTCCGGGAACGCCGCCGAAATGTCCTCGGCGCCGCGCGAATACAGCCGCCGTCCGCCCGGGGTGGCGACGAGCTGCACGCGGATGCCGTCCCACTTCCACTCGGCGCGCCACGCGGCGGGATCGAGTGCGGCCAGATCGGCGTCTTCCAGCGGATGCGCCAGCATCAGCGGGCGGAACACCGGGGCGTTGGCCGGATCGGGCCGCGGCGCCCGCCCCTCCAGCCAGGCGAACAGCGCCAGATAGGGCGGCGTCAGCCCGTGCCAGACCTCCTCCACGGCGTCGGCGTCGATTTTGCCGATCTCGCCCAGCGCGACCTTCGCCAGCCGGGCCGACACGCCGACGCGCAGCCCGCCGGTGATCAGCTTCAGCAGCGCCAGCCGCACCGAGGCGTCGCAGGCGTCCAGCCACAAGGCGACCAGATCCGCCAACACCGCCTTGGGCGCCGCCTCCAGCGCCGCGACCACCTCGGCCAGCCGCGGCGGCGGCGCGTCGGTCGGCGCGGCCGGCCACATCAGCGCCACCGTCTCGGCCAGGTCGCCGACATAGGCGTAGGACAGCGCGAACAGCGTCGGGTCGGTGCGCGCCGCAGCCAGCGCGCGGATCAGCCCGGGCTTGGCCGTGCTCAGGCGCAGCGCGCCGGTGATCGCCGCCAGGCCGATGCCGCGGTCCGGATCGGGCTGGGTCAGGAAGTAGCGCCGCAGCAGCGCGATCTTGGCGCTGCGCGAGGGCGTGAAGACCAGCCGCTCCAGCAGCTCGGCGAACGCGATCAAGCCGCCCTGCCTTCCGACGCCCGGTCAGACGATCTGGTTGCTCAACATCGTCTCGCCCCGCCCCAGCCGGTCGAGATTCTCCAGCAGGATGTCCAACACGTTGTCCTCATAGCGCCGCGTCTCGCCGGCGGTGTGCGGCGTGACGACCACGTTCGCCATCGCCCACAGCGGCGAGCCCGGCGCCAGCGGTTCCTCGACCGTGGTGTCCAGCGCCGCCGCGCTCAGCCGCCCCGCCTCCAGCGCCGCGATCAGCGCCGGCTCATCGACGCAGCGGCCGCGCGCGACATTGACCAGCGCGGCCGAGGGCTTCAGCAGCGCCAACGTCGCGGGGTTGATCAGCCGCTCGGTCTGCGGTGTCAGCGGGCAGGTCAGGGCGACGACATCCGCCTGCGCCAGCAGGGCGTTCAACGCGCCCATGCCGTGCACCTCATCGGCATCGCCGCCGGCGGCCGGATCGCGCCGCGTCGCCAGCACCCGCATGTCGAACGCCCTGGCCAACTGCGCCAGCCGATTGCCGATGCGCCCCAGCCCGACGATCAGCAGCGTCTTACCGCCCAGCTCGTCCTCGCGCCGCGCCAGCTCGCCGATCATGCCGCGCCAGACCCGCTGCGCCTGGTTGTCGCGCGCCTCCGGCAGGCGCCGCGCCAGCGCCAGGATCAGCGCCATCGCGTGCTCGGCCACGGCGCGCGCGTTGACGCCCTGCGCGCTGGCCAGGCGGATGCCCGCCGCGGCCAGCGCCACCTTGTCGTACTGGTCGACGCCGGCACTGATCGACTGCACGAGGCGCAGCTTCGGCGCGCGCGGGATCAGGTCGTTGCGCCACAGGCCCGAACACAGCAGCACGTCGGCCTCGGCGATGCGCGCGTCGAGGTCGTCGCGGTTGCGCACCTCGATGCTGGCGATGCCGGTGTTGCGCAGCGCGAAGCGTTCCTGCATGCGGTAGGCAACGTGCGCGAACAGGATGGTCAGGCGGTCCTTGGGCGGCAGCATGGGGTGCCTCGTGTTGGGGGCGGCGGTGCGGCGGCGGATGCGCCAGTGTGGGCCTTGTGGCGGGTGGCTCTCAAGCCCGGTGCGGGAGCGAGGTGCGGGAGGGGCGAATGAGCGGGACAGACGACGGCAGGCCGCGCTGCGCGTGGGCGGCGGCGACGCCGGCGATGCTGGCGTATCACGACACCGAATGGGGCGTGCCGCTGCACGACGACTGCGCCTTGTTCGAGCTGCTGACGCTGGAGGGGGCGCAGGCCGGCCTGTCCTGGCGCACCATCCTGGACCGCCGCGCCGCCTATCGCGATGCGTTTCACGGCTTCGAGATTGCGCGTGTGGCGCGGATGGGCGATGCGGCGCTGGAACAGCTGCTGACGGGTTCGGGCGTGGTGCGCAACCGCCTGAAAGTGTTCTCGGTGCGCGACAATGCGCGGGCGGCGCTGGCGGCGATTGAAGAGGTCGGCAGCCTTGATGCCTTCCTGTGGGAGTTCGTGGCGGGGCGGCCGATCGTCAATTGCTGGACCCGCGCCGAGCAGGTGCCGGCGCGCACCGCATTGTCCGACCGCATGAGCAAGGCGCTGAAGCAACGCGGCTTCCGGTTCGTCGGCTCGACGATTTGTTACGCGTTCATGCAGGCGTCGGGCATGGTGGATGACCACCTGACGACCTGCTGGTGCCGCCAGCGGCATGGCGGGTGAGGGGAGGGGCCGCGCGCGGCGGACTGTGCCAATTCGGCTGCGCCACGTTCGCGCCGGCCGCGGTTCGCCCTGTCGCGCCGGTTGCCCGGTGCGGGACCGGCGGGTTGCCGTCTGTCGCAAATCCCCTGGGCCGCAAATTCCCTGGGTCGCAAGTCCCTCCGGTCGCATGCCGCCCCGGTTTGACCGGCCTCGCACCATCTCAGCGGTAACCATTTGGCAAGAATTCGCTCGATAGAACAGGCCCGCCCGAGAGCATTGGAGCGAGACCGTGATCGGTGCGGGTTCAGGCGTGATCCAGATTCGCCACATCTCCGGGCTCATGATCGTGGCCGTGGTGGCAGTGGCGTCACGCCTGGCGTGCTTGCAGGGCGATGTGGCAATCGTGCGGAATTGCGGCGTTCTGATCTTCGATGCCGCCTTCATCCTGCCGCTTGTTGTGGCGTCATGCCGCAGGGCCCGCGCGCATCGACGCACGCTCGGCAGTCCAGGGTTTTCCAGATCCGACAGTGCCGTGCCGGGCCAGGTCCGGGTGACCAGTTTGCAGACGATCGCACTGCTCTCGGCCGCGGCTTTCGGGATTTGTTACGCGATGTCGCCGACGGTCTTCGCCCAGCCAGGGCTGCATGCGCTCCCCGGGATCACGGATCCGCTGTGTCGTTGGATCCCCGGCATTGCCAGGATCGAACACCGGCTGGTGGCGGCCGGCCGGCCGAACGAGGCGCTCCTGACCGGCTTCACCCTGGCAATGCTCTGGCTTGTGGTCGGGTTGTTTCTGCTCGGCGGGTTCCTCACCCGCTGGTCCGGGATGACGCCGGAGCGGGCACGCTGGATCCGCGCCTCCCACCGTGCCCGGTTCTGTGGCCAGGAGGTGGTCCGCAAGGTGATCGACCGCGGCATCGTCGTGATGTTCGTCTGGAACCTGCCGCTGGACCACGCCGCAGATGCCGATCTGGGCACGGCGTTTGCGACCACGTTCGAGCGGCTGGATATTCTCCTGACCGGGTTCCGCGGTGGGCTGCTGATGTTTCTGTGCCTGGTTCTGCTGGAATGGGTCTACGTAGAGCTTCAGGCCGGTACCTGGCGGTTTGGTTTCGCCGGGCGGCACCATCGCGCCTGAAGGAAACCTCGCCACCGCGCGGGTAAGACAAGCCGGGGGGCGATCATCCGGATCGGGTTTCGGTTCAGTGCGCGTCCCTGGCTGCTGCGGCGACACCAGCGGCGGACCGGTCGGACCAGGCCGCAACAATCGGCTGAATATATCGGCCAGGCAACGTTGTTGCCGTCATTGTCACCCTGTCGCGCGCGTTGGCCTGGTCCTTGTCGCCAAAGCGCTTTCGCGCCTGGCGCAGGCAGGCTGTATTGGCGGCGGCGCGCAAACCCCCAAGGTCGATTGCGGCACGACAATGCCCTTCGCCATCGTCCAGCGACAGCGTGAGAAACGCGGGCTAGAGGTTTTTGCCTGACCAGCAGCGCAGGCCCGCTGCTTTCACCCGACCGCACAGCTCATTCGCCTCGGCGACGTCCGCGAAACTGAATGTGCGAATTCGCCAATAGGTCCTCCCATGCACCTCGGCGCGCAGGATCGTTGGCTCGCGGCCACCCAGAAACGGCGAGAGCCGGTCTTGCAGGCGATGCCATTCGCGCATCGCCCCCGGTTGCGAGATCAACGCCCCGAGTTGGACGAAGGCGCCACCGTCCACCGTTCCGCGGTCCCTTGTCGCGACGGCTTCCGGCGTCGTCGGTTGCGAAACAGCGGCCTGCTTCGGCACCCGAGGCGCGGCGGCAGCCGGCGGCGTGACATGGGTGTCGAGCGACGCGATCGACTCTGGCTGGGCAGCCAAAGCGGTCGCCAACCGGCTGGAGGCCCTGACCATCGGCCTTGTCGGCACCGGCGGGACGACGTCGGGCGCCGATGCGATCGCGGGCAGGGCCGAAGCCACGGATGGAGCCGATGGCACGGACGCGGCCGATGGCGTCACATGGACGTCGCGCGCTGGCGCCGTCGACTCTGGCGGGGCCGGCAAAGCGGTCGGCACGCCGCTAGAGGTCCTGACAATCGGCGTTACTGCCACCGGTGGCGCGACGTCGGGCACCGATGCGATCGCGGGCAGGTCGGTTCCGGTGACTTGTGTGCGCGGTGCTGGGTCGGCGATCGGGGTCTGGACGCTTGCCAGGGCCTCCGGGACCAGTGCCTCCGGAATGGTGCGCGGTGCACGGCTTAGGTCGGGCAGGCTGCCTGACGGTTCGCCGTTCGCCAGGGACGCGGTCGCCGGCCCCCCGACCGGAGCGCGGTCGTCCGGCGTGGCAGCGATCCGCGACGGCGCTGGCCCCGGCGCGGGAGGGATGTCTTCATCTGCAAACGCCGGATCTGCAAACGCCGGATCCTGCGACGGCTGGCCCAGGGTGCCCTCGAGCCTCTGCCGTGCCCACGGTCCGTCCCCCGCCAGGGTCAACCCGGCAAGCAGTTCCTGTCGCCACGCCTGCGTCGCGCCGGGAACCGCGGCGACTTCGCGCAGCAACCCCGCGGCTTCCGCGCTGTGGCCGGACAGTGCCAGGGACATGCCCAGGTTGATCTGCACGTCCACGCTGCCCGGCGCGACGGCCAGGGCGCGGCGGTACGCATCCTGCGCCGCGGCGTTGTGCCCTTGCAGGTCGCGCACGACACCAAGATTGTTCAGCGCAACCACATTGTCGGGTTCGCGGGCCAGGGCGCGCAGGAACGCGGCTTCGGCGGCGCCCGGGTCCGAGCCCGCCAGTGTCCGCCCGAGGCCCACCTGAGCCGCGGCCGCGGTCGGGTCGATGGCCACGGCGGAACGATAGGCCACCCGAGCCAGGTCTCGCCGGCCCAGCGCATAGAGCGCATCGCCGCGCGCGATCAGGGCCGGCGCATTCTTCGGGTCTCTCGCAAGGACGAGGTCAGCGACCCGCAGCGCCAATTCGGGAGCTCCCGAGGCCAGTGCGGCGTCGGCCACCCGCAGCGTGGCGTGCGCTGGGGTATTCTCCGATAGAGGTGCAACAGAGCAGGCGCCCAGCATGCCGGCCATGGCAAACGCCACGGCAACGGCGGCAGGGCGCCACGCGCGCCCGCGTCGCCTGGGTTCAGCCCCGAAGCTGCCCAACTGCGGTGGCGCGTTCAGCCCCATCGGTATCTTCCCCACTGCCCGAATCGCTCATATCGCGAAGCATAGCCGGCTGAGACTACTGCTTGTATCGGCCCAGGTGAACCGCCAATCCGCTTTGGCGTGAACCTTGTTGCCGCTGTGTCCCGGCAGGCGTCGGCTTCCGCGATCAAGGGCTGCTTGCCAGGGACGCGCATGGGGGTGCCCTTGGGGTGGCCGGCCGGGCGCCGCACCGGGGCTCATCCAGCCGCCCGACGGCGAAGCCAAGGGGCAAACCTTCGGGCACTGGTATCGGTCTTGATTGGGCGCGCGGCCGCCCCTCAACTCCCCCGGGCAACCCCGCGCGCGATACCGGCGGCCCAAAATCATCGAACAGTCATCATTTTTGGCCGCTCGTATCAGGCGCCACCCCACCGCGTCCGGGTTCGGCGATATGCGGCCCATTGCCGAGCCTGGGCGGGTCATACCGGCGCAAGATCGACACCAGCAGCCCGCCATAAACCGATGGGTCAGGATGTTGGGCCGCTGGCATCGCCGCAGCCTGGGGAAGATCGCGAAAATACAGGAACCGTTTTGCAGCGGATCGGCGGGCTGGTATAAATTGACCATTATTCCCACGGTGGAAGATTCTCGTTTGCCAGGATCGCCGAAATCGGCCCGCGCCATGCTGTCCTGCTGCGGGATGCTGAGCCTCCTGGTGCAGCTGGTCGGCGGCCACGCAGCGTCCGCGGCCTTGCCGACCACCGAGTTCGACATTCCCTACCAGTTGCGCGTGCTGTCCGACGGCACCGTCCTGGAGTTGTCCGGCAGTTTCTCCTGGGCGTTGCCGCAGAACGTTCAGGCAGTCCTCGCCGCGGCGCCGCATGTGCGCGTCGTGCGTCTGGAAAGCCCCGGCGGCCATCTGCAGCCCGCCATGGAGGTTGCGGACATCATCCGCCAGCGTGGGCTCGACACCTATGTCGGCCGGTTCTGTGCCTCCGCCTGCACGATCGCGTTCCTCGGCGGACGGCAGCGATGGCTCGGGCCGGACGCCAGGCTCGGCTTTCACCAGGCCTACGCGCCGGGGTTTCCGTCCGAACAGGCCAACGCCCTGCTGCAGACTGCCTATGCGAAGTTTGCCGTGCCGTCGGGCTTCGTCGCCCGCGTGCTGCGCACGCCCCCCGCGGACGTCTGGTACCCGACGCAGGACGAGTTGCGCGCCATCCACTTCACGACGGGCACCCCGCCAGCGGCGGCGCTCGCCCTCGGCAACAGCCGCTTGATCCGGCTGGGTGACATCACGCGGCTGTTGCGGGCGGCGCCGGATGACGCCGTGGTCCAGTTCGCCACGGCGTTGTCCGATCTGGTCGCACGGCTGCAGGACGCCAACCCGGAAGCCTGCTGGGCCTTCGCGCATGAAGGCCCGGACGAACCGCGGGACGCCTTGCCGCAGACCATGCTCGATTCCGTCGCGGCGGTCCGCCAACGTCTCGCGGCGGCGGCGAACACCCCCCAGGTCCAGCCACCCACTGCGGAGCAGCGCAAGAAGGCGACGGCGGATCTGGTGGCCGCCATGCGGGCGAAGGGAGAAACCGCCGCCCTCGCGGGCCTGTGGACCGGCGCCGATCACGCGGCGTTCTGCCCGTCGCTGCACGAACTGCTGCAAGCGGCGCTGGCCTTGCCCGAGCCGCGCCGGGTGCCGGTGTTGCGCGCCGTGCTGTCGGGCGGGTGACGGGCGTGGCGCAGCCCCGACGATTGGCGGCAGCTTTGGCAGCCTGTCTGGCGTTGGTCGCGCCGGCCTGGGCCGCCGAGGGGTGGGATGATCCGCGCCACGCCTGCGACCGCGCCGCGGTCCAGGCCGAGGCGGAGTGGCACCTGCCGGCGGGCCTGCTGTCCGCCATCGGCGTCGTCGAAAGCGGTCGTGGCGGCCTGGGCGGCACACTGCCGGTCGCCTGGCCCTGGAGTATCAACGCTGACGGACGCGGTGCCTTCCTGTCCAGCAAGGCAGCCGCGATTGCCGCCGTGCACGCCTTGTACGCTGCCGGCCGGCAGGTGATCCACGTCGGCTGCTTCCAGGTTGACCTATTCTACCATCCCGATGCTTTCGCCACGCTCGAGGCGGCGTTCGATCCGCACGCCAATGCCCAGGCGGCGGCGCGCATCCTGGCGCTCGCCCGCCTGGGTGTCGGCTCCTGGGACACGGCAATTGCGCTCTACCACTCCGCCTCGCCGCTGCGTGGCGCGGCGTATTTGCGCCAGGTCCAGGCGGTATGGCCGTGGGCGCGCAGGCGGGGCATGGCGGCCGACGCCGTCTATGCGGTTCTGCTCTCGCCGGCAGCGCGCCAGGTCCGGGTGATCACTGCCGCCGATGCCCCGGTGCAGCCGGCCGCCGGCTTGCCACGGGTCCTCGGACCCGAGGCGTCGATGTCGGTGCTGCAATGGAGTGCCACGCCGCAGCGCGACCTGCCGGTTGTGCTGATGCCGGCCGGCGTGGCCCCACGCGCAGCTGTACATCGCCTGCCGAACTAGCGGAGCGACAAGTGCCGATCGCCATTGCCGCCATCGTCTATGGCTTCGTCCTGTTGGTGTACGCCATCGTCCTGTTCGTGCCTCAGGTTCTGAACGACGGCGACACCTGGATGCACATCGCCGTCGGCCGCTGGATTCTGCAGCACCGCGGCGTGCCGTGGACCGATCCGTTCTCGTTCACCTTTGCCGGCAAGCCCTGGGAAGCGCACGAGTGGCTGTCGGAGTTGGCAATGGCGATCGCCTACCGGCTCGGCGGGCTGAGCCTGGTGCTGGTGCTGACCGGCGTCGCCGCCGCCCTCGCTGCTGCATTGCTGGCGCGCCACCTGCGGTTCTGGCTCGACCCCGTTCCCGCTGTCCTCGCGCTGATGTTGGGTTTCTGCTGCGTCGTCCCGAGCTTGCTCGTGCGGCCGCACATCCTGGCGTTGCCGGCGTTGGAACTGTGGGCCGCCGGATTGCTCATCGCGCGAACGCGCAACCGCGCGCCCGCGCTGTGGCTGCTGCCGGTGATGACGCTGTGGGCCAATCTGCACGGCAGCTTTGCGTTCGGCCTCGCGCTTGTCTTGCCGTTGGGGCTGGAGGCAGTGCTCGCCGATCGCGCGGCGTGCTGGCGGACCGGCCGTGCCTGGGGACTGTTCTTCGTCGCCGCCACTGTCGCGGCTTTGCTGACACCGTACGGCTGGCACGGCCTGGTTTTTCCTTTCCAGATTTTGCGCCTGCGGCACCTGAGCGATATCGGCGAATGGCACAGCATTGACTTCAGTAAACCATCGCCGTTGGAGATCGCGCTGATGGCGACGCTTTACGTCTGCCTCTCGCGCGGCGTGCGCATCCCGCCGGTCCGGCTGTTGATCATGCTCGGTCTGTTGCACATGGCTTTGCAGCACCAGCGCCATCAGATGCTGGCCGGGATCGTCGGCGCGCTGCTGCTGGCGGAGCCGCTGGCGCACGCGCTCCGTCCGCAGCCGGTCCGTGGCGAGGCCGCGGCACGCCGCGCCAGGCTCGTGGTGCCGGTCTGGGCGGCTGGCTTGTTTGCCGTGCTGACTGAGTTGCGGCTGGCGCACGCGCTCCGTCCGCGGCCGGCCCGTGGCGAGGCCGCGGCACGCCGCGCCAGGCTCGTGGTGCCGGTCTGGGCGGCTGGCTTGTTTGCCGTGCTGACTGCGTCGCGGCTGACGCATGTCGCCGTACTGTCTGACCGCGCCACCTCGCCGGTCTCCGCGCTGCAGCATGTGCCGCCGGGGCTGAAGACCCAGCCGGTGTTCAATGACTACGCGTGTGGCGGACTGCTGATTTTCGACGGCATCCGTCCGTTCATCGATGGGCGGGCCGAGCTGTACGGGGACGTGTTCTTGGGGTTGTATGAGCACATGCAGTCCGAGGACCCAGCCGCGCTCGAGGCGACGTTCCAGCGCTACGGCATCATCTGGACGATCCTGGCGCCGACCAATCCGGCAGTGGCGGTGCTGGACGCGCTACCGGGGTGGCGGCGTGCCTATTCCGACAGGTTTGCCGTTGTGCATATCCGTACCGAACCGGTGCGCTGATGGGGGCCGAGCGATCGGCGGCGCACGCAGCCGCACCCAGGCGAGCCAGGCGATCCCGCCGAGGCTCGCCAGCTCGAGCGCCGGCGGGATGTGGAGCAGTAAAGCCGCGCCGGGCCAGAACCAGGCGAAGCCCAGCAACAGAGGGGAAGGCCGCAAAGTGCAGGCAAGCAGGACCACGATCGCCGCCGCCAGCGGCGCCATGTCGTAGGTGTGCACCCAGGGGGAGGCGGCGAGGGCGAGCGGCGCCGTGAGCGCCATTCGCACCGTGGGATCGGGATCGCGCATCCTCCAGGCTCGCCATGTGAGGAGGACGCACAGCAGCGAGACGGTCAGCTGAAAGCCGTAGGCGACAGGCAGGCTGGCACCCAGCGCGCGGGCCGCCATCAGCGGGCTGGCGAATATCCGTTGGGGCGGGCTGCCACGCCATGGCTCCGCCAGCATCGCCGCCAGGGTCGGCTGCGTGCGGGTGAAGAAATCGCTCCAGGCGCTGGTCCCGAACAGCAGGGCGGAGGCCAGGACGATCACGCCGGCGGTCAGCGCGGCCGCCCGGAATGCCCGCCAGTTGCCGGAGGCGATGAAGCACACCGGCAGGAGCACGCCGAGCTGCGGTTTGAAGGCCAGGGCGCCGGCGAGAATCCCGGCCAAGGCGGGACGGCTGTCCACGAGCAGCAGGCTCCCCAGCAGCAAGGCTCCGGTCAGGGCGCCGTTCTGCCCGGCGAGGGCGTTGTCGGCGACTGCGGGGCTGCACAGGACCGCGGCGGAGGCGGAGCGGCTCAGGCCGCCGATGCGCAACGCCCGCCACAGCGCCGCCGCGGTCCCGAACGTCCACAGCACAAACGAACTCAGCAGGGGCAGCGCGGCGAAGGGCACCGCCAGCAGCAGCGCGGGGGGCGGATAGGACCAGACCTGTTGGGGAAATCCGTTGCCGAGCATCGTCTGCAAGGCCGCGTTGAAGCCTGGCCGGTCGAACAGAACCGGCATGCTGCCGTCCACGACCAACCGGCCGGCGGCCCACATGGCGGCGAAATCGCGCGTGGCGACCGCCATGCTGTGGCCGGGAAATACCCAGAGCGCCAGCAACCCGCCGATCGGCGGCAGCAGCGAAATTGCCAGGAAGACGCGCGTCTCGTATTTCCGAAAATGCGGCACCAGAGACCAGCCGCGTCAGCGCGATTGCGAGCGAAGCAGCGCCACAGGGTATCGGCTTGCCCGCGGATCGTCGCTTGACCCGTAACGCAGCCGGTCCCGGCGCGTCATGAGCGGCCACCAGGCGACGCCGAGCGATACCAGGAGCGAGCGGACGTCACGGATTTGGCCTCTGCCGCCGACTGCCGGAAGGAGTGCCGCATTGGCGCTTCGCCCCCGACATGCCGGCCCGCCGCCTCTGCCGGCGCATGCTTTGCCGCCATGGTGGTCTGGTACGGCCGGAGGTCCGGCGATTTGGACGGTTGGTATACAACCGCTGTCAAAACGATCGACCCACCGGCACCGCACCACGTCACGGCCGGCGGAGGCCGACCAGGATGTTGCAAAGTCGATCCTTTCGCTGCCTGGTGGAAGACGCCATTCAACATCGCGGCGTTCGCAGCGGCCGCAGGCTGGTTTGCATCCACGCCTCCCCTGCGTGCCGCCTCAGGCGGTGTTACGGCTTCGCGTCGGTGCCCGCGTCCGCCCCTTGCGGCACGGCGCGGGCGAGCCGCATCACCTCGCCCTCGGCGGCGGCGTCCTGCACCACCTCCCGCGACGCATCGACGTCTCCACCCGCGGCCAGCACGATGGCGATATTCGTCCTGACCCGCGGCGGT
Source organism: uncultured Alphaproteobacteria bacterium (assembly GCA_963847615.1). Classification (GTDB taxonomy): domain Bacteria; phylum Pseudomonadota; class Alphaproteobacteria; order Acetobacterales; family Acetobacteraceae; genus Palsa-883. The sequence continues at coordinate 176,555 of CAWKAN010000021.1, forward strand.
AGGTTGCCGGCATCCTTGAGCGGCGCCACCAGTGCGGTGGCCTCGCTCGCGCGACCGTCGAGCATCATCGACAAAGCGAGATCGCTGATCACCACCGCATCACCCGGCGAAGCCGCGAGTGCGCGACGGTACAGCGTCTGGGCGTCGGCGTGACGCCCCTGCAGATCGAGCGCCACGGCCTTGTCCACCACTGCGCGCATGTCGTTCGGATGGGCCGCCAGCACTTGGTCGAACTCGGTGATCGCATGCGCCGAATTGCCCATCAGCAAGTAGACCGCGCCAAGGCCGTGCCGGAGTGCCGTCACATCCGATACCGTGTCGAGGTGCCGCAGCAGCAGGTCGCGCGCCTGCGTGATGTTGCCGCGCCGCGCCAGCACGTCGGCGTAGCGCAGCTGCGCGGCGGCATCCGCCGGCGCGTCCGCCGATGCCGAGGCATACATCGAGTTAGCCAAAGAATAATCACCCGATTGTTCGGCCGCCTGCGCCACCCGCATGCGTTCCGCCTCGCCGAATTTCGGCTGCTGCGTCACCGGCTGCGTCACGCAGGCCGCAAGGCCACCGCACATCGCCAGCAAACCCAATCCGTATCTGCAAAAAGCGGCATCGCATTGGAAATTTCCAAACCTAATGATGTGGCATATTGCCCATGAACAGATGGAACGCATCGTACAGCCGCAGCATCGCGACGCCCATGAGAACCACATACAGGCACGGCATGATGAAGAGGATCATCGGGATCACCAGCTTCACCGGCAGCTTGGCGGCCTTCTCCTCCAACTGGCTCATGCTTTCGCGCCGCAGTTCCGCGGCGACCGCGCGTAGCGCCTGGCTCAGCGGGGTGCCATATTGCAGGCTCTGCCCCAACATCGTCGCGAGCCTTTGCAGCCCTGGCACGCCGACGCGCTGGCCGAAAGCGGCGAACGCCTCTCGCCGGTCAGGCCGTACCCGCATATCATCCAGCAGCCCGGCCAGGACGACCGCCATCGGCCGGTTCGACTGTTGCATGTCCAGCGCAACCCGCTCCAGCGCGCTTTCCAGCCCCATGCCGGCCTCGCTGCAGACGACCAGCAGGTCCAGCGCATCCGGAATTCCGCGGCGCACAGCCTCGGTATAGGAACGCCGCAGCATCTTGAGCACCACTTCCGGTGCAAGAATGCCCACCACCGCCCCGGCGCCGACGGCCAGCAAACGGTGCTGCGAGGAGAAACCCAGCGTAATGGCGACGAAGACCATGATCCCCGGCAGGAGTACGAGAAGCAGCACCTTGGCCCCGACGATCATTGACAGGGTCCGCTTGGGATCGAGGCCCGCCGCGGTGATGACGCCCTGCAGCTCCGCGAGGTCCTTGTCCGAGTAGAAGCGGGTTCCGCGGCGGACTCGCGCGCCGAACCCCTGCAGCAGCCAGGTCAGGGTGCCGCCGCGTCCGCCCGTCTGGCTGGCGCCGGCGTCGGTCAGGCCGGAAACATTGAACACGCGCTGCTGCAGATCGCGCTGCCGGGCTTCAGCCAGCAACAGCGCCGCCGACAGCCCGACCAGCAGGAGCACGCCGGCAAGCAGGCCGAAGACCAGGACCAGCCGATCCGGGCTCATACGCTGGTCCCTTTTTTGACCAGCCGGTGCATCGTCGCGATGCCGACCAGCAAGGACGCCACGCCGTACGCCAACAGCTTCCGTCCGCGCGGATCGTCCAGCAGCGGGTTCATGTAACCGGGACGCAGGAACGCCTGTGCCAAACCGGTAAGCACCGGCAGCGACGCCAGAATCTGGGCGGACAGCTTGGCTTCCGCCGCCAATGCCTTGGCCCTGCCGGCGACGGCGATGCGTTGCCGCACGGTTTCTCCCAGGCCCTGGATGGTTTCCGCCAGCCGCCCGCCGCTCTTGGCTTGCACCGCCAAGGTGGTCGCGAACATCGCGTATTCCCTGACCCCGGTACGCCGGTTGAGGTTGAGCAGCGCTTCGTCGATCGGGCGTCCCAACGCCAGCTCGCTGACCACGTGTGCGAACTGCTCGCGCGTCGGCTCGGGCATTTCATTTGCCACGCCGCGGAACGCCTCCGCCACCGGCAGCCCGGCCCGTACCGCACTCACCACCAACTCGATCGTGTCGGGAAGCTGGCGCAGCAGGCGATCGGCGTAGCGGTCCTGTAGCCAACCGAACAGTCCGCGTACCACAGCCACCCCGGTGACCAGCCCGACAATCGGTGCCAACCAGAGCGGCAGCGCGGCGCGCGCCCCGACGAGCGCCGCCGTAGCCGCCAGGACGCCCACCATCACCACCCGCCATGCCGGCCACGGGCGCGGCGCTTCGGCGTCGAAGCGGAACAGCAGGAAGACCGCACGGCCCAGCCCGCCCCGCGACCGTTGCCGTCGGATGCTGCGCGGCGCCGCCGCCGGCGCCTCGGGGCTCAGTGCCGCCACCTCCAACTGCCGCAGCAGCCGCTTCTGGCGGGCATCCGCATACAGCACAATGATGCAGCCGAGCAGTACGACAACAAACAACCCGCCGGCGACGAGGATTCCGTTTGGCATCCCTAGACCTCCCGCGCCGCCTCGATCCAGGCGCGGTCCAGGCCATAATAGGCCAGCCGGGGGAGGAAGCCGGGAAACGCATGCGGCGACTTGTACTTGCCGACGAGCCGGCCCTGCGCGTCTTCGTGCCCGAACACGAACGTCGCGATATCGTTGCTGGTGATCACGTCGCCTTCCAGGCCGCACACTTCCGTCACCTGCGTCACCCGGCGCGCCCCATCGCGCATCCGCTCCACCTGCACGATCAGGTCCAGCGCGCTGACGATCTGCGTCCGGATCGCCCGCAGCGGCAGGTTGAACTGCCCCATCTGCACCATGTTCTCCACCCGGGTCAGCGCATCGCGGGCACTGTTGGCGTGCACGGTGGAAATCGATCCGTCGTGGCCCGTGTTCATGGCTTGCAGCATGTCGAACGCCTCGGAGCCACGCACCTCGCCGACGATGATGCGGTCCGGCCGCATGCGCAGCGAGTTCCTCACCAGGTCGCGTTGCGTGACCTGACCGGTGCCCTCCAGGCTCGGCGGACGCGTCTCCAGCCGGATCACGTGCGGCTGCTGCAACTGCAATTCCGCCGCGTCTTCCACCGTGATGATCCGCTCGCTGACGTCGATCATGTGGCTCATCGCGTTCAGCAGCGTTGTTTTGCCCGAGCCGGTGCCGCCGGAAATCAGGATGTTCAGCCGGCAGCGCGCGGCAATCTCCAGCAGCCGGGCGATGCCGGCGGTCATCGTGCCGTTGCCTACCATGGCCGTCAGATCGAGTTTCTTGGCGGCGAACTTGCGGATCGAGATGCACGGGCTGTCGATCGCCAGCGGCGGGAAGATGACGTTCACCCGGCTGCCGTCCGGCAGCCGCGCATCGACCATCGGGCTCGATTCGTCGATGCGCCGGCCGACCCGCGCGGCGATCTTCTGTGCCACCGAGGCGATATGCTCGGCGTCGCGGAAACGCACCCCGGAGAGTGCCAGCTTGCCGCGCCGCTCGATATAGACGCTGGTCGGGCTGTTCACCATGATGTCGGTCACGTCGTCGTCGGCCAGCAGCACCTGCAGCGGGCCGTAGCCCGTCATGTCGCTGGTCAGCTCTCCCGCCAGCCGGGCCTGCTCCTGCGCCGAAATCTCCAGCCTGTCCTGGTTGGCGATCTGGTGGATCACCTCCTCGACCTGCAAGCGCAGCTCGTCCGGCGTCAGGCTGGCCGCCGCCGAGGGATCGATCTCCTTCAGCACGCGCTCGCGCAGCAGCGGGGCGATCGGCCGGTCCAGCCGCTCCTTCACCACCGACATCATCAGGTCTTCCGGCGGAAGCGGCCTTGCCGGGTCGTCCTGCGCCGCCAGGTCGCGCTTGCCGAACGTCTTCATCTGCGGAACCACCCTCCAAGCCAGGAATGGGACTGGCCGGTCCCGATGCCGGCGACTTCGCGCACCAGCGGCGCCAGGCTCCGGCGCAGCGCCGGGATCCGGTGGATCGCCGGAACGCCGAGATTGACCGCCTGGGTCATGCGTTTGCCCAGGTCGGGGATGATCAGGTCGGGTACCGCGCCCAGCCCCTTCTCGACGATGGCCCGGCTCAGCCCGCCCGGTCGGTCGGCCCGGTTCAGGATGGTATACACCCGGTTCGCCCCCGCGATCGACAGGGCCATCTTGCGCAGCGCGGCGGCATTGCGCAGCCCGGTGACTTCCGGTTCCAGCAGCACCAGCACGTGCCGCGCCAGCGCGATCACCGGGCGCATCTGCGGCGGCAGCGGCGTCGGCACGTCGATAACGATGAAGTTGTATCTGCGCCTTGCCAGCGCCAGCACGTGGCGCACGCCCGCCTCGGTCACCTCCAGATCGGCATCCAGCGCCTCGTCCGCCGCGATCAGCCGCAGCCGCTGATCGATCTCGATCGCCGCGCGTTCCAGGAACAGGCTGTCCGCGCGCATCGGATCCTCGAGCGCGATGCGCAGGCCCGGGCCCGGGCGCACGCCGAGCAGCACCGCCATCTCGCCGTTCTGCAGGTGCAGGTCGATCATGGCGACGGTGGCCTTCGCGGCATCCGCCAGCGCCACGGCGAAATTGACCGCGATGCTGGTCGCCCCGGCACCGCCCTGGGCGCCGCACACCGCGACTATGTGCCCGCCGCGGGTCGCCGTCTGGTCGGCCCCCTCGCCCGACAAATGCGGCCGCAGCAGCGTCTGCACCGCGTCGCGCGTCAACGGCTTCGGCACGTACTCCGTGACGCCCATCTTCTGCACCAGCAGACGATAGAACTCGATCTCCGCGATCTCGCCGATCGCCGTCACCAGCACGTTCGGTGGGCAGACCCGCGCCAGTTCCTCCAGCGCGGCAACCGGCTCATCGATGCCGGAGATGTCCACGACCACCGCCCGCACCGCGGTGTCGTTCTCGAAGAACCGCACGGCCTGGCGCAGGTTGCCGCGCCTCACCTCGAGTTCCTCGGCGATGCCCGCAAGCCCGGTCCGCAGCGCCGTCTCGCTCGCCTCGTCGGCGACAAAGGCGACGATCCGCCGGTGCTCCATCGATCCGGTGCGTTCCGGCCGCGCACTCTCGGCCGGAGACAGCCCGCCCAGTGTCACCCTCAGCGACTCATTGTTATTCGCCAGCATTGCCTCCCCCGGCCGCCGGAGCCGCCTGCGTCGCCGCCGCACCGCCCACCTGCGATGCAGTGACCGCCGGCAGCGGAGCGCGGTGCCCGGTCAGCAGCCGTTTGACCGGCGGCGCCGCTTCGGGCCCCAGCGAGTCGCTCTCCCCGGCGCCCGCCTCCAGATCTTTCGGGTTGACGACCATTGCCCGCAGATTGGCCTCGTTCGCCCCGCTCTCGGGCAGTCGCCAGGTGCCCGGCTTGTCAAACGGATGGTCCGGTGTGCAAGCCGCAGCGAGCAGCAGCAGCGCAAGCCAATGGCAGCGTCGCATCAGCGTCCTCATTTCAGGATGAACCCGGCATCGACCGGCGGGCCGGCGGCGGGGGGCGCCAGTTGCCGCCCGAACAGGATGCGGTCCAGGTCGGTCGCCGGCCTGAACCCATCCGTCGGCAGGTGCAGCGCCTGCGGGCCGGACACCGGCTGGACGATATACGGCGTGACGATGATCACCAGCTCGCTCTCGCCGCGCTGGAAATCGTTCGACTTGAACAGCGCCCCGATCACCGGCAGCTCGCCGATGCCGGGCAGCGCATTGGTCGCATCGGTGCTGGATTTCTGCAGCAGGCCGGCGATCGCGAAGCTCTGGCCGCTGCCCAGCTCGACCGTCGTCTCCGCCCGCCGCACCGTCAGCGCCGGAATGGTCAGCGTGCCGCCGGCGACCGGCACGCTGACCGCGCCGACGTTGGACAGCTGGCTGACCTCCGGGCGCACCCGCAGATTGAGCCGCGTCGGCGACAGCACGGTCGGCACCACCGCCAGGCTGACGCCGTATTCCTTGAAGTCGACCGTGATCGTCGTTGAGCCGTTGGAGGTATTGCCGGCGATCGGGATCGGGAACTCGCCGCCCGCCAGGAAGCTCGCGGTCTCCCCCGACAGCGCGGTGAGGTTCGGCTCCGCCAGGACGGTGATCAACTGATCGGCCGCCAGCGCATCCACCACGGCGTTAACGTCCCACAACCCATTGCCGGAGGTGAAGCCCGCGCCAAGTTGATTGGGCGTGTAGCCGCCAGAAGAGAGCGGCGACAGGCCGAGCGGCAGCAGCGGGGTGATCGCCGGAGAGATAACCCCGGCGCCGGTGCGCAGCCCGAAGCGAAACCCGTTGCCAGCGCCCAGCGCCTGCCAGTTGAAGCCCAGCTGGCGGGTGATCGACCGATTGATCTCGGCAATCCGCACCCGGACGTTCACCTGGATGCTGCCAAGTACAATAAGTCGGTCGGCGACGCCGCCCTTCTCGCCGACGAAGGCGTGGGCGATCGCTTCGGCCTGCTGTGCCGCCAGCGGGGTAGGCGCCGTACCGCTGAGCACAAGGTCGTCGCCGGCGGCGCGGACGCGCACGCCTTGCCCACCGGTCACCGACTGCGCGATCGCGGCCTGCGCCGCCGCCGCCGTCGCTGCGCTGACCCCTGCCGGGCCGGTCGGGGCTCCCCGCGCACCCGAAGCTGCCGGGCGGGCGCCGCCCGACGTGACGGTGATGTCGTATTGCACGATCGCCGAGCCGCTCTGGCCGGTGGCGATCACCGTCGTCCGCCCGGGTGCCACCCCCATCAGGAACAGGCTGGTCGGCGACGCCGGTTGCACCCGCGCGATCGACGGGTCCGCCGACAGCACGGTGGCCGCCGGCTGGGTCAGATGCAGCAGCACCCCGGTCCCGGCGGCGATCGTCAGCGGCTGGCTCAGCAGCAGCGCCTCGGATCCAGGCGCTGGTGTGGCCGGCGTTGCCGGCGCCTGCGCCCGCGGCGCATTCGCCGCGGATTTCGGCGGTGCAGCGCCGGCGACGGACGCGAAACTCATCAATGCAACTGCCAAGGACAGAAGCCAGCGGCTCATCGGGCGGCTCATTTGAAGGTCACTTCGCTGCGATTCCCGCCCTGGACAAGGTGGACCGTCACGCCGACCGGCTCGTTGGCATTGGACAGCGCCGGCGACACGTTGACGCCGAACACCGTCGGCTTTGCGGCAACGACCGGACCCTGCGCGTCCTCCGCCGCCCGGATTGCCAGCGACAGCTTGCCCAGATGGTCCGCCACGGCAAGCAGTTCGGCCTGGTTGGGGGCGACTTCCAGCGTGACGGTGCGGGCCAGGTGTCCCGCTACCGCCGCGTTGGAGGGCGCGCCCTGCACGATCGCCTGGTCGATCCCGATGACGCGAATATTGCTCAGCACGGTTTCGCTCAGCACGCGTCGGGCCACCGGCGCTTCGGCCATGTCCTGCGTCAGGATCACGTTGACATGGTCACCCGGCCAGATCAGGCCGGCGACCCCGGTAACCGGATCGACGCCGATCGACACTGCCCGCATGCCGGGCGCCAGCACGCTGGCGATGAAGCCGCGATCGCGCGGCCGCAGGATGTCGTCGGCGGTGATCGGCGCGCCGGTTTCCAGATAGGCCCGGATCAGGGCGCCGCGCAGGCTGGCCCGCGCCTCCGGCGAGTTGGTGAAGGCGCCGGACGGGATCTGCCCCGACTCCGCCCGTTTCACGTTGAAGTCGTCGTCGCGCGCCAGGGTGCCCGCCGGCAGCGTACGCGCGGCCACCAGATAGCCAACCGCCAGCGGCGGCGGCAACGCCGCCGTCGGTGCCGGCGCGACGCGCGCCGGCGTGGCAAGCTGGTAGGCGATCGTTCCCAGCGCTGCCGCGGTGAGCAGCATCAGCGCGATAACCATAATGCGCAATGACATCGTTCAGCCCATTGGGTTGGTCAGCAGCGCCCACACGCCGCCGCAGGCGATGGCGATACCATAGGGCAGCGGGGCATGGCGCAGGATGCGCCAGCGCTCCGCCGCATAGACCCGGCGCGGCCAGAACGACCCCGCCGGTGCGTGCGCCGGCCGCGGCAGCCGCCGCAGCGCAAGGTGCAGCACGGCCAACACCCCGCCGGCCAGCGCGGTCACCGCGATCAGCCCGACCGCGCCGCTGATCGGCTGGCCGAGTGTTGCCGCGACCAGCAGCTTGATGTCGCCGCCCCCCAGGACGCCGCGGGCATGCAGCAGGACCAGCAGAACGAACAGCAGCAGGGCGAAGGCCGCCGACCCGGCAAGCGCCAGCGGGCCGGCGAGCAGCCGCGTCGTCGCCCCGGCGATCCCGAGCGCCAGACAGGCGCCATCCGGAATGGTCCGGCTGTTCAGGTCCGCCCTTGCCGCAACCAGCAGCGATCCGAACTGGATCGCGGCGGCGGCAAGCCAGAGGGTCGAAAGAGTGGTCTGCTGCCAGTGCACGCTTGCCCTCGCTGATTGTTCAAGCCGGCGCCGATTGTGCAGGCCGGGTGAAACTGGTACGCGACTCCTGCCGCCCGCGAAGCTGGGATGGTTGTTTCCCAGCCGTCAAGTGGGCTCGTTCAGGCGGCGTTAGCGAGGGCGGCGGAGATATCGCGCCAAATGGTTGCCAGATTCCCGCTGAAGCCGCCCACCGCCGCGCCCACGACGACGACGCTGATCGCAGCGATGCCGCCGTATTCCAGCGCCGTTACACCTTGCCGGTCGGTCATCGCTGCGGTGACCCAACTCACAGATTACGTACCCGACATTCGCATTCCCCGGGCTTTGGACACATGCCAGCCCAGCCCAAACGCAAGGCTGGGGAGGTTTTATTCCCCAGCCCGCGTCGAGACGTTTCGGATTGCAGCGACCTGGGGCCGCTAGACGGCGTTGCCGAGCGCGCTGGAGATATTGCCCCAAAGGGTCGCCAGGTTGCCGCTGAGTCCGCCCATCGCGGCGCCGACGACGACGACGGTCACCGCGGCGATGATGCCGTATTCCATCGCGGTGACGCCTTTCCGGTCCGCCACCGCGGCGGAGATCAAGCCCAGAACATAAGCAAGCATAGTCGTTCTCCATATGTTTGTTGTGCCCATCAAGCCATCCCCGCCGGACCGTTCGGGAACCGACCGTTCTGGCGCTGACAGTCAGGCAGCCTTAACCGCCTATTGACTATTCTTACACCGTTTGTTAACTCTTATCCACCCAAAAAATGAGCGGCGGCTAGGCGATTAAGACATAGTCCCGGCCGGCTTTGGAGACCTCCGGATCACTAGCATGCGGAATACAACTTTCCGTCGCCTGTGTCTTTCGCGCAACAGACCTGCCGGTCGAGCCGCCAGACTTCTGCACGACCGGCACGGCGCCATCGCACTGCTGTTCTCTCTCAGCGCCATCGTCCTGTTCGGGCTTGCCGGCCTGGCGGTCGAAGGCGGCGCCCGGTACATGGAGAAGCGCCACGGCCAAAACGCCGCCGACGCCGCGGCCATGGCCGGCGCCATCGCCCTGGCCTTCGGCCAGAGCGCGAGCATCAGCGGCGGCAAAGCCACCGCGCGCCAGGGCTATAGCAGCAGCGCCGTCACCATCACCACCGCCACCTCCACCGGTATCGGTCACCTCACGGCCGGGGCGACCCCCGCCAATGCGACGAGGGCGATGGTGGCCTGGATGCCGACGCGGCCGTGGGGCAACCGCCTTGCCCTGCGCGGCCAGTGGCACGAAGGTCGCGCCAGTCCAGCCGACTGCGATGGTGGGATGACACGATGTTGAACCGACTTCGTCTGCTCGGCGGCGTGTGCGGGGGAAGGGACAGGCGGGGCGTCGCCGCCCTGGAGTTCGCCCTCATCGCCCCGGCGCTACTGCTGATCGTGTTTGGCGGGGCCGAGTTCGGTTTGGCCCTGAGCGAATACCTGACGCTGAACAATGCCGCCGTCGTCGGCGCACAGCAGTTCGCGTTCAGCGCCGGCGTGGACGCGACGCCCTATGCCGACGCGGTGAGCGCGATCAACCTCGCGGCGCACCACCTGCAGCCGCTGACGATCGTCACGTCGGTCAATGGGTCGCCGTGCACCGACAAAAGCTCGACGACCTGCGGGGCAGCGCTGAGCGGCGGCAGCGGGTACGTGACGGTGCAACTCACGTATTCGTGTGCCGCGCTTAACATCGTTTTTAACCTGCTGCCCAACTGCACCATGATGGTGCAACAAACGGAGCGTGTGCAATGAGTTGGAACCCCGGATCTTACTTTTACCGGATGCTCAGGGACAAACGCGGCGCCGCTGCCCTCGTGGGGGCGCTCGCGGGCATTATACTGTTGGGCTTCGCGGCGGTATCGGTTGACGCGGCCCGTGCCTACGTGGTCTGGAACCAGCTTCAGGCGTCGTCCCAAGCGGCGGCGTTGGCAGCAGCCAAGGACATCGGTACGGGGGGGACACCGCTCACCACAGCAGCCTTGTACAGCTCCGTAACCGCTTCGGACAAGAACTATATCCGTGGTGTCACCACCACGATGGTATCCGGATATCCGAAGTTGCTCTGCTTCTCGCATGCCGCGGCCTCCGGACTTGCCTGCACCACCAATCAGACCCCGAACACGTCCGTAAACGGCGTCCAGGTAATACAGACGGCGACCATCCCGCTGTACTTTGCCGGGATATTGGGGTTCCATTCGATCAATCTTACGAGCGGCGCGACCGCGCTCATGGCGGGTCAGGCGCTGCCGCCGCTCAACGTGATGTTCATCGTCGATGCGACCGCATCGATGGGCAGCAACGACGCCGTCTGCGGCGCGACGAGACTCGGGTGTGCAATCGGTGGCTTCGAGGCGCTTTTGGCCGACCTCTGGCCTTGCACCTATGCGAGCAACAACCCCGGCGCCAGTTGCGGCGCAGTGGCAAACCACAACGTCGCGAATCCCTATGACGAGGCAGCGCTGCTGCAGTTCCCCGGGGTGGGGGTCGCCCCGACAGGCGCCGCTTGCGGCAGCCTCGCAACGGTGGCGTATGCGGGGGTCACGGGAAAGACCAGCAAAACGACCACAACCACCACGCTGACTTTCGCGGCAACGCCGGCCTTCAATACCGGGAACAACACCGGGAACGTGGCCTTGGTGACCGACATGACGAACCCGTCGTACATCCAGGTCAACACCTACATCAAGTCAAAGACCACCACGACGGCGCTCATGAGCACGACACCGACGGCGGGCGATACCATCGGGAGCGGCAACTCCATCGCTGTCTGGCCGCCGGTTTACCAGATCATTCCGCTGTCGAGCGATTACAAGACGTCTGACGCAGCGACCACTCTGAATGCGGCTTCCGACCTCGTCGGCTGTTTGCAGACCCTCAAATCGCCGGGCGGGTTCGCCACCTTCTACGCCGATGCGATCATAGTCGCCCAGCAGCAACTGACAGCGAATGCCCGGTCAGGTGTGCGGAACGTGATCATCCTGCTCAGCGACGGGGAAGCCAATGCTACTTCCGCAAGTGGCAAGGTTAATATGGTATCCCAGGGACCGAACTGGTCGACCACGACTGCCAGCAACGAGTGCAAGGCGGCTGTCACGGCGGCCCAGGCCGCGGCGGGTGCGGGCACCTGGGTGTACGCGATTTCCTATGGCACCGCGGCGACCGGAGGTTGCACTACGGACACAGGATCTTACGCCAACGCCTGCTACGTCATGAGCCAGATCGCCAACGTTCCGGGGGCCACGGCAGGTACTCATGTCACCGATCCGACAAAGTTCTATGCCGACAACGCGAGCGGCTGCCAATCGGCCGATCACCCGAAGATCACGGCCCTGACCGCGATGTTTCAGAACATCGCCTATAGTTTGACCAACCCGCGGCTGCTTCCCGCCGCCTGCCTCGCAGCTTCGCCACCGGGAGGAGAGTGTTAGCCGGAATGATGGAGTTCGCGGCATGTGGTACGCCGCGCCTGCAGGCTGTGTCGCGCGATCAGCGCCACTTCGCGCACGGGTGCAGGCGTGTGTTGCGCTATAGCGCCTTGGCCCGGGATAGGTATTTCGAATGACAGGATGAACCGGCCGGCGGTTCAGACCGGGGTTGGGGCGAGCAGGATAGCAGTGCCGGCAAGCCCGGTCGGTCTGCGTCTGGCCGCCATCTGGCCCAGCCGGCCGGTTTCTTCGCTGTGCGAGGTGGCCCTGCTTGCCGCGGCATACCTTGCCGAGCTTGGGTTCCATTAACCCGGCGATTCACGCCGACCTGCGGGGCCGACGAGGATCAGTCTGCTGCTGACTATCCCACCGATCCGACCGGCATCCCATACACCGTGCTGAACGCGCCGCCCAGGCGGTGGCAGGTGTCGCCCACGCCCAGCACAGTGTGCCAATGCCTCGACGCGACCACAGGCGCCACCAGCGCAACCGTCTGCACCGCGCCAAGCTACGGCACGGAGGCGAAGATCATCATGATCATCGCCACCATCCCTGTCCCGCCCCCCGCGGCCTGGATGCTCGGACGGCGACGCGGCGCAGTGCGCCCTGGATTGCCGCGCTGTCCCGTTCGCCCCGAACCGGCGCTACCGCCGCGCCAGCCAGGCCGCGAGCACCAGCGCCCCGGCCGCCATCACCGAGGGCACCGCGAACCCGCCCAGCGCGTCCGACAGCACCCCGGCCAGCGTCGGCCCGACGATCTGCCCGACGCCGAACGCCCCGGTCATCGCCGCCAGCACCCGGCGCGGATCACGCGATACCGTCTTCCCCCGGGGCATCTGCCCCAAATCCGTCCCCGCTTGGCCCATCTCCAATTCGGCCAGCTCGCGCCCGCGCACCAGGCCCAGCGCCGTCAGCCCCATGAAGGTGCCCCCCACCAGCAGCGCCGCCAGGCAAATCCCCGCCACGCTCGGCCAGGCGACGCTGGCCAGCACGCCGACCGCCTCGGCCAGCGCGGCGATCGCGAAGGCGGCCGGAATGCCGATCCGCCGGCCCAGCCAGCCCCAGAACGCGACCGAGGGCGCCGCGGCCAGCCCGACCACGATCCAGATCACCGGCTCCAGCGCACGGATCGCCGGCGTGGCGCGCACGATCGCCACCAGGAAGGTTGCGGTGATCACGTAGCCGAAGCCGAACAGCCCATAGGCCAGCGTGATCCGCCGCAGCCGCGGATCATGCCCGCCGCCCGGCGCGGCGCGCGGCACGGCGCTCGGTTCCCGCCCCGCCGGCACCAGCAGGGCCACCGCCAGCGCGCCCAGCAGCGATACCGCCCCACTGGCCTGCCACATCGCCGCCCAGCCCGCTCCGGCGGCGAACTGCGCCGCCACCAGCGCGGCCGAGACGGCGATGCCGGCGCCGACCCCGGCGAAGTGCAGCGCCATCAGCCCCGGCCGCCTGGCTTCCGCCAGCCGGTCGAGCACCAGGGCCGAGGCCAGGATCAGCGCCAGCGCGCTCGCCACCCCGCCGAGGAAGCGCAGCACCAGGAAACCGGCGAACGACGTGGTCAGCCCCATCGCCGCGGTGGTCGCGGCGCTGGCCAGCAGCGCGCCCAGCAGCCAGGCGCGGCGGGACCCGGGCAACGTCGCGCGAGTCGCGCCCAGCGCGCCGGCCAGATAGCCGGCGAAATTGGCCGAGGCGATCAGCCCCGCGGCGGACTTGCTCAGGCCAAGCGCGGCCAGCATCGGCGGCAGGATCGGCGTGTAGACGAAGCGGCCGATGCCGATGCCCACCGCCATCGCGATCAGCCCGCCAAGCGCGATGGCAACCGGTGACCGTTCGGTCGTGCTGCAAGCTGACATGGGGCGCGGCTTAGCGGCCTCCGCCAGTGCAATCAAACGATTGCTGGTGATAGAAGCCATCGGCAAAAGTGATAGCGGAAGGGGCCGCAGCATGGACACCGCCGGGTTGAAAATGTTCGACGCCGTCGCGCGCACCGGCGGTATGAACCGTGCCGCCGCCGAGCTGCACACCGTGCAGTCCAACGTCACCGCCCGCATCCGCGCGCTGGAGGCCGAGCTCGGCTGCCAGCTGTTCGTGCGCCACAGCCGCGGCGTGGCGCTGACCCAGGCCGGGCAACGGCTGCTGCCCTACGCGCGGCGCTTGGCCTGGCTGCTGGCCGACGCCGCCCGCGCCGTGCGCGACGACGGCCTGCCGCGCGGCCCGCTGAGCATCGGCGCGCTGGAAACCACGGCGGCGCTGCGCCTGTCGCCGCTGATCGCCAGCTACGCCGCCGCCTGCCCCGAGGTCGACCTCGCCCACACGCCCCCTTCCCCCTCCCCACACTCCCAGTGAAGGGTTCCAAGGGCTCGCCCTTGGCGGGGTTTCCCAATGGTACCATGGGGGGCAGCGCCCCTTGGTGGGGTCCGGGGCGAAGCCCCGACCGTGCTTCAACCACCGGCCCGCGGCGGCGTGGTGGCGCCGGGGCCCAGCGGGCGGACCATGAACACGGAATTGAGCCAGCGCCCGTGTTTCCAGCCGACATTTGGCAGTGTGCCGGCCAGGGTGAAGCCGCAGCTTGCGTGCAGGCGGATGCTGGGCAGTGTGGCCTGATCGCCGATGACGGCGATGACCAGGCGCAGGTCGAGTGCCTCGCAGCGTTGCAGCAGCGCCGTCAGGAGCTGGCGGCCGATTCCGGTGCCCTGGCGGTCGGCGGCGATGTAGATCGAATCCTCGACCGAGAACCGGTAGGCCGGGCGGGCGCGGTAGGTGTTGGCGTAGGCGAAGCCGGCCACCGTGCCGTGCTGTTCGGCGACCAGGTAGGGCAAGCCGTTGCGGCGGATAGCGGCGCGACGGCGGGCCATTTCGGCGCTATCCGGCGGGTCGTACTCGAAGCTGGCGGTGCCGGTCTGGACCGCGTGGGCGTAGATGGCGGTGATGGCGGATAGGTCGGCCTCGGCGCTGTCGCGGATGATCAGGGTCATGCGTAACGGTTGCTGACCTTCGCCGCGTTGCGCAAGGCGGATCTGGTGGCGGGCTGTACGGACGGGTGGCATGCGGGCGGCACATGGCTGGCCGAGGGGTCGCGATGTGGCATCGGGCGCTCATCGGACCCGCAGGTTGGTGGTGTTTCGTGGTGTTATCAGGGACTTATCGAAAGTCCGTCGGCTATGTGGAATGAGTGTGACACGTCGTTGACACTGCTGGGGGGGGCGACTAGAAAGCGCCTCCCGCCGCGGACCGGTCTGGTTCGCGGCGGCCCCGTCTCGGGGACGCTCTTTGACAATCACATAGGCTAGGAAGGGATACGTTGGCGGCGTCCTTGGGACATTTCCACGCGCGAGTGTGGGGCTGTCTGATTGGTTTGGCTGAGGTTCAGGTTGGCTATGAGCTGGCCTGGCTTGGCTGGATTGGGGCGTTGGATACGTATTCTTTTTATGCGTTACGAACGCTTTGAAGGTTATTCTTGGGTGATCCAGTGATGGGTTGCCCGGGGGTCCTGACAGTTGAGTTTGGGTCTGTTCGTTGAAGTTCTGGTTTGGTGGCTTTGGTTTTGGCCGAGGTTGCTGGATTGGGATGGAGATGAACCTGAGAGTTTGATCCTGGCTCAGAGCGAACGCTGGCGGCATGCTTAACACATGCAAGTCGCACGGTTTGGGGGCAACTCCAGGCAGTGGCGGACGGGTGAGTAACGCGTAGGCATCTATCCAATGGTGGGGGACAACCGCGGGAAACTGCGGCTAATACCGCATGACGACTTTGGTTGCGAGACCGGGGTCCAAAGCTTGCGAGAGCGCCGATGGAGGAGCCTGCGTCCGATTAGCTTGTTGGTGGGGTAACGGCCTACCAAGGCTCCGATCGGTAGCTGGTCTGAGAGGATGATCAGCCACACTGGGACTGAGACACGGCCCAGACTCCTACGGGAGGCAGCAGTGGGGAATATTGGACAATGGGCGCAAGCCTGATCCAGCAATGCCGCGTGTGTGAAGAAGGTCTTCGGATTGTAAAGCACTTTCGACGGGGACGATGATGACGGTACCCGTAGAAGAAGCCCCGGCTAACTTCGTGCCAGCAGCCGCGGTAATACGAAGGGGGCTAGCGTTGCTCGGAATGACTGGGCGTAAAGGGCGCGTAGGCGGCGGACATAGTCAGGCGTGAAATTCCTGGGCTCAACCTGGGGACTGCGCTTGATACGTGTTTGCTTGAGTTCGGAAGAGGGTCGTGGAATTCCCAGTGTAGAGGTGAAATTCGTAGATATTGGGAAGAACACCGGTGGCGAAGGCGGCGACCTGGTCCGATACTGACGCTGAGGCGCGAAAGCGTGGGGAGCAAACAGGATTAGATACCCTGGTAGTCCACGCCGTAAACGATGTGCGCTGGATGTTGGGTGACCTAGTCACTCAGTGTCGTAGCTAACGCGATAAGCGCACCGCCTGGGGAGTACGGCCGCAAGGTTGAAACTCAAAGGAATTGACGGGGGCCCGCACAAGCGGTGGAGCATGTGGTTTAATTCGAAGCAACGCGCAGAACCTTACCAGGACTTGACATGGGTAGGCCGTGTCCAGAGATGGGCATTCCCGCAAGGGCCTACTGCACAGGTGCTGCATGGCTGTCGTCAGCTCGTGTCGTGAGATGTTGGGTTAAGTCCCGCAACGAGCGCAACCCTCGCCTTCAGTTGCCATCACGTTTGGGTGGGCACTCTGAAGGAACTGCCGGTGACAAGCCGGAGGAAGGTGGGGATGACGTCAAGTCCTCATGGCCCTTATGTCCTGGGCTACACACGTGCTACAATGGCGGTGACAGCGGGAAGCCAGATCGCGAGGTCGAGCTGATCCCGAAAAGCCGTCTCAGTTCGGATTGCACTCTGCAACTCGGGTGCATGAAGGTGGAATTGCTAGTAATCGCGGATCAGCATGCCGCGGTGAATACGTTCCCGGGCCTTGTACACACCGCCCGTCACACCATGGGAGTTGGTTCGACCTTAAGCCGGTGCGCGAACTCGCAAGAGACGCAGCCGACCACGGTCGGGTTAGCGACTGGGGTGAAGTCGTAACAAGGTAGCCGTAGGGGAACCTGCGGCTGGATCACCTCCTTTCAAG
>CAWKAN010000022.1:0-108251 GCA_963847615.1 uncultured Alphaproteobacteria bacterium
CAAGGCTTCGGCGCCCTCGCCCTGGGCGCTTGCGTTACTCGGCCTATTGTTTGCGGCACTTGTGCTGTCGCGCAAGCCCGAGATGCTGCTGCGCGCGGAACTGTGGGGCGACGACGGCTGGTGCATGATCCCGATGCTGGCCTGGATCGGCGTGCTGTTCACGCTGGCCGCCGACCGCAATTGCTGGCTGCGCGGGATCGGCGTGGCGCTTCTGCTCGTGCTGCTGCTGTGGGCCGTTCCGCATGACCGGCAGGAACGGCCGATCCTGCGCACCGACTTCATCGAGCGCGCCCGCGCGTTCGAGGCGGCACCACCTGGCACGCGTATGGCGTTTCCGATCCATCCACCCGGGCTGTCGCCGATGGTCCTCGTCAAGCTGGTGCCCTGACCGTCGTGATCGCCGGAAAGAAGATCACCGTCATCCTGCCCGCGTAGAATGCCGCGCAGACGCTGCGGCGTACGTTCGATGAGATTCCGAAGGACATCGTTAACGACATCATCCTCACGGACGATGCGAGTTCGGACAACACCTCGGCCCTGGCGCGGCGCTCGGCATCCACACCCTTGTACACAGCCGCAACCGCGGCTACGGGAGCAATCAGAAGACATGCTATGCCGCGGCACTTGAACGCGGCGCCGACATCGTCGTGATGCTGCATCCAGACTACCAGTATGCGCCGAAACTTGTGACTGCGATGGCGTCGATGATTGCTTCGGACGAGTTCGACGTCGTACTTGGTTCGCGTATTCTGGGGCGCGGTGCTCTGGCGGGCGGCATGCCGCCCTACAAATACGTCGCCAACCGGATTTTCACGTTGCTACAGAACCTCGCGGTTGCGCGTAAGCTGTCGGAGTTCCACACCGGCTATCGCGGCTGGAGCCGCAGGGTTCTCGAAACGCTGCCGTTGTCGCGCTGCTCCGACGATTTCGTGTTTGACAATCAGATGCTCGTGCAGGCGATCCACTGGGGTTTCCGGATCGGCGAGATATCTTGCCCCACTCGCTATTTCCCGGAGGCGTCCTCAATCAATCTCCGGCGCAGCATCGTCTACGGCCTGGGCGTCTTGCAGACCTCCGCCGCGTACCGGCTACATCGCATGCGCCTGATCCATTCTGATCTCTTCGCCGACACAACGGGCGATACGTAGAGGATGACGCTGCGCCGCGTCGCGATTACGCTGGCGGTCCTCGTCGTGCTCACGGCGGCCTATGTCGTTCTGCACGCCGGGCTGGCGGGTAGCACCGCACGGGTGGACATGGTGTTGGATGCGATCCGCGCGCTCGGTGCGTCGGGCTGGATCGGGCTGGTCGCCTTGCAGGTTGTGGTTGCCATGAGCGGGGTTCTGCCGGCTTCGCTGATGGGCGTCGCCGCTGGTGTCCTCTATGGGCTGACGATCGGCTTCGCCCTTGCCGCTGCGAGCACGTTCCTGGGCGCGATTTTGGCGTTCTGGCTCAGCCGATCCCTGTTTCGGCCCTGGATCGCCCGCATGGTGTCGCGCCGTCCGCAAATGCGCGGCTTCGACGCGGCGCTTGAACGCGGCGGCTGGAAACTCGTCTGCCTGCTGCGCGTCTCGCCGATCATGCCGTTCGCCGCGACAAGCTACGCGCTGGGGCTTTCCTCGGTATCGTCGCGGGGCTACGCGCTCGGCACGCTGGCGGCCCTGCCGGCGCTGTTCGGTTATGTGATGCTCGGCAGCTTCGCCAGGGCTGGCCTCGCGACGTCGGAGCGCGACGCCGCGCGGGTGCACTGGACGCTGCTCGGCGTCAGCGCGATGGCGACCATCGCGCTGACCATCTATGTCAGCCGCGTCGCCGCGCGGGGACGCAGGCTGGACAGTTAGCTACTCCGCCGCCTCCGCATACGCCTCCAGCGGCGCGCAGGCTGCACCCTGGCCGGAAAGCCGTCGGACCGGCGTAATCGTGCTGGACGGCGCCAGGCGTGCCCTACGATAACCGGCTTCTGGCGGATCTGGAGCCGCCTGACCGTGGGTCCGCAGCGTTGCCCCCGCGGGTATGAACAGCGGTCGCAAAGTGTACCACTGCACCGGTTGTGATCGTGCCGTGAAAGCGGTGCCAAGCTGTACCGGTCCTGATAGGTCTCCTTGATGTCCCTGCCGGGCATGGAGGGGCTGGAAGGATGTTTACAGTGGAACTCTATGCCAGGATCCGGCGCGCGGTGATGGTAGACGGCCTGAGTTGGCATGAGGCGGCGCCGCGAGGCTATCGCCGCCTGAGTCCCGACGGTAACCAGACCGCGCCGATCAGAGGCCTCGAATACTACCAGGGCGCGCTTCCTTGGAATGGCGATCACGCTCGCCGATACGCGGTGGTGCTTGCGCCATTATGAGCTCCCCGAAGATTTCCTATCGATACGGTAAAGATAGTATCCTCCGCCGTGACCGACCTCATGTAGCCATGACGGCACGTCGTGCCGGGCTAGTCTGTCTTGGAGTGTGGAAGGAGGCAAATCGCTGATAAAGGACCAACGGCCAGTCAAATCGCAGGCCAGGATGTGCGTAGCACCCGTCGCCAGCACAGCCTGTGGCACGCCGTCCGACGGGCCCGTTCGCCAGGCGTTCCTTGCTCGCATGAACGCCTCGATGCTTTTGTGATACAGAGAACCGACAGTTCGTACCGGCGCACGCCAGAGTATCTCAGGGGTATCGCTGATTTCCGTCAGCACGATCGCATGCTTCTCTTGGCGCAGAATTGGCAGGATTTTTGCGAGATGGCAGTCATGCAAGGGATAGGTCCGGTTCTCTTTGCCTGCCAGGGCCAGCGTGGCCACCGGCCCAAAAAGAAACACCACTACCGCCGCCAGTCGCAATAAGGGCCGTCGATCTGGTAGATTTTGCAATGAACCCACAAATACTACTGTGACTGGGAGCATAAGGGCGCCGATTGCTTCCGAATATCCTAGAAACCTGATGTACATCTCCGCCAGAACGACAACAACCACACCACATATAGCCGCATATGCCCACAATATACTTCGCCTATGCCAAGCGAGACCAATTGCCGAAAGTACGGCGAGCATCCCGGTCATCAGCAGGCCGATGCCACGCGCGTTGCCGCCAACAGGTTGCATTTCGGTAATCGCGCCGAAAAAAGCAACGGTATCAGCGGGTGGCACAAGCCCCCCCAGGCCATGGGTTATGCTTGGGTAGAACCAGAGCCAGAGGCCCATGATGGCCAAGCAGATCAGCAGACAACCAAAAGAACGCGTCCACACCGAGGTCGTGTAGCGCCCTACCGGGATCAATAACCAAGCAGCACCACAGATTAGGGCCGCGAGAACCGCGTACACGATTGAGATGCAGTCGATTTCTGGCGACAGCCAACCGCCGTACGGTGGGTCAATCAGCACCGCAGCAGCCGTCGCTGCGCCAAAACCGGCCCCGCACGCCTTGAGGGCGTTGGCCAGCGCTGCGGGTCGCAAACACCACGCTACGCCGATCGCGCCCATGGCCATCAGCACATAGGGCAGCGCCTCGGGACTTAACCAGATGCCAACTGCTGACGAAATACCACACCAGAATCCTGCGTCCGCACGCCCGGTTGTGGCGCGCCCGGCGCAAGCTGCGGCCAACGCGGCCATAAGGATGAGCGGCAGGTGATAATGAACGTATCCGAGCAGGCCATAGATGAAAATTGCGGGGGAAAGCAACGCGGCAAGGGGGGCAGTCCACAGCCACGGCCAATGAGGATGTACAAGAGGCGACGGGGCCCATACCAATACAGCAGCAAGAAGCGCGGCAAATATCGGTCCGGTAGTAGCCGCTGCTACAAACAAGGCGGCTTGATCGTTTAGGAACAGCCGCAACGGCGCTCGTAGCGCCAATACAATGGCATCGATCAGATGCGACCAGTAGATTACCGTGCCTTTGCCGCCGTTATCGGCTGTGACGACGTGGGTAAACCAGCCGGCGTGTAACCCATCGCGAATTCTGACGATTTGCATGTAGCTGTCGGGATCGATCAAGCCATCTAGATGGACAATGTGGTAGCCTACGGTCGTCTCAGTCAGTGCCATAATGACTGAAGCGGTTAACATCAGCATCAAGACCGGCCATGGCGGCAGCACGCTGCGGGATAGAGGCGGGCCACGACGCATCGCGTCGGTCCGAGAACTTCTGTCCAAGGGACGCGCCGGCAATGGTAAGCCGGCGAGCTGCATCGAGGCGAAACCAGCCTACCTTTGTCCCAGGCATAGGCGGTCTGCCCCTCCATCCCATTCCCGGCCGCAGAAGCGCGGACCGCGCTGTTATTAAACTTCCAGAAATAGATGCCATTCATCGCGGGAACCCGGTTGAACGCCACAGGGAAGATCCCTCCCACGTCTGCAATCTTCTGGTATCTCGGATGCAGGCGCTCGCTCGCGTGGCACCTATTTCGAGAAGATTAATAACAACTTCCATGAAGACGCGCAACCGCGTGCCATGGCTGTTCGACCGGCCATCCGCCTGACTGCTGCTGCCTGGATGGGAACGCGAATTGGGCTCTACCGTGGTGAACGGCAGGTGAGTTATCGTCGCGGTGCGCCGCCGCGCGCCCGCCGCGCGATGCCCGTCCCACTGGGAGATCGGCCGCGTCCGGGGGCGATTTCGGGGGAAGGGCGTGGGAAGCGCCGCGGCGCCGCGCGCGCCGCCCCCCGAAAGTCGTTGATTTCGTTGGTGAGCCCGGTGGGACTCGAACCCACGACCCCAAGATTAAAAGTCTCGTGCTCTACCACCTGAGCTACGGGCTCGCCGGGACGCGACATACGACGCGGCGCCTTGAACGCCAAGCCGCACCGCGGGTCAAGCGCCAGAAGCGAATCGCCACCGCGCCAGTGCGGATTTCGCAACCTCTGGCGGGTACTGGCTCGGGCCTTGCCGCGCCAAACGGCCTCCACGCCTTGCGACTCCAACCTGGATTGGCGACGGGGCAAAATCGCCGATGGGATCGTTGGGCACGCCAATGCCCCTCGCCATCCTCCCGCGACAGTGTGAGAAATCCGGTCTATGCGTTGTCCGCCGCGACGCTGAACTTCACGATCCGGTCCGGGTCCGACACGGTGCCGCCGCCGCCACTGCCGCGCTTGATCTGGTCAACGAACTCGATGCCTTCGACCACCTGGCCCCAGATCGTGTACTGGCCGTTCAGGTGCGAGGCGGCTTCGAACATGATGAAGAACTGGCTGTTGGCGCTGTGCGGGCTTTGCGAGCGGGCCATGCCGCAGGTGCCGCGCTCGAACTTCGCCTGGTCGGTGAACTCCGCCCGGATGTTGTCCAGATCGCTGCCGCCGGTGCCGGTGCCGGTCGGATCGCCGCCCTGCGCCATGAAGCCCTCGATCACCCGATGGAACGGCGTATCGTCGTAGAAGCCGCGGCGCACCAGGGTCTTGATCTGCGCCACATGCGCCGGCGCGATGTCGGCCAGCAAGCGGATCACCACCCGGCCCGGTTTGATGTCCAGATACAGCGTGTTCTCGGGGTCGAGCGTGGTGTCGGTGCTGCCGCTCATCAAATCACTCCTACGAAACTGTTGTGGTCACAACGGCAAGCCAGCCCCGGAGGCAGACAGCCGCGGGGCCAGACCGCCTCGGGCCAGCCCGATTGGGGCGGGGTAGCGCTATTTCACGTCCGCCGCCACGCGCATGTGCACGATCCGGTCCGGCGCCCCCGCCATCTCGCCGTTGGGCCCGGCGCCGCGCTTGATCTGGTCGACGTGGTCCATGCCCTGCACCACCTGGCCCCAGATGGTGTACTTGCCGTCGAGATTCGGCGCCGGGGCGAACATGATGAAGAACTGGCTGTTGCCGCTGTTCGGATCCGAGGTGCGCGCCATGCCGCAGGTGCCACGCAGGAAATGGCGCTTGTTGGTGAATTCCGCCGGCAGGTCGGGCAGCTTTGATCCGCCTGTGCCGGTGCCCGTCGGGTCGCCGCCCTGCGCCATGAAACCCTCGATCACCCGATGGAACGGCGTGCCGTCATAGAAGCCCTGGCGCGCCAGCGTCTTGATCTGCGCCACCGTTTTCGGGGCGAGATCGGGGAACAACTCGATCACCACCCGGCCGGTCTTCAGGTCGAGATAGAGGGTGTTCTGCGGATCGAGCTTCGGCTGGGCCGAGGCCTGCCGGGTCAGGCCGGCCGCCAGCACCACCGGGGCGGCCGCAAGGCGCAAGATCAGGCTACGGCGGTTCATTCAGGCGCTCCCGGGCAAACACAAGGGGCGCCTCGATGCCCGCTCGGCGCCTCGGGGTCAAGCGCAGCCGAGCAACGGAGGGCCCGGGCCTCTGCCCCTGGAACCCCGCCGGGGCTTGTCCCGGTGCAGCCCGGCTAGCTGGTACTTCCAGCCGGATGTTTGAACCCATTTGGGCCGGTTCTGCGTACCAGGCTGAGGCCTTCCTTTTCGGCCCATCCGAACGGAGTCGCCGCTTCCGGCGGGGTGTACCAGGTCGCCGGTCTAAAGTGTTATCCATCTCGCCGGTAGCGCAGGGCGGAGTCCCGGCTTTCTTTCAGTTCCCCCGATTGCCCCGGCACGCCCTTCCGCCACACCGCGCCGGCCCATATAAGGCGCCATGATCACCGGCTTCGTGAAGATGCATGGCTGCGGCAACGACTTCGTCGTGCTCGACGCGCGCGCCGTAGCGCTCGGCATCACCGCGGCCCGCGCGGCGGCGCTGGCCGACCGGCGGCGCGGCATCGGCTGCGACCAGCTCATCATCATCGAACCGGCGCCGGAGGGCTCCGGCGCCGACGCCTTCATGCGCATCCGCAACCCCGACGGAGCGGAGGCCGGCGCCTGCGGCAACGCCACGCGCTGCGTCGTGGCGCGGCTGGCGCAGGAGACGGGGCGGCGGCACCAGGTGATCCGCACCGCTGCGGGCAACCTGCCGGCCGAGCTGCTGGCCGACGGGCGGGTGACGGTGGACATGGGGCCGGCGGGGCTGAACTGGCCCGAGGTGCCGCTGGCACGGCCGATGGACACGCTGCACCTCGACCTGGCGCTCGGCACCGTGGCCGATCCGGCCGCGTGCAGCATGGGCAACCCGCATGCGACGTTCTTCGTGGACGACGTGGACGACCTGCCGATCCTGACGCTGGGTCCGGCGCTGGAGCACGACGCGCTGTTCCCGGAGTGCGCCAATATCGGCTTTGCCCAAGTCCTGGCACCCGACCGGCTGCGGCTGCGGGTGTGGGAGCGGGGGGCGGGGCTGACGCTGGCGTGCGGCTCCGGCGCCTGCGCGGCACTGGTCAACGCGCATCGGCGCGGGCTGACGGGGCGGCGGGCGACGGTGGTGGTGGACGGCGGCGCGCTGGAGATCGAGTGGCGCGAGGACGTGCGCGATGACACCGGAGGGCGCGAAGCCGGGCACGTGCTGATGACCGGGCCGGTCGCCACCGCCTTCACCGGCAGCGTCGATTTGGCGGCGTACCCGCCATGAGCGTCGAGATCCTGACCTTCGGCTGCCGGCTGAACGCCTACGAGAGCGAGGTGATGCGCGATCTCACGTCCCGCGCCGGGCCCGGCGAGGCCGGCGGGCTGGACGACACCATCATCGTCAACACCTGTGCGGTAACCGCGGAGGCCGAGCGCCAGGCACGCCAGGCGATCCGCCGCGCCAACCGCGCCCGGCCCGGGGCACGCATCGTCGTCACCGGCTGCGCGGCGCAACTGAAGCCGCAGGCCTGGGCCGGGCTGCCCGGGGTGACGCGCGTGCTGGGCAACGTCGAGAAGCTGCTGGCGGCGAGCTGGGCGCCCGGCGCGCCGTCGGCCGTCGCCGACATCATGACGGCGCGGGAGACCGCGGCGCACCTGGTCACCGAGTTCGCCGGGCGCGCCCGCGCCTTCGTGCAGGTGCAGCAGGGCTGCGATCATCGCTGCACCTTCTGCATCATCCCGTTCGGCCGCGGCCCGTCGCGCAGCGTGCCGATGGGCGCGGTGGTGGCGCAGGTGCGCGCGCTGATGGCGGCGGGGTATCACGAGGTGGTGCTGACCGGGGTGGACATCGCCAGCTACGGCGGCGACCTGCCGGGGGCGCCCTCGCTGGGCCAGTTGGCGCGGCGGCTGCTGGCGCTGGTGCCGGAGTTGGGGCGGCTGCGGCTGTCCTCGGTCGATCCGGCGGCGATCGATGCCGATCTGTGGCGGCTGCTGGCCGAGGAGCCTCGGCTGATGCCGCATCTGCATTTATCGTTGCAGGCGGGCAGC
This sequence comes from uncultured Alphaproteobacteria bacterium, assembly GCA_963847615.1. Taxonomy (GTDB): domain Bacteria; phylum Pseudomonadota; class Alphaproteobacteria; order Acetobacterales; family Acetobacteraceae; genus Palsa-883. The sequence continues at coordinate 8,194 of CAWKAN010000022.1, forward strand.
GACCTGATCCTGAAGCGGATGAAGCGGCGGCACTTGCGTGGGGATGCGCTGGCAACGATCGCGCGGGCGCGTGCGCTGCGGCCGGGGATCGCGATCGGTGCCGATCTGATCGCCGGGTTCCCGACCGAGACCGAGGCGCTGTTCGGCGAGACGCTGGACTTCCTGGCCGAGGCCGAGCTGCCGTTCCTGCACGTGTTTCCCTACAGCGAGCGCCCGGGCACGCCAGCGGCGCGGATGCAAGCGGTGCCGAAGCCGCTGCGGCGCGAGCGGGCGGCGCGGCTGCGGGAAGCTGGGCAGGCGGCGGCGGCGCGGTTCCTCGCGGCGCAGGTCGGCGCGCGGATCGCGCTGCTGACCGAGGCGGACGACGACGGCCAGGCCACCGGGCACTCCGAGCATTTTGCCCCCGTGCGTCTGGCGGGAGGGTGTGCGCCCGGGCAGGTGGTCGCGGCGCTGGTGACCGGGGCGACCGCGACGCATCTGCTGGCGGAGGCCGCGTGATGGCTTTGGGCGCATTCTTCTCCCGCCTCAAGCAGGGGCTGGCGCGCAGCACGCAGAAACTGTCCGAGGGGATCTCGGCGATCATCCGCAAGCGCCGGCTGGACGAGGCGGCGCTGGAGGAGCTGGAGGAGCTGCTGATCTCGGCCGATCTGGGACCGGCGGTGGCGGCGCGGGTGATCGCCAGCTTCCGCCGCACGCGGTTCGGCAAGGAGGTGAGCGAGGAGGAAATCCGCGCCGCGCTGGCCGAGGAGTTGTCCGCCATTCTGGCGCCGGTGGCGCTGGAGATGCCGATCGATCCGACCCGCAAGCCGCATGTGGTGCTGGTGGTGGGCGTGAACGGCACCGGCAAGACGACGACGATCGGCAAGCTGGCGCTGGCGTATCGCGAGCAGGGGCTGCGCGTGGTGATGGTGGCGGGCGATACGTTCCGCGCGGCGGCCGTGGAACAATTGCAGATATGGGGGCAGCGCACCGGGTGCGAGGTGATTGCCGGCGCGGCGGGCGCCGATGCCGCCGGCCTGGCGTTCGACGCGCTGAGCCGGGCGCGGGCGGAGGGGGCGGACCTGCTGCTGATCGACACCGCGGGGCGGCTGCACAACAAGTCCGCGCTGATGGAGGAACTGCGCAAGATCATCCGCGTGCTGCGCAAGCAGGATGCGAGCGCGCCGCACTCGGTGCTGCTGGTGCTGGATGCGACCACCGGGCAGAACGCGCTGGCGCAGGTGCGGGTGTTCAAGGAGATGGTGGATGTCACCGGGCTGGTGGTGACGAAGCTGGACGGCTCGGCGCGCGGGGGCGTGGTGGTGGCGCTGGCGGAGCGGTTTGGCATTCCGGTGCACGCGGTGGGGGTGGGCGAGCAGGCGGGGGATTTGCGGCCGTTCGACGCGGGGGAGTTCGCACGGGGGTTGGTGGGGGCGTAGCGGCGTTGTCTCTTTGCACTGAATGAGGAACGGTCCGTATCGCTGACCGAACACCCCTGGACTTCGGCGACACGGCGCAATTGCTGCTGCAGTTCCGGGGTGATGCGCGCATCGAGGCGCGATGTTTTGCTGCGAGCGGCGGATGGCATGGTGAACCTCTGCGCACGTGTGCGACTTCATGCCGTACAAATTAGGGCAACGTCCAAAAATTGCCGCTTCGAGCTGCGCGCAGGCCAGGCTGCATCATCCGGTTCCGGGTGTGCTGGGGCGCTGATCAATTCGGATGGTGGCCCGGGTGGCCGCGTTGGGTCTGGGTGCGCCGCAGCGCGACAAACAAGCAAGTCAAGTCAAGCAAGTCATCAAGCGGACACAGAGTTGCAGAGAGGGCCCACAGAGTTTCACAGAGAAGAATATATTGGCGCTTCGCGCTGAGGACGGACGTACAAGTCATAAGGACCTTGCGCACAGCGCTATTCGCTTTCTCTGTGAAACTCTGTGGACCCTCTGTGCAACTCTGTGTCCGCTTGATGACTTGCTTTCCTCAGTCACCACGCTTCCCGAATGACGCGTGTGGGCAGCCAGGCAGGTCAGCGACGCAGGCCAAATGCGGCCATCCTGCCCAACGGGCCGCCAAGCTGCGCAACCACGATCAATTCGTTCATTGTTGGGCGTCGCCTAAGATGCCAAATGTCGTGCCCCCGCTTGCCGACGCACCGGTTGCTACCGGCGCGGCCAGGGGAACAGCGCCGGGACCTCGGCGCGGTAGCGCGCGTAGGCGGCGCCGAACCGGGCCATGAGGAAACGTTCCTCGATGGCGATCTTGCGCAGGAACGCCAACGTGATCAGCGCCAGGCCGGCGAAGCTGCGCCGCTCGGCCTCGGCGATGGCGCTGCCCAGCAGCGCGGTCAGCAGGCCGGTGTAGATCGGGTGGCGCACCATTCCATAGGGGCCGGTGCGGGTCAGGTTGTGGTCCTGCTTCAGGGTGACCGTGCCGCTCCAGTTGCCGGCCAGGTGCACGCGCGCCCAGACCGCGAAGCCCAGGCCCAGGACAACCAGTGCGGTGCCGCACCAGAAGCTCCAGGCGGTTTGCGCGAACAGGCGGGTCGCCAGCCAGGGGCCGGCGATCCGGCGCGACACCAGCAGGGCGACGCCAACGCAGAGCGGGAGGATGTGCGACAGGCGCGACGCCAGGCTCTCGGCGCGCAGCACCGGCTTGGTGCGGAAGGCGGCGACCGTCCAGAGAACGAGCCAGAGCAGCCAGAGGGCGGGGATCAGGGACTGATAGAAGGCTTGCATGGGGCAACGTCCGCGTCGGATGGCGGGGCAGTCTCTACACTTGCGCGCCCGGGCGCGAGGTGGGGTGGCCAGGTCAGTGGCGGGGTTGCGGCCGTTCGCCGCGGCGGCGCTCGCGAAACCGCCGGGGGGACGGAGCGGCGGGCTGGCCGGGGGACGATCGGCATCGCGCGGCCTGTCGGGTTCGCCGTCGCTGCGACCCCCCGGCCTATTGCCAGGTGCAAGTTTCGCCGTGTTAGGCTCGCGCGGCGGTGCCGCCGCGGGTGGCGAGGACCGTCATGCAAATCGGGACCGTTTTGGCAACGGCGCGGTCCTTTTCGCCTGCGTCCGAGGGGTTTCGCTGGCATGCCGTGGGGGATGTCGGAGCATTTGCCAAGGAGGACCACCGTGGCGCTGTGGAAGCGGTTGCTGATCACCCTCGCGACCATCCTGCTGACCAGTGTCGTCGTCGGCCTGCTGTGGCACTGGCTGTTCAACACCGCGATCCCGGGGTACCTGAGCGGGGTTGTCGGCGGCGTCACCGCCGTGCCGATGTGGGAGCTCCTGAAAAGGCTCGAAATCCGCTGACGGTCTGCGCCACCACGGCAGTTTCAGGTGAAATCATTTTAAACGCGGCGATCCCGGCTGCGGTCATTTCGAAGCCGGCGACGATGCGCGTGAACGTCACCGCCAGACTGCTGCGTGCCCCATGTCATGATCTCGCGGAGCGCGCGCGGGCGGACCTCGGTTGCCGGCTCTCCGCTGTTTTGCGTGGGTGGAAACGGACGCGGCCCACGGGGCCTCGTTACCCAGCCTGATCGAGCCTGGCGCCGGGCTCGCCGGCGTCAAGCACGCTTCGCGCCGCCAGTGCGGTGGCCGCACCCTCACCCGGCGGGCGGCGCCCGCCGACCTCTCCCGCGGCGCGGGCGAGGTGAAGGCGGCGTTCCTAGGCGGCGAGCGCGGTCGTCAGGCCGCGGCGGACCTCGGCGAGCATCCGCTCAACGGCGTCGGTGGTCGCGGTCAGGCTTTCCAACGGGGCGGTCCCTGCATCGGCGGGCAGCGGCGGCGCCGCATCGTCGCCCTGGCCTTCCACGGCGGTCTCGCCGCGCATCGCCGCGCTTGCGTTGTTGGCCAGGTCGAGGCAGGCGTTCAGCGCCGGCATCGCCTCCTCGGCGAAGCCGCCTTGGGCGAGCAGCAGGGCCATGCGCAGCTTGCGCTCGGCGCCGCCGAGCCATTCGGCGCACTTCGCCAGGCGTTGGCGGCTGACCGCCTCGGCCGCCGGCGGCAGGCTGGGCGAGCGCACCAGCTCGCGCGCGTCATCGCCGCCGGCGTGCAGCACGCCCGCGACGGTGAGGCGCTCGATCGCCTCGTGGGTGGCGCGGTCCAGCACCTCGACCGCCAGGCCTGCGCGCGGCGATGCGCCAAAGGACGCCGAACCCTGGGACGCCGAACCCTGGGACGCCGTGGCGGTGGCCTGCGCCAGATGCGCGCGCTCGCGCGCCACGGTGGCGGCGTCGGCGTCCAGCACGGCGACGAACACCTCGCGCCCATCGCTGCCCGTGCGCACGGTCAGCAGCAACAGCGCGTCGCCGTGGCGGGACACCAGGTCGGCGCGCAGCCGCTCGGCCGGCGGCGCGGGCTCGGCGTCCGCCGGCACGACAACCACCGGCGGCGGCACCTTGCCCAGCATCATCGCCATACGCTCGACGAAGGCACTGCGTCCGGACGGCATCTTCACCGCGCTCAGGTCGCCGTCGCGGTCCAGCACGCCGTCGGCCAGCGCCTGCTTCTGCGCCAGCAGGTGCAGCATCGAGTGCTCGATGCTGTCCTCGGTGACCAGGTTGATCACGTCAACCGTGCGCATCTGGTTCTTGCGCCAGGCGCGCGCGATGCGCTGCTCCAGCCGCGCCGGGTTCCACGGCAGATCGAGGTTGATGATGGCGCTCGCCGCCTGCAGGTTCAGCCCGAGCGCGCCGCTGTCGGTGGACAGGAACAGCCGGCAGCCCGGGTCGCGCTTGAACCGCGCGATCTCCGCCCGCCGCCGCTCCTGCGGCACCGAGCCGGTGTGCCAGGCGAATTCGAGGCCCATCTCCTCGGCCAGCTCGCGCACCAGGAACAGCATGCGTTCCCATTCCGAGAACAAGATGATCTTGCGGTCCGGCTCGGCCACCAGCTCGGCCAGCACGCGCTCCAGCTCCTCCAGCTTCGGGCTGATCCGGCAGGCGGGATCGAGGATGTACGGCGTGTCGCAGACCATCCGCATGCAGGCGAGCAGTTGTTGCAGCCGGTCGAATTCCTGCTTGGTCAGCGGCCGGCGCTGCGCCGCCGCGATCAGCCTGGCGGCCGGCGCGTGATAGTCGTCGTAGCGCGCGCGCTGCTCGTCGTGCATGGGGACCATGAAGGTGGTCACGGTGCGCCCGGGCAGCTCGGTCTCCACGTCGCGCTTGCGCCGGCGCAGCATCACCGGGGCGAGGCGGCGCTTCAGGTCCTCCAGGTTCTTGTAGTCCACCGGGCGGCCGCGCTCGTCGAGCTGGTAGAAGTCGCGGTTGAACCGAAACAGCGGGCCGAGCAGGCCAGGGTCGAGGTATTGGATGATCGAGTAGACCTCGTCGATGCGATTCTCCAACGGCGTGCCGGTCAGCACGAAGGCATAGGGCGCGGCGAGCGACTTGACCGCCCGCGCGGTCTTGGTCTGCCAGTTCTTGATGCGCTGGGCTTCATCCAGGATGACGATGTCGGGCGTCACGCGCGCGTTGATGTCGGCGGCGTCGGCGACGACCTGTTCGTAGTTGACGACGGTGAAGAAGGCGGGGTGGTCATACTGGAACAGCCGCTGGGCGCGGCTGCCGTTGACCAGCTTCGTTTCGGCGCCGCTGAAGCGCGCGATCTGCTCCTCCCACTCGCCCTTCAGCGAGGCGGGGCACACCACCAGCACCCGCGCCACGCCGCGCAGCTTGCGCAGCAGCTCGCAGGCGGCGATCGCCTGGATGGTCTTGCCGAGGCCCATGTCGTCGGCCAGCAAGGCGCGCTCGCCGAAGGCCAGGTGCAGCATGCCCTCGCGCTGGTAGGGCAGCAGGTTGTGGCGCAGCAGGTCGAAGCTCTCGCGGCCGGCCTCGACGTCGGCGAGGAAGCTGGCGCGGGCTTCGCTGCGGGCGTCGCGGCGCCGGACCTCGGCGATCCAGGGGGCGAGGTAGCGGGAGACGCGCAGGCGCGGCGGCGCGGCGGGGTCGGCGGCGACGGCGGCGACGAGCGCTTCCAGCGTGGCGGGCGCGGCCTCGCGCAGGCTGCCGTCGGCGGCGAGGAAGCGGGCGAGCGCGGCATGCAGCGACGCTTGCGGCGTTGTTGCCCCAAGCGGGGTTTGCCCAGGCGGGGTTTGCCCAAGCGGGGTTTGCCCAGGCGGGGTTTGCCCAAGCGGGGTTTGCCCAAGCGGGGTCTGCCCTCGCGGCGTCGGCCACAGCAGGCGCGGCGTCGCCTCGCCGTTGCGCGGCACGAACAGTTCGACCCGCTGGCTGCCCTGCCGCGCGGCGGCGGCGAAGGCGCGCTTGCCGCGGCGGCGCAGCGCGGCGAGCACCCCCTCGATGTGCTTGCAGGTGCCGAGCCCGTTGACCCGGTGATCGGCGCAGCCGCACGAATTCAGCCGCTCGGTCAGGCTGCGCAGCTCGACCTCGTAGCTGCCGCCGGCGGCGGAGCGGACGCGGAAGGTGCCGAAATACGGCTCGGCGGGTTCGAGGGCTTCGACGCCGAGGATCTCGGTCTGGCCGCGCCAGCGGCGGCGTTCGATCTCGTCCTCGTCGTTGGACAGCCAGCCCTGCAGCGGGGGCGCGCGGTCGAGCACGCGCCTGGCGCGGGTTGGTCCCTTGCGGCGGCGCGCGGCCCGATCGGGTTGCGGGGCGGATTGCGGGCCGGGTTGCGGGCCGGCTTGGCGGGCGGACTGCGGGGCGTGCTGGCGGGGGGAGGATTGCTTGCCCAAGGTGGCCTCTTTCGGATGGCGGGGGGGGCGACTCGGCGTCTCCCGCCCATTGTGGCGGTCTGAGCGGCACCGCCACAAGATGTTGCTGGCCAGAGACTCGGGGATCGCACTCGGAACGCCGAGACCGGCGTGGAATTCGGTGACCCGCATGGGTCTTGCCGGGCGCCAGGTCGCATTTTGGCCGGACGACGCTGCCGCGGTCGTCATGGCCGGGCCTGACCCGGGCATCCGCCTCCCACCGGTGGTGCGCGGATGGCCGGGTCAGGCCCGGCCATGACGGAGAGAGGCTCCCCGGACCGGCCGACAGGGGAATTGCCGAGCGCACCGGCTCACTGGCGCGGCGGCGGTGTCCCTCAGGCCGACGCCAGCGGCCTCCCCTGCCCTATCCCACCGGCCACAGCCACGCCGCGCCGCGCACGCCCGACGAATCGCCGTGCCGGTTCGGCAGGATCGGCGTGGTAACCACGTCGCTGAACACGTGGCGCGGGATCAGCCGCGGCAGCTCCCGATACAGGTGCGCCATGTTGGACAGTCCGCCGCCCAGCACGATCACGTCGGGGTCCAGCAGGGTGATGATCTGCGCCAGCCCGCGCGCCAGGCGGTCGGCATGCCGCGCCAGGGCGTCGCGTGCGCGCGCATCCCCGGCGGCGGCGCGGCCCGGCAGGGTGCTGGCGTCGTGCGCGCCCGGCCCGTCGCAGTCGCGCGCCAGGGCCGGGCCGGCGACGCGGGTCTCCAGGCAGTTCCACAGGCCGCACCAGCAATGCGGGCCGGGGATCTCGTCCAGCCGTGGCCAGGGCAGCGGGACGTGGCCCCATTCGCCGGCGATGCGGTGCGGGCCGCGATGCACCCTACCGTCCACCACGATGCCGCCGCCGCAGCCGGTGCCCAGGATCACGCCGAACACCACCCGGTGGCCGGCCCCGGCACCGTCCACCGCCTCGGACAGGGCGAAGCAGTTGGCGTCGTTCTCCACCCGCACCTCGCGCGCGAGCAGGGCGCTGATGTCGCGATCGAACGGGTGGCCGTTCAGCGCGTTGGAGTTGGCGTTCTTCACCAGGAAGGTGGCGGGACTGATCACGCCCGGGATGCCGACGCCCACCGTGGCGTGAACCCCGAGCCGCGCCTCGGCCGCGCGCACCATCCCGGCGATCGCGGCGACGGTCGCCTGATAGCCGGCGGGGGTGGGCGCGCGCTGGCGCAGCAGCTCGGTGCCGTCGGGGCCCAGCACGACGATCTCGATCTTGGTCCCCCCAAGGTCGATGCCGATGCGGTGGTGGTTCGTTGGAGCGGCGCTACCGTGATCTGCCATCGTGATCTGCCATGCCAGCCTCTGCCCGCCGTTGCCTGCCCGCCGTTACCTGCCCGCCGTTACGTGACATGCCGCCAGGGCGCATGCCGGCGGGCAGCATGCCGGCGGGGCACGGCTTGCTCAAGCCGGCCACGGCCCGCAGGATGGTCCCATGGCCGAGACCCTGCTGGACGTGAAGGGACTGAGCTGCCCGCTGCCGGTGCTGCGCGCCAACCGCACGCTGCGGGGCCTCGCGCCGGGCGACCGGCTGCGCGTGCTGGCCACCGACCGCGCCGCGGTGGCGGATTTCCAGGCCTATTGCCGCGAAACCGGCCACGCGCTGCTGGCCTGGAGCGAGGAAGGCGGGGTGCTCAGCTTCCTGATCCGCCGCCGCCCCGAGCCGGCGACGCCGCCGGACGACACGCCGCCGGCGCCGTGACATCCCGCGACGGCCCCCGCGCCTGCGCACCCCGCGACATAAGTTCGCCCGAATTGCGGCTTCCTGTTTTCCCCGGCGGCGCGCGACCGGCACGCGCGGCCATCGCGGCCCCCCCGCCGCACGCCGCGACTGCCGCCGCGACCCGCCACGACGGGCGCAGCATGGCCGTGCCTTGCGGAAAACCGGTATCCGGTGCCGCACAATCGGGGTTGGCGGGCGCCCGTGAAGAGGATACCACCGATGGCCGGGGTCTGAAGGAGTGACGCATGCCGGATGCCAAACGGCCTGAACCGGCGAAGGCCACGGACGTCAGCCTGATGTCGTTCGAGGACGCGCTGGTCGAGCTGGAACAGATCGTGCGGGGACTGGAAGGCGGCCAGCAGAAGCTGGAGGATGCGATCGCCGCCTATGAGCGCGGCGCGGCGCTGCGCCGGCACTGCGAGGCCAAGCTGGCCGAGGCCGAGGCGCGGGTCGCCGCCATCGTCGAACACGCCGACGGTTCGCTCGGCACCAGACAGGTGGATTGAGCCGGATGGACGCAGCCTTGGTGTCGACCCAAACGGAACTCTCGGCGGCGCTGCGACGCGGCGCCGAGACGGTCGAGGCTGCGCTCGAACTCGCTGCTGCCCGAGGAAGACGGCCCGCACGCGCGGCTGATCGCCGCGATGCGCTACGCCACGCTGGGCGGGGGCAAGCGGATGCGCGCCTTCCTGGTGATGGAGGGCGCGGCGCTGTTCGCGGTCGCCGAGGCCTGCGCGGCGCGCGTGGCCGCCTCGATCGAGATGCTGCACGCCTATTCGCTGGTGCACGACGACCTGCCGGCGATGGACGACGACGATCTGCGCCGCGGCAAGCCGTCGGCCCACAAGGCGTTCGACGAGGCGACCGCGATCCTGGCGGGCGACGCGCTGCAGGCCCGCGCCTTCGAGGTGCTGGCCGAGCCGGACACCCACTCCGACCCGCAGGCGCGCTGCGAGCTGGTGGTGGCGCTGGGCGCGGCGGCCGGTGCGCGCGGCATGGCCGGCGGGCAGATGATCGACATGCTGGCCGAGGGCCAGACGTTGGACGCGCCGGCGGTGACCCGGCTGCAGGCGCTGAAGACCGGGCGGCTGATCCAGTTCAGCGCCGAGGCCGGGGCGATCCTCGGCCGCGCGCCGCTGGCGCAGCGCCATTTGCTGGCGGCCTATGGGCGCGACGTCGGCGCGGCGTTCCAGATCGCCGACGACCTGCTGGACGCCGACGGCAGCGCCGAGGAGATGGGCAAGCGCACCGGCAAGGACCAGGCGGCCGGCAAGGCGACCATGGTCGCGGTGCTCGGCATCGAGCGGGCGCGCCAGCAGGCCGACATGCTGGCGCGTCAGGCGGCCCGGCATCTCGATGGCTTCGGCGACCGCGCGGCGCTGCTGCGGGCGCTGGCGATGTTCGTTGTCGCGCGACGGACCTGAGGGGCCCAGTGGCGCGGATGGGCCGAGTGGAACCGAGGGACGCGGTGGCACAACGGGACGCGACGGCGTGCAGCGGCGCGACGGAAGCGAAGGCGCGACAGACGTGAAGGCACGACAGAAGTGAACGAACGACAGGCTGGGCGGCGCGACGGAAGTGAAGGCGGAGCATGGTTGACATGAATGCTGTGAACACGCCGCTGCTGGACCGGGTGCACGTTCCGGCCGATCTGCGCAATTTCTCGCCCGAGCAATTGCGCCAGCTCGCCGACGAGCTGCGGGCCGAAACGATCGACGCGGTGTCGGTCACCGGCGGGCATCTCGGCTCCGGCCTCGGCGTGGTCGAGCTGACGGTGGCGATCCACGCCGTCTTCGACACCCCGCGCGACCGGTTGATCTGGGACGTCGGGCACCAGGCCTATCCGCACAAGATCCTGACCGGCCGGCGCGACCGCATCCGCACGCTGCGCCAGGGCGGCGGCCTGTCCGGCTTCACCCGGCGGTCGGAGAGCGAATACGACCCGTTCGGCGCGGCGCATTCCTCCACCTCGATCTCCGCCGGGCTCGGCATGGCGGTGGCGCGCGACCTGAAGAACTTGCGCGTCAAGGAGGCGGGGCACGGCGAGATCGACGACCGCAACGTGATCTGCGTGATCGGCGACGGCGCGATGAGCGCCGGCATGGCCTACGAGGCGATGAACAACGCCGGCGCGCGGCACTCGCGGCTGATCGTGATCCTGAACGACAACGACATGTCGATCGCGCCGCCGGTGGGCGCGATGAGCGCCTATCTGTCGCGGCTGATGTCCTCGCGCAGCTTCCTGAACCTGCGCGACCTCGCGGCGCGCATGGCCAAGCGGTTCCCGCGCGGCATCGAGCGCACCGCGCGGCGGGCCGAGGAATTTGCCCGCGGCATGCTGACCGGCGGCACGCTGTTCGAGGAGCTGGGCTTTTACTATGTCGGCCCGATCGACGGGCACAATCTGGACCACCTGCTGCCGGTGCTGCGCAACGTGCGCGAGGCCGACGAGACAGGGGCCGATCCTGGTGCACGTGATCACCCAGAAGGGCAAGGGCTACGCGCCAGGGCGCAGGCTCGGCCGACAAGCTGCACAGCGTCTGCAAGTTCAACGTCGTCACCGTTCGAGCAGGCCAAGGCGCCGCCCGGCCCGCCGAGCTACACCAATGTGTTTGCCAACGCGCTGATCGCGGAAGCCGAGCGCGACAAGGACATCGTCGCCATCACCGCGGCGATGCCGTCCGGCACCGGGCTCGACAAGTTCGCCGCACGCTTCCCCGATCGTTGCTTCGATGTCGGCATCGCCGAGCAGCACGCGGTGACCTTCGCCGCCGGCCTGGCGACCGAGGGGATGAAGCCGTTCTGCGCGATCTATTCCACCTTCCTGCAGCGCGCCTACGACCAGGTGGTGCACGACGTGGCGATCCAGCGCCTGCCGGTGCGGTTCGCCATGGACCGCGCCGGGCTGGTCGGCAACGACGGCGCCACGCATGCCGGCAGCTTCGACATCACCTATCTCGGCTGCCTGCCGGGCATGGTGCATCATGGCGCCCGGCCGACGAGGGCGAGCTGGTGCACGCGGTGGCCACCGCCGCCGCGATCAACGATCGGCCCTGCGGCGTTGCGCTATCCGCGCGGCGAGGGCGTCGGCGTCGCCCTGCCGAGCAAGGGCGAGGTGTGGGCGCTCGGCCAGGGCCGCGTGGTGCGCGAGGGCAGCAGCGTCGCGATCCTGTCGTTCGGCACCCGCCTGGCCGACGCGATGCGCGCCGCCGACGAACTCGCCGCGCGCGGGCTGCCGACCACGGTCGCCGACGCGCGGTTCGCCAAGCCGCTGGATACCGCGCTGATCGAGCAGTTGGCCCGCCACCACGCGGTGCTGATCACCATCGAGGAAGGCGCCGTCGGCGGCTTCGGCAGCGCCGTGCTGCACCATCTGGCCTGGAAGGGGTTGCTGGACGGCGGGCTGAAGGTGCGCCCGATGGCGCTGCCGGACCGCTTCATCGACCATGACTCGCAGGCCAGGCAGCTTGCCGAGGCCGGGTTGACCGCCAAGGACATCGTCGCCACCGCGCTCGGCGCCATCGGCATCGATGCGGGCACGCTGCCGCAGATGGTCACCGCGAGCTGAGAGTGGAGGCCGGGGCTTCGCCGACCCACCAGGCGCGCCCCCACCAAGGGGAACCCGCTAGGGCAGCCCTTGGAACCCTTCACTGGGAGTGGCTGAGGGGGAGGGGGCGTGTGGGCGAGGCGAAGGGGCGCCGTCCGGCGTGCCGGACGGCGCCCCTTCGCCTCGCCCACACGCCCCCTCCCCCTCAGCCACTCCCAGTCATGGAGTCCAGAGGCCGCTGCCTCTGGTGGGGGTCCAGGGGGCAAAGCCCCCTGGCGGGGTCCAGGGGCGGAGCCCCGGCTTTGCTTGCTTCACGCCGTGGGTCTTGTCGGTTTGGCCTGATCGCGACCATGCTGGCGTTCGCGGTTGCGCGTACACTCTAAAACTGATGGGGGTTGTCATGGCGTTCTATGAACTTCGTCAATACAAGGTCCGGCCGGGCATGCTGGATGGCTGGGTCAAGATCATGGAGGAGGAGATCATCCCCTTCCAGGTGTCCAAGGGCATGGTCATCTGCGGCAGTTTCCGTGGCGAAACCGACGAGTCGATTTATGTCTGGATACGTCGTTTCGACAGCGAGGCGCAGCGCGAGGCACTGTACAAGGCGGTATACGAAACCGACTACTGGAAGACACAGATCGCGCCGCGCGTGCCGGATTATCTGGACCGGCCGGGCAATGTGATCACCCGGATCGTTCCGACGTCGAAGTCGACGGTGCAGTAGCTTGTACGGGCGGGCCGGGGTTTGCGTGGTGCGCGCCTGGCCCGCCTGACCGGGTGGTTCAGCGGAGGGCGGGCAGGTGGCGATCGATTATGCGAAGCGTGACGGGGTTGCCTATATCACGCTGAACAACCCGGACAAGGCCAACATCCTGGACAAGCAGACGTCCGACGAGATCTCGGCGGCGTGGATCGATCTGTGGGAAGACCGGCATATCCGTTGCGCTATCGTGACGGGCGCCGGGACGCGGCATTTTTGCGGCGGGCACAACCTGGCGCCGCGCGAGAACATCACCGAGGCGGAGCGGGACTATCTGCGCACCCAGCGCATCTTCTGGCCACCGGCCGGCACGGTGCATGGCCAGAAGACCGGGGTGGACGGGCGGATGGGCGATCACTATCCGCGAGTGTGGAAGCCGGTGATCGCGGCGGTGAACGGCTGGGCGGCGGGCGCGGGGCTGTACATGCTGCTGGCCTCGACCGACATTCGCATTGCCAGCGCGGAGCATGCGCGGTTCAAGTTCGCGCTGACCACGCAGGGCTGGCTGGGGCATGGGCCGGGGGCCAGTCTGCTGGTCAAGCAGTTGCGCTACATCGATGCGATGAAGATTTTGCTGACCGATGAGCCGTTCGATGCGGCAGAGGCGTTGCGCATCGGGCTGGTCAACGAGGTTGTGCCGCATGCGCAATTGCTGGCGCGGGCGGAGGTGCTGGCGCGCCATATCGTGGGCATGCCGCCGGTGGCGGTGCGCATGATGAAGGAGTTCGTCGTCAGGTTTGGCGATTTGCCGACCGACCAGGCCTGGCACGTGCAGAACCTGATCAATTCGTTGCTGATCCAGGTGACGACGGATGGCGAGGAGGGGCGGCAGGCGTTCAACGAGAAGCGCAAGCCGAACTTCACGGGCGCGCTGCGCCGGCGCGGCGAGGCGTGGGAGGAGCCGTCGGAGGAAGCTGCCAAGCGCCTGGACGAGGCGTATCGCAGCGGGGAGTTCTAGGCTGGATTGCTCATGCCAGCCGTCGCCAGGGTTGACTTACCGGCGCCCCCTCCGATAGGGGTCGGGAAGGCGCTACCTCCCCGCCCTCCGAACCGTGCGTGCGGTTCTCCCGCACACGGCTCTCCAGTTGCTGGTTTCCTCATCGGGAGTGTCTCGCCTGTGCGTGAGCAGTCTGTAGGGTGAACAGCCCGCGCCGAGCGAAGAAGGCATTTGGCCAGCGTTGGTGATCGGCTTGGCATTTCCCGAAGCCGGGCCGCTTCTCCTGCTTGCGCAGGATGGCGCGCAACCGTCTGCGGACGAGGCCGTCGATGGCGCGGAAGACACCCGGCGTGGCGTGTTGGAAGTAGCCGAACCAGCCACGCAGCACCGGGTTGAGGTCGTCGATGATCCGCCCCAGGCTGACGCCCCGGGAACGGCCCGTCCGGCTCCTCACCTTGTCCTTGAGCGCCATCAGGCTCTTCTTGCGCACAAGACGCTGGCCCGCCTCGAACCGGTAGCCGAGGAAGTCGAACCCCTGCCCCGGCAGTTGGCTGTCAGCAATCCGCGTCTTGTCCGGATGGAGGATCAGCCCGTTCTGCGCCACCCACGCCGCAACGTCGCGCAGGGCAGCCTGGGCCTCGGCTTGCGTCCGGCACAGGATCACGAAGTCGTCGGCATACCGCACCATCCGTCGCCCGCTCTGCTCCATCAGCAGATCGAGCGGGTGCAGATAGAGGTTGGCCAACAGCGGCGAGATCACCGCCCCCTGGGGCGTGCCGGCGGTCGGCCGCCAGCGCTCCATGTCCTTCATGATGTCCTGGCGGAGAAAGCCCTCGATCAACGCCAGCACGCGGCCGTCGCTGATCGAACCCGCCACCGCGGCCATCAGCCGGTCGTGCGGGATGCTGTCGAAGTAGCCCTTCAGGTCGGCGTCCACCACGTGGGTGTAGCCGTCCTTCAGCAGCCGATCGACTTCCCGCAGCGCATCCTTGCAGCCGCGTCCCGGCCGGAAGCCGTAGCTGCCCGGCCGGAACTGCACTTCAAAGATTGGCTCGATGACCATCTTCAGAGCCGCTTGCACGATCCGGTCCTTCACCACCGGGATCCCTAGTGGACGGGTCTTGCCGTCTCCTTTGGGGATCTCCACCCGTTTCACCGGGTGCGGCCGGTAGCTGCCGTCCGCCAAACTGCTCCGGAGTTCCTGCAGATACCGTTCCGCCTGCAGCGCGAACCGCTCCGTATCCTGGCCATCCACACCCGCTGCCCCCTTGTTCCGCGCAACCCTCTGCCACGCCGCGTCCAGGGTCGAAGGCCGGATGACCTTGTCCACCAAACTGAACCATTTGCCTCCTCGGACGCCGTTCTCCAGCGCCGACACCATGCGGTCCGTCCACACCGAGGCTTCTGCCCACCACAGTTTGCGGCGCTCGCCGCCGGTGGCGTCTGTCTCTTGCTTAGCCCTCTCGGACACTGCCGAAACTTCCCCTTGCCCCATGCCAGACCTCGCGCATCCAGCTTCCTACCTCCCTTCCCTCGGGCCGGTTTTGCTGCCCGGCCGTTTCGCCGTTCATCACGGCTGCGGTACTATGAAGGCTCTGAACTCCTGGAAGGCTCACCCGGGCCCCCAGGTCTCCTCGCTTACGCCGCCTTGCCGTCCCGACATTCCATCCCCAACCACGTGAGCCGTCCGCTGGTCGCTTTCGCCGTCGTCGCAGCGCCAGAGGTTGCTTCCAGGCTTCGCCATACATGAGCAGGCTCGCCACAGACTCCCGCCGAAACGGGTTCGTCACCCTACGGACTGTCGGTTCGTCTCCGGTTGCTCCCCACCCCGCCTTGCTTGCGCTTGGCCGACGCAGTTACCTTCGACTACGGAGTTACGACACCCTCCCGCACGGACTTCCACCGTGCTGACCTGGCGGTTTCACGAGCGCACTCATGCCGGGCGAAGGCCGAGCATCCACGACTTTGCTGACCGCATGAAGGCAAGTCATGGATGCCGGCAGGCGCCGACATGACGATGGCCGCACATGAACCAGCGTCCCGATCCCGCAGTTCGTTGTCGCGACCGTGCGGCGGAATCGGGACACTGGGCCTGAACCGGGCAGCCTCGCTCCGCCATGGCCTGCGCGGGCCATGACGGAAGCGCCGTCGGAGAGTCCATGTCAACGGCGGCGGGTATCAGCGCGGCCTTGCGCTACCCGAGCGCGCCGGATTCGCGCAGCGCCGTGATCCGCGCGGGCGATAGGTCGAGCAGGTCTGCCAGAATCGTTTCGGTGTCCGCGCCGAGCCCCGGCGCGGCACCGCTGGTCCGGCCGAAGCTGGCGCGCCATGGCAGGCCGGGTAGAGCCCCGGCGCCGTCGGTGTCCCAGAACCCGCGGGCGCGCAGATGCGGGCTTTCGACCAGATCGCGCGCGACGGCGAGCGCCGCGGCCGGAATACCCGCGCGCATCAGTTCATCGGCGGCTGCCGGCGCCTGGCGTGGGCGTGCCCAGACGGACATCGCGTCCTCGATCGCCCCGCATCGTTCCCACCGCGCGGCAACGCCGATCCCGGCCATCGCCGACAGAGCCGGAACGACTGTGCACAGGCGTGCCCAATCGGCGTCGTCACGGACCACGATGCCGATCCACGCATCCTCGCCGGCGCAGCGATAGACGCCGTGCGGCACGCAGTGCGCGGAGCGGTTGCCGCGCGGCTGCGGCGGAGCGCCGAACTGTGCCGCCAGCAACGGTTCGGCCATCGTCCACAGCATTGCCTCCAGCATCGAGAAATCGACGCGGACCGCGGCGCCGGTGCGTCGGCGGTGCCAGATCCCCGCCGCAACGATGCAGCCCAGCATGAGGCCGCACATCGGATCGAGCCAGGCCAGGCCAACGCGCGGCGGCACGTCCGGATGGCGGTTCAGCCCGGCAAACCCAGCATAGCATTGTAGCAGCGTGCCATAGGCGACGGCGTGCGATTCCGGGCCGGTCCGCCCAAGCCCGGACGCCGAGACGTAGAGCAGGTCCGGGTTGATCGCTTGCAACGCCGCGGCGCCGAGGCCAAGCCGATCCATCACGCCGGTGGCGAAATTCTCCACCAGGACGTCGCACCGCGCGGCCAGTGCGCGGGCGACGGCGACCGCCTCGGGCCGTTTCAGGTCGAGCACGATGCCGCGCTTTGCCTGGCCGAGCACGAAGTGCAGTTCCGACGCGCGGCCGGGATCGCCGCGGCCCGGGGCCTCGACCTTGATCACCTCGGCACCCATCGCGGCGAGGTAGCGCGTGGTGGTTGGCCCGGCGATCACCCAACTGAAATCGAGCACGCGGATGCCGGCCAACGGCATCGGTCCGGGCGCGGCGCGCGTGCCCCCCGCCGGCGCGCCGACAGCCGTCGCGCGCACGGCGGGCACGATGCGCAGGCCGAAGGGCGGCCCGGGCGCGCGAACCCTGCGACCATCGAGCAACAGCTCGCGGTAGAAATCCCGATGCGCAAGCTGCGCGGAGTCGAGTTGTTCCGCCGGCTCGCGCAACGGAAAGCTCGGCACATGTGCCGCCTGCGCAAGGTCGGCGATTGCCTGCTTGTCGTACCGACGGCTCCACGCCGACATCAGCGCGTGCAGCGCGTCCCAGTTGGCGACCCGATCTTGCTTGCTGGCGAAGCGCGGATCGTTGCCCCACTCCGGCGAACCCATCGCGGCGAGCCAGGCCGCCCATTGCCGGTCCTCGCGCGGCGAGATCGCCGCGTAACCGTCGCGCGCCGGCAGGATGCAGACGGTCGCGCCATTGCCGTCGGCCACGCGCTTGCGCCCGCGACTTGTCCCCCCGTGCCCGGCGCGGGTGAGCTCGGTCATCGCCAGCGTGGCAAGCGCCTCCTGGAGGGAAACGTCGATCACCGCGCCGGGTTCGGCCGCCAGCGCCGCGTGCATGCCGGCGCAGGCGGCGGCGATCCCGCCGATGAAGGCCGATTGTTCACCAACCGGACGGATCGGCGGCTCCGCCAGATCATCCACCTGGCCGGTCAGCAGATGGGCGATGCCGCTGGCGTAGAACAGCGTCAGGTCGGTTGCGGGTTGGTCCGCCAGGGGTCCGGTCTGGCCGAACGGCGAGATCAACACGATGCGCGCCGTGGCGGTGAGGCGACGAAGCGCTGCGGCGGTAGCGCCGCGGTCGCGCAGCGCCGCCGGGCTGCCCTGGCAGACGATCACGTCGGCGTTGGCCAGCGCGGCGTGCGACGCGCCGCCGCCGAGGAGGGTCTCGCCGTGGGTCAGATACGCCGCCAACGGCGTCTCGGCCGCCGGATCGGTGCCGGCGACGCTGGCGCCGAGATCGGCAAACAACCGCCCGCAGACCGCGGCGGCCAGGCCGGGGCCGAGCCGAACAACCTGGAGTCCGGTCAGTAGCGCCATTCACCTGCCCTTGTTCCGCCGCGGAGCCATGGTGCGGTGTACGGCAAGCAGGTCCAATCGGCCAGGCGGCCGGTGGGATGGGGCCGCCGGCGCTCGTGCCGTTGCACGGAGGGTTTGGCCGGTTGACCGTGGGTTGGGTCCAACGCTGGGGCGCGCTTCGCGCATCTGGGGCAGCGCGGGCGCGATGACGCTTCGGCAACCAACGGTCCGCAGGGTCGCGAAGGAAGAATTTTGACGCAGATGAAGGAAGGCGATGCACGCCGATGAACGCAGATGGGGAGCGGCGGAATGATCTGTCGGGGCACGGGATCGGCTGCGCGGCCACCGTGCTTGACACGCGTGGGCCGGAGTCGTGGCAGAGGGCCATGCGCGTGCGTTGGCATTGGAACGTCTTGCGGCTGGCCTGTCAGGGGCGTGGCAGTGTGGCGCAGGGTGATTGTTATGACGTTATGGTCGGTGAGCCTTGCGTGGACTTGTGGTCGAGGACGTGCGTCTGGTTGGGCTGAAGACCGTCACGGCACTGGACGACGTGCACTTGCGCCCGGGCATCTCAGCCCTGGGGTCAGATGCGTTGCAGCAATGACCTCAATGGATCGCCCGGCTGTTCTGCCTGCTGATTGAGACTGGGCATCCGAATGATCAACTCTTCGGCTGTACCTGCCAGGTCATGCCGGGCGTCGGCCGGCATCCACGGGTTTGCTTGCTGCACGAAGGCAAGGCGTGGATGGCCGGCCTGCGCCGGCCATGACGGGGTGGGCGGCGCCTGTGGGTCAATCCGTGCGCCGGTTGGTGTGGGTCAATCTGTCCGCCGGTTGGTGTGACTTCGCCAAACTGCGCCTGGAGATCAAACGCGTGGCGCACGACCGGTCAACCGCACGGACCCATCTGCGTGCATCGGCGTGCATCGCCTTCCTTCATCTGCGGTAAATTCTTTCTTGCCCGGCCGCGCCGCAAGCACGCCCCGCGGATTTGGCGTATCACCGTGGCGCTGCCCGCGAGGAAAGGGATCCGCCCGATGCCGCTTGACCGAGTGCTGCCACTGGCCGCCGCGTCGCTACTTCCCGACGGCCCCGCCGCGTCGGTCGCCGCCGCGCTGCGCGCCGGCAACCGCGTCTTCCTCAGCGGGCGCAACGCACAGCGCCCGGACGGCTCGGTCGCCGGGCTGGGCGACGCCGCGGCGCAGACCGAGGAAGCGCTCGACCACATCGCGGCCGCGCTCGCCGCCGCCGGCGGATCGTTGCGCGACATCACCAAGCTGACCACCGCGCTGGTCAACCGGGCGCACCGCAAAGCCGTCTACGACACGATCGGCCGCCGGCTGCAGGGCGTCTTCCCGGTCAGCACCGGCCTGGTCGTCGCCGGCCTGGCGCGGCCGGAACTGATGGTGCAGATCGATGCGGAAGCGGTGATCGACGACGCGGTCACGCGGCTGCGCCGCTTCGAACTCAAGGACTGGTTCGCCCAGGACATCGCCTGGCAGGGCGCCATGGTCGCCGCCACGCCACA
Source organism: uncultured Alphaproteobacteria bacterium (assembly GCA_963847615.1). Lineage (GTDB taxonomy): Bacteria > Pseudomonadota > Alphaproteobacteria > Acetobacterales > Acetobacteraceae > Palsa-883. The sequence goes on from CAWKAN010000022.1 coordinate 27,739, forward strand.
GGAGATTTTCATCCGCGGCCAGACCGGCGCCGCGCTGGACGGCAGCGCGATGGAAGGCGCCTTGCGGCGTCCGGAAGACGCGGCGGCGCAGGCCGATCTTGCGCTGAGCAACCTCGCGACCCTGCTGCGCGAGGCTGGCTCCGACCTCGACGAGGTCAGCAAGATCACCGTCTACATCAGCGACCGCGCCTATCGCCACGCGGTCTACCGGGTGATCGGGCAGCATTTCCGCGCCATCCACCCGGTGTCCACCGGCCTGATTGTGCCGGGCTTCGCGCGGCCCGACATCCTGTTCGAGATCGACGTGCAGGTGCTGCGCAAGCAGGGCGGTCCGCATCTGCGCGTGCGGCGCTACCACTCCGACGCCGTGCGCTACGGCTTCAGCCAGCAGAACCTCGACTGCGACTTCTGCATGGCGGTGCGGGCAGGTCCGCATGTGGTACTGCGGGGCCAGACCGGGACCGATCTGAACGAGGTGATGCACGGCGCCGGCGATCCGCCCGCCCAGGCCGAGCAGGCGATGCGCAACGTCGCGCAATTGCTGGGCGAAGCCGGCGCACGGCTGAGCGATGTCACCAAGGCCACCGTGTTCGTCACCGACCGCGCCTACCTGTCCGGCGTGACCGGGGTGGTGCTGCGCCATCTCGGCCCGGCCGCGCCGTGCCTGAGCATGCTCATCGTCAAGGGCCTCGCCAGCCCCGACCTGGCGATGGAGGTCGATATCACCGCGATGGTGCAAGGAGACGACACATGACGTTCTCGCTGCTGGGTCGTTGCGCGCGCACCGGCATGCTCGGCGCCGCGGTGACGACCTCGTCCATCGCGGTCGGTTCGCGGTGTTCGCACGCGCGCGCCGGGGTCGGTGCCTGCCTGACGCAGCATCGCACCGATCCGCGGCTGGGGCCGCTCGCGCTCGATCTGCTGGCGCGCGGCTACGACGCGCCGCACACGTTGCATGCCGTCCGCGCCGTGGCACCGCATCCCGACTGGCGCCAGCTTGCGGTCATCGATGCGGCGGGGCGTACCGCGGCGTTCACCGGCGCCCACGTCGCGCGCGACAAGGCCGGCGAGGCGCACGGCAAGGACTGCGTCGCCATCACCAACATCGTGCGCTCGACCGATATCCCGGCCGCCATGGTCGGCGCGTTCGAGGCCGATCCGACGCTGCCGCTGGCGCGCCGCCTGATCGATGCGCTCGCGGCGGGCGAGGCGGCGGGCGGCGAGTTCATGCCGGTGCTGTCCGCCGCGCTGCTGGTGGCGCACCGTGAAAGTTTTCCCTACGCCGACTTGCGGGTCGATTCGCATACGTTGCCGATTGGCGAACTGGATCGGCTGTGGCGCGCCTACGAACCCGAGGCCGCGCTCTACGTCACCCGCGCCAACGATCCCGGCGCCGCGCCGCCGGCCTGACCACCAGGGCAATCGGGCGAACGAAGCAAGGTCGGGGCGCCGCCCCGAACCCCGCCAGGGGGGCTTTGCCCCCCTGGACCCCCCCACCAGAGGCAGCGGCCTCTGGACTCCATGACTGGGAGTGGGTGATGGGGAGGGGGCGTGTGGGCGCGGCGAAGGGGCGCCGTCCGGCCTGCCGGACGGCGCCCCTTCGCCGCGCCCACACGCCCCCTCCCCATCACCCACTCCCAGTGAAGGGTTCCAAGAGCCTGCCCCGGCGAAGGCCGGGGGCTCGCCCTTGGCGGGGTTCCAAGGGGCAGCGCCCCTTGGTGGGGTTCGGGGCGAAGCCCCGACCTTGCTTCGGTTCGCCCGACTGCCCCGGCGCAACCGAGCCCGTGCCGTCATGGCACGCAGATTGCTTGGTCATCCGGGATTCACCGGAGGGGAACCGCCATGTTGCGATTGATTGTGATGCTTGCGCTCGTTCTGCTGCCCGGCCTGGGCTTCGCGCAGGCACCCGAGCTCACGGAACCGGGCAAACTGACCTGGGGCGCCACGACCTCGTTTCCGCCCTTCGAGTTCGTGGAGGACGGCAAGCCCGCCGGTTTTGATATCGACTTCGCCACCACGATCGCCAACAAGATGGGCCTGCAATCGGCCTTCATGCCGATCGAGTTCAAGGGGCTGATCCCGGCGCTATTGGGCAAACGGATCGATATCATCGTCAGCGGCATATACATCAACCCGCAACGCCAGGAGGTGGCCGATTTCATTCCCTACCTGCTGGTCGGCAACCAGATCGTCGTGCGCGCGGGCAATCCCAAGCAGATCGATGGCGTGCCCGCGTTGTGCGGCAAGCGGGTCGCCGCGGCGGTCGGCACGGTGTTCGAGGTCATGGCGAAGCAGGCCAGCGCGCGGTGCTTGGATGCCGGCAAGCCGGAGATCACCCTGCTGGCCTTGCCGAGCACCACCAACTGTGCGTTGGCACTGACGCAGGATCGCGCCGATGCCATCATCGTCTCGACCGCGACGGTCGCGGCACTGCAGCGTGAAACCCCGGGCGCCTATGCGACCGGTAGCGCGCCGTTCGACACCAGCACCAAGGTCGGCATCGCGCTGCGCAAGGACACGCCCGGCCTGAAAGCGGCGATCGACAAGGCGGTGCAGGCGATTGTCGCCGATGGAACGTACGCGGCGCTGATCAAGAAATGGAACCTGCCGCCCGCGAGTTCGATATTCTGATCGCCGGCGCCGCATCATACCCCTGTTCCAGCCGCATCTGCCAGCACAATACGTGGTCAGCGCGGACTTCTTGCATGGCGCGATGATGACGCTGCGGCCGGACGAGCCGGGTTGCGCATTCCGCCCTGGTGAAGACAGGATGGCTTGCCATGGGTTGATCCGGATCAACCAGGGGAGACCGTGGCCACGCCGGAGCATCATGGCACGCCGATTGCTAAGCCAAGCGTGAAATACCAGAGGGGGGAACCACCGATGTTACGATTCATGACGATGCTTGCGCTCGTTCTGCTGCCCAGCCTGGGCTTCGCGCAGGCACCCGAACTCGCGGACCCGGGCAAACTGACCTGGGGCGCCTCGACCACGTTTCCGCCCTTCGAGTTCGTGGACAACGGCAAGCCCACCGGTTTCGATATCGACTTCACCGCCGCGCTCGCCAAGAAGATGGGCCTGCAGTCCGCGCTCATGCCGATCGAGTTCAAGGGGCTGATCCCGGCACTGTTGGGCAAGCGCATCGATGTCATCGTCAGCGGCATGTACATCAACCCGCAACGCCAGGAGGTGGCCGATTTCGTCCCCTACCTGCTGGTCGGCAACCAGATCGTCGTGCGGGCCGGCAATCCGAAGCAGATCGACGGCGTGCCCGCGTTGTGCGGCAAGCAGGTCGCCGCGCCGGTCGGCACGGTGTTCGAGGTCGCGGCCAAGCAGGCCAGCGATCAATGCAAGGCGGCGGGCAAGCCGGAGATCACCCTGCTGCTGCTGCCGGGAACGACCAATTGCGCCTTGGCGCTGACGCAGAATCGCGCCGACGCCATCATCGTCTCCACCGCGACGGTCGCGGCGCTGATGCATGAGACGCCGGGCGCCTACGCGGCCGGTGGCGCGCCGTTCGACACCAGCACCAAGGTTGGCATCGCGCTGCGCAAGGACACGCCCGGGCTGAAAGCCGCGCTCGACAAGGCGGTGCAGGCGATCGTCGCCGACGGGACGTACGCGGCGCTGATCAAGAAATGGAACCTGCCGCCCGCCAGCTCGGCATTCTGATCGCGGGCGCCGCGTCATGTCGCTGTTCCAGCCGCATTTGCTGGCGCAGTACCTGGTCAGTGCGGACTTCTTCCACGGCGCGATGATGACGCTGGCGCTCAGCATCGCCTCGCTCGCCGCCGGGCTGGTGGTCGGACTGTTGCTGGCGGTGGGACAGGAAGTGCCGCTGCGGGCCGTGCGCGCCGCGGTGGTGTTCTATCTCTGGTTGTTTCGCGGCACGCCGGTGCTGCTGCAACTGGTGTTCGCCTTCAACGTGCTGCCGGCATTCGGCGTGCTGCTGCCGGGCTTTGCCTGCGCCGTGCTGGCGCTGGGACTGAACGAAGGCGCCTACATGGCGGAGATCATGCGTTCCGGCATTCGCGCGGTCGGGCCGGGCCAGCGGCTGGCCGCGCGAGCACTGGGGCTGGAGGAATGGCGGGTCATGCGCTGGGTGGTGCTGCCGCAGGCACTGCGCATCATCATCCCACCGATCGGCAACCAGTTCATCGGCATGCTGAAACTTTCAGCACTGGTTTCGGTGATCGGCGTCCAGGAGCTGCTGCTGGTGGCGGACCAAACCGCGTCGGGCAACTTCCGCTACATCGAGACGCTGGCCGCCGCCGGCATCTACTACCTGGCGCTGACAACCGTGTTCATGGCGATCCAGTCGATGATCGAGCGCAGCTTCCGCCGCCCCGGCGCGCGGCGGGCACCGCTGGCGGTCCCCAGCCTGCAAACCATCCGATGACACGACTGCTGGACGCCGCCGCGATCTGGAAGCGCTTCGGCCCGCTCGAGGTACTGAAAGGCGTCGGCGTGTCGGTGAGCCCGGGCGAGTGCCTGGTGCTGCTCGGCCCCTCCGGGTCCGGCAAGTCGACCCTGCTGCGCTGCCTCAACCTGCTGGAGCCGATCGCCTCCGGCAGCATCATGTTCGAGGGTCGGGAGATCGCCAACACGCCGCGCAGGCGGGCCGCGTCGTTGCGGCAGCGGATGGGCATGGTGTTCCAGAACTTCGAGTTGTTCCAGCATCTGTCCGCCGAGGACAACATCGCCTTCGGGCCGATCCGCGTGAAGCAGACCCCGGTGAAAGAAGCCAGGGAACTGGCCCGCCATCTGCTGCGCAAGGTGCACCTGCCGGACAAGGCCGCGGCGTTCCCCGACGAGCTGTCCGGCGGCCAGCAGCAGCGCGTCGCCATCGCCCGCGCGCTGGCGATGGAACCGGCGCTGATGCTGTACGATGAGCCGACCAGCGCGCTCGATCCCGAAACGGTCGGCGAGGTGCTGAGCGTGATGCAGGAACTCGCCGAGGAAGGCATGACCAGCATCGTTGTCACCCATGAGCTTGGCTTCGCCCGTCGCGCGGCGAACGAGGTGGTGTTCATGGAGGCCGGTCTCGTGGTGCATCGCGCGCCGGTCAGCGACTTCTTCAACGGCAGCGCGCCCGACCGGGTGGTTCGTTTCCTGTCTCGGATGCATGCTTGACGCGCGCTTGGGTGGATTAACAGGGGTGGTTTCCATGAACGACATGCTGACACCAATCGAAGGTCCGGCGGCCTGGTGCGGCGACGAGCTGCTGCACGCGCCGGCCTGGCGCCGAGCACTGACCGCGACGGAACACGCCGCACTGGAGCGCGCCACGGCGGCGGCGCGCGGCGCCCCCTGCCCCGGCTTCGGCAAGGCGGCCTTTCCGGTGCCGGAACTGGCCCCGCTGTTCGCCTGGATGGAAGAACAGCTCGAGCGCGGGCCGGGCGTGGTGCGGCTGACCGGCGTGCCGGCCGGGCGCATGGCGCGCGACGATCTCAAGCGGCTGTTCTGGGGCTTTTGCGTCAACCTCGGCACGCCGGTCTACCAGACCGCCGCCGGCGAGGTGCTGGGCGAGGTGAAGGACGAGACCGGCACCGGCGCGGCACTGACCTATGACGGTCCGGGCCCGCTGAAGTCGGCGCGCACCGTCGCGCGCTCCACCGGGGCGTTGCGCTTCCACACCGACAAGACCGACCTGCTGGGCCTGCTTTGCGCGACCAACGCGATCGAGGGCGGCGTCTCCAAGGTGGTTTCCAGCGTGACGTTGCACAACGAGATCCTGCGCCGCCGCCCGGATCTGTTGCGCGTGTTGTACGAACCCTTCTGGCGGATGCGCCCGACCGATGAGGAAGGCGCGCGCGAGGACCGCGTGTTCCCGATGCCGGTGTTCGCCCGCGCCGCCGATGGCAGCTTCACCAGCCAATACTCCCGCACCTATATCAGCCAGGCCCAGGAAGTGCCGGAGGTCCCGCGCCTGACCGCGGCGCAGACCGAGGCAATGGACCTGATCCACGCCATCGGCGAGGAGGTCTGCCTGCGCGCGCCGTTTGACGTGGGCGACATGCAGTTCCTCAACCAGCACGTCACCTACCACGGCCGCACGCAGTTCACCGACGACCCGGGCCGCGGCGCACAGCGCGTGCTGCTGCGCATCTGGCTGGCCGCGCCGTTCACCCGGATGTTGCCGGAGGGCAACGCCGTGCAATGGGGCGACACCCGGCCCGGCGCGCTGCGCGGCGGGGCCTTGGTCGGCCGCAGCGCCCTGGCGGCCTGAGCGTCCGGGCGCTTTGCGGGACCGGGTCGGGGCTGCCGCCGGAAACCCGCCAGTGGGTTTTCCGCTGGACCGCTGCGCTTGGTTCCGGGGTGAGGTGGGCCTTGCCGCGGGGCCGCGGCCAAGCCACCGTGAAGCCCCCGGGGCCGGTCGCGCGGTCAGGCGTCCGCTTGCCGCCGGGCGGGCATGGCGATCAAGGCAGCCCGCCCGCGGCTGGTCAGCACGACCGGACAGTCCGCCATCGCACCGCCAGGCGCATGGTCGATGCGGACCAGATTGCCGTCCACCGCGTGCTCCCACACCGCCAGCCGCAGGCAGGAGGGCAGCCGCAGGCAGGAGGGCAGCCGCAGGCAGGAGGGCAGCCGCAGGCAGGAGGGCAGCCGCAGGCAGGCGGTACGCCACGCCGCCATCACGTCGGCGTAGACGCGCGGCCGGGCCGCCACCCATTCCAGGAACTACAGGACCAGCATGCGTTGCGGATCATGCATCCGGGTCTGGCGGAACCGGCCGGGACGGCCTGGCCCATTCGTTGACCAGGGTATAGCCCACGCCGAGCAACACCGGGCCGAGGAATATCCCGAGCAGGCCGAACGCCAGCGCGCCGCCCAGCACGCCGAGGACGGTCAGCACGAACGGCAACTGCGCGCCGCGGGAGATGAACCAGGGGCGGATCACGCTGTCGGCGCCGGAGACCGCGACGACACCATAGATAGCCAGAAATATGCCCCAGCCGAGATGTCCGCTGACCATCAGCCACAGCGCGGCGGGAATCCACACCACCGGCGCGCCGATCGGCAGCACCGACAGGAACCCGGCGATCGTGCCCAGCAGCGTCGGCCGCGGCACGCCGGACAGCCACAGGCCGAACGCGGTCAGGATCCCCTGCACCACCGCGGTGCCGAGAATGCCGTAGACCACGCCGCGCACGGTGGCACCGGTGATCGCGATCAGCCGGTCGGCGCGGTCACCGGCAATGCGCCGCAGCAGATCGGCCAGCCGCCCGGCGATCGGCTCGCCATAGAGGTAGAAGAAGAACGCGACGAACAGGGCAAGAATGAACAGCAGGACGCCCCTGGTGATGCCGAGCAGCAGGTCGAACCCGCTCTCCAGCACGAAACCGACATACGGCCTCATCGCCTGCAGCAGCTCCGATATGTCGCCGGCCCAGCGGTCCCAGATCGCCGCGAATGCCGGCCCGACCAGCGGTATCGCCTCGACCCAGGGCGGTGCCGTCGGCAAACCCGAATGCACCGCCGTCTCGAACACCGCCCGCATGTGGCCGACGTCCTCGGCGCTCGGCGTGGCGATCGCCAGCGGCAACACCACCATCACCGCGGTCAGCGCCACCATCAGCCCGGCGGCCGGCGTGCGGCGCAAATGCAGGTGCACGCGCAACCACTCGAACACCGGCCAGGTGGTGAACGCCAGGATCGCCGCCCAGAGCAGCGACGACATGAACGGATAAAGAACGAGCACGCAGCCGATGCCGATGCCCCCGAGCATCAGGGCCATCAACACCCGTTCCGCGGTCATCCCGCCCTCCCCTGGCATCCGATCTCTGTCCCCCTCGCTGTCCGCCTGGCACCCTCGCCTGGGTCTCGCGTCCCGGCCGATCACGCAACGACTGCTCCCGTGGCGGCTGGTCCGCGGCGACTGGTCAAGCGGCCGGCCCGGCTGTAGCTTCACCACCCGCTTCCGGGGAGGTCAATCGTGCCACGCTTCGCCGCCAACCTGTCGATGATGTTCAACGAGCATGCCTTCCTCGACCGTTTCGACGCGGCCGCCAAGGCCGGATTCGAGGCTGTCGAATTCCTGTTCCCCTACGAGCACCCGGCCGTCGAGCTGAAACGCCGGCTGGAGGCCAACGGCTTGACCCAGGCGCTGTTCAACATGCCGCCGGGCGACTGGGCCGGCGGCGAGCGCGGACTGGCGGCGCTGCCCGGCCGGCAGCGGCAATTCCGCGACGGCGTGAAGCTGGCGCTCGACTATGCCACGACGATCGGCTGCAAGCTGGTGCACTGCATGGCTGGCATCGTGCCGGCGGAGGTCTCGCTGACCACGGCGGGCGCCGTGTATGCCGCGAACCTGGCCTGGGCCGGCGAGCAGGCGCTGGCGGCGGGGGTGAAGCTGGCGATCGAGCCGATCAATCACCGCGACATGCCGGGCTTTTTCCTGAACACCGAGGCGCAGGGCGCGGCGGTGGTGGCGGCGATCGGCTTCGACCGCGTCGGCTTGCAGTTCGACGTCTATCACTGCCAGACCACCGAGGGCGACATCACCAAGCGGATGGAGCTGCACCTGCCGGTGATCGTGCACATGCAGGTCGCCGACGTGCCGGGACGCAACGAACCGGGCACCGGCGAGATCGGTTGGCCGTTCGTGTTCCGGCGCATGGACGAGCTTGGCTACACCGGTTGGGTCGGCTGCGAGTATCGCCCCGCCGGCGACACGGTTGCCGGACTGGCCTGGCGGAAGACGTTCGGCGTTTGAGCCGGACGGGCACGCAGCGGGGACACCCGAGGCGGCCACGCGGCGCGCGGCGATAGGTCACGCGGCCCGGCGTCGAGGGGCCGCACGTCGAGGGGGCATTGGTTCGGCGGCCATCGGTTCAGCGGCCATAGGTTCAGCGGCCGCAGGGTCTTGGGACCATAGGTTCAGCGGCCCAGGTTCAGCGGCCCAGGTTCAGCGGGCAGACACAGGAGACGCAGCATGAAGATCGGATTCATCGGCCTCGGCATCATGGGCCGCCCAATGGCGCTCAACCTGCATGCCGCACAGCACACCCTGCTGGTCTACGACCGCGCCGGCCTGGCGGACGACATCCGCGCGGTCGCCGAGGTCGAGCCGGACTGCAAGACCGTCGCGGCGGGCGCCGAGGTGGTGATCGTCATGGTGCCCGACACGCCGGACGTGGAGAACGTGCTGTTCGCGCCCACCGGCGTCGCGGCCGGGCTGAAGCCGGGCACGCTGGTGATCGACATGTCCTCGATCAGCCCGATCGCCACCAAGGAGTTCGCCGCGAAGATCAACGCGCTGGGCTGCGACTACCTCGACGCGCCGGTGTCCGGCGGCGAGGTCGGGGCGAAGCAGGCGACGCTGACCATCATGGTCGGCGGCCCCTCAGCGGCGTTCGCCCGCGCCAAGCCGCTGTTCGACCTGATGGGCAAGAACATCACCCATGTCGGCGAGGCGAACGGCGACGGGCAGACCTGCAAGGTGGCGAACCAGATCATCGTCGCGCTGAACATCCAGGCGGTCGCCGAAGCGCTGGTCTTTGCCTCGCGCGCCGGGGCGGACCCGGCCAAGGTGCGGCAGGCGCTGATGGGCGGGTTCGCGTCCTCGCGCATTCTTGAAGTGCACGCCGAGCGGATGCTCAACGGCACGTTCAATCCCGGCTTCCGCATCCGCCTGCACCAGAAGGACCTCAACCTGGCGCTGTCGGCGGCGCGTGAGTTGGGCCTGTCGCTGCCCAATACCGCGATCGCGCAGCAGATGTTCTCGTCCTGTACCGCCCATGGCGGCGCCGATCTGGATCATTCGGCGATGATCCTGGCGATCGAGGGGCTCGGTTCGCACTCGATTCGGAAGAAATAAACCGCGCGCGCCCAATTCGACATAAATCGTCGCGACGTGTGAACGGAATTGAAAATTCCGTCGCTTCCGGATATTATTTAGATGGTCGCCGATTTTGAGACGCCGTTGTCGGGCAGTCGGTGAGGGCCAAGGAAGTCCCGAATGTCCATGCGCTTCACCGAGATCGGTCAGCAACTGCGGGCCTACCGACTGGAGTCCGGACTGCGGGCGGAGGAAATCGCCGCCCGCCTGGGCGTGTCCCGGGCGGCGCTCTATCGTTACGAAAAAGGCGAGGTGATCAAGCTCGACACGATCCAGCGATTGGCCGAACTGCTGAAGATCTCGCCCCTCTCGTTGCTCGGCATCGGTGTCGAGTACTACAGCCGACCGCTCGGATATTTCGAACGGCTCCGCCAGGTCGAGGAAACCGCCGACCAGATCCTGCAGTTGCACGGAGCGGTCTGCTACCTGACCACTTCGGACGCCTACGACCGCGCCCTGGCCGAAGCGCTCGAAGAGTCCACCGACCAGGCCGGCGCCGAACGCCCGGCGATCCGTGGGATGATCGAGCAGGTGCTCGGCATCCTCGGCGCCCGCAAGCGGATGTACGGCCTGCGCCGCCCGGGGATCATCACGATGGTGTCGATCGGTGCGGTGCAGCAGGTCCTGGAAGATGGTGTCGCCGGTGGTGTCGCGCTGTCGGACCGCATGCGGCGGTTGTGCCGCCAGGTGGCCGAGGCCGAAATCGAAAACATCGCCGCCCTCATGGAAGCCGAGCCGATGGGATTGCAGTTCGGCGTCATCGTCGGCGCGGAACCGACCTCCGCCTTCAAGATCATTCGCTCGCGCGACCGCGTCAGCCTGGCGGTGAACCCGTTCCGGCCGGATGCCCATCCGAGTGCACATACCGGCGTCGCGATGATCACCGGCGCCGACGAGGCGGTCGCCGCGCACCAGCGCGTGGCCGAAGCGGCCTGGCGCGACGCCTTGAAGGGACCCGCCGGGGCCGCCCGACTGCGGCAACTGATCGCCCAAACCACCCGCGCCTGAAACAGACCGAAGGAAGGCCAGGGCTCCGCCCTGACCTTCGTCCGGGCTGGGCGGCGCTGGTGCCGGGTTCTATGGTAGGTTCGATGTCAGGTTCCTCCCCCGCGCCGTTGCCGCCGCATCCCGATGTGCAGATCGACTCCAACCAGCGCGTCTGGGCTGGCCGGTTTCCGCTCGACCTGGTGCGGTTTCACCATCGTCGCTTCGACGGATCGACCTCCGGCTTGCGCACCTGGGAGCTTTGGCGCCGCGGCCGGGCCGCGGCATTGCTGCCCTACGACCCGACGGAAGACGCGGTGGTGCTGATCGAGCAGTTTCGCCTGCCCGCGCTGGCCGCCGGCCTGGACCCGGTGCTGGTGGAACTGCCCGCCGGCCTGACCGATCCGCCCGAAATCGGCGGAAGCCACCGCGCTGCGGGAGACGCAGGAAGAGACCGGCCTGGTGCCGGACCGGGTGGAGCCGATCAGCGAAGTCCTGCTGGTACCGGGCGGCTGCGACGAGGTCTGCGCGCTGTTCGTCGGCCGGGTCCGCATCCCCGCGGCCAACGCGGCGGGCATTGCCGGCCATGGCGGCCTCGCGACGGAGCATGAGGACATCCGGGTTCGGGTCTGGCCGGCGCGCGAGGCGATCGACGCGGCGCTGAGCGGCAAGCTGCCGAACGTGCTGACGATGGCGGCGCTGCTGTGGTTCGCGGCGCGGCGGGACTGGTTGCGGCAGGAGTGGGCACGGACATGACCGAGCGGATGTACGAGGACGATGCGCAGCTTGCGGCGATGCAGGCGCATGTGGTCGCCAGCGGGCCGGATGGGGTGGTGCTCGACCGCACCGTCTTCTACGCCCGCGGCGGCGGCCAGCCGGGCGATGTCGGGACGCTGCGCTGGGACGGCGGCGAGGCGCAGATCACCGACACGATAAAGGGCGAGGCGGGCGCGATCCTGCACCTGGTCGCGCCGGGCGCCGCGCTGCCGCCGGTCGGCGCGGCGGTGTCGGGCACGCTCGACTGGGCAAGGCGGCATCGCCTGATGCGCATGCACACGGCGATGCACCTGCTGTGCAGCCTGATCAAGGGCGCCGCGGTGACCGGCGGGGCGGTCGGCGCCGAGCGCTCGCGGCTGGATTTCGACCTGCCGAACCCGCCGCCGAAGGAGGAGGTCGAGGCCGGGCTGAACGCGCTGATCGCGGCGGATCACCCGGTGCATCTGGAATGGGTGGACGAGGCGGTGTTGGACAGCAATCCGGCGCTGGTGCGGACCATGTCGGTGCAGCCGCCGCGCGGCACCGGGCGGCTGCGGCTGGTGCGGATCGGGCCGGAAGCGGCGCCGGTCGACCTGCAGCCCTGCGGCGGCACGCATGTGGCGCGGACCGGCGAGATCGGCCGCATCGCGGTGGTGAAGATCGAGAACAAGGGCAAGCAGAACCGGCGGATCATCATCGCGCCGGCCGAGACCGCGTGAGACATTCGGCATCGATGGGTGCGCAAAGTGCCGATTTGGCTGGGCCATGCGCCGGCCGGCGTCACGGCAAGTCTGACTTTGGCCGGACGGTGTTACGGTTCCGTTATGACCTGGCGTGCCCCGGCCGTTGCCCGGGGCAGGCTCCGGCCATCCCCGTGCCGCCGGTGGAGGACGGATGGCCGGGTGATCCCCGGGACAACTGCCCGGGGACAAGGGCCCGGGCATGACGGGGAGACGTTGTCCGGATCAGCCCAAATGCGAATTGCTGCGTTGTTTCGGCCGGGCTTGACCCGGCGTTCCATTCCAGCACGGTGCCGCGACAGATCGCCGGGACACGCAAGACCGTGGCGGCGGGCCAACCGCGTCGTGCCACAACGAAACCGACCGTAGGAGGAAAGATGCAAGCGCTGGTCACGACCGACTGGCTGGCCGGGGAGCTCGGCCAGCCGGACCTGGTGGTGTTCGATGCCACCAAGTACCTGCCGAACGAAGCCAAGGACGGACGCGCGGAATTCCGCGCCGCGCATATTCCCGGTGCGCGCTACTTCGACATCGACGAGGTGGCCGATCCCGATACCGACCTGCCGCACATGGTCCCCAGCCCGGGGCGGTTTGCCCGGCTGATGGGCGCGCTCGGCGTGGGCAATGCGACGCGCGTGGTGTTCTACGACCAGAAGGGCCTGGCCTCGGCGGCGCGCGGCTGGTGGCTGATGGGGCTGTTCGGGCATGACGCGGCGGCGGTGCTGGACGGCGGGCTGCCCAAGTGGCTGCGCGAGGGGCGCGCGACCGAGCCGGGCGAGCCGGCGCTTGCCGCGCCCGCAACGTTCCGGCCGGATTACCGCGCCGCCCGGCTGCGCGGCATCGGCGACGTGCTGGCCAACGTCGCCACGCGGGCCGAGCTGGTGCTGGACGCGCGCGCCGCCGGACGCTTCACCGGCGCCACGCCGGAGCCGCGCGCCGGCATGCGCAGCGGGCACATCCCGGGCTCGGCCAGCCTGCCCTACACCGAGCTGCTGAACGCGGACGGCACGTTCCTGGCGCCGGCGGCGCTGCGGGCGCGCCTCGCCGCGGCCGGGGCCGACGGGACGCGCCCGCCGGTGACCAGCTGCGGCTCGGGCGTCACCGCGTGCATCCTGACGCTGGGGCTGCGCCTCGCCGGGTTGGCGGAGGGCGCGGTGTATGACGGATCGTGGACCGAATGGGGTGGGCGTACCGATACGCCGGTGAACACGGGATTGGAAACAAACTGATATGACGAAGGATCATTCCGGGCTTGGATTTCACACCCGGTTGTCGCACACCGGGCGGGCGGACAAGACGACCCACGGCTTCGTCAACCCGCCGCTGCTGCGCGGCTCCACCGTGCTGTATCCCACCGTCGCCGAGCGCAAGCGGCTGGGCGGGATGCGCGGCCAGCGCGTGCTGACCTATGGGCTGGGCGGCAGTGCCACGCATTGGGCGCTGGAGGACGTCATCGCCGAGGTCGAGGGCGGCACGCGCTGCGCCATCGTCTGCTCCGGCCTCGCCGCGGTGACCACGCCGCTGCTGGCGTTCCTGCAGACCGGCGACCACCTGCTGATGCCGGACAGCGTCTACGGCCCGGCGCGCAATTTCGCCGAGGGCATGCTGAAGCGGTTCGGCATCGAGACGAGTTTCTACGATCCGCTGATCGACGGGCCCGGCATCGCCGCGCTGCTGCGCCCGAACACCACGGTCGTGTACACCGAAAGCCCGGGCAGCCACACCTTCGAGGTGCAGGACATCCCGGCGATCGCGCGCGCGGCGCATGCGCATGCGCATGGCGCGGCGGGGAAGGCCCCCGGGAGCGTCAAGGTGATGATGGACAACACCTGGGGGATCCATCACTTCCAGCCGTTCAGGCACGGCGTCGATATCTCGATCCAGGCGGCGACCAAATACCCGGCCGGGCACTCCGACATCCTGATCGGCAGCATCACGGTGAACAGCGCCGCGGACTGGGACACGCTGCACGCCGGCTCGCGCGGGCTGGGCCAGTATGCCAGCCCGGACGATTGCTGGCTGACCTTGCGCGGCCTGCGCACCATGGGGGTGCGGCTGGCGCACCAGGAGCAGGCCGGGCTGGAGGTGGCGCGCTGGCTGGCGGCGCGGCCGGAGGTGGCCAGGGTGCTGCATCCGGCGCTGCCCGGCGCACCGGGGCACGCGCTGTGGAAGCGCGATTTCACCGGCGCCTGCTCGCTGTTCGGCGTCGAGTTCAAGCCGGACTATTCAGTCGAGAGCACCCACGCGTTCGTCGAGGCCCTGGCGCTGTTCGGCATCGGCGCCTCCTGGGGCGGGTTCGAGAGCCTGGCGCTGCCGACCACCGGCTTCCTCACCCGCACCGCGAGCGCGCCGTTCGCCGGCCCGCTGGTACGGCTGCATATCGGGCTGGAGGACGTCTCCGACCTGATCGCCGACCTGGAGCAGGGGCTCGGCGTGTTGCGCGGCTTCGGCCGGTAGGGGCGGGGCGCCTGCGACGCCGGTGAGGATTTCGATCGGGGCAGGTGGGACGCCGGCGAGGGGTTCGTCGCGGGTGCCACCCTCACCCGGCACGCTTCGCGCGCCGACCTCTCCCGCAAGCGGGAGAGGTATCTGGCGGTGACCGGTTCTCGTTCGGTTGGCTCCGGCGGCGCATTGTCGGGCACGCCTATTGCGCGGCAGAGCGTCGTTCGCAGCGTGGCGGCGGAGAAATGCGTGCGGGCATAGGCGAGGCCCGCGCGGCTGCGTGCCGCCCACAGCACGTCATCGCGGAGCAGCGCAACGATCGCGGCGGCGAGCGTCGTCGCCGTGCCGCACACCGCGGCGACGGCGTCGAGGCCGGGCAGCCCCTGCGCGCCGACATCGGTGGTGACCAGCGGCACGCCCTCGCGCAGCGCCTCGACCACCTTGCGCTTCACCCCCGCGCCGTGGCGCAGCGGCACGATGGCGACGCGCGCATCCGCATACCAGGCGCGCAGCATCGCATCGCTGACATCGGCGGCGATGGTGACGTCGGCGGCGGCAAGGGCGCGCACCCGTGCGGTCGGCTGCGAGCCGACGATCGCCAGGCGGGTCAGCGGCGCGTGGCGGCGGACCAGCGGCATGATGTCGCGCACCAGCCAGCACGCCGCATCCTCGTTCGGCGGATGGGCGAAGCCGGCGACGAACAGCAGCGTCCGCCCCGGCACCGGCGGGTGCGGCGGCGCGAAATCGGCGAAGCCGTAGGGTTGCACCGCGCGCGCAACGACGCCGGGCTCCAGCGCGACGACACGCTCGACCTCGGCCTGCGAGGGGTAGAGCACGACATCGGCGGCACGCCAGACGCGCCGCTCCCGCCGCAGCATGCGTTCCGCGGCGCGGGCCAGCCTGGTGTCCCGCGCCGCCGCCGCGCACTGGCGCATGCGGTCGTGGTGCAGGTCGTGGCCGTAGAAGGCGACGCGTGCGCGGCTGGCTTGCCGCAGCAGCGGGAGATAGCGCTCGGCCACGTCGGGGCGGCTCAGCAGGACATGGTCCAGCGCCGCGCCGTTGCGCGCGATCCAGTCGATGAACTGCCGCCAGGTGCCGCACCGCGCCTCGACGCCCAGGGCCTGCAACGCCGCCGCATAGCGGCGGTTGGGCGCCGGGCAATCCGACCAGAACTTGACCACCGCGCCGGCCTGCACCAGCGCCTGGACGAATTCCAGCATGCTGCGCGAGCCGGCGTCGCGATCCGGTTCGGGCAGGCGGTGGTCGATCACCAGCACCACGTTGCGCGCCCGCGCCCGATCGCGCGCGCGCAGCAGCTGGGTGCCGGGGGGGAAATGTTCCGTCGCCAACACGTCGGCCCAGCGCGCGACGAAGCGGTCGCGATTGATCTCCTGGCAGGCCTTGATCCCCTGCGTCGGGTCGGTGCCGTGCGAGGCGCCTTCGAGATGCACCACGACGGCGCGCGGCTGGTACAGCACCTGGTAGCCGGCGGCACGCAGCCGGAAGGCGAGATCGGAATCCTCGAAATAGGCCGGCGCGTAGCGCGGATCGAAGCCGCCGAGGGCGGCGAAGGCCGCGCGCGGCACCAGCAGGGCGGCGCCGGAGCAATAATCCACCTCGCGCACGTAATTGTATTCGGGCTGGTCCGGATCGTCGCCGCGGCCGTAGTTCCAGCCGGTGGCGTCGTTCCAGATGATCCCGCCGGCTTCCTGCAGCCGCCCGTCGGGGTAGATCAGCTTGGCGCCGACCGCGCCCACGCCCGGCCGGGCCAGCGCCAGGGCCAACATCGCGTCGAGCCAACCGGCGCAGGGCTCGGTGTCGTTGTTCAGGAACAGCAGGTAGGCGCCGGCGGCCGATTTGGCGGCTGCGTTGCAGGTGCGCAGGTAGCCGAGGTTGCGGGTTTGCCGGATCAGCCGGATGCCCTCGACCCGGTCGAGCTGCGCCACCGCGGGATCGGCTGAGGCGTCATCGACGACGATCACCTCGATCGGCACGGAAGGCGGATGGGCGGCGAGCGCGGCCAGGCAACGCAACGTGCAGGGAACCTGACCATAGGTCGGGATGATGATCGACACCGTGGGACGCGCCGCCCGGCCCACCCGAAAGCGGGCCGGCACGCGGGGCGCCAGCTCCGCCCGCGGCGGCGTACCCAGGACGTGCGTGCCCAGGACGTGCGGGCCCAGGACGTGCGTGCCAGGAATGTGCGCGCGAGGGACCTGCCCGGCAGCGGCGCGCCGGACACGCCGGGCGCGCGTCCATGCGCCGAGGCGCTGGCGCAGTTGCAGGGTCACGCTCCACCACAGCAAGCGGAAGACGCACCGCAACAGCGCCGCGAGATGCCCCTTCCGGCTGGCGAGACGCTGGTCCGCGCGCAGGGCCAGAAGCGCGGCGGCCTCGCAACCAAGGTCCCACGCCCGGATCTGCCAGGGCAGCTGCATCGCCGGTCCGCTGGTCTGCATGCTCGACCTGCCGCTCACGGTCCTCGGCTTCGCTTTGGGCCGCGCGCGCGGCAATTGAGTGCGACTGTAGGAGCGGTCCGGGTTAAGACTTGGTAAAGCGTCGAACGCTCCCCACGTCCGCGCCGCCCATCTGCCTCGCCCGTCTGCCCGCTGCGTCTGCCCCCGCCGGTCCATTTCCGCCCCACAGCCGATCGAGCATCGATGCCGCGTACCGCCGAACCTGCCCGCCCCAGCCTGGTCTGGTTTCGCGACGACCTGCGATTGGCCGATCACGCCGCGCTGCGCGCGGCCATGGCGGGCGGTCGGCCGGTGCTGGCGGTCTACGTGCTGGATGAGGTGGCCGCTGGGGCCTGGGCGCCGGGGGGCGCCCGGCGCTGGTGGCCGCACCACCGCCTGGCGGCGCTGGGCGCGCGGGCGCTGGCGGCCTTCGCCGCGCTCGGCGAGGCCGCCTGATGGACGCGCAGCGACGCATCCCGCGCGGCGCCGCGCTGCGGGTGATCGGCGATGTGCACGGCGACGCCAAGGGCTTTGCCTATGCCACGGCGACCGACCGGTTCATCGTGCAGCTTGGCGATCTGATCGATCACGGACCGGACAGCGCCGCGGTGCTGCGCGGCATGTTCGAGCTGATCGATGGCGGACGCGGACTGTTCCTGCTTGGGAACCATGAGTTCAAACTGGCGCGGCAGCTATCCGGCCAGCCGATGCGCGCGGCGGCGGCACCGGCGGCGACGCTCGACCAGCTTGACCAGGCGCTGCGCGCCAGGCTGCTGGCCGAGGTGCCGCGCGCGCCGCCTTGGCTGCGGCACGGCAACGCCGTCTTCGTGCATGGCGCTTTCCATTCGGCAATGATCGAGGGCGCCCTCGCCCCGCGTCGGACTGGGGCGCCCCGGTCCCCTCCTGGCGCGCGCACTGTATGGCGAGCCGACCGGGCGGACGCAGCCGGACGGCTATCCGGAGCGCACGCTGCACTGGGTGGACCGCATTCCCGCCGGCCTGACCGTCTATTGCGGGCACGACCGGCGCAGCACCGATGGCCGGCCGTTGCGGCGCCACGGGGTCGGCGGCGGGACGGCGGTGTTCCTGGACACCGGCGCCGGCAAGGGCGGGCATTTGTCCTGGATCGACCTCGATCCGCCGGTGCCGTTTCAACCCGGCGGCGACAGCCGCTCGTAGTTGATCACCGAGCCGTCGGCGACGCTGAAGCGCATGCTCATCCAATGGCTTCCCGGATCGTACCAGAGATCCAGGTCGAGGTCGCCGGTCAGGCTGTAGCAGCGCGCCGGCGTCTCTGCGCCGGAGGCAAGCCGCACCGGCTCCACCCGTCGCGCGGTGACCCTGGGATGCACCAGGATGCCGTCCTGCGTGCCGATCATCGGCACGCGCAGCATGCGGGCATTCCAATAGGTCGTCGGCAGCGCGTCCGCGGGCGCGATGTAGCGGCTTGTGCCGCTGCCCTCGACCAGCAGGCCGGCTTCGACCCGGCGGGCCGACATGTGGAGCTGCGTGCCGTTGCGGTCGGTGTGCGCGTCCAGGCTGGCCAGCCGGCCATCGCGCCAGACCTCGGTGCTGCGGTGGGTGTAGCGAACCAGCGGGATCGGCCCGAGCTTGAACAGCACATCGGCGGCGATCCCGACCGCGAGCGTCCCATCGCGCAGCGTGAAGTCGAGCGTGTGCGTGCCGATCGCCGTGCCGTAGCGCATGACCCGGAAGGCAATCGCCCGCGATGGCGGAACCGACAGGGCGGCGACACCGGGCGGCGGCGTGCCCATGGCCATCGCACGGCGCGCCGGAGCGACGCCGCAGGCCAGCGTGCCGACCAGCAGCGCCCGGCGATCGATCAGCCGAGGCAGGCCTGACATCCGACCCTCCCACTGGCGTGATTTGCGGACAGGATTCGCGCCGATATTTTGCCCCCGGCCGCAACCCGCGACAAGTCCTGATCGACGTGGCAGAAATGGCGGCGCCGCGCCGCGCCACGAGAGAACTGTCCTGATCCGATGCCGATGCGCCAACTCCTGCTGCTGCGTCATGCGAAGTCCTCCTGGGACGACAAAGGGGTCTCCGACCGGGAGCGACCGCTCAGCGCGCGCGGGCGGCGGGCGGCGGCGGCGATGCGCCGGGCGATGCACGAGCTTGGCCTGGCGCCCGACATCGTCCTGGTGTCGCCCGCGCGCCGCACAAGCGAGACGCTGGCGGCGCTGGAACCCTGGGACGACGCGCCGCTGATCGAACCGATGGAGAAGCTCTACCTCGCCACCGCGCCGCAGCTGCTCGATGTGCTGCGCGAGATGCCCGAGACGGCGCGCAGCGTGCTGCTGATCGGCCACAATCCCGGGCTGCACGAGCTGGCGTTGCTGCTGGTGGGGCCGCACGCGGCGCCGGCGGAGCACCATGGGGCCGGGCGCGCGGTCAAGCGGCTGGCGGAGGGCTACCCGACCGGCGCCCTGGCGGAATTCGGCATCGCCCTGGCGTGGCGGAAACTCGACAGCGGCGGCGGCCAACTGGTCCGCTTCCTCCGCCCACGCGACCTGCCGCAGGATGACGACGACGCGGCCGAGGCGTGAGCGTGCTGGAGCTCGTCCTGGCGCCGGGCGACGCCGATCGGCTGCTGCGCCTCAAATGGCTGGCGGGACTGCGGGTGGGCCGGATGCGGCGCCGCGCGCGCGCCATCGTCTGGCACGACACCGCGGATGGCGCGCTGGCGCGGGACGGCTTGGCGCTGGCGCTGGCGGGGGGCAGTTGGCGGCTTGAGTGTCTGGTGCCGGGGGCGGCGCCATGGCCGCCGGGCACGCCGGCGCCGGTGATCGAACAGGCCGCGTCACTCGACCGGATCAGCCATGCGTTGCCGGCGGGTGTGGTCCCGGCGGGTCTCGTCCCGGCGGGTCTTGTCCAGGTGGCGCGGTTCGACGGATCGCACAGCGCCCTGCCGCTGCGCCGAGATGGCGTGGCCCTGACCCTGGAGTTGACGCAGGGCACCGTGGGATGGGCTCGACGGCGACGGCCCGCCTGCCGCGTGACCCTGACGGGCGAGGCCGCCGCGGTCATCGAGCTGGCCCAGGCGCTGACCGAGGACGTCAACATCGCGGTTCCCACCGCCAGCCTGGCCGCCGAGGCGCGCGCCGCGGCGACCGCCACCGCCCCTGCCCCACGCCACCGCGGCGCCCCGCAACTGCCGGGCGGGCTGAGCGTGCCCGATGCGTTCAGCCGCGTGGTCGGGCAGATGCTCGACGCGATCCTGGCCAAGGCGCCGCAGGCCACGGACTGGCGCGAGGGGCCGGACCCGGTGCACGAGATGCGCGTCGCCGTACGCCGACTGCGCTCCTCGCTGGCGCTGTTCCGCCCGGCGATCGGCTGCCCCGCGGTAGACGCTGCCTCGCTGCTGCTGAAGGCGCTCGCCGAGCACCTGGCGCCGGCGCGCGAGTGGGACGTGTTCGTCATCGAGACCGTCGCCGCCGTCGCCGCGGTACTGCCGGAGGACGCCAGCCTGCGCCGCCTGCGCGCCGCCGCCGAGCGGCGTCGCCGGCAGGCCTATGCCGCGCTGCGCGACTGGCTGGCGGGCCCCGAGTTTCGCCGCATCGGCATCACCCTGGCCGGCCTCGCCGGGGAGCGGACCTGGCTGCCACCCCCGGAGGCGGCGCAGGCGCCACAGGCGGTTGCACAGGCGGCGGCGCAGGCGGCGACACAGGCCATGGGCCTGGAGGACTTCGCTCGCCGCGCCCTGGCGCGCCGGCTGCGCAAGCTGACCGCCGCCGGCGCGTCGATCGAGCAGGTTGATGCGGCCGGCCTGCACGCGCTCCGGCTGCGCGCCAAACGGCTGCGCTACGCCGCCGAGGTGTTCGCGCCGCTCTATTCGGCCAAGGCCACCCGCCGCTTCCTGCGGCGCCTGGCGAAACTGCAGGACCGGCTGGGCCACTTGAATGACGGCACCGTGGCGCAGGCGCTGCTGGCCGAACTCGGGGCCACCAGCGGGCCGCGCGCCCATGCCGCCGGATTGGTGCTTGGGTTCCTGGCTGCGCGTGCCGAGGACGCGCGCAGCCGCATCGGCAAAGCCTGGGCACGGTTCCACCGCCTGCCGCCGTTCTGGCGCTGAGCAGGAAGGGCGGGGCGCCGCCCTTGGCGGGGTTCCAAGGGGCAGCGCCCCTTGGTGGGCTTGGGCCGCGAAGAGCGGACCAAGGGAGCGAAGCCCCTGGCCTTGCTTCGCCTCCCCCTGACGCCCGAGGTTCAGTAGCGGCGCAGCAGCGCCACCATACGGCCCTGGACCTTGACCCGCTCGGCCGGGAAGATGCGGGTTTCGTGCCGCACGTTGCAGGGTTCCAGCGCGATCGAGTTGCCGCGCCGGCGCAGGCGTTTCAGCGTGACCTCGGACTCGTCCACCAGCGCCACCACGATCTGCCCGTTCTCCGCGGTCTCGCCCTTGCGGATCAGCACGGTGTCGCCGTCCAGGATGCCGGCCTCGATCATCGAGTCCCCGGCGACCTCCAGCGCGTAGTGCTCGCCGCTGCCGAGCATCGCCACCGGAACCTCGATCTGCGCGTCGCTGTCGCGCAGCGCCTCGATCGGCAGGCCGGCGGCGATGCGGCCATACAGCGGCAGTTGGATCGCGGCCGCCTCGCCGGCGGCGCGGACGCCGGGAATGCGCTGGGAGAAGTCGCCCTGGATCACATTCGGCGAGAAGCCGGCGAGCCCGGCGCCCGCTGGTGCCGCGCCGGGGGCAGGCGCGCCGGCGGACGGCTCGCCGACCGGCACGGCGGTGCGCGATACCTGCGGCAGGCGGATCACCTCCAGCGCGCGGGCGCGATGATGGCGACGCTGCAGGAAGCCGCGTTCCTCCAGCGCGGTGATCAGCCGATGGATGCCGGACTTTGACTTGAGCTGCAGCGTGTCCTTCATTTCCTCAAAGCTGGGGGAGAAGCCGGTCTCCCGCAGGTGACGGTCGATGAACATGAGCAACTCGTGTTGCTTGCGGGTCAGCATGGCGGCGTTTTGTCTCCCTGCGGGCGCCGCGTCCGGGTGAACGCGGAACAAACCAGCAACTGGCTGGTCGTTCTACGGAGGTTCGCATACAATCGTCAAGGATTCGTATCCGGAGCCCGTCCGGGCGGCTCAAATTCCGTGGGTTTCCAGGCGGATCACGCGCACCTCCGCCCCTTCCGGCAGGGCGGGTGCGTGCGGCGCGCGCAGGATCAGCGCATCGGCGCGGGCCAGCCTTTGCAGCATCGCCGAATCCTGCACCGGGAACGGGGTGGCGATGGTTTCGCCGTGCGGGCCGCGGGTCAGCGTCGCGCGCAGATGGTCCGCCCGCCGGTCATTGGCCGCGAGGCTGCTGCCGAGGCGCGCCGGCTCGGTGGCCGGCGGCTCGCCCGGCAGGCCAAGCAGGCGGTTGATCGCCGGGACCAGGAACAGGACGGCGCAGACCAGGGCGGAGACCGGGTTGCCCGGCAGGCCCAGCACCGGGACGCCGGCCGGGGCGGGGCCGAGCCGGCCGAACAGCAGCGGCTTGCCGGGCCGCATCGCGATCTGCCAGAAATCCAGCGCCATGCCGCGCTGGCGCAGGCTCTCGATGACCAGGTCGTGGTCGCCGACCGAGGCGCCGCCGGTGGTGACCAGCATCTCCATGCCGCCGACCGCGTCGGCGGTCGCGGCGATCATGGCGACGTCGTCGCGGGCGACCGGCAGCACCACGGGCGCGCCGCCGGCGGCGCGGACCAGGGCGGCGAGGGCGTGCGAATTGGAGCTGACGATGCCGCCCGGCGGGATCGGCTCGCCCGGCATGGCGATCTCGTCGCCGGTGGCCAGGATCGCCACACGCGGGCGGCGGTGCACGCTGATCCAGGGATGGTTGGCCGCGGCGGCGAGGCCGACATCGCGCGCCGTCATCCGCCGCCCGGCCGCCACCACGGCGTCGCCGGCGGCGAAGTCCTGCCCGGCGCGGCGGATGTGCCGGTTTGCGCTCGCCGCTTCGTTGACGCGGACGGTGTCGCCGTCGCGCGTGGCGTCCTCCTGCAGCAGGATGGTGTCGGCGCCGGCGGGCACGACGCTGCCGGTGAAGATCCGCACGGCCTCGCCGGGGCCGACGCTGCCGTCGAACGGATGGCCGGCCGGGGCGGTGCCGATGACGCGCAGGGCGGCCCCGAGCGCGCCGTCGGCGGCGCGCAGCGCGTAGCCGTCCATCGCCGAGACATCCGCCGGCGGCTGGGTCAGGCGCGCCAGCACCGGGGCAGCCGTGACGCGGTTCCACGCCTCGGCCAGGCTGACGATCTCCGCCGGGGTCGGGCCGAGGGCGGCCAGGATGCGCGCGCGGGCGTCCTCGACGCTCAACATCGCGGCGTTCGGCGGCGTCTCGCCGGGCGTCGTCTGGCCGGGTGTCGCCTGGCCGGGTGTCGCCTGGCCGGGTGTCGTCTGGCCGGCCGTCGTCGGGCCGGGTGTTGGGGACGGGGTCATGGCTGGCTGAACTCCCCGGACTTGCCGCCCGCCTTGTGGGTGACGCGCAGCGCCTCGATCCGCATGGCGCGGTCGACCGCCTTGCACATGTCATAGATGGTCAGCGCCGCCACCGCGGCGGCGGTGAGCGCCTCCATCTCCACCCCGGTGCGCCCGGCGGTGCGCACGGTGGCGGCGATCTCGACGGCGTTGGCCGCCGGGTCCGGGGTCAGCTCCACGCTGACCTGGGTCAGCGGCAGCGGGTGGCACAGCGGGATCAGCTCGGCGGTGCGCTTCGCCGCCATGATGCCGGCCAGGCGGGCGACGCCGAGCACGTCGCCCTTGGCCGCGGTGCCGGCCTGGATCAGCGCCAGCGTTGCCTTCTGCATGACGATGCGGGCGCAGGCGGTGGCGGTGCGGTCGGTTTCCGGCTTGGCGGTGACGTCCACCATGGCGGCCTTGCCGGCGGCGTCGAAATGGCTGAGCACGCCCGGGGCGACATCGTCCGTCATGCGGCGGCACCGAGCAGGGCGCGGGTTGCGGCGCCGACGTCCGGCTGGCGCATCAGGCTTTCGCCCACCAGGAAGCCGCGCGCGCCCGCGGCGGCCAGCCGGATGATGTCGGCGGGCGTGCGGATGCCGCTCTCCGCGACCAGGAAACGGTCGGCGGGAAGCTCGGCGGCGAGCGCCTCCGTGGTTGCAAGATCTGTTTTCAACGTCTTGAGATTGCGGTTGTTGATGCCGATCAGGTGGGTCTTCAGCCGCAGCGCGCGATCCAGTTCGGCGCGGTCGTGCACCTCGGCCAGCACGTCCATGCCGAGATCGGCCGCGGCGGCCTCCAGGTCAATGGCCAGCGCGTCGTCCAGCGCGGCGAGGATCAGCAGCACGCAGTCGGCCCCCATCGCCCGGCTCTCGAAGATCTGCCAGAGGTCGAGCATGAAGTCCTTGCGGATCACCGGCAGCGCCACGGCGGCGCGGGCAGCGGCGAGGTGCGCTGTATCACCCTGAAAATACGGCATATCCGTCAGCACTGACAGGCAGGTCGCGCCGCCCGCCTGATAGGCCAGCGCCAGCGCCGCCGGGTCGAAGTCCGGCCGGATCAACCCGCCGGAGGGCGAGGCCTTCTTGATCTCGGCGATCAGGCCGAACCCGCGTGCCGCGGCGGCCTGGCGCAAGGCGCGAGCGAAGCCGCGCGGCGCGTCAGCCGTCGCCGCGATGTGGGTCCGCAGGGCAGCGAGGCTGGTCTCGCGCCGCCGGCGGGCCGTCTCCACGCGCGTGTCGGCGCAAATCCGGGCGAGTGCATCAGACGGGTCCATCCCTGCGTCCTACGGCAGGCGGCGGCCCCGGTCCATATGCCCCGCCGGGGCGACCAAGCGAAGGCCAGGGGCTCCGCCCCTGGACCCCGCCAAGGGGCGCTGCCCCTTAGAACCCCGCCAAGGGCGGAGCCCTTGGAACCCTTCACTGGGAGTGTGGGGATGGGGAGGGGGCGCGCGGGCGCGGCGCAGGGGGCGTCCGGTGCGCCGGACGCCCCCTGCGCCGCGCCCGCGCGCCCCCTCCCCATCCCCACACTCCCAGTCATGGAGTCCAGAGGCCGCTGCCGGCGCCTGCCCCCGGGCACTTGTCCCGGGGGGTGGGGGTCCAGGGGGCAAAGCCCCCTGGCGGGGTCCAGGGGCGGAGCCCCTGGCCTTCGCTTGGTTGCCCCGTGGTCAGATCTCGTGGCGGCTCAGCATGCCGGCCATGTTTTCCGCCTGGCGGATTGCCAGGGCGACGATGGTCAGTGTCGGGTTGCAGGCGGCGCCCGAGGTGAACTGGCTGCCGTCGGAGACGAACAGGTTCTTCACGTCGTGCGTCTGGCCGAACTTGTTCACCACGCCGTCCTTCGCATTCGCGCTCATGCGGTTGGTACCCAGGTTGTGCGTGCTGGGGTATGGCGGGGTCCGGAAGGTCCGCGTGGCGCCCACGGCCTCGTAGATCGCCGCGCCCTGGCGATAGGCGTGCGCGCGCATCTTCGTATCGTTCTCGTGGTCGTCATAATGCACCGAGGCGACCTGCATGCCGTTCTTGTCACGCACCTTCGGGTCGAGCGTGACGCGGTTGGTTTCGCGCGCCATGTCCTCGCCGACGATCCACATGCCGGCCATGTTCGGATAGTCCTCCATTGCGCTGGTGAAATCGCGGCCCCATTCCCCTGGGTTGAGGAAGGCGGCCATGAACGGCAAGCCGAGCGACAGCGTCTCCAGCTCGTAGCCGCCGACGAAGCCCCGCTTGGTGTTCAGCGCCGCCTCGTCGCGCACGATGCCGGCCATCGTGGTGCCGCGATACATGTGCACCGGCTTGTCGAAGGCGGCATAGACGCTGCCGGTCATGTGCCGCATGTAGTTGCGTCCGACCTGGCCCGAGCTGTTGGCCAGCCCGTTGGGGAACATCGCGGAGGCGCTGTTCAGCAGCAGACGGGGGCTTTCCAGCGAATTGCCGGCGACCGCCACGGCACGGGCGCGCTGGCGCTGGGTCTTGCCCTGGGCATCGACATAGACCACGCCGGTCGCGTGGCCGGCCTTGTCGTGCTCGATGTGCAGCGCCATGCAGCCGGAGCGCACCTCCAGCTTGCCGGTGGCCTCGCCCTTCGGGATCTCGGTATAGAGCGTCGACCACTTGGCGCCGGACTTGCAGCCCTGGAAGCAGAAGCCGATCTGCTGGCAACTGCCGCGGCCGTCGCGCGGCTCGCTGTTGATCGCCATGTTGCCGGTGTGCACCTCCTTGTAGCCCAGCTTCGTTGCGCCGGCGTGCATCACCTTGAAGTTGTTGTTGCCCGGCAGGCGCGGGATGCCGTTGGTGCCGGTCACGCCCATCTTGGACTCGGCCTTGGCGTAATACGGCTCAAGCTCCGCCAGGGTGATCGGCCAGTCCATCAGGTTGGCGCCGGGCAGCGCGCCGTAGACGGTGCGGGTCTTGAACTCGTGCTCCTGGAAGCGCAGCGAGGCGCCCGCCCAATGCACGGTGGAGCCGCCGACCGCCTTGACGATCCAGGCCGGCAGGTTGGGAAAATCCTTGTGCACGCGCCAGGTGCCGGACGTCGTGCGCATGTCCTTCCAGGCGAGCTGGGTGAAGCTCTCCCATTCGTCGTTGATGAAGTCGGGGATCTCGTAGCGGCCGCCGGCCTCCAGGATCACCACCTTGATGCCGCGTTGCGCCAGCTCGTTGCCGAGCGTGCCGCCGCCGGCGCCGGAGCCGACGATGCAGATGACGCCGTCGTCGTTCAGATCGAAGCTTGCCATTGTCGTTTCCCCCGGATCTTCAGCTCAGCCAGTCGATGTCGTCGAAGCCGCGGTGGATGTAACCGCCCTTGTCGGCCGAGGCGCCCTCGTAGCCGAACTTCATCCACAGTGCTTTCTGGTTGTACAGCGTCACCACAAGGTCCGAGCGCAGCTTGCCGAAGAACGCCGTGGCCTCGATGACCTTGAGGATCGCCACGCGGTCGGTTTCCTCGGGCACCGCCAGATAGGCCGTGCCATGCCGCTTGTGCGCCTCGGCATCGAGGGCGGCACAGCCCTTGGTCATCATCTCGCGCACCGCCGGCGCCGCGCTGTCGTAGCCGGCGACGGCGGTGATGTAGTGCGCATCGACCAGGCGGTCATGCGGGTAGATGTCGCGGGCCGCGCGCGCCAGCGTCGCCATGGTGGCCGGCGTCAGGTTTTTCGCCGCCTGCGCCCAGGCGGCCTCCGGCGCGATCGCCATGCCGGCGGCGATGCCGGGCACGGCGATCGCCCCCCCGCGCAATACGCCGCGGCGGGTGACCAGGCTGCGTCGATCGACAACTCTCATGGTGGTTCCTCCGGTTTTTGTCGGGTTGCGGGTCAGCGGTAGCGGCCGTACCGCTCCAGGACCTCGATGCGGTAGCCGTCGGGATCGGTGACGAAGAAGAAGCGCGCCATCAGCGCGCCGTCGCGATGGAACTCCTTCACCGGTTCGGGGTGCAGCCCCTCGGCGGCGAACCGCGCCTGCTCGGCCGCGGCATCGGCCACCACAAAGGCGATGTGGCCGTAGCCCTGGCCGTGCTCATAGGGCGCGGTGCGGCCGTGGTTGATCGTCAGTTCCAGCTCGAAATCATCTTCCGCCCCGCGCAGATAGACCAGGGTGAAGCCGTCGAAGGCGTAACGGTCGGCGACCTCGAGGCCGAAGGCGCGGCGGTAGAAATCCACGCTACGCGCCTCGTCGAGCACGCGGATCATGCAGTGGATCGGCTTGGCCATGCTCAGTGCGGCTCCTTCAGCCAGTCGATGATCTGTTGGCGGGTCGCCGGATTGGCCTGGCGATAGGCCATCACCGCGCCGGGGATCACGGCCTGCGGATTGGCCAGCCAGGCGTCCAGGCGTGCCGCGTCCCAGGTGAAGTGCGCGGCGGCGAACCCGGACGAATAGCTGAATCCCGCCACGCTGCCGGCCGGGCGGCCGAACACCCCGCCGAGCGGCGGCCCCTGGCGCATCGGCTCGTTCGCCGACAGCGTGTGGCAGGTGCCGCACTGGTTGCGGAACAACGTCGCCGCGTCGGGTCCGGCCCCCGGCGCCGGCAGGGGGAACTGCGCCCGCGCCGCCGGTGCGAAGACGATGGAAGACAAGACCAGACAGATCCGCGGATACGACGGCATCGGGCGCCTCGGCTGTTCCGACCCGACGATGCCAGCCCGCCGCGGCGAGCAGGTAGTAGCCGGCTACGACATCGCCGCCGGCGCTACTCGGCCGCGACCGGCAGCGCCGCCGGCATCGATCGCGCGGACACCTGCTGAGCGTGCAGCTCCTCGTTGCGCAGGTAGTGCATGCAGGTGACCCGCAGGAACGAGGTGAAGTTCTGCACGTTGCCGACCCGCTCGACGATCTCATCGTACAGCACGGCGACGAACCGCGACAGGCCGAGCTGCTCCTTCGCCGCGATCTCCTCCAGCGTGGCCCAGAACGCCGCCTCCAGCCGGATCGAGGTGCTGTGGCCGTGCAGCCGGAGGGCACGCGTCTCCGGATGATAGGTCGCTGGGTCCTGTGAAACGAACAGGTTGCACATGGGCGCCTCCTCCTGATGCCGGCTGATACCGGTCTTCGCGCGACACTATAGGGCCGCGCCGTGAGGCGGTGAAAGGGCAGGGCGGTGAAACGGATGGGCACGGCGGCCAGCCTGTCTCGCGCTGGCGGTGGGCCGTCTCGCCGATCGACGCGGCGCCGGGCGCTTGCGTCGAACCTCTGCCTCCAGGTGACAAGCCGCAGCCGGTGTTGGCGGTCCACCCGGTTGCAAGCGGGACATCAGACCATGAGGATCGAGGGGCTGTAGCCCGCGACCCTGGCATCGTGCGTCAGCAAGCGGAATGGTTCGGTCAGTGCCTGGGCGACCAGCAGCCGATCGAACGGATCGGCGTGCAGCATCGGCAACGCCTCGACCGCGGCGGCGTCGGCCGGCGCAATGCTCACCAACGCATAGCCGGAGGCCTGGAAATACCGCAGGGCGGTCCCGCCGGACACCGGCATGTCGTTGCGCCCGCCACGGGCAAGCGCGTGCTTGATCGCGATCTCCCAAACGCTCGCGGCACTGACGAACACGTCGTTCGCCGGGTCGCTGATCAGCTCCCGCGCCCGGGCGGACAGACGCGGATCGTCCACCACCGCCCACAACGCGATGTGGGTGTCCAGCAGCAGCCTCATGGGTCGGTCCGCTGGAACAACGCGGCGACGGCGGCTTCGTCGCCGTCGATCGTGTCCGGCACCACGAACTGGCCCTTGGCGATGCCGATCCGTCGCGCCGCGGGCCGCGCGGTCACCGCCACGAGGCGCGCGGCGGGCCGGCCGTTGCGGGCGATGATGATCTCGGTCTCGTCACCGCGTTCCACCGCCTCCACCAGCCGCGAGAGGCTGGATTTGGCCTCCAACATATTCACCACGTGCATGCCGCGCTCCTTAGCCAGACCAGACCAGATTAAGATCGGGGACCGCCCGGATTCAATGGGCGAACGCCAGGATTTGCGCCGTCCCGCCTGGTTGGCCTTCCGCTGGACACCTTCCCCTGGGCGCCTCCCCCCTGGGCACCTCCCCTGGAAGGTCGCCCTGCCGCTCGCCGGACATCGCCCCGGCCGGCCGGCGCCTCACGCCAGCGGCCCCCCCGCCGCCTTCCATGCCCCGATCCCGCCGTGGATGTGGCACGCGCTGCCGATCCCGGCGTCCTGCGCCGCCTGCACCGCCATCGCCGAGCGCTCGCCGAACGCGCAGTAGAACACCAGCCGCTTGCCGGTCGCGGCGGCGAGTTCGTGCAGCACGCCGCCGGGGCGGATGTTGTCCTGCAGGTCCGGATAGGGCGCGTGCAGCGCGCCCGGGATGCTGCCGTGCCGGGCGCGCTCGGTGGGCTCGCGCAGGTCGATCAGCGCCACGTCGGGCCGGCCGAGCAGGCCGATCGCCTCCGTCGCGCTCACCGCCCAGCCGCGCCGGGCGATCGCCTCCAGCGCCAGGCCCTGGTGCATGTTGGCCGGCACCGCCACGTCCATCATCTTCGGGTTGGCCAGGTTCAGGTTGGCCATCAGCTCGGCGTATTCCTCGACCGAGCGCACCTGCAGGCGCGGGTTGCAGGCCTTCTCCTCGCCGATCGTGCTGACCGTCTCGCCCTTGTAGTCGTGCGCCGGGTAGACCAGGGTTTCCTCCGGCAGGCGCAGCAGGCGGCCGAAGATCGACGCGTACTGGGCGCGCGAATCGCCGTTCTGGAAATCGGTCCGCCCGGTGCCGCGGATCAGCAGCGTGTCCCCGGTCAGCACCCGATCGCCCAGCAGGAAGCAGTACCAGTCGTCGGTGTGCCCGGGCGT
Organism: uncultured Alphaproteobacteria bacterium; assembly: GCA_963847615.1. Classification (GTDB taxonomy): domain Bacteria; phylum Pseudomonadota; class Alphaproteobacteria; order Acetobacterales; family Acetobacteraceae; genus Palsa-883. The sequence continues at coordinate 58,212 of CAWKAN010000022.1, forward strand.
GTACATCACGTCGAGGCTGACCCCCTCGATGGTCAGCTTGTCGCCGTCGGCGATCCGCATCGACACGACGTCAACCTTGCTCTGCTCGCCCATCACCGTGACGCAGTGCGTGCGATCGCGCAGCGCGCCGAGGCCGGTGATGTGATCGGCGTGCAGGTGCGTGTCCACCGCCTTCACCAGGCGCAGGTCCAGCTCGCGCATGAGCTGGAGGTAGCGGTCCACCTTCTCCAGCACCGGATCGACGATCAGCGCCTCGCCGCCGTGGCGACTGGCGATCAGGTAGGTGTAGGTGCCCGAGGTCAGGTCGTACATCTGGCGAAAGATCATCGCGCTGGCTCCGCTTGAAGTGTCGGTCGGAACGCGGCCTTGCCAGGACGCCGGTTCGCCGTCGCCGCGGCGGGTCCGGTCGGGCGGATGGGGGTGAAATCCTGCTTGTGGCGGAACCGCCTGCCGCATGGCCCGCCGCGCCGGGGAGGCGCCTTGATGCGGCCCTGGCTGGCGCCTTGCGTGGCGTCCGGCGCGGTTTGGCTGAGCGGACGTGCCATGGCGGCTCCCTCCCTGCTGCGCCCCGATCGGGTGGTGCTGTTCCCACCTCGCTCCGGCCAGCATAGCCGCTCGCCGGCGGGCTGTCCGCACCAACGTGATCGTGGAGAGGCGACACGCCGCCGCCCCCTTGCGCGCCTGGGCTGTGCAGGGACCAGGGGGGCGGCGCGCCCGCGCCTGCCGGCCCCCGGCCCGCTCTCCCTCTCCGTCGTGGTAAGAGCCTGCCCCGGCCATCCGCCCCTGGACGCCGCCGCCCGCGTCGGCCCCCTGTCGGCCCACAGAACGAGGTGTTCTCGTCAGGCCGCGCTTGCGACGTGCCGTTCCACGTGCAGGCCGGCAGCGGCCGGCATGTTCACCAGGCTATCGAGGCCGAACCGCGCGATCTTGCCGCGCATGAGGTCCGACACGCGGGGTTGCGCGACGCCGAACACCCTGGCGGCCTGGCTCCGCCGCGCCCCTTCGCGGGCGGCGTGATCCTTCAGCGCCAGCATCAGCGCGGACCGGAGGCGCAGGTTTGTCGCCTGGGCCGGCGTGTGCTCGATCGCGTCCCCCACGTTGGCGAAGCGGTGGTTGCTCATCGGTTCAGCTCCTTCACCAAATAGCGTAGGCTAACCGCCCGGAAGGCCGCTCGGAACGAAGCCGGCGAACCCGCCCCCACAGGCGAAGCAGATTGGGTCGGGATGCGACCCGCACAGGAACACGCTTGACAATAGTAAATTTACATTTTACATTCCGCGCCGATGATCGTGGGATTTCGCCATCGCGGCTTGAAGCGGCTGTTCGAGGACGACGATCGCAGCCGGGTTCCGGCTGAACATGTCGGCCGCCTGCGGATCATCCTCGCGGCGCTGGATGCGGCGGAGCGCGTGGAAGACATGGATATCCATACCTTGCGGCTGCATGCGCTCAAGGGCGATCTGAAAGGCTACTGGGCCGTGACCGTGCGTGCCAACTGGCGCGTCGTCTTCCGTTTCAACGGGGGGAAGACAACCGATATCGATCTGGTGGACTATCATTGAATGAACGGGGGCAGACCATGCCGATGAAGAATCCGCCGCATCCCGGCGAACTGGTCCGGGACAACCTCGCCGACCTCGGGCTGTCGGTCGCGGTGGGCGCCGCTGGCCTCGGCGTCACGCGCCAGCAGCTTTACAACGTCATCAACGGCAAGAGCGGTGTGACACCGGAGATGGCGCTGCGACTCGAAAAAGCCTTCGGCGGGTCCGCCGATGTGTGGCTGCGGATGCAGGGCAACTATGACCTGACGCAGGTCCGCAAGCGGGAGAAGGAGATTGCCGTGACGCGGCTCGCGCCGCGATCGGTGTAGCTTGCGATGGAAAAGACGCTGCCAAATCGTCGAGACCCGGCGAGGCAGGAGGTGAGGATGACTGAGTACCGGATGCAACGTCATGAAACCCTGAAAAGGGACATGATGGAGGTGGCGCGCGGGGAGAAGCCCGCGCGCAAGGATGCCGCCATGCCCAGCTTCAACTCGATCCAAGCGCTGACCAACAGCGATTCGGATCTGTCGGTGCCGCAATAGCATTTCATGTCGAGCTTCCCTGACGTGCCGGCGTGCTGACGCGCAGTGGTTGCAGAAATCCTCAAGGAGCAAAGCGTGGCCACATATGAGGCTTCCGATTCCGAAGTTCTTGAGCACCACTATGGGTATGAGATCGCTATGCTCAAGGCGACCTTTGACTCCCTTGGGGAGGGGGCGAATAGCGTCGTCATCAACAACGCGCTTATAGAGTCGTTCTGTATCCATGCTCGCGCTCTCATCGAATTTTTCAAACGGGAAGGAAAGGCTCGCGCCCAGAAGTTCGTGCGAGGAAGCTATACTCCATTTCCAAATATGGAAGGTCGCGTGAATGCGCTTAACATCAAACTAAACAATCAAGTGGCTCATCTTATATCCGGTAGGCGCTCGACCGATCCGAAGAATAAAATAGGCGCTGATGATCGTAAGGAATTATTTGACATTCTGAACGAGGAGACCAAACATTTCGAGTCGCATCTGAAGACTGAATACCAAGACATGAAGGTGCAAAGTATAGACGAATTGGCGGGAAGAGGCGGTAGTCTCTGGGTTGGTTCGGCCGGCACAACTACAAGCATCGCCACTAACGTGATCGTTATTAGATCCCGGGTAGCTGGAGCGACGAATGCGATAACAGTTGCCGAGACCTCCAGTTCGACAACGCCAGGCTCTTGATGCCCGTAAGAAATGAGGGGTGTTTGGCTGATAATTTTTGTTTGGCACAGCAAGCGAACGTCCGCTTCAGATAGGCTTACGTCATGATTGGCGTGGCGGCGATCCCAACTCACCCCACCACCCCCAGCTCCCCCCGCAAATCCGCAATCACCCGATCCCGCGTCCGCGGGTTCCACTTCGCCCGCCCGGAAATCGGCGTGTTCACCACCTCTGCCAACACCTTCAGCGCCACAAACACCGGCCCCGGCGCCCCGAGAATCTCCGGCAGCGCCGTCGCAAACGCCCCCACCTCGGTAAACGCAAACGCCCTGGGATAGCCCGCGCCGCGCGCGATCGCGTCATACGCCACGCGCTTCGCATTCGGCACCGGCTGGCCGCCCGTGGTCGCGTAACATTCGTTGTCCAACAGGAAATGATAGAAATTCGCCGGCGCCTGTTCGGCGATGGTCGGCAGCATCCCCAGGCTCATCAAGATATCGCCCTCGGAATCGAACAGCACCACCCGCCGCCCCGGCTGCGCCAAAGCCAATCCCAACGCAAACCCCGCATGGCCGCCCATCGCCGGATCGCCCAGCGGCACGTCCAGCGCCTGGCGCTCCGACAACGGCAGCCAGTGCCGCCCGCCGCGCCCCGGGATCACGATCGCGTCGCCCCGATGCGCCAGGAACACCCGCAACGCCTCCGCCGTGTGCATCATCACGCGCACCCCTTCACCGGTTGAACCCGTGATACTCGTCGCCCACCAGCACCACCGCCGGGCCGCGCCGCCGCGCCGCCTCGGCGAACGCCACCGAGATGCGCGAGGCATCCGCATCGCTCTCCACCAGGTAGTACGGCAGGTCGAACGCGTGCAGAAACCGTTCGGTGTACGTCGCCGCGGTGTCGGTGTTCACCCCGTGGCGGGTCCAGCCGCGATACCCCACCATCAGCACCACCGGAACGTTCATCCCCAGCAGCCAGCCGCGGATCGAATCGCCCGCCTCCATCATCCCGGTATTCTGGATCAGGATCATCGGCCGCCGCCCGCCCGCGTACAGCCCCGAGGCGATCGAGCACGCATGCCCCTCCCGCGTCACCCCCACCAGCCGCAGCCCCGGCTCGGCCTGCATCAGCAGGAACAGCCAGTTGGTCTCGCTGTCCGGCAGCCACACCACGTCGGTCACGCCGTTGCCGCGCATCTGCGCCAGCACCGTCTCCGGGCGCAGCGCCGCCGTCGCCTGGTTCAATTCGTCCCCCGCCATCGTCCCCCCCGCCATCGTCCCCCCCGCCATCGTCCCCTCCGCCATCGCTCCCCCCCGCCATCGTTCCCCTTGGCAGGCCATCCCGCGGCCGCCCGTGCCCCGCCGCGCCGATTTGTCGCGGTCCGCACAGCCCATTAACATCCGCGCCGAGCGGAACGTCAAAGCAGGCAAATGCACCACCCCACCACCCCGGACGCACCCAAGCGCGAGGAAACCCGCGCCCTGGTGCTGATCTGCAGCGCGCACCTGGTCAGCCATTTCCACTACCTCGTGCTGGTGCCGCTGTTCCCGCTGCTGAAGACGCGGCTCGGCGTCGGCTACGTGGAACTCGGCCTGGCGATCACCGTGTTCAACGTCGTCTCGGCCTGCGTGCAGACGCCGATGGGCTACGTCGCCGACCGGTTCGGGCCGCGGCGCGTGCTGATCGCCGGGCTGCTGCTGTCCGGCGTGGCGTTCGGCTGCTTCGCGCTCCACCCCACCTACAAGTCGATGCTCGCCGCCGCCGCGCTGGGCGGGCTCGCCAACGCGGTCTACCACCCGTCGGACTACGCACTGCTCGCCGCCGTCACCAACCAGACGCGCGTCGGCCGCGCCTTCTCGCTGCACACCTTCGCCGGCTTCCTGGGCAGCGCGATCGCCCCGCCCGTCATGCTGCTGGTCAGCGCCCATGCCGGGCTGCAAACCGCCGTCGCAACGGCGGCCCTGCTCGGCCCGGTCGCGGCGATGCCCCTGCTCGGCGCATCCTGGCTCGATCGTCACGCCCCCGCGCAACGCGCGCTGCAGACCGCCGAGCGCGCCGCGCCGATCCCGCCGCGCCAGCTGTATTCGCCGGCGATCCTCGGCCTGACGCTGTTCTTCACCCTGCTCAGCCTGTCCACCGGCGCGATCACCAATTTCTCCGTGGTGGCCCTGGCCGCGCTGTATGCGACGCCGCTGACGCTGGCCAACGCCGCACTCTCCGGCTTCCTCGCCGCCACCGCGGTCGGCGTCCTCGCCGGCGGGTTCATCGCCGACCTGACGCGCCGCCACGCCGAGGTCGCCGCCGCCTGCTTCGCCGTCACCACCTTGATCACCCTCGCCATCGGCAGCGTGCCACTCGACGCGGTGCTGCTGATGGCGGCCATGATCGCCGCCGGCTTCCTGTCCGGCATGATCGCGCCGTCACGCGACATGATGGTGCGCGCCGCCGCCCCACCCGGCGCCGCCGGCCGCGCCTTCGGCATCGTCACCACCGGCTTCAACATCGGCGGTGCGGTCGGCCCGATGCTGTGCGGCTGGATCATGGACCAGGGCGCGCCGCGCTGGATCTTCTACAGTTCGGCCGGGTTCATGACGCTGACGGTCCTGCTGGCGCTGCATACCGATTGGCGATCCCGCCGCCGCGCGCGGCTCGACACCTACGCCGACGGGCTGGCGCGCTGAGCAGCAAGGCCGGGGCTCCGCCCCAGACCCCGCCAAGGGCGAGCCCCGGCCTTCGCCGGGGCAGGCTCTTGGAACCCTTCATCGGGAGCGGGTGATGGGGAGGGGGCGTCGAGGGCCAGGGGGCTGAGGGGCCGGAGACGTCGCTGACAGTTTCAGGTTGCAACTTCCGCCCGGCGCGGCGATTGCTGCATGCGCGAAGGTTGCGTGACGCGGCCGGGCGCCATAGGCTTACACCAAAGATCGGTCCCGTGGGTGACGGTCGCGTGCCGCGCGCTCGGGATCGACCGGCGACGGGGCGGCGCGGTCCGCCCGGACAACTAAGGAAACTCACATGAGCGGCTCGGCAAAGCGGTCGGTCACCATCACCCTGGACGGTTCGAACAAGTCTGCCTCGGTCCCGCTCCTGGAGCCCACCATCGGGGCCCCGGTGTTCGACATCCGCAAGCTGTACGGGGATCTCGGGGTGTTCACCTACGACCCCGGGTATGGCGGCACCGCGGCCTGCGACAGCAAGATCACCTACATCGACGGCGACGAGGGCGTGTTGCTGTATCGCGGCTATCCGATCGAGCAGCTCGCCGAAAAATCGACCTTCCTCGAGGTCTGCTACCTGCTGATGCAGGGCGAACTGCCGACCGCGACCGAGATGCAAGGCGTTCGAGCTCGGCGTCATGCGCCACACCATGCTGCACGAGCAGCTGCGTACGTTCTACAACGGCTTCCGCCGCGACGCGCATCCGATGGCGGTGATGTGCGGCGTGGTCGGCGCGCTGTCCGCGTTCTACCACGACAGCCTGGATATCCACGATCCGGCCAGCCGCACGCATCAGCGCCTTCCGGCTGATCGCCAAGATCCCGACCATCGCCGCCTGGGCCTACAAATACAACGTCGGCCAGCCGTTCGTGTATCCGCGCAACGACCTCGGCTATGCGGAGAACTTCCTCTACATGTTCCACGCCGTGCCGGCGGAGCCGTACCAGGTCAATCCGGTGCTGGCGAAGGCGATGGACCTGATCATGATCCTGCACGCGGACCATGAGCAGAACGCCTCGACCAGCACGGTGCGGCTGGCCGGCTCGACCGGGGCCAATCCGTTCGCCTGCATCGCCGCCGGCATCGCCAGCCTGTGGGGCCCGGCGCATGGCGGCGCCAACGAGGCGGTGCTGAAGATGCTGGCCGAGATCGGCCACGTGAAGAACATCCCCGAGTTCCTCTCGGAGGTGAAGGACAAGGGGAGCCACACCAAGCTGATGGGCTTCGGCCACCGCGTCTACAAGAACTACGATCCGCGGGCGAAGATCATCCAGAAGGCCTGCCACGACGTGCTGGCGCGAGCTTGGCATCAAGGACGACCCGTTGCTCGACCTGGCGATGGAGCTCGAGAAGATCGCGCTCAACGACCCGTATTTCGTCGATCGCAAGCTGTATCCGAACGTCGATTTCTACTCGGGCATCATCCTGAAGGCGATGGGCTTCCCGACCAGCATGTTCACCGCGCTGTTCGCGGTTGCGCGCACGGTCGGCTGGGTCGCCCAGTGGCGGGAAATGATCGAGGACCCGCAGCAGCGCATCGGCCGTCCGCGGCAGATCTATACCGGCGCGGCGCAGCGCAACTACGTGCCGATGTCCGCACGCGGCTAGTGTCCGCGCGCGGCCAGAGCGGGATGGCTTCCGATCGGCGAAGTCATCCCGCTCCAGCTTGTTGTTTCGTCGCGTGGTTCACGCTGCACGGCGATGCCGCCTGAAGCGATTCCGCGCTGAGCCGCCGCCGGCGCGTCGGGCGCGCCGGTTCACGCTCCCGGTGGCTGGAAGCTGCCGGTCGCCGCGGGGGCGACCATCGCGGCTGCCCGTCGGACCTGCCAGGTCCAAGCCGCGAAGCCTGTGCGTGCGTCCGTCGCGGTCGGTTGACCGGGACCGGTGGATAAGTTTCGGCGCTCGAAACCAAGCGACGGCGCGCTCCAGTTGTATCGCGGCATCCCCCGAGGGGCAGCAGTTCGGCCGCAACCGCACGCTAGCGACCAGTGTTCGCCGGGATCGTCGTGCCGGGGGCCCCGAGCGCCGCCGCCGGCGCAGCAAGCCGCGCAGATTCCGCCGCTGGAAGCCTGCGGGCTGTTGTAGCGGGCAAGCGTCACGCCGGTCCCCACGACGGCATGCGACATGCACGCTGGGGCGGAAATTTCTCCACCCCCCGCGGCCGGCCCGATCTGCCGGACCTGCCCGGCGAGCACGCGGCACCGGCACCGGGCTGCGGGCCTCGCCGCCCGGACACCCGGACCCGTCCGTCAGGGCCGAGTGATCGGGGGGCCGAGTGATCGGGGGCCGAGTGATCGCGAAGATGGCAAAATCCATGATCCCGCGATGCGGCGCGCGGCGCGGAACGATCGCCGCCCTGAGCGTCGCGGATGGCGCCTGCTCGACCGGCCGAATTTCACTGTGTGAAATCGGCAGCGCCCCGCGGCCTGTGGATAACGATATGCACAGGTTGTTGATAAAATAGTTAAACTAGCAAAGCCAAGGGATTCGAAAGACTCACAAATAATCCTGGCAGTAATGGATTAATGACACTCGCGAGCGCCACCAATAACTACCCAGAACGAGAACGGAACAGGAAATCCGGCGAGCCCGCGCCGGACCATTATGTCGATGCAGTAAATTTGTCGCGGCGCGTTCAGAAACCGCTTCCAGATGCACGCATCCGTGAGGAAGAATACAGCTGTAGGTTGCATCGCATCCCACCAACATCTGCGAGAAGTTGTAATGCGCAAAAACCAGTCATTCGACGCCTTGGTCAAAGCGCGGCTTCGGGAATGGCCGCAACATCCCCCGGGGCTCATGCCACGCCCGAACCATCAGGAAACCTGGCTGCGCGGGCGTCCCACATACGATCAAGGCGGTTGTCACCCGTTCCTCAAGCTGCCCGGCAGCGATCGGCTGCGCACCCTGCCGGATGGCTTGTGGCTGAACTTCGCCGGGACGCCTGAGGAGCCTTTTGTGGATATCTTCGCCGTCGAGGCCTGCCTCAGCCTGCAAAACCTGCTCGACAAGCGCTCGCGCTTCGCGCCCAGCACCCATTCGTTGCTCGCGGTCTGCCCGGTGCCCTGGCTGCTCGCCCCGGTGATGGCGAAGGATCCAACCCCGCGCTGGCGCGCCACCGGGGTGCTGCGCCACCAGCCGGCGCTGCCCTTCGTGCTGCCGGTGCGCGACATCCACGTGCTGTTCGCCCTGACCACCAAGAACTACGCCGGCTTCATGAAGCATCAGCTGCCCCACGCGCACGAGTATTTCGCGCCGATGGAGACCCTGATGGAATCGGAAAGCGACAAGAACCCCGCCCTGCAGGCCTTGCTGGCCCGGGCAACCGGGTCGGCCAATTTCCTCGCGGTGCCGAGCGCCGCGTAGCACCGGCCGGCCACCCCTCGAACGCCACCCCTCGAACGCCAACCCTCGACCGCAACCCTCAAGCCACGGCGCCGCTGCCCCGTCGGCCGCGCCGTGGCTGGCCGCAAGCAAGCGGCACCGATCCATCGCATCGTGCCAGCCGACCGCACCGCTGCGGCGGCGCCGGCACTATCGGCCGGTCGGCAGGGGAAAGCCCGCCTCGGCCAGCACCCCGCGGGCGATGTCGGGGCGGTCGGTGATCAGCCCGTCGATCCCCCATCGCAGCAGGCGCCGCATGTCCGCGGCGCGGTTCACCGTCCAGGCCAGCACCGCCAGCCCAAGCCCATGCGCCTCCTCGATCAGCGCGCCGCTGAGCCCCGCGTGGTGCGGCGCCCAGATCGGCCCGCCCTCCGCGGCCACCGCGCGCGGCACCGACCCGCCATAGTCCGCCGGCGCCGGGCCGTCCCACCACAGCGCGGCCTCGGCGATGGTCTGCGGACTGGTCAGCCAGGCAAGCGGCAGGTCCGGGCGCAGGCGGCGAACCTGGCGTGGCCCTCGCCAATCGAACGATTCCACGGTGATGCGCCCGAGCGCGCCTGCCGCCTCGGCCACCGCGAGCACCGCCTCGGCCATCGCCGCCGCGCCGACCGTCCGATCCGGATGGTCCGGGAACGTCTTCATCTCGATGTTGAAGCGCACCCGCGGATCGACCGCCAACACCTCGGCCAGTGTCGGAATGCGCGCGCCGTCGCGTGGTGCCTGGTCGGGAAACTGCGCCGCGTAGGCCGAGCCGGGCCGGAGCCGCCCGACATCAAAGGCCGCAAGCTCCGCCAGGCGCAGCGTGCGGATCAACCGCCCGCGCGTCGTCAGCCACGCCCCGTCCGGGCCGCGGACAATGTCCGGATTGAGCGCCGCGTCGTGGCTGACCACCGGCACGCCGTCCGCGGTCACCGCGACGTCCAGCTCGAAACTGTCGACCCCCACCGCCAGCGCCGCGGCGAACCCCGCCAGGGTGTTCTCCGGAAACAGGCCCCGCGCCCCGCGATGGCCCTGCAGTTCGATCGCGCGTCGCATGCCGCTCCTGCATTCCCCGTCGGCGGTCCACCCGGCCGGCTTTGACCTCGGCGCGTCCTGCGCCAAACTGCGCCGGCGACAGCGGTCAGGATAGTGCGCGATGGACGAACGGAGCGAGAAGGTGCTTGGCGTGCTGGGCGGCATGGGACCGCTGGCGAGCGCGCAGTTCATGCTGCGGCTGACCCTGCTGACGCCGGCCGAGCGCGACCAGGACCACATTCCCGCCGTGCTGTGGTCCGACCCACGGGTGCCGGACCGCACCGCGGCAAAGCTCGCGACCGGCGAGGATCCACTGCCCTGGCTGCTGCGCGGCATCGCCGGGCTGCGCCGAGCCGGCTGCGGCGCCATCGCCATCCCGTGCAACACCGCGCATGGCTGGTACACGGCGATGGAGGCGGAGGCCGGCTGCCCGATCCTGCACATCGTCGATGCCGCCGCCGCCGACCTGCAGCGCGAACACATCCAGCCCGGAACGATCGGCGTGATGGGCACCGCGGGAACGCTCGCGATGCGGCTCTATCAGGACCGCCTGGGACGGCGCGGCTGGGACTGCCTGATCCCCAGCGAGGACGAGATGCAGCGCCTGGTCAGCCCCGCAATCGCGGCGGTCAAGGCGAACCGCGTCGCCGACGCCTACGCGCCGCTCGCCACAGTCGTGCAAAGCCTGGCCGCCCGGGGGGCGCGCGCGGTCGTGCTGGGGTGTACCGAAATCCCGCTCGGGATCCAGGCTGGCCCTTGGCAGACGCTCGGCGTGCCGCTGATCGACACGATCGACGCCCTGGCCCGCGCCTCCATCGCCTGGGCCCGGGGCTGAAGCAAGGCCAGGGGCTCCGCCCCTGGACCCCGCCAAGGGGCGCTGCCCCTTGGAACCCCGCCAAGGGCGGAGCCCTTGGAACCCCGGACCGGGAGTGTGGGGCGGGGAAGGGGGCGTGAGGGCAGGGCGCCGGTGCCGCCCCTCGCGAGGGGCGGCACCGGCGCCCTGCCCTCACGCCCCCTTCCCCGCCCCACACTCCCGGTCAAGGAGTCCAGAGGCTGTGCCTCTGGTGGGGGGTCCAGGGGGGCAAAGCCCCCTGGCGGGGTCCAGGGGCGGAGCCTCTGGCCTTGCTTCAGCCCGGGGGTGGCGCTCCCGCCCCCTGCACGACGTGACGGTCGATCCACTCGGCGACCAGGCGCCGCGCCTCGTTCAACGAGGCCTCCGGGTGGTGGATGCGATACAGCGTGGTGCAGGCCTGGAACGCCGCCATGTCGTCGCTGCCGACGTGGCGCAGGTCGCGATAGGCCGTCACCACCGCGCGTTCGCAACGCCGGGCGAACTGGCTGACTTCGCGACCCATCGGCATTGGCTCCTTGTTGCGAATTATTCGCATCTGTGTGGGTAGATTAGGCGAGCGCTGCAACCTCGGCAAGCAGTTCGACAATCTCTGAGCGTCCGTCCAGCCGGGCTAGCGCGCCGGATCGTCGATGACATCGAACAGCGTCTCGGTGACGGGAGGGATCGTCAGCCCAGCAGCAGCCGCGCTCAGCTCCCGCTTCGCGGCGCTGGCGTTGAAGCGTTCCATATCCTCTGCGCTGGCCCACTGCGTCATGACGTGGAAGGCGGTTTCGCTGCCCTGCCCGCGCAGACGCCAGATGGCTCGGCAGCCGGGCTGACGCAGCATGCCGGGAAAGCCGACGTCGCGGGTGAATGCCAGCCACTCGGCGATCCGGTCGGGCCTGACCTGCATCTTCAGAATTCGGAACAGCATGCGCCGCCTCCCCTCCCCCCGCCCCCAACCGCTCGATGCGCCACCCGACATCCGCGGTGCCTGCCCGCCCACATCGCGCATCTTCGCCCTCGCGCAGGCCGCGATGGCAAGCTCGGCACGCACGATCCTCGGACCTCGCGCGGACATGCGATATCCGCCACTGTGCCTGGATGAACGCGACCGCTCCACCCCCCATCGGGGGAAATCTCTTTACCGATTACTTCCTGCGCGAGGGCATGCCGCAAACGGCGGAATGGCGCGCCCTCGATCCCGTCGAACTCCTGCGTATCGCCGACACGATGCGCGGCCACTGGCGCACCCTGGCCGCCATGTCGGCACCGAACGAAGCCACCACCGAGCGCACCCTGATCGAGCCGTCCTTCAAATTGCTCGGCTGGGACATTTTGTCGCAGCAGTCGCCGGATAGGAGCCGGCGCGACATCCCGGACGCCCTGCTGTTCCGCACCCCGGCGGCACAGGCGAAGGCCGCCGCAACGAAGGACCCGCGTGGCCGTTACGCCGAAGCGACCGTCGTGGTGGAGAGCGAGGCGCGCGACACCAGGCTGGACCGCGCCAGTGGCAGTAGTGGCACGCCAGCCTCGCAGATCTTGCGCTATCTCGCGCTCGCCGAGCCGGCCAGCGGCGGTGGCGTGCGCTGGGGCCTGCTGACCAACGGCCGCATTTGGCGGCTGTATTGGCACGGGGCGCGCAGCCGCGCCGAGGGTTTCGTCGGCTTCGACCTGCCCGCCATCCTGGATGGCGTCGCGCGCAGCGATGCCGCCGCCACCGACCAGTTCCGCACGTTCCTGCTGTTGTTCCGCCGTGCGGCGTTCGACCCGACGGGACCCAGCGGCGCCACCTTCCTCGACACCGCGCTGGCCGAGGGCCGCCGTTACGAGGAACGCATCACCGCCGCCCTGTCCGACGCGGTGTTCAAGCGCGTGTTCCGCCCCTTGGTCCAGACCATCGCCGCGCACGACCCGCAACGCCAACCGCAGGACGCACACTGGCGGCAACAGGTGAAGGACGCCGCCCTGATCTTGCTCTATCGCCTGTTGTTCCTGCTCTATGCCGAGGACCGCGAACTGCTGCCGGTCCGCCATCCCGGCTACGCCGGCTATGCGCTGCAACGCCTGCGCCAGGATGCCGCGACGGCGCACGACGCAGGCCGTCCGCTGTCCGGCTCCGCCACCCGATTCTGGACCGCCCTGGTCGAGTTGTTCCGCGCCATCGCCGAAGGCGACACGTCGCTCGGCCTTCCCCCGTATAACGGTGGCCTGTTCGATGCCGCCGCCGTGCCGTTGCTGACACGCCTGCACCTGCCCGACGACGCGCTGGGCAAATTGCTGGACGAGCTGTCGCGCGAGGAAGCCGGCGGCACCCGCCGCCTGATCAATTTTCGTGATTTGTCGGTGCAACATCTCGGCTCGATCTATGAGCGCCTGCTGGAATTTGACGTGGTGGTTGACGGCACCGGCATCGACGTGCGGTTGAATGCCTTCGCGCGCAAGAACAGCGGCTCGTACTACACACCGGATGAACTCGTGCGGCTGATCATCCGCCGCACCATCGGGCCGCTGATCGACGAACGGCGGCGGGCGTTCACCGATCTGGCCGAACAACTCGCATCCGACCATCGGCCCCGGGCGCAGCGTCTCGCGAAGCTGCGGGAGCACGATCCGGCGCAGGCGTTCCTGTCGTTGCGCGTGCTCGATCCCGCGATGGGCTCCGGCCACTTCCTGGTGTCGCTGGTCGATTGGCTCACCGACCAGGCGCTGACCGCGCAGCAGGATGCCGCGGCGGCGGTCACCTGGGCCGACTACCGCTCGCCGCTGAGCCAGACGATCGAAACCATTCGCGGCCACATCGAGGCGGAGGCCAGGCAGCACGGTTGGGAGGTACGCGACGAGCATCTGGACGACCGCCACCTGGTGCGCCGCATCGTGCTCAAGCGGGTGATCTACGGCGTCGATCTCAACCCGATGGCGGTCGAGCTGGCGAAACTGTCGCTGTGGCTGCATTCCTTCACCGTCGGCGCGCCGCTGTCGTTCCTGGACCATCACCTGCGCTGCGGTGATTCGCTGTTCGGCGAATTCGTGCACGGCGCGGAGGACTGGCTGCGCGCCAAGGGCCGCACGCTGCGGCGCGATTCGGTCGTCGCCGCCCGGCAGTCCGCCGCCGGCATGCAGATGGTCGAGGCCCTGACCGACGCCGACATCGCCGAGGTGAAGCAAAGCAAGGCCACGTTCGGCGGCGTCGAGGAGGCCACCTTGCCGCTGTATCGCTTCCTCGATCTGGTGCATGCGGAGCGGTGGCTTGCTCCGCCGCGTGACGGGTCGGCAAGTCGGGCGCTTGCCGCCTTGTACGACGGGCTGATCGGTGACCCCGTGCAGCTTGCCGCCGGCGCGGCACAGCCGGGCGGTCCAGCCGCAACGCGCGATGCCGCGACGCGGTTTCTGCTGCGCGTGCGGGGACTGACCGGCGAGCGGCATTTTCTGCATTGGCAGGTGGCGTTTCCCGGTGTGTGGGACGATTGGGAGAGCATCACGCCGCGCGGTGGCTTCGACGCGGTGATCGGCAACCCGCCGTGGGACCGGATCAAGCTGCAAGAGGTGGAATGGTTTGCCGCCCGCGTGCCGGAGATCGCGTTGTCGCAGCGAGCCGCCGACCGCAAGAAGCTGGTGGGCGCATTGCAGAAGCGCGGCGGCGATCTGGCGGCCGATTATGACCGCGCGGTCTGGACCGCCGAGGCGGCGGCGCGCGTCGCCCGGGCCTGCGGCGACTATCCGTTGCTCGGCGGCGGCGATGCGAATGTGTATTCGCTGTTCGTCGAGCGCGCGTCACATCTGGTGAAGCCGGATGGCATCGTCGGGCTGCTGGTGCCGAGCGGCATCGCCGCCGACAAGGGCGCGGCGAAGTTCTTTTCCGGACTGTCGTCGGATGGACGGTTGTCCGCACTGTTCGACTTCGAGAACCGGCGAACGCGAACGAAATTTGGTCCGTTCTTTCCTGACATCGATTCGCGCTTCAAGTTCTCCGCGCTGATTTTTGGTGGGGCGGATCGCCGCTTTCTGTTCGCCGATTGTGCGTTCTTCCAGCAGGACGCCGACGAGGCAGAGGCCAACGCTGTTGCGCTGACCCCGGCCGACTTCGCCGCGGTCAATCCCAACACCGGCACCGCGCCGGTGTTCCGCACCCGGCGCGACGCCGAGATCACTGTCGATATCTATCGGCGGCTGCCGGTGCTGGTGGATCGTCGCGGCAAGGCGCCGAAGCCGGTGTGGCCGGCGCGCTATCTGCGCATGTTCGATATGACCAACAACTCGGGGTTGTTCCGCACCGCCGCCGAGCTGGAGAAGCAGGGCGCGTACCGCGTCGCCGGCAACCGCTGGCGCAAGGGAAAGGCGGAATGGCTGCCGCTGATGGTCGGGCGCACGATCCATCCGTTCGACCACCGCGCCGCGTCAGTCGTGGAAAATCCGGCCAACATCCACAATCCGTTCAACAGTGCCCCAACCACACTAGCGGAACATTCCGACCCTTCCTTTGGCCCCATGCCGCAATTCTGGGTCAGTCGCGCCGACATCGAATGGCCCGACAACCTTGCCTGGGCATTGGCGTTCCGCGATATCGCGCGGCCGACCGACGTGCGGACGGTGATTGTAGCGGCCGTGCCCGTAGCCGCTTTCGGGAACACACTGCCGCTGTTGCTTCCCGAAGCGCCCGGAGTGGATGCGCTTGCAGTCTATCGGCGCGGCGCCCCGCTGCTGCTCGCAAACCTGGGCGCTCTCGTGCTCGACTATGTCGCCCGCCAGAAGGTGCAGAGCACGCACCTCAACGCTTACATCCTGGAACAACTGCCGGTCGTACCGCTCGATCGGTTTTCTCTTCGCGTGGGAACCGCCACCGCCGAAGCCCTCATCCGCGACGACGTGCTGCACCTGACCTACACCGCGCACGACATGGCCGGCTTCGCCGCCGATCTCGGCCACACCGGTCCCCCCTTCGCCTGGGACGAGGAAGAGCGCCTGCATCTGCGCGCGCGGCTCGATGCGCTGTTCTTCCTGCTCTACGGCCTCGACCGCGACGCCGCGCGCTACATCCTCTCGACGTTTCCGATCGTGCGCGAGGAGGAGGAAGCCCGCTACCAGGGCCGCTTCCGCTCCCGCGATCTCATCCTCGGCTACATGGCCGCATTCGCCGCCGGCGATCCTTCGACGCACGTCGCCGGCTGATCGGGCGCCACGCCGCGCGCCGCTTCACCCTGCGCCGTGCGGCGCAGCGACCAACTGCTCAACAGCAGCGAGGAACCGTCGTGCCGTCTCGATCGCCGCTGCCGCACGATCCAACGGCACGACCGCCTCCGGCCCGGTCGCATAGTCCGCCACCGCCTTCAGGTCATAAGCCTGTGCAAGGAACCGCCGCAGGTCCGCAGACAGGCTCGCTTCATCTTTCGACAACAAAGCGAATTGCCGGTGCACGCCGCGATGCGTCTTCGCCTCTCGCCCTGTCCGCTGGTAAATCAACGCCTGCGCCGCATGAAAAGCCGCAAGATAGGCGGTGCGCGCCGCCTCCTCGCCCAATCCGATGCCCAGAATGGCCTCGCCGTGTTCGAGGGTCTGCCGCGCCTTCGCCAGGAACCGCTCGGCCTCCGGCGTCACAAATCGACCCCTTCCCGCCAATCGCGCCCATCAGCGGCGACCGCTCCTGCCACGCCCCCGCCCGGAACGGCATCGCATGCACGAACGCCCCAACCTCGTAGAGCAGGTCGGTTTCGATCTCCACCAGCCGATCGACTTCCGGCCAACGATCGGTGAAGCCGCGCAGGAACACCGCAACGTCGTAATCGGACTCCTCGGTCGCCTCGCCGCGCGCCCGTGACCCGAACAGCACGACGCGCTCAATCCGGTCGCCAAACGTGTTGTCGAGCGCCGTGCGGAACCGCCGCAACACCGGATCGTCAAGAAGCTGTACGGGCAACGTGGCCTCCATTGCATGGGTCGGCGTCGGACGGGTTTCACCGCTTCTTTCGAGCCGCGATGCGCGCCAGCAGTTCAGCCTTCTTCACTTCCCATTCCGCGACCACCTGCTCATGCGCAATGGGCTCGACGTTCGGGTCCCGGAGTTCGCGCAATCCCTGCTCGACCTCGGCGCGGAACCAGGCGTCGTGTTCCGCCTTCTCCACATAGTCGCGCATGAAATCACGCAGGAGTTGCGACCCCGGGGCGATCATGCGCCTTGGCCAGGCTCGTGAAGGACGTCTTCAGGTCCTCATCGACCCGGAAGGTGAAAGTGGTTTTGGGGCATGGCGCGATTCCGCACTGGCTTTGCACTAACAATGTAGCACAAACCCGCGCCGCAGCAACCGCCGGTGCCTGCCCTACCCCGCCACCAACTGCGCGATCGCCGTGCCGACATCCGCGGTCCCGGCCTGCCCGCCCATGTCGCGCGTCTTCGGCCCGCTCTCGCGCAGCAGCGTCTCGATCGCATCGACGATCGCCTGGCCGGCCTGCGCCTCACCGAGGTGTTCCAGCATCAGGGCGGCCGACCAGATCTGCCCGATCGGGTTGCAGATGTGCTTGCCGGCGATGTCGGGCGCCGAGCCGTGCACCGGCTCGAACATCGACGGATAGGTTCGTTCCGGATTGATGTTGGCCGAGGCGGCGATGCCGATCGAGCCCGCCACCGCCGGCCCCAGGTCGCTCAGGATGTCGCCGAACAGGTTCGAGCCCACCACGACATCGAACCAATCCGGATGCTGCACGAAATGCGCGCACAGGATGTCGATGTGGTACTGGTCGGTGCGGATGTCGGGATACGCCTTGCCCATCGCGGCGAACCGCTCGTCCCAGTACGGCATGGTGAAGGTGATGCCGTTCGACTTGGTTGCCGAGGTCAGGTGCTTTTTCGGCCGCGACCGCGCCAAGTCGAAGGCGAATTGCATGATCCGGTCGGTCCCCGTGCGGGTGAACACGCTCTGCTGCGAAACGAACTCGCGCTCCGTCCCCTCGAACATCCGCCCGCCGACGGAGGAGTATTCGCCCTCGGTGTTCTCCCGCACCACGTAGAAGTCGATATCCGCCTCGCCCCGTCCGGCCAGCGGGGTGCGCACGCCGGGCATCAGCTTGCAGGGGCGCAGGTTCACATACTGGTCGAAGCCGCGGCGGATCGGGATCAGCAGGCCCCAGAGCGAGATGTGGTCCGGCACCCCCGGATAGCCGACCGCGCCGAGCAGGATCGAGTCCGACTGCGCCAGGCGTTGCATCCCGTCGGGCGGCATCATCGCGCCGGTCTGCTGGTAGGTCTCGCAGGACCAGTCGTAGTGCGCCAGCTCCAGCCCGAAGCCGAACCGGCGCGCCGCCACGTCCATCACCTTCAGCGCCTCCGGCACCGTCTCCTTGCCGATGCCGTCGCCGGGGACGACGGCGATGCGATGGGTACCTGCCATGGGCTGTCTCCTTGGTCCGTGATCTTGTATCAATCGGCGCTGCAGCAGACGGATAGAGGACCAGCGCCCCATGGCCAAGCCCGCCACCGCCGGACAGAACAGCGACTGGGATCGCGACGCCGCCCTGACCGCCGCGCGCATCCTGCTGGAGATCAAGGCGGTCAATTTCCGCCCCGAGGAGCCGTATGTCTTCACCTCCGGCTGGAAGTCGCCGGTCTACATCGACTGCCGGCGCATCATCTACTTCCCCCGCGCGCGCGCCAAGATCTGCGACCTGGCGGTGGAGAAGATCAACCGCCACGTCGGCTACGAGACCATCGAGGCGGTGGCCGGCGGCGAGACCGCGGGCATCCCCTTCGCCGCCTGGATCGCCGACCGCATGGCCGCGCCGATGGCCTATGTGCGCAAGAAGCCCAAGGGGTTCGGCCGCGCGGCACTGATCGAGGGCGACGTGCCGGAGGGCAAGCGCACCCTGCTGGTGGAGGACCTGACCACCGACGGCGGGTCAAAAATCCGCTTCGCCCAGGCGCTGCGCGACGCCGGGGCCATCGTCAACCACACCTTCGTGGTGTTCTTCTACGGCGTGTTCCCCGGCGCCTTCGAGACGCTGGCGCGGATGGACATCGCGCTGCACCATCTGTGCACCTGGTGGGACGTGCTGGAAGCCTGCCGCGAGCGGCCGTATTTCTCCGAGGCGGCGCTGTCCGAGGTGCGCAAATTCCTGGAGGACCCGGTGGCCTGGTCGGCAGCACATGGCGGGGTCGCCTCGGCGGAGGAGGCGATGGCCCGCAAGGCGGCCGCCGACGCGTAAGCCGAAACCTACTGTTCGCGGGTCGTTAAGACTTGCGACGGTAACGTCTTCCCGGGTCAGAATGCCGTAAGACCGGCGGCACCCATGTCGCCGGGGGGGACGCCAAACATGTTCTGGTCGATCGCCGTGCTGCTGGCCGCCGTTGGCTGCGCCGTGCTGTATGTGCGCAACCGCCGGCAGACCCAGCACACCATCCTGCGCAACTATCCGGTGATCGGGTATTTCCGCTACTTCGCCGAGACATTGGGCGAATATATGCGGCAATATCAGTATCTTCCGGACTGGTCCGAGCGCCCGTTCAACCGCCTGGAGCGGGCCTGGGTGTATCGCTCGGCGAAGGGCGTGTCCAACCTGGTCAGCTTCGGCAGCGAGAACGTGCCGCCGTTCGTGTTCCGCAACGCCGCCTTCCCGGTGCTGGACGAGGAGAAGCTGCCCTACCCCGGCAAGTGGATCGGCCTGGCCGAGGGGCCGGGCGCCTGCCGCCAACCCTATTTCGCCCACAGCTTCTTCAACATCTCCGGCATGAGCTACGGCGCGCTGTCCTCGGCCGCGGTCACCGCGCTGTCGCATGGGGCCAGGCAGGCCGGCATCTGGATGGCCACCGGCGAGGGCGGCCTGGCGCCCTACCACCTGGACGGCGGCTGCGACGTGGTCATGCAGATGGGCACCGCGAAATACGGCGTGCGCGACGCGGCGGGCAACCTGTCGGCGGACCGGCTGACGGCGATCGCCGCGCATCCCCAAGTGCGCATGTTCGAGGTCAAGCTGGCGCAGGGCGCCAAGCCGGGCAAGGGCGGCATCCTGCCGGGCGTCAAGGTCACGGCGGAGATCGCCGCCATTCGCGGCATCCCGGCGGGCGAGGACAGCATCAGCCCCAACCGGCACCGGGACATCGGCAACATCGCCGAGCTCGGCCGGTTCATCGCCCGGGTGCGCGAGGTCACCGGCCGGCCGGTGGGGGTCAAATTCGTCGTCGGCGACCTGGATTTCCTCGACGCCTGGTTCAGCGACTGCGTCGCGCATCCCGAGGGATGCCCCGACTACGTCCAGGTGGACGGCGGCGAGGGCGGCTCCGGCGCCGCGCCGGCGCCGCTGATCGACTATGTCGGCCTGCCGATCACCGAGGCGCTGTCCATCGTCGCCGCGGCGCGCGAGCGGCACGGGCTGCGCGAGCGCATCCGCATCGTCGCCTCCGGCAAGCTGATCACGCCCGACAAGGTGGCCTGGGCGCTGTGCATGGGGGCGGACTTCGTGTCCTCGGCGCGCGGCTTCATGTTCAGCCTGGGCTGCATCCAGGCGATGAAGTGCGGGTCGGGCAAGTGCCCGACCGGGGTGACCGCGGCCGATCCGCGGCTGATCGCCGGGTTGGATCCGACCGACAAGGCGGTGCGCGTCGCGCGCTATGCCGAGCGGATGCACGAGGAGGTCGAGATCATCGCGCATGCCTGCGGGCTGACCGATGTCACGGGCTTCCAGCCGCGCCATGTCACCGCGATCGAGCGCGGGGTGGGCGGGTTCCGCGCCGCGCAGGGGGCGGATTAGGCTGGCCTTCCCACACTGCCCTACGGGGTTCACCCACCCCCTGCCCGCGATTGTCAACCGACCGGTCGGCCCTGGGCGGGTTCGCAGCGTTCGCAGGCAAGCAAGTTCGCAGGCAAGCAAGTAAGCAAGAATTTGGCTCATATGGCGTTGACTGTTGGACGGCCCGTAGGGCGGAAAAGCGCAGCGCCTTCCGCCACCGCCGGGCGAGCCGCTCGTATCTGCCGACGTCCCCAACAACATATCCCGCCACCGTCCGATGGCGGAAGGCGCTGCGCTTTTCCGCCCTACGGGGCCGTCCAACCGTCAACGCCATATGAGCCTCTATCTTTGAGCGCCGGCAGCACCCGAGCGGCCGTGGGCCACACGCCGGGCCCTCGGTTCACGCCCCTGGTGCGCCGTACCGCTTGACCGACAACCCGTGTCTGGCGCGCATGGCCGCGCCCTCCGGAAACACGGTCGTTTTCGCAAGGTCGCCGATCAGCGTGCGGCTGACCCAGCCAGATCACGCCGGCACCGCGCGAACACCGCTACCGTCCGCCCGCATTCCACCGTCGCGAAGGCGACTACCCTGGCGCGTGGATTGGTGTAAATTTGTCCGGCGCGAGAGTGGCGGAACGGTAGACGCAGTCAACTCAAAATCGACCGACCTTAGGTCATGGGGGTTCGAATCCCCCCTCTCGCACCAGCCGGCCCGGTCCCGCGCCGTCGCGCATCCCCTGGTGGTGCCGTGTCCGGCGGGGGGCAGGCTGGCGGGGGCACCCGCCGGCTTGTGCCGTCAGCCCGGCGCGGCGGGATCGCACCAGACATCGCCGGTCCAGCCGGTCTCGTCGTAATCGGCCATGCACCGATCGACCAGCGCCTCCATCGCCGCCATGTCGCCGCCGCGCTGCGCGCCGGTCAGCGTCTGGGCGCGGATGTCCTCCCACCCGCCGGCGTAGTTGCGTTCGTACAACTCGTGCCGGCCGCCGAACTCGGTGCCGATGGCGTCCCACAGCAGCTTCATGATCTTGATGCGCTCGACGTAGTCGATGCCGTGCGAGCCGCGGACGTAGCGGCGCAGATAGGGCTCGATCGCCGGGTTGGCAAAATCCTTCACCGAGGACGGCAGGTAGATCAGCCCCGAGGTCACCGTGCGCTCGATGATGTCCTTGATGCGCGGATAGGCGTCGGGCGCGAACACCCGATAGGCCAGGCCGGCGCGCAGGTTGGGCAGCACCGCGTCGCCGATCCACGGGTCGGGATCGTTGGCCATCGCGTTCGACAGCGACCAGAACAGGTGCCGCCAGGCCAGCGCCTCGCCCAGCAGCACCTGGTTGCCGCGCGCCTCGTCGCCGCCGGTGCAGCGCAGCGCCTTGGACAGCAGGCCGCAGATGAAATCCAGCTTCACCGCGAAACGCGTGCAGCCCTGGAACTGGAAGCCCTGCATGAAGCCGGAGCTTGGATAGAAACTCAGCACGCGGGCCGGGTCGCGGTAGATGAACACGTCCTCCCAGGGGACGAACACCTTGTCGAGGATGAAGATCGCGTCGTTCTCGTCGAAGCGCGAGGACAGCGGGTAGTCGAACGGCGAGCCGTTGCGCAGCGCCGCCTGCTCGTAGGAGGTGCGGCAGATCAGCTTGAGGCCGGGCGCGCTGATCGGCACCATGAACATCAGCGACATGTCGAGGTCCTCGGTCGCCGTCTTCGAGCTCTGGCCCATGTAGTTGTAGTGGGTGATCGCCGCCGAGGTGGCGACGACCTTGGCGCCCGAAACGATGATGCCGCCGTCGGTTTCCTTCTCGACCGCGACGAAGACGTCCTTCACCTGCTCGGCCGGCTTGTGGCGATCGAGCGGCGGGTTGACGATCGCATGGTTCATGAACGGAACGGCTTCCTGCGCCCGCTTGTACCAGGCCCGCGCGTTGTCGGCGTAGGGGCCGTAGTAGTCGGCGTTGCCGCCCAGCGTGTTGGTGTAGGCCGCCTTGTAGTCCGGCGTGCGGCCCATCCAGCCATAGGACAGGCGCGACCATTCGGCGATCGCCGCCTGGGCGCCGCGCAGGTCCTCGCGCGAGCGCGGCACGCGGAAGAAACGATGCGTATAGCCGCCGGAGCCGGTGTCGGTCGGGCAGGTCAGCACATCGTGCCGCTTGGGATCGTGCAGCGCGTCGTAGAGGCGGGCGATCGAGCGGACGCTGTTGCGGAACGCCGGATGGGTGGTGACGTCGGCGACGCGTGCGCCGTCGATATAGACCTCGCGGCCGTCGCGCAGGCTTTGCAGGTATTCGGCGCCGGTGAAGGGGCGCCGCTGGTCGGCGATGACGTCCTCGGGCCGCATGTACGCCTCCCCCCTTGCCGTGTCGTCGCCGGGTCTGGCCCGGCCGTTGGCGCAGCAGTGGCCGCGGGGGATGGCGGGGTCAACCCCGGATCGCGCCCTATGAGGGACGCGACTGCGGGCGCGTCGATGGCGCAGCCACCGCAGGGCGGGGGTTACAACGCCAAACGCCCCGGGGCTTCGGATCGTCGGCGAGAAAGCAATATTCACCACGGAGACACCGAGGCACGGAGCAGCAAGGCGACGCTTCGCGCGAAACGCATTCACTGCCTTCTCGGTGTCTCGGTGTCTCTGTGGTGAATGCTACTTGCAGACGATCCAATGCCTGGACCGCATGACCAGGGTACCCCGCTCGCAAGGCAGCCCAGAAAGCGCCGTCCGGCGGTCGCTACGCCACCCGGCGCTGCGCCAGGGCGGCGGGAAGCTGGGTGATCGCCTGGTCGATCAGGCGCCCGTCCGCCTCGGCCGACAGGCCCTCGGCGATCACCTGGCGGGCGGCGACGGTCGCGACCTCGGCCGCGGTGGTGCGCACCTCGTCAACCGCCGCCTTCTCGGCCGCGGCGATGCGGTCCAGCGCCATCTGCTCGCGCCGGTGGGCCGCCGCTTCGGCCTCGGCGGCGGCTTCCTGCGCCAGCCGCGCGGCCTCGACCTTGGCGCCGTCGAGCAACTGCTTCGCCTCCACCACGGCGGCGTCGCGGCGCGTCTGCGCGTCCTGCAGCATGGCCTGGGCATCGGCGCGCAGCCGCGCCGCCTCGTCCAGCTCGGCGCGGATCTTCGCCGCGCGATCGTCCAGCAGCGCCGTGATCGCGCCCCACAGCTTGCGGCCGAACAGGACGAAAAAGACGATGAACGCCAGCGCCACCCAGTTGCGCGGCTCGGCGAAGAAGCTTGCCTCGTGCATCGCGTGGTGCTCCGCTCAGCCCTGGCCGCGGGCGGCCAGCGCGGCGCCGACCGCGGCATCGACGCGCCGCGGGTCGGGCGCGGTCCCGGTCAGCCGCGCGACCACCGTGGCCGCGGTGTCGGTCGCCACCTGGTGCAGCGCGCTCATCGCCGCGGCCCGCGCCTCGTTGATGCGCGCCTCGGCGGTCTTGAGCTGCGCCTCGAGCCGGGCGTTCAGCGTCGTCGCCTGCGCCGCCGCCGCGGCCTTGGCCTGATCCACCGCCTGGTTGATCTCGCCCTGCGCCGCGGCCCGCGAGCGCTGCATCGTCGCGGCCAGCTCGGCCACCGCCGCGTCCGCCTGCGCCTTCTGCGCCTTCGCCGCGTCGAGATCGGCGGCGATGTGCACCGCGCGCTGCTCGATCACCGCGCCCACCTTGGGCAGGCCGATGCGCGACAGCAGGAGGTAGAGCACGGCGAAGATCGCCGCCCCCCAGTAGACCTGGGACAAGGTCAGCGGCGTGGAGAAGTCGAGCTGCGGCATGCCCGCCGCCCGTGCCGCCCCGGGCAACGCCGCGAGGCCGGCCGCCAGCAGGGCGAGCCCGCTGCCGCGCAGCGCCGGCGCGACGCCGCGCCGGGCGGCCGGCAGGGCACGCCCCGGCAGGGCACGCCCCGGCAGTACCGCCCCCGACCCCGCCATCACCGACGCGCCACGCACCTGCGGATCCGCCCGGATCAGACGAACAGGATGATGAACGCGATCACCAGCGCGTAGAGCGCCACCGCCTCGGTCAACGCGAAGCCGAGAATCGCCAGGCCGAACACCCGGTCGCGGGACGCCGGGTTGCGCGCGACGCTGTTGACCAGCGCGGCGAAGATGTTGCCGATGCCGACACCCACGCCGGCGAGCGCGATGACGGCGAGGCCCGCACCAAGGTCCTTAGCGGCGGCGAGATCCATCTGAGCAGTCCTTTCGTTGTGGCCAAGGCGACGCGCGGGGCAACCGCGAGGCCGTTGCGATGAGCGTGGGATTAGTGGAGGTGAACGGCGTCGTGCAGGTAGATGCAGGTCAGCACGGCGAAGACGTAGGCCTGCAGCGTTGCCACCAGCAGCTCGAAGCCGATCAGGATCACGTTGACCGAGAACACCATCGCCGCCGGCACGATGCCCAGCAGGCCGGCGCCGCCCAGCATGACCACGAAGGCGCCGAACACCTCCAGCATGACGTGGCCCGACATCATGTTGGCGAACAGGCGGACCGACAGGGAGATGATGCGCGACAGGTAGGACAGGATCTCGATCGGCACCAGCAACGGCGCCAGCGCCACCGGCACGCCGGGGGGCATGAAGTAGCTGAAGAAATGCCAGCCGTGCAGCCGCAGCGCCACGAAGGTGACCAGCACGATCACCATCAGCGTCAGCGCCAGCGTCACCGCGATGTGGCTGGTGAAGGTGAAGTCGTAGCTCCAGACGCCGAGCAGGTTGCCGAACAGGATGAAGAAGAACAGCGTGAAGACGAACGGGAAGAACGCCTTGCCCTCGGGGCCGATGTTGTCGACGCACATCGACATCACGGTCTCGTAGGCCATCTCGGCCGCCGATTGCAGGCGCCCCGGCACCATGGCGCGCGGGCGGGCACCCAGCCACAACAGCGCCAGCACCAGCACGCCGGCGACGACCATCATCAGGTTCGACTGGGTGAACAGCAGGTCCCGTCCGAGCGGGCCAAGCGCCGGCTCGAGCCGGAACTGGCTCATCGCGTCTATTCCACCTGATCCGGCCGCCACTCTAGAGTCCCCTGTCGTTCGCGCGCCGATGCTTGGCGCGGTCGTCCTTGTCGCCTGCCGCGTCGTGCCTTGGCGCAACCAGCCGCCACACGTTCAGCACCCCTGCCGCCCCCCCCAGCAGGACGAACACCGCGAGCAGGATCGGCTTGGTGCCGAACAGCCGGTCCAACCCCCAGCCGATGGCCACCGCCACGACCAGGGCGGAGACCATCTCCACCCCGACACGCAGACCAATCGCCAGGGCACTGCCGTCGAGCCCGTCGGGCGGCTTGCCCAGACCGGGTTGCGTCGGCTCCAGCCCCTGCTTGCCGCGGGCCGCCGCCAGGCGCTCCTCGAAGGAGGCGTCTTGGCCGCCCTGCTCCTTGGTCATGTTCGCTCCTGGCAAGTTGCCCCGCCGGAAAGCGGGGGCTTGCTACAAGGGGGGTCTGACCGTGTCAAGAACGGCCAGGCGTCATCCGTAGGGCGGTTGCAGCAACAAAGAAAGGCGGGCGCTGTCCGGACACGCGTGAAGGGCTTTGCCCTGATCCCGCTTTGCTCATGGCGCGATCAGCCGGGGGCACGAACAGCGGGGGACGCAACCAGCCTGGCGACGGCGAAACCGTCGGGCCGGTTCGCAGGTGCTCACGCCGGAAGCCCATGCCGATCAGCCGCGCGGAAAATCGCGGCGGGATCGGCCGGCCCCGAGCCGGCGCCGCGGCAGCATCGTGATCCGCCACCAGGTCAGCGCCGAGCAACGTGTCGACTGGTCCAGCGCGCGCCCGCTCTGTTTCGTGCGCAACCGGCTGTATGCCTGACGCCAATGCTGTATGCCTGACGCCAATACGGTGCGACCTGGGTGGGACTGCTGCCGCGTCTGGAAGTCCACTTGGCGCGCGTGGCGTGACGGCAGGCTGCTGCGGGCGGTGCGCGGGGGGCCGGCGGCGCTGCACCTCTCCCACCTGCAGCGGGGATCGAGCCTGTCATCGAACCTGATCCCGCGGCCGCTGACATAGACGGTGGGGCAAAGTCCTCCACGTCATGCCGGATCAAGCCCTATAGGCAGCAGGATGAGCACCGACCGGGAGCCGACGTGCCCTCGGTGGCACCGGCACTCTGCCGCGAAAACCGGAAGCTTCGTGCGCCGAAACCCTGGCCGAAGCAATTTTCCCTGATTACGCGCCCTCCTCAACCGTCGCCTCGACGCTGTCGGGCCGATCCCAGCCGACCACAGTGCGCGGCATTGCTGCTCCGTGCCGTATTGCGCGCCTCAAAACTCGCCCCGCCGAGGCCCGGTTTCGACCGGCACCTTGTCGCGAGACAACGCCGAGGCGCGGGTCATCGTTGATTTCCAGCGGATTTCGCCAGCGCTCCTGTTTCGTTCCAGACTTTCCCTGGCTGAGCGAGGTACGAAATCAGGATCCCATATGAATCCAGATCAAAGCAAAACCCGCGCGACGTCAGGACTCGGGAATGCCGGCGCGGCGCAGCCCCTCACAGAAGGCATCGACGACACCCGGAACCTTGATGGCATTGTTCGTGTTGATCTCGAGATGCGCCCGGGCGCGCGCGACCGTCGTCTCCGGGGCGAGGGCGAGAAGCTGCCGTGCCGATTGCCTTGCTTCTTCGGCGCGCCCCAGCAACCCGAGGCTCGCCGTCAGGACACGCCGCGGGGGGATGTATTTCGGCTGTGCCCGCAGCGCCTTCGTCGTGAACGTCAGTACCTGCTCATGCTGGCCGGTGACGAAATGGGCAAACGCGACGGTAAAATCCCGATGGGCGGTATCCTCGAATGGATTGATCCGCTCCGCACGCTCCGCATACGCCATCACCTTCGCGATGTCGCCGGCATGGGCGGCCAGGTAGCAGACCACGGTGATCGCCAGGATGGAGTTCGGATTCAGGGCGAAAGCCCGTTCCGCCAATGCGATGCCGCTATCGAGATCGCCACCGCCGAGGCCAATCGGCTGCGCGGTCTGCGCCAGGACCTCGGGATCATCGCCGCCATGCGCGAGCGCGAGGCGGGCCAGACGCACGGCCTCTTCTCTCGCCGACGCGCTGTTGCCCAGCCAGCCGGCGGCAACCGAGAGCCAGGCGCAGCGCGACAGCAGGGCCAGCGCCAAAGCGTAGGTCGGCTCCATCTCGATGGCTTGGCGCAGCAGGCGAACCGCCTCCGCATGATCGGCCTGGTCGTAAATGTAGAGATGCGGCGTCGCCCGCAGCACCAGGTCATAGGCTTCCAGGCTCCCGGGCGGCTTGCGCTGTGCCCGGTCGATCTCGACCGTGCGGATGCGCGGTTCGATCGCGCCGATCAGGCTCGCCGCCACCCGGTCCTGCAGCGCGAACACGTCCTCCGCGCCGCTGTCGAACCGGTCTGCCCAGAGCTGCACCCCGCTCGCGGCATCGGCCAGCTGCCCGGCAATGCGCACGCGGTCGCCGCTTTTACGCACGCTGCCTTCCACCACGTAGCGCACGCCGAGTTCGCGGCCAACCTGCCGCACGTCAACCGCGCGGCCCTTGTAGATGAAGCTGGAAGCGCGGGCGATGACGAGAAACGAGCGGATGCGCGACAGCGCCGTGATGATCTCCTCGGTCATGCCATCGGCGAAATACTCTTGTTCGGGATCGCCGCTCAGGTTCTGGAACGGCAGCACGGCGATCGATGGCCGGTCTGGCGGTTTCGGTGCCGCTTGCGGTTCGGCGGCGGGTGGCGGCAGTGCCAGACGATAACCGCGGCCGGGCACCGTAACGATCCAGCCGTCTCCCAGCGCCTTGCGCAACGCCGAGACCTGCACCTGCAGGTTGTTCTCCGCCACCGTGAGGCCGGGCCACACCGCGTCGAGCAGCGCTTCCTTGCCCACTGTGGCACTCGGTGCGGAAGCAAGCACCGCGAGCGTATCGAAAGCACGCCCGCCTAGCGGGACCGCCACACCGTCGCGTGTCAGGGAGCGGTTTTGCCGGTTCAGCCGTAAGGGGCCGAACACGGTATCAGGCGCGTCGGGGCCGGGCATCTCGACCTCCTTAATTCAGGATTATTCAGCCCTGCGCCAAAGACCTTAAAGCTACTCACCGGTAGCGTCCAGCCGCGCCCGCCGACGGGGCGCCGATCGTTCGGTTCCTGGTTTTGATGCAAACGGCTGAAAAGCCAGTTCATCGGAGAATTCCCGCCTGGCGATGCCCGCTGGAAGGTAGCGAGACAATGATCACGATCTATAGCGAATTGCGCGTGCGCAGTGCGGCCAACCACGCACCGCTCTCGCCGGTCAGCTTCCTGGAACGGGCCGCCGCCATCTGGCCGGGCAAGATCGCGGTCCGGCATGGAGCGCAGCATGTCACTTACGCCGAGTTTCATGCCCGCTGCCACCGTCTGGCCTCGGCGCTGCTGCGGCGCGGCATCCGCGCGGGCGAGACCGTTGCGATCCTGGCGCCCAATGTGCCGGCCATGCTGGAGGCGCATTACGGCGTGCCGATGGCCGGCATCGTGCTCAATCCGCTGAACTACCGCCTTGATGCGAAGTCGATCGCGTTCATGCTGGAGCACGGCGAGGCGAAGCTGCTGCTGGCCGATCGCGAGTTCGCCGGCCTGGCGCGTGCCGCGCTTGGCGAGCTGCGCGAGCCGCCCCAAACGGTCCTGATCGACGATCCGGCGTTCCCAGCGGCAGGGTCGTTCAGCGAAACCATCGGCGGAACGGATTACGAAGCGCTGTTGAACGAGGGCGATCCGGACTTCACGTGGGAGCCGCCGCGCGACGAGTTCGAACCGATCTCGCTGCTCTATACCTCCGGGACCACCGGGAAACCCAAAGGCGTCGTCTACGACCATCGCGGCGCCTACCTGGCGTCCCTGGGCAACGCGCTCGGCTTCGGGCTGTCGGACGAGACGGTCTATCTGTGGACCGTGCCGATGTTCCATTGCGACGGCTGGACCCACACCTGGGCGGTGACCGCCGTTGGCGGCACGCATGTCTGCCTGCGTCGGGTCGATCCGGCAGCGATCTGGCGGGCGCTGGCGCAGGACGGCGTGAACCACATGAACGGCGCACCGACCGTGTTCACCATGATGATGCAGGCCCCGGCCGAGCTGCGATGCGCGCTTGATCGTCCGGCGCAGGTGGTGATGGGTGGCGCCCCGCCGCCCACGCAGCTCATTCTGGCGCTGGAGGCGCACGGCTTCCGGGTCGGCCAGGTCTATGGCTTGACCGAAACCTACGCGCCGGCGACGATGGCGGTCAGGCAGGTGGAATGGCGCCGCCTGGAGCCGATGGCGCAGGCGGGCCTGCTGGCGCGCCAGGGCGTCGCCTTCCCGACGCTGGATGGATTGATGGTGGCGGATTCTGCGACGATGCGGCCGGTGCCGCGCGACGGCAGCACGATCGGCGAGATCATGGTGCGCGGCAACACGGTGATGTCGGGCTATCTGAAGAACCCGGGGGCGACGGCCGAAGCGTTCCGCAGCGGCTGGTTTCACACCGGCGACCTTGGCGTGCGGCACCCGGATGGGTACATCCAGGTAAAGGACCGTTCCAAGGATATCATCATCTCCGGCGGCGAAAACATCTCCTCCATCGAGGTCGAGGATGTGCTCTACCGCCATCCCGCGGTGCTGGAGGCCGCTGTCGTCGCCCGGCCGGATCCGCTCTGGGGCGAAACGCCCTGTGCCTTCGTGACGTTGAAGCCCGACGCCGAACCGGTCGATGCGGGGGCGATCATCGCGTGGTGCCGTAACAACCTGGCGCACTACAAGGCGCCGAAACACGTCGTGTTCGGCGCCCTGCCGAAGACATCCACCGGCAAGGTACAAAAATTCGCCCTGCGCGAGCAGGCGCGGCAGATTGCCTGATTGCGAGATTGTTCCTGAATGCCCGTCCGACAGGGCCGCGGTCGGCGGGATGACCTGGAGAGACGGCCAAATCGATGCGAGCCTGATGAATGTCACAGTGAAAACCAAGGGAGAAAACGATGTACGTCACCATCCGGAAGTACCCAGGTTGCAAAGACGTCAAGGAAGTCAATCGCGTTGCCATGGCTGAACTGCTCCCGGTGCTGCGCACGGTGCCGGGCTTCCGCTCCTACACGATTGTCAACACCGGCAACGGTTCAATCGCCTCGATCGGCGTGTTTGACAGTCTGGCGTCCGCGGACGCCGCCAACCAACGGGCCCGGGAAGTCGTGGCCCGGACCAGCATGGCAACCCTGCTGCCCAATCCTCCCGAGATCACGGTGGGCGACGTGCTCGGCGACGCAAGGTAGCGGACGAAGCCTCCGGCCCCGCGACGGGCCGGCACACGCAAGACAAGGTCCGTGGCAATCCCGGGAGGTGACCGTGTTGACCTCCCGGCGGACCGCTTCGGTCTGATCGGCGTATCGCCCCATAGCCAGGAGAAAATGTTGTGGAACGCGTTGCACAGTGTCATTGCGGGTCGCTTCGCGCGATCACGTCGGGGGAACCGGATCACTCCTACGTATGTCACTGCAAAGCGTGTCAGCGCCGCACCGGCGCGGTCGTGCATTCCGGCGCATATTTCTTGACGGAACAGGTGCGCCCCGAGGGTCCGAGCCAGGTCTATACCCGTGTTGCCGATACCGGGTTTGCGGTCCACTTCCACTTCTGCCCCAATTGCGGCACCTCGGTGTATTGGGTCAGCGACAAGCGGCCCGACCATCGCGGGATCGCCGTGGGTTGTTTCGCGGACCCGACATTTCCCGTGCCCACGCGCTCGGTTTGGGAAGCGAGCAAACACCCTTGGCTGGGCTTGCCGCCCGACATCGACCGTCTTGAGTTGGGGATCGGCGCCGATGGACGTCCAATGACGCGATGATGCTCCGGGCTGCCTGATTGCCCGATGGCCTGGTGCTGCCGTAGCATCAGGCCGACCGCCGACGTCGCGACGGCACCACCCGCTTGTGACATGACGGGGGGTTCACCCGCCGATGCGGAAGCGCAATCTTTCGACGTGCCCCTGAACGGGAGGAAAATCCTATGCGTATCGCTGTTATCGGCGCCGGGGGGATCGGCGCGCCGCTCGGCGCCTCGCTGGCGACCGCGGGGCAGGACGTCACCTTCGTCGCGCGTGGCGCGCATCTTGCGGCCATGCGGGCCAACGGCCTGCGCATCGAGGGCGACCGTGGCGAGACGATCGTCCGCCCGGCCCAGGCGACCGACGATCCCGCCGCGATCGGCCCCGTCGATCTGGTGCTGTTCTGCGTCAAGCTGTGGGACGTCGAAACCGCCGGGGAGCAGATTCGCCCGCTGATGGGCGCCGGCACCGCCGTCGTGCCGTTGCAGAACGGCGTCGATGCCAGCGAGCGGCTGCTGCCGATCCTCGGTGCCGAGCATGTGCTGGGCGGGGTTGCCGTGGTCACCGGTTCGATCGTTGCCCCCGGCGTGGTCCGCCAGTCCGGCACCCATCATCGCATCGTGTTCGGCGAACTGGATGGGCCGGTCACGCCACGATTGGCGCGCATCCGCGACGCCTGCCAGGCGGCCGGAATCGATGCCGTGGTGTCCGACGACATCCAGCGCGCCCGCTGGGATAAGTTCATCATCCTGGTTGCCGCCAGCGGCTTGTGCGCGCTCG
This sequence comes from uncultured Alphaproteobacteria bacterium, assembly GCA_963847615.1. Classification (GTDB taxonomy): domain Bacteria; phylum Pseudomonadota; class Alphaproteobacteria; order Acetobacterales; family Acetobacteraceae; genus Palsa-883. Next base: position 90,160 of record CAWKAN010000022.1, read on the forward strand.
CGCGGCGGGCCATCGGCGCGCTGCGCGACGATCCCGACATCGCGCCGCTGTTCGAGGACGCCATGCAGGAGGTGGTGGACGTTGGCCGCGCCTGCGGCGTGCAGTTTGCGCCCGATGTGCTGGATCCCTGGCGCGCCTTCCTGCGCGGCGTCCCGCCCGATTGGATGCCGTCGATGGCGGTTGACCTGCGGGCCGGCAACCGGCTCGAACTGCCGTGGCTGGGCGGCAGGCTGGTGCAGCTCGGCGCGGCGCATGGCGTGCCGACGCCGGTGAACCGCGTCGTCCATGCGGCCTTGAAGCCGTTTGCGAACGGCACCGCGGGTTGATCCCGGCGCCGGGCGGCGCGCCACTTTGGAGGCATGCCAATGCACATCCTGATCACTGGCGCCGCCGGGATGATCGGCCGCAAGCTGGTTGCTCGGCTCGCGGCCGATGGCGCGCTCGGCTTGCGGCAGATCACCGCGTTGACACTGCTGGATGTCGTCGCCCCTCCGGCGCCGGTTGGGTTTGCCGGCGCGGTCACGCCGATCGCGGCTGATTTGTCGGCGCCGGGGGCCGCCGCAGGCGCCGTCGCGGCGCGGCCGGATGTCGTTTTCCACCTGGCGGCGGTGGTTTCCGGTGAGGCCGAGGCGGATTTCGCCAAGGGCTACCACGTCAACCTCGACGGCACGCGCGCGCTGTTCGAGGCGATCCGGCACCTCGGTGCGCCGTACCGGCCGCGCGTGGTGTTCACCGCCTCGATCGCCGCGTATGGCGCGCCGTTTCCCGAGGTGATCGGCGATGATTTCCTCACCACGCCGCTCACCAGCTACGGCACGCAGAAGGTGATCGGCGAATTGCTGCTGGCCGACTATGCGCGGCGCGGCATGCTGGACGGCATCGGCATTCGGCTGCCGAACATCTGCATCCGGCCGGGCGCGCCCAACAAGGCGGCATCCGGCTTCTTTTCCAGCATCCTGCGCGAGCCCTTGGCGGGCCAGGAGGCGGTGCTGCCGGTCGGCGACGAGGTGCGCATGTGGCACGCCAGCCCGCGCGCCGCGGCTGGCTTCCTGATCCACGCCGCCACGATCGATCTGGCACCGCTCGGGGGGCGCCGCAGCCTGATGATGCCGGGCGTGTCGGCCAGCGTGGGCGAGCAGATCGCTGCCCTGCGCCGGGTGGCGGGCGAGGCGGCGGTACGACTGATTCGGCGGGAGTTCGATCCGGCGGTGAACGCGATGTTCAAAACCATCCCCGGCCGCTTCGACACAAGCCGCGCCGCCGCGCTGGGTTTCCAGGCGGAGACCGCGTTCGATGCCATCATCGCGGCGCATATCCAGGACGAGCTGGGCGGGTCGATCCGCGGCGCGCCGTAGGGTTTTCCCGCGACCCAGTGGTCACCGCCCGGTCAGCGCGCGCCGCCGGGCGGGCTGGCGGTCCTGCCGATGCCGGGCGGTCGCGGTCGGCGCCGCTTCAGTGTCAGCGGCGTGATCCGCCCGCGCAGCCGCGCGCGAGAAGGGGGGATGGAGCAGGGGAACGCCGGCCCCGCCCGACGAAGACCATTTCATAGCCGTTCACGCGCAAGGCCGGCATTCGCGCGCTCCGGCTCGCACCGCCTAGCGCAGCAGCAGATCCAGCGGCGCCGCGGACAGCGGCTCCGGCGCGTGCTCGGTCAGGATGTAGCTGCGGCCGAGCGTCATCGCCGTTCCGCTGTCGGAATCCATCAGGATCATGTGGACGAAGAACACCATGTCCGGACCCAGCACGAATTCGTTGTCCTGGTAGAACATCGGCGGGTCCATCCAGCTCGGCGTGAACCGCGCCCCCAGGCTGTAGCCGCAGGCGTTCAACCGATGCGACGCCATGCCATGCGCGTCCATCACGCCGGCATGCGCCGCGAACACCTGGCCCGCGGTGCCGCCGGGGCGCAGCTTGGCCTCGCAGGCCGCCAGCGCCTCCTGGCAGACCTCGGCCATGCGCAGATGCTGCGGGCGCGGCGTGCCGACCACCACGGTGCGCATCATCGCCGCGTGGTAGTGCCGCCAGACGCCGGCGAATTCCAGCGTGAGCTGGTCGTCGTCCGACAAGGTGCGCCGGCCGGACTTGTAGCGGCACAGCAGCGCATCCTCGCCCGAGCCGATGATGAATTCGTTGCCGGGATAGTCGCCGCCGCCGGCGAGGATGGCGGCCTGCATCGCGGCGAGAATCCACGCCTCGTCGGCTCCGGGGCGGATCTGCTCCAGGCCGGCCTTCAACGCCGCGTCGGCCAGCGCCCCGGCATGCCGCGCGCAAGCCAGTTCGGCGGCGGATTTCACCACGCGCAGCTCGTCGATCAGCGAGACGGCATCGACCAGCGTGCAGACCCCGTCCAGCGCCGCCTCCACGCGCTTGCCGTTGAAGTGCGTCAGGCCGTAGGCGTTGCTCTCGATCCCCAGCCGCAGGCCGCGCGCGCCAAGACTGTCGAGCATGTCGCGCAATTGCAGCGCCGGATCGGCGCCCTGCGCGTCGGTCCAGAGCCGCACGTCCTCGATCAACGAGGTCTGCCGCGCCTGGCGCAGGTCGGCCGAGCGCGTCAGCAGCGCCAATTTTCCGTCGGCGCCGAGAAACAGGCACTGGAAGAAACAGAATCCGAACGTGTCGTAGCCGGTCAGGTAGTACATGCTCTCCTGCTGGAACAGCAGCAGGCCGTCCAGGCCGCTCGCGATCATCGCGCGCCGCGCCGCACGCAGCCGCCGCTCGTACTCCGCCCGCTCGAAGTGCAACGCCACAACGATTCTCCCTCTGCCGTTCGCCCGACCGGCGGGCAGGCTAACCCGGACCTGCCACGCTGTCGCGGGTGCGGGCCCCGGCGATCGGGGTAATCGGGGGAACGCAGCAAGGTCGGGGCTCCGCCCCGAACCCCGCCAGGGGGGCGTTGCCCCCCTGGACCCCCCACCCCCCGGGACAAGTGCCCGGGGGCAGGCGCCGGCAGCGGCCTCTGGACTCCATGACTGGGAGTGTGGGGAGGGGAAGGGGGCGGGTGGGCGAGGCGGAGGGGCGCCGTCCAGCGTGCTGGACGGCGCCCCGTCGCCTCGCCCACCCGCCCCCTTCCCCTCCCCACACTCCCAGTGAAGGGTTCCAAGGGCTCCGCCCTTGGCGGGGTTCCAAGGGGCAGCGCCCCTTGGTGGGGTCTGGGGCGAAGCCTCAGCCTTGCTGCGTTACCCCCGATTACCCCGATCGCCGGGGCCCGCACCCGCGACAGCGTGGCACGGCTGCGTTAGCCGGTCAGCGCAGTCGCGGCTGCGGGCGGGGCGTCGGCTGGGGCTTGCGGCACCGTTGCGGCGGCTTGTGGGCCGCGCGGATCATGCGGCGGGGCTGCCGCGCCGGGCCCGGCCGACGGCTCCGCTTTGCGCGGCGGCGTCGGTCCGCTGATCACGTCGAAATCGAAACTCACTCGGCCCATGATGGCCTCCTTCACGTAAGAGGCCGCTTCCTGTCGGGGCGTGTGTTCGCGTGGGATGGTCCGAAAAACACGAAAGCCGCCTCGGCAGGGGCGGCTTCGGGAAACTGCGACGAATGCGCGATCCTAGGCCGCCGGGGTGTACCAGCGGTAGCAAAATCGTGCGCGGGGAGTCATTCGGACCATGGCGCGCGACATAGCGTGCTCGGAAGCAGCATGCAAGGCTGGCGCCTGGACGACGGCAATTTTCATCTTGGATGATCCGGGCGGCCTCGCTCCGTCATGGCTGGGGCAAGCCGGGTCATAGCGGGGAAGCAACGTCGTCGGGCCAGACTGAGACGTGCTGCCCGCCCATTGCCTCAAGCCACGAAGCGCGCAACATGCACCAAACACCGGAGGATCGGCATGCAGCCCTACGTGATCGACCGCGCCAGCAACTCTCGCCGCCGCGCGGTGGAGGAGTGGCTGTTCGGCCTCGACCTGGTCTCCCCCGGCATGCGCGAGAAGATCGTCACCGCCTGGGTCAGCACCTGGTCCTCCAGCCCCTATCAGGAGCTGGCGGAGATGCCCTACTCGCCCGGCGCGCCGCACTACCGCTTGCAGGACCACGTCAACGACGTGACCCGCGCCGGCGTCGATCTGGCCCGCCGCGCCGCTGCCGACTGGGGCAACAGCGTCGACAACGATATCCTGCTGCCGATCCTGATCCTGCACGACGTCAACAAGCCGCTGATGTATGTGCGCGAGAGCCCCGACAAGGTCGGCTACTCGCAGCTTGCGCGCGAGCTGCAGCACGGCGTGGTCGGCGCCATGCTGCTGAAGGAGCTGGGGCTGCCGCACAGCGTGGTCAGCACGGTCGCGACGCACGCCGGCAACTCGCCGTTCCATGGCCGCAACTTCGAGGCCTACGTGCTGCACTACGCCGATTATTTCGCCACCGACCACGCGATCATGCTGGAAGGCGCCGACCAGGAACCGTCCTACCAGAAGCACTGGAAATGAGCCGCACCAGGGAGGAAACCAGACCATGAAAGCCGCCGTGCTCCATGAGGTGAACCAGCCGCTCGTGATCGAGGAGGTACAGCACGCCAAGCCGAAGCGCCGCGAGGTGCTGCTGCGCACCGCCTTCGCCGGGCTGTGCCACAGCGACCTGCATTTCATGGAGGGGCTGTATCCGTTTCCGCTGCCCGTCGTGCTGGGCCACGAGGCCGCCGCGGTGGTGGAGGAGGTCGGCGCCGACGTCACCTATGTGAAGCCGGGCGATCACGTGATCACCTGCCTGTCGGTGTTCTGCGGCGAATGCCCGCAATGCGTCACCGGCCACACCAACCTGTGCGAGAACACCGAGGTGAAGCTGCTGCCCGGCGCGGCGCGGCGGCTCAAGCTGAACAACAAGGTGCTGAACCAGGCGTTCAACCTGTCGGCCTTCGCCGAGCGCATGCTGGTGCACGAGCACGCCATCGTGAAGATCCGCGAGGACATCCCGCTGGACCGCGCCGCCCTGGTCGGCTGCGGGGTGATGACCGGCGTCGGCGCGGTGTTCCACGCCGCCAAGGTCGAGCCCGGCGCCACCGTCGCGGTGATCGGCTGCGGCGGCATCGGGCTGTCGGCGGTGAACGGCGCGGCGCTCGCCGGGGCCGAGCGGATCATCGCCATCGACACGGTGGCCTCGAAGCTGCAACTGGCGAAGAAGATGGGCGCCACCGACACGATCAACGCCTCGAACGCCGACGCGGTGGAGATGGTCAAGGAGATGACCGGCGGCGGCGTGCCCTATTCGTTCGAGGCGATCGGCACCAAGAAGACCGCCGAGCAGGCCTTCGAAATGCTGCGCCCGGGCGGCGTGGCGACGATCATCGGCATGATCCCGTTCGGGACCAAGATCGAGCTGCACGGGGCGGACTTCCTGCGGGATCGGAAGATCCAGGGCACCTCGATGGGCGGCAATCATTTCCGCGTCGATATGCCGCGGCTGCTGGAGCTGTGGCGCCAGGGGCGGCTGAAGCTGGATCATCTGATCTCCGGGCGGATCAAGCTGGCGGAGATCAACGAGGGGTTCGCGAAGTTGAAGTCGGGAGCGCCGGTCAGGCAGTTGATCGAGTTCCCGGCGTAATGCCAACCTCGCTATCGGCTGATTGATCGGCCGGCGTTGGGCCGTCGGTGGGTGTCGTCGGGGGCGTCGGTAGATATCTTGGCTCGGCGCGCGGCCGCCCGCAACGCCCGTGGGCAACCCCGCGCGCGATGCCAGCCACCCGAAATGATGGAGGGGCCATCATTTCGGGCCGCTGGTATCACACTGTCGCGGGCACCGGCGTCAGGCGGTGAGCCAGTGGGCGAAGGCGAGCCAGGCGCTGGTGCCCGACAGCATGAGCTGCAGCGGCTGGGAGAGCAGCAGGATCAGCCCGCCCCAGATGTAGGCCGGGTGGACGCGGCCGCGCGTGCGCAGGTCGTAGACGATGCCGGCAACGACGAACAGGTCGCTGACACCGAAAAACACCGGCGGCATGGGCGGAAGCAGCGGCAGCCGGGCGACCGCGGCCCCCAGGATCGACGCCGAGGCCAGCAGCATCAGGCGCTTGTGGGTTTCGGGCCGGCCGCGCTGGTGGATGCCGGCGGCGACGAAACCGGCGAACAAGACGATGGCGGAGAAGGGAATGATCAGGAAGACCAGCGGCGGCGGAGCCCCGACCGGGACGTGGCCGAGGCGGGCGCCGCTGATGGCGGTGGCGAGGCCGACGACGAGCATCACGGCGGCCAGCGCGGCGGCGTACCCACCGAGGCGACGATGCAGGTCGGTGCGATGGTTGGCGACCAGGGTGGCCTGGGTGACGAACACGACGATCCAGGCGGTGAACAGGAAGCCGTGCAACAGCAGCAGCGACCGCAGCGGCGGGCCAGCCACGACGGGGCGCAGGTAGAAGGTGGGGCCGAACCCGACCGCAACCGTGGCGGCCATGACCAGGGTGAGGACGACGTAGAATCGGCGAACGGGCCGCCGAGCGGCGGCGGCGGAGATGCCTGACATCCGGTGGTCCCCCTGGCGCGGTGCTTGGTTACCCAAGATTTCTCGGATCAGCGGCCCGTTTGGCCGTCCGGTCCGATTTTGGCCGCCATATCGGGGTCTGGCAATGGTGAACCGACGAGACGACTGTGGCAGCCCTGCCGGCTGGCCGAAGATCGCCGAGCGAGCGGGGTTCCGGGGCGGTATGGCAGTCTGCGGACGCCCCGCGCCTGGCGGCCGCCGTGTTGCCCAAGCATCCAGCCTCGCCGACGGCGAACACGGTTGTCGAACGTCGGGTTCGAAACGTCGGGCACCCGGCAGAAGCCGAAAGCGACGGCGCTTTTGCCGCCCGGGCAGGTGATAATGTTGCTGACCAGAGACGAACACCCCGCCGGCAATCGCCGCCGCAACCGGGCTGCCCTGGATCGACGGCTGATCCGCCCGCCCCCAAGGCCCGATCGCGGCCGAACCCGGGGCCCCGCATGACGATGCTTGGGTCGCCGATGGGTCAATCCCTTGGCCGGGTGGCGTTACATCGCATGAACGACCGTCCTGCCGCGCTCGACCCGCAACACGTCGGGACTGTCGAAGTCGGCGTTGTAGATGTCCTTCTCGTAGGGTTCGGCATTGACCGGACACATTCCGCACACCGGCTCCGGACCGCGCTTCAAATGGGCTTGCAACTCGTCATCCGAGCACGTCACGTCGATGCCGTTGTAGGCCAGGTATGGCGCCCACACCGCTTTTGAATGCAGCGAGAATTTCTCGGCGGCGAGATGCAGGCTGGCGGTCTGCGGGCACTTCCACAGGCGGGCTTCGAACAGCACGACACACTCCTTGGCCGGGCAGATCCGCCAGCTTGCCTTGAAATCCCCGTCCGCGTACGGCTGCATGAACTGGCCGAGGCCGGTATGATGGCGTTTCCAACCGACCCGATTGTCGCTGGTGATCGCCCTGATGCCGAATTTTGCCACCCAACCGTTGATGACGTTGATGCTTTCCTGCAGCTTGCGAATGTAGGCCTCGTCGTTGGAATGGATCGACAACGACAGGCTGGTGTTCGGGGCGGTGAGAAGGTGCGGCAGGAGCGGGCACTTGTCCAATTGCAGCCCGTTGGTGATGACCTGGATGTGGCTCTCCGGGAACAATTGACGCAGGGTCAAAAAGATCTCGGGGAGTTGCCGGTTGACCAGCGGCTCACCGCCGAGGATTTTCAGCATCCTCGGCTTGATCCTTTTTGACCACGCCGTAACGGCCTGGCGAATTTCGTCAGCCGACACCATGGTCTTTATGTTGTAGTTCGCATAATAGCAGCAGCCATCGCAGTGCATATTGCACACGTGGGTGATTGGCACTTCCAGATACGGAATCGTCAACATCCATCGGTCCTCATCAGGCGTCGCTCTCCGAACCTCCGTCCACCCATGGCGCCCGGCCGTCCGCCGCCCTCGGCACATGGGCCGGCAACAGTCGCATACGCTCCGATCGTGAAGGGAGGGTAAATGGCGGGCATGAAACTCCCGCCGCGCCCAACCCATCGCAGGGCGGCAAGGCGCAATGCATGCCGGGCTGGCGCGTGGCGCGCCGGCCGATGGGTTGGCCGATAGGGCCGCCGGGATGCGATGCAGGCGGCGGACTGCGCTGCGCTGGTCCGCCCTACGCCATGCCGGCGGCCAGCTCGGCGTGCGTGGTCAGCCAGCACCGCGGACTGCGCGCCGCCAGCTCCAGCGCCTCGAGGAACGCGATCGCGCCATAGGGCCGGCCGAAGACATGCGCGTGCACCGTGAGGTCGATGCACGCGTACGGGCTGCCCAGCCGTTCCCATCCCGCGATGATCCGCGCCAAGGTCCGCGGGAACGCCTCCGGTTCATTCCCGTAGCGGACGTAAAGCGGCATGTCGTTCACCTCCATGGTGAACACCATGCCGACCAGCGCCCCCTCGGCGGTGTCGATGCGATACGGCAGGTCGCTGTCGAACATGTCAGCGTGCCAGCGAAACCCCGCCCGCGCCAGCAACCGCGAGGTCGCCGCGCTCGGCGTGCAGCGCGGGCTGAGCCAGCCGAGCGGCCGAGCCCCCGCCGTCGCCGCCAGCACGTCGCGGCAGCGCACGATGTCGGCCCATTCCGCCTCAGGACTGAGATAGGGCGGCAGCGTCCCCTGGCACCAGGCATGCGCCGCCACCGCGTGGCCGCGCCCGGCGATCGCCGCCGGCAGCGCCGGAGTGCGCTCCGCCACCACCCCCGAGGTGTAGAACACCGCCTGCCGCCCCGCCCGGTCCAGCAGGTCGAGCAGCCGCCACGCGCCGACCTTCGGCCCATACTCGGCCCAGGACAGCGCCTGCAGGTCGCGCACCCCCGGCTTCAACGGGTTGCCCATCGGGCCGATGCCGGGCGCGCTGCCCTCGGCCCAGCCCTCCAGCATGACGTTCAGCGACACCGCCAGCTTCCGCTCCGCCGGCCAGCCGGCGAACGGCGGCGTCATGCCGGCTGCGGCCAGCCGAGCCACTCGCACACGCCGCGCCCCATCACCCAGTCCAGGTCGGGCCCGGCCAGCCAGGGCAGCTCCTCGGTGAACATCGTCACCGCCTGGCGGTAGCTGCACGGCAGCCGCGTCAGGTCGGTGCCCCAGAACATCCGCCGCGGCCCGAACGCATCGAACACCTGGCGGAGGTAGCCGTGGAGGTTGCGGTACGGATAGGCCTCCGACGAGAAGCACGGCAGCGCCGAGGCCTTCGCCGCCACGTTCGGATGCCGCGCCAGGGCCAGCAGCTTGGGCAGGTCGGCGAACGCCGCCGCGTCCTTGGTGCGGATCAGCGCCAGGTGGTCGATCACCAGCTTCAGGCCGGGATGGCGCGCCGCCAGCACGTCGATGATCGGCAAGGCGCCGACGCAGGAGATCATCACCGGCAGCCCGTGGCGCGCCGCCCCCTGCCACACCCACTCGGCGCTGCCGTCGGTCAGCCAGGTGTGCTCCGGACGCACGGTGAAGCGGAGCCCGAGCATCCCCGGCTGCGCCCGCCAGCCGGCCAGGATCGCCGGATCCGCCGCCAGCGGGTCCAGCCGGCCCATGACGGCAAACCGCCGGGGATGCGCGCGGCAGGCGGCGATCGCCAGGTCGTTGCGGTCGCCCTCCCACGACGGCGGCACGATCACCACCCGGTCGACGCCGGCGGCATCCATCTCCCGCAGCAGGTCGTCGGCACCCAGCGGCCCCGGCCGGTGCGGCGACGAGCGCCCGGATTTCGGCCACGGCCGATCCGGCCGGTCCGCGGCCCAGATATGCACTTGAGCGTCGGTGATCAGCATGGCGTCCCCCCAGCAACCGGCGCGCGGCGCGGACCGGCGGGGCGACGCGCGGCGCGAAGACCCGCGCTACTTGATCTTGGATTCCTTGAACAACACGTGCTTGCGCGCCACCGGGTCGTACTTCCTCAACTCGAGCTTGCCGGTCTGCGCGCGCGCGTTCTTCTTGGTCACGTAGAAGAAGCCGGTGTCGGCACTCGACACCAGCTTGATCTGAACCACGTTCGATTTGGCCATCGCTGCGATCCTCGTAAGGGGCCGGAAAATGCTTACTCCGCCCCCCCGGGTCAAGCCCCCACGCACCGGCGCCGACGGAAGCAAGGCCGGGGCTTCGCCCCGATCTTGCTTGCCTCGTTGGCCCGACGATGACGCGGTGGTGACATATCGGCGACATTTGATCGCCGAATCGGGCTCCGGCGGCGGATTCCGCGGCGCGCCACTTGCATGCGTCAGGGGCTTGCGATGTGATCCCCGGCACTCACGGGGGACGGGCCGAGATGCCGCCAGAGCACGTGCAGCCGAGCGTGCCGCTGCCGATCGCGGAGCGTCGCCGCGCCGGCCAGGCGCTGCGCAAGCTGGTGCCGCGCAGTCTCCACGCCTCGTGGACGCCGCCGGCCGATCGGGCCGATCCGGTCGGGCGCCTCATCGAGGCCGACCGGCACCGCATCTCGCACCTGCTGCCGATCCGCTACGATCGGATGCGCGCCTCGCCGCTGGCGTTCCTGCGCGGCGCCGCCGCGCTGATGGCCGCCGACCTGGCGGCGACGCCGGCCAGCGGGATCGTGGTGCAGTCCTGCGGCGACTGCCATCTCAACAATTTCGGCAGCTTCGCCTCGCCCGAGGGCGCCACGGTGTTCGACGTCAACGATTTCGACGAGACGCTGCCCGCGCCGTTCGAATGGGACGTCAAACGATTGGCCACCTCCTTCGTGCTGGCCGGCCGCGCGCGCGGCATGCCGCCGAAGCCGTGCCGCCAGCTGGCCCGCGCCGTGGTGCAGGCCTACCGGCTGAACATGCTCGCCCTGGTGCCGCTCAAGCCGCTGGTTGCCTGGCGGACCCGCGTCGATGTCGAGCAGGTGATCGCCAGCCTGCCGGAGGAAAAGCTGCGCGAGCGCGAGCAGCGGCGGCTGGCCGCCATCACCGAGGCCGGACGGCGCGGCTACCCCAGGCTGATCGAGAAGCGCCGCGGCGCCTGGCGCATTCGCGAGCACCCGCCGCTGGTGTTCCCGCTCACCGAACAGGGCGACGACACGCATGAACTGGCGGCGCGCACCGCCTTCGAGTCCTACAAGATCACCATGCCGGAGGAGCGGCGCCTGCTGCTCGATCGTTACCGGCTGGCCGACCTCGCGTTCAAGGTGGTCGGCATCGGCAGTGTCGGCACGTTCTGCGCCATCGCGCTGCTGGCCACGCCGGACGATGCAACGTTGCTGTTGCAGATCAAGGAGGCGCGTGGCTCGGTGCTGGCGCCCTATGCCGGACCCAGCGCCTATGCGAACCAGGGCCAGCGCGTGGTGGTCGGCCAGCGCATCATGCAGAGCACGCCCGATCTGTTCCTTGGCTGGACCATGGATCCGGGGGACGACCAGCGCTGCTACGTCCGCCAGTTCCGCGACGGCCGGCTGGCGATGGTCGCCGCCGAGCTGTCCGACGCGGCGCTGGCGCACCACGCGACGCTGTGCGGCGCGACACTGGCGCGCGCCCACGCCCGCTCCGGCGATGCCGCGCGCATCGCCGGCTACCTGGGCTCGGGCGGGGTGTTCGATGCGGCGATCGCCGACTTCGCCGCCGCCTACATGGTGCAGACCGAGCACGACTGGCAGCGGTTCGTCGATGCCGTCAAGGCCGGCCGGATCGAGGCGCGCACGCCATGATTTCCAAACCATGATTTCCCTTGGCCTGCTCAACGAGGCCGCTGCGCTGCTGGATGCCTGCCGCGACCGGGGCTGGATGCTGGCCACAGCGGAGAGTTGCACCGGCGGATTGATTGCCGCGACGCTGACGGCGATCGCCGGCTCCTCCGACGTGGTCGATCGCGGCTTCGTCACCTACTCGAACGAGGCGAAGATCGAGCTGCTCGGCGTGGGCAGCGCGCAGCTTGCCGAGCACGGCGCGGTCAGCGAGCCGGTGGCGCGCGCCATGGCCGGGGGGGCGCTGACGCGCTCGCGGGCCGACATTGCGATCGCGGTGACCGGCGTCGCCGGGCCGGGCGGCGGCAGTGCGGACAAGCCGGTCGGCCTGGTGTGGTTTGGCCTGGCGCAGCGTGGCGCGCCGCCGCACAGCGAGAAGATGGTGTTTCCCGGCGACCGCGCGGCGATCCGCGCCGCCACGGTCGCCCACGCCTTCGCGTTGATCCGCGCGCGGCTGGTCCGGGCCGGTGCTGGCCGGGCCTGACCTGGGGTCGTGACGATTAAGGAATACGCTCTTATGGCGTTGACTGTTGGACGGCCCGTAGGGCGGAAAAGCGCAGCGCCTTCCGCCACCGCCGGGCGAGCCGCTCGCATCTGCCGACGTCCCCAACAACATATCCCGCCACCGTCCGACGGCGGAAGGCGCTGCGCTTTTCCGCCCTACGGGGCCGTCCAACAGTCAACGCCATATGAGCCAAGGAATAAGACCAGGCGGCGGAAGGATCGGCCGATTGGCGCCGCGCCCGCGGGGTGCCGGCCCGCGGGTCGGGCCGCAGGCCCGCCCGAGGACAGGCGGAGCCTGCCCCTGGCGAAGGCCGGGGGCCGGTATCCGCGACATTGCTGGCTGCGCGAAGCCAAGGCGTGGATGCCGGGCCTGCGCCCGGCATGACGGTGCGGGCATGATGCAGCGGGCACGACCGGAGCGTCGATCATTCCGCCGGCTGGTACAATCCGCCGGCTGATCCAAGCCGCGAGCGGCGTACCGCGGGGCTAGCCGTTCAGCTCGCGAAAGCGGCGGCCCGCGGCGACCAACTCCTGCAGCAGCGGCGCCGGCTCCCAGCCGACGCCGTTCTCGGCGTGCATCGATTGCACCCGTTGCAGCACCACGTCGAGGCCGATGTCGTCCGCCTCGTGCATCGGGCCGCCGCGCCAGGCGGGATAGCCGTAGCCGTGCACCAGCACCACGTCGATGTCGGAGGGACGCGCGGCGATGCCCTCGGCCAGGATGCGCGCGCCCTCGTTCACCATCGTCGCGTGCACGCGCTGCTGGATGGCAGCGGGCGAGATCGGCTGGCGCGTAATGCCGCGCTCGGCGGCGGCGCGCAGGATCAGCGCCGCGGTCTCGGGGTTGGCCAGCCGCTTGCCGTCCTGGTGCCGGTAGAACCCGGCGCCGGTCTTCTGGCCGTAGTTCCCCCGCTCGCAGATCCAGTCGTAGACCGGCGAATAGCGCTCGCGCGGATCGCGCGTGGGCGCGCGCCGCTTGCGCATCATCCAGTCAACGTCCAGCCCGGCCATGTCCAGCACGGCGAAGGGGCCCATGGCGAAACCATAGGCCTCCAGCGCCGCGTCCACCTCGGCGGGGGTCGCGCCATCCTCCAGCGCGTATTCGCACTGCAGGCGCCAGCGGTAGAAGATGCGGTTGCCGATGAAACCATCGCACACGCCGGCCACCACCGCGACCTTGCGCAGCCGGCGCGCCAGGGCCAGGCCGGTCGCCAGCGCCTCGGGCAGCGCGCGCCGCGTGCGCACCAGCTCCAGCAGCCGCATCACGTGCGCGGGGCTGAAGAAATGCGTGCCGATCACCCGCTCGGGCGCGTCCACCTCGTCGGCCAGCAGGTCGATGTCGAGGTAGGACGTGTTCGACGCCAGCACCGCGTCGCGCCGCACGATGCCCGACAGCGCGCGGAACACCGCCTGCTTCACCGCCAGGTCCTCGATCACCGCCTCGATCACCAGGTCGGCGTCGCGCAGCGTCTTCAGGTCGTGGCGATAGGTGATGCGCCCGGTGCGCTCGGCATGCGCCTGCGCGGTCAGCCGCCCGGCCTTGAGCTGGCGGTTGTGCACCGCGCGCACCCGCATCTCGGCGGCGGCGGCGGCCTGCTCGTTCATCTCCACCAGGGTCACGTCCAGCCCGGCATCGGCCAGCGCCACTGCGATGCCCGATCCCATCGTGCCGCCGCCGACCACGCCCACCCGGCGCAGCGGCCAGGGCATCGCACCCGGCGGCATGCGCGCGGCCACCCGCTCGGCATGGAACAGATGGCGCAGCGCGCGCGACTGCGGACCGGGGCGCAGCTCCTGGTTGATGGCGGCCTCGAACGCCATGCCCTCGGCGATCGGCAGGCGCAGCGCCGCCGCGATCGCCTCGGCGGCGCGCAGCGGGGCGACGGCACCGCGGGCGCGCCGCCGCACCGTCGCCACCGCCGCCTCGAACGCCGCCGGGTCGTGCGCCGGCACCGCGCGCTCGGCGACGCGGGGCAGGTGGCCGACCTCGGCCAAATAGCGCGCCCGATCGGCGGCGGCGCGGCGCAGGTCGGTGGCGACCTCGTCAACCAGGCCGAGCACCATGGCTTCGTCGGCCGGCACGTGCCGCCCGGAGGTGATGATCTCCAGCGCCACCAGCGGGCCGACCAGCCGGGGCAGGCGTTGCGTGCCGCCGGCGCCGGGGATGATGCCGATGCGCACCTCGGGCAGCCCGACATAGGCGTCCGGCGCGATCAGGCGGGAATGGCAGGCCAGCGCCACTTCGAACCCGCCGCCCAGCGCGGTGCCATGGATCGCCGCCACCACCGGCTTGGGACAGGCCTCCAGCGCGCGGACGAAATCCTGCGTGGTGACCCCGGCCGGGCCGGCGGGTGGCATATGGTCGAACTCGCGGATGTCGGCGCCGGCGATGAAGGTGCGCCCCTCGGCGGCGATCACCGCGGCATGCAGGGCCGGATCGGCGACCACGCGGGCGAGCGCGGCGATCAGCCCCTGGCGCACCGCCTGCGACAGCGCATTCACCGGCGGATGATCCACCAGGATCAGGCCGACATCGCCCATGCGCTCCAGCCGCACCACCTCCCGGCCATTGGGGTCCTGCCCCCCGTCTGCGGTCCCCCCGTCTGCGGTCCCCCCGTCTGCGGTCCCCCCGTCTGCGGTCCCCCCGTCTGCGGTCCCCCCGTCTGCGCTCCCCGGGTCTGCGCTCCCCGGGTCTGCGCTCCCCTGGGGTCCCTGCCCCGCGCGTTGCTGTCCCTTGGCTTGGCCATCGGCGTTCCCCGGCTTGTCGTCCGGCCGCCAGAATAGGCCGGTTTCGCCAGGTGCGTCATCGTTGGCGCTTTCCACCGGATGCGGTGCCGATTACCGTCCGCCGGGAGGGGACAGGCATGGCGCCGGTCCGGACCGCAACAGCCGAGGTGGGTCATGGACGTTGAGCGGGTCCAGCGCATGGGGCGGCCGCACGGATTGCCGTTTCGCATCACCAGGATCGGCCACATCGCGCTGCACGTGCGCGACCTTGAGCGGTCAACGAAATTCTACACCGAAGTGCTCGGCTTCAAGATTTCCGACGTCTACGCCGGCAGCGAACTGCCGGGCGGCGCGGTGTTCCTGCGCTGCAACGCCGATCATCACGGGATCGCGCTGTTCCCGGCCACCGCGGCCCCCGAACCGGGGCGCGGCATGCACCACATCGCCTTCGAGGTCGCCACGCTCGACGAGCTGGTGCGGCTGCGGGCGCATCTGCGCCAACACGACGCCCAGATCGACTTCGATGGCCGCCGCCGCGCCGGGGTGCAACTCGCCATCGAGTTCCGCGATCCGGACGGCCACCGGCTGGAGGTCTACTGGGGCATCGACCAGATCGGCAGCGACGATCGCGCCCGCCCGGCCGAGGAATGGAAGGGCGCCAAAAGCCTGGAGGCGGCAATCGCCGACCCGGTGAAGGGCCAGGACACCAGCCTGGCCGACCCCACGCTGCTGCCGCGCTGACCCCGCCAGGGCCGGCAGGGGGGAGGAAGCAAGGCCGGGGCTCCGCCCCAGACCCCGCCAAGGGGCGCTGCCCCTTGGAACCCCGCCAAGGGCTCGCCCTTGGAACCCTTCACTGGGCGTGTGGGGAGGGGAAGGGGGCGTGTGGGCAGGGTGCCGGTGCCGGCCGTCGCGACGGCCGGCACCGGCACCCTGCCCACACGCCCCCTTCCCCTCCCCACACGCCCAGTCATGGAGTCCAGAGGCCGCTGCCTCTGGTGGGGGTCCAGGGGGCAAAGCCCCCTGGCGGGGTCTGGGGCGGAGCCCCGGCCTTGCTTCCTCCCCCCTGCTGGCCCTGGCGGGCCGTTGTGTTCCTGGCAACTTCTGCATGCTAATCACTGGCGATGGGTTACTGGGGCAAGGTGATTGGTGGCGTGACCGGGTTCGCGGTGGGCGGGCCGTTCGGTGCCGTGCTCGGCGCCGCGATTGGCCATGCGGCGGATTCCGGCGCCATCCCCAATGTGCACCTGCCGTTCGGCAGCCAGCCGCGGCAGAACGCCTGGGGTCCGGCGCGCGTGGCCGCGCTGTTCGGGCGCAAGGACCAGTTGTTCGCCATCACCGTGGTTGTGCTGTCGGCCAAGCTCGCCAAGTGCGATGGCCCGGTCGGGCGCGCCGAGATCGACGCCTTCAAGCGGCAGTTCCGCATTCCTCCCGAATCGGTGCGCGACATCGGCCGGCTGTTCGACCAGGCGCGCGACAGCACCGACGGGTTCGAGACCTATGCCGACCAGCTCGGCGAGGCCTTCGCCGACAATCGCGGCATGCTGGAGGATGTGCTGACCGCGCTGTTCGTCGTCGCGCGCGCCGACAACCCGCTCAATCAGACCGAGTACGAATTCCTGTCGCGGGTGCATCAGGGGTTCCGGCTGGACCAGGCCGCGTGGGACCGCGCCCGTGGGGCCAGGCCGCGCGCGGGGTGGAAAGAGGCGGCGGACGACGCGCCCGATCCCTATGCGGTGCTCGGTGTGCCGCGCTCGACCAGCGACGCGGAGCTGCACGCGGCGTGGAAGCAGTTGATGCGGGAGAACCATCCGGACAGCCTGGCCGCGCGCGGGGTGCCGGCGGAGTTCATTGCACGGGCCAGCGACAAGGTGGCGCGGATCAATGCGGCGTGGGATCAGATCAAGCGCGAGCGGGGCCTGTCGACTCTCGGCATTCGTGAGCTGCCCAGTCCGAACCAGGACGAGCGGCCGGCGGGTACGCCGATCGACATGCTGATCCTGCATTACACCGGCATGCAGAGCGCGCGGGCGGCGATCGAGCGGCTGCGCGATCCGGCGGCGAAGGTGTCCTCGCATTACGTGGTGGACGAGGATGGCTTCATCCTGCGCCTGGTGGCCGAGGAACGGCGGGCGTTCCACGCCGGCGTGTCGTATTGGCGCGGGCACAGCGAGCTGAACGGGCGTTCGATCGGCATCGAGATCGTCAATCCGGGACACGAGTTTGGCTATCGCGACTTTCCGGTCCTGCAACTGGCGGCGGTGTGCGATCTGTGCCTGTCGATCCTGTCGCGCCATGCAATTCCGGCGCGCAACATTGTCGCGCACAGCGACGTGGCGCCGGACCGCAAGGAGGATCCGGGGGAAAAATTCGACTGGGAGGGGTTGGCGCAGAACGGCGTGGGGGTGTGGCCGGCGGGGGTTGCGGACCGCGGCACGACCGGGGCGGTGCGCGATGCGGCGGGGTTGCGCGGCGCGCGCGCGGCGCTGGCGGATATCGGCTATCGGGTGGCGCCGGAGGGCGCGCTCGACCCGGCGCTGGCCGCGGTGCTGCGCGCGTTCCAGCGGCATTGGCGGCCGGAGGCGGTGACCGGTCAGGCGGACGCCGGAACGATGGCGCGGCTGCTGGCGGTGGCGCAGATGGTGACGCGCGGCTAGCGCGCGGCCGCGCGGGTTCCCCGCCTGGCCGCCCTACGGGGTTCACCCACCCCCTGGCCGCGATTGTTGACCGACCGGTCGGCCCTGGGCGGGTTCGCAGCGTCCGCAGGCAAGCAAGTAAGCAAAGAATTTGGCTGATATGGCGTTGACGGTTGGACGGCCCCGTAGGGCGGAAAAGCGCAGCGCCTTCCGCCATCGGACGGTGGCGGGATATGTTGTTGGGGACGTCGGCAGATGCGAGCGGCGCGCCCGGCGGTGGCGGAAGGCGCTGCGCTTTTCCGCCCTACGGGGCCGTCCAACAGCCAGTGCCCGGGTCGCATCACCGGAGCGCGCCGACCGCCGCGGGCAACGATCGGTGAATGCCGTAGGCCTAGCCGCCGGGAGGCCGGTATTTCGTGCCCTCGGCGAGCGCCTTGTCCATCTCGGCGATGGTCAGCAGCGGGACGGTGCGCGTGCTGGCCATTCCGCTTGCCCCGACGGCGACACCAAGCGTGGCGGCGTTCACGTGGCTGGGCAGGTCAACGACGACCAGCACGTCGTCCTCGCCGAGCGCGTAGTACATGGCGTCGAGCTTGC
>CAWKAN010000023.1:0-41369 GCA_963847615.1 uncultured Alphaproteobacteria bacterium
CCGCCCCGTGTTAAATCTTGCTTGCTTGCGGACGGCAGAGCGGGCGTCGCGCCGGTCCAGCGGCACTGCCGGATCAGCCCGCATTTGCGTTCATTTGCGGCTCGATATCTTGCCTTCGACCAGAAGGCTGACGCCGGCACCGGCAAACGCCCCGTGGCGCATTGCTCGCGGGCGGGCGGGTGCCCCGGGCGCGCGGGTCCGCAGTCCCCCGGCCCTTCGCCAGGGCAGGCTCCCGTCAGTTGACGGCGGGGCTGGTTTTGCCGCCGGAGCGGCAAAACGAAATTTTCGGCAACAACCCCATGCAACAGTCAGCCACACCAGAGCAGGCCACCGGGCCAGACCCGGTGGGGCGGCGACCCGGTGGTGGCGCCGTTACCGCGGAGCCGGTTTTGCCGCCGGAGCCGCAAAACGAAAATCTCGGCCACGACCCCATGCAACAGTCAGCCGCACCAAAGCCTGCCACCGGGCCAGACCCGGCGGGGCGGCGACCCGGTTTTACCGCCGGAGCGGCAAAACGAAATTTTCGGCCACGACTCCATGCAACAGTCAGCCACACCGGAGCCTGCCACCGGGCCAGACCCGGTGCGGTGGCGACCCGGTTTTACCGCCGGAGCGGCAAAGCGAAATTTTCGGCCACGACCCCGGCCTTCGCCGGGGCAGGCTCCCATGCAACAGTCAGCCACACCGGAGCCTGCCACCGGGCCAGACCCGGTGCGGCGGCGACCCGGTTTTACCGCCGGAGCGGCAAAGCGAAATTTTCGGCAACGACCCCGGCCTTCGCCGGGGCAGGCTCCCATGCAACAGTCAGCCACACCGGAGCCTGCCACCGGGCCAGACCCGGGGGGCGACGACCCGGCGGTGGGGCGGTGACCGCGGCGCCGTTTTGCCGCCGGGGCGACCGAGTGAGAATTTTGGCAACAACCCCGGCCTTCGCCGGGGCAGGCGCCCATGCAACAGTCAGCCACACCAGAGCCTGCCACCGGGCCAGACCCGGTGCGGCGGCGACCCGGTGGTGGCGCGGTGACCGCGGCGTCGCTTTGCCGCCGGGGCGACCGAGTGAGAATTTTGGTAACAACCCCATGCAACAATCAGCCACACCAGAGCCTGCCACCGGGCCAGACCCGGGGGGCGACGACCCGGCGGTGGCGCTGTGACCGCGGCGCCGTTTTGCCGCCGGGGCGACCGAGTGAGAATTTTGGCAACAACCCCGGCCTTCGCCGGGGCAGGCTCCCATGCGAGGTCTGCCGCGCCAGAGCCTGCCACCGGGCCAGACCGGTGGGGCGGCGCGCCGGGCGGGATGGATCTTCTCGGCGTGCTCTGCGCGCTCTGCGGTGGATCTGGCTTGCGGTGCTGCAGAGGGTATCGGCATGCAGCGTGGCACGATCGTTCAACAGCGTGCCTGCGGGCGGCGACAGGGTGGTCGTCGTCGGCGTGGAAAGTCCGCGAAACGGGCGCAACTTGCCGCACGGTTGGGCTGTTCCGAGCAATCGGTGCCGCGGGGCGGTGGTTCGGTCGTGCTGACGCTTACCCCTCCCCCTACCCCCTCCCTCAAGGGGAGGGGGAGAGGCGGCACCCTGGCTCCGGAGTCACACCGGGAGCGTTACCGTGGCGCGCAGCCCGCCGGTGGGCCGGTTGGCCAGCGTCACATCCCCGCCATGGGCGCGGAGAACGTTGCGCGCGATCGGCAGCCCCAGCCCGACGCCGCCGGTCTCGCGGTTGCGGCTTGGCTCGCCGCGATGGAACGGCTCGAACGCGCGGTCCAGCTCCTGCGGCGGGATGCCGGGGCCGTCATCCTCCACCTCGATCGTCAGCGTCCCATGGGGCGGTCCGTCGGCCGGCGGGGTCAGCCGCACCAGCGCGCCGCCGGCATAGTTCACCGCGTTGGCGACCAGGTTGGCCAGGGCCCGCTTCAGCGCCAGCGTCCGTGCCCGCACCGTCAGATGCGCCGGGCCGGCATAGCGCAGCTTGTCCGCCGCCTCGGGCCAGGCATCCGCGGCCTCGTCCAGGATGGTGCGCAGCAGCTCGGCCAGATCGAGCGCCGAGACCGGCTCGGTCGCCGTCGCGTCGCGTCCGAAGGCCAGCGTGGCGGCGACCATCGCCTCCAGCTCATCGAGGTCGAGCAGCATCTTCCGCCGCTGCTCGTCGTCCTCCATGAACTCGGCGCGCAGCTTGAGCCGGGTGATCGGCGTGCGCAGGTCGTGGCCGATCGCGGTCAGCAGTTCGGTGCGGTCGTGCACGAAGCGGCGGATGCGCGCCGCCATGGTGTTGAACGCGACGGCGGCGACGGCGACCTCGAGCGGCCCGTCCTCGGGCAGCGGCGGGGCGTTGACGTCGCGGCCCAGCGCCTCGGCGGCGCGGGCCAGGGTGCGCACCGGCGCGGTCAGGCGACGCACCGCCCACAGCGTCAGCAGCGCGGCGGCCGCGGTCATCAGCAGGAAGGCGATCAGGAAGGTGGGCGAGTGCCAGGGGCGCGGCGGCTCCACCTTGAGCGTCAGGTTCAGCCAGCCGCCCTCCGGCAGGCGCAGGCTGACCAGCAGGCGATGCCAGAACGGGCTGCCGAGCATTTGGATGTCATGCGGACGCAGATGCCCCGGCATCGGCGCCAGGTTCATGTTCACCCGCAGCAGCCGCTGCTCCCCTGGCGGGGTCGGCGGCAGGTCGGAGATCGGTGGTTGATCGGACAGACCGATCGCCATCCCGGGCAGGCGGCGCATGTCGGCCAGCGTCGCGGCACGCTGGCCGGCGTTGACGTTCGCCACGTTGCGGTAGACGCTCATCACCCGCGCGGCGATCTCGCGCGCCTGCGCCAGGCGTTGCAGCTCCAGCCGGTCGAGCGCGTGGATGGTCAGGCCGGCGGCCTGCACGACGGCGAGGCCGAACAGCAGCACCACCGCGGTCCGCGCCGCCAGGCTGCGGGGCCAGAGGCGCAGCCTCACCGCCGTTCGACCGTCGCGGCCAGCACGTATCCGCCGCTGCGGACGGTCTTGATCAGCTGGGCGCGGCGCCCGTCATCCTCCAGCTTGCGGCGCAGCCGGCTGACGGCGACGTCGATCGCGCGGTCGAACGGGCCCGCCTGGCGGCCGCGCAGCAGGTCGAGCAGCATGTCGCGCGTCAGCACGCGGTTGGCGCGCTCCACCAGGGCCAGCAGCAGGTCGTATTCGCCGCCGGTCAGCGTCACCTCGGCGCCGTCGGGATTGAGCAGCCGCCGGCGGCCCGGGTCCAGCGTCCAGCCGTTGAACAACAGCGTGCGCGCGGCGGGGTCGGCGCGGGGCTCGGCGGCGTCGCCGGCGCGGCGCAGCACGGCGCGGATGCGCGCCAGCAGCTCGCGCGGGTTGAACGGCTTGGGGACGTAGTCATCGGCGCCGAGCTCCAGTCCGATGATGCGATCGGTCTCCTCGCCCATGGCGGTCAGCATGACGATCGGCACGTTGGCCTGGCTGCGCAGCCAGCGCGCCAGGTCGAGCCCGGTCTCGCCCGGCAGCATCAGGTCGAGCACCACGAGGTGGTAGTGCCCGCCGGCCCAGGCGCGGCGTGCTTCGCGGCCGTCGCGCACCGCGGTGACGCGCAGCCGATTGCGCTCCAGGAAGCGCGCGAGCAGCTCGCGGATCTCCCGGTCGTCGTCGACCACCAGGATGTGCGGGACGGTTTCCATGCGCCCAACATAAGTGGGAATCCGGGTGAGCGGCAGAGCGTGTTGCATTCCGTTGCACTTCGTCGCCTCGCTGCCGTATTCGCGCAACCTGGGTGACGCATGGTGGGGTGGTCTAAGGACAGGAGACCTCATCATGCGCAAACTGTTGTTGGCCGCGACCGCGGTCGTCTCGCTCGGCGGCCTCGCTGCGGCCGGGCTGCTCACGCAAGCCGGGGCGCAGCCGGGGCCGCCGCCGATGGCGGGGCACCCGCCGCAGGGCGGCGGCTGGCGGATGGGACTGCAGGCCGGCGGGTGGGGTTGGCAGCGGCACGCCGGGGAGCGGATGCGGACCTTCGCGCTGCTGTATCACCCGGACGATCGGCACCTGACCGCGCCCGACGTGCAGAAGATCGCCGAGGCGTTCCTGCTGTGGAACGGCAACCACACGTGGAAAGTGGTCGACGTGGCGGCGGGCGCCGACAACCAGATCGGCTTCGCCGTGGCCACGCCGGACGGGTCGGTGATCGCCCGCTTCACCATGGATGCCAAGACCGGGCGGGTGACCCGGGCCGGCTGAACCGGTAGAATGGCGGATGTGAGCTTCCCGCATCCGCCGCCTGCCGCCCGCGCCGCGCTCGATCGTCTGATCGCCCGGGACCCCGACCTGGCGACGATCGAGCCGCGTGCCGGGGCGCTGCCATGGCGGGTCCGGCCGGCCGGGTTTCCCGGCCTGCTGCAGGCGATCGTCGGCCAGCAGATCTCGAACCAGGCGGCCGCCGCGATCTGGGGCCGGGTGCGCGCGCTGCCCGGCGCGCTGGCGCCGGGGGGGCTCGCCGCGCTGTCGGACGAGGCGTTGCGCGGCGCCGGGCTGTCGCGCCCGAAGCTGGCGCATGCCCGCTCGCTGGCCGCGGCGTTCCTGGACGGCACGCTGGAGCAAGCGCGGCTTGACCGGCTGGACGACGAGGCGGCGATTGCGGCGATCGCCGCGGTGCGCGGCATGGGACCGTGGACCGCCGAGGTCTATCTGCTGTTTGCCCTCGGCCGCCACGACGTGTTCCCGGCGGCCGACCTGGCGCTGGCCGCCGCGGCCGCCGACCTGAAGCGGCTGGCCGCACGGCCGACCTCGGCCGAGTTGCGCGCCCTGGCCGAGCCTTGGCGGCCCGCGCGCGCCCTGGCGGCGCGGCTGCTCTGGCACCACTGGCGCCACGTGACCGGCCGGCCGGCGATGGATGACATCGCGCCAGCCTGAGCCCGGGACCATCGCAACGCTTCCTTCACCAGTGCGGCCTAGGCTTGCGGGGAACCGAGACCGCAGCCTCCATGTCGTCGCTCCGCCTGCCCCTGGCCAAGCCACATAACCCCGCGACCTTCGCCGAACCTGGCGTGGCCGCGCCGTTCACGCTGCGCGTGTGGCTCGATGCGCGCATTCGCTCGACCGATCGAACTGGCCCCGAGGCGGCGACGCTGCCGGAAATCGCCGTGCTGGCGCCGATCCTGTCCAGCGCAGCCACCGGGTGGCCGGGGGTCGCCGGCGACGGCCGACACGGCGCAGCAAATGTGCCGACGGCCGTGCGCAACCGCGGTGTCGCGCACCAACGCCGACCGCGCATAGGCAGCGCGCGATGCGCGGTTGCGCGTTCTCAGTGCGCAAGGAGTTGACGATGAAAGATGACGACAAAACGCGAGCACCGGCCTTGCCGATGCGCCAGGAATTCCGGGCCTTGCGGCGCGACATAGCGGCGGCCGGCGATGCCCAGGCGGCACGGATCGTCGCGCTGATCAATTCCCTGGCCGACCGGACCGGGGTGGACGCGCTGTTGGATCCATTGCGGCCGCGCCTGCCACGGCTTCACCCGACGCGGCCGCTGCGCTTTACCCGCCTGCTGTTCATGCCGCTCGACCCGGTGATCGTCGCCGCCAAGGATTGGCGCGCCGGCATGCTGGCCGTGCCGCGCAACGCGCTCGGCCCGCTCGCCGCCGCGGTGCACCAAGAACTCGGCGATACGGCGGCCGAGATCGAGGCGATGATCGACGGCCGAACCGTCGCCGACGCCGAGGTCGTGGCGCGCGCCGGCGCGGCGTTGTGGCCGGCGGCCGCGCACGCGTTGTCGCAGGCGCCGATGCCGCCGGATTGGGGCAAGGCCGGCTTGCCGCGCGCGTTGCATGCCCCGCTGGCGCACGACGTTGCCGCGGTGCTGGATCAGGCGGTCGCAATCCACGCCGTAACGGCGGAGGCGGCGGCCGGGTTGCCGCAGGACGAGGCGGCGATCCAGGCCGTGTTGGCCGCCATGGCGCCCAGTGGACCGGAGCCTTGGGGCCTGGCACTTGCGGTGATGCTGGAGAAACTGCCCGAACCGGACGCGGTGCTGCGACAGACCATCGGCTGGACCACCCGACACAACGCGCCGCAGCTGCGCACCACCGTCGATCGCGTGGTGGGGACGCTGCTGGATCGGCTGGAGCTCGGCGCCGATGAGGACCTGGTCGGCGAGCTTGCCGACGCCGGACCGCGGGTCAAGCACCTGACAAAGCTGATCGAGAGCCTGACCACGGATGCCACGCCACAGGTCCTGCGGCAGCGCCTGGAGGCGGTGCGTCGGCGGTTGGACGGACATTGCCGGGCACGGTTCGCCGACAGCCTGAGCAACGCGTTCCTGTTGCCGCTGCGGTCATTGCTGCAGGCGGTCGATCCGGATGTGGTGGCGCGGCTCGAGGATACGGCACGCAATCTCCGGTCGCTGGAAACCGCGGCACGCAGGGTGAATGGCGCCGCGGTTTATGACGACCTGCTGCGCCAGACCGCGACGCTGGTGCGAAATATGGCGCCGGGTGCGGGACTGGCGCCGGCCGAGAAACTGCGCCTGGTCGAGATTCTGGCGGGGCCGAATGAGGCACTCGCGCCGCTGGCCTGAGGGCCGCGTCGATTTGACGGATATTGACGCGGTACTCGCGAACCCTGACGCGACATTAACGGCCCGTAACCTTCACGCATTCGCGACCCGCAGGTACAATTGACCTCGCCGCCACCTCACGAACCCACCGTCGTACCGGTGGTTGGCAGGCCAGCGCAGCGAGCGAGGACATGATGACATACCAGGACAACATGATCACTGCCGAGACCGCCCTTTTCGGCGATCGGTTGCTCGCCGATCGGGACCCGCGCGTGGCGGAGCCGGTGAACCCGGCGGGCGAAGACCGCGAAGCGCTGCGCACCGAGGAACGCCGCCGCGTGCCGCTGGTGCTGGTGCTGGAGGATGGCCAATCGCTGTCCGACGGCCTGCGAGAACTGTGCAACTTCCTCGAGGTCTCCGTCGAACGGATCGATTCCACCGAGGATCTGCTGCCCTTCCTGCAGCGCTGCCAGCCGATGGCGGTGGTGGCGACCATGGATGCCGCGGGCCAGGATGGCGCCAACGTGCTGATGACCGTGGCGCGCCACGACCCCACTCTGCCGGTCTTGCTGATGACGGATGGGGATCCCGCGCTGGTGGGGGCGGTGGACGCGGTGACCGAGCTGTGGGGCCTCACGGAGGTGGTGCAGACCGCCGAGTGGCCCGCGCCGGGGGCGATCGTCGAGTTCCTGTGCCGTGCCGGCCTGCAAGGCACGTGCCTCGCGCTGCTGCCGATCTGAACGCAAGCGCCTGAAAGCAGCCGCCTCGGCGCCGTGCTCGGTACGGCGCCACGCGCCAGTGGCTTGGTTTGTCCCCACCGGCACAGTCCGCTTGATCCCCGTGAAGCGGGTCGAGTGACAGCGATCATGTGCTCACTTCTGCAACAAGCACAATTGCGATAAACAGAATGCCCTTGGATGAACTGCCGGATTTTGGACCAAGAATCTCCACCCCAGGGACAGCCCACAACCCCAAGGATAGCCCGCACCACCACATGCTCCTCGGCAAGGACCGGCTGCGGGGGACAAAGTGGGACGGCTCGGACGATCGTGCTATCGATCGCCGGCCATCGGCCGGCTGCGAGCCCGTCTGTTGAGCAGTCTCGGGGACTGCCAAGAAAACCCTGGCACGGTGAAACCTTGAGGCGTGCCGCTGGAGGCGGCCCAGGTTCGCGGTTGATCAGCCCAACGGCATGCGGCGGCGCAACAGGTAGCGTTGGCGGCCGTCAAGGACGATTTCGCCGTGTTGGTTATGGACGCTGCTGGCCAGGCCGACGACGCCGGTGGATCGGTTCGGGGTCAGTTCATCGACGCGTAGCGCCGGATAGAGCGTGTCGCCAACGAACACCGGTTTGCGGAAACGGCTGGATTGATCGAGGAACCCGATCAGCGAGTCCTCGGTGAGGTAGGGGAACAGGCCGGCGCCGGCGGCGGTCTGGATCAGCGTCTGCAACCCGTGGGCGAGCATCCCGGGCATGCCGCGCGCGCGGCAGAATTCGGCGTCGTAGTGGATCGGGTGGTTGTCGCCGCTGGCCGCCTGGAAGGCGAGGAAGATGGCCTCGGTCATGGTCCGGCTGGGCAGCACGAAGCGCTCGCCGAGCCGGAAATCCTCGAACCAGCGCTGGTCGGGCACCATCCGGTGCTGGGCGGGGTCGAAGCTGGTCATGCCGCGCCGGTGGCGTGCATCGCGGCGACCGCGGCGTCCGCATAGCCGAGTTCGCGCAGGATCGCATCGGTATGTTCGCCGAGGCTGGGGACCGGGCCGATCGCGGCCTCGTGATCGGCGAAGGTGAACGGCGGCAGCAGGGCGCGCACGGTGCCGTTCGGCGTGGCCACGTCGCGCCAGCGGTCGCGGGCGGCGAGCTGCGGGTGGTCCCAGACGTCCTTTGCGGCGTTCAGCCGGCCGTTGGCGATGCCGGCGCGTTCCAGCAACGCGGTGGCGTCCAGCGCGGTCATGGTGGCGAAGAAACCCTCGATCAAGGCGGTCAGTTCGGCGCGGTTGGCGACGCGCGCAGTGACGTTGGCGAAACGCTCGTGGGTGGCGAGGTCGGGCCGGCCGAGCACCTTGTCGCAGAACACGACCCACTCGCGTTCGTTCTGGATGCCGAAGATGACCTGGCCGTCCTTGGCGCGGTGTGCGCCGTACGGGCAGAGGATGGGGTGGCTGGTCGGCTGGCGCGGCACGGTCTGCCCGGCATAGGCGTGGGTGTACATCGGATAGGTCATCCACTCGGCCAGCGCATCCAGCATGGCGACCTTGACGTTGGCACCTTCGCCGCTGCGGCCGCGGCGCACCAAGGCGCCGAGGATGCCGGTCAGCGCATACATGCCGGTGGCGAGGTCGGCGATGGAGATGCCGACGCGTGACGGCTGCTCCGGCGTGCCGGTGACGCTGATCAGGCCGGACTCGGCCTGGATCAGCAGGTCGTAGGCTTTCTTCCGGGCGAACGGGCCGCTTTCGCCGTAGCCGGAGATGTCGCAGGTGACGAGTTTCGGGTTGCGCGGCGCCAGGTCGGCATGGCCGAAGCCGAGGCGGGACGCGGCGCCGGGAGCCAGGTTCTGCACCAGCACGTCGGCGCCATCGACCAGCTTGACCAGCGCCTCGCGCCCGGCGGCCTGCTTGAGGTCCAGCGTGATGCTGCGCTTGCCGCGGTTGAGCCAGACGAAGAAGCTGGACTGGCCGTAGACGGCGCTGTCGTAGCCGCGGGCGAAATCGCCGTCGCCGGGACGCTCGATCTTGATCACCTCGGCGCCGAGGTCGGCCAGGTGGCGCGAGCAGATCGGCGCCGCCACCGCGTGTTCCAGCGCGATGACGCGCATGCCGTCCAGGGGTCGCACGATGCTGCTGCTTTCTGCTGCGATGCCTCGCCGCGAGGAAAGACCGGCGGTGCGGTGATGTCAAAACCGGGCGCCCGCCAGCCCGACTTCGCGGATTGGGGCTATTTTGCCGGCCGCGTCCGTTGTCGATCAACGGGTTGACCGGAAAGGTCTTCACGACAGGTGGCGACCGGGGCCGGTTCCGGTGATGATCCGCGGTGGCGGCTGTGGCGGTAAATTGAGCTTGAGCTGCTGGATCAGGAGGCGCAGTTCCGCCTCTGGTTGGGTGTAATACCAGCCGGCGAAAGGATTGTTGAGTTGCTGGATCAGGAGGCGCAGTTCCGCCTCTGGTTGGGTGTAATACCAGCCGGCGAAAGGATTGACCCATCGGCGCCGCGCTTCTCGTCATGCCGGCGAAGGCCGGTATCCACGACTTTGCTTGCTGCACGAAGGCAAGTCGTGGATACCGGCCTTCGCCGGCATGACGATACGGGTACGACCGGACAGTCGATCATTCGGACGCCTGGTATAACGGGTCAGCGGCAGCTCCTGCCGGTCGGTTGCCGGTAGATGGACATCGATCATCTGGCCTCTCCCGCGCCACGGTTGATTGGGACACCTCGTAAGCGGACGGTTTCCGCGAGAGGAGATGTGTCATGAACCAGGGCAGGACCGTCGGGACGCGAGCGGTTGCATGGGGCAGCGCTCGATGATCGTTTTCCAGTGCTGTGTTGCCTGAGCCCTGGGCGCAAGCGCCGCTGAAATCAGGCGAGTGGGCCGGGCAAGCCTTGGCATATGGGCAACCTGCTGGGAAAGCCCATACGGCTCCATCAAGGCGGGTCAAGTTCAAAATCAACGTCAGTTGATATGTGAAGGACCCAGCACTTTCTGCACTGTGCGGCTATAGTCCAACAGGTTGTTCTCCATCTGCAACCGGCTGATCGCCGCATTGCGGACGTTCTGCCACAGAACGGAATCCCGATGCAGGCGGATGATGTGGCTAGCAAATAGCGCCGGGTCGGAGACGTCCGCAGAAAGGACCTCTCGCCCATTCTCCCAGCCGAGTTGGCAGCGCAGCAACTCGCTCGCCACAACCGGCAGTCCGAACGAGGCGGCCTCGTAGACCTTGTAAGGCGTTCCCGCGGCAAACCGCGTCGGCGCGACAAACACGCGGTGCGCGTCATACAGCGGCCTTGTCTCTGCCACCGCGCCGCGCAGGGTGATCCGCTGATGACCCGCGAAGCGGTCGAGCGTCACCTGCTCCGCCGTGTAGCCGGCGATCGTCAGGCTGGTCTCCGGCCCCAGTTCCTGCTCCACCAGCGGAAGCACCTCGTTGACGAACCAGCAAAGACTGTCGTAGTTCGGGCAGCCCATGTCGTGCATCGCGCCGATGAACAGCATCCCGGACCGCTCGGCGAACGGGCGCATGGTTGCATCCACAACCCGCGCATGGCCGATCACCGACACATCATTGAAGCCCAGACCGCGCAGCGCCTCGGCCTCCCGCTCACTCACGGCAACGATGCTCTGGCAGAACGCGGCGTTGGAAAATTCACGCATGATCGCCGCGTCGAGGTCGAAAGCGCCGCCCGAAGGGTTCAGCTTGAACTGCGCCGCTTCGCGCAAGGCGCCGATGGCCTCGGTGTCCAGGACAATCCGCGGCGGCCGTCCCTTGCCGAGCGCGTGACGCTCCAGCACGGCGCGGGTGCGGTCCAGATTGTGTGTCCTGACCACCCAGATCGTGTCGTAATACAACTCACGCGCTTCAAGGAATCCAGCCAGGTCCTCCAGCGACCGGTCGTACATGACCTCCACCGTATCCGGCAGATCCGCGTAGATGCTGGCGACATCGAACCGGCCGCCATAGATCGGAAACACCGTCACCTGGAATCCCAGCGACGCCATCACCCCGATCAGGTCATTCGACCGGACGAACCCCGAGCCCAGCATCCGCAGCGGCACCTGGTCCTCGATGACCAGGATCCGCCGCTGGCGCGTGTCGCTGGAGCGGGCAAACACCTGCACCCTGGGGTCCGCGATGTAGCGATCGCGCAGAAACGCCAGGTTCCGGCCGACGAACGTCTGGCGCGCCCGGGCCGTTTGCAGCTTCACCGCGCGCAGGTTCACCGCGGTGCCGTACTCATAATGATGCACCACGACCGACGGGTCGTAGACCACCCGCAGCCCCGCCTGGGCGATCCGCGCGCACAGGTCGGCGTCCTCGTAATAGGCCGGAGCAAACGCCTCCGCGAACCCTTCCAGACGCTGCACCACCGCCGCCGGCACCATCAGGAACACCGCCGAACAAAAGTTGACGTCGCGCACGAAATTGGCCTCGGGCGCCAGCGGCGAGGCGTCGCGCAGATAGCCGAGCGTCACGCCGTCGCGCCAGATGATGCTGCCGGCTTCCTGCAGCTTGCCGTGCAGGCGGATCACCTTCGCGCCCACCGCGCCGATCCCCGGGTCCGAACCGAGCCGGCGCAGCGCGGCATCCACGGCGCCCGGCGCCAGCTCGACGTCGTTGTTGAGCAACAGCACCGCGGGCCCGCTGACGCCCATCAGCGCCGCGTTGCACGCCTGCACGTAGCCGACATTGCCGTCGAACCGCAGCAGCCGGGCGCCGCGCACGTAGCGGGTGATGAACCTGGTCTCGTCGCTGGACCCGGAATCGACCAGGATCAGCTCGATCCCGCCCGGGTAGTTGGCGCGCAGCGAGCCGAGCGCCAGCATGCTCAGGGCGAAGTTGTCGTGCAGCACGACGATCACCGACAGCGCCGGCGGCTCGGCATAGGAGAAATCGAGCTTCTGGCGCGCGATCAGCGGCAACAGGTTCCGGGCCTTGGCGCGGAACAGCGCCTTGGCCTGGATCTCTTCCGCCGCCCCCTCCGGCACCGGCGCGCCGGCCAGCCCCTGGGCGCGGCCGATCAGCAGCAGATGCGCAAAGGCGTCGCGCGCGCGGCCCGCCGCCAGATCGGCGCGGACCGACTCGTGCTCGCGGACGTAGGTACTGCAGATCGATGGCGTCACAGGGAGACCGCAGCTCGAACACGCCATTGTTGAGGAAGTGCTGGTAGCCGTTGCGAACGCCCCCGGCCGCGACCACCGCGGCGATATCGGGATAGGTCTCCAGGTAGGCGGCTTCGGAAAACTCGGGCAGCGGGTCGAATTCCGTGGGCGTGGCGTTGGTCAGATAGTGGTGCAGCGCGCACAGCCAGGTGGTGCCGATCTGCGCGGCGATCGCGGGATAGCGGCGGCGATACCAGTCGGGGTCGAAGTAGACCGAGGCGCGGGGCGCCGGCTGGCCGGCCGCGATCCGCAGCAGGAAGTGGCGGTATGCGCCGAGCTGGCGGGCGGCGTTCGCCTCCTGCTCGTCAAGCTGGCTGAGGTAGCAGGCGGCATCGAACAGCAGGTGCGCCGTCCTTCCCTCGCGGCTGCCCTGGCGCAGGTAGTGGTCGTCGTGGTTGACGTAGCCCCCGGCCTGCAGGACCTCCTCGGTCAGCTTCTCGCCGGAGACGCGATAGAGGTAGTCGTTATACAACCAATGCGGCGACCGCCGCCATAGCCCGCGCGGCAGTACTCGTCGAAGCCGGAGGCGTATTCTCCCCCGCGGACGGCGGCAGCAACGCCGGGGTGTTCTTGCAGATACCACGCCTCGTCGAACCAGGGATTTGGCGAATGGCCGACCTGCTGGCCGGTGACCAGATAGAACCGCAGCACGGCATCGGCGTCCGCGTCGGCGGCGTCCAGCACCAGGCGGACGTCGGGGTAGCGCCGCAGGTACCAGGCGGGATCGAATTCGGCCCAGGCGATCGTTGCCCGGCCCTTGAGCTTGATGACCTCAGCCGCCGCACCCAGCATGAGCGTGCCTGCACCTTTGTCAGTGTGCCGGCGATCCGGATGGCGCGCGGGACCGGCCGCAGGCCGGAGGCGAGCACCCTTAGGAGGCGGGCGGACGGAACGCGTCCGACGGATAGTCGTTCACGTTTGGTTGAATGAAACGCCTTGATGCGCGACCACTTGGCGGCCGTCAACCCCCGTGTGTCCCAATGCGGCGTCTCGGAATAGGGCGTGCTCGGGCGGAAGAACGCGTCCTGGTGGTAGACGGGCACGCCCTCTGGCGTGGTGTGCATGACGAGGCTGAAGCGGGTCTTGCTCTTGTCCCGGATCGGGCTGCCGCCATGCGGCAGTTGCGGGTGCCAGATCAAGGTGTCGCCGGCCTGGACGTGAAGCTTTGTTGTCGTCAGGCCGCGGCGCTGGCACCGAACGGCCAGCGAGTCCTGGTACTTGATCCAGAGTTCGCCGTCCTGGGACTTGACCTTGTCCAGCGTGCCGTAGTGGTCCGTGGCCAGACGTTCGCGGTCGAGCTCCCCGACCAGGTGGCCGCCTTCGATGACCTCCAGGCAGCCGTTCTCGTCGTTGGCCGGTTCCAGATAGACCGTGTTGCCGAAATAGAGGTATTCGGGCCGGGTTGAAAACACCGGCGTGTCGCGGTGGATCGGCTGCTGGGAGCCGGTTTCGTAAAAGAGACTCGTGTAGAGCGAGGTGCGGCGTCCAAACAGGACGTCCGACACGGTCAAAAGCATCTTATTCCGCGCGAACAGACTGATGAGCGGCGGGAAAGCCGTGTGAAGGTTGACGATACGGGGGTAGTGTCCGTGCTGGTCGCGGTTTGCCGTGAAAATCTCGTCGTTCAGTTGCTCGAACGCCCGGAATTCATCAATCAGGGCGGCGCATTCCCCGGCCGGCACGGCGTTTCTAATGACCGTGTAGCCCTTCCAGACGACTTCCGCGCAATGGCGTTTGACATCAAGGGGCAGATTCCATGGCGGAGATAGAAGCGACTGCGTCCGGTTGAAGGAACAGGCCAAGCACTGGGGGTCCTCCGGGGAATATGGCTCACTGGCCGATTGGAAGTCAGCGCGTGCGCATCGCCGAGCGGCATCGTACGGCCAAGTGTCTTTCCGTTCAAGCGCCGCGACTGGTCCGCAGCCTCACCGCTCATCAGAGGGGCCGGCGCCATCCGGGCAGATCCGCGGTCTCGCGCACTGAGAGTGCTGGAAATCAATCGGTTCTTCCGACAATCCCCGAGAATAATACCAACAGGTTCATCTGATTGGACCTGTGCGGAGCGCCGATATCCAATAGGTTTTTATGCTTGAGCCGCAGGATTCGGGGGGCCAGATGCCCGATCTACTGTCTTGGCGGTTTTCAACGGCCTCAGGTGGGTTCTCACTCAACCGCCCTTCTAGACAGCATTTCAACCTTGTGCTTCCTTTTGATCCTGAGAACAGCCAGGGGTAGGAAAAATGCAGACCGTCAAGTTCGAACATCGTGGCTTTGAGGTGAATTTTTTCACCCACGACCCGCCGGACCACCTGTTCAATGAAATATCGAGACTAAAAGATTTCTACGAGATCGATTTGTTACGAGCGGCGGCTTCCCTCTACCCAAGGGGTCTTGGGTAATAGACGTAGGGGCAAATATTGGAAACCACACAGTTTTTTTTGCGAAGGTGCTCTCCGCTCACGTGATGTCGTTTGAGCCGTTCCCGGCCAACTGGGAAATCCTGGTTAGAAACATTGCGGCGAACCACTGTAGCGATCTGGTCAGGGCGGAAGCCTCCGCCCTTGGCAGGGCCAGCGGGCGTGGGACAGCAAGATTACTCAATGCAAGTAACTATGGCGTGGTCACGATCGAGCCCACTCTCGTAGGTGACCTACCGATCGCGACGTTGGACGATTTTGTTACCCTGAACATGTCTGTCAGCATCATTAAGGTGGACGTGGAAGGTGCCGAGCTGGCAGTGCTCGAAGGGGCGTCTAACACCCTAGCTTTCCATAAGCCGCACCTCTTCATCGAGGCAGCCGAGCAGAGCGCTTTGGAAGAGATCGAGGGGTTCCTCAAGGCTTTCGGCTATCAGGTCCGCGGAAGATTTTCTGTGCTACGCCCACGTATTTATTCAGCGTTTAAGGTCACGGGCGCTACCCAATAGAACCCCAAACAAGGAGGTGGCCCGGCGCTATTCCTCGGAGAGATGCAAACGCTGACTGCGGCGTTTAATAAGAGATTCTCATGAGCAGAAAGTGTGTGTCGTTTCTGTAACAGATCAGACGTGATAGGCTGACAGATCAAGTCCGAAACGGCGTGCGCAGAAGGCAACTAGCCGTCCCAGCGCCGCGTCGTTCCCACCTCCCACATTGAACGTCGCGAACAATGCGTCGCGACTGTTGCCGATATGAACGGACGAGGCCTCCTGATGCTCGCCCGGCTCGGCTGGCACCAACGCGACCGGCGTTCGGGAAAGCAGTGTGGCAAACCTGAGTGCCAGGTCGTCCTGCTGCGGCGCCAAGGCGCGCAACTCCTCTAGCAGACCGTGGTCGGGAAAGACGTGTGAATGATACATCACACCGTAGCCACCGACGGGAGAAAGCAGCAGGTTGCGTACCTCCGGATTGGCCTGGTCGAAGCGAGCCCACCCCGGCGGGACTTCTGGCCAAGCGTTGTAGGCCAGGAAACGCCCGTCCTTCACCGCCATCATCCGGCAACGATGCGCGGCGATGGTCGCGCCGGACGCTACGGCCGAATGCAAGCGGGCAAGCCACTCCGGCGGATAGGCCCAGTCGTCGTCGGCAGTCGCCACAAGATAGCTTTGGCCGCAGAATTGCCGCAGCGTGGGCAGCAGTTTGCGATAGGGGCCGGTGTTCGGCGTGAAATACACCTCGATGCGGCCTGCGATCGCCTGTGCCCGCACGCTGCGCGGCAGATCGCCGAACGCCACGCCCTGGTCGAGCAAGAACGGATCGCGGGAAATATTCAGGATAATCCGGTCTGGCCGCAGCGTTTGCGCCAGCAAGCTTTCGATCATCCTCGGGAGAGACGCGAGGCGCGAGCGGATCGTCGTAAAGGAAACGAAAACCGGCAGTTTGGTGATCGGCGTGCTGCTCATCATCCCTCTAGCCTCCAATTGCTCGAACGCGACTACGGCACGGGAGGAGGCACAACAACAACACAAGGCTCGTTGCTGATCCTGAATATAAACCAGTCACAGAACGAGGTATGGACCCGTGTTGTTGGCCGAGAACGGATAGATGTTCGGGACGTGCGCCACGAGGTGCCATTCTGGAAAGTGTCGCGCGTCAAAAGCGGTTACGTTGTGATGGCGAATGTGCTGCGTTGCCGGCGTATCGTGATTGCTCGAATAGATCGCAACGAAGCGCCTCGAAAAGGTGAACAAGTTCTGCATATACCGCTCGAAGAGGTCATCCTCGAGCAGGTGGAAGATCACGTCGATCGAGAGCACCAGATCGGCTTCATCGACATCTGCCAACTGGTCATAATTGACGAATTGGTAACCCGGTGTGCTGGCAAACTGGGTGCGGCACTTCGCAAGCGCGGTTTCGGAGAACGTTTACACCGACATAATTGCTAAGCGAAAGCATGCTCAATAGATTACCGTCGCCGCAGCCGAATTCTACCACGCCGTTAATCCGGTTTTGTATGACAAACTGGTTGACCATATGCGTCTTGAAAGCGCCCAAACGGCCACGCGAACCTGCACCTGAATTGCCGCCGGTGCGGTAGCGCGTTTCCCAGTATTGAGCCGTCGAAAACCCGTCGTTCCCCATCTGGGTTGCTCCCGTAGTTTGTTGCGAAAAGCCGTTGGTGCTGGGCGCCTGGGGCGAGAACCCCGAGGGTACCTTGATCGATCTCGCGCACGGCTGCACGTAGCTGCACGGCATACTTGGTAAGTATTTCGTCCTGGACCGCATTGGCATATCGCTCACGTTGCTTAAAATAACGAACCAGTGAAGCGTCTAAACCCAACTTCCGGCCCATCTGAGACTGCCCCCCGCCGCTGCTTTTGGCGAAACTCTTCAAGCGACTTCAGTATATAGTGGTGGAGCCGCAAGCCCCGGCTTGCAATTCGATCAGATTGACCCGGATGCTTACCACCCAGCCCAAACGAGGCACCATCACCGAGGACATATGCCCCGGCACGTAGTCGAACGGCGTGCTGGGTATCAAAGCCCTCGACCGCTTCGGGCCGTGCAAGCGTCTTGAACCAACGATGTTCAGGGCAATCATCGGCTGCGCGCTGGATAAATCTCAGGGTAACAAGTTCGTCGGAGGCGGTTGCATGGCCCGATGACCCGAAGACGCGCTGATTGACGCCTATTGCACCAACATCCGGCCCGAACTCCGCGAGGGCGGCTGGAAGTTGCCGGAAGTCTGGGTCAAAGAGAAATTCGTCGGCATCGATGAACCCCACGAAACCGACCCGACCGGCGAGCGCAGCAGCGCAGTCTTCAAATGCAGCGGCCTGTTTGCCGATGCCCGTCTGGGACCATCGAACCAACTCGATGGGGAGAAGAGGGGACAGCAGCTCAAGCAACTCGAATGTCCCATCATCACTTCCGTTGTCGTAAGATTTTCAAATAACTCGACGCCGAACATGTGATGAAACATAAGCCACTCAAGCATGTAGGGCGCTTCGATTCAGTACCATCGTGCAAAGCGCCAGCGCCTCTACCTGATGCACGCTAAGAACCTGGCCCCTCATCTGGAACTTCGTTCATACTTGCAGCCTTTCGCCCACGCCTTTCGTCATCGCGATCTGAATAAGGCCTGGCGCCGCGTTCTGGTATATTGACCTTTGGTGAAATTGCTCCCGGTATTGTCTACCAGTCGCGCATTTGGGTCGTCAACCCAAACCAAGGAAGGGTAGCGCCCGCCGATCGCTTGGTTGTGTTCCACCCTCACTCCATCCCCAAGCGCCTGGATGAGCGCGACACCGCGATCGGCGGTCTCGCAATCGACAATCGTATTGCCGACGATCGCGGTGGCAATCGGATGGTGCCACTTATCGGGACGGGCAAAGATCGCGTTGCCGCCCCTGACCCCTTCGACCTGATTGTTTTCGATTGTCAACCCACGGATATCCCCGGTGGCTCCAATTCCCGAACCCTTCGCAATGCGCACGGTGTTGCCCTTCAGCATTACGTTCGCCACCGAGGATCCCTGCGAGAGTGAGCACACCCAAATCCCAGTGCCGGTGAGAGATTTCGATCACGTTCTCGGCGGCCGTGACGTTGGATGCCGCTTCATCGTCTTCGTGCTCCGTACCGACACCCGTGAACAAAATTCCATAACCCTTGATGCTCCGGACCGAGCAGTCGCGTTAAGTGGCATTCCTTGGGCCTTCCCAGTGGTCGTAAGCGCAGTTCAGCGTGCTCTCCGACGCGCAACGCACGACCTCGGTATTCGCACACGCAAGAAAAGCTGTCGCATCGCCGCCTCCCACAAAGCCACAATCGGCCACTATTATACCGCGGACCTTTCGAAAGCGAATAGCGTGTGCGTCACCACGCTGCAATCCAGGGTATTCAAACCTGATTCCACGGACGACGATCTCGCAATCGGATATGGCCGCAGCCGCGAAGTTCACGTTGCCGATTAGCGCAAAACCCGGCGACATCCACCACTTTGCGGACTGGATGCGTCGCCAGTTCGCCCCTGCAATAAGGCCGTGTTCTGCCCCTCAATGGTGGTGCCTGACTTAAGCAGGATTGTGCTGGTCACGTAATAGCGGCCAGGACTTAGGCGCAATATGCCGCCGCGTGGGACGCTCCGTGCGGCTGCGTTGAGTGCGTCAGTCGCGTCGGTCTTACCGTCGCTAACCGCTCCGAACGCGGCCGCGTTGACAGTCGTCAACTGAGCACGAACCGTGTGCGGAAGCAGGATAAGGCTACCGCCTGCAAGCAGAAATCGACGGCGCGGCAGCACCAAAGGGGCTCTCGATGCGGGTGCTTCGGGGGCGTGCCCCCTTATCTCCCTGTGCCAGGTGATGCTCTCTCATCGAAATCCCGCTGAAACGGCCGACCGTAACCTAGTTTGGCCCTCCGCGACCTCACTCACGGCCCCCCTCGCTTGCGGAAAACGAATGTGTTGGACAGCCAGGCCGACGGTGGTCCCATGGACGCGTCCTCGCGCACTTCCAGTATGTCAAGGCCAGCCTCCCGTGCGAGCTGAAAGACAACCGGCTGGGGGATGCAATGCACTTCTATCTCGCCGACCGCCGAGGGCGTGGCGAGGTATCCGCAAGGTCGAACCTGTAGCCTCTGGCGTAGGTAGGGACCTGGAATATCGCCAACCCTCCCGGTGACAACATTGCGAATGCATGTCGCAGAACCATGGCGATAATCGGCGGCGGATTATGCTGCAGCACGATGTAGCTGAACCACAGATCGATCGGCTCCATCATCCCGAACTCTGGCGCCCGTGCCAAAAACAGGTTCACATTCCGACAGCCGCGACGGGCAACTTCCCGTTCCGCCATTTCCAGATGGCTTGCCGAAATATCGACCCCTGTCACCTGGTTGAAGACGGCGGCCAGATGCGGTGTCACCCGGCCAACGCCGCACCCATACTCAACGACGTGGCGTAGACTGTCTGACTTCAGCCCGTGACGGTCGAGGATATTCGTGATCAGATCAACATCGCTCGCCCCTGCAACTCGTAGAACTGGCTTTCATTGGCCTGCATGTTCTCGGGCAGGAAGGCGTCGCTGGAGAGAACGGACCAGTGTGGCCGATCATGTCCCAACGCGGTCCATGTCGCCGTAACCTGGTCCAGCAAGCGGGCCTGCATTGCGGGATCGACCTGCCACTCGATCTGCAACGGCTTCAGGATCAGGGGAAGCCGCAACTGCGGCGTTATCCCAAGGCTCCCCAGTATTGACTGGAACTCTTCCGACGCTACGAATGCCTGGCGAAGGGCCGTCACCGACACGGCTTCCGACCAAGCGTCGCACTCCTGCGTAGAAGGGTCTCTCCCCAGGAACATCCGGTAGGCGGAGGCCACTTCGTCGCGTGTCACAGGCATAGGATTCTCATCACTCGCGAAGGGGTCTGGACATAAGCGGTGGGCAATTCGGTGGGGGGTGCTACCGGGCAAGCGGTCGCAACAGCCGCAGCGTCACCGTCCGCAGTGGCAGGCAGCAGGCCGCTGTCGGGGCACCGACGCCGACGGCACCCCCAGGAGACCGGCGTATGTCCCTGGAGACGCATCAGCTCATCTCTTGCAACCCCCCGCCCTCGCCTCACAGTCGCACTTCTCCTTCCTGATGCCACAGCATCACACCACGGCCGACCTACGGCGCTTACGGGATGCCCGAGGCTTCGGTGGTGGCGCGGCCGGCGCCGGCTGCACCGTCGTCTCCCCCTCCGGTTCGGGTGGTTTCTCCCGTTTCACGTTATCATGAGCATCTCGGGCCTCGGCGGCAACAAAATCCTCAACCAAGGCAGGCCGCGGCTCCGCCTCCCGCGCCCCCCGGTTCGCGCCGCCGAAGCCGGTCCCCAGGATTTCCGTCACCCGATCGAGAACCCGCAGCCCGACCGCCCGGTAGCCATGGCCCAGCCGGATATCCCGCCTTCCCCGCGCGGCGATCTCCCGCGCCCGGGCCGGATCGGCGATCGCCGCATCCAGCAGCTCCACCGCGTGATCGACATCCGCCTCGGCCCACATCTGCCCTTCGCCGAACGGATACTCCCCCGCTCCCACCGGGACCAGCCGATGGTCCACCAGCAGCGAGTTGTCCTTGGTCATGTAGTCCAGGTTGCCCGACCAGCCGGTGGCCAGCGCCAGCCGGCCGAGGAACATCGCCTCGCCGGTGCCCCGGCCGAACCCTTCGGCCCGGTGCAAGGAGACGAAGCAGTCGCAGCAGTTGATCAGGCTGCGGGTCTCCAGCGCGCTCATGGGTTTGAACAGGCAGCGGGCTTCCGGCAACCGATCACGGATCGGGCGCAGCCACTCTTCGCCGTCCGCGTCGCCTTGCTTGACCTTCAGCACCAGTTGCACGTCCGCGAACTCCCGCCGTTTGCGCAAGGCCTCGAACATGGCCAGCACGGCGTCGGGGTTCTTTCGGGTGGCATAGGACGACAGGTCGAAGAAGTGCAGGATCACGAACGCGGATTCGCGGATGCCGAAATACTTGCGCGGCAGGAAGTGGCCGAGCGGCACCTCGACCGCCTGGCCGATATGGGTGCTGGAAAGACCCGCGGCGGCCAGGCTTTCGGTCAGAAAATGCGACAACGCCCAGACTTCGTCGAACTTGCGTAGCTGCTCGGCCCAGCCCGCCGGGTAGGTGGGCAGTTCCCATGCCGGCGCAATGATGTTGTAGCCATCCTTGAACCTGCCCCCCCGCGCCTCGAACGCGGGCAGCACCTGTTCGACCTCGTCGCCGTTGACGTGGAAGATGCGGATGCCGCCGGCGGGCGTTCTGGTTTCGGCCGGCTCGACCAGCTTGCGATGGTCCGGATCGCCGCGGCTGGCGTAGCGGTAGACGTCCAGGACCTGGTGCGGCAGGTGCACGCTCCGGCAGGCCGCGATGTGGGACCGCATCTGCTCCCCCATCCCGATGGTCGCGAACGGATGGCCGATGAGCGTGATCGGCACGTCGGGCAAGGCGGTTGGTGCTGTCATGACGGCGCAGCCAGCAGGACGATCATGCCAAGCACTTCGCTGACAGCGCG
Organism: uncultured Alphaproteobacteria bacterium; assembly: GCA_963847615.1. Classification (GTDB taxonomy): domain Bacteria; phylum Pseudomonadota; class Alphaproteobacteria; order Acetobacterales; family Acetobacteraceae; genus Palsa-883. Next base: position 21,869 of record CAWKAN010000023.1, read on the forward strand.
TTGCGGATCGCCTCCAGCCAGCGATGGCCGTATTTCTGGTCGGGCTCCAGATGGGTGCCTTCCGCCCACTCGTTCCAGGCATTGACAAACAGCAAGCGTTCGTCGCCGACCAGCATTCGGCTGACTTCGTCCAGCTTCTCTTCCACGTAGACCTGAAACGCCTCCGGGCTGGCGTGGATGAAGCTGTCGCCGCGCGACGGCTGGCGGGGCGTGTTGTCCCAGCCCGGGAACGCCGTCGGATATCGCTTATAGCTCACCGACGCCCGGCTGACCGCGTCCAGCACCGTCGATTCGTAATCGTAGCGGGTACCCACGAAGTCCGGCCGAACCGGGATCGCGGGCTCGGCGGCCGGCACCGCCAGGCCTTGCGGCGGGAACTCGACACAGGCGTCGAACCCAAGGTCTTCGGGAGGGAGGAGTTTCTGGAACGTCTCCATGCTTTCGATGTAGGCAAGATGGACTTCGTCGAAGCCGGCCTGGCGGAAGCGTTGCCGACACAGGGCGGCGAAACCGCGGATGTCGGGGATCAGCAGCGGCCGGTACACCAGAAACAGCGGCTTGCCGTTCACCCGCAGGTAGCGCGGATCGGCGGCATAGCGCGTGGCGTCATCGATGACCTTCAGCAGGGTCTTGTGGTCGTACGTCTGCTGGAAAATGAGCTCCCGGGTTCCGCCGTCCCAATGGCGGGTCCAATTCTCGTTGGCCCAGCAGATGCAATACGGGAAGTCGATGGAGCGGTCTGCGACAATCGCCTCGAACGCTTTGTCCAGCGCGCGGCGGCGGCCGAAGTTGTAGTAGTAGACGCAGAATCCGGCGATCCCGTAGCGCCGCGCCAAGGATGCCTGGCGCACGACGGTCTCCCTGACGCGCAGGTCATAGAAGCCCAGATCGGCCGGCAGGTGGGGTTGATAGTGACCAAGATACGCCGGGCGCGCCTTCGCGACGTTGGACCACTCGGTAAAGCCCTTGCCCCAGTAGAAGTCGTTTTCCTCCGTTGTATGGAACTGCGGGAGATAAAACGCGATCACCCGGACGCGGTTGAGCTCCTCCAATAACGTGGACCATTTGCGCGCAAGCTTCTGCTGATTGCGGGCCACAAGCTGCAGCCGCCTGGTCACGGATTGCTTGTTGGTGGAGACGCTGAGGTGATGGACGATCTCCGCCTTGGGGCAATAGACCACGCGGCGTCCCTTGGCCAGCAGCCGCAGGCAAAGGTCGGTGTCCTCGCAATAGGCCGGGACAAAGGCCTCGTCGAACAATTCGTCACCCAGTTCGCTGCGGCGAACCAGCAGAGCGGCACCCGAGCAGTAGTGCACATCGCGGGTGTAGTTGTAGGCGGGCTGGCCTGGATCAGCGAACAGCCCCACCATGGTGCTTACGCCGTCGCGGTCAACGTTGCAGCCAGCCTCTTGCAGACGGCCGTTGGGATAGAGCATCTTCGGCCCGACCGCCGCCACGTTGGCGTCGCTCTCGAGCACGTCAACCAGCGCGTCGAGCGCACCGGGCAGCAGCTGCGCATCGTTGTTCAGCAGCAGAATGTATCTGCCTTCGCAGCTATGAAACGCGCTATTGCAATTACGAAGAAATCCGGCATTCGACGCCTGCCTCAGGTATTTTATGTTCGGGATGCGCTCAAGTTCCTGCACGGCCGCGTCAGTCGAGGCATCATCTGCGATGACGACTTCGTAGCTTACGTTCGGATTCGAATCGAGAATGGAGCGGATGCACTCCACGGTGTAGGCAATTTCGTTATAGACCGGGATCAGTATGGAAACTTGCGGGTTGTCAAACCGAGGGAGCGCCAGTTCCGCAATCTGGCTGAGGGGATCCTCGAACTGCACGATCTTAGGTGGGGAGACGGAAACCCTGTCCTTGTGGTCCTGGCGGCGTTTGCTAATCCTCTCTTTGAGGGCCTCGTATGTCTTTGCCAACTCGGCCTCGTCAACGACTGCAACAGTCGCATCGGATCCTGTGACCGACTCTGCTGGAACCCAAGCCGCCGAGCTTTGCTCCGGGAAATAGGGACGACCCTCGGCCTTCCCCATGGTCAGGTAATGGATCAGCGCCGGCGTGCCGATGGCGGCGACATCCGGATAGCGCTCCAGATATCGCTTTCCGCTGAAGTCAGGAGCGGGCGCATAGCCCTCCTTGTCACCACGCATCACGAAGTGGCGCAGTCCCGACCAAACATCGTGCGCACCCTTTAACTGGCGATAGTACCAGAGGGGATCAAACAGAGGATTTGGCTTCATGCCGAGCAGCAGGCCGGATTTAAGGAAGTCTTCCAGGAACCCGACAACCTCGGTCGATCTGCTTGCCAGTTGCTCGCGGTAGTATTCAATCGAAAAATAGGGACTTGGGTCCACCACGTCGTAATGCAGAGCGTCATATAGCTCCGGCGTAGAAGGGAATTGTGGAAGCAAGAATGCGTCAATGCTTCTCATGTAGGATATATCAACGAGCGGATGCGGCGAGCGCCCCTCCCGGCAGCCATGCGTGATGAAATGGATGAGTGAATCACCACCGGCAGCACGGACATCGGGGTTCAGCCCGAGATAATATTCGTGGTCAAAAAGGTACGAAATTCTGGGCCGCGACAAGACCGGCAGGCTCAGATAGAGACGGGCTGCTGCTGGGTCCTGCCGGTCTCCACCGACGCCTTCCCGCCAGAGCGAGTCATCCACGAACGGAGAAGACAGGACTTCCTCAATGAACTCCTCTGGCTGCAACCCTTGCTCCTAACAACCTCGGCATCAACCCGTGATGGCCTGTTCCGCACCCACTGATAGGCCATCGGGAACCGGCGGTCCAGGGGAGCGTTCCATTGGCCGGGAAGAGAACGACCGGCCTGCGCAGCCTCGGTAAAAGCCGATAAGACCAAAATCGGCCCCACGCCGAATGCCGCCCCCAGCATAGCTCCCAGGGACCTGGCGAGCGTTTCGGTCATATTCTGGCACCGTGGCGGGGCTCCTTCTGGCAGCATGGCGGGGCTCCGACATGGACACGGCCAGGTCAACTCACCCGGTAGACGGGTTCGAATTTACGTTCTTCCGGCGAGCCGCAGCCAACGCATCATGACTTCTTTGTCCTCCGGGTTGGCAAATCGTCCCTCGGCAGCGCCCGCGTTCATGTAGTGCTCCAACGCGGATCCTACCTCTTTGTTGGCTATCGCCCCGGCGACGTCCGGATAGGTATCCGTGTAGAATCCCTCATCGACGTTGGGCTTGGCTCCGAACCGGCCTTCGAAGTACCCTTCTTCTACGAAGTGCCTTCTGAGATCTGCAATCTGGCCACTGTTGTAGGCTGCACGAACATCCGGGTATGTAGAAAGATAAAAATCCTCGTCGAATGGCAGCTTCGACGCGGCCACCTCAAGAATTTCCCGCAGGATCGGAAGAAGGATCGCGGCCTTCGCCCCCGACCGCAGCCTCTCGAAACTCAACATGACAGGTCCTGAGAAGAAAGGTTCCGTGCGGAATGTCTCTTGGAGCGTCCATACTCGTCCTCGCGGTGTGTCAACAAAAGCCATTATCGGCGGGACTGAGTGTGGCCCGGGTCGCTCATCCTGATGAGGGCCGGGTTGGACTCAGCGCCTGCGAGCAGATAGCAGACCAACTGCGACCCTTGTCAATTTGAAACACTCACGCATGGCCCGGATTTCTGACCCTGTCGTGGCACGCCGTCGAAGCGCATTGCCGTACTGCGGGGCTTTTCGCGCCGCCACCAATAACGGCCGTATTCTCCGGGCGTGAAAAGCACTTGGGGGGCGCCCGCGCCGGCATCCACGAGAGCGTGGGACGTCTGGGCTAGTGCCCTGGACCGTAAGATTTGCCGGGATCATGCGCCACCTCGTCGTCCCCGATAGCACCGCCTCCTGGAGAGCGGCGAGATCAGCGCGGAATTGGTGGCGTAGGGCGCTGGCGCGGCATGGCTCGGGTCGGCAACGCCGTGATGCAGACTGGCCGGTGTGTGGCACGTTGCCGGAAAGATGACGTCGCGGAGATTTTGTGCCGGCCGAGTTGGCACGCCGCACTGGTGGCTGCGCCGCAAGCAGGCGGCACGACATCCGTCGAGGACGTTTGACCTATTGGCATATCGCAACGGACGGACACTGGTACCGGATTCCGCGGGTAGAACAGCCGAGGGTGCCCTTTCCGTCACTGATAGCCGTCCTTGTCCCAGAGCGCTTCTCGCAATCTAACAACGCCTTTGCGGCATCAGCAAAACGTCACCTCGCGATCGTCCGCCAAGCCGGTTTCCCCAATCCCTGGCCCCAGTTCTGGTAACGCTGCCGGCAGCCAAATGCAAGGGGATGCCCCCAGAGGATGCCCCCAGGATCAGCGGTTCTCAATGCGGTTGAGTTGCGTTCTGAACTTGCCCAGGCGAGTCGGGGGCTGATGGGGGGCGAAGGGTGCAACTGAGTCCGATCTGCCACATCGGGTAGCTCTCTTCGTGATGGGCCACATCATACAGAGTGTTTTGCTTTTATCGGAAACCGGATCTTGATTCCACCTCGGCCTGAGTGTCGTCGATGACCTGATCGCCGAACTGGGAACGGTCTGTGCCGTTCTTCCGGACCGGCGCACGGCGCCGCGACGGCGACTACTCGATGGCCGACATCGGCGTGTCGGCGTTCTCGCTTTGCTTCAGGGAAGCCCGTCGTTCCTGGCGCATCAGCGCGTATTGGCGCGTGGGCATGGCCAATCGAACAGCCAGACCCTGTTCGGCATGGCGGCGGTCCCCACCGACAACTACATCCGCCTGGTGCGGGACAGCGCCTCGCCAGTCTCCCGCCCCACGGTTGATTGGGACACCCCGCAAGCGAAGGATTTGCGCGAGAGAGGTGGATCATGGACCAGGGCAGGAACATTGGAGCGCGGCTGGGCGACACGGCGCGAGCACACGAGTCTGGCGCAGCAGTGCGCGAGGGAGCGGTCCCGACGCCTTCGCTCAAGCCAACCTCTGGTCGCCACGCAGCAACGACGCCGAGCTACTCCCCCCGGGCCGGTGCCCCGACCTTCCCCATCCGGTCAGGCAGGTTCCCCGGCGCCCCATTCTGGCCCAACGGCGGTTTGTGCATGACCACGTAACTTGACCGCTCCAGATGCTCGACCAGCCTCTCCCCGAGGTCGCGGCCTTGACCGCGATGCCCAATCTTGCGAGCCGCAAATGCGGCTGGGGGGTGCCGCCATCCCGGCCGGTTGCTTCGCGAGTGTGGAGCGGACAAGCCAGTTCCAGGCCTGATCCGGGCATCAGCCGGCGAGTGCCCGCGGATGGAAAGCAAGGACATCCACGATCAACGCGCCCCGTTGGCCGGCCTGGTCGTTGCTGTTCGGGGCGGCCCTTTGCCGTGTCCGCGCTCTGTGTCCGCGCCGCGCACCCAAGCTGCCGGCTTGCCCCGACCGTGGTACCGCAGACTTGGCCGGAATCCGCCCCGGATGCCGTGCCACTGTGCCTGGGTTACGGACATGGGCGGACATTTTTCATGCAAATCTCCGCCGCGGACATCGGAGTCTTGAAACACCCAAGGATTTCAATGAGCCGCATGGTGGAGCCAGGGGGAATCGAACCCCCGACCTCCTGAATGCCATTCAGGCGCTCTCCCAACTGAGCTATGGCCCCGGCCGCGCGGCGGGCGGCTTATAGCCCCCCCGATTGAAACCCGGCAAGGGGGCGAAACCGGGCAAGCGAGCCGGGAGTAACCGCGCCCCGGCCCGGCGGCAGCGGTCAGGCCACCACCTGCAACCCCGGCGAGACGCTGAACCGCGCCTCGGTCTTCGAGCGGAGCTCCTCCAGCGTCACCTCCGGCGCCACGTCCACCAGGATCAGCCCGTCCGAGCCAACCTCGAACACGCCAAGATCGGTGATCACCAGATCCACCACGCCGGCCCCGGTCAGCGGCAGCGTGCAGCACTGCAACAGCTTCGACCTGCCGCCCGCCATGTGCTCCATCAACACCACCACGCGGCGCACGCCGGCCACCAGGTCCATCGCCCCGCCCATCCCCTTCACCATCTTGCCGGGGATCATCCAGTTCGCCAGGTCGCCGTTCTCCGCCACCTGCAACGCCCCCAGGATGGAGATGTCGATATGCCCGCCGCGCACCATCGCAAAGCTCGCGGCGCTGTCGAAGAAGCTGGTGGTCGAACAGCTCGGTCACCGTCTGCTTGCCGGCATTGATCAGGTCGGCATCCTCCTCCCCTTCGAACGGGAACGGCCCCATGCCCAGCATGCCGTTCTCCGAATGCAACTGGATCGACATGCCGTCGGGGATGTGGTTCGCCACCAGCGTCGGAATGCCGATGCCGAGATTGACGTAGAAGCCGTCACGCAACTCCCGCGCGGCGCGCGCGGCCATCTGATCGCGGGTCCAGGGCATGCTGGTTCTCCTCGGTACCCGCTTGCGCACGGTGCGCTGTTCGATCCGCTTGTCAACCGCCTCCAGCCGCACCATGCGATTGACGAAAATCCCCGGCGTGATGATGTGGTCCGGATCGATCTGCCCCGGCGCGACAAGGTCCTCGACCTCGGCCACCGTCACCTCGGCCGCGGTCGCCATGATCGGATTGAAGTTCCGCGCGGTCTTCCGATAGATCAGGTTGCCCTCGGGATCCGCCTTCCAGGCATGGATCACCGCCAGGTCGGCGCGCAGCCCCAATTCCATCACATAGGTGCGGCCGCCGAACAGCTTGGTTTCCTTGCCCTCGGCGATCTGCGTCCCGGCCCCGGTCGCGGTGTAGAACGCCGGGATCCCAGCCCCGCCCGCCCTGATCCGCTCCGCCAGCGTGCCTTGCGGGTTGAACTCGATCTCCAACTCCCCGGCCAGATACTGTTGCGCGAATGTTGCGTTCTCGCCGACATACGAACTGATCATCTTGCGGACCTGCCGCGTCTTCAGCAGGACGCCCAACCCCACATCGTCGATGCCGGCGTTGTTGGAAATGACCGTCAGATCCTTCACCCCGCTGGCACGAATCGCCTCGATCAGCACCGCGGGAATGCCGCACAGCCCAAACCCGCCCGACATGATCGTCATGCCGTCGCGCAAGACGCCCGACAGCGCCGCCTCGGCGTCCGCATAGACCTTGCTCACCGTCATCACGCAACTCCCGATCCTCGCCGCCGCAAGCTGCCATCCGCCCCAGCGCGACGCAACAACGCCGGCGTCGAGCGAGGCGGTCGGGGCGCCCGGGCCGGGAGGTCGGGCGATTGCCCCCCGGGGGGCGACGCCCAGGCCGCGTTGGACACAAATAATGGCATGACACGTGAAGCATGACACCGGGCGATCACGGGATCATCATGGCGGCCACAGTGTCAGCGGCCACAATGTCAGGGGGCGTCAGATGCGGAGCGGCGATATCGTGGCGGAGAGCGCGCGCAACATCGAACTGGTCGGCCACACCGACCAGGGCGGCCGCGGCGACGGCGTGCAGGTGATGGTGGCGCGCGGCCACGCCTATGTCGGCACCCGCGTCAGCCGCGGCATCATGGTGACGGACGTGCGCGACCCGCGCCACCCGAAGCCGGTCAATTTCATGCCGATCCACCCGAACTCGTGGTGCATGCACCTGCAGACGGCGGAAGACCTGCTGCTCTGCATCGAGGAGCTCGATCTCAAGGCACTGCTGTCGCAGAAAGATTACTATAGCCAGTCCAACCAGGTGGACAGCGCCCGCTACGGGGTCCGCGGCACGGATTTCTCCGCCGGGATGCGGGTCTACGACATCGCCGACCCGGCCAATCCGCGCCCGATCGGCTTCATGGAGGTCCAGGGCCTCGGCCTACACCGCATCTGGTGGGTCGGCGGGCGCTATGCCTATGCCTCGGCGCTGCTCGACGGCTTCATCGACCATGTGCTGATCGTGATCGACATGGCGGACCCGACCCGCCCGGTCGAGGTCGGCCGCTGGTGGATCCCCGGCATGTGGGCCGCCGGCGGCGAGACGCCGGGCTGGACCGGGCGCACCGCGCTGCACCACGCGGTGGTGGTGGACGACATCGCCTATGGCAGTTGGCGCGACGGCGGGCTGACCATCCTGGACGTGAAGGACAAGGCGGCGCCGAAGCTGATCGTGCATCGCAACTGGAGCCCGCCGTTCGGCGGCGGCACCCACAGCGCGCTGCCGCTGCACGACCGCGACCTGCTGGTGGTCGCCGACGAGGCGGTGCTGAACATCGACCAGGAGCAGATGAAGCGCACCTGGATCTTCGACATCCGCGAGAAGGCCAACCCGGTGTCGATCGCCACGATGCCGACGCCGTCCGAGCAGGACTATGTGCGGATGGGCGGCCAGTTCGGGCCGCACAACCTGCACGAGAACCGGCCGGGCTCGTTCCGGTCCTCGACCACGATCTTCGCCACCTGGCAGAGCGCCGGGGTGCGCGTGTTCGACATCGCCGATCCGTTCCGGCCGCGGGAGATCGGCCATTTCGTGCCGCCGCAGCCGAGGGTCTGGATGGAGCCGATGCGCGGGCGGGCCAAGATGCGCCACAGCGCCGACCTGTTCGTCGCGACCGACGGGCTGATCTATCTCACCGATTACGATGCCGGATTGTACATCCTGCAATGGCGGGGTGGCTAGGCCGGGTTCCCCTGCTGTCGCGGGGAACATGCCGCCGATCGCCAACCTCGGTTCGGTGATCGGCAAGCCGGCGCCGACGCCGTGCGGCTGCCGTCGGGCATGGCGGCTGCATACGGCACGGGGCTGATCGACCGCAATCAGGGTTGCGGCGGAAAGCCGAGGGGCGCCGCATTTGTGGCCGCGGGTTCATGCGCGGCACACCTATAGGTAAGTGGCCGCGACGTTATCTGCCGCTTCACAGGCGCGCCGCAGAGAAGGGGCACATTGACTTATCTCCAGCACCACCCATCCCGCGGTTCAGGCACACCGGAATTAGCGGCCCGGCTTCGTGGGTTGCAGGCTGATGAGTACCGATATGCGGTGTTCCGTAGCTTCACCTCGGACCGGCACGTGGCCGACAACGACTGGGGCGAGGGCGCGACGACGCTGGAATGGACGCTGTCATCGCCGCCACCATCGCGTGCGTTCGAAGCACTGCCGCAGATCCAATGACCCAACGCATGTCCGGTCGGATCGGGCGCCGCGGCTTCGTCGGCGTGTTGGCGGCGGGGTTGGCGGGCTGCCATCCGAAGGCGCAATGGCACAACGTCGATGTCACCGGCTCCTTCCCGCCGCTGGCGCTGACGATGACGCGCGCGACCGATGGGCAGACCGTGACGGGGGCGAGCTATCGCGGGTCGGTCGTGCTGCTGTATTTCGGCTACACCTACTGCCCGGATGTCTGCCCGCTGACGCTGGGCAATATTGCGCGGGTGCTCGACCAGCTTGGACCGTTGGCGAAGCAGGTCAACGTGCTGTTCGTCACGGTCGATCCGAACCGCGACGACCTGAAGACGTTGAAAGCATACACGGCGCAGTTCTCGCCGCGGATCGTCGGGCTGCGCGGCACGCCGGACCAGCTCGCCGCGCTGGCACGTACCTACCGCATCGCCTATTCGGTCGAGCCGGCGACCCAGGACCATCCTTACGAGGTGACGCACAGCGCGGCGATCTATGCGTTCGACGCGAACGGCGCGACGCGACTGCTGATCCCATCGATGGCCTCGAGCAAGCCGGATATCAAAGGCACCGCGGCAGATCTGCGCCGGTTGATCGCCGCACCCGAGCCAACCGGCTGGTGGGGACGGCTGCTGCAGATGGTGTGATGCCTGCCGACGCGCCGCCTAGCGCCCGGTCCACCCGCTCGCATTCAGCACGATCTTCGGCGTGGTCGCGTCCGGCCGCGGGCTCGCGACGCGTGCCTGCGCTTCCTCATGCAGGCGGAAATGGTTCAGCGCGACGAAGAACCCGGCGATGCTCATCATCGCCGCGGGAATCCACACCACCAGGCCGCCCAGATGCTGGTCCAGCACCGCGCTGACCGAGGGATACACGCGTCCGCACAGATCGTAGTACGGATACAGCACGTGATTGTCGAAGGTGATGAGCGCGCCCAGCAGGATCTGCGGAAACATCACGGCGACCGGCAGCACGATGCGCGTGGCGAACCCCGCCCGCGCCGGCGGCTTCGGGCGTGGGTCCAGCACCAGGCTCCAGAACAGCAGCCCGTCGATCACCATGCTCCAGTTCATCACCGCATACAGCCGCGGATCGACCATCGCGCGGAAATGCACCGGCGGGATCAGCCACAGCGCGACCAGCCCGACGAACAGGATGGCGGCGATCGCCGGCTGCTGCACGATGCGGACAGCCAGCCGCACCGCCCGCAGGTCAGTCAGCCGCCGCAGCGGCGCCGGCATCCCCTGGCGGATCGTCGCGCCGGGCCAGGCCAGGACGATGAGAAACGGCCCCAGGTGGTGCATGCCGAGATGTTGCAGCCGGTTCAGGAAGAACATGTGCTGGCTGAGATACAGGAAGCGCGTCTGCAGCACGCCGTACAGCACCAGCAGGCCGAGCAGGAAGCTCGCCTGCCGCCAGATCGCCGGGCGTTGCGCCGGCGCGCTGCGCACCAGGCCGCGGCCGAACCACCAGAGCGCGACGGTCGCGGCCAGGTAGGTTGCCCAGGAGAAGTCCCACGGCGCCCAGACCGGCAGCGTGGACGGGTGCGCCTGGGACAGCCAGGACACCAGCAGCCCGGCGCCCAGCAGCATGAGCCAGGCGAGCAACTCCGGACGGTCGAGGCGGCGGTGTGCGGCGAGGGTTGTCAGCGTGCGTCCCCCGATGGCGGCGTCATGACGATAGGCCCGGGCGATAGACCCCGGCGCCCGGCGGATCAATGGAACCGATGCTCCATGACGGAAAAGACACCTGCCTGCTCGGCGCCGAGGGCCTCGGCGGTGACGGGACCGCGGACCCACAGTTCCGCCACGGCGGCAACCGGGCAGAACAGTTCAGGCACCGCGCTGTTCGGCGCGCGGCCCTGCTCCAGCACGCGATGCCAGGTCAGTCCGCTGCCGGGCGCGTGCCGGCGCGCCGATCGCTCCAGCGCGTCGCGGTCAGCCGGGATGCCAGGGGGGAACAGGATCACCAGCTTGGCCAGATCCGGGGCGTCGGGTCGCGGCACCACGACCGCGGCTTCGGTGACCAGCCGCGACACCGCGCCGATGAAGGCGGGCGAATTGCGGTCGCAGTCCGCCAGCGCCGGCGAGCCATAGGCCGCCGCGCGCGCCGCCACGCTGTCGAACGCCAACTCGGCGAAGCCGTCGATCGCCATGGCGCGGGCGCGCGGGGTCGCCGCGGTGATGACGTGGCTTTGCGCGTAGCGGCGCAGTCCTGGCAGGCGGCAGACCAGCGGCCCATGGATGTCCAGCCAGTGCCGGGCAAACCCGGCGGCGTCGATGTCGTCCCGGCGACGCATCAGGCTGATCGCGCCGACCATGCCGTCTCCCATGGGCCGTTTTCTCCTGTCCTGGGCGGTTCCTCGATGCACCACAGGATAGCCGGACTATCGGCGCGGGGCACGCGGCCGACGCAGGTTGCCCGCGCCAAGGGCTCCCTCCTGAACCAGGCGTCAGTTGCGTGATGGCTGATGCGATCGGCACCATCCGCGGTGCCACCCGGGCGGATGGCAGGACTGGCAAGCCGATGCAGGGTCGCGGCACCGCGTTCCTGGTGGTGCGCGAGGGCGGCACCGCAGCGGGGCGCCCTTCGACGTGGCGGAAGGGGGCGTCCCACGGGCGACACGGGCGGTCCAGGTCGCGCCGCTCGCGGTCGGGTGGTTGCAACGGCAACCTTTCCGGGAGTTGTCGGCTGGCACCATCGGCCTTACGATCCCGTTACCAAACGCCGGAGGAAGCCGATGCCGCCCGTCCCGTCCCAGGATGCTGCGCTGGAGGCGGCCACCATGCGCCGCGTTTTCACCCGCATGCTGCCGTTTCTGGTCCTCGCCTACCTGATCTGCTACATCGATCGCGTGAACGTGGGCTTCGCCGGCCTGCAGATGAACCACGATCTCGGCCTGAGCAAGACCATCTTCGGCCTGGGCGGCGGCATCTTCTTCATCGGCTACTTCCTGCTGGAAGTGCCGAGCAACCTGGCGTTGGAGCGCTTTGGCGCCAGCCGCTGGATCGCGCGCATCATGATCTCCTGGGGCATCGTCTCGGGCGCGATGGCGTTCACCGCCGGGACCAACTCCTTCCTGACGCTGCGCTTCCTGCTGGGTGCGGCGGAGGCCGGCTTCTTCCCCGGCGTGATCCTGTTTCTGACCTACTGGTTCCCTGCGGCGCATCGCGCGCGCATCGTCGGCATCTTCATGGTGGCGATTCCGGCCGCCGGCTTCGTCGGCTCGCCGCTGTCCGGTGCGATCCTTGGCCTCGACGGTTGGCTCGGCGTGCGCGGCTGGCAATGGGTGTTCATCCTGGAGGCGATCCCCGCGGTGCTGATGGGCGTGGCCTCGCTGATCTGGCTGACCGACAAGCCGGAACATGCGAAATGGCTCTCGCCCGAGCAGCGGGCCTGGCTGGCCGCGCAGCTCGCCGCCGAGCGGGCGCGTGCCTCCCGCGTGCCGCGCATGTCGGTCTGGAAGGTGATGCGCGACAAGCACGTGCTGATCATGGCGCTGGTCTATTCCGGGGCTGCCGGCGCCAGCTCGGGCCTGGCCATCTGGCAGCCGCAGATCATCAAGTCGTTCGGGCTGAGCAATTTCCAGACCGGGCTGGTCAACGCAATACCGTACGGGATCGCGGCGGTGCTGATGGTGCTGTGGGGCCGCCAGTCCGATCGCACCGGGGAGCGCGTGTGGCACAACGCGGTGCCGATCAGCGCGATCGTCGTCGGTCTGCTGGCCACCTTCTTCGTCCAGCAGCTTGCGCCGATGGTCGCCCTGCTGACGCTGGTGCTGGTGGGCACCTACGCGTGCAAAGGGCCGTTCTGGGCGCTCGCCACCGAGTTCCTCGCCGCCCCGGTGGCGGCGGCCGGCATCGCGCAGATCAACGCGCTCGGCAATCTGTCGGGCTTCGTCGCCAACTACCTGATCGGCGCGATCAAGGATGCGACCGGCAGCTATCCGCTGTCGCTGATGCCGATCATGGCGTTGTCGGCGATCGGCGCGGTGGCGGTGGTATGGATCGGCCGCGCCCGGCAGCCTGCCTTGGCAGCGGAATGAAATGGACGACATCGAGGGGGGCTGAAGATGCGGATCGGTTTCATCGGGCTCGGCATGATGGGCAAGGGCATGGCCGCCAATTTGCAGAAGGGCGGCCATGAGCTGGTGGTGCATGACCTGACGCGGCAGGCCGCCTCGCAGCATTTGGCGAACGGCGCCACCTGGGCGGACAGCCCGCGCGCGGTGGCCGCGGCCTGCGACGTGGTGTTCACCTCGCTGCCGACGCCGGCGGATGTGGAGGCGGTCGGGCTGGGCGAGAACGGGCTGGCGTCCGGCTTCCGCAAGGGCGCGGCGTGGTTCGACCTGTCCACCAACGCGGTCAACGTGGTGCGCCGGCTGCACGCGACGCTGGCCGCGCAGGGGGTGGATTTCCTCGACGCGCCGGTCAGCGGCGGGCCGCATGGCGCGAGCAGCGGTCGGCTGGCGATCTGGGTCGGCGGCGACAAGCCCGTGTTCGACAACTACCAGGCGGCGCTGGACGCGATGGGCGACCAGGCGCGCTATATCGGGGCCATCGGTGCCGGAACGATCGCCAAGCTGACGCACAACTGCGCCGGCGCGGCGATCAATACGGTGCTGGCCGAGGTGTTCACCATGGGCGTGAAGGCCGGCGTCGAGCCGCTGGCGCTGTGGGAGGCGATCCGCCAGGGCGCCACCGGCCGCCAGCGCACCTTCGACCGGCTGGGCGGGCAGTTCCTGCAAGGCCGCTACGACCCGCCCGACTTCGCGCTGCGGCTGCTGCACAAGGACGTGTCGCTGGCGTTGCAGCTTGGCCGCGAGGTCAGCGTGCCGATGCGGTTGTGCAACCTCGCGCTGCAGGAGATGACCGAGGCGATGAACCGTGGCTGGGCCGGGCGGGACAGCCGGTCCTTCATGCTGCTGCAGCAGGAGCGCGCGGGGATCGCGCCGCTGGCGGTGCCGGCGGAGCAGATCAAGGCGGTGGTGGAGAAGGGGTAGGACCGCAGGCCGCGGACCGCCGGGCGGACGCTAGCCCGGACTTCTCACACTGTCGCGGGTGCTGGCTTGGTCCTTGCCGCGCCCCGATGGTACCATGGGGGTTTTCGCGCCTTGCGAATACAACCTGTATTGGCGGCGGCGCGAAAACCCCTTGGCACGACAATGCCCTTCGCCATCATCCCGCGACAGTATGAGAAATCCGGGCTAGCCGAAGATCTCCCCCAACCGGCGGATCGAGCCCAGCACCTTGGCCTGCTCCAGTCCCGGCCAGTGGCAGCGCATCATGAAATGATCGACGCCGAGCGTCTCGCGATAGCGCGCCACCTCCTCGCGCACGAACGCCACGTCGCCGATAATGAAACGGTCGCGCGCATGGTCCGCGAACGGCGGCCTTTCCCGGGCATCCGTGCCCCATGACGCATAGGTATCGTATTTGTATTGCAACGGTCCGCGGCATTCGTCCTGCGCCGTCTTGTGGCTGGCCCCCACGTAGCACTCGCGGATGATCGGGAACGCATCCGCGGTTCGCCCGTGCTCCGCCAGCGCCGCCCGGTAGGTTCGCATCTGTTCGGCCACCGTGCCGAGCCGCGTCGCCGGCAGGATCATCCAGGCATCGCCGATCCGCGCAACGCGCTTGATCGCCGCGTCCACCTGCGCCGCCATCCAGATCGGCACGCCGCCGGGACGCGCCGGCTTCAGGCTGATCCCGGCATCGATGACGGTGTAGAAGCGACCCTGGTGGGTGACTTTTTCCCCCGTCCACAGCCGGCGCATCAGGGCGATGCTCTCTTCCAGCCGCGGCGCGCGTTCTTTCAACGGGATGTTGAATGCCGCGAATTCCACCTCGCGGTAACCCAGCCCGACGCCGAGGATGTAGTTGCCGCCGCTCAGCACATCCAGCGTCGCGGATTCCTCGGCCACGTGCACCGGGTTGAGCAGCGGCAGGATCAGGATGTTGGGGCCGACCAGCATGCCCTTGGCCTCGGGCAGCAGGTAGGCCATCGCGGTGTGGATCTGCAGCATCTGCAGCGGCGCGGTCAGGAAGTGGTGGGGAAACCACAACGAGGCGAAGCCGCACTCGCGCGCCAGGCGGACCTGCTCGACCAGCTCCGGGATGCGTGCGACGACGTTGTCCCCCGCCGGGAACTGGGTGTTCAGGAACAGTCCGACCTTCATGGTTGCCTCCCGCGCCCTTCGCCGCAACGCTACCAGCCCGGTGGCGAAAGGGCGACCGCGCCGGTGTCGGCCGGACCGGACTTGACCTGGCAGCGCCGGCACGCCACCTGCAACCCATCATGCCCGATCGCTATCGCCTTGAAATCGACATGCGCCCGGATGGCAGCTTCCGTGAGCCGGCGAAGCCGCCGCTGGCCGCGCGCATCTTCTTCTGGGCCATCCTGGTGGCGACCATCGCCGGCGGCATCGTGGTCGCGGCCTTGGCGCTGTGGGTCGCCTTGGCGCTGATCCCGCTGGTGCTTGGGGCCGCGGTCGTTGCCTATCTGGCGTTCCGCTTTCAGCTCTGGCGGTCCGGCGGCTCGCTGAACGGATCAGCCAGCCGCGGCGGGCGGAACCGCCCCTAGCCCGCGGCCCTCGGCCGGCCCGGCGTCCGTGGCCAGGCCGGGTTGCGCGGCCCGCCCGAGGTCCTGGGTCAGCCCGAATTCCCCGGCCAGCCCAAATTCTTCGGCCAACAACGTGTAGGATTGTCGCCGCGCCGCCGGGTTGTGCACGGTGGTCAGGACCGCGATTTCCTCCACGTCCAGTTCCCCCGCCAGCGCCCGCAGCGTGGCGCCGACGCGCGCCGCGGTACCCCAGATCGCCCGTTGCTTCAGCCGCTCCACGTGTGCGCGCTCGCGCTCGGTGAAGCGATGGCGCGCGGCTTCCTCGGGCGAGGGCAGCGGCACGAACAGGCCCTGGTCGCGCCCCAGCCGCCACATCGCGCGCGAGGAGAACAGGCGCTCGGCGGCTTCCTCCGTCTCCGCCGCGACCGCCCAGACGCAGACGGCGCCGTGCGGCCTTGGGTGGCGGATGCTCGGCTTGTAGGTCTCGCGATACAGCGCCAGCGCCTCGGCCGCGCCCTGGCCGTCGGTGATGAAGGCGGCGAAGCAGTAGGGCAGGCCGAAATGCGCGGCGACCTGCGCGCCGTAGTCGGAGCTGCCGAGAATCCACACCTCCGGCACCGTTGGGCCCTGCGGCTGGGCGCGGACGCTGCGGAACGGGTGGCCCTCCACCAGCGGTTGGCCGGACGACCAGGCGATCACGTCGCGCACCTGGGCGGGGAAAAGATCCGCCGCAGTGCTGGCGTTGGGATTGAGCGCGAAAGCGGTCATCCCGTCGGAGCCGGGCGCCCGGCCCAGCCCCAGGTCGATGCGCCCGGGGGCGATCGCCTCCAGCACGCGGAACTGCTCGGCGACCTTCAGGGCAGAATAGTGCGGCAGCATCACGCCGGCGCTGCCGACGCGGATGCGCTGCGTGGTGGCGGCGATGGCACTGATCAGGATCTCCGGCGCGGTGCCGGCCTGGCTGTCGGAGTTGTGGTGCTCGGCGACCCAGTAGCGGGCGTAGCCCAGCGCCTCGCAGTGGCGGGCGAGCTCCAGGCTTTCGCGGATCGAGCTGTCCGGCATGCGGCCGGAGACGACGGTGGATTGGTCGAGGACGGAGAGTTGGATCATGCCGCCATCCTACGCCGGATAGACCATCTTGCGCGTCACCCCGCCGTCGATGACGAATTCCGCGCCGGTGACGAACCGGCTCTCCGGCCCCAGCAGCCAGGCGGCGAGGCCGGCGACGTCGGCGGGTTCACCCACAAGGCCGGCGGGGTGGAACGCGTGGTCCTCCGGGCGCGGCGGCTCGCCCTTGGTGAAGATCCAGCCGGGGCTGATGCAGTTCACCCGCACCGCGGGGCCGAGGCTGATCGCCAGGGCGTGGGTCAGCGCCAGCAGGCCGCCCTTCGACGCCGCATAGGCCTCGGTGTCCGGCTCCGACATGTGCGCGCGGGTCGAGGCGATGGTGAGCACCGCGCCGTGCGCCGCGCGCAGCAGGGGCGCCGCCGCGCGGGTCAGCAGGAAGCTGCTGGTGAGGTTGACGGCGAGCACGCGCGACCACTCGGCCAGGGTCAGATCCGCCAGCGGCTTACGGAGGTTGATCCCCGCGTTGCAAACCAGCCCGTCGAGACGGCCCTCCCGCGCCGTGAGGTCGGCGAGCAGCGCGGTGACCGCGGGCTCGTCGGCGACGTCGCAGGCGACGGGGCGGACGCCTTGCGGGGCACCGGACGGGTCGCGGTCGGCGACCACCACGCGCCAACCGTCGGCGGCGAGGCGCGCGGCAATGCCGGCACCGATGCCGCGCGCGCCGCCGGTGACCAGCGCGACGCGAGGGGCGGAGGAGGGCAAGGTGTCGGCCATGACCCGCCGAGTTTGCGCGGCGATGGGAGCCGCCTCAAGCCCCAGGGCCGGGCCGGGGCGAAGCAAGGCTGGGGCTTCGCCCCAGACCCCACCAAGGGGCTCTGCCCCTTGGAACCCCGCCAAGGGCGGAGCCCTTGGAACCCTTCACTGGGAGTTTGGGGATGGGGAGGGGGCGTGTGGGCAAGGCGCAGGGGGCGTCCGGCGCGCCGGACACCCTCTGCGCCTTGCCCACACGCCCCCTCCCTATCCCCAAACTCCCAGTCATGGAGTCCAGAGGCCGCTGCCTCTGGTGGGGGTCCAGGGGGCAAAGCCCCCTGGCGGGGTCTGGGGCGGAGCCCCAGCCTTGCTTCGCCCCGGCCTGGCATCGGCGGGCTTGCCAAATCGCCGGGTCTCCGCGCACCACCGTGCGATGTCCGGTGTAGTGCCAAGTCAGATCCTGACCGATCGGCGTCTGTGGCTGATGGCGGCGTATGGCTTTGTGGCCGGGCTGCCGTTGCCGTTGTCCGGCTTCACCTTCCGTCTGTGGCTGTCCGAGGGGGGGGTGTCGTTGGCGGTGATCGGCCTGACCGCGAACATTGGCCTGGCCTATTCGCTGAAGTTTCTTTGGGCACCGCTGTTGGACAATGTGCCGCCGCCGGGCCCGCTGCGCCGCTTCGGCCGCCGCCGCGGCTGGCTGCTGGCGATCCAGCCGCTGCTCGCGGGCGCCGCGGTGCTGCTGGCGCTGTCCAACCCGGCGGTTGCGCCGCTGCCGGCGGTTGCCGCGGCGGCGCTGGTGGCGTTCCTGTCCGCCAGCCAGGACATCGTGGTGGACGCCTGGCGCATCGAGGTGTTCCCGCCCCGCCTGCAGGGCGCGGCGATGGCGGCCTATGTCTGGGGCTATCGCGCGGCGCTGCTGATCTCGGGGGCCGGCGCCATCAAGTCGGCTGACATCATCGGCTGGCACGGCGCGCTGCTGGCGGTCGCGGCGCTGATGGCGCTCGGCCCGGTGGTGACGCTGCTGGCGCCGGAGCCCCAGGCCGCCGCCCGGCGCGCGGTGGCGCGCTTCGCCCGGCGGCTGACCACGGCGGTCGTCGAGCCGCTGGTGGAGTTTCTGACCCGCCCCGGCGCGGGGCTGATCCTGGGCTTCGTCGCCTTGTTCAAGCTCGGCGAGGCGATGGCGGGGGTGATGACCGCGCCGTTCTACAGCGCCCTCGGCTTCAATCGGGCGGCGATCGCGGTTGCCGTCGGTCCGTTCGCGCTGGCCGCCACCTTCGTCGGCACCGCGCTGGGCGGCTGGCTGGTGGCGCGTCTGGGCGTCGGCCGCGCGCTGCTGTGGACCGGCTGGGTGCAGACGGCGGCGATGGGGATGTATCTGCTGCTCGCCAGCTCGGCCGGGGAGCACCACGTGCTGTATGCCACGGTGATGACCGAGGCCTTCGCCGAGGGCATGGCCGATGCGGCGTTCATTACCTACCTGTCCGGCCTGTGTTCGGTGGCGTTCACCGCCACGCAGTATGCGCTGCTGTCCTCGCTGGCCGCGATCGCGCTGCGCACGGTGGGCGGGCTGTCGGGGTTCCTGGCGGAGGGGCTCGGCTGGACCGGCTTCTACGCGCTGGCGATGTTCGCCGCGCTGCCGGCGATGCTGCTGATGCTGCGCCTGCTGCGGCGCTACCCGCCGGCGGAGACTGCTCCCGGCTAGTCCCCAGCGTCACAGAGTCTGCGGCGATTTCGCGACCCGCTTGCGGGTACTGGTACCGAGGTCGCAGGCGGACGCGGAACCCGCGCAATATGAGCGACTCGGGGCACCAGTACCGCTGCGCAGAGATCCTGCCCGCTTGCCCGTGGCTTGGTTCCGGCGCTGGGAACGCCTGGCGCTCGACGAACGGCCGAGCGCATGAGAGGCGCGCTGGGCTTGCGCTTCATCACCTCGGTTTCTCCAGGCCTGTTACGATGTGGTGCATCGCAGGCCCGTCAACACTTCCGTAACCATCTGCCCGCGGCGTCGCGAAGGAAGAATTTTGACGCAGATGAAGGAAGGC
>CAWKAN010000024.1:0-109853 GCA_963847615.1 uncultured Alphaproteobacteria bacterium
GGAGTCGAGCAGATACTCATCCAGCGCCTAACGGCCATTGAGGAAACCTCTTCAACTGATCGTAGAGAGTTGAGGTCCGGGACGCCTGTACCGGTTCGGAGGATTTCAATCGCGTTGTTTGCGAGATCTGACATAAAGACCTGGCGGCGAATGCCGTGCCGGAGCAATGACTGATCGAGACCCAATGCGCTCAAGGCTGCGCGTATCGTGCGGAGACGCCAGTTCGGCCCCTGACCGAACCTGTGCTGATCTGCGTAAGCGTGCCCGATCCCTCGTAGGTAGGTCCGGAAGTCGGTAAACAATGCACTTGGAATATGAAAATGTCCCCAACCCAAAGTATAACCTATTGGTCGAAAATAATAGATGCCCTGCAATCGAAGCCGATTATATACAGACGACCGTCCGAGTGAAGACGTGGTCGTAACCGCCAGGAGGAGGGGAGTCTTTTTGCGTTCTGATATGATACCGCGAGCATCACTGTACTTCGAGCTGAAATCGTCGAAGACCTCGCGAGTGCGTACGATGGAAGCGATCGCCTTGCCTCCCAGCAACATGTTGTATGGTGGCACAGCGCCGAGGACATAGGCATCTAGCACGTTCACAAGGCGCTGCGCGCGATCATGGTGTGACCAGCCAATGGCTTCGTCACGAACCGCGAGGTTGAACACCGGATCCCCGAGCGCTATCAGCCCAGCCAGCTTTCCGTTCTGCTCGTCCCAAACGAGGTACCGAATGCGCCGGCCAAACCCGTTTGATACAGGTACCGACCATGTTAACGTCGCGAGACGGAAGAGGGCTGACTCCCAGGTGCCGGCGGTTATTCGTTGAATTGCCAGTTTTATTCGTCGCGGATCCACTTCCGTACCATCGGCGAAGTAGCTAACGAAATTAGGCAAACCGGTCGCAATAAATTTTCGATTGTCGTCAAGCAACTCACGGCGGTGATCCTGATGCAATCTGCAAATCGCCGCCTTCTCGTGACCAGGGGGAGCAAGAGTGCCATTGTCGAGCTTTGTGAAGCCCAACGCGCGCAGGTGCGCCCTGAGCCGGCGCTTGAGTTGTGCCTCGCTACTTAGTGCCGGTGCAATCGCTGCGGTGGCCATGGATACGGTTGACCCGAGTTAGTTTGGTCGCTGCCGAAACTCGAATTGGAGCGTCGATCCCAACGGTCCCCCCTACCGACTATTCCCGCCGCCCTTGCCGGCGGCGAACCGCACCGCCTCCTCCGCCGCGCGCACCAGGGCGCGCGCCTTCTGCCGGCACTCCTCGTACTCCGCCTCCGGGTCGGAATCCGCCACGATCCCGGCGCCGGCCTGCACATACATCATGCCGTCCTTCACCAGCGCCGTGCGCAGCCCGATGCAGGTGTCCATCGTGCCGTTCGCCGCGAAATAGCCGATGCACCCGGCGTAGATGCCGCGCCGGTCGGGCTCCAGCTCCTCGATGATCTCCATCGCGCGCACCTTCGGCGCCCCCGACAGCGTGCCGGCGGGGAACCCGGCCACCAGCGCATCCAGCGCGTCCAGCCCCTCGGCCAGCCTGCCCTCGACGTTGGACGAGATGTGCATCACGTGGCTGAACCGCTCCACCGCGAAGCTCTCGGTCACCTTCACGCTGCCCAGCGCCGCCACCCGCCCGACATCGTTGCGCCCCAGATCGAGCAGCATCAGGTGCTCGGCGCGCTCCTTCGGATCGGCCAGCAGCTCGGCCTCCAGCGCCTGGTCCTCCTCATACGTGGCGCCGCGCCGGCGCGTCCCGGCCAGCGGGCGGATCGTCACCGTGCCGTCGCGCAGCCGCACCAGCACCTCCGGGCTCGACCCCACCACGGCAAACCCACCGAACTCCAGGTAGAACAAGAACGGTGCCGGATTGATCCGCCGCAGCGCGCGATACAGCGAGAACGGCGACAGTGCGAACGGCATCGAGAAACGCTGGCTCAGCACGATCTGGAACGCGTCGCCGGCGAAGATGTACTCCTTGCAGCGCGCCACTGCCGCCAGGAAATCGTCCTTGCTGAAGTTCGATGCCGGCAGCGCCGGTTCGGGCAGCAGCACCGGCGGCGCCGGCTGCGGCAGCCGGCGATCCAGCGCCTCCTCGGCCTCGGCCAGCCGGGCCTGCGCCTGCGCCCACGCCGCCGCGGCGGTGACGTCGCCCTGCGGGTAGATCGGCGCGACCAGGGTCAGCTCGTCGTTGATGTTGTCGAAGATCGCCAACAGCGCCGGGCGGATCAGCAGCCCGTCCGGCACGCCGATCACGTCGCGGTTCTTCGCCGGCAGGTCTTCCATCAGCCGGACCATGTCGTAGCCCAGATACCCCACCAGCCCGCCCGACATCGGCGGCAGGTGGTCCGGCACCTCCAGCCGCGTCTCGGCGATCACCGCGCGCAGGCTGTCCAGCGCCCCGCGCGTCTCCGCCACGAAGGCGTGCGGCGCCGAGTGCGCGTGCCGGTTGACCTCCGCCCGCCCGTCGCGGCAGCGCCAGATCAGGTCGGGGTCCATGCCGATGATCGAGTAGCGCCCGCGCGTCGCGCCGCCCTCCACGCTTTCCAGCAGGAAGGCGTTGGGCTTGCCGTGCGCCAGCTTGAGGAAGGCCGCCACCGGCGTCTCCAGGTCCGCCACCCCGCGGCGCCACGCCAGCGAGCCGCGCCCGTCCTCGTAGGCCGACCGGAAGGCGGCGAAACCGGGTGGCACGGCGACGTTCATGGGGTGGGTCTCTTTCCTCTGTGGCTACGGACCGCTGATGCTGTCCAGGTTCGGCTGATTGATGCGCGGCTGGGCGCGATCGCGCAACGCCTGCACGAAGATCTCATTGACGTCCTGGCCCAGCGAGCGGCCGAGGAACGCGCGCACCTGGTCGTAGTCCGCCGGATCGCTCTTCGGGTCGGGGGGCTCGATCTGCGCCGGCACCGCGACGGTGAAGCCGTCTGGTTGTTCCACCATGGTCGGCTCGCCCGGCTTCAGCTCGAACAGCGGGCGCAGCAGCGCCGCCGGCATGCCGGCGACCGGCTCTGCCCGCCCGCTGAGCGGCGTGTGCGTCACCGTCAGACCCGCGGCGGCCGCGGCGGCGGCCAGCGTCTGGCCACCCTTCACCGCGGTCAGCAGCTTCGCCGCCGCCGCGTTCTGGGTGTGGCGCACCGCGTCGCGCGTCCAGTCGGCCAGCACGGTGTCCCTGATCTGCGCGAACGGCTTGGGCGCCGGCGGCATCACCGCCTCCACCGTCAGCGCGTAATAGGCCGACCCGCCCGGCTTCAGCGGCACCTCGGTCAGCCGCGGCGGGTCGCCCTTGTGCGCCTGGAATGCCGCGGCGATCACCGCCTGGCGCACCGCATCGCCGCCCGGGACCGGCGCCGGCTTGCCATCCATCGTGTTGCCCGCGGCGTCCAGCGTGCCCGACACGCCGACCAGGCCCAGGTCGCTCGGCAACTCGTCCAGCCCGCTGCCGGAGGCCAGGATGTTGTCCACCTTGTTGGCCCGCTCATAGATGAGGTCCGCGGCCTTCTCCGCCAGCACCTGCTGGCGCAATGCGTCCTTCATCTGCTCGAAGCTCTGCGACGTCCCCGGCGAGACCTTGGTCACCTTCAGGATCTGCCAGCCCGCCAACCCATGCGTCGGGTCGGAGACGGTCTCCGGCGTCGCGCCGAACACCGCGCGGCCCAATTCAGCCGAGGGCAGGCCGATCTCCAGGACGTCATCCAGCGCGATTGCCGAGCCGCCTGCCGCCTGGGCGGCCTGCTGCATCGCCGCCCAGTCCGCGCCGCCGCGCCATTCGGCGGCCAGCGCCTGCGCCTTGGCCTGGTCGGGCACCTGGATCACCTGCACGGAGCGGCGCTCCGGCTTCACATACTGCGCCTTGCGGGCGTCGTAGGCCGCGCGCAGGTCCGCCTCGGTGATCGGGATGTCCTTCGCCAAGGTCTCCGGCGACAGCACCACCGCCTTGATCCGGCGATATTCCGGCGTGCTGTAGAGGTCCGGATGGTTGTCGTACCACCGCTGCAGCACCGCCTCGGGCGGCGCCGGGGGGGCGGGAACGGCACTGAACGGCAACGCCACCAGGTCCGCCGACCGCTTCTCGAACTGGTAGGCGAACACCTGGTTGACCAGGACGGCGGGCGGCGCGGCACCGGCCGCCAGCGCATCGGTCAGTTGCCGCTCCGCCAGGTTGGCGCGGACGTCTTCCAGGAACCGCTGCTCGGTCAGGTTGTTGTTGCGCAGCACCGCCTCGAACGTCGCCCGATCGAACCGACCGGAGGCGCCGTGGAACTGCGGGACGGCGAACACCTCCTGGCGCACCGCCGCATCCGGCACGACGATGCCCAGGCGCCGCTCCGCCTGCGTGACCGCGGCCTGGCTGATCAGCCCCTGGACCGACGCCGTGGCAACCGCGCGGCGCATCTCGGGCGTGATGTCGCTGCCCGGCGGCAGCCGGCGCGTCAGGTCGGCGATCTGGCGTTCGAACGCCTGCTGCACCTGCGGCACCTCGATCGTCTGGCCACCGACCTTGGCAACCCAGGTGTCGGTGCCGACCAGCCGCACGACGTCGCCCACGCCCCAGATGACGAAGGCGACCACCATCAGCAGGAAGAACGCGCGCGCGACCCAGGTTTCCAGGTAGCGGCGAAACAGCGAAATCATCCAACCAATCCCAGTCCGCCCGGGCGCCCGTATACCGGCGGCCACGCGGCAAGGCCAGCCCGTCGCGCCACCGAAGCAAGCGCGGGGCCTTGTGGCCAACCGCCCCAACCGGCGGCGCCTGCATCATTCGGACGCGGCGTCCTGCTGCGCCAGGCTGTTGTCCACGCATGCCGCGAAGGCGATGTCCCGCGTCAGCGCGCCGCCGGACAGCATCGCCGCCTTCAGCCGCGCGAACCCCTCGCTGGGCATCACCGGATCGGTCGCGTAGAGATCGAGCGCCTGGTAGCGCGCGATGGCGCCGGCGAGCAGGTCGCGCGGAATGGCGGGAAAGCAATCGCCCAGGGCGAGGGCGATGTCGGCGGCGCCGGTGGCGGCCATCCAGTGCAAGGTCCGGCGCATGGCGCGGACCATGGCGACAAGCTCTTTCCGCCGCGCGGCGATCACCGAGCGGCGGGTGACCAGCGCGGTGTAGGCGGTCGGGCCGCGCGATGCGGCGGCATACCATAAGTGCCCCACGCCGGAGGCGAGCAGGTCCTCGGCATGCGGTTGGAACAGCTGGACCGCGTCAAGCCTGCCGGCGCGCAACGCGGCGGCGTTGTCCGCCATGCTCGGGCCGGAGACGCGCGCGAGCGCGGCGGGATCGACGCCGGCGCGACGCAGGTCGTCCTGCAGGCAGAGCCACGGCGTCGGCACCTCGGCGACGGAGGCGAAGCGGCGGCCGAGCAGGTCGGCAAACTGGAACGCCGGGTTGGGCGTGCGGCCGACAATGAAGAACGGGTCGCGCTTGACCACGTCGCAAAAGCAGACGAGGTCCGACGCCGGGTCCTTGGCGTGGGTCAACAGCACGCGCAGCGGCCCGCCCCACATGACGTCGGCCGCGCCTGAGTGCACCGCCGCGGCACTGCTGGCCGGGTCCGGCGACGCGCGCAGGGCGACGTCGACCCCCGCCGCGGCGTAGGCGCCGATCGCGTGCGCGGCATAGAACGGCGCATAGAACAGGGCGCGGAAATTTTCGGTGAGGACGATGGCCATGAGTTGCTCCGGGCGGGTGGGCGAGAGCCTCCGCGCATGGTGCATCCGAATGCCGGGCGGCGACAGGATCAGGTCGCGCGAAGCAAGGTCGGGGCTCCGCCCCGAACCCCGCCAGGGGGCTTTGCCCCCTGGACCCCCACCAGAGGCAGCGGCCTCTGGACTCCATGACTGGGAGTGTGGGGAGGGGAAGGGGGCGTAGGGGCGAGGCAAAGGGGCGCCGTCCGGCATGCCGGACGGCGCCCCGTTGCCTCGCCCCTACGCCCCCTTCCCCTCCCCACACTCCCAGTGAAGGGTTCCAAGGGCTCCGCCCTTGGCGGGGTTCCAAGGGGCAGCGCCCCTTGGTGGGGTCCGGGGCGAAGCCCCGGCCTTGCTTCGCGCGCCGCGGCCTCGGCGCGGCAAAACAGGCCATGGAAGCCGCCCGGTCCTTGCCCTACGATCACATTCCGATGAACGTGATGATGCCGGAGATGGATGGAGTGGCCGCCACGCGGACGATGCGCGCACTGCCCGGCGCACAAGGGCTGGTGCCGGTGGTCGGACCGACCGCCGGCGACCCGCCGGCTGAAACGATCGCCCGGACCATCGGCGCCGCGGCGCCAGCCGCCGGACTCTGACCGGCCGCAGCGACAGCAGGCACGAGAGCGATGTCCACACATACTGCCACCATGCTTGCGCCGGGCGACTCCCGGCTGGCCACTCAGATCGCGCGCGCGATCGAAGGCGAGGTGCTGTTCGGCCGCGCCGATCGCGGGCGCTATGCCACCGACGCCTCGATCTACCAGATCGAGCCGATCGGCGTCGTGGTGCCGAAAACCGTCGCCGACGTCGCCGCCGTGCTGGCGATCGCGCGCGAACACGACGTGCCGGTGCTGCCGCGCGGCGCCGGCACCAGCCAGTGCGGCCAGACGGTGAACCGCGCCCTGGTGATCGACTGCGCGAAGCATTTCAACCGCATCCTTCAGGTCGATCCGGCGGCGCGGGTTGCGCTGGTCGAGCCGGGCCTGGTGCTGGCGCATCTGAACGCGGCGCTGCGCCCGCACGGCCTGTTCTTCCCGGTCGATCCATCGACCCATGCGCGCTGCACGATCGGCGGCATGGCCGGCAACAACTCGTGCGGTTCGAAGTCGATCCGTTACGGCCTCATGGCGGACAACGTGCACGCGATCGACGCGATCCTGGCCGACGGCACGCGCCACCGTTTTGCCACCGTTCCGGACAACCTGGGTGCCGAGGTGCCGGCGCCGATCGCCGAGCTGATCCAGCGGCTGCGCGCGCTGGGCGCCAGCGAGGCCGAGGAGATCGCCGCGCGCTTCCCGCGCCAGCTGCGTCGCGTCGGCGGCTACAACATCGACGTGCTGACGCCGGCTTCGCGCGCGGCGGGGCGGGAGAACCTGGCGCGGCTGCTGGTGGGATCGGAGGGCACGCTGGCCTTCTCCGCCGCCATCGAGCTCAAGCTGCATCCGATCAAACCGCGCAAGGTGCTGGGCATCTGCCAGTTCCCCGGCTTCCGCCAGGCCATGGCGGCGGCGCAGCACATCGTCAAGCTGGACCCCGAGGCGGTCGAACTGGTCGATCGCACCATGATCGACCTTGGCCGCGGCATCCCGATCTTCCGCGCCACGATCGATGCGATGGTGATGGGCGAGCCGGACAGCCTGCTGATCGTCGAGTTCCATGGCGATGACGACGCCGCGCTGCGCGCCAGGCTGGGCGAGCTGGATGCGCTGATGGGCGATCTCGGCCATCCGAACGCCGTGGTGCGGGCGCTGGAGCCGGGCTTCCAGGCCGCCATCGCCGCGGTGCGCGAGGCCGGGCTGAACATCATGATGTCGATGAAGGGCGACGGCAAGCCGGTCTCCTTCATCGAGGATTGCGCGGTCAACCTGGAAGACCTCGCCGACTACACCGAGCGGCTGAACGACGTGTTCGCCCGGCACGGCACCAAGGGAACCTGGTACGCGCATGCCTCGGTCGGCTGCCTGCATGTCCGCCCGGTGCTGAACATGAAGGACCCGCACGACGTGGCAACGATGCGCGCGGTGGCCGAGGAATGTTTCGCCCTGGTGCGCGAGTACAAGGGCTCGCACTCCGGCGAGCACGGCGACGGCATCGTGCGCAGCGAGTTCAACGCGGTGATGTTCGGCGCCCGCATCGCGCGCGCCTTCGAAACGGTGAAGGACGCGTTCGATCCGCGCGGCCTGCTCAACCCCGGGCGCGTGGTGCGTCCGCCGCGGATGGATGACCGCTCGCTGTTCCGCTACAGCCCGGGCTACGCGCCGGCGCGCGACTTCGCCCCGAAGCTCGATTGGTCGGACCATCCCGGGCCGCTCGGCGGCATGCTGGGCGCGGTCGAGATGTGCAACAACAATGGCACCTGCCGGGCCTTCGATGCGAACGTGATGTGCCCGTCCTGGCGCGTCACCCGCGACGAGCGGCATCTGACGCGCGGGCGCGCCAACACGCTGCGCCTGGCGCTGACCGGCCAGCTCGGCGCCGACGCGATGGCCTCGAATGCGCTGGCCAACACCATGGCGCTGTGCGTGTCGTGCAAGGCGTGCCGGCGCGAGTGTCCGACCGGCGTGGACATGGCGAAGCTGAAGATCGAAGTGCTGGCGGCGCGCGCCGAGCGGCACGGCGTCGGCGTGCGCGAGACGTTGATCGCCGAACTGCCGCGCTACGCGCCGTTCGCCGCGCGCCTCGCGCCGCTGGTTAACCTGCGCAACGCGGTCCCGCTGCTGCGCCGCATGGGCGAGCGCTGGCTCGGCCTTGCCGCGGCGCGCCCCTTGCCTTCCTGGCGGCGCGACTTCTTTCGCGATGCCGAGGCCGCCGCGCTGGCGCCGGCCAAGCCGCGCGGCGAGGTTCTGCTGCTGGCGGACACGTTCAATCGCTATTTCGAGCCGGAGAATTTGCGCGCGGCGCTGCGCGTGCTGGCCGCCGCCGGCTATCGCGCCAGGCTGCCGGTCACGCGCGGGCGCCCGCTGTGCTGCGGGCGGACATTTCTCGCCGCCGGACTGGTCGACCAGGCGCGCGCCGAGGCCGGGCGCACGCTGCGCCGCCTGGCGGGCACGCTGCCGGTGATCGGGCTGGAGCCGTCCTGCCTGTTCACCCTGCGCGACGAGTTTCGCTCGTTGCATCCCGGGGCCGAGGCGGACGCGCTGGCCGGGCGCGCGATGCTGCTGGCGGAATTCCTGGCGCGCGAGAAGATCGCGCTGCCGCTGCGTCCGCTCGCCGGCACCGCGCATGTGCATGGGCACTGCCACCAGAAATCGTTCGGCGCGTTCCCGGATGCCATTGCCGTTTTGCAACAGGTGCCGGACCTGACGGTCAAGCCGATCGCCTCGTCATGCTGCGGCATGGCCGGCAGCTTCGGCTACCAGGCGGAGACGCAGGACGTCTCGCGCGCGATGGCCGAGGCGTCGCTGCTGCCGGCGGTGCGCGCGGCCGCGCCGGAGGACATCATCGTGGCGGACGGCACATCGTGCCGCCACCAGATTCGCGATCTGGCCGGGCGCGCGGCGGTGCATTCGGTGCGCGTGCTGGACCGTGCTCTGGGATGACGGTGGGCATGACCACGGGCATGATCCAGCCCGCGGACGTGCCGGCATTCCGGTCCGGGCGCGATCCATTTGCGATGCATGGGATGTGGCCGGCGCGCGCAGCAATTCTCGTTTTGGCCAGACGACGTTGCCTCCCCGGCATGGTCATCCCCCGGGGGCCTAGCCGCGGGCCGGCCATGCCGGAGAGCGGCCGCCCGGATCAGCCCAATTGAGACTTGCTGCTGCGCTTGACACGCTCTTGGTGCGAAAGCATGGTCGATGTCAACAAGGCAAATTGCCATGAAGGGAAACGCCATGTTGGGCCGTCGAACCGTTGTCCTTGGTGCGTCCATGGGCGTCGTTGCGTCACGACTGGCCCGTGCCGCCGCGGCGCCCTATGTGCTCGGCACATTGTTCCCGATGTCGGGGCCGAATGCCGAGTATGGGCAGATCTTCACCGCCGGCGCCGACATGGCGCTGGCCCATATCGCGGCGGACAAGATGCTGTCGCACCCGGTCGTGATGCAGGCGGTCGACAGCCTGGCGACCCCGCAGGGCGGCGCCATCGGCATGAGCAAGCTGGTGAACGTCGATGGCGCCGTCTACGTGCTGGTGGGTTTCACCGGGGTCTCGAAGGCGGCGGCGCCGATCGGCGCGCGGGCCAAGACGATCCTGGTCAATGGCGGCGGCGTCGGGCCGGACCTGGCGGGACTCACGCCGTATTTCTGGAACATCATCCCGCTGGCGAATATCGAGGTTGCCGCTCTCGTGCCGTGGCTGATGACGAAACAGATCAAGCGCATCGCGGCGATCTATATCGATGATCCGTTCGGCAATGGGGTGATGGACGCGCTGAAATCCACGCTTGGCAAGGCCGGCGGTTCCGTGGCGGCGGCATACAGCATCTCGCCGACGGACCAGGAGTTCGCCGCGATCGCCGCCAAGCTGCGCGCGGTCAAGCCGGATGCGGTCTATTTCGCCAGCTACGGCGCGCAGCAGGCGGTGATCATCAAGCAGTTGCGCAACAACGGGATCAGCCAGCAGTTGCTGTCCTATTCCGGCGTCAACATCCCCTCGGTGCGCGCGCTGCCGCAGGCCAACGGCCTGGTGTTCACCGCCCAGGCGCACGACTGGAACAGTCCCGACCCGGTCACCCGCCGGTTCGTGCAGGACTGGCGGGCGAAGTATCACACCGACCCGACGCCCTATCACCAGAACTACTACAACGCGGTCCGGCTGTTTGCCCTGCTCGCTGCGGGGCTGGAGAAGCAGGGCAAAGCGGTGGACGGCGATACGCTGCGCGAGCAGTTGCTGAAGGTGCGCAGCTTCCCGCTGGTCGGCGGCACCGGCACGTTCGATGAAAAGGGCGACATCGCGCTGCCGATCGTCATCAACCGGTTCGGCGAGGGCGGTGCCATCACGAAGATCGGCTGACATGCTGTTCGCCCAGCTGGTCGTTACCGGCATCCAGACCGGCCTGCTCTACGCGCTGACCGCGGCGGGCTTCGCCCTGATCTTCGGGGCCACCCGCATCTTCCATGTCGCCCAGGGCGCGGCCTTCGCGCTCGCCGGCTACGCCTTCGTGAAGGCGGATGCCGCCGGCATTGGCTGGCCGCTGGCGGCGGTGCTGGCGGTCGCCGTCGCGGTCGTCTTCGGCCTTGGGATGGAGCGGCTGGTGTACCGGCCGATCCAGCGCCACGAAGCGTCGTTCTTCACCGTCTTCGTCGCCTCCTTCGGCGTGACCATCATGGTGCAGAGCCTGATCGAGGAACTGTTCGGCCGCAGCTTCGTGGCCATCTCCTCGCCCCTCACCCAGGCGGTCGAGGTGCTGCCCGGGCTGTATCTCGCCCCGATCTTCTGGGTGGCGCTGGCCACCGCGGTGGTATTGTTCGCCGCCCTCGCCGGGTTTCTCCGCTTCACCCGCGCCGGGATCGGCCTGCGGGCGCTGTCGGAGAGCCCCGAGCTGCTGCGTGCCTACGGCCTGTCGGCCAGCCGGCTCTCGGCACTGGCCTTCGCGATCGGCTCCGCGCTGTGCGTCCCGGGTGCGGTGCTGACCGCGGCGATCACCGGTCTGCAACCGACGGTCGGCGCGCACGTCATGCTGATCAGCCTGGCCGCGACCATCGTCGGCGGCATCGGCAGCGTGACCGGTGCCGCCCTCGGCGGCCTGCTGCTCGGGGTGGCCGAGAACCTCTCGGTGACGCTGCTGAACACGCAGTGGAGCGAGGCGGCCAGCTTCATCGTGCTGTTCGCCTTCATCCTGCTGCGCCCGCGCGGATTGTTCGGCTTCGTCGTCGCCCGATGACCGCCTATCTCGTCAACCTGGCGACGCTGGCCACGATCTTCTGCGTGCTCGCCACCAGCCTGAACATCCTGATCGGTTATGCCGGCATCTTCAGCATCGCCCAGGCGGTGTTCTTCGGCGTGGGCGCCTATGCGGCGGCGCAGCTTTCGCTGAACGTCACGCCCGATCTGCTGGCCGCCGCGGCGGTGGGCGCGGCAGCGGCGGGGCTGCTGTCGCTCTGCCTCGCGCTGCCCGCGCTGCGCGTGCGGGACGAGTATTTCGTCATCGCCAGCCTCGGGCTGCAGATGCTGGCGGTCACCGTGTTCACCGAGGCCAAGCCGGTCACCGGCGGCTTCGGCGGCCTGGTCGGCATTCCCCCGGCGAGCCTGCTCGGCCTGCCATTGAGCGCGCCGCTGGCCATGCTGGCCGCCTGCCTCGGCTGCCTCGGCGGCGTGCTGCTGCTGACCCGGGTGCTGATGCGCGGGAGCTTCGGGCGTTCCCTGATGGCGATCCGCGACAACGAGACCGCCGCCGAGGCGCTGGGCAAGAATGTGCCGGTGCTCAAGACGCTCGCCGTCGCCCTCGGCTGCGGCTATGCCGGGATCGCCGGGGCGCTGTATTCGGCGCAGGTGCAGTTCATCAACGTCGAAAGCTTCACCCTCGACCAGTCCGTGCTGATCATGGCGATGGTGATCATCGGCGGCACCGGTACGCTGGTCGGGCCGCTGGTCGGCACCGTGCTGATCCTGCTGCTGCCGGCCGCGCTGTCGTTCATCCCCGGGGTTCGCGCCACCGATATCGGCGTGGTGCAGCAGATGCTCTACGGTCTGGTGATGACGCTGCTGATGATCTTCCGTCCCGGCGGCCTCGTCACCCTGCGCACCCGACGGCAATGACCGCGCTGCTCGCACTCGACGGGCTAAGCAAGCACTTCGACGGCATCGCGGCGGTGGCGGATTTCACGCTCGAACTGGGGAGCGGCATCGTGACCGCCCTGGTCGGTCCGAACGGCGCGGGGAAGACCACGATCTTCAACCTCGTCACCGGCAATCTGCGCGCCGATGCCGGGCGCATCCTGCTGGCGGGGCGGCCGATCACCGGGCTGGCGCCGCATCGCGTCGCCCGGCTCGGCATCGCGCGCAGCTTCCAGGATCTGCGGCTGTTCGGGCACATGACGGTGCGCGACAATGTGCGTGCGGCGACCGAGCCGGCGGCGTGGTTCTGGCAGGCCGGCGGGGCAGCTTCGCGGCGGGGGCGGCAGGACCGCGTGGCCGCGGCGCTGGAGCGGACCCGGCTCGACGGGCTGGCGAGCGCGCGGGCGATCGATCTCGCCTATGCCGAGCGCAAGTTCCTTTCGCTCGCGCGCATCATCGCGACCGGCGCCCGCATCTGGCTGCTCGACGAGCCCGCCTCCGGGCTGGATCCGCCGTCGCGCGCGCATTTCGTCGGGCTGCTGCGCGCCGCCACCGCCGAGGGCATCACCGTCTGCCTGATCGAGCACAACCTCGACATCGTGACGGAAGTGGCGGACCGCATCGCCTTCCTCGACGCGGGGCGGAAGCTCGCCGAGGGCGAGCCGGCCGAGATCCTGCGCGACAAGGCGCTGGCGGCGATCTATTTCGGCGACCGCGCATGAGCGCGCCGGCGCTGGAAGCGGTCAACGTCTCCGCCGGCTACGGCGGACGCGAGGTGCTGAGCGGCGTCGATCTGGCGCTGCCCGCGGGCCAGGTGCTCTGCCTCGCGGGCCATAACGGGGCGGGCAAGTTGACGCTGCTGAAGCTGTTCTTCGGGCTGCACCAGCCCTCCGCCGGCCTGCTGCGGCTGTGCGGCCAGACGCTGACGCCGGTTCCCGCCGCGATGGCGTCCGCCGGCGTGGCCTATGTTCCGGAGGGACGCGGGATCTTCCCCAGCCTGCGGGTGCACGAGATTTTCACCCTGGCGCTGTGGTCGATCCGCGTCCCCAAGTCGGATGCCGCGGCGCGCATCGAGGAGGTGTTCGCCGCCTTGCCGGCGATCCGTACGTTCTGGCACCGGCGGGCGAGCACGCTGTCCGGCGGGCAGCAGCAGATGGTGTCGATCGGCCGCGCGCTGTTGCTGCGGCCGTCGATCCTGCTGATGGATGAGCCGTCGATCGGGCTCGCGCCCAAGCTGTTCCAGGATCTGCTGCAGCCGATCCGGCGGTTCCAACAGGAGCGGGGCATGTCGATCCTGCTGGTCGAGCAGAATGTCCGCGACGCCTTCGCCATTTCCGACTGCGTCGCGGTGATGAAGTCGGGCCGCATCATCTTCCGTGGCGTTCCGGCCGAGCTCGCCGACAACACCAGGCTGCTGGAGATGTTCTGATCACCGGCAGCGGCCGGTGCGCCATCGAAGTTACGCATCGGTTCTGGCAGCGTAACGTGATCCGCCGGTTCGCCCGGTTGTCGCATCGCAATGCCGCACTGGGGCTGGCCGGCACGGTCGGGGAGACTGCCTGTCGCGCCGAACCGGGCGCCGGAGTCTGGGGGATTGTCAGGGGCGGTCGGCCGCGGCGATTCGCGACGGACGCGATGCAATTCGGACGTCAATCCCCCGCAAGAACGGTCCATCGCGGGCACGCTGCGCCGGGCTGGGCCGCGCCGGGCCGTTTCCGGACCGGTCGGACATGCTCTAATACCAGGTGGCGAAAGAATTGACCCACCGGCACCGCATCACGTCATGGCCGGCGGAGGCCGGCCATCCACGACTTCCTTGCTGGCAACAGAAAAGTCGTGGATGGCCGGCCTCCGCTGGCCATGACGTTGAAGAGTCGGTCCTTTCGCTACCTGGTATAATGCCCCGAGTCGTTGATATTGCCTGGATTCATGCTCCGTCGATTGTCCCTGAAAGCGTCGCAAGCAAGTCGCGACGTCGCCACAAGATCGGTGACGCAGATGACCGATACCCCTGCATCGTGATTCTGACCGGTTGGGCACACGCCGGCCGTGGCTCGGAGAGTCTGCGATCGCCTGCGGCCGCGGCCCGCGTTGTGCGCTTGTGGCGCGGCAGGACAAGCAAGAATTTACCGCAGATGAAGGAAGGCGATGCACGCCGATGCACGCCGATGGGTCCGTGCGGTTCACCGGTCGTGCGCCAGCGTTTGGTCTCCAGGCGCGGCTTGGCGAAATCAACCAGCGGGCGGGGCTGCGGGCCGGTCGCCTTGCGGTCATTGGCGCATGGCATCCGACCCCTGGGGCAAGCAGCCGGGGCATGCGTGCGTCGTCCAGTGCTTTGACGGTGGTCAGCTCAACCGGAAGCGCGCCCTCGACCCGCAGGTCCACGAAGTCGTCGCCGACCACCACGTTCCGGTAGTACCCCACTGGCGGCACATTGTTGCACAACCGATAGGCGGGCCGCAGGAACTGCAAAAGCCGACGCATCCTCATGGACCTTTTCCAGGAACCCGGCCCCAGGCGTATCGAGCACGCTGAACGCGCAGCCGATCACCTGCCCCGACAGATCATTCAGCACGGTGCCATCTGCGTGCATCGGCGTGCATCGCCTTGCTTCATCTGCGGTAAAATTCTTGCTTCGCGGTGCCGCGGACAGATGGTTACGGACGTGTTGACGCACCTGCGATGCACCACATCGTAACCGGCGTGGAGAAGCCGAGGTGATGCAGCGCAAGCCCGGCGCGCCTCTCATGCGCTCGGCCGTTCGTCGGGCGGCGGGCCTTCCCGGCGCCGGGATCAAGCCACGGCAAGCGGGCAGACTCCCTGCGCACCGGTGCCAGTGCCCCGAGTGGCTTATATTGCGCTTGTTCCGCGTCCGCCGGCGACCTCGGTAGAGTCCCGCAAGCGGGTCGCGAAATCGCCGCAGAATCGGTGACGCAGGGCACTAGGCTGCGACGACAGCGGCCCAAGGGGGGGACAACGATGGCTGAACAACCAATCGGTACGGACTGACGGCGGCGCGCCAGCATGGCAGGCCCGGCCGCGACATCCGCCCATCCAGCACCACGATCGACATGCACGCGCATATGGCGGTCGAGGCCGCGGCGGCGTTCGCCGGCCCGCACGTGCCGCCCGATCCGCGTGCGCAACACTTCACCGAGGCGACCCGCATCCTGACCCGCAAGCAGGACGCGGACCGCCACGGCCACCTGACCGAGCTGAAGCTGCGTCTGGCCACGATGGACGAGATGGGGATCGACATCCAGATCGTCTCGCCGGCCCCGCCGCAGTCCTTCTACACCGTGCCGCCGGAGATCGGCATCAGGACGGCGCAGTTGGTCAACGACGGCATCGCCGCGGCGGTGGCGCAGCGGCCGGACCGGCTCAAGGCGATGGGCACCGTGCCGCTGCAGGCCGGCGGCGCGACTGCCGCCGACGAACTGGCGCGCTGCATGGGCAAGCTCGGCTTCAAGGGCGTGCAGATCCTGTCCCATGTCGGCGAGCAGGAAATCTCCGATCCCGACTTCGCCGCGTTCTGGGCCAAGGCCGAGGCGTTGGGCGCGGTGGTGATGGTCCACCCGGCGGGGTTCACCGAAGCCCGCCGCTTCGGCCGTTCCTACTTCAACAACGTCATCGGCAACCCGCTCGACACCACGATGGCGCTGCACAACCTGATCTTCGACGGCGTGCTGAAGCGCCATCCCGCGCTGAAGCTGATCGCGGTGCATGGCGGCGGCTATCTGCCGGCCTATTCCGGGCGGATCGACCATGCCTGGGGCGCGCGCAGCGACAGCCATGGCGATCTGCCCCAGCCCCCCACCACCTATCTGAAGCGGGTCTACGTCGACACCATCGTCTTTACGCCGCACCAACTGGAGGCGCTGGTCAGGCTGTTCGGGCCCGAGCGGGTGCTGCTGGGCACCGACTATCCGTACGACATGGGCGAATATGATCCGATCGGCCATCTGGCCTCGGCGGCAAGCCTCAGCCCCGCCACCACCGCCGCGATCGCCGGCGGCAACGCCGCGCGGCTGTTCGGCCTGTAATACCAGGTGGCGGAAAGTTTGACCTATTGGCGTCGCGGCCTCGTCATGCCGGGTGCAGGCCCGGCATCCACGATTTTGCTTGCTGTACGCAGGCAAGAAGTCGTGGATGCCGGCCGGAGCCTGTCCTCGGGCGGGCCTGCGGCCCGACCCGGGGGCCGGCATGACGAGGGTGCGACGCCGAAGAGTCGATCATTCGGACGCCTGGTATAAAACCATGGAAGACGCACGCGGGCAGCGAATTTGGTGCCGCGTGCGTCACCACGCCATCTGCCGGAGCGGCGCCTTCTTGCGCTCAAGCTGTGCCGGCGGCAGCCATTCGGTCACCGGCATGTAACGCGGCGCGAGGAACCGATAGGTGCGCGCGAGCAGTGCGCGCGAGCCGTCGCCGAATTCCGTCTCCGCTTCATCCCAGTCGTCCAGGACCGGCTGCCAGGCGCGTTGACTGCGGTACAGCCAGTCACGGTTGGTGCGAATGAAGGCACGCTGGCTGTCGGCGTTGCGCAGCGTGGCCATCACCTCGCCGGTCTGCGCATCGAGCTGATCGAAGCGTCGCGTCATCTCCTTGAGCGCAATCCCGGTCAGCCGGCGGACCTGGGTCAGCGATTCGGTCTGCGACGAGTCCCCACGCCAGGCCCGCACCATGTGTTCGATCTTCTGCGCCATCGCCTGGACCCGCCGGAGCAACCGATCTCGCAACAATTCGACGAACGCCAGCTCGTGCGCCAGGTCCTCCAGCAGCTGCACGACGGCTTGCTGGCTGGCGAGCCCCAGCGCCATGGCGGCGTGGTCCAACGCGTCCTGCACCTGCCGGCGCAGTACCGGATCGTCGGCCACGCGCAACAACGCCTCGGCATTCATTTCCGGCGCGTCGGTCCCCGAGCCGGCGTTGACCCAGGCGACAAGCTGCATGCGCAGGCGTGCGCTGGCCAGGGTCTGGTGCGAGGCGTCCGGCTCCCAGCTTGCCTCGCCGGTGCAGACCTCGCGCGGCAGCGGATCGCCGATCCGCAGGGCGGTGACGAACTCCAATGCCTCGGCGATGAGGCCGAGCATCCGACCGTCCGGCGTATCGTCCTCGATGCCGAATTCGCGCTGCAGCGAGCGCAGCGGCAGGGCCACCTGCCGCTCGCCGAGGGCCACCGACATGACCGGGGCGTTGTCGGTTTCGGCCCGGCGGAACAGCGGCGTGCCCAACAGGGCAAAGCCCCGATGGGCCAGGACGCATGTCGTCGGTTGATCAGCTGCGGCGGGACGGGACATGACGGGACCAACAGGGTGTTCGCCGGCCATGGCAGCATGCCCGAGGTAAACAGACCGCTAATCGTCCGGCCGCTTGCCCGGCATTGCGCGCGGCGCCCGCTTCGGTCGCCCGCCGGTGGCACCTGCCGCGTGGCAACTTGCCGGTTGGTAACTTGCCCCAACGGGGAATTCAGGCCATGCGGTCGCGCCATGTTCCCGTTTGCCTGGCTGATCGGTCTGCTGCTGCCGGCCTGCGCCGCCACCGGGGCGGCGGGATTGCCGGTGCCACCGGTCATGGACATCGCGAGGATCGGGCAGCTCGCCGCCCCAAACGTGGCCCCATCCAACACGGCCCCATCCAACACGGCCCCATCCAACACGGCCCCATCCAACACGGCATTGGCCGGGCCGGCGGTGCCGGGGCCATACGCCGCGACGATGGTGCCGCCGGACATTGT
Organism: uncultured Alphaproteobacteria bacterium; assembly: GCA_963847615.1. GTDB lineage: Bacteria > Pseudomonadota > Alphaproteobacteria > Acetobacterales > Acetobacteraceae > Palsa-883. Next base: position 18,135 of record CAWKAN010000024.1, read on the forward strand.
CACGCCGCTCTACCAGGTCCCCGCCGCGCGGTTGTTCGCGGCCATCCGCGCCGTTGCCGTGGCGCAGCCGCGAACCTTTCCGGCGGCGATCTACCCCGAGCGGCTGCAGGCGCATTGGGTGGCGCGCAGCGCGGTGTTCAACTTCCCTGACCTGGTGACCGTCCAGGTGGTGGCCGAAGGCAAGCAGGCCAGTACGCTCGTGCTCTACTCGCGGAGCGTGTATGGACGTTCGGATTTCGGCGTGAACCGGCATCGCCTGCGTGCCTGGCTCGCCGCACTGAACACACGGCTCACGCCGACAACAGAGAGATGAACCCTGCATGCGCGGTCTCGGTCCGTTCCTGAAAGATGCCTGGCGCCTGGCCCGGCCGTATTACCACTCCGAGGAGAAATGGTCGGCCTGGGGCCTGCTGCTCGTCATCATCGCCTTCAACCTGCTGATGGTCGGGCTCGGCGTGGTGCTGAGCTTCTGGAACCGGGAGATGTACAACTCGTTGCAGCACAAGGACTGGCAGGCCTTCATCCAGTTGCTGTTCCTCTACCGCTGGGGCGAGTTCGGCTTCATGCCGGGCTTCTGCGAGGTCGCTGCCGTCTACATCCTGGTGGGCGTCTACCGGGTCTATCTGACCCAGTGGCTGGAAATTCGCTGGCGCCGCTGGATGACGACCCGCTTCCTGGATGAGTGGCTGGCGGATCGCGCCTATTACCGCATCAGCCTCACCATGGATCGCGCGGCGGTGGGCACCGAGAACCCCGACCAGCGTATCGCCGACGATTTGCGGGATTTCGTCAACAGCACGCTGTCGATCGGGCTGGACCTGCTGTCGAACGTGGTCTCGCTGTTCAGCTATCTGGGGATTCTCTGGAGCCTGTCGGGCGCGCTGACCTTGTTCGGGATCCGCGTGCCCGGCTACATGGTGTGGATCGCCCTGCTCTATGCCGTGGTCGGCACCTGGCTGACGCACCTGGTGGGGCGGCCGCTGATCCCGCTGCGCTTCCGCCAGCAGCGGGTCGAGGCGGATTTCCGCTATGCCCTGGTGCGCCTGCGCGAGAACATGGAAGGGGTCGCGCTGTATAACGGCGAGACCGAGGAAAAGCACGGGCTGCTCGACCCGCTTCAGCAACGTGATCCACAACTGGTGGGCGATCATGGTCCGCACCAAGCTGCTCAATTCGCTGGTGGTCGGCTACAACCAGGTGGCGATGGTCTTCCCCTTCGTGGTCGCCGCGCCGCGCTACTTCTCCGGCCAGTTGCAGCTTGGCGGTCTGATGCAGACCGCCGACGCGTTCGGCCAGGTGCAAGGGGCGTTGTCGTGGTTCGTCAACGTCGTATGCGACGCTGGCCGTCTGGCGCGCCACCGTCGAGCGTCTGACCACGTTCCACCGCGCCATCGTGCTGGCCCGCGCCGCCGCCGGCGAGGGGCTGACCGTGGCCGCCGGGCGCGAGGACGTGGTCGCCCTGCGCGACGTCACGATCGAGCTGCCGAACGGCGCCAAGCTGTTGCAGAATATCGACCTGACGCTCAACCGCGACACCTCGGTCGTGGTGTCGGGACCTTCCGGCTCCGGCAAATCGACCCTGTTCCGCGCGATCGCCGGGATCTGGCCGTTTGGCCACGGCCAGGTGCAGCTTCCCGCCGGGCGGGTGCTGTTTCTGCCGCAGCGCGCCTACATCCCGCTCGGCTCGCTGCGCCATGTCGTCTGCTACCCGGACCCGCCCAGCATGCACACGCATGAGGAAATCAACCAGGCGCTGCGCGATGCCGGCTTGCCGCAGTTCGTCGACCAGCTGGACGCGGACGAGCATTGGGCCCAGCGCCTGTCGGGCGGCGAGCAACAGCGCGTCGCCATGGCCCGCGCGCTGCTGGCCAAGCCCGACTGGCTGTTCCTGGACGAGGCAACCGCCAGCCTCGACCCCGACGCCGAGGCGCACCTGTATCGCACCCTGAAGGAGCGCCTGCCGCACACCACGATCGTCTCGATCGCGCACCGTCCGAGCGTGGCCGCGTTCCATGATCGCCACCTGGTGGTCCAGCGCGCGCCGGGCCAGCTCGGTCGGCTGATGCCGCAGGACGTCGCTGCCGTACCGGCCGGTGACTGACGGGCGTTCACCTCTCCCGTGAGCGGGCGAGGTCGCCGAGCCCTGGCGAGGCGGGTGAGGGTGGTGCCGCGTGCACCAGCCTCACCGCTGTTGCTTCGCTCCCCGACCTTGGCCGCTCTTCGCGTCCCAAGCCCACGAAGATCGGGAAAGGTGTACCCGGTTCCATTCCGCCTCAACCCGATCCGCTACGCGCGAGCCTCCGTCAGCACGGTCAACACGCGCAGCCCGTAGCGCTCAAGCTTGGAGGCGCCGACGCCCTTGATCTGGCCCAGCTCCTCCAGGGTCTGCGGGCGCACCGCGGCGATGTCGCGCAGCACGGTGTCGTGAAAGATGACGTAGGGCGGGATCGCTTGCGCTTTCGCCTCGGTGGCACGCCAGGAACGCAACGCGCCGAACAGGCCCTCCGGCGCCGCCCCCTGGCCGGCGCCCTGCCCCGGCTCGGACCCCACCCAAGCGCCCCGGCCGCCATCCTGGCCCCCCGGCTCGCCCCCGGGCTGGCCCCCGAACCGGCGCCCGGGTTTGCCCGCGCCCTGGCCCGCCGGCGCGAACGCCGCTTCCCGCCCCCGTCGCGGCCGGACAACCCCGGCCTCGCGCAGGATCACGCTCTGCTCGCCGCGCAGGATCGGGCGGGCCTTGTCCGCCACCAGGAACAGCCCGCCATGGCCCTCGGTGTCGATGTCGAGCACGCCGAGGCCGATCAACTGGCGGATCAGCCCGCGCCAGTAGGCCGAGGTCCGTCCGGCACCGAGGCCGAAGGTCGGCAGGCGGTCATGTCCATGGCGCAGCACTGCGTCGGTCTTCTCGCCGCGCAGCACGGCAGCCAAATGCAACGCGCCAAAAATCTGTCCGGTGCGATACACCGCCGACAGCAGTTTTCGCGCTTCCTCGGTGGCATCGACCGTGCTGGGCGGCGCCAGGCAGGTGTCGCAGTGCGCGCACGGCTCCGCCAAGGTTTCGCCGAAGCAGGCCAGCAGCGTGGCGGTGCGGCAGGACGCCGTCTCGGTCAGCGCGATCATTTCCTCGAGCTTGGCGCGCATCACGTGCTTTTGCGCGTCCGGCGCGCTCGACTGCGCCAGCCAGTGCCGCGCCTGGGCGATGTCCTGGCCGCCATACAGCAGCATCGCCTCGGCCGGCTCGCCGTCGCGCCCGGCGCGGCCGATCTGCTGGTACCAGGCCTCCGGACTGTCCGGCATGTCCAGGTGCACGACGAAGCGCACGTCGGGCCGGTCGATGCCCATGCCGAAGGCGATCGTCGCCACCACCACCACCGGCTCGCCCGAGCGGAAGCGCATCAGCGAGGCGCGCTTGTGCGCCGGTTCCAACCCGGCGTGGAACGCGATGGCCGGAATGTTCTTGTCCTGCAACTTCTGCGCGATGCGCTCGGTCTTGGCGCGCGAGCCGCAATAGACGATGCCGCACTCGCCCGAATGGCGCGCCAGCACCTCGAGCAGTTGCGCGGTCTCGCCGATCTTCGGTGCCGCCGCCAAGGCGAGATTGCGGCGATGGAAGCTGGCGACGAACACCTCGCCGTCCGGCATCGCCAGGCCGCGCAGGATGTCGGTCCGCGTGCGCGGATCGGCGGTGGCGGTCAGCGCGATGCGCGGGATGCCGGGGAAGCGCGCGGGCAGGCAGTCGAGCGCGCGATACTCCGGGCGGAACTCGTGGCCCCACTGCGAGACGCAATGCGCCTCGTCGATCGCGAACAGCGCGAGCGGCAGGCGCGACAGGCGTTCCAGCGTGCCGTTGGACAGCAAGCGTTCCGGCGAGACATAGATCAGGTCGAGCCGGCCCTCGATCAGCTCGCGGCTGACGTCGCGCGCCTCGGCCGGGTCGAGGTCGGAATGCAAGGCGCCGGCGGCGATGCCGAGCTGGCGCAGCGCGGCGACCTGGTCGTCCATCAGCGCGATCAGCGGCGACACGACGACCGCGGTGCCGGGCAGGCAGAGCGCCGGGACCTGGTAGCACAGGCTCTTGCCGCCGCCGGTGGGCATCAGCACCAGGGCGTCGCCGCCGCCGACCACGTGGCGCACCACCTGTTCCTGCAAGCCGCGGAACCCCGGAAAGCCGAAGACCCGGCGCACCACCGCCTCGGGCTCGGTCAGCAACGGGTGCGCCGAACCGTCCATGCTCAGGGACCGCCGATGACGATTCCCACGCGCCGGCTCTCTTGGCTGGTCAGGGCAAAGCCGGTGGCCCCCTCCGCGTCCATACCGATGCGGCCAGCGTCCACGCCGTCCGCCACGAGCTGGTCCACAACCACCTGGGCCCGGGTGAGCGACAGGTAGTGGTTGGCGGCGGCGCTGCCCGTCGGGTCGGCATAGCCGGAGACCTTCACCGGGGCCCCCGGATGGTCCTTGGCCGACTGCGCGGCCACGCCGATCACGGCGAGCGCCGGTGGATCGATCGCCGCCGACCATTCCTGGAAGAACACGACGAACCTCTGCGGCGGTGTCGCAACCGGCGCAGTGCACGCGGCGACGGCGAACAGGACCATGCAAGCGAATTGGCGCACCACCGGCTCCTTCCACTCAAGCCTACGCCTACCTGCCGACCGGTATACAATGCGTCAACAGCGACGAGGGCCAGGGCTCCGCCGCGGACCTCGCGACCCGTACGCCCCCTCCCCCGGTGAAGGGTTCCAACAGCCTGCCCGGCGAAGGCCGGTGGCTCGCCCTTTGGCGGAGTTGCAAGGGGCTGCGTCCCTTGGTGGGGTCCAAGGAGGCGCAACCGGCGCAGCCCCTGGCCGTCCCCTGCCGCGTCCGATCGCCCCGTGGCCGCGTTGACAGTCGGGCGTTGTCGGCCGGTAATCGCCGATCCATCGTCCATCGTGAGCCGCCGCATGAACCATGTCAGCAGCGCCGACCCGATCACCCGGGCACGCGATCTCGGCCCGGCGATCGAGGCCGCGGCGGCGACGATCGAGCAGAGCCAGCGGATCGGCGAACCGTTGCTGACCCGGTTGCACGAGGCGCGCCTGCTGCGCCTGCTGCTGCCGCGCCGTTTCGCCGGCGAGGAGGTCGAGCCCTGGGTCTATCTGCACACGGTCGAGGAGGCCAGCCGCCACGACGCCTCGGTCGGCTGGAACCTGTTCGTCGCCAACAGCTCGGCGCTGATCGCCCCCTTCATGGAACCGGCGGCGGCGCACGCGATCTACGACGATCCGCGCGCACTGGTCGCCTGGGGGCCGCCGAACGCGGCGCGCGCCAGGGCGGTGCCGGGCGGTTATCGCATCAGCGGCGAATGGGAGTTTGCCAGCGGCTGCCGCCAGGCCACCTGGATGGGCGCGCACGCCCAGGTCGAGGAACCGGACGGCGCGCTGCGGCTGAACGCGGCCGGAAGGCCGTTGACGCGCACGCTGCTGTTCCCGGTCGCGCAGGCGCGGCTGATCGATCGGTGGAACGTCATCGGCCTGCGCGGCACCGCCTCGGACGCTTATTCCCTCAGCGATCTGTTCGTGCCGGAGGCGTTCAGCGCGACGCGCGAGGAGCCGGAGGCGCGGCGCGAGCCGGGCCGGCTGTATGCCTTCACCATGCAGGGCCTGTATGCCGTGGGCCACACCGGGGTGGTGTTCGGCGTGGCGCGGGCGATGCTGGACGCGTTCGTGGCGCTGGCGCTGCGCAAGACGCCGCGCAATCTGGGGCGCCTCGCCGACAGCGCGGTGGTGCAGTCCAATCTGGCGCAGGTCGAGGCGAAGCTGGGCGCCGCGCGCGCCTATCTGGAGGCGACGCTGCGCGAGGTCTGGGCCAGCGCCGAGGGGGTCGCCGCGATCGACATCCCGGCCCGCGCCCGGGTGCGGCTGGCCTGCGCGCATGCGATCCAGACCGCGCTTGAAACGGCGGACTTCGCCTACAAGGAGGCCGGCACCAGCGCGATCTTCCTCGACACCGCGTTCGAGCGGCGGTTCCGCGACATCCACACCGCCTCGCAGCAGATCCAGGCCCGCGGCGCGCATTTCGAGGCGGTGGGCCGGATCATGCTGGGAAGCATTCCGGAGGTGTTTTATTAGGGCGCATGTCGCCCGAGCCGGTCCGCCGGCGCATAGCGAACGCCGTTGTCCGGCGGCGGTGGGGACGCGCCGCGGATCGGGCGGCGAGGCGGTCACTGCCGGACGGCAGGGCGCCGCGGCGCCTTGGCCCGCGCCGCGCAGCTCCGGCGGCGTCGCTCGGCCGGGCGGCAGCCATGGACCATGGCGCGCGACCGGCCGGTGGCGATCAGCGCGAGTAGAACTCGACCACCAAATGCGGTTCCATCTGCACCGGATAGGGCACGTCGGACAGCTTCGGCGAGCGGGCGAAACGCCCCTTCATCGCGCGATGATCGACCTCCAGGTATTCCGGCACGTCGCGCTCGGCGCTTTGCGTCGCGTCCAGCACGACGGCGAGCTGCTTCGACTTGTCCTTCACCTCGATGGTGTCGTTGTCGCGCACCAGGAACGACGGGATGTTGACCCGCTTGCCGTTCACCAGCAGGTGGCCGTGCGAGACGAACTGGCGCGCGGCGAACGGCGTGATGGCGAACTTCATCCGGTAGACCACCGCATCGAGCCGGCGTTCCAGCAGCTCGATCAGGTTCTCCGAGGTGTCGCCCTTGCGGCGCACCGCTTCCTCGTAATACTTGCGGAACTGCTTCTCGCCGATGTTGCCGTAGTAGCCCTTCAGCTTCTGCTTGGCCATCAGCTGCACGCCGAAGTCGGACGGCTTCTTGCGCCGCTGGCCGTGCTGGCCGGGGCCGTATTCGCGCTTGTTGATGGGGGATTTCGGCCGGCCCCAGAGGTTCACCCCCAGGCGACGGTTGATCTTGTACTTGCTCTCGGCGCGCTTGGTCATTGGCGCGTTGCCCTTTCTGGCCCGTTGTTGCACCGGTAGGCCACGCGCCAGAAGCCCCGCCAGGGGGCCGAAGGGTGCGCGGCGGGCGCGGGTCCCGAGGACCCGTCCACATTCCCGGCAATGCCGAGCCCCGACCGCCAGATGGCGTCCGGGACCCGAGGTCGGGGCTCATAGGGCGCGCGCCCGGCGGTGTCAAACCCATCTGCGCCGGGCGGCGGGCGGGGGGGGCCTTCCACCGCGCCGCTCGGCTGATATCGTGCGTCCTGGCGGCTTGCGGCGGCGCGCCGGGCGAGCGGGCAGACCGGCGGGCAGGCGGCGTGATCGCCGGTGGGCGACGAAGGAGGCACACATGAGCGACAATCCGCTGGACCCGGCGCTGTTCCGCGCCGAGGCGGTCTCGGCCGAGACGCGGGCGCTGAACGCGGCGATGGTGCAGCTGCTGAGCGAGCAGCCCAACTGGTGGGTGGTCGGCGCCGCGGCCACCCGCGCGGCGCGCCGGCGCGGCGACGGGCCATTTCCGGCGCCGGAGTTCTCCGCCCGCGCGGTGACGCGAACCATTCCCGGGCCGGGCGGGCACGACATCCCGCTGCGCGTCATCGCGCCGGCCGCGCCGCGTGGCGTCTATCTGCACCTGCATGGCGGCGGCTGGACGCTGGGCGGGGCCGACATGCAGGACCCAATGCTGGAGCGGCTGGCCGATGCGGCGGGCCTTGTGGTGGTCAGCGTGGAGTACCGTCTGGCGCCCGAGCATCCCTATCCGGCGGGGCCGGACGATTGCGAGGCCGCGGCGGCCTGGCTGGCGCGCAACGCCCGGGCGGAGTTCGGCAGCGACGCGCTGACGGTGGGCGGTGAGTCGGCGGGCGGGCACCTGGCCGCGGTGACGGTGATCCGCCTGCGCGACCGGCACGGCTACACCGGGTTTCGTGGCGCAAATTTGGTGTATGGCGCGTTCGACATGTCGATGACGCCGAGCCAACGCCTGTTCGGCGAGACGCGGCTGGTGCTGCGCACGAGCGACATCGTGCAGTTCGCCAATGCGTTCCTGCCCGCGGTCACTGACCGGCGCGATCCGGACATCTCGCCGCTGTTCGCCGACCTGCACGGCCTGTGCCCGGCGCTGTTCAGCGTGGGGACGGCGGATGCGTTGCTGGACGACACGCTGTTCATGTACTGCCGCTGGCTGGCGGCAGGGAACCAGGCCGAGCTGGCGATCCATCCCGGCGGCGCGCACGGCTTCACGCTGTTTCCGAACCAGCTGGCGGAACGGGCGGAGGCGCGGATGGTGGGGTTTTTGCGGGGCGTGTGCGGGTAGGAGATTGTGAGTTCGGTGGCACGGACAGATGATTTCGTGCCAGGCTTTTGCGGTGCCTGATCTGTTGGATGAGCGTGACGCCTGGTCGGGTTGCCGAGGGTTTCGCGCCGGGGGCGGTTCGGTTGGCGCAGTTTGCGAAGCGCGACCTGGGGCAGGTTGTTGATGCGGGCGTCAAGCGTCATGCACCGAACGGTGGCGACGAATTCCGGCGGGCAGGCTTGAAACGATTGGAAGATTTGCGAACATCCAGTCGCGTGGTCGATGTTTGGACGGCATTCGCGATCGTGCCGGTCACGCATGATAACGTCCTTAATCATGCGTACGCGATACACTACGCAGTAGGGCTCTCACGGACGGGCGGCCGTCGAGAGACCTGTGATCGCTGCCCTCACACGTCGAACATCATCTTCTTCACCGGCCGGACCTTTCCGGTGCGCAAAGTGGAGAACGGGTTCCACCTTTGCCGTCGGTAGCAGTTGCTGAACGTCGGCGAAATATCTGTGTGCTGCACCGCCAGCGAGTAGCACTAGATTTGGCTTTAAAATACGAAGAAGATGACTAGTGTGTTTCTGGAAGCAGTTAGAAAGCATCCACGAGGGATAACTGTCTCCCTTCGTTCCACACCAAGCGATGTTAGCCATAGCAATGTTGTCGAGTTTGAGGCCGAATCTTCCGATATAGAATGGTATAAGTCTTCCCCAGTTTTGCATGTCCCTTCGTTGATGGTCAAAGACCGCATCTATGCTGGTTTGATGGTTGCGATATCCTTTAAGAAGGCGGGTAAACGGACCATCGGCGGCGGCGTGATCGGTTCGCTTTTCACCTGCGCCAGGATTTATAGCCAGGATAAGGACCCTAGGGACGGCGGACCCGTACCCCGGGCCAATCCAACGAGGTTGCGCAATGTCGATCCCTGACCTTTGTATCTCGCCGTGGCCTTCGAAGCAGGCACTGCATTGAACGGCCTCTCGAAAGAGGCGATCGATGTCTTCGCTTACGCGAGTGGGCATTGGTGTGCTCCCGATTAGGACGGACACGAGGTTAGCCACGCCGCCCTAGATCGCAATTCGCTCGACCTCATCGAGGGTAATCTCGACACCGGTGCGATCATAGGGTTTAGTGGTCCGTGGGCTTTCGTGTGCGGCCATGGCCTGGGCGTTCTCCAGCGTGCCGCCGGCTTCGAGGTACGCTGTGATGCCGGTGGCGCGGAAGGTATGACAGCCGATCTTGACCCGCAATCCCAGATTGGCCGTGCGGCGCTGTATCATGCGCCATGCGTCGATCCGGTTCATCGGCTTGTCCGTCAACGTGCCGGCACGGCCGGCGGCAATGCGGAAGAGGGGCACCTTGCCGCCGTCGCGGATGCCGGCCGCCTCTATATGGGTATCGAGGTAGGCTTCCAGGGTGTGATGCGCCGGCATCTCGTGGCGCCCGCCGGGGCATGGGTCGGTCGCGGGATTGCTGCCTCGACGGTGACGCCGGCGGCTCCCGGCTTGTGGTCGGCAAGCGCGGGACGCGACCAGCGCTGCTCAGGTGGGGCGGTCTGACACCGACCGTGGCGATGGTGCGAGGCCCATTGGATTGTTCTGGATTTAATTCCTAAAGCATGTTAGCTTCGCGGTTTTGTTTTCAGCAGGAATTGTCCCGTCGTGCGCTGTCCGCTTTTCGCCATCGCCTTCTCCGGCTTGTTCCCCGCCTGTTGCAACCCGGCGATGGCAGTCGGTCAGATCCGCGCCCTGCGACGCCCCTCAGGACCGACGCCGCGCCGCTCGGGCGGCCGACCCTGCACGAGGCACTGGGGATGATCGGCCGCGATCCCGCGCGCGACGTGAGCGAGGCGCGGCTCGTTCAGCGGATCGGCATTGCGCGTGTTGGCGCTCCGTTGGTCCCCGTTATTGCAGCAGCCAACCGGGACACGCCGGCGCCAATGGTCCGCGACGCGCGCCACGCGATGCCGCGGACCCGCGGCGTGGGCGCCGCCCCGAGCCGGCAAGCGGGCGGTGGTCCGGTGGTGGGACAGCGGGAGGCCGGCGCTTGCTCGCGTCAATTCGACAAAACGCGCAACCAGGCCGCGCGTGGCCGGCCAGAGCCCGCCGCCGGTGGTTGTGGCGGGGCGCGAGATGCGAATTTCGCGCAACGACCCCATGCAACAGTGTGCGGGCCGGCAGGGCCGGGAGGGTCGGGGTCCGCACGGGACGGTGTGGCTGGCGGTCGTGGCGGGGCGCGGAATGCAGATTTCGCGCAACAACCCCATGCAACAGTATGCGGGTCGGCAGGGCCGGGAGGGTCAGGGTCCGCACGGGACGGTGTGGCTGGCGGTCGTGGCGGGGCGCGGAATGCGGATTTCGCGCAACAACCCCATGCAACAGTATGCGGGTCGGCAGGGCCGGGAGGGTCAGGGTCCGCACGGGACGGCGTGGCTGGCGGTCGTGGCGGGGCGCGGAATGCGGATTTCGCGCAACAACCCCGGCCTTCGCCGGGGCAGGCTCCCATGCAACAGTGTGCGGGTCGGCAGGGCCGGGAGGGTCGGGGTCCGCACGGGACGGCGTGGCTGGCGGTCGTGGCGGGGCGCGGAATGCGGATTTCGCGCAACGACCCCGGCCTTCGCCGGGGCAGGCTCCCATGCAACAGTGTGCGGGTCGGCAGGACCGGGACGCTCCGGGTCCGCCCGGGACGGCGTGGCTGGCGGTCGTGGCGGGGCGCGGAATGCGGATTTCGCGCAACAACCCCATGCAACAGTGTGCGGGTCGGCAGGCCGGGAGGGTCGGGGTCCGCACGGGACGGCGTGGCTGGCGGTCACGGCGGGGCGCGGAATGCGGATTTCGCGCAACAACCCCGGCCTTCGCCGGGGCAGGCTCCCATGCAACAGTGTGCGGGCCGGCAGGGCCGGGATGGTCGGGGTCCGCACCATGAGCTTCAGGATAAGGGTCTGGCCGAGGAAGACTCGCGCGCGCGCCGCTCCCTCCCCCCAACCTTGGTCCGCTCTTTGCGGCCCAAGCCCTCAAGGGGAGGGGGAGAGCTTGATATTCTGGTCCCAGCTTATCGTAACGCCCATGGGGGTCCGCACCGGACCGCACGGCGGGGGCTGGCGGGACGTGGAATGCGAATTTCGCGCAACGACCCCGGCCTTCGCCGGGGCAGGCTCCCATGCAACAGTGTGCGGGTCGGCAGGACCGGGACGCTCCGGGTCCGCGCCGCCGCCGCGACGCGGATGGCCGCGTCAGGTCCCAGTCATGACGGAGCGTGAGGTGCGGATCAGCCTACGCCAGCGCCACGCCCAGCCGCCCGGCGAGGTCCTGGATGAACTGCCAAGCCACGCGACCCGATCGGCTGCCGCGGGTCATCGACCATTCGACCGCCTCGGCGTGCAGCGCATCGGAGCCGATCGGCAGGCGCATCGCCGCGGCATAGCCGTCGATCATGGCGAAGAACGTGTCCTGGTCGCAGTTGTGAAAACCGATCCACAGGCCGAAGCGATCGGACAGCGAGACTTTTTCCTCGGTCGCCTCGGACGGGTTGATCGCGGTCGAGCGCTCGTTCTCGATCATGTCGCGCGGCATCAGGTGGCGGCGGTTGGACGTGGCGTAGAACAGCACGTTGTCCGGCCGGCCCTCGATGCCGCCCTCCAGGATCGACTTCAGCGCCTTGTAGTCGCTGTCCTCGCGCTCGAACGACAGGTCGTCGCACAGGATCAGGCAGCGCCGCGCGTCACCGCGCAGCACGTCCAGCAGCTCGGGCAGGCTGCGGATGTCCTCGCGATGGATCTCGATCAGCGCCAGGCTGCCGGGCGCGCGCTGGTTGGCCTCGGCATGCACGGCCTTCACCAGCGAGGATTTGCCCATGCCGCGCGCGCCCCACAGCATGGCGTTGTTGGCCGGCAGGCCGGCGGCGAAGCGCAGCGTGTTGTCGAGCAGGATCTGCTTCTGCCGGTCCACCCCCTTGAGCAGGTCGATCGCCACCCGCGCCACGCGCCTGACCGGGGCCAGCCGCGGCGGGCTCGGGTGCCAGACGAAGGCGTCGGCCGCGCTCAGCGCCACCGGCGGGGCGGTTGGCGGGGCCAGGCGCTCCAGCGCCTCGGCGATGCGGGCGGCCAGTTCGAGCAGGCGCGGGTCGGCCATATGCGAATCCTCTTGGCCCCGGCCGTTGGCTCTCCCGGTGGCGGGTGCCGATGGGGGGGCATGCAGAAAGCTTGACGTGCGGGGGGCGGAAACTATGGTCCCGCCCCGATCCAGGCAACCCGACCGCTTCCTCGCCGATCCGCATCCCGCCGATCGCGTCCCGCGCGACCGCTTCCCGCCTCACCCCCGCTCCCACGACACAGGAACCCGCCCCGATGCTGATTTCCCCCGCCTACGCGCAAGACCTCGGTGGCTTGCTGGGCTCGTTCGGCAGCGCGACGCAGTTCCTGCCGCTGGTGCTGATCTTTGTCGTCTTCTACTTCCTGCTGATCCGCCCGCAGCAGCAGAAACAGAAGGAAATGCGCCAGATGCTGGCGGCGCTGAAGCGCGGCGACAGGGTGGTGACCGGCGGCGGCATCCTGGGCGTGGTGCAGCGCGTGCCGATGACCACCACCAAGGAGGGCAAGCAGGTCGAATCGAACGAGATCGAGGTGGAGATCGCGCCCAACCTCAAGGTCACCGTCCTGCGCGAGACCATCACCAGCGTGATCCGCCCGCACGCCGCGAACGACGCCAAACCGGCCAAGGAAAAGGCCAGCTAGCCAAAACGTAGGGCGGACCAGCGCAGCGCAGTCCGCCACGGCCCGAGGCCAAGCCAATGTCCCGCCCGGCGCGCCGCACGCCGCCACCCAACCCCGCAACACGTCACGCGCCCCGGGTTGTCCTTTGGGTCACCCGCTGGGCCGCCGCCCTCTCCCGCCGCGGCGGGAGAGGGGTTCGCCGCAAGGCCTAAAGCTGCGCCGCGGCGTGCTCGTAGTTCGCCAGCACGTTGACCCAGTTCTGCAGGTAGTCCGGCCGGCGATTGCGGAAGTCCAGGTAGTAGCTGTGCTCCCACACGTCGCAGCCGAGCAGCACCTTGCCCTCGCCGGTCGCCAGCGGGTTCGAGCCGTTCGGCGTGCGCGTCACCTTCAGCTTGCCGTCGCCGCCCAGCACCAGCCACACCCAGCCGGAACCGAACTGCCCCACGCCGCCCGCCTTGAACGCATCCTTGAACGCCGCCACCGAGCCGAAATCGGCCGTGAGCTTCGCTTCCAGCTTGCCCGGGATGCCACCGCCGGTCGGGCTCATGCACTGCCAGAACACGATGTGGTTCCAATGCTGGCCGGCATTGTTGAACACCGGACCGCCGGCGGCCGCGGTGGCCTTGACAATGTCCTCGAGCGACTTGCCCTGCAGCGCGGCGTCCTTTTCGACGAAACCGTTCAGCGCCGTCACATAGGCCTGGTGATGCTTGCCGTGATGCAGGTCGAGCGTCTCCTCGCACATCCCCTTTGCCGCCAGAGCGGTCTTGGAATAGGCGAGACTCGGTAGTTCGAATGCCATGGCGGTTCTCCGCTGAGTTGCTGGATGCATGGGTCCCCCCTCCGGGTCCCCCGTCGTCATCCCGTTTACCGGACTCCCAGCTATGAGCCGGGTCCGTGCGGGTCAGGTTCGCACGCCCACGCCGTCCGCGCCACCTCCGGCGCGGCGGTCGGGGGGATCGACGGAAGGTCAGGGCTCCGCCCTGAAACCCGCCAGGGGGCGTTGCCCCCCTGGACCCCCCACCAGAGGCGGAGCCTCTGGACTCCATCCGTGGGAGTGGGTGATGGGAAGGGGGCGCTCGGGCGCGGCGAAGGTGCCGTCCGGCGAGCCCGACGGCACCTACGCCGCGCGCGCACGCCCCCTTCCCATCACCCGCTCCCAGTGAAGGGTTCCAAGGGCTCCGCCCTTGGCGGGGTCCAGGGGCGGAGCCCCTGGCCTTCCTTCGCTTCCCCCGATGGCCCGTGCCAGAGTGGCCTCGCCATGGAAGCGCTGGTTGATTTCGTGCGCCGGCATGACCCGGACCGGTTCCTGACCGCGCTGTTCGCCCCCACGGCGCAGCGCCCGGCACTGTTGGCCCTCTACGCCTTCAACCACGAGCTGGCCCGCGCGCGGGAGGCCGCGCGCGAGCCGGCGCTGGCGTTGATCCGCCTGCAGTGGTGGCGCGAGGTGGTGCAGGGTGCGGCGCGCGCCCACGAGGTGGCGACGCCGCTCGCCGCCGCCCTTGCCGCGGGGGCCTTGGCGCGCGACGACCTGCTGGCGTTGATCGACGCGCGCGAGATCGAAGCCGACCCGTGCATCGAGACGACCGAAGGGTGGCTCGCCTATCTGCGCGGCACCGCCGGCGGGCTGGTGGTGGCGGCGGCGCGCAGCCTGGGCGCGCCGGCGCCGGAAGCGTTGCGCGACCTCGGTGCCGCCTATGGCGCGGCGGGCGTGCTGCGCGCGGTGCCGGCGCTGGCGCGGCAGGGAAGGTGCCTGTTGCCGGCGGATGCGCTGGCGGCACGGGGCCTGTCGCCGGAGGCGCTGCCCGAGGCCGTGCTCCGCGCGCCCGCTGCTCCCGGGGTGCAGGAAGTGCTGGGGTCCCTGGCCGCCACCGCGATGGCGCTGCTGGCCGGGGCGCCGCGCCGGCTGCCACGCCCGGTGATCGCGGCGGCGTTGCCGGCGGTTCTGGCGCGGCGCGACCTGGCGCGTCTGGTGGCGCGACCCGACCTGGCAGGCCTGTCGGCGCCGCTCGGGCGGGGGATCGGCGATCGCCTGGCGGTGGTGCGCGCGGCGGCGCGGCGGCGCGTGTGATGTCGCCGCCCAGTGGCGGTCGGCGTTGCGGCGGCTGCCGTTGCCACACGACGGTGCTTGCGGCAGGCACCGCACGATTGCCCCGCGGCTGGCATCGGATCGATCCGGCGCCCACGCTGTTCTGCCTGGCCGACCGACCAGGGAGCGTGGCGAGAAGTCCACCCCCAGGTTGCACGGGGTTGTGGCGCCCGCTTACCTCTGGCGCGCGCCTGACCCTCCCCCCTCCCCTCGCCCGCTCCTGCTCACGGGGTCCCGAGGTTCCGCTTCTGGGGGGCAATGGTACGCGTGGGGCAAAGCGCCTGGTGGGGTCTCAGGCGAAGCCCCAGCCTCGCTTCCGCCCCAATGACCCAGGGTCCCAGACCAACGCGTCGCGGTCTTGCCGTCGGGGCGGTGTCGTGTCCAGGTTGTGTCGTGGGCGTGCAAGAAAGGCACCGGGATGGACGCGGATTACGTCGTGGTGGGTGCCGGCTCGGCCGGGTGTGTCATCGCCAGCCGGCTGAGCGAGACGGGCGCGCGCGTCACCTTGCTGGAGGCCGGGCCGACCGACTGGCGCCCATGGATCCACATCCCCGCCGGCGTGTTGAAGCTGCTGCGCCATCCGGTGGTAAACTGGAACTACACCGCCGAGGCCGGCCCGGGCAGCGCGGGGCGGCAGATCCATTGGCCGCGCGGCAAGACGCTGGGCGGGTCGAGCTCGATCAACGGCATGCTGTATGTGCGTGGCAATCCCGCCGATTACGACGGCTGGGCGCAGATGGGTTGCCGCGGCTGGACGTTCGACGAGGTGCTGCCGTTCTTTCGCAAGTCGGAAGATTACGGTCCCGGCGATCCGGAGGTGCGCGGCAAGGGCGGCGTGCTGCGGGTGGAGGACTACCGCACCATCCTGCCGCTGACCCACCGCTTCGTAGAGGCCGCGCAGGCCGCCGGCCACACCTACAGCAAGGACCTGAACGGGCGCGTGCAGGAGGGCGTCGGCTACTCGCAGATGACGCGCAACGGGCGGTTTCGCGGCTCCACCGCGCGGACGTTCCTGGCGGCGGCGAAGGGGCGGGCGAATTTGCGCGTGGCAACCGACGCCCTGGCGACGCGGCTGCTGTTCGAGGGAAAACGTTGCGTCGGCGTGGCGTTTCGCCAGGGCGGCACGGATCGCGAGATCCGCGCGGCGCGCGAGGTGATCCTGTGCGGCGGTTCGGTGAATTCTCCCCACCTGCTGCAGATTTCCGGCGTCGGACCCGCGGCGCATCTGCAATCGATCGGCGTGGCGGTGGTGCACGAGCTGCCCGGCGTCGGGGCCAATCTGCAGGATCATTACGTCGCGCGGATTTCGCATCGGGTGCGCAACGCCATCTCGATCAACCAGCTCGCGCGCGGGGCGCGGCTGGCCGGCCAGGTGGCGCGGTTCTTCCTGATCGGCAACGGTGCGCTGACCTTCGGCGTCACCGCGGCCCAGGTGTTCACCCGCTCGCGCGAGGGATTGGCCAGTCCCGATCTGCAACTTCTGTTCACCCCGGCAAGCTACGACCCGTCGCTGTTCGGCACGCTGGAGCGCGCGGCCGGCATGACGGTGGCGGTCTGCCCGGTGCGCCCGGACAGCCGCGGCAGCATCATGGCGGTCTCGCAGGACCCGTTCGCCAAGCCGCGGATCACGCCGAACTACCTGTCGGCGGCGAGCGACGGGCGGGTGCTGCTGGCGGGGATGCGGTTGACGCGGGCGATTTTCGCGCAGCCGCCGATCGCGCAGCACAGCGTGGTGGAGACGTTGCCCGGGCCGGAGGTGACGACCGATGAGCAGTTGCTGGCGTATTGCCGGCGTTACGCGACGACGATCTACCACCCGATCGGGACGTGCCGGATGGGCGAGGACAACCCGATGGCGGTGGTGGATTCGCGGCTGCGCGTGCATGGGCTGGGCGGGCTGCGGGTGATCGATGCCTCGGTGATGCCGACGCTGACCACGGGCAACACCAATGCGCCGACCATCATGATCGCCGAGAAGGGGGCGGCGATGATCCGCGAGGATGCCGCGGCGTAGCTGCCGGATCGCCGCGTTGCCGCCGCGCCGGGCGGCGGCGCCATGCCGAGGCCGATGCCGAGGATGACGCCGCCAGGCGCGGCCAACACGGCGAACCGCGGGAGCAGCTTGCGGCCCTGCCGCAGGGCTTCCGGCGGCGGAAGGTTCCGGCCATCGGCTACGTGGCGCCGACCGCCGACGACCGCGGCGGACCGCTGATCCCGGCGCGGCTGCGTTGGCGCATGCGGCACGCACCGGAAACCACCCCGCAGGCCATGGTCCGGGCCACCGCCATCGCACCCGGCCTGCGCGGTCGCAGCGCTGCACACAACGCCGTTCGCAGCCCGCATCAGGCTGACGGGGCTTGCGGCGGCCGCGGTTGACCTTGCCGCAGCAGACCCGCCCTCAGCGGCGCAGCGCGGCGTCCATCACCTCATGCGGCGGCGCGGCGCGGCGCAGGATGTCGGCGGCGATCACATCCGCCAGCTTGGCGTAACCGCCATCGGTCATATGCAGCCCGTCGGGCGCCAGCATTTGCGCCGAGGTCAGCACCCCATCGGCCAGCCAGTGGTCCATCAGGTCGTAGCGGCGGATCACCGGCACATCCATCCCCTCGCCGATCGCACGCAGGGCCGCGCGATAGCGGATCGTGGCGGGCTTACGGTCCAGCGCGCGGCAGTGCTGCGGCCCCATCAGCATCACGTCGATATGCGCCGCACGGATGGCCCGCACGCCGGCCATGGTCTCCTGCACGAAACGATCGAGCGGCACGGCGCGCAGCGGGTCGTTGCTGCCGGTCTGCCAGATGATCAGGTCGGGGCGTTCGGCGATCACCGCGGGCAGGCGGCGGAGCATGTCGTCGGCATCCTCGCCGCCGACGCCGCGGTTGAACACGATGACGCGCTGGCCCGCGGGCAAGGCGGCGGTCAGGGCCGCCAGCAGCCGGCTCGGGTAGGTGGCGGCGGGCGAGCTGGCGCCGATCCCCTCGGTCGAGGAGGAGCCGAAGGCGATGATCCGCAGCGGCAGGTGGGCGACCAGACGGAGCGCGACATGCTTGAGGCCGATGTGACCCGGCGGCGCTGGCGCGTCATTGGCGGCCGCCGAGGCGATCAGCGTGACCGCGAGAACCAGGGCACAGGCACCGCGGCCCGCCAAACGAAGCCCACCAGGATACATCAGCCGCTAATTGTCACAGGATCGTTGTATTCGCAAGGGATCTTGTGGCCGGGGGCGCGGGCGGGCGAACATCCCTGCCGTTGCTGCGCGCGGGCGGGCGGCGAACATGCTCCAGCACCAGGGCCAGGCCGACCATCAGCCCCAGCCCGATCCCGTTGGCCAGCAGTTGCGTCGTCATCGTCACGCCGAAGGTGCGGAAGGCCAGGCGGCAGACCATCGCCAGCATCGTGCCGAGCGCGAACACCTCCAGCGAGTTGCGTCCGCAGATCGCCAGCAGGCGCAGCGCCGGCCGCTCCGCCAGGGCTCGGAACCGGGCCGAACCAAGCGCGAGCACGGCGAAGGCCAGCACGTTCAGCAGCCGCAGCGGCGCCAGCACGGTCTTGTCCGGCATATCGAGCACGATCGGATGGAAGTCCAACCAGCCCCAACCGTCCCATGGCGCCACGGCGACCAGCGCGAAGGCGAGATAGCCCCAGGCCACGGCACGCAGCCAGGGGGGCTGCGGCAGGTTCCCCTCGTAGCGGCGCAGCAGCATGGCGCCGAGCGCGCCGATCACGAACAGGAACTGCCAGGCGAAGGGGTTGAAGAACCAGCCGTTGCCGTCCAGCCAGTTGGTCAGGTTGATCGACGGATCGATGTTGACCCAGGCCCACAGCGCGCCGGAGGCGGCCAGGGCGAACACCGGGCCGAGTCGGATCAGGCCGTAGATCAGCGGGAACAGCCCGAGCAGCACGATGTACAGCGGCAGGATGTTCAGGCTCGCCGGCTGCGCCCGAAGCGTCAGGCCGTGACCCAGGCCGGTCAGCCCACTGCGCACGTAGGACGCGCCGCCGTGCTGCGGCTCCAGCCCGAAATGGTCGAACCAGGCGCCGACGAACACCAGCACGACCAGCAACATGATCGCCTGGAAGATGTACAGCCGCACCAGGCGCAGGAACACGCGGCGCAGGCCGGTCCACATGCCGTCGCGGGCAAAGCTGCCGCCATAGGCCATCATCGCGGAAAAGCCGGCCAGCAGCACGAACAGCTCGGCGGCGTCGGAGAAGCCGAAATTGCGCAGCGTGACCAGGCTGAGCAGGTTCCCGGGCACGTGATCGATGAAGATCATCAGCAGCGCCACGCCGCGCAGCACGTCCACGCGGGAATCCCGCGGAAGCCGTCGTTGGCCGGCCGGAGCTGCCATCGTATCGGACATGTTGGTGTATGTGGCACCGCTCCAGGGCGCGGCAAGCGATCCAGCGGTTAGCCAACTGTGAAAAATGCAACGGAGTGTTGCCGGCGGCGGTGGATTGACCGCGGGCGGCGCCGCGCCGCAGGCTGGCCCCGACAGCGCGGGAGAGCGGCGATGGACGGCACACAGGTTGCGGTTGGGGCGGCGGTCGGGGTTGCCGGCGGCGAGGCGGCGTTCTGGGCCCGCGCGCGGCGACACATGCTGCGGTTCGGCGGCAGTTTCGTGCCTTTCGTCCCGGTGCGCGCCGAGGGCAGCTTCGTGTTCGACGCCGCCGGGCGGCGGGTGCTGGATTTCACCTCCGGGCAGATGAGCGCGATCCTGGGCCACTGCCATCCGGAGATCGTCGCCACCGTGTGCGACGCGGCGGGACGGCTGGATCACCTGTTCTCCTCGATGCTCAGCCCGCCGGTGGTGGACCTGGCCGAGGCCCTGGCGCGGCAGGTGCCGGCGCTGCCCAAGGTGATGCTGCTGTCGACCGGGGGCGAGGCGAACGAGGCGGCGATCAAGATCGCCAAGCTGGTCACCGGCGGGTGGGAGGTGGTGGGCTTCGCGCAGTCCTGGCACGGCATGACCGGCGGTGCGGCCTCGGCCACCTACAAGGCCGGGCGGCGCGGCTATGGGCCGGCGGCGGCGGGGTCCTTCGCCATCCCGGCGCCGAACGCCTTCCGCCCGCGGTTTGCCGGGGTGTCCTGGCAGGAAGAACTCGACGACGGATTCGCGCTGCTGGACCGGCAGAGCACGGGCAACCTGGCGGCGTTCATCGCCGAGCCGATCCTGTCCTCGGGCGGGATCATCGAGCTGCCGGAGGGATACCTGCGGGCGCTCGCCGCCAAGTGCGCCGAACGGGGGATGAAACTGATCCTGGACGAGGCGCAGACCGGGCTGGGCCGCACCGGGCTGATGTTCGCCTTCCAGCGCGATGGCGTGGTGCCGGATCTGCTGGTGCTGTCGAAGACGCTGGGGGCGGGGTTGCCGCTGTCGGCGGTGCTGACCAGCGAGGCGATTTCCGCGGTCTGCGATGCGCGCGGGTTCCTGTTCTACACGACGCATGTGAACGACCCGCTGCCGGCTTCGGTCGGGCTGAAGGTGCTGGAGATCGTCGAGCGGGATCGGCTGGCGGCGCGGGCGGCGGTGATGGGGACGCGGTTGAAGGATGGGCTGCGCGCGTTGCAGGCGCGGTATCCGTGGGTGGGCGACGTGCGCGGGCGGGGGCTGCTGCTGGGGCTGGAGTTCGTTGACGAGGATGCTGGCAAGCGGCGGTCGGCCGCGGAGCTGTCGGATGCGGTGACCGATCGGGCGCTGGCGCTGGGGCTGAGCGCGAATATCGTGCGCGCCGGGGCCTCGGGCGGGGTGATGCGCATCGCGCCGCCGCTGACGGTGAGCGAGGGCGAAATCGACCTGGGGCTGGAGCTGCTGGGCGAGGCGATGCGCGCGGTGGCGAGCAGCTTGTAGGCCGGCGGACCGCTCGACTGGGCCGCTCGACTGGGCCGCCCAATTCGCCCGCCCGCTCCCGCCGGGGCCGGACGAGCCCAGCCGGCCCGCCGCGGCGCCCGGCGCAAGTCCCGCCACGCGCCCCCGGGGCATTCCAGATGCGATTCCCGTCGTTTGTTGCCCAGGCTTCATTGAGCGGCGCGCCGTCGCAGGCTAGGTTGCCCGGGCCGATGCGCCATCCCGCTCTCCTTACCGGATTCCTGACCGAACTCGTCCTGCTGATGCCGGCCGCCGCGCCGGCGCAGGTGACGATCGACCTGCGCGCGCTGGAGGCGCTGCCGCAGGCGCCACCGCCGTCCGCACCGCCGACGGCGCACCCGGCGCCGCGCCAGGTGTTGCGCACCGTGCCGGCGAGCCGGGCCGCGGCCGCCGCCCTACCGGTCCCGCCCGGCCCGCCGCCGCGGCAGCAAGCGGTGGGGCAGGAAGCAGCCAGACAGGCCGGTTCCTCGGCCATAGCTTCCCCCACGACGCCGGCCGCGCCCGCGATGCCCATGGGGGCAGCGTCCGCCCCGGCACCGGTCACCGCCACCGTGGCAACGCCGACCGCGCCCGCGCCGCCGACCGCCCCGACCAGCCTCGCGCCGGCGCCGCCACCGGCAACCCTGCCGAGCGCGCCGCCGCCGGTCGCCACCCTGGCACCCATCGCGCCGCCCACGGCGCCGACCACGACGACGCCGCCCGCACCGCCACCGGTGTCCGCCGCCTCGGGCACCACGGCGGCGCCGGAGAAGACCGGCCTCAGCCTGGTCTTCATCGCCGACGAATCGGACCTCAGCCCAGCCGCAACCGCGGCGATCGACGCGCTGGTGAAGGCCACGCCCAGCGGCAGCACGATCACCTTCAACGTCGTCGCCTATGCCAAGGGCGCAGCGGACGACCCCTCCGCGGCGCGGCGCACATCGCTGGCACGTGGGCTTTCGGTGCGCGCCGCGCTGATCGCCGATGGCGTGGCCTCGACCCACATCTACGTCCGCGCCCTCGGCGCCAGCTCCCACGACGGGCCGGCGGACCGCGTCGACCTGACGGTGCTGGGCGCCAGCGGGATCGCCGCCACACCAGAAGGGACAAAGCCGGCGGCGAGCGCCAGGCCATGACCCGGCCGGGCGTCTTCCTGCTGCGCATGCTGGTGTTCCTGGCAGCGGTCGCGGCGGTCGCCGGACTGCTCTCTCCCGTGCTGATCGCCGCCTTCCGCAACAACCCCGGCATCAACAGCCTGATCCTGCTGGTGCTCGTGCTGGGCATCGCGTGGAACCTGCACCAGGTGACCCGCCTCAATCCCGAGGTCACCTGGGTGGAGACCTTCCAGAAGGCACGGCCGCGGCTGGCAGCGCTGCGCCCGCCCCGCCTGCTGGCACCGATGGCCAGCATGCTGGCGGCGCGCAATGCCGGCGGGCGCGACGGGGGCGGGCGCGACGGGGTGGGCCGGTTCACCCTGTCGACCGGCGCGATGCGCAGCCTGCTGGACGGCATCGCCTCGCGGCTCGACGAAAGCCGCGAGCTGTCGCGCTACATGACCGGGCTGATGATCTTCCTCGGCCTGCTCGGCACGTTCTGGGGCCTGCTGAAGACGATCAGCTCGGTCTCCGAGGTGATCGGCGCGATGCATGTCGGCGGCGGCGACGTCAACCTGATGTTCGAGCAGTTGAAGTCCGGCCTCGCCCGCCCGCTCGCCGGCATGGGCACCGCGTTCTCCGCCTCGATGTACGGCCTGTCCGGCGCGCTGGTGCTGGGGTTTCTCGACCTGACCGCCGGGCAGGCGCAGAACCGTTTCTTTAACGAACTGGAGGAATGGCTGGCCGGGCTGACGCGGCTGTCCAGCGGCGTGCTGGCCGAGGGCGACGGCTCCATCCCGGTCTATGTCCAGGCGCTGCTGGAGCAGACCGCCGAGAACATGGAGAACCTGCAGCGCGTGCTGTCGCGCGGCGAGGAGCGCGGCATGCAGGCCAACCAGGCGGTGATATCGCTGACCGATCGGATCGCCACGCTGTCCGAATCGATGCGCGCCGGGCAGCATCTGATGGTGCGCATCGCCGAGACCCAGGCCGCACTCGGCCCGGCGCTGCAGCATCTGGCCGAGCAGCGCGGCGGCGACGATGCCGCGCGGGCGCATCTGCGCAACATCGAGCTGTATCTCCAGCGCCTGCTGGCCGAGGCCGAGCAGGGCCGCGCGCAGAGCACCGCGGAGCTGCGCAACGACATCCGCATCCTGACCAGGACGGTGGCCGCCCTGGCCGAGCCGCCGCGCGGCTAGCGGCGCATGCAGGCGAACCTCCGCCGGCGCGGCGACAACGGGCTGAACGCCTGGCCCGGCTACGTGGACGCGCTGTCCACGCTGCTGATGGTCATCATCTTCGTGCTGCTGGTCTTCGTGCTGGCACAGGCCTTCCTGTCGGTGACGCTGTCCTCGCGCGACAAGCAGCTCGATCAGGTCAATCAGGAACTGGCGAAACTGACCGACATGCTGTCGCTGGAGCGCAGCCACGCCGCCGCGCTGAGCGCCTCGATCGCGCAGCTCAACCAGCAGATCGCCATCGGCAACGACGTGCGCGCGGCCCTGGCGCAGCGGCTGACGGTGGCGCAGGGCCAGCAGGCGCAGGCCGCCAAGGCGCAGCAGGACCTGGCGGCGCAGCTTGCCGCCGCCAACTCGCGCGCCGCCGCCGCCGGACTGGAGGTCGCCGATGCCACGCAGGAGCGGGCGAGCCTCGCGGCGCGTCTCGATGCCTCGCAGGCGCAGCTCGCCGAGGCCAACAAGGCGCGCGACCAGCTTGCCGCCCAGGCCGCCGAGGACAAGACCTTCAGCGACAGCGCCCGGGCGCAGATCGCCCTGCTCAATCAGCAGGTGGAACAGTTGCGCGCGCAGATCGCCGCGGTGGCGCGCGCGCTCGACCTGGCCGAGGCGGCCGGGCGCGACAAGGACGTGCAGATCGCCAACCTGGGCCAGAAGCTGAACGCCGCGCTGGCCGCCAAGGTCGAGGAGTTGCAGCAGTACCGCAGCGAGTTCTTCGGCCGGCTGCGCCAGGTGCTGGCCAACCGGCCGGGCATCTCGATCGTCGGCGACCGCTTCGTGTTCCAGAGCGAGGTGCTGTTCCCGGTCGGCAGCGCCGAGCTGACCGATGCCGGCGTGGCGCAGATCAATACGCTGGCGGACACGGTCAAGCAGATCATGCCGGAGATCCCGGCGAACATTCACTGGATCCTGCAGGTCAATGGCCACACCGACCGCCAGCCGATCAAGGGCGGGCGGTTCGCGACCAACTGGGAGCTGTCGGCGGCCCGCGCCATCACCGTGGTGAAGCTGCTGATCGCCGACGGAGTACCGCCGGAGCACCTCGCGGCCACCGGGTTCTCCGACTACCAGCCGCTGGACAGCGCCGACACGCCGGAGGCCTATGCGAAGAATCGCCGCATCGAGCTGCGATTGACCAATTGATGAGCGAGCTGCCCCACCATCCGTTGCTGCGCGAGATCGCCACCGCGGAGGACCTGCCCTCGACGGCGATCGCATACTGCATGCTGTGCATCCCGGAGGTGGCGCCGGAGCTGCTCGCGGCGGTCGCGCGCGTGGCCGAGGGGCCGCTGGACAGCCAGGGCGATCTGAACCTGGTGTATTATGGGGTGCACATTCTCGGCGCCGCACGCGAGACGCGGCTGCAGGTGCCGCTGCTGCGCCTGTTGCGCCTGCCGGATGACCGGTTGGATGACGTGCTGGGCGACACCTACCCGACGACCCTGACGCAGATCGCCGTCGGCGCGTTCGACGGCGATGTCCAGGCGCTGTTCGACCTGCTGTGCGATGCCGCGGCGAGCGAGCTCGTCCGCAAGTCGCTGTTCGACGCGGTTGCCTATCTGACCTGGCTTGGCCGCATCCCGGCGGAGACCACGCGCGCGTTGCTGCATCGCTTCGATGCCGAGCGGGTCATTCCCGCCGGCGACATCGGTTGGAACGGCTGGGAAACGGCGATCGAGCTGCTCGGCTGGAGCGATTTCGCCCCGCTGGTGGAGGCCGCCTATGCGGACGGACGGCTCGACACCGGCGTGAGCGAGCTGCGGCTGTTCAGGCAGGGCCTTGCCGCCGCTGCCGCGGCCGCGCCGGGCGACGACGAGCGGTTCAAGGTTGCCGGCTGCGGCTACATCGAGGACGTGCTGACGGCGATCGCGGTTGCGGCCCCCATGCTGGGCGGCGGCGACGATACGACGTTTGACGATGCGGCGTTCGACGATGAGTCGCTCGACGGCCTGGTGATCAACGATCTGGAGTCGCTCGACGAGGACCGGGTGGCCTGGGCATCCGACATCGAGGGGCCCCGGCGCAACCCGCTGCGCCATGTCGGGCGCAACGACCCCTGCCCGTGCGGCAGCGGCAAGAAATACAAGAGATGCTGTCTGGCGGCCTGAGGCCGGTGGCGCCGAAGGCGGTGTGCTGCGGCGAAAGAGTGGCGCAGGTGATCGGGGGCAGGTCTGTCGCGGAACCAGCCGCCCTGGTGGGCTGGCGCCTCCATAACCGCGCCGGGCGAAAGACCCAGATGCCGGCTTGTCCGTGCGGATTGCGTGCGGATCGCGGGGGCGCCAGCACAGGCTGGAGATCCGGGGCCTATTCCAACCAGTTTTCGACCTTCAAGCCGCGCACCCGGCGGAATTCGCCGACATTGTGCGTGACCAGCATCACGCCGATGGAACGGGCATGCGCCGCGATGAAGAGGTCCGTCGGACCGATCCGCTGACCGCGTGCCTCAAGCTCCGCACGGATGCCAGCGTATTCCGCATCCGCCGGCACGTCGAACGCCAGAACATCGACGGCCGACAGCACGGCTTCCACCCGGCTCAGCAACCGGGCCGATCCTTTCTTGACGGCACCGTATCGTAGTTCCGCCGCGGTGATGATGCTGACGCAAATCCCCGCCTCGCCGTGCTGACTGAGCCTCTCCGCGGCACGCCCCTGCGGGTTGCGGATCAGATCGGACATGATGTTGGTGTCCAACATGGTCCGGTAGGTTGTCACAGATCCACATCCCGGGCAGGCAGCAGGCCGGCGTCGAAATCCGGGAATTCGTCGTCGATCGGCTCCAGGCGTGCGAGCAATGCGAGGAGTCCGGCCTTGCGGACGGGCTCGATGACCAGGCGGTCGCCTTCGCGATGCATCAGAGCGGTGTCGCCGGGCAGTTCGAATTCAACCGGGATGCGGACCGCCTGGTTCCGACCGTTCTTGAAGAGCCGGACCTCTCGGGTGTGGGGCACTGAACTCTCCGTTTGCAGCATATGCCTGAACATAGGCCGGCCGACCGCCGATTTCCAGGCCCGCGGCTCGGTGGGGACGATGCGCCGCCTGCCGGCGAGGCATGCCGATCCGGTGCGAGCCTTCCGGCGGCGCGACCTGTCGCTGCCGCGCGGCGCGGATATGTCGTGGCGATAGCTTGGGCAAACCCGCCGCGGCCCCCGACAACTCAGGCGCCTCGCTGTCTTGCCTGCGAACCATCGCGGCCGAGCCAACCGCACCCGCGGGGCGCGCGGCTAGCGTCGTCCCAATCCATCCTGGCGCGCACCCGACGCCCCGGCCGCCCTTCGGTCTCCGCCGCACAATCGTTGGCCACGCACGCCCCTCGTGGCGGCAAAAAAACGGGGAGGCAAAGCCTCCCCGTTCACGCACGTCAATCGGCGATCCCGCGTTCAGGTCGAGTAGTCGGAGAACGCCGCCCCGGCGAACCGCGCGCGGTAGTCGGTCCGCACGTTGACCAGCGCCACCATGCCCTCGTCCACCTTGGCCTGCGCGCGCTCCAGTGCCGGACGGATCTCTTCCGGCTGCGTGACGTACTCGCCGTAGCCGCCGAGCGCCTCGCACATCTTGTCGAACCGCACATAGCCCAGGTCGCGGCCCGGCTTCTCGCGCTTCGGGTCGCCGGTCCAGCCGCCGTTCAGGCTGATCACGATCAGGATCGGGATCTTGTGGCGCACCGCGGTGTCGATCTCCATGGCGTTCAGCCCCATCGAGCCGTCGCCGTGCACCACGATGACCTGCTTGTCGGGACAGGCGACCTTGGCGCCGATGCCGAACGGCAGGCCGACGCCCATCGTGCCGAACGGACCGGAGTTCAAACGATGCCCGGGGGAGAAGGTCGGCATCGTCTGGCGGCCGAAGTTCAGCGTCTCCTGCCCGTCGACGCACAGGATGGCGTCGCGCTTGGCGAAGTTCTTCACCTCCTCCAGCATGCGGATCGGATGGATGTCGCCGTCCTCGGCATATTTGTTGGCCCCCGCCGCGCTGCGCTTGGCCGCCTCGCCCTCCGCCAGCTTCTGCCGCCAGGTCTTGTAGCTGTCGGCGTTGACCTTGCCCTTGATGCCGTCAAGCAGCTGGCCGAGCACCGCCTTGCAGTCGCCGACGATGGGGATGTCGACGTAGCGCGCGGCCGAGGCGATCTCCTCCGCGTCAGATGTCGATGCGCGCGATCTTGGCGTTCGGCCCGAAGCGCGGCGGCGAGGCATGGCCGATGATGTAGTTCATCCGCGTGCCCAGCACGACGATCAGGTCGGCGTCGCGGAACGCCGAGGAGCGCATCGACATGTACGAACACGGATGGTCGTCCGGCACCACGCCGCGGCCTTGCGGGGTGGTGTAGAACGGGATGCCGGCGGCCTCGACGAATTGCTGCATCTCGGCCCAGGCGCGCGACCAGATCACGCCGGAGCCCGAGACGATCAGCGGCTGTTTCGCCTCCGACAGGGCTTTCACCAGCGCGGCGATCTGGCGCGGATCGCCGAGCGGGCGGCTGTCCATGATCGGGCGGCCGGCGTAGCTCCAGTCGACCAGGGTCTCGTCGATCTTCTGGTACAGCATGTCGCCGGGGCAATCGAGGTAGACCGGGCCGGGCTTGCCGGTGATCGACTTCTGCAGGCCGAAATTGATCTGCTGCGGAATCCGCTTCAGGTTGATCAGCCGATCGACATATTTGTTGCAGCCACGCATCAGCTCGACCTGGTCGATCTCCTGGAACACCTGGCGGCCGAACTGGCTGATCGGGCTCGAGCCGCCGAGCGCCACCACCGGGCAGCAATCGACCAGCGCATTGGCCAGTGCCGGTGGTCAGGTTGGTCACGCCGGGACCCGACGCGGCCATGCAGACCGCCGGCATCTGGCGCAGCCGGCTGTAGGCCTGCGCCATGAAGGCGGCCGCCTGCTCATGGCGGACATCGATCATGCGGATGCCCTCCTTGATGCAGGACGCCTCGGCCAGCAGCATCGGCCCGCCCATGATGTAGAAAGATATGCTCGACGCCCTCTTTCTTCAGACACTCGCGCGATAATTTCGGAACCAGTTAGTTCGGCCATCTTGGGAGTCTCCTCGTTGCGTGCGTGAGTGCCTGGCGTCAAATGACGCCGTTGGGCTTGCTGGCGTCAGATGACGCCGTCGGTCTTCAGCGTGCCGATGGCGTCGCTGCTCAGGTCCAGCCAGCTCGCCAGCACGTCCTCGTTGTTCTGGCCAAGCAACGGCGCCGGCTTCACGGTCGGCGCCCGGCCGGAGAAGCGCGCCGGCCAGGCGGTCATCTTGTAGGGGCCGATCGCCGGATGCTGCACGGTCTGCATGATGCCGCGCTGCTCGAAGCTCGGGTCGTGCAGCAGCTCCGCGGTGTCGAGCACCGCGCCGGCGGGAATGCCGGCCGCGCCGATGATGCGCATCGCCTCGTGCTTGTCGTGCCGTGTGGTCCAGGCGGCGACCATGGCGTTGACCGCGTCCTCGTGCGCCAGCCGCGCCTCCGGGCTGTCGTAGCGCGCGTCGCCGACCAGCTCCTCGCGCCCGATCACCGCCAGCAGGCGCCGCCAATGCTCGGGATTGGCCCGGCTGGTGTAGACATAGACGTAGTCGTTCGGGCCGCCGCCCTTGCGTGGGAAACAGCCCCATCGGCGGGTTGCGCGACAGCACGCTGCCGGACGCCCGCGCGCATCGCCGGCTTGCCGCTGGTGGTGGTCGAGGCGAAGGCGACGCGGATGTATTGCAGCATGGCGTCCTGCATGGCGATCTGGATGTGCTCGCCCTTGCCGGTGCGGGTGCGGCGATACAGCGCGCCGAGGATGGAGATCGCCATCAGCATGCCGGTGCCGGTGTCGCCGATCGTCGGGCCGGGCTTCAGCGGCGGGCCGTCGGGTTCGCCGGTGATGCTCATCGGTGCCGCCGCAGGCCTGCGCGATCATGTCGAAGGCGAGATTTTTCTCGAACGGGCTGCCGTCGCCGAAGCCCTTCACCTGGGCGTAGATGATCGCCGGATTGATCGCCCGCACGACGTCGGCGCCGAGGCCGAGGCGTTCGATCGCGCCGGGCGCGAAATTCTCGATGAACACATCGGCCTTGCGCACCAGCTCCTTCACCAGCTCGAGCCCGCGCGGCGACTTCAGGTTGACGGTGATCGACTTCTTGTTGGCGTTGTACTGCAGGAAGTAGTGCGCGTCGGCGCCGGGCCGCGGCGGGTTGATCGACCGGCCGGGATCGCCGGCGCTGGGGTTTTCCAGCTTCACCACCTCGGCGCCGAGCCAGGCCATCGCCTCGGTGCAGGAGGGCCCTGCCTCGAACTGCGTGAGGTCGAGCACCCGCACGCCCAAAAGACAGTCGTCGCCTGCACTTGCCTGCATCGGTCGCCACTCCTGCGGTTTCGGGGCACTGCCCGAATGGCGCGCAGCTTACGACCCGGGCGGCATTGCGTCGAGGGAGGCGGCCAGTGGGGTGGCCAATGCCGCCCCCAACGGACGA
Organism: uncultured Alphaproteobacteria bacterium; assembly: GCA_963847615.1. Lineage (GTDB taxonomy): Bacteria > Pseudomonadota > Alphaproteobacteria > Acetobacterales > Acetobacteraceae > Palsa-883. The sequence continues at coordinate 47,788 of CAWKAN010000024.1, forward strand.
CGGCGGTGGTTGTCGGCGACCGCGTGATGTTGCCGTAGCGTTATTTTCTGGCGCGCGCCGACCACCGGTTGCCGTCCCACGCGGGCACATGGTCCGGGCGATGCAATCCAAGACGCAGCAGGAACGTGACTGTTACGGAACGGACTCCCGATCCCCGTCCGCGGGTCGCGCGATCAGGTCTCCTCGCCGAGGGCCCGGCGGCGCAAATCCTTCAGGCGGTCCTCGCCGCCCGCGGTCATCGGATCGATTTCCAGCAATTTCTTCCAGGCGGCATAAGCGCCCTTCCAATCCCGTCGGGATTCGGCAATCGCCGCAAGGGTGCGCAGCGCGGCAAAGTCGCGCGGTTCATGCTCCAGCGTCTGTTCGATATCGGCGATCGCCCCCTCGGTGTCACCGGCGGCGAACCGCGCGCGGGCGCGCTGGTGATAGGCCTCCGCCAGGCTGGGGTCGAGCGTGATGGCGTCAGTGAAATCCTCGATCGCCGCCGGGTTGGCGCCGGCCTGCATCTCCCGCGCGCCGCGGCTCAGCAACAGCGTCACCACCGGCGAGCCAGCCCCCACCAGAAGCTGCATGATCCGCTGTTCCAGCGGCGCCGCCACCTCGGCAGTCGGCGCCGCCTGCAACGCGTCGAGCAGGTGGTTGAGCGCAGCCGCCCGCTCGGCCGGCGTTTGCGCCAGGGCCGGCGTGGCGATGAGCAGCAGCAGAAGCAACACACGTCGCATGCCGCATGCTGCCGCCGCGCCGCCACGCGATGCAAGCGGCGCGTGCGGACGCCGGGTCAGCGCCTGGGCGGGCGGCGGCGGCGCGGGCAGCGGCGGGGCGCCGCCCGGCCCCGCCCTCGGGTCGTCCAATGGTCCGGTTGGCCGCTCGCCCATCGGGGCGGAAACCCGCGCGACGGCGCCATCGCCGGCCGCGCCGCGCCGCGGCGGCCCGCGGCGCTACAGCATCTGCCCGCCATCGACCACGATGGTCTGGCCGGTGACCCAGTTGGCGAGCGGCGAAGCAAGGAACAGCACGACGTTGGCGATTTCCTCCGGATGGCCGAGCCGGCCGAACGGGATCGATTTCAGCACGGCGTTGTACAGGTTGGGCGCCTCCGTCTTGCGCCGGTCCCACACGCCGCCGGGAAACTCGATCGAGCCGGGCGCCACGCCGTTCACCCGGATACCGTCGCGCGCGTACATCGCCGCCTGGGTATTGGTGTAGTGGATCACCGCCGCCTTGATCGCGCCGTACGGCGGCTGGCGTGCCGCCGAATGCAGCGCGGCGATCGAGGAGGTATTCACCACCGCGCCGCGCGCATCCTTCAGATAGGGCAGCGCGGCGTGGGTCGCGTGCACGATCGCCATCAGATCGACCGCGAAGCTGGCGCCCCAGCCTTGCGCGTCGTCGGCGGAGGCGAAGGCCGAGGCGTTGTTCACCAGCACGTCGCAGCCGCCGATCGCGGCCGCCGCCTCGGTGATGTAGCGGCCGATCGCCGCCGCATCGGCCAGGTCGCAGGTGCCGGCATGGGCGATGTTGCCGCATGCGTCGATCTCGCGACTTGTCTGCTCCAGCGCCTCGGCGCCGCGCGCGCAGATCGACACCGCCGCGCCGGCGCGCGCGAAGCCGAGCGCGATCGCGCGGCCGATGCCCCGGCTGCCGCCGCAGACAATGGCCCGTCTACCGGTGAAGTCGAACGTCATGGAAGCTGCCTCCTTCGGCCAGGGTACTCAGCCGCTCCGCCCGGACGGCCGGAGCCGGCCCGGCCACGCGGCCGGCTGCGATGATACTACCGCTTGCGGATGGCGGCGTCTTTCCGTGTGGGAGTCCAAGGGCAATCGGTCCCTGGCACGGATTTCCCACGCTGTGCGGAATGCTGGCGACGGTCGCTGTCGCGCCCCAATACTGCCTTGCGGGTGCCGCGCCGCCGGGGCTGTCGTGCCGCCGCCAATGCCGGGTGGCCTCGCAAGTCGCGAAAACCCCCTTGCTACCGTTGGGGCGCAGCAAGGCCCAAGCCAACGCCCGCGACGGCGGGAAAAGCGGGCTAGCGCAGCTGCGGCGGCACCGGCTCCGCCCGGTCGATCGCGAGGGTGCGATCATGCCGCGGCCGCGGATGCGCCGGCGCCTCGGCCACCTCGTCGTACTCGTGGGTCTTCGTCTGGGCGACGGCCAGCGTCGTCCGCTCCGCCAGCGGCCGCAGGTCGCGCGCCGGCGGATTGAGCGCCGGCTGCGCCGCCGGCACGGTGATCGCCGTCAGCATGGTGCCGGTGTCCGGCCGGTCATAGATGAAGCCGTAGGTCGGATAGACGCTGCCGAACGAGTCGCTGCGACCAAGACTGACGCGCACCGCCGACCAGTCATTGTTCTCGGAGACATCGACCACCGCCACCCCGTGGGCAACCCCACGCCCCGCCCAGTTGGCGTGGTCGATCTCGATCTCGCGATTGTTGATGACCCTGGTGACCACCGCGACGTGACCCAAGCGCATCCGGCCGTTGGCGCGGAATGCCAGCACCCCGCCGGGTTCCGGCACGTCGCCGCGCTGGTAGGTGCCCGCGGCGTGGTCCCACCATTGCCAGGCATTTCCGGCCACGGTGATGCCCGACTCTTTGCGGGCATAGGGCACACAGGAGATGCCGGCGACACGCACCCGGCTGTGGCTCACATGGCCCCGCGCCGCGGCCAAATGGACGCTCGCGTGAGCTTTATGCGTAACGACATGATGCGTAACGACATGGTGTGCCTGACGCACAGGATGCGGCGCCTGGACAACCTTGTGCGTCGGGTGGGGGTGCCGCTCGGGGGCGGCATAGCCGGATACGGCAAGGGCGGGCAACGCGATGGCCAGAACGGATCCAAATAGCCAAACCCGGCTACTGCCAGTGCCTGCACCCATGCGATCGGCCCCTTTTGCGGTCGTCAGCCCCAACTCCGAGTAGCAACAGGGTTGCAAGGATGACAACCCCGTGACCGCGGATTTCGCTGGACTGCTGCCAATTTGCCGATCATCCCCTGTGGATAAGCGGCGAAATAGGGACTCTTGTCCTAGCCAGTAACATTTCGTGAGCAAGCTGCCGGCACGGGCGCGGGACCGGCCGCACCCGTAACCGAGTTCGGCGCGCGGCTCTGTCGGCCACACGCCGGTGTTCACTTGCAGGCGGTCACCATGATCTCGACCAACAGGCGGGGATCCGCCAGGTCGGCCTGCACGCAGGCCCGCGCGGGCGCGCCGTCGGTCGGCAGCCAGGCAACCCAGACCTCGTTCAGCGCCTCGCGGTCACGGATGTCCTTTACCCAGATCTGCGCCTGCAACAGCCGGGTCTTGTCGGTGCCGTGACGCTCCAGCAGATCATCGATCTGCGCCAGGACCTCGGCGGTCTGCCCCTTGATGTCCTTGCCGGAGTCCTTCGCGGTGACCCCCTGCAGATACACAAAGCCGTGGTACTCCACGGCCTTGGCCAGGACCTTGTTCGGCTCGGTGCGGATGATCTTGCTCATGGGAACCCCCCGGGATTGCGCTGGCGCGTGAATGCTGCCCCGGGCTTCTACGGCCGGAACGCCACACCGGCAAGCAACCGCCGGCCAGACGATCGGTGGGCCGCAGCAAGGTCGGGGCTCCGCCCCGAACCCCGCCAGGGGGCGTTGCCCCCCTGGACCCCCCACCAGAGGCGGAGCCTCTGGAACTCCATGACTGGGAGTGTGGGGAGGGGAAGGGGGCGGGCGGGTGAGGCAGCGGTGTTCGTCCGGCGTGCCGGACGAACATCGCTGCCTCACCCGCCCGCCCCCTTCCCCTCCCCACACTCCCAGTGAAGGGTTCCAAGGGCTCGCCCTTGGCGGGGTTCCAAGGGGCAGCGCCCCTTGGCGGGGTCTGGGGCGGAGCCCCAGCCTTGCTGCGGTCCGCCCGATCGCCCCGCCCTATGGCTGGTCGGGGGGTGGCGAGGCGGTATTGTCGCGGCTGGTTCCGGGCCCGGTGTTGCGCACGCAATCGTCGATCAACCTGTCGTTGCTGTATTGCGCGGCCAGTGCGTTGGTCTGGTTGCCCGCCAGGTAGCTGCCCGAGTACGGCAGGCCGACCTGATTGATGCTGTAGATCTCGGCGCGATGGTTGCGATCGTACACTTGGTTGGCGTTGTCGCGGCACGCCGCCAGCGTCGCGCGATCGGTATGCGACTGCGGCGACGTCGGCAGCGCGCAGCCGCCCATCCCGACCAGAAGGCCCCAGGCCAGGGCGGTGCGAGCGAGTGTCATTCTTTGGGTCATGCGGGGGGTCCGCTCGGTTGCGTGGCCGGGCGGTCGCCCGGCGATGGGGCCAAGGATGGGGTCAGATGCGAGCGGAAGCCACCCTCGTCGAAGCGCGCCTCCGCCGTCAGGGGCGTGGCGGCAGCGGCGCGCAACAGCGACGGGTGCAGATCGGCGCCATCGCGTTCCAGCCGGCACAGCGGGACCGCCCAGCGGGCGCGCGCCAACAGGTCAACCAGCGCGAGCAGCCGCAGGCAGAGCGACAGGCCGTAGGGGCTGGTCAGCCCGGCGATCTGATCGACCGCGGCCGCCCAGCAGCAGGCGTCGCGATCGGCCAGCGCGAGTTCGGTGAACGAGCCATCGCCGCGGCGGAACCGGAAGCCGCGCACGGTGCCCCAACTGTCCGCGATCGCCGCCTCGCGCGCCGCGTACCACGCCCGCTCCAGGTCGCGGCCGCGCACCGGCGGCAGCGCCTCGGGCGGCGCATCGACCAGGTAGGTCAGCGCGCCGCCGGCGGCGATGTCGACCCGCACGGTATGGGGCTGCTCGGCGTGTTCCATCCGTGGCAGAATGGGGCGCCGGCGCGGCAAGCGCCAGCCCGCGTGCGACCCAGACAGGAGAATTCGTCCATGCCGGATCCCGCCACCCTGACCGCGACCGCAGCCGCCCGCCTGATCCGCGCCGGGACGCTGCGTCCGGAGGCGCTGATGGAGGCCTGCCTGGCGCGCATCGCCGCGCGCGAGCCCGCGGTGCACGCCTTCGCCTACCTGGATCCCGAGCAGGCGCGCCGCGCCACCGCGACGGCGCTGCCGGGCCCCCTGCACGGCCTGCCGATCGGCATAAAGGATGTACTGGATACCGCTGATATGCCAAGCGAATATGGCTCGCCGATCTGGCGCGGCTGGCGCCCGCGCGCCGACGCCGCCGCGGTCGCCTGGGCGCGCGCGGCGGGCGGCGTGGCGATCGGCAAGACCGTCACCACGGAGTTCGCCACCCGCAAGCCCGGGCCGACGGCCAATCCGCGCGGCCTCGGGCACACGCCCGGCGGCTCGAGCAGCGGCTCCGCTGCGGGCGTCGCCGACGGGTTCTTCCCGCTGGGCTACGGCACCCAGACCGCCGGTTCCGTCATCCGCCCGGCGGCCTATTGCGGCGTGGTCGGCTACAAGCCGAGCTTCGGCACGATCAGCCGGATCGGCATGAAGATCATGTCTGATAGCCTTGATACCCTTGGCGTTCTCGCGCGCAGCGTCGCCGATTGCGCGCTGTTCGCCGGGGCCGTGTCGGGTCGCGACCTGGGCGATCCGGACCGCAAGGCGGACCGCGCGCCGCGCATCGGTCTGTGCCGCTCGCCGACCTGGGACCAGGCGCTGCCGGAGACTTCGGCCCTGTTCGAACGGGTCGCCGCCGCGCTCAGGCGCGCCGGCGCCACGGTGTCGCCGCGCGAGTTGCCCGCCGCCATTGCCGCGCTGACCACCGCGCACCCGGTGGTGATGAACAACGAGAGTGCCCGCGCCCTGGGCTGGGAACTGGCCGAGGCGCGCGAGCAGATCAGCGAGGGCCTGCGCGAACGGCTGGAGTTCGGCCTGTCGCGCAGCGAGGCCGAGGTCGCCCAGGCCTACGCCGTGTTTGCCGCCGCCCAGGCGGCGTTTCCCGCCGCGACGGAGGGGCTCGACGTGCTGGTGACGCCCTCGGCGCCCGGCCAGGCACCGGCCGGCCTCGAATGGACCGGCGATCCGGCGTTCAACTTCATCTGGACCAGCCTGCACGTGCCCTGCGTCACGGTGCCGGCGGGCGAGGGACCGGACGGGCTGCCGCTGGGCATCCAAATCGTCGGACGGGAAGGCGAGGACCGCGCTGTGCTGGCCTGGGCGCAATGGGTCGCTGCCGCGATCGGCTAGCCGAGGCGCCCGGTAACCCCGCGCAAACCACCGCAACACGCACCCACCGGCCAGGCCATCGGCCGACCCAAGGGAAGGCCGGGGCTTCGCCCCAGACCCCACCAAGGGGCGCTGCCCCCCATGGTACCATTGGGGAACCCCGCCAAGGGCGAGCCCTTGGAACCCTTCACTGGGAGTGTGGGGAGGGGAAGGGGGCGGGTGGGCGAGGCGTCGGAGCCGCCCCTCGCGAGGGGCGGCTCCGACGCCTCGCCCACCCGCCCCCTCCCCTCCCCACACTCCCAGTCATGGAGTCCAGAGGCCCCGCCTCTGGTGGGGGTCCAGGGGGCAAAGCCCCCTGGCGGGGTTCGGGGCGGAGCCCTGACCTTCCCGTGGGTCGGCCGATGGCCCTGGCCGATGGGGTGCCTACCTGGGCGCCGCGTCGGGGAGATGGTCGGGGCGCAGTCGCGCCGGCAGGGTTGTCAGGCTTTCGGTGGTGTCGAAGTCGCGCAGCACTGCGTCGTCGGCCATTTCGACCTCGGCGACCGCTTCCAGGTGCTTGCCGACCAGGAAGCGGGCGCCGGAATTCGCCGTGATATCCAGGATCTCCGGGAAGAAACCGCCGATCCCACAGCATCGGGTTGCCTTGTTTGCCGCGGAACGTCGGCAGCACGATGCGGCGGCCCTCGTCGGGATCGTAGGTCGGCCAGCAGCCGGTCGATCATGCGCCCGGTCACCAGCGGCATGTCGCCCGAGGCAGACGATGGCCGCCGCGCATTCCGGCGGCACCGCGGCGATGCCCGCCTTCAGGCTGGCCGACAGGCCCTTCGGCGTAGTCGGGCGCATGCACGTAGCGCACCGGCCGCCCGGCCAGGGCGCTGCTCGACCTGCTCCGCCTGGTGGCCGAGTCACCACCAGCACCGGGCCGCGCGTCGAGGACAGCACGTTGTCCACCACCCGCGCGATCATCGGCTTGCCGGTGCGGTCGGGCACCAGCAGCTTGTTGTGCGGCGCCATGCGCCGCGAGCGGCCGGCGGCCAGCACCACCGCGGCGATGGTCGGCGCGCTGCGCGGCGCGGCGCCGGCGCGCGGCGTGCTCGGCGCTTTTTCGCGCGGCAGCGGCCGTGTCGATACTCCTTCAGCAGCCCGCCGACGCCCATCCGCATCAGCTCCGCCGAGCCCACCGCCAGCCCGGCGAACAGCCGGGTCAGCACGAAGTCGATGCCGTTCAGCTTCGGGCTGCGGGCGCAGCCGGGCAGCACCAGGGCCGGCCGGGCGCCGATGCGGCCGAGGCAGATCAGGTTGCCGGGGTCGACCGGCATGCCGAAATGCACGATCTCGCCGCCGGCGCGCACGATCCCGGCGGGACCCACGTCGCGCCGGTCCACCACCGCCGAGGCGCCGACCACCAGCAGCAGGTCGGCGGGTGGCTGATCGCCTTTAAGGCCGGTCTTGCCGGCGATCAGCGCCTCGAGCGCGCGGGCGATCGACACCTCGTCGTGCGCGCAGTGCACCGGGGGCAGCAGGGCGCCGGTCAATCGGGTGACCCGCGCCTCGGTCGCGGCGATGGTCTTCTCGGTGACGCTGTCCTTCAGCCCGGGCAGTTCGGTCACCACGAGGCCGACGCGGAGGCGGCGGAACGGCGCCAGGGTCAGCGCGGCGCCGCCTTGCCGGGCTATCGTCTCGGCGACGGTCAGCACGGTGCCCGGGACGGCGAAGGGGATGACCTTGATGGTCGCCACCAGGTCCTTCGGCGCCACCACCGCATGGTCGGGCAGGGTGCCGATGGTCAGCGACTCGTCGATCGAATTCAGCCGGTCGATCTTCGCCGCGTCGACCAGCAGCAGGCCGGGCGTCTCGGCCAGCAGGTTCACCCGCCCGGTGGCGGCGCGCGAACGGGCGAGCAGCGGCGACAGCACGCACTGCGCCAGCCGATCGGCGGCGATATCCTCCGGCACGTCGCCGGGTTCGAGCTGGGCGGCGACGACCTCCGTCACGTCCGGCGGCGCGCAGCGCGGCGATCGCCGCGGCGTCCAGCACGGTGCCCTTGCGGAGCATTTTTTCCCCCGCCCGCAGGCTGTGCGCCATGATGGCGCCGCGCGCCTCGTCGAGCGGCAATGGCCCGAACCTCATGCGCCGTCTCTCATGGCCTGACCTTCACGCGGCGGCGCCGATGCGGTGGGCTTCACGGCCCGGACGTCGTTCGACGGCTTTCATGCGCCGGGCTTCATGCCGGCGGCGTCATGCCGCTGCCTTCTGGCCCAGCGGCGAGCCACGGTGCGCGGCGACCACCTCGGCGATGATCGACAGCGCGATCTCCGGCGCTGTCACCGCCTCGATGTTCAGCCCGACCGGGCCGCGGATGCGCGCCATCTCCAGGTCGGTAGTGGCCCAGCGCGCGCAGCCGCTTGAGCCGCGCCGCGTGGGTTTTCCGCGACCCCAGCGCGCCGATGTAAAAGGCGGGCGACTTCAGCGCGCGGTCCAGCGCCGGGTCGTCCAGCTTCGGATCGTGCGTCAGCGTCACCACCGCGGTGCGGACGTCGGGGCGCAGCGCCGTCCATCGCCTCGTCGGGCCAGTCGGTGGAGACGGTGACGTTGGGGAAACGCTCGTCGGTGGCGAAGGCGCGGCGCGGATCGACCACGGTGACGGCGAAGCCGCGTGGCGGCGGCGAAGGGCACCAGCGCCTGGGCGATATGCACGGCGCCGACGACGATCAGGCGCAGCGGCGGGTTGTAGACGTGCAGGAACCAGTCGTTGCCGCCGAGCCTGACGGTGCGGGTTTCGTCCTCGGCGAGCGGCGGCGCGGGCGGCCTCGTTCAGCTCGGCGGGCGCGGCCGGATCGGGCAGCAGGCGCTGCGCCCCGTCGGGCAGGCTTGTGCCGAGGACGATCGGGCGGCCGGCGCGCCTGGCGTCTTCCAGCGCGGCGATGATCTCGGGGGTCATGCGACGCTTCCTTCCCTGCCCGTCACGTCAGCTTCTCCACGAACACCTTCACCTTGCCGCCGCAGGCCAGCCCGACCTCCCAGGCGCGCTCGTGGGTGACGCCGAAATCCAGCAGCTGCGGCGTGCCGGTTGTCGATCGTCTGCATCGCCGCCTCGGCGACCGCGCCCTCGATGCAGCCGCCGGAGACCGAGCCAGCCATCTTGCCCGACGTCGTCACCGCCATCTGGCTGCCGGCGGGGCGCGGCGAACTGCCCCAGGTCTCCGTCACGGTGGCGATCGCCACCGCTTCGCCGGCCGCGCGCCAGCGCGGCGGCGGTGGCCAGAACGTCCTCGGTTTCGCCAGGGATCGTCGCCGAACTCATTGCCGTGTTCATGACGCCATCCTTTCGGGCGGGCCCGCGCGCCGGGGCGGCATCGGGCGAGACAGCAGATCGACCAGCGCGCGCAGGCTGGCCAGGTTGTGCACCGGGCGGAACTCGTCCACGTGCGGCAGCATCGCGCGGATGCCCTGTGATTTTGGTTCGAACCCGCTCCAGCGCAACAGCGGGTTCAGCCAGATCAGCCGCCGGCAGGAACGGTGCAGCCGATCCATGTTCTCCGCCAGCCCGCGTGCGCCGTCGCGGTCCAGCCCGTCGGTGATCAGCAGCACCACCGCGCCCTGGCCCAGCACGCGGCGCGCCCAGAACCGGTTGAACGTCGCCAGCGCCTCGCCGATGCGCGTGCCGCCGGACCAGTCGGGCACGCAATGGGCGACCATCTGGAACGCCACTTCCGGGTCGCGGTGGCGGAGCTGGCGCGAGATGTTGGTCAGCCGCGTGCCGAACAGGAACACGTGCACGCGGTCGCGGTCGTTGGTCACCGCATGCAGGAAGTGCAACAGGATCTGGGCGTAGCGCCCCATCGAACCGGAGATGTCGCACAGCACGACCAGCGGCGGCGGGCGGGTGCGGCGGCGGTTGCGCGCGATCGTCAGGATCTCGCCGCCCTGGCGCAGGCTGGCGCGGATGGTGCGGCGCAGGTCGGTGACCGGGCCCGAGCGGGTCGGGGCGCAGCCGGCGGGTGCGGCGCAGGTCGAGCGGCAGGGTCAGCCGGCGGATCTCCCGCTTGGCCGCCTCGATCTCGGCGGCGCTCATCGCCTCGAAATCCATCCGCTGCAGCCGCTCATGGTCGGAGACGGTGAGCACGGCGTCCTGCACCGGCGCTCTCCTCCGGCGGCTTCGGCGGCGGGCGCGGCGGGGCCATCGCCTCGGCGACGCGGCGGCTGCCGGCGGCGGGGCGTTCGCGCCTCTTGTCCTTCTGCGCCTCCAGCAGTGCCATCGCCGCGGCCTGCAGCGCGGCGGTCGGGTCGCGCCAGAACAGCCCGAAGGCCTGGTCGAACACCTCCTGATGCTCGTGGCGGTGCACCATCGCGGTGCGCAGCGCGGTGCGCGCCTGGGTCTTGCTGGCGAGGTCCACCCGGGTCAGCGCCTGTTGCGCGGCGAGCGTCTCGGCCGGCCCGACCGGCAGCCCGGCGCGGCGCAGCAGCCGCGCGAAGTGCAGCACGTTGGCCGCCAGCGTCGGGGCCGCCAGCGTCGGGGCCGCCAGCGTCGGGGCCGCCAGCGTCGGGGCCGCCAGCGTCGGGGCCGCCAGCGTCGGGGCCGCCAGCGTCGGGGCCGCCAGCGTCGGGGCCGCCAGCGTCGGGGCCGCCAACGTTGCGGCGTCAGGCATCGGCGCGGTGGGCATTGGGCTCGCCTGCGGCGAGGCGCCCGGTGGCGGCGTTGGCAGGGTGGCGGTCACGGCGCCGTCCAAATGGGGTGAGAACACGACCAGCTTAGACCGGATCGCTGGCGGGATCACCTTGGCCCCGGCGAGGCCTGCCGCGCGCCAGCCAGGCCGGGTTCGCCGCGCGTGCCCGGCGGCGGCGCGAACCTGCGCGACATCCGCGGCGGCGGAGCAGCTTGGGCACCAGGATGGAGAATCAGATCTCGATCTGATTGATCCATGACGCGTGCTTTGGTGTGGAGTGGAAGGTGATGGGATGGCAAGCATCGCGCAGGAGGGCCTCGCGCGTCGCCAACAGAATGCGGCCGAGAAGATATCCCCGGTCCAGCTTCTCCGCCATCGCCAACTCGCCGACCGACCCGTGGCGCCCGTCATCCAGCATCCGCTTCCACCAGTGCGCCCGCACCAACGCCTTGATCAGCAAGTTGTCGACCCGCCCGCGCGGCGGCGCCCAGCCCGAGACCCCGTCCGGCGACATCACGAACGTCCGTCCGCCCCGCGGCGCCAGCCGGCTTCCCGATAAGCCGGTTCCTCTACATGGGAATATTTCGACCCCACCGACGGCAACGGGCTCGGCGGCCCCGATTTTTCCTGGACGGCAGCGATCGACCTGGCGCTGGCGGGCGGCTGCGCGCCGGGGGCTCCGGCGAGAGACCGGGCGGACGATGCCCCGGTCTGGCGCGGCCCTCAGCGGCGCCGGCGCAGCCGGTCGGCGACGATCAGCAGCACGATCGAGAGGCTCATCATCATCGTCGCCGCCGCGGTGATGGCGGGGCTCAGGTGTTCGCGCAGGCCGGTGAACATGAGCATCGGCAGGGTGCGCTGGTCGGCGCTGGCGAGGAACATCGAAATCACCAGCTCGTCGAACGAGGTGACGAAGGCGAAGGCCGCGCCGGACAACACGCCGGGCAGGATCGCGGGCAGCATGACGCGGCGGAAGGCGAGCAAAGGCGGGGCGCCGGAGATCGCCGCGGCGCGCATCAGGTCGCGGTCGAAATTGCTCAGGCTGGCGCCGACGGTGACGACGACGAAGGGCGAGGCGACCACGGTGTGGGCGAGGATGATACCGCTGAAGGTGCTGGCCAGGCCGATCGAAGCATAGAAGATGTAGGCGCCGACGGCGGTGATGATGACGGGGACGATCAGGGGCGAGATCAGCAGCGCGATGATCAGCCGCCGCGCGGGCAGGCGCGGATTGGCCAGGCCCACCGCGGCCAGGGTGCCGAGCGAGGTCGCGAGGATGGTGACGCCGACAGCGATGATGATGCTGTGCCAGATCGCCTCGCGCCCGAGCGGTCCACCGTCCCACCGCCGGGTCGTGGCCCGGTGGCAGGCTGTTGCATGGGGTCTTTGCGCACCGGCATTGCCGCTCGCCCCCCGCCCGCTCTCCCGCGCCGCCGCACGCCCCGTCACACCCCCCGTCCCAATCCCCGTCCCAATCCCCGTCATGGCCGGGCCGGTCCCGGCCATCGGCCCCGGGACCGCGCCGCCACCCAGCCCCACCGTGCGCCCGAGCGGCCCACCGTCCCACCACCGGGCCGTGCCCCGGTGGCAGGCTGTTGCATGGGGTCTTTGCGCACCGGTGACGCCGCTCGGCCCCCGCCCCCGCTCCGTCATGGCCGGGCCTGTCCCGGCCATCCGCCCCGAGACCGCGCCGCCAGCCAGCCCCACCGCGCGCCCGAGCGGCCCACCGTCCCACGTTGCATGGGGTCTTTGCGCACCGGCCTCGCCGCTCGCCCCCCGCCCCCCTCCGTCATGGCCGGGCCCGTCCCGGCCATCCGCCCCGGGGCCGCGCCGCCACCCAGCCCCACCGCGCGCCCGAACGGCCCACCGTCCCACGTTGCATGGGGTCTTTGCGCACCGGCCTCGCCGCTCGCCCCCTGCCCCCGCTCCGTCATGGCCGGGCCTGTCCCGGCCATCCGCCCCGGGGCCGCGCCGCCACCCAGCCCCACCGCGCGCCCGAACGGACCACCGTCCCACCACCGGGTCGTGGCCCGGTGGCAGGCTGTTGCATGGGGTCGTTGCGCGAGTTTGCGATTTGCCCACCCAACCGCGGCGCCAGGCTGGCAGCGCCGCGCGGGTTGCCGCCACGCAGCGGACCAGCGTGGCCACCCCGCCGCGGCCCCACCGGATCGAAACCACTGGCAGGCCCCGGTCCGGCGGACTGTTGCATGGGGTTGTTGCGCGATTTTGCGATTTGCCCACCCAACCGCGGCGCCAGGCTGGCAGTGCCGCGCGGATTGCCGCCACGCAGCGGACCGGCGCGGCCACCCTGCCGCGGCCCCACTGGGTCGAGCTCACTGGCAGGCCCCGGTCCGGCAGACTGTTGCATGGGGTTGTTGCGCGATTTTGCGATTTGCCCACCCAACCGCGGCGCCAGGCTGGCAGCGCCGCGCGGGTTGCCGCCACGCAGCGGACCAGCGTGGCCACCTGGCCGCGGCCCCACCGGGTCGAGCCCACTGGCAGGCCCCGGTCCGGCAGACTGTTGCATGGGGTTGTTGCGCAGATTTTCGATTTGCCCGGCCATCCGCCCCCGGACCGCGCCGTGCCCCAGCCCCACCGCGCGCCCGAGCGACCCACCGTCCCACGTTGCATGGGGTCTTTGCGCAGCGGCGTCGTCGCCCGCCCCCCGCGCCTTCTCCGTCATGGCCGGGCCTGTCCCGGCCATCCGTCCCCGGACCGCGCCGTGCCCCAGCCCCACCGCGCACCCGAGCGGCCCACCGTCCCACGTTGCATGGGAGCCTGCCCCGGCGAAGGCCGGGGTTGTTGCGCGATTTTGCGATTTGCCCGCCGGACCACGCCGCCAGGTTCGCAGCGCCGCGCGGGTTGCCGCCACGCAGCGGACCGGCGTGGCCACCTGGCCGCGGCCTCACCGGATCGAGACCACTGGCAGGCCCCGGCCCGACAGACTGTTGCATGGGGTCGTTGCAGCGTTTTTCGATTTGCCCGGCCGACCACGCCACCAGGTTCGCAGTGCCGCGCGGGTTGCCGCCGCACAGCGGGCCGCTGCCACGGTGCATGGGGTCGTGACCGGCGCTTTCGCTTTGGCCCCCCGGGGCCAACATCGTCTGCGCGGCAACGGCGTCGGAAGGGGTGACTTGGGGCGCGGCTGGAATGGCGGTCATCTGCGATCCTGATGCGCTGAAAGTTAGTCAGTTACTCTTACACCAAAACACCGTTCAGCGCCACGCAAACCGCCCGGCGGCCGAGCACCACCCCGACCGAGCCCCGCGCCTGCGCCGCCGTCGTGGCGGCGCACCCGCCTCCTGCCAAAGCAGCTGCGCTCTACCCCACCGGCCCGGGCCACCGCGCCGAACCAAGCCAGGAATGCAGCCGCAGATGAACGCAGATGAACGCGGATGGAGCGGCCCCGCGGCGGTCGGGCTGGCGGCGATCGACTGCCCTGCCGAACGGCTCCCCGGCATCAGCCTAGGCAGCGAACTGCGGCGGCAGGTCCGCCGACAAGGCGGGCCGTGCTTGCGCCCGGCCTGCGGCAAGCAGGCGAGATGTTAACGCAACGGACGACAGAACAGGCACCAGGCCAACGGAGAACCGTGCCGGATCAGGGACCTGCGCCGGGCCGAATGGCCCCACGGAGCGTCCCCGGCACCAATCTCCCGATTTTATTGGCTGACACGATATAGCAAACACGCTAATCGCGGTAGGGACGCGCATTACTGCGCGCCCCCCGCACAGAGCCGTACGAGCGGCATTCCCGCATACGGCTCCCACCTCGGGTGTTTGACGGCGAAGCGTTGCTCGGGCCAGGGATGGAGGATGCGCGGCTTCGGCAGGAAGTCCTCTGCCAGCCGCTTGATCCGCTCCCACGTCGTCTTGTCGCGCTGCCCGCGTCGCCGAAGCGACCGCCGCCAGAGCCGAACCACGCAGTCGCGGAAAGTCTGGAGAGCACGGATGTTGGTCGGCACCGCGTGATAGGCAAAATACCCGGTGACCACCTGTCGCAGCCACTCCCCTTGTCGGGGGATCGGCTGGTGCATCCGCCGCCGCATTTCCTCCGTCACCGCCAGAAGCTTCGCCTGCAACCGGTCGCGCCGGGATTTCCGCCATAGCAGGAACTTGCCACGTCGCGACTTGCCGCAGATCAAGGTAAAGCCCAGGAAGTTGAAAGTTTCCGGCCTGCCCAGCCCGCGCCTTTCTCTCCGCTCCGCCGCTCGGCGGCCGAATTCGATCAGGCGGGTCTTCTCCGGATGCAGCGTCAGTGCGAACTCTTCCAGACGTGCTCGCATCATTCCGAGGAACCGATGGGCATCGGCCTCGTGCTCGAACCCCACGACGATATCGTCCGCGTAGCGCACGACGATCATGTCGCCGGTGGCCTCCCGCTGTCGCCAGCGGTTGGCCCAGAGATCGAAGACGTAGTGCAGGTAGATATTCGCGAGCAGCGGCGAGATTACCGACCCCTGCCCGGTTCCCCTTTCACTGACAGTTACGACCTCGTCTTCGAGAATACCCGCCCTCAGCCATTTCTGGATCAGGCGGATGATGCGGCGGTCGCCGACCCGGTGCTCCACGAACCGGACCAGCCACTCCTGGCTGACCATATCGAAGAATGACCGGATGTCGGCGTCCAGTATCCAGTTCACCTTGGTGTTGCCGATCCCAACCACCAGGGCATCCAGCGCATCGTGCTGGCTGCGTCCGGGGCGGAACCCATACGAGAACCCGAGGAAGTCTTCCTCGTAGATCGCATTCAGCACCATCGCGACCGCGCGCTGGACAATCTTGTCCTCCAGCGCGGCAATCGCCAGCGGACGCTGTCGCCCATCCGGCTTCGGTATGAACCTCCTCCGGGATGGTTGCGCCCGATACGCTCCCCGATGGACCCGGTCGTGCAGGTCCTCGATCCTGTGATCGAGGTCTGTCTCGTAGTCCTGCCACGTCAGCCCGTCCGCTCCGGGAGCAGCATCCCGCCTGAGGGCATAGAACGCCGTCCGCAGCATCGGGACATCGACATGGTGGAGAAGCGCGGTGAACCTTTCCTTCTTCCTTTCCTTCGCAGCTTTCCGTATGCGGTCCAGCCCCTGTGACACGCTTGCCCGGTCCTGTGCCCGGCGAGTGCGCTGCTGGCCCACATTTCCCTCGGCCCCGGCCCTTGGCTCCACCCGCTCCGCATCCGGTTGCCCGGAGTTGTTCGCAGGCTTCACAGCTACTATGGCCAGGTCTGACTTCTCACCCCCGTGCATCGCCGGCTACGGCTCCTCACCTTCCCGACGCGGACCGGCAGTTTGCGCCACCGGCCAAGAATGAGATCTCTCGGTTCCCGAACAAGAAGCGTCCATGCATGCTGGGGTCTCTGACCGCGCCGGGTCGCCCACCGCTCGCGATAGCGCAGCAGGACGTGTTGCCTTCCAGGTTGGTAACCCTGTCGGCACCCGGGATTTCGGCCTTACGCGGCTCAATGGCCAGCCTGCACGCTCCCCTGCCGACGCTTCGCCCTGCCCCTCGCGGAACACGACGCACGGCGCGGGGCCGGCGTGACTCGCTAGGTCTTCACCGTAGTGGACTTTCACCTCCTGCTCCTTGCCGGTCTCCCGACGCACTACCAAACGCGGAAGATCAACATGCCCTCACCGTCGGGCTGGACCGTCGAGACGCTCAACCAAGCGGGTCGATGTCGAAATCCTCGCCATGCCGGCCGACGTCCGCGCCTCCTTGACCCGCATCGTCGAGCGGATCCAGGCAATCGGTCTGGAGCGGATGCGAGAGCCGCACGTCAAGCACCTGCGCGGCAAGCTGTGGGAGATGCGGTTGAGCGGGCGGGACGGCATTGGTCGGGCGATCTACCTCACCACGGTCGGGCGGCGCGTCGTGATCGTCCTGGCGTTCGTGAAGCAGACGCAGCAGACACCGCCCGCCGTGCTGGCGCTGGCGGAGCGGCGGGCGAAGGAGGTTGGCCGGTGACAGACTTCGATGTCCTGAAGGCGCGGATGCTGCAAGATCCCGCGGTCAAGGCCGAGTATGACCGGCTTGGCCCGATCCATGCGCTGGTCTTTGAACTGGTCGAGGCCCGGCACCGGGCCGGCCTGACCCAGGCGCAGCTCGCGGCGCGGATGGGAACCACCCAGTCCGCCGTCGCTCGGCTGGAGAGCGCGCGCCATATGCCAAGTCTCGACCTGGCGGCGCGCTACGCTGCGGCGGTTGGTCAGCGCCTTGATATCCACCTGCAAGCCGCCGAGTGATCGCGTGGGGACCGGGCCAGGGCCTCGGCCGCCGGGCGCGACCGTGTCGGACGTCCAGGAGCCAGCATGACGATCCACCCCATCCACACCAAGGCCGACCGCGCGGCGGCGCTCGCCCGGATCGAGGCGCTGTGGCAGGCCCGGCCCGGCACGCCGGCGCACGACGAGCTTGAAGTGCTGGGCATCCTCGTCGCGGCCTACGAGGATCGACACTGGCCGATCCTGCCGCCTGACCCGGTGGACGCGATCAAGTTCCACATGGCGCAGAACGGCCTGCGCCAGAAGGATTTCGCCGGCGTTCTGGGCAGCGCCAGCCGCACCTCGGAGATTTTCCCACCGCGGCGGGCGCTGACGGTCGAGATGATCAGAGCCGTTCACCAGGCACGGGCGATCCCGCTGGACAGTATTCTCGGCAGCGGCGCCGGGGGGCGGGTTACCTGACAGGCTCCGCAGGCCCCGCGAGCGGTCGCGACGCGCCGGGCGAAGGTGGTTTCGTTATATCAACCGAGCAGAATTTCAGCCCCCAGCAGCGCTGCGCGTTCCAACTACGCCGCTCGGTCTGCAAACATTTCGCTTTGCGCCGCCGGTCGATCCTCTGCGCTCGGCAGCAACGCCGCGATCGCCTCGGCGGGCACGTTCGCGAGCTCATTCGGCTCCATTTTGTAGAGGCCCCCGCCATACACGCGGCCCTCGCCAAGCAGCGTCGCACCGTCGATCCCGTCCAAGAATTCCCACACCTGGCGGCCCAGATCGGCGTTGCGCGCGAGCGCCTTCGCGAGCGCCGGCTTTGGGTAGAGCAGGAGATAGACGTTCGCGGCCGTAGCCTTTGACCGGTTCAGGATGAAGCGAAAAGGCTTGGTTCGCTTTACCATGTTCCGCCCCATGTAAGTACAGATGAAGGGCGCAGGCGGCCGATCTTCTTGGGCATACCAGGGGTTGCGGCGGCTACAAAGATAGGTTTCGGCCACCTTTGGCTTGCCGGTCTGTAGATAGGCCCAGAGCGACGGGTAGCGTTCTTTAACTTCTGGCTCCGGCAACCGGCAATCCAATATGAAGAGCTGCCGGGCAAGCTTTGGCGTGCCGTCCACCTCCGCTTCGATAATATCGCTTTCGAGGTAGCGAGGCCCCGGCAGGATTGGCTTAGTGAATTCAGCAGGTAGATTGCGCGTGACGATCTCAGCGCGCGTCATGATGAAGAAGCCATTGTCGCCCGTGGCAAGACCGCGTTTGATCTGGAAGAAGTCCGCGAGCCGGCGGCCGCCATTGGTCGCCCGGACGCCGTCTGCGGCGAGGCTTGTCCATTTCGCCGCCCCTTGTAGCTCGGCGGCGGGCACAAGGCGCGAGACCTTCGGCGCTGCGAGCGTGCCGCCGTAAGAGAATTCGACCTGACGGCCGGTGATGGGCTTGCGTTTGCGAAACCAGACGACGGCCGAGGACACGAGCGCATCACCAAACTGCAGTTCGCTCGGATCGAAGCGATGAATTCGGATCAGCTCGACCTGGTTCAGCAGATAGCGCTTCACCGGGACGCCGTAATTCACATCCATGAACTCACTCGGGATGAGCCAGCCGGCGACGCCATCCGGTGTCATCCAGGCGTGAGCGAGGCCGAGGAAATAGCAGTAAAGGCCCGCAAGCCCGGCCATCTGGATGCCAGAGGCCGCGGCGGTTGCAGCAAGCAGTCGCACCTTTGCCGCCTTATCCATGTGATGGTGCCGCACATAGGGTGGATTGCAGATCACAAGGTTGAAGCCCTCGCCGTCTCCCGGCGGCCTCGTCGTCGTGAAATCTCCCAAAATGATCTTGAGCGGATGCTCGCGCCACAGTTCGCATGCAGGTGCGCCATAGTGCGGATCAATCTCGAAGCCGAGCGCGGATTCGATCCGCTCCCCGGCGAACTCGCGCACCAGCGCGGCATAGAATGAGCCGGTTCCGATCGCCGGATCGAGAAAGCGCACGGGCGCATCGGCGGGCAACAAGTCCCGCGCATACCCGAGCAGGTCGGATGCGAGACCTGTCGGCGTGGAGAATTGGCCGAGTTTGTTTCGCTCAGCCTGCGTCTTTGCAGCATCGAGAGTCGCTTGCAGGGCGAGCCGGCGATCTTCGATCGGGGTCACGGCATCCATGAGCTAGATCCCGAACCGCGCAAGGTCATCGATGCGGTGCTCCCACACCCAATCAATAAGCTCGCCGGCTTCGTAGCCGAGATACCCGCTGTCAAAATACCCGCATAGGAACAGGATGAACCGCACGCCATTCCCGAATGTGTGGCGCAATTGGTTAATTTTTTGTGCCTCTTCCTTGCGCCGCTTGTTGGTGTTGGTGAAATCCCCAGCCGATTTCGCTTCGATCATGAACGGCAGGTCACCGGCCTTCGCCGTCCGTGGCATGACCGCCGTGTCGATCGGTATGTTGATCGTCGATGTCCGGCCTTCGGCTTTCACCGGCACATTGAGGCGGAAGCTGTAAGTGCCCTGTGGCATCGCATTGTATTTAATGCCCTCGGGAAGGCGCCTGTAGTGGCGGCCTTCAAGCCATGTTCCGATCGCGGCGAGTTGCCGCTTCTCTTGCGCGTTGCGGATGATCGGGTTGGCGACAGCGCCGCAGAGGCGATCTGCGACGATCGTCGCCGCGCGGTGCACTTCAGCATCCGTCGCCGGGTGGCGCGTTTCGAGCCAGATGAAGATATCGGGATCAGCCATCTTCTCGATGATGGCACCGATCTTCTCAAGATCGGCTTGCAGAGCTGCCAGCGGCATGCGCGGCGGCAGGGTCCCCTTTTCCATGCAGCCGACGAGATTTTTCGAGACTCCCGCGAGACCGACCACGCGGTCGACCGCGAGTGGCGGGCACGTCAACATGCGGAGCGTCGGCAGCACACCGGGGTGTTGCCGGAGCAACGTCGCCTTCACATCCGCCAGATTTTTCGTCTTTTGCAGCGTGTCTTCGACTTCCTTTGTTGTCTTGACGCGCGTTTCCCGAAAGGCAACCGGGGCGAACTTCATGAACCAGTCGTTATACATGTTGACGGACCGAGCAATGTCCGCCTTCCACAACCGAGGTTTATTGAGATTAACCGGCACGCTTATTCTCACGATAGAGCTGCCACATTTCAGTGAGCAGCGCGTTTAACGGCATTTGTTGACGCGCGGCTTCGACCTTGATCGCTTTTGCGATCGGCACCGGCAGACGGAAGCCAATGATCTGCGATACCCCGGCTTCCCGGTGGCGCTTCGGCTGATCGGCGTTCTTCTCGGACATGCGAATCGCCCTCAAGTTGACGGGTCGATTGAGCCTACTGGCCCCACCGGGATTCACAAGGCGAGAGATTTCTGGTCCTGGCGACATTCTGGACTGCGTCTACGACGACGAACGGGTCTGCAACCGCATCCATCAAAGCAGCCCGCAAATAGGGAGAGGCCGCCGCGGTACCACGGCAGGCCCATTTCCTCGTCACGTCCCGGGTCGCGGTGATGGGCGCTGACCGCGCGCCCGAAATCCGCGAAACGGTTGGGCCGCTAAAAACGCCAAATGCGACTACCCTGGCCGATGGGCTGCGCCGCCGCCCCGCCCGCCCCCACCAAAACCAGTGGCCCCCGAACCCCGCCAGGTGGCATGATCCCCCAACCCTCTCAACCTCAGGTAGCACCTTCCCATGCCCCCAGCCAAAACCATCGGCGTGCTCACCAGCGGCGGCGACTGCGCCGGGCTCAACGCCGTCATCCGCGCCGTCGTCGCCCGCGCCGTCCAGGGCCATGGCTGGCGCGTCATCGGCCTGCACCATGGCACCCAGGGCCTGCTGCGCCGCCCGGTCGACGCCACCGAACTCGGCCTGCAAAGCGCCACCCCGGACATGGCGCGCATGGCCGGCACCATCCTCGGCACCACCAACCGCGGCGACCCCTTCGCCTACCCGATGCCGGACGGCAGCCTCAAGGACCGATCGGAGGAACTGATCGAGGGCGTCCGCCTGCTCGGCCTCGACGCGCTCATCGGCATCGGCGGCGACGGCAGCCTGGCCATCCTGCGCCGCCTCGCCCAGCAGGGCGGCATCAACTTCGTCGGCATCCCGAAAACCATCGACAACGACGTCGGCGCCACCGAAAGCTCGGTCGGCTACCACACCGCCGTGATGGTCGCGACCGAGGCGATCGACCGCCTCCAGCCCACCGCCGCCAGCCACGACCGGGTGATGGTGCTGGAGGTGATGGGCCGCGACAACGGCCACATCGCGCTCGCGGCCGGCATCGCCGGCGGCGCCGACGTGATCCTGGTCCCCGAGATCCCCTACAGCATCGACGTCGTCGCCGCGCATATCGCCAGCTTGCGCCAGCGCGCCCGCAACTTCGCCATCGTCGTGGTGGCCGAGGCGGTGCGCGACAACACCGGCGCGCCGGTGCAGGTCCAGCACGCGCTGGGCAGAACCACCTACGGCGGCATCGGCCACGTGATCGGCGAGGCGCTCGCCCGCATCACCGGGGCCGAGACGCGCGTCACCGTGCTCGGCCACGTGCAGCGCGGCGGCCAGCCGACCTGGGACGACCGGCTGTTCGCCTCGGCCTTCGGCGTCGCCGCGGTGGACCTGATCGCGGCGGGAAAATTCGACCGCATGGTGGCCTGGCAGAACCGCCGCGTGGTGGACGTGCCACTGACCGCCGCCTTCGCCCCCGCCGGTCTGGCAGCCGCCGACGACACCCTGGTCAACACCGCCCGCGGCCTCGGCATCTGCCTCGGCGACCGCTAGCCCGGAGGGCGCCCGCGGTCGCGCACTGAATCCGCCGCCCCCCGCGGGGCGGTTGCCTACCCCCCACGTGACACCGCGGCCGGGTTCTGCCTTGCTGGCGCCCACACGCAGCTCTGTCAGGGAGGAAAAGCCGCGATGAGCGTCGTTGCCGTGGAAGCCAACGGGCCGGTCTCCATCATCCGCATCAACCGGCCGGAGAAGCTCAACGCCATCTCCAGCGCCGTTGCCGTCGAGCTGCAGCAGGCGTTCGAGGCGTTCGACGCCTCCGACCAGCGCGTCGCCATCCTCAGCGCCGCCGGCGACCGCGCGTTCAGCGCCGGGGCCGACGTGACCGACCTGCCCGAGCTCTGGCGCGCCATCCAAGGCGTCGGCTTCCACACCGACAAGCCGATCATCGCCGCCACCTCCGGCTGGTGCGTCGGCGGCGGCATCGTGATGGTGATGATGTGCGACCTGATGGTGTCGACCGAGGACACCGTCTTCTACTACCCGGAGGCGAAGCTGGGCGTGACCGGCGGCATGATCAGTTCCCTGGTCGCGCGCATGCCGCACAAGCTGGCAATGGAAATGATGTTGCTGGGCACCAAGGTCTCGGCGCAGCGCGCCTACGACGTGGGCTTCGTCAACCGCGTGGTGGCGAACGGCCGGCACGAGGCCGAGGCCCTGGCGATGGCGCAGGACCTGCTCGACTCGGCGCCGCTGGTGATTGGCACATTGAAACGACTCGCCGCGCAGGTGCTGCCGATCGGCCCGGTCGAACGCATGGTCGAGGTGAGCCGCGCCCTCGGCCGCGTGCGCGCCAGCGAGGACCTGCAGGAGGGCATCCGCGCCCACCAGGAGCGGCGCAAACCGCGCTTCACCGGACGCTGAGCCGCGCCCGCCGCTCCCCCACCGCCAGGCGGGCCGCCCCCGCCGCCACCACCCGGGAGACACGCCCATGCCCCGCATCCTGATCGCCGGCGCCGGCATCGGCGGCCTCACCGCCGCGCTGGCGCTGCAACAAAGCGGCCACCAGGTGCAGCTGTTCGAGCAGGCCAGCGAGCTGCGCGAGGTCGGCGCCGGCGTGCAACTCTCCGCCAACGGCACGCGCGTGCTGATCGCCCTCGGCCTGGGTCCGGCGATGCAACAAATCGTCTGCGAACCGGCCGGCAAGGAGCTCCGCCTCTGGAGCACCGGGCAGACCTGGAAACTGTTCGACCTCGGCGAGACCTCGGTCGCCCGCTACGGCGCCCCCTACTGGATGGTCCACCGCGGCGACTTCCACGCCGCGCTGCGCGAGGCCGTGCTGCGCGCCGACCCGGACGCCATCCGCACCGGCGCCGCCGCCACCGGCTTCACCCAGACCGAGACCGGAATCACCCTGCACCTCGCCGCCGGCGATCCCGTCCCGGGCGACACGCTGATCGGCGCCGACGGCGTGCACTCGGCGATCCGCCAGCACATGTTCGGCGTCAGCCGCGCGCAGTTCACCGGCATCATGGCCTGGCGCGGCCTGATCCCGATGGCCCGCCTGCCCGCGCACCTGCAACGCCTGGTCGGCACCAACTGGAACGGCCGCGGCGGCCACGTCGTCACCTACCCGCTGCGCCGCGGCGAGATCCTCAACTTCGTCGGCGCGCTGGAACGCGACGACTGGCTGGTGGAATCCTGGACCGAGTCCGGCACGATCGAGGAATGCGCCCGCGACTTCGCCGACTGGCACCCCGACATTCAGACCATGATCCACGCCATCGACACGCCGTTCAAATGGGCCCTGCTCGGTCGCGAGCCGCTGCCGCGCTTCTCCATCGGCCGCGCCACCCTGCTGGGCGACGCCGCCCATCCCACGCTGCCCTTCCTCGCCCAGGGCGCCAACATGGCGCTGGAGGACGCCGCGGTCCTCGCCCGCTGCCTGGCGGCGCACCCCGACATCCCGACCGCGCTGCGTCATTACGAGGCCGCCCGCCTCGCCCGCACCGCCGCGATCGTCCGCGGCTCCAACGACAACGCCAGGCGCTTCCACAACCCCGCCCTGGCGCAGGCCGCCACCGCCGCCGCCTACATCGACCGCGAGTGGACGCCGGAAAAAACCCGCGAGCGCTACGACTGGCTCTACGACTACAACGCGCTGACCACCCCGATCTAACACTCCCCCCCCCTCTCCCGCCACGCGGGCTTGGGCCGCGCAGAGCGGACCTAAGGTCGCGGAGCCCTTGCGACGCGGGTGAGGGTGGTGCCACGCGCTCAGCCCCCCCTTCGATCCGCCGCGCCCGCCCCCCTTCCACGCACCAACCGCTCCGCCTCCGCGAGACCGATGCGCTACGGCATCGACGCCAGCAACCGTCCCAGCCCCGGCAGCGGCGCCTCGATCCGCATGACCCGGAACATCGCCCACAGCGCCGCCTGGTTGGAGGTAATCACCGGCTTGCCGAACGCGCGCTCCCACTCCGGCACATGCGCCATGGTCGGAAAATTCCCGCCCGGCACCACGAACACCTCGATCTCCGCCCGATCGATCCGGCGGAACGCGTCGCGCGCATTGTCCGGCCCCAGCTTGCCGATCATATACGCGTCCGTCGCGCCAAAACTGTGCAGCGCCAACACCTGCAGCCCGAACTTCGTTGCGTAATACCGCCCGGCCCGCTCGATCACCTCCTGCGAATACGGCGAGACCAGCGCAATCCGCGAGGCTCCCAGCGCCCGCACCGCCTGCCCGATCGCCTGCGCCGAGGTCACCGCCGGCACCCCCGCCGCCGCGCTCATCCGCCGCACCACATCCGCATCGTAATCATCGGCGAACAGGCTGGCCGAGGTCTGCGCCAGGCTGACCACCTCAACCTTCGCGGTCCCCAGCAGCCGCGCCTGGTAATCCACCTCCGCATCGATACTCGGCGCGAACGGCGTCCCGCCGCTGCTCTTCAACCGCCCGACATGCGCCTGGTACTCCGCCGGCAACAGGCGATTATACTCGATCTCCACGGTGGTATTGGTTGACGGAATCAGAACGCCAAAATGCCGCGGCATGACCAAATCCTTTCAGCTTTCTCCCCACCCAGCATGCACCGCACGCCAGCGAACCTCCAGCCCCAGCTTTCAGCGACCAACCGGCGCGGCTGACAGCACTCGGCGCCATTGCCCCGTCCACCAGCGCGCCAGCGACACCGGAAACGGCGAAGCACCGACCGCCCGGACCGGGCTACCGGGCCTCCCTTGAGCCCGCCCGCCCCACCAAGCACACTCGCCCCCACCCAACGAGGTGCCCATGACCAACGCCATCACGCTCACCATCACCGACCGCCGCCCGTTCGCCGAGGGCATCGCCTTCGGCACCACCGGCGCCTACCAGCGCCTCACCGGCCGCGCCCATTTCGCGGTCGATCCGCTGGCGCCGGCCAACGCCTGGGTCGTCGACCTCGACAAGGCCCCGCGCGACGCCACCGGCAAGGTGCGTTTCGCCGCCGATATCATGCTGCTGACCCCGGCCGATCCCGCACGCGGCAACCGCCGGCTGTTCTACGACTACGGCAACCGCGGCCACAAACGCATGCTGCAATTCTTCAATGACGCCGTGCCCAGCAACGACCCGCTCACGCCAGCGCACGCCGGCAACGGCTTCCTGATGCGCCGCGGCTACACGGTGGCCTGGTGCGCCTGGGAGGGCGACCTGCTGCCGGGCGACGGCCGCGCCATCCTCGACCTCCCCGTCGCCACCGATGGCGACCAGCCGATCACCGGCAAGGTCCGCGTCGAATACATCCTCGATCAGCCCGGCGTCACCACCCTGCCGCTCAGCGGCAAGGCCGCCGCGCATTGCTACCCCACCGTCTCGCGCGACACGCGCCAGGCCAGCCTGACCCGCCGGCGCTACCCCTACGACACGCGCATCCCCGTCCCGCCGGACGCCTGGTGCTTCGCCCGCATCGAGGGCGGCCGCGGCGGCGAGACCGGCGAGGCCGAACGCGCCCTGGTCCCCTCCGACAGCCACATCCACATCCCGACCGGATTCGAAACAGGCTGGATCTACGAACTGGTCTACACCGCCAGGGACCCGTTGGTGCACGGCCTCGGCCACGTCGCGGTGCGCGACTTCATCAGCTGCCTGAAACACGGCACCGCAGACGCCGCCGGCCAGCCCAACCCAACGCCCGGCATCGCGAAAGCCTATGCCTGGGGCCGCTCGCAGACCGGCCGCTGCCTGCGCGACTTCGTCTACCGCGGCTGCAACGCCGACGCCGCCGGAAGGCGCGTGTTCGACGGCATCCTGCCGCACGTCGCCGGCGCCGGTCGCAAATGGCTGAACCACCGCTTCGCCAGTCCGATCGTCTCCGGCGGCCAATACTACGAGGACCACTTCAACCCCGCCGACAGCTTCCCGTTCTCCTACGCCTGGTCCACCGACCATCTCACCGGCCAACGCGACGCCATCCTCAAGCGCCCGGAAACCGATCCGCTGGTGATCCATACGCAGACCGGCACGGAATACTGGGCCCGCCGAGGCTCGCTCGTGCACACCGATACGCAGGGCAACAACCTGGCGCAACCCGAGACGGTACGCGTCTACTGCTGGTCCAGCTCGCAGCATTTCGCCGACCCGCAGGCCAAGCCGCCTTCGCGCGGCCCGGCGCAGCAGAATTTCTCCAACGTCGTTGCCACTTCGATGCTGTTCCGCGCCATGCTCGACGCGATGGACCGCTGGGCCAGCGACGGCACGCCGCCGCCCGCCAGCCGCATCCCCAGCCGCGCCGACGCCACGCTGGTCAGCCACGCCACCTGGGCGCGCCAGTTCCCCGCGATCCCCGGCACCATGACCCCGCGCGGCGCCACCGAACTGCCGCTGCTGGATTTCGGCCCGCGCGTCGAACAGGGCATCCTCGACACCGAGCCCCCCGAGCTGGTCCAGGGCAAGACCTATGTCGTCGGCGTGCCCGCGGTCGATGCCGACGGCAACGACATCCCGGGCGTGCGCGCGCCGATGGTCGCCGCCCCGCTCGGCACCTACACCGGCTGGAACCCCCGCGCGCGCGGCTTCGGCCACGGCGCGCAATACCGTTTCGAGGGCAGCTACATCCCGTTCCCCGAAACGCCGCAGGAACGCGCCGAGACGCGCGACCCACGCAAATCGGTGCTGGAACGTTATCCCGACAAGCAAGCCTACCGCGCCGCGATCGTCGCCGCCGCGCGGGAGCTGGTCGCCCAGGGCCTGATGCTGGAGGAAGACGTCGAACGCTGCGCCGCCGCCGCCGCCGACTGGGGCCGGCCGCGCCACGCGGTCACCCTGCCCTAGAGCGTGGTCGCTTCAGGCGGAATCGTCATGCAGCGTGAATCACGCGACAAAACAAAAAGCTGGAGGGGGATGACTTCGCCGATCAGCAGTCATCCCACTCCAGCGCCAGAGGCCACCATGCCCGACACCGCGCGCCTGTTCACCGCCGCCCGCCCCCGCCGCCCCAACGTCATGGCGCACCGGCACGTGGTGGTGTCCGGGCATTATTGGGCCTCGCAGGCCGGGTTGCAGATCCTAGAAGCCGGCGGCAACGCGATCGATGCCGGCGTGGCGACGGGCCTGGCAATCGACGTGCTGGAGAGCCAGTTCGTCGGCTTCGGCGGCGTCGCACCGATCATGATCCACCTTGCCGAGGCCAACGCGGTCGTCACCATCAACGGCGTCGGCCCCTGGCCGCGCGCCGCCAGCGCCGCATACTTCCGAGATCGTTACAACGGCCGCATCCCCGACGGACTGCTGCATACCGTCGTTCCCGCCGCGCCGGCCAACTGGATCGCCGCCCTGGCGCGCTACGGCACGATGTCTTTCGCCGACGTCGCGGCGGCGGCGATCCGTTTCGCCTGCGACGGATTTCCCACCTATCCGTTCTTCACCGAGATCATCGCCGCCAAGCAGGACGAGATCCGCGCCTGGCCAACCACCGCGGCGATCTTCCTGCCCGACGGACAGCCGCCGCGCGTCGGCGCCCGCTTCGTGCAGGCCGACCTGGCGCGCAGCCTGCAACACCTGGCCGACCAGGAACGCGCGCACGCCGGGGCCGGGCGCCTTGCCGGGCTGCGCGCCGCGCACGACGCGTTCTACCGCGGCGACATCGCCGCCGCGATCCTCCGCCACCAGCACGACAACGGCGGGCTGCTCGCCGCGGCCGACCTCGCCGACTTCCAGGCCAGTTTCGAACCGCCCTGCCGCACCCGCTTCGGCGATTTCGACGTCTACGGCTGCGGCGCCTGGTCGCAGGGACCGATGCTGCTGGAAGCGCTGAACATCCTGGAACCGATCGACCTCAAAACGACGGGCCACAACACCCCCGCCTATATCCACGCGGTGACCGAGGCGCTGAAGCTCGCCGCGGCGGACCGCGAGGCGTATTTCGGCGACCCGGACTTCGTCGCCGTGCCGCTCGACGTGTTGCTGTCGAAACCATACGCCGCGGCGCGGCGCGCGCTGATCGATCCGGCGCGCGCCTGGCCGGGAATGCCGCCGGCGGGCCAGGCCACCGACACCCCGCCGGCGCCCTGGCGGCCGGACCCGTCCGCCGCGCCGGCACCGAACGCGCCAGCCCCAGGCGCGCCAACCCCAGGCGCGGAAGCCGTGGAGACCGCCACCTCGTTCCTCTGCGTCGCCGACGCGCGCGGAAATATCTTCGCCGCCACGCCGAGCGACGGCACGATCGGCGGGCCGGTGGTGCCGGGCACCGGCATCATGGTCTCGATGTGGGGCTCGCGCGGCTACACCGCCGAGGACCACCCCGGCAAGGTCGGTCCCGGCCGCCGCCCGCGCATGTCGGCCAACCCCGCGCTGGCGATCAAACCGGGGGCCTGCGTGCTGCCGTTCGGCTCGCCGGGCAGCGAGGTGCTGGGCCAGGCGATGCTGCAGGCGTTCCTCAACATCGCGGTGTTCGACATGGACCCGCAATCGGCGGTCGAGGCGCCGCGCTTCGCCAGTTATTCCTGGCCCGAATCGGCCCTGCCGCACGCCTACCGCCCCGGCCAGCTCAACCTGGAAGCGGATCTCGGCGCCGCGACCGGCGCGGCGCTCGCCGCGCTGGGCCACCAGATCGAATGGTGGCCGGAACGGAAATACGCGGCCGGATCGGTCTGCGCGATCCTGTGCGACCTCGCAACGGGGGTGCAATGGGCCGGCGCCGATCCACGGCGCACGGCCTATGCGGTCGGCTGGTAGGCCGGCAGCCCACCGGCCGCGCGCGCAACACGCGTTCATCGCATCGCGCCATGCCGTCCCCCTCCCCTTGTGGCCCTGGCGTGATGGCTGCATACGCCATGCGCAGTCGGCTGGCGCAATCGTCGCGCCGCGGGAGATATGCCAGTGCTCCAGTCCCCAGCGCTTCAGTCCGTTGTCGGCATCGCGATCGGTCTCGCCGTCGGCGCCGTCTGCCGCTGGTTCGATATTCCCTGCCCCGCCCCGCCGCGGGTCATCGGCGCGGTCATCGTGATCGCCATGACGCTCGGCTTCGTCGTCAGCGGCCGGATCGGTACGGCACCATGAAATCCGCCGTCGGCATCGTCGTCGCGTTTGCGCTGGGCTTCGCATGCCGTCACTTCGGCATCCCGTCGCCCGCCCCGCCGGCGCTCACCGGCGCCCTGCTCGTGCTGGCGATGACGCTCGGCTATACCGCAACGGATCGGCTCCTTGCGGCGCGGGCCCAGCGTGGCCGCGGCACCGATCGTTGCACTGACTGAGCTTCACTGGCCGCCGGCACCCCACCGTCATGGCCGAACCAAACCCCATGACGGACCAAGGTCCGGGAGCGTCGAGATGGCTGACAAACCGGATTATTCGCGTCGGGACCTGGTGCTGAACGCCACCGGCACGCTTGCCGCGCCCGGTCTCGCCTGGGCCCAGCCGGCCGCGCCCCCGGCCCGATGGGAGAGCGAGGCGGATGTGGTGGTGATCGGCGCCGGCGCCATGGGGCTGCCGGCGGCGATCGTGGCGCGCGAGGCCGGCGCCTCGGTCATCGTGGTCGAGGCGGAGCAGGACATCGGCGGCCACGCGATCACCAGCGGCGGCAATGTTCCGCTCGGCGGCGGCACCAGCGCGCAGCAGCGCCACGGGATCGTCGACTCGCCCGACCTGCTGTTCCGCGACCTCACCGATTGGTCCGTGGTCGAACCCAACGGCTTTCCCGACTACCGCTACAACGACCGTGAGATCGTCCGCGCCTTCGCTGACCACAGCGCCGCCACCTACGAGTGGCTGGTCGCGCATGGCGTGATCTTCATCGACAAGGCGCCGGACTCCTGGGGCGGCAACGCGGTCGGCAACTCGGCCCCGC
The DNA here is from genome assembly GCA_963847615.1 of uncultured Alphaproteobacteria bacterium. GTDB lineage: Bacteria > Pseudomonadota > Alphaproteobacteria > Acetobacterales > Acetobacteraceae > Palsa-883. The sequence goes on from CAWKAN010000024.1 coordinate 77,809, forward strand.
GCGAGATGCACGCCGCCGTCATGGGCTGGCCCATGGTGCAGACCGGCAAACCGGCCGATCCCGCGGTGCAGGCGACCACGTCCTCGGGCAACGGGCTGATGCGCCCGCTGGAGGTCGCGGCCAGGCAGGCCGGCGTGCAGATCCTGTGCGAGCACAGAATGGTCGCGCTGTATCGCCAGGCGCCGCATGCGGGCGCTGTGCTCGGCATCGCGGTCGAGCACAACGGCGCGCGGCTGGCCATCCGCGCGCGCAAGGCGGTGATCGTCGCCACCGGCGGTTCGACCGGCAACGTGAATTTCCGCCGCATGGCCGATCCACGCCTGACCGAGGAATATTGCGGCTTGTCCGGCATGCCGTGGTCGGACCAGGACGCCAGCGGCGAGCTGGCAGCCATGGCGATCGGCGCCTCGCTCTGGGGCTTCTACAATCAGACCGGCGAGTTCGGCTTCGCCCTGACCAAGCCCGGCGCCATCGGCTGCCAGTACGGCTACCAGAACCTGCGCTGGATGCCCGGCAGTGCGGTGTTCGAGCGTGCCCGGGCCACCGGACTGCGGGTGCAGGACTGGCAGGACGCGATCATGGTCAACATGCTGGGACAGCGGTTCTACGACGAGACCGGCCCGGGGTTCACCACCAACAACTACAATTCGATCAATCCGTACACGCAAGGCAGCTATCTCAACGCGAAGCACGTCACCTACCAGGCGAACAACTGGCTCAACGCCGCGCTGGCCGGGATCGGCGACGGACATAACGGCGGCGGTCCGATCTGGGCGATCTTCGATGCGGACGCGGTGCGGCGGGAAAACTGGCAGCCCGAGCCGCCGAACGTCGATTTTGCCCGCGGGTTCTGCTTCCGCGCCGACACAATGGGTGATCTCGCCCGCAAGATCGAGATGCCGTACCAGCGCGTGAAGATGCCGCCAGACGCGCTGGAACGGACCGTGGCGCGTTACAATTCGTTCGTGGACTCCGGCACCGACGAGGATTTCGGCAAGCCGAAACCGCTGTACCGGATTGCCACGCCGCCGTTCTACGCCGCCTGGGCGACGCCGGTGATCCACGACACCCGCATGGGCCTGCGCATCAATGCGCACTGCCAGGTGCTGGATTTACACGGCCAGGTCATTCCGGGCCTCTATTGCGGTGGCGAATCGGCGGGCGGGTTCAGCCAGCACGGTCTGGCGCGTGCCACCTGCCAGGGTTTCATCGCCGGGCATCACGCGGTGGCGGGATAGGCGGCGGTCGCACGCCGCGCGCCGATGGAACGAAACCCCGGCCGCCCCGCACTCGGGCAGGGCAATCGGGCGATCGGCGTTGCCGCACCCTCATGCCTCGCCGGTGTCCGGCGGCAACCCCAGCAGCAGGCGGCCATACGGCACCATCGCCGCATGCCGGCTGACCGTGTAGTGCGTCGAGATGGTCTGGATGTCGCGCACCAGCATCTGCAACGCATCGCTGTCGTAGACCGTCCGCGCACCGTTGATCTCGACCAGGCGATCGACGCCCCGGCGCACCTCGTGCAGCGCGTAGGTGATGTCGCGGCGGTTGCGCAGGATGTCGGCCTCGGTGATCGGCCGGCCGCCGTGCAGCAGCGCCATGCTGGCGTCGCGCCGCGCGTGCAGCACCAGCGTGGCGACCTCGATCGCGGCGGCTGCCTCGCCGAGCTGCGATTGCACGACCTCGGAGCCCGCCACCGGGCGCAGGCCGCGCGACAGCCTGGTGCGCAGCGCCACCGCGGTCAGCGCCAGGGCACGGCGACCCAGGGTGAAGCCCACCGGTGCCAGGGAGAACGGCACCAGGAAGCCGCGCGGCGCGCGCAACACGTCGTAGTCGGGATGCACAAGCGCGCCCGGCGTGGTGCCGTCGTACAGGTCGCGCAGCGCGACGGAGCGGTGCGCCGGAACGAACACGTCGCGCAGATGCAACGTCCGGCTGCCGGTGGCGCGCAGGCCGAGCACGTGCCAGTCGTCGATGATCTCGATCTCGCGCATCGGCACCAGCAGGTAGCGGGTGGCGAGGGCCTCGGCCGCATCGGGGCAGCGCGCGCCGATGATCGCCCATTGCGCGTGGCTGCTGCCCGAGGAAAACGGAAACCGCCCGGACAGGCGCCAGCCGCCGTCGGTGCGCCGCGCCGTCTCGCGCGGTGCCAGGCTGGAGGACGCGACGGCGCGCGGATCGTCGCCCCAGACATCGATCTGTGCCCGTTCCGGCATGCAACCGATGATCCATTGGTGCTCGCCCAGCACGGCATAGACCCAGGCGGAGGACGCGCAACCCTCGGCCAGCGTCTCGACGATGCGCGAGAACAGGCCGAACGAGGCCTGCTGGCCGCCGAACCGGCGCGGCTGCAACACGCGCAGCAGGCCGGCCCGATGGTAGTCCTCGATCGTTTCAGGCGGAACGTCGCGCGCCGCGGTGGCGGCGGCCTCGCGCGCGGCGAGCGCCGGAACCAGCGCGCTGGCCTGGGCGAACAGCGCGTCCGAGTTCGTCGGGCGCGGCGGATGGCGGGTGGGCCAGCCTGGGTTTCCTTGTTCTCGGACGATGTGGCGCGATGCTTCGACGCCGAGGCACCGGTGTCAAGCCGATGCAGATGACGGTCGTCTCGCTGCACAAACGTCCCCGCGTGGCGCGGTGCGGGGCGCAGGTCCAGGATTGTTCGCACCGATGAAAGGCGCGTCAGGATAAATCGGCAATGCTTTTTCGCTGGCCCGGCCACCCTCTCGCCGTCATGGCCGGACCCTACCCGGCCGGCAAGGCGGCGAGGAAGCTGTCGATCAGCGCGTTGGTCTGCACGCTTTCATCAAGCTGCGGGAAATGGCCGGTGTCCGCGATGATCTCGATGCGGACTGACGGGATGCTGGCGCGCAGCATGTCGAGATAGGGCGTGGTCTGGCCCTTGCGCATGGGCCGCCGCTCGCGCTTTTCGTTGCTGTAGGTCGCTTGCAGCGCCATGACCGGCACGCGCAGGCTGGCCAGCGACTGCGCTAGGCGTCCGACGTCGTAGCGTTGCATGTCGGTCAACATCTTCTGCCCGATCGGCTGCGCCAGGCGCGCGGCGCGCGCGACGACCGCGGCGGCGACGGCCGGGTCGCTTTTGGCGGTGAACATGTCCCCGAACATGGCCCCGACCGTCGTTGCGTAGCCGTCCGGCGCGGCGAAGCGGGCCTGCAGGACGGCCTGCATGGCGGGGGCGAACTGGCTGCCGTTGACGAGGATGACGCCTGCGGTCTGGGCCGGCGCCTGCAACGCGGCCTCGGTGACGATCCGGCAGCCCATGCTGTGGCCGACCAGCACGGCAGGCGGCAAGTCCAAGGCCCGCATGAGCTCGGCCACGTCGGCGCCGTAACGTTCGATCGAGCACTCGGCTGGCGTGCCGGGCGTTGCCCCATGCCCGCGCAGGTCAACGGCGATGGTCTGGTGGCGCGGCGACAGATGCGCCACCTGCGCGGCCCAGTCGGTGTGCGCGCAGGCAAACCCGTGCACGAACACGAGCGGCGGCCGGCCCCGGCCGGTCACGACATGGTGGATGAGTGCCATTTCCTGTCCCTTCGACGGATGCGCGGCCAGTCTGCCGCGGTTTGGCGGATGTGCCAGGTGTGCATCGCCCGAGATCCGCCGACCCTCGCCTGAAAGCGCGCGGGCTGGGGTCATGACAGATCGACCGCGAAACGCTTCAGCTCGGCGAGGTCGCAAGACTGCAGCGCGCTCTGCTCGGTGGCGCGCAGCACGACGCAGGGCGCGGCGCCGGCCTCCAGCGCCTCGCGCCAGCGCGGCGCGCACAGGCACCAGCGGTCGCCGGGTTTTAGGCCGGCGAAGCCGAACGCGGGCACCGGCGTCAACAGGTCGTTGCCCTGCGCCTTGCTGAACGCCAGGAATTCGGCGGTCATCACCGCGCAGACGGTGTGGCTGCCGACATCCTCGCGGCTGGTGTCGCAGCAGCCGTTGCGGAAAAACCCGGTCATCGGGCTGACCGAACAGGTGTCGAGCTGGCCGCCCAGCACATTCAGCGACGGCCGGCGTCCCGGACCCGAGGCGGCTTCGTCGAACGGCATCGTCGGGCTCCGTGTCTGCTGGGTTTTGCTGTCGGGCCATCGTAGCAGAGCACGGCCGGGCGGGACACCGCCGGTCCGGCGCGCCGCGGCCGAGCGCAACGTGCCATCGCGCCGCCGCCTCGCGCGCGGATTTTCTCCAGGCTGCGACTGTGGGAGATAATTCATCCTTTGATCGGCGCGGGTGCGGTTGGCGATTGACACCGGCGCCGCCAGGAACGATGTCGCGGCCGATCCGCAGGGAGCACGCGCGTGAGCCACAGCCACGACCATGAGCACGACCACCACCATCATGCGCCCCCCGCGCCTGGCGCAACCGACTGGCGGCTGAACGGGGTGCGGGTGATCAAGGGCGACCGGCTCGACAGCAACACCGCGCAGACCCCGGGCATGAACCGCGCCGCGGCGATCAACGCCGCGCGGGTCGGCGCGCAGAAGCTCTGGGCCGGCACGGTGAGCATCCACGCCAACGCCAAGACCGGCGCGCACCATCACGGCGCGCTGGAGAGCGTGATCTACGTGGTGCGCGGCAAGGCCCGCATGCGCTGGGGCGAGGCGCTGGAGTTCGTCGCCGAGGCCGAGGCCGGCGACTTCATCTTCGTGCCGCCCTACGTGCCGCACCAGGAGATCAACGCCAGCACCGACGAGACGCTGGAATGCGTGCTGGTGCGCAGCGACAACGAGGCGGTGGTGGTCAATCTCGATATCGAACCGGTCGAGCAGCCCGAGGCGGTCTACTGGGTCGATCCGATCCACCGTCATCCGTAGGCATCAGGCGCCGAGGATTTCCACTGACACGGCGTGTGCCGCGCGGCCGAGCGCCGCATCGCGCGTCGCCAGGGGCAGGTTGCGGCGCTGCGCCAGTTCCAGATACGCCGCGTCGTAGAGGCTCAGCCTGAACCGCTCGGCGAGGGCGGCAAGCGCGGTCCAGGCGCGGTCCGCCGCTTCGCCGTCCAGGCGCACCGGCAGATCGCGCAGGAATCCCGCCATCTGTGTGCGTTGCGCGTGGGTGATCCGGCGGCGGCGCTCGGCAACGTACAGTCCGTTCAGCGCCTCCAGCGGCCAGAGCGTCGGCGCGGTGGCACCGGTCTCGGTGATCCGGTCGAGCAGGTCCATGATCGGCGGCGTCTGTTCATCGTGGAAGCACCAGGCCAGCGCCACCGAGTTGTCGAGCACGAAGCTCACGATCGGCCTTCGTTCACCAGGTCCTTGATCTTGAGGCTGCCCAACGTCGCCTTGCGGCTGATCTTGCGTAGCCCGGCGGCGGCGCGGTGGGCCTTGTCACGATCGAATGCCGGCTCCATCGCGGTCAGCCGGGCGATCGGTGTGCCGCGCTTGGTGATGATGACTTCGGTGCCCTTGGCGACCTCCGCCAGCAGGGCGCTGAGCCGGTTCTTCGCCTCCAGGGTGGAAACTTGCATCGGCGGGTTCCTGGCTATCTAGCTACATAGCTATGTCGGCGGAAGCAACTATGCAAGGGCGAGCTTTGCCGCTGGGGGCATCACAGTTTTGAGTGTCGGGATCCGGCTGTGAGCTGACGTCGCCATGAAGCGCCTTTGGACTGATGCTCGGCCCCGGACCACGGCTCAGAATGGTGTGTCTGTTCGGGTTATATCTATCGGAGACCATAATCACTTCAGGACTCTAGGGGTAAGCAGAAACTCCGAAAGTCTTGGGTAGTGCATAACGTGCGCACGCCCCGGGTTCCGCATAATGCGTCCCAGGGAGAAGCGGTCTACGGTTGACCATGCCAAAGAGAAGTGCGGAGATGCTCGCCCGGGAAACGACGCCCCGATGCAGCCAGTGCCGTAAGTGGACTGGGCAAAGTGATGTCTGCATCACGTGGAGCACAACCAGTGACAAACGCTGTACTGAGCGCCGCTCTGGGCGCAATCGGTGGGTTGGTTTCGAGCTTCCTCCTACGGTATTGGGGCGAACTGGAAGATCGAAGAAGATTCAGCCGCTTGGGCGTCAGCATCCTTGACTACCTTCTAGCTCAGTTGAACCTGGGAATCTTGATCCTAGAGGACCTGGCAAAGGGCCAGATAGCGGGAGCCCTGCTGCCGAAATCCGTCTGGGGTGGAGATAAAACAATACCGAGTGAAGTTCTCCTGAGAATCGTGTCTTTGGACGTTGCCAAGCGGGGACAGCAGCAGAACGATGCCTATCTACCGAGCTCGATATTGGTCCACTGCGACAATTACTTCACGTATATCTGCGACAACATGAACAATCTCATCCGCAGTTCGGTTCCGACGAATGCGCAACTGATTGTGGTGAGTTCATCAGCCCTTCAATCTAGCGCGGCACGTCAATTGCAAAACGCAACAGAGTTTCGGCGCTTGCTCAAGGACACAATAGGGCTGCTTAAAGCCAACTCCACTAAGTGCTGCCCGAAATAATTCGTCGCCTCCGGTCCCTACTCCGCCGCGGCCGCGGCCTCCCCCAGCTTCACCCCGCGCACGGCATATTCCGCCGCCACCTTGATCGCCTCGATCATGCTGACCGCGCTCGCCTTCCCCGTCCCCGCGATGTCGAACGCCGTGCCATGATCCACGGACGTGCGCAAAATCGGCAACCCCAGCGTCACGCTCACCGTCTTCTCGAAATCCAGCATCTTCGCCGCGATGTGCCCCTGGTCATGGTACAGCGACAGCACCGCGTCATACCGCCCGAGCCGCGCCATGTGGAACACGCTGTCCGCTGGCACCGGCCCACTCACCGTCATCCCGCGCGCCCGCGCCGCGACGATCGCCGGCTTGATCGCCTCGATCTCCTCGCGCCCAAACAACCCATCCTCGCCGCCATGCGGATTGAGCGCCGCCACCGCCAGGTGCGGCCGGGCAATGCCCAACTGCGCCAGCGCCTTGACGCTTTTGTCGACGCCCTTCGCCACAAGCTCCTGGGTGATCTGCCGGCATGCCTCGATCAGCGACAAATGCCTTGTCAGGAAGAAGATCTTCAACCCGCTGATGGTGAACATGGTCATTTCGTCAGCGGCACCGGTGAATTCGGCGAACATCTCGGTGTGGCCGATGAACGGGATCTTCGCCGCCTTCAGCGATTCCTTGTTGATCGGCGTGGTCGCCACGCCGTCGATCCGCCCCGCCATCGCCAGCGCGATCGCCGCCTTGATCGAGGCAAACGCCGCCTCCCCGCCCAGCGCCTGCACCTGGCCGATGCGCAGCCCCGCGGGATCGACCGTCTCCTGGTGCAGCACGTCGATCACGCCAGCTTCGTCCGCCAGCGCCTCCGGCCCGCCGATCCGGTTCAGCCGCGCCGCCAGCCCACAGGCCGACAGCGCGCGCGCAAACACCCGCGCATCGCCGATCAGGAAGCAGCGCGAGGCGGCGCGCACCGCATCGTCCAGCAGCGCGCGCACGGCGATCTCCGGCCCAATGCCGGCGGGGTCGCCCATCGTCACGGCCAGCACGGGTCGGCTCTCGGTCATCGCACCCTCCTTCGGTCCCGCGGTAGGGCGGAAAAGCGCAGCGCATTCCGCCATCGCGCACCGGCGGAATGCGCTGCGCTTTTCCGCCCTACGATCCATGATCGGCACTCTAGCACCAATCCCGCCTCAGGCGGCCACCACCGATCCGGGGAAATGGCACGCGACGCGGTGGCCCGGGGCCATGTCGGCCAGCGCCGGCATCTCTTCCGCGCAGCGCGCCGCCGCCGCCGGGCAGCGCGTGCGGAAATAGCAGCCCGACGGCGGGTTCAGCGGGCTCGGCACCTCGCCGCTCAGCACGATCCGCTGGCGCGCCCCGGCCGCGTCCAGCGTCGGCACCGCCGAGATCAGGCTCGCCGTGTAGGGATGCAGCGGCCGGCGGAACAATTCCGCCGCCGGCGCGGTCTCCACCACCCGCCCCAGGTACAGCACGACGATGCGATCGGAGATATGCCGCACCACCGCCAGGTCGTGCGCGATGAACAGGTAGGTGAGGTTCAGCCGTTCCTGCAGCCCGATCATCAGGTTGATGATCTGCGCCTGGATGTTCACGTCCAGCGCCGAGATCGGCTCGTCGCCGACCACGAACACCGGCTCGACCGCCAGCGCGCGCGCGATCGAAACCCGCTGGCGCTGCCCGCCGGAGAATTCGTGTGGGAACCGCGCCGCGGCCTCGGGCGGCAGCCCGACCAGGTTCAGCAGCTCGCCGACCCGCTCGCGCACCGCCGCGCCGCCCCGCGCCAGGCCGTGCAGGCGCAGCGGCCCGGCCAGGATCTCGCCCACCGTCATGCGCGGATTGAGCGAGGCATAGGGGTCCTGGAAGATCATCTGCATCCGCCGTCGCAACGGTCGGATGGCCGACTGCGCGGCGTGCGAGATGTCCTGGCCGTCGAAGGCGATGCGCCCGGCGGTGGGTTCCTCCAGCCGCATCACCAGCCGCGCCAGGGTGGATTTGCCGCAGCCGGATTCCCCCACCAGCCCGACGGTCTCGCCGGGGAACACCGCCAGGTCAACGCCGTCCACCGCGCGCAGCACGCGGTGCGGTTCCAGGAAATTTTCCCGTGGCAGGTGAAAATGCTTGACCAGGCCTTGCACGTCCAGCAGCGGCGCCGGCGCGACGTCAAACACCGAGGCGGCCGGCGCCGCGGCGGCGCGCGGCGGCGGCGGATGCAGCGGCGCGCCGCCCTGCGTCACCCAGCAGCGGGCGCTGCGCCCGGCCTCGATCGCCAGCAGCGCCGGATGTTGCGCGCAGGCATCGATGGCGAAGGGGCAACGGGCGCGGAAGCGGCAGCCCTCGGGCCAGGCGCGCGCGTCGGGCGGCTGGCCCTCGATGGTCGCCAGGCGGCGGTCACCGGCCTCGCCGTCCAGCCGCGGCGCGGCGTGCAGCAGTGCCCAGGTGTAGGGATGGCGCGGATCGCTCAGCAGCTCCTGCGGGTGGCCTTCCTCGACCACCTCGCCGGCATACATCACCAGCACGCGCGAGCAGATCGTTGCGATCACGCCAAGGTCGTGGCTGATCAGGATCACCGCGGTGCCCAGGTCGGCGTTCAGCGCGCGCAGCAGGTCGAGGATCTGCGCCTGGATCGTCACGTCCAGCGCGGTGGTCGGCTCGTCGGCCAGGATCAACGAGGGTTCGTTGGCAAAGCCCATCGCCAGCATCACCCGCTGGCGCATCCCGCCGGAGAACTGGTGCGGCCAGGAATCCAGCACGCGCTCCGGCCCGGCGATGCCCATGCGGCCGAGCAGCGCGGCGGCGCGGGTGCGCGCCGCGTCGGCTGTGAAACGGTCATGCGCCGTCATCGTCTCGATCAACTGGCGCGAGATGCGCAGCACCGGGTTGAGCGAGGTCATCGGGTCCTGGAACACCATGGCGATCTCGGCGCCGCGGATCTTGCGCAAGTCGCGCCTCCGACAGCGCGGTGATCTCCTTGCCGCGAAAGCGGATCGATCCGGCGACGATGCGGGCGGGTTCCTCCAGCAGGTTCATGATCGACTTCGCCGCGACGCTCTTGCCGGAACCGGATTCGCCGACGATGCCCAGCGTCTCGCCGCGGTTCAGCGTGAAGCTGACGCCGTCCACCGCGCGCACCACGCCGGCGTCGGTGAAGAACCAGGTGCGCAGGTCGCTGACCCGCAGCAGCGGTTCCGCGCCGTCCGGTGCGTCCCCATCCGCCATCTCAGCGCCGTCGCGCATGCGGATCGAGCCAGTCGCGCAAGCCGTCGCCCATGAAATTGAAACCGATCACCACCGTCAGGATCGCCAGGCCCGGAAACGTCGCCACCCACCATTGCGACACCAGCTCGCGGCCCTCGGAGACCATGGACCCCCATTCCGGCGTCGGCGGCACCACGCCCAGCCCAAGGAACGACAGCCCGGCAAACACCAGGATGGCGTTGCCCAGGTCCAGCGTCACCAGCACCACCAGCGGCCCGACCGCGTTGGGCAGGATCTGGCGGAACAGGATATGGGTGGGCGGAAAGCCGATGGTGCGCGCCGCCGCGACGTATTCGAGCGAGCGCTGGCCGAGCACCAGGCTGCGCGCCAGCCGGGCGAATTTCGGCCACCACACCACCAGCATGGCGATCACCGTGTTGCGCGTGCCGATGCCCAGCGCGGCGGCGATCGCCATCGCCAGAATGATCGGCGGGAAGCAGAACATCAGGTCGGTGGCGCGCATCAGCGCCTCCTCGACCCAGCCGCGCGCATAGGCGGCGACGGCGCCGACCAGCATCCCCACCCCGCCGCCGATCAGCACCACCGTGAAGCCCACCGTCAGCGAGGTCTGCGCGCCGTAGACGATGCGCGTCAGCACGTCGCGGCCGAGCTCGTCGGTGCCGAGCCAATGCGCCAGCGACGGCGCGAACAGCCGCCCGGCGACGTTCACGGTGTTGGGCGCATAGGGCGTGATCCAGGGCGCCAGCAGGGCGGCGAGCAGCCAGGCAACGATCACGCCGCCGCCCAGCGCGGGCAGCAGGTAGCGCCGCAGCCAGCGCCGCCGGCGCCCGCTGGCCGAGCCGCTCGCCGCCTCGGCCAGCGCGCTCGCTGCCGCGCTGGTCAGGGCCGCGCCCGTCGCCGGCGGCGTCACCGGCGCATCACCCGCGGATCGAGCATCGCGTACGACACGTCGACGATCAGGTTGACGATTACGTAGACGATCGCCACCACAAGGGTGATGCCCATGATCGCCGGGAAATCCAGGATCACCGCGCTCTGGAAGGTGTAACGGCCGAGGCCGGGCCAGGAGAAGATCGTTTCGGTCAGCACCGTGCCGGTCAGCAGTTGCGCATAGGCCAGGCCGCCCAGCGTGACCACCGGCAGCAGGGCGTTGGGTAGCGCGTGGCGCAGCATGATGGCGCGCCGCAGCAGCCCCTTGGCGCGGGCGACGCGGATGTAGTCCTGCGACAGCGCCTCCAGCATCGCCGCGCGCGTGGTCCGCGTGATCAGGCCCATCGTGGCCGAGGCCAGCACGATCGACGGCAGCACCAGATGGGCCAGCGCGTCGCGGAACGTGTCCCATTGGCCGGCCAACGGCGCGTCGATCAGCATGAACCCGGTGACGACCGGCGGCGGGAACTGGTCGGCGCCGATCTGTCCCGGCCCCGGCGCCCAGCCCAGCCAGCCGTAGAACACCGCCAGCATGATGAAGGCGAGCCAGAAGGTGGGTGCCGACACGCCGGTCAGCGAAACCGCGCGCGCGACATGGTCGATCCAGGAATCGCGCTTCATCGCGGCCACCACGCCGAGCGGCAGGCCGAGCAGCAACGACAGCAGGAAGGCGGCGGTTGACAGCTCGACCGTGGCGGGCGCGTATTGCGCGATGTCCTCGAGCACCGGGCGCTGCGAGGAGATCGAGATGCCGAGATCGCCGTGCGTCAGGCCGCGCAGGAAGATCCCGTAGCGGTCCCACATCGGCAGGTCGAGGCCCCATTTGTGGCGGTAGGCCGCGACCATCGCCGGGTTGTTGGCGGCGACGTCGCCAAGCTGCGTCAGCACCGGATCGCCCGGCACCGTGTTGGCGATCAGGAAGATGATCAGCGTGGCCAGCAGCACCATCGCCGCGGCAATCACCAGACGCGAAGCGATGTAGCGCAGCACCTTGTCGTGTCCCCCCTGCCCTGTCGCATACCGCATGGTCCGATCTGCGCCAAGTGTGGGGAACCCCCCGTGTGGGGCGCGGAGTTGTATTGCCCGGCGAGCCCCCTATGATCGCACCCCAAGACGACAAAACACGACGACAAAACATTGGGAGGGGAACATGCCGGACATTGGCTGGATCGGCCGACGCGATGTGGTGCGCCTGCTGGGGCTCGGCGGCGCGGCGCTGGCGGCGGGACTGCCGGAGCGGGTGCATGCGGCAAGCAGCGGCGGCACGCTGGTGCTGGGCATCGACATCAGCGATACCATCACCTTCGATCCGGCGCGCGAGGCGCAGTACACCGCGCCGCTCAGTCTGCGCGCGGCCTATGAATCGCTGGTGACGATGTCGCCCGGCGACTACCTGGAGGTGAAGCCGGCGCTGGCGAAATCCTGGGCGCGCACCGCGGCCGGCAAGGGCTGGCGGTTCCATTTGGCAGAGGCCAAGTTCAACAGCGGCAATCCGGTCACGGCCGAGGACGTGAAATGGACGTTCGACCGGCTGATCAACCTGAAGGACCAGCCGTCGCAATACGTCACGAATGTTTCGGTAGTGAACGCGGTCGATCCGCACACGCTCGACATCATGCTGGTCGATCCCACCCAGCCGATCCTGGCGATCCTGTCGGGGCCGAATTTCGCCGTGATGGAGCGCAAGGCGGTGGAGGCGCAGGGCGGCACCGCGGCCAAGGATGCGCCCACCGCCGACAAGGCAACGCAGTGGCTGAACCAGCATTCCGCCGGCGCCGGGCCGTTCACCCTGGTGGGCTGGACCCGCGGCGCGCAGATCCTGCTGACCCGCAACCCGCACTACTTCCGCGGCCCGGTGCATTTCGAGCACGTGGTCGTGCGCCACATGGGCGACAGCGCGACGCAGCTCCTGGCGATCAAGCGCGGCGACATCGGCGTCGCGTTCAACCTGATCCCGGAACAGATCGCCACGCTGAAGGACAACAAGCAGCTCCGCGTCGAGGGGCTGCGCAGCCTCGACTACGTCTACATGGCGCTGACCAACGAGCCGGAGTTCAACAAGGCGCTGGCGGTGAAGGAAGCCCGCCAGGCGATCGCCTGCGCCATCGACTACGACGGCATCATCGAGCACCTGCTCGGCGGCAAGGCGATGCGCTGCGCCAGCTTCATCCCGATCGGGCTGTATGGCTCGACCGAGGCGACGACGAAGCAGTACGGCTGGCAGCAGGACCTGGACCGCTCGAAGCAGTTGCTGCAGCAGGCGGGGTTCCCGGACGGGTTCAGTTTCAAGATCAGCTATGGCGATGCCGCGGTGTCCGGCCTGTCCTACGCGGTGCTGGCGCAGAAGCTGCAATCGGACCTGGCACGGGTCGGGATCAAGGTGGTGCTGGACCCGATCGACCAGGTGAATCTGCGCACGCAGTACACCACCGGCAAGTCGCAGGGCGGCGTGCTGACCTTCTGGAATCCATCCGGCGTTGAAACGGACCAGTGGGCCCAGGCCAGCGTGCGGCGGGTGGCCAAGCGCATCCACTGGACGCCCGATCCGGCGCTGATCAAGACGGTCAACGAGGCGGCGGCGGAACAGGACGCGGCGAAGCGCTCGGCGCTGTATGTGGACTACGAGAAGGCGCTGATCGACCAGGCGAGCCTGCTGATCCTGTTCCAGCCGATCTACCAATTCGCGGTGCGCAATACGCTGAAGACCTTCCCGCTGACCGCGGCCGGCTGGGAGGCGGAGCTGTACGAGGCGACGACGTAGTCCCCAGCGTCACGGATTCTGCGGCGATTTCGCGACCCGCTTGCGGTACTCTACCGAGGTCGCAGGCGGACACGGAACAAGCGCACTATGAGCAGCCCGGGGCACTGCTACCGCTGCGCAGGGGTTCTGCCCGCTTGCCGGTGGCTTGATCGCGGCGCTGGGAACGCCTGACGCTCGACGACGGCCGCGCGCATGAGCGGCGCGCCGGGCTTGCGCTGCATCGCCTCGGTTTCTCCAGGGCTGTTACGATGTGGTGCGTTGCAGGCGCGTTGACACGTCCGTAACCATCTGTCCGCGGCACCGCGAAGCAAGAATTTCGCTCTTATGGCGTTGACTGTTGGACGACCCGTAGGGCGGAAAAGCGCAGCGCCTTCCGCCACCGCCGGGCGAGCCGCTCGCATCTGCCGACGTCCCCAACAACATATCCCGCCACCGTCCGACAGAGCAAGACGCTGCGCTTTTCCGCCCTACGGGGCCGTCCAACAGTCAACGCCATATGAGCCAAGAATTTTGACGCAGATGAAGCAAGGCGATGTACGCCGATGCACGCAGATAGCGAGCGGCTGAATGATCTGTCGGGGCAGATGATCGGCTGGGCGTTCGGCGTGCTCGATGCGCCTGGGGCCGGGTTCCTGGAGAAGGTCCATGAGAATGCGTCGGCTTTTGCAGTTCGTGCGGCCGGCCTATTGGTTGTGCAGCAATGTGGCGCCAGGGTGCACGACCATGACGTGGTGGTCGGCGACGACTTCGTGGACCTGCGGGTCGAGAACGCGCTTCCGGTCTAGCTGAAGACCGTCAAGGCGCTGGACGAGGCACGCATGCCCCGGCTTCTTGACCCTTGGGTCGGATGCAATGTGCCAATGACCGCAAGGCGACCGGCCCGCAGCTCTGTCCGCTGGTTGATTTCGGCAAGCCGCGCCAGGAGACCAAACGCGTGGCGCACGACCGGTGAACCGCACGGACCCATCGGCGTGCATCGGCGTGCATCGCCTTGCTTCATCTGCGGTAAATTCTTTCCTGTCCTACCGCGCCACAAGCGCGCAACGCGGACCAGGGTCGCAGGCGATCGCGGCCCCCCGGAGCCACGGCCAGACTGTGCTGAACCGGTCAGGATCACGGTGCAGGGGTACTCGGTCATCTGCGTCACCGATCTTGTGGCGACGTCGCGACTTGCTTGGGACGCTGTCGGGGACAATCGACGGAGCATGAATCCAGGCAATATCAACGACACGGAGCACCAGTCGGGGCGTTCCCGACCGCCGCCGGCGGCGATAGTCCCGCGCCGGCGTGACAAATCCGGGCTAGCGAACCTGCCCCGCCGCGCGGCGCAGCCGCGGTTTCGGGCGCGGCGCGGTGGCGTCCAGGATGGCGTGCAGCGCCGCCACCGTCTCCGGCGGCAGCCGGTGGATGCCCTGCGCGATCCGGTTCGCCAGCGCGGTCTGTTCCGGGGTCAATCCGGCCGTGTTGACGCTGACCCGCGGGTGCGACAGCCGCGCCAGTCGCGCCAGCTCCTCGGCGTCGTCCCAGATCAGCCCGAACACCTCGTTGACCTGGTGCACCAGCCCGGCGCTCGGCGCGCCCCGCTTGCCGTGCTCCAGCGCCGAGAGATAGGCCGCCGAGACCTGCAGCTCGGCGGCCAGGCGCTTCAGCGTCATGCCGCGCTGCTGGCGCAGGGCGCGCACCCGGGCGCCGAACGGCGTCATCGGCGCCGCCGCAGCAACAGCCGCACCGCGCCCGGGTTGGCGGCGTGCGGATGCGCGGCCCCCAGCACCAGCGGGCGGATGTCCGGGCGGTTGAGCCAGTGCGGAAACTCGCGCCGGATCACGCCGGGGGCCTCGCCGCCGGTGCGTCCGCCAGTGCCACCGGCGCTGCCCCCCGCGGGCCAATCGGCGCTGCCGCGCCCGGTGACAATCTCGACGCAGCGCAGGCCCTCGGCGTGTGCGCCGCGCAGGAACCCGCTCAACGCCTGGAATGCGCGCTGCGCCGTCATGCCGTGCAGATCGAGCCGGCGGGACGCCGCCAGCCTGCCGCTGCGGAAGCGCTGCCAGGTCGCCTTGTCGACGCCGGCGGGCGGCCCGCCGACGGTCAGCGGCGCGCGCCCGGCAGCTTGCCGCGCAGCGGGTTCAGCCTGGAGCCGGGCGCCAGCCCGCACCGGCGCGGTCGCCCGATCCGACCGCGCCGCCTCGGGGCCGGCCGTCGCGGGCGCGCCGGATGCGCCGCCGGATGGCGAGCCGCGGCCGGAGGGCGGGACGGCGCCAGCTGGCGGGACAGCTCCCGCGGACGGGGCGGTGGCCGCTGGCGGGGCGCGGCCCGACAGCGGCGCGACGTGCCGGGCGAAGCCGGTCCAGGCGGCGCGGTCGGCCTCGCTCAGCCGCGGCTTGCGGCCCGCCATCATGCCCGGGCCTCACCCACGGCGGCGCCCCGGCAGGCACAGCAGCGCGGTGCCGAGCAACGCCAGCACGCCCAGCGCGGCATAGGCGCCGGCGTAGCCATGCAGCTGCGTCACCGCCAGGCCAAAGCCCGAGGGGATCACGGTCACGCCGAAGAACATCAGCGCGGTGCCGAGGCCGGTGGCCTCGGTGCGCCGCGCACCGCCAAGGCGCGCCCATTCGGCATAGGCGATGCCGGTGTAGCCGCCGGCCGAGGCGCCGGCGATCGCCGCCACCGCGACGATCGCCAGCACGCCCCAGTGCGGCCCGAACTGGCCCGCCGCCAGGCAGGCGCCGGCCATGACGAAGCCCTGCAGCGTCAGGGTGCGGGTCGGTGTCAGATACCGGTCGGCGACCCAGCCCCAGATCGGCCGGCTGACCGCACCGGAGAACTGGTAGGCGGCCAGCGCGCGCCCCGCGCCCACCAGGTCGAAGCCGGCGACGGTGGTCAGGTGCACCGTCATGAACGCCATGAAACACAGCTGCACGCCGGAGAACAGGAAGCTCGCCACCGCCAGCGGGACCAGCCGCCGGTCCTCGCGCAGCAGGCGGAACGGCGCCAGGAAGTCGCGCGGACCCGGCAGGCGGCGGCGCGGATCGCGCCCGGCGTCCCAGCGCGGGCGGGGCAATTGCAGCGCCAGGCACAGCAGCAGGGCGGGGATCACCTCGATCAGCAGGGCGATGCGCCAGCCGGCGGCCACGGTGATCGGCGGCACGATCAGCGAGCCGAGCACGCCGCCCAGCGGCACGCCGATCTGGCGCAGCGACATCACCATGTTGAACACGCGCGGCGGCGTCTGCGGCACCAGCAGATGGGTCGCCGCCGGGGCATTGGCGCCGTAGCTCAGGCCGAGCAGCACCGCGCCCACCGCCAGCCCGGCCAGCGTGCCGGTCGCCGAGGCCAGCAGCATCGCCACCACCGACAGCAGGATCACCTGGCTGACCCGCACCGCGCCATGGCGGTGGATGAAACCCGGCGAGCCGAGCGCCGAGACGATGCCGACGCTGTAGACCAGCGAAACGAAGGTGCCGATCAGCGTGCCGGGCACATGCAGGTCGTGCGCGACCTCGGGCGCCGCGGCGGGCAGCGACAGCATCGCCATGGTCGCCAGCGTCTGCACCGCCAGGGTGGCCGCGAGCGGCCAGATCGGCATGGCGCGCAGCGTGGTGGGCGCGGTCGGCGGTGGCGGAGCGGTGGCGGCGGCGAGCCCGGAGGCGGTCGGGCTACGGTTCGCGGGGCGGTGCATCGTGATCCCTTAGCGGAACGCGTGCGGGTGGGCGAGCGGGGGACTGGGCGAGCGGGGGCGTGGAAGCAGGCGGGTAGGAGCAAGCATGGTGCGGCACTTCGGGGGCGGCCGTCGGGGGGCGGCACCTCGGGGGGCGACGGGACGGGGTCAACCGTGCCGCGCGGCATGCGGCAGGTCCCGGGAACCGGGCCACGAACCGGTGTTGCTTCCGGATGAAAGGTAGGTGTCTAATCTGTAATCCAACTGCCGAAGGCCGACACTGCTTGGTGCGGACCGTCGCGGACAATAAACCAAATGGGGGAGGGGCGGGATGGACCGCACGATCGAACAATCGGCGATGCGCAAGGTGTACTGGCGACTGTTGCCGCTGTGCATGCTGGTATACTTCTTCTGCTACCTCGACCGCATCAATGTCAGCTTCGCCGCGCTGACGATGAACAAGGACCTTGGCCTGAACGCCTGGGTCTATGGCCTGAGCTCCACCGCCTTCTACATCGGCTACTGCATCTTCGAGGTCCCGAGCAACGTCGTGCTGGAGAAGGTCGGCGCGCGGCTGTGGATCGCGCGGATCATGATCACCTGGGGGCTGATCTCCGGCGCCACCGCCTTCGTTGTCGGACCGAACAGCTTCCTGTCGATCCGCCTGCTGCTGGGCGCGGCCGAGGCCGGACTGTTCCCCGGCATCATCCTGCTGTTCACCTACTGGTTCCCCGACCACCACCGGGCGCGCATCGTCTCGGGCTTCACCCTGGCGCTGCCGGTGTCGGTGGCGCTCGGCGCGCCGATCTCCACCGCGATCCTCGGGATGGACGGGTTCCTGGGCGTCGCCGGGTGGAAGTGGATCTACCTGCTGGAGGCGGTCCCGACGGTGCTGATCGGCTTCCTGGTGCTGGCCTGGCTGACCGACAAGCCGGCGAAGGCCGCCTGGCTGACCGCCCCGGAACGGGACTGGCTGGTCGGCCGGCTGGAGGCGGAGCGGCGCGCGGTGGAGGCGGGCGGAAAATTCAGCCTGTGGCGGGGCCTCACCAACCCGAAGATCCTGCTGCTGTCGGCGAACTACCTGGGCATCGTGACACCGAGCCTGGGGCTGCTGCTGTTCGTGCCGCAGATCATCAAGTCGCTCGGCGCCACCACCATGGGCACCGGCTATTTCACCATGCTGGCCTATGTCTGCGGCGCCGCCAGCATGCTGTTGTTCGGCTTCATCTCCGACCGCACCGGCGATCGGCGCTGGACGCTGTTCGTCACCTGCTCGATCGCCACCGGCGGGCTGATCATGGCCGGGCTGACGATGGGGACCTGGTGGTCGCTGGTCGGCATGTGCCTGTCCACCGCCGGGTTCTACGGCACCAAGGGGCCGTTCTGGTCGATGCCGTCGATGCTGCTGACCGGCACCGCGGCGGCGGCGGGGCTGGCGTGGATCAACTCGATCGGCAATGTCGGCGGCGCGCTCGGGCCGGCGCTGGTCGGCTGGCTGAAGACCACGACGGGAAGCTACTCGGGCGGGCTGTATGGGCTGGCGGTGTTCACCGGCCTGGCCGCGCTGCTCGCGCTGTTCGCGTTGAACATTCCGAGTGCGAAGCAGCGTGAGGTGGCGGCCGCGCCGGCGGAGTGAGGCGGGCGGGTGGCCGCGGGGTTGCGGTCACCCGCCGGCGCGCTGTTGCGGCGGCGGCCGAGCGGGCCGGCAGCGCAGCGGCGGGCGGGCCGCGCGGCACGCCACGCGCTTGCCATGGCGCGCCCGGCGAGGCCCCCCCTGGCGCGGCACGGACCAGGCCGGCGCCCGCGGGCGTGTGAGGAATGCGGGCTAGACCAGCCGCGCCTGGCGCACCGCGGCGGCAATGAAGCCGGCGAACAGCGGGTGCGGCGCGAAGGGCTTCGACTTCAGCTCCGGATGGTATTGCACGCCGATGAACCAGGGGTGGTCCGGCCGCTCGATGATCTCCGGCAGCACGCCGTCGGGCGACATCCCGGAAAACCGCAGCCCGGTCGATTCCAGGATGGTGCGGTAGTTGACGTTCACCTCGTAGCGGTGGCGGTGGCGTTCCTCGATGCTGGGCGCGCCGTAGATCTCGCGCACCAGGCTGCTCTCGCTCAGCACGGCGGGATAGGCGCCGAGGCGCATGGTGCCGCCCAGCTCGCCGCCCTCCAGCCGCCGCTCGATCTGGTTGCCGCGCGCCCATTCGGTCAGCAGGCCGACCACCGCGATCTCGCACGGGCCGAACTCGGTCGACGAGGCGCCGGCCATCCCGGCCAGGTTGCGCGCCGCCTCGATCACCGCCATCTGCATGCCGAAGCAGATGCCGAAGAACGGCACCTTGCGTTCGCGGGCGAAGCGCACCGCGGCGATCTTGCCCGGCGTGCCGCGCTCGCCGAAGCCGCCGGGCACCAGGATGCCGTGCACCCCTTCCAGCCGCTGCACCGTGCCGGGCTGCTCGAACACCTCGCTGTCCACCCAGTCGAGGCAGACCTTCACGCGGTTGGCGATGCCGCCATGCGCCAGCGCCTCGGCCAGCGATTTGTAGCTGTCGAGCAGGTTGGTGTACTTGCCGACCACGGCGATGCGGACCTCGCCCTCGGGCGTGCGCACGGTCTCGACGATGCGTTCCCAGCGCGCCAGGTCGGGCTCGTGGTCGAACGGCAGGGCGAAATGGCGCAGCACTTCGCGGTCCATGCCCTCGGCGTGGTAGTTGATCGGCACGTCGTAGATGGTGTCGACGTCGCGCGCGGTGATCACCGCCTCGGGGCGGACGTTGCAGAACAGCGCGATCTTGCGCCGCTCGGCGTCCGGGATGGCGCGGTCGCAGCGGCACAGCAGCATCTGCGGCTGGATGCCGACGTTCAGCAGCTCCTTCACGGAGTGCTGCGTCGGCTTGGTCTTCAGCTCGCCGGCCGATTGGATGTAGGGCACCAGGGTCAGGTGGGCGAACATCGCCCGCTCCGAGGTCAGCTCGTTGCCGAGCTGGCGGATGGCTTCGAGGAACGGCAGGCTTTCGATGTCGCCGACGGTGCCGCCGATCTCCACCAGCACGAAGTCATAGCTGCTGGTGGCGTGCAGCACGGTTTCCTTGATCGCGTCGGTGATGTGCGGGATCACCTGCACGGTGGCGCCCAGGTAGTCGCCGCGCCGCTCCTTGGCGATCACGTCCTGGTAGATGCGCCCGGTGGTGGCGTTGTCCGCCTTGTTGGCGTGCACGCCGGTGAACCGCTCGTAATGGCCGAGGTCCAGGTCGGTCTCCGCCCCGTCATCGGTGACGAACACCTCGCCGTGCTGGTAGGGGCTCATGGTGCCCGGGTCGACGTTCAGGTAGGGGTCGAGCTTGCGCAGCCGCACGGTGTAGCCGCGCGCCTGCAGCAGCGCGCCGAGCGCCGCCGAGGCGATACCCTTGCCCAGGGAGGAGACCACGCCGCCGGTGATGAAGACGAACCGCGTCATGGGCGACCCTTATACGGGGGCGAATTGGGCGGAGGGAAGCCCGTCAATCGCACCTCGCCCCTGCGTGCGCCAGGGGGGTGACGGTCCGGCGCCAGCGCGCCAGCGTGATCGACGCCCCCTCGGTGCCAATGACGATGGCCTGCGCTCGCCGGGCCTGCAGCAGCGACTCGACGCACGCGGGTCCCGCAAGGCGGACCCGACGCGTTCCCCGCGGCCTCACCCCTTCGCTCCACCCACTCCTTGCCCGGCCGCCCGGCGCATCTAGCGACGGCCCTGACGGCTGAGCGATCCGCCAGCGTTGGGCCGTCGGTACGGGTCTTCGTCCGGCGCGCGACCGCCCGCATTTTCCCTGGGCAACCCCGCGCGCGATACCAGCTTCCGGGTGCGGGCCGCACGGCTGGGGAACAAGCCCCATGCAACCCCAGGATGGCACTGCAAACGCGCCGACCGGCCGCCGTGGGCCGGCCATGACAACCCCGCCGGCGCAGCGATCCCCGCCCCAGCCTGCCCTTGTCCCCCGGCTTCCCCCCTGTTCTGGGTGCAGAGCTGCACGTCGCACCGCATGCTTGCGGAACCCCCAGCATCCCCGTATGTGGGGGCGCCAAGGTCAGGGAAAGGTCCACCCCGCCGATGGCGCTCGACATCCCCAGCAATGGTGCCTCCCCACAAGGCTCGCGGATCGAGGAGGCGCTTGCCTTCGACGATGTGCTGCTGGTGCCCAGCTATTCGCAGATCCTGCCCTCCGCCGCCGACACCCGCACCCGGCTGACGCGCGAGATTGCGTTGAACATTCCACTGATCTCCGCGGCGATGGACACCGTCACCGAAAACGCCATGGCGATCGCCATGGCCCAGCTCGGCGGCATCGGGGTGATCCACAAGAACCTGACGCCGGACGAACAGGCCGCCCAGGTGCGCCAGGTGAAGAAGTTCGAATCGGGCATGGTGATCAACCCGATCACCATCCACCCCGACCAGACGCTGGCCGATGTCCGCGCGCTGAAGGCGCAGCACCACATCAGCGGCATCCCGGTGGTCGAGCCCGGCACCGGCCGGCTGGTCGGCATCCTGACCAACCGCGACGTGCGCTTTGCCACCGACCCCACCTCGCGCGTCTACGAGCTGATGACGCGCGACGGGCTGGTCACCGTGCATCCCGGCGTCGACCCGGAGGAGGCGCGGCGCCTGCTGCACCGCCACCGCATCGAGAGGCTGCTGGTGGTGGACGAGGCGTATCGCTGCATCGGCCTGATCACCGTCAAGGACATGGACAAGGCGCACGCCCACCCGCTGGCCAACAAGGACGAGCTGGGCCGGCTGCGCGTCGCCGCCGCCACCGGCGTCGGCCCGGACGGCGAGATCCGCGCCCGCGCCCTGGTGGCCGCCGAGGCCGACGTGATCGTGGTGGACACCGCGCACGGCCACTCGCGCGGCGTGCTGGACGCGGTCAGCATGATCAAGAAACTGTCCAACGCGGTGCAGGTGATCGCCGGCAACGTGGCGACGCCGGAGGGCGCGCTGGCGCTGATCGAGGCCGGGGCGGACGCGGTGAAGATCGGCATCGGCCCGGGCAGCATCTGCACCACCCGCGTGGTCGCCGGCGTCGGCGTGCCGCAGTTCTCCGCCGTGCTGGAGACCGCCGCCGCCTGCCGCTCGCGCGGGGTGCCGGCGATCGCCGACGGCGGCATGCGCGGCTCCGGCGACATCGCCAAGGCGATCGCCGCCGGGGCGGACTCGGTGATGATCGGCAGCCTGCTCGCCGGCACCGACGAGGCGCCGGGAGAAGTCTTTCTTTATCAAGGGCGTTCCTACAAATCCTACCGCGGCATGGGCAGCATCGGCGCGATGGCCCGCGGCTCCGCGGACCGCTACTTCCAGCAGGACATCAAGGACCAGCTCAAGCTGGTGCCCGAGGGGGTGGAGGGCCGCGTCGGCTACAAGGGCCCGGTCGGCAATGTCGTGCACCAGCTCGTCGGCGGGCTGAAGGCCGGCATGGGCTACACCGGCAGCGCCACCCTCGCCGAGCTGCAGGCGAACGCGCGGTTCCGCCGGGTGACCGGGGCCGGCCTGCGGGAAAGCCACGTGCACGACGTCGCGATCACCCGCGAAGCCCCCAACTACCGCCAGGACTGAGGCCCTCCCATGCACCGGATCCGCGCGGTCATCTTCGACGCCTACGGCACGCTGCTCGACATCCACGCCGCGATGGCGCGCCATGCCGATCGGCTGGGGCCCAACTGGCGCCAGATCAGCGCCGACTGGCGGGCCAAGCAGGTCGAGTATGCCTGGGTGCGCAGCATCGTCGGCCCGGCGCACCACCGCGACTTCTGGCGCCTGACGCAGGAGGCGCTGGAGGTGGTGGCCGAGCTGCACGGCCTGACCGACGCGGCGCTGAAGGCCGATGTGCTGGCCTCCTACCGCCAGCTCGACGCCTTTCCCGAGGTGCCGGAGATGCTGCGGGTGCTGAAGTCCCGCGGGATCACCTGCGCCATCCTGTCCAACGGCGAGCCGGAGATGCTGAACGCGGCGGTGACCGCCGCCGGCCTGGCGCCGCTGCTCGATGCGGTGCTCAGTGTCGAGTCGGTGCGGGTGTTCAAGCCCGATCCGCGGGTCTACCGGATGGCCGGGCGGCGCTTCAACCTGGCGCCGCGCGAGATGGGGTTCGTGTCGGCCAACCCGTGGGACGCGTTCGGCGCCTATGAGCTGGGGTTCCGGGTGATCCGGATCAACCGCACCGGCGCGCCGGACGAGTACGGCCTGCGTGGCAGCGTGCCGGAACTGACTGATCTGGCAGCTCTTCCTGCCCTGCTTGCGTGACCCCGGCGGCACGCATCGCCGCGGCGATCGAGCTGGCGAGCGAGATTGAGGCCGCCCCGCGGCGCCCCGCCGACGCGGCGGCCAACGGCTACTTTCGCGCCCGCCGCTTCATCGGCGCCGGCGACCGCCGCGCGGTCTCGGAGCGTGCCTGGGGCGTGCTGCGCGCGCGCCGCCGGCTGAGCTGGTGGCTCAGCGGCGGGGCCGGCCCGCCCAGTGCCGGCACGGTCACGCCCCGCACCCTGGTCGCCGCGGCGCTGCTGTTCGACGGCTGGACCATGGCGGGCCTTGCCCAGGCCTTCTCGGGGGGGAAATTCGGCGCCGCGCCGCTGACCCCGGCCGAGCAGGAAGCGCTCGCCCCGCTCGCCGGGCACACGCTGGACCACCCCACCATGCCGGACGCGGTCCGCCTGGAGGTGCCGGACTGGGCGCTGCCGCGGCTCGCCGCGCGCTTCGGCCCGGCACTCGGCGCCGAGCTGGGCGTGCTGCTCGACCCCGCGCCGCTCGACCTGCGCGCCAACCTGCTGAAGGCCACCCGCGAGGAAGCCCGGGCGGCACTGGCCGCGGAAGGCTTCGAGGCCAGCCCGACGCCGCTTTCCCCCTGGGGCCTGCGCCTGCCCGGCCGCCGCCCAGTGACCGCCGGGCCCGCCTTCCAGTCCGGCCTGGTGGAGATCCAGGACGAGGGCAGCCAGCTCGTCGCCCTGCTGACCGACGCGCGGCCGGGGATGCGCGTCGCCGATCTGTGCGCCGGGGCCGGCGGCAAGAGCCTCGCGCTGGCGGTGACCATGGGCAACCGCGGCCACATCGCCGCCTGCGACGTCTCGGCGCCGCGGCTGGACGCCGCGGTGCGCCGCTTCCGCCGCGCCGGGGCGCACAATATC
The DNA here is from genome assembly GCA_963847615.1 of uncultured Alphaproteobacteria bacterium. Classification (GTDB taxonomy): domain Bacteria; phylum Pseudomonadota; class Alphaproteobacteria; order Acetobacterales; family Acetobacteraceae; genus Palsa-883. The sequence continues at coordinate 101,980 of CAWKAN010000024.1, forward strand.
GAACGCCACCTGCTCGGCCCCGGCGACAAATGGCTGAAGCGCCACGCCGGCACCTTCGACCGCGTGCTGGTCGATGCGCCGTGCACCGGCACCGGCACCTGGCGGCGCAACCCCGACGCCCGCGCCCGGCTGACCGAGACCGACCTGGCCGAGCTGCTGGTCCGCCAGGCGGCGCTGCTGGACGTTGCTGCCCCCCTGGTTCGCAAGGGCGGGCGTTTGGTCTACGCTACCTGTTCCCTGTTTCCGGAGGAGAACGAGGGTCAGGTGCACGCGTTCCTCGCCCGCCATGCCGCGTTCAAGCTGGTCCCGCTCGCCCGGGCCTGGCCCCAGGGCGTGGCGTCCCGGGAGGCACCGCCCCGCCGCGCGCTGCGCGAGACGGCATTTGCGGAGGGCACGCTGCCAGGGGGCACGCTGCCAGGGGGCACGCTGCCAGGGGGCATACTGGCCGAGAGGGCGCCGCCGCAAGATGCGCCACGCAACGCAGCGCCAGACATCCCCCCCTGCCCCACCCCGTTCGGCGGCGGCGAGATGCTGGTGCTGACCCCGCGCCAGCACGGCACCGACGGGTTCTTCGCCGCCGTACTGGAGCGGGTGGCGTGATCAGCCTGCGCCTGGCGCGGCCGGCGGACGCCGTGGCGATCGGCGCGGTGCACGTCGCGGCCTGGCGCAGCGCCTATCCCGGCATCCTGCCCGACAGCTACCTGGCGCGGCTCTCGGTCGCCCGCCAGGCGGCGCACTACGATGCGGCGATTCGCGGCCCGGGCGGCGTGTTCGTCGCGGTCGCCTCAGGGGTCGATCTGCCCGCCGCGACCGTGCCACGCATCGTCGGCTTCACCACCGCGGGGCGCGGCCGCGGCGGGGCGATCGCCGAGGCACGGCTGGGCGAGGGCGAGGTGGAAACCCTGTACGTGCTGGACGACTGGCGGGAGCGCGGCATCGGACGGCGGCTGCTGCAAGCCGCGGCCGGGCACCTGGCGCAGGCCGGCTGCCGGTCGCTGTATGTGTGGGTGCTGCGCGACAACCCGTCGCGCTGGTTCTACCAGCGGCTGGGCGGGACCCGAACCGCCGAGGCAGCAATCCGGGTGGGCGGACAGTCGGTGGTGCAGACCGCCTTCGTGTGGGACCCGATCCAACGCCTGCTGGCCGCCTCGCCGCAGAAGTCGTGAAGCCGGCCCACGGCCCGCGCTCCGGGTCGATCGGACCAGGCAAGCAAGGCCGGGGCTTCGCCCCGGACCCCACCAAGGGGCGCTGCCCCTTGGAACCCCGCCAAGGGCGAGCCCTTGGAACCCTTCACTGGGAGTGTGGGGAGGGGAAGGGGGCGGGCGGGCGAGGCGATGGGGCGCCGTCCGGCTGGCCGGACGGCGCCCCATCGCCTCGCCCGCCCGCCCCCTTCCCCTCCCCACACTCCCAGTCATGGAGTCCAGAGGCTCCGCCTCTGGTGGGGGTCCAGGGGGCAAAGCCCCCTGGCGGGGTTCGGGGCGGAGCCCCGACCTTGCCTGCTTGGCCCGATTGGCCTGGGGCTCGGGCCGTGGGCGGCAACGGGGTGCGATGATTGGGGGCAAGATTGCCCAAGGTTCATCCGGAGGCCCTGTTCATTCCACCCCCGCTGAGCTAATGCCCCGTTGATGACGGACACCGAGAACGGCAAGCGCGCGGCGCGCGCCTGGACGCGCGAGCAGACGCGCCTTGGCGGGCGCGCGGCGCGGCCGGTCATTCTGTTCGGCCTGGCCGGCACCGCGCTGGCGGTCGGCCAGGCTTGGTGCATGGCGACGGTCCTGGCGGCGGCGCTGACCGGGCATGGCGTTGCGCCGGCGCCGCTGGTGGGATTTGCCGTGCTGGCGCTCGGCCGGGCCGCACTGGGCTATCTGTCGGAGCTGGCGGCGGTGCAGGCCGGCGCGGCGGCGCGGCGGCGGCTGCGCAGCGACGCGCTGACCCGGCTGCTCGGCGCCGGGCCGGCGCTGCTGCGCGCGCACCATTCGGGCGACCTCGCCACCATCGTGGTGGACCGGATCGAGGCGGTGGACGGGCTGTTCTCCCGCTGGGTGCCGGCCGCCCGGCTGGCGGTCGCCGGGCCGGCGCTGGTCGCGCTCGCTGCGCTGTGGGCCGCGCCGCTGGCCGCGCTGGTGCTGGTGCTGTGCGGGCTGCTGGTGCCGGTGGCGATGGCGCTGGCCGGCATCGGCGCGGCGGCGGCCTCGCGCGGGCAGTTCCTCGCGATGACCCGGCTGCAGGCGCGCTTCCTCGACCGGGTGCGCGGCATCGCCACCATCGTGCTGGCCGGCCGGGCCGACGACGAGGCGCAGGCCCTCGCCAAGGCCGCCGCCGAGCTGGGCGCGCGCACCATGCGGGTGCTGCGGGTGGCGTTCCTGTCCTCGGCGGCGCTCGACCTTGCCACCGTCGCGGCGCTGGCCCTGTTGGCGGTGCACTACGCCATCGCGTTGCGCGCCGGCACCCTGGCGCAGCCCGGGCTGGCGCTGTTCGCGCTGCTGCTGGTGCCGGAGTTCTTCGCCCCGCTGCGCGGGTTCGCCGCGGCCTACCAGGACCGGCTGCACGCCACCGGCGCGGCCGACGCGCTGGTCGATCTGCCGCCGCGCCAGCCGCCGGCGCCGCCGCCGGCGGGGGACATCCGGACCATCGCCGCCAACGGCGTGAGCGTCGCCTTCGAGGACGTGCACCTCACCTGGGACGCCGCCCGCGGGCCGGCGCTGGACGGGCTGAGCTTTCGCGTTCCGGCCGGCGAGACGCTGGTGCTCGCCGGCCCGTCGGGCGCCGGCAAGTCGACGGTGATCGAGATCCTGCTCGGCTTCGTCCGCCCGGACAGCGGGCGGGTGACGATCAACGGCATGGACATCGCCGACCTGGTGCCGCAGGCGCTGAGCCGGCTCACCGCCTGGATCGGCCAGCGCCCGGTGTTGTTCGCCGGCTCGATCCGCGACAACATCCTGTTTGCCCGCCCCGATGCGACCGAGGACGAGCTGGCCGCCGCGGTGCGCGCCGCGCGGGTCGGCGAATTCGCCGAGACGCTGCCCGACGGGCTCGACACGCGGGTTGGCGAGGGCGGCTACGGCCTGTCCGGCGGCCAGGCGCAGCGCGTGGCGATCGCGCGGGCCTTCCTGAAGAACGCGCCGCTGCTGCTGCTCGACGAGCCGACGGCGTATTTGGACCCCGCCACCGAGTCCGACGTGCTCGACGGGCTGCGCCGGCTGGCGATCGGGCGCACCGTGGTGATGGCGAGCCATTCCACCGCGGCGCAGAACCTGCGCGGCCAGCGGCTGGACATTCGCGACGGCCGCGCGCTGCCGGCCAGGGGCCTGGCGGCGGGTGTGGCGGGCGGGGCATGAGCGGGGCCGTCGGATGAGCGATCTGCTGCGCATTCTCGGCCTGTGGCGGCCGCGCGCCTGGTGGCTGGTGCTCGGCGGGGTGGTCGCGCTGGCCGCGCTGGCCGCCGGCGTCGGGCTGATGACCGTCGCCGGGGCGGTGCTGGCGACCGCGGTGACCAGCGGGGCGCTGGTGGCGGCGAACGCGTTGCGCTTCCTCGGCAGCGCGCGCGTCGTGCTGCGCTATCTTGAGCGGCTGGTCACCCATGCCGCGACCTTCCGCGCACTGGCCGACCTGCGGGTGTGGTTCTTCCGCCGGCTGGCGCATGGCGGGGCGGGCGGGCTCGGCTTCCGCCAGGCGGGCGACCTGCTGTCGCGGCTGGTGGGGGATATCGAGGCGCTCGACGGGCTTTATCTGCGCATCCTGCTGCCGCTGGCCGGCGCGGTGTTGCTGCTGCCGGTGCTGGGCCTGGTGGTCGGCCGGCACAACGTCGGCCTGGCCGCCGCGCTGGTCGTGCTGTTCGCGCTGGCGGCCTTCGTGCTGCCGTGGCGGGCGGCGCGCGCCGCCGTTGCGGCCGGCACGACCCTGGCCGAGACCACCGGCGCGGTGCGCATCGTGGCGCTGGATGCGCTGACCGGGCTGCGCGAGGTGCGCGCCTTCGGCGCCGAGGGCCGCATGCTGGCCGCCATGCAGGCGCGCGAGGCCGGGCTGCTCGCGGCGCAGCACGCGCTGGCCCGGCGCACCGCGCTCGCCGGGGTCGGGGCGTTCCTGTGCGGCCAGGCGGCCATCCTGGCGGTGCTGCTGGCGGCCGGCGGCAGCCCCGCCGGCGCGGTTGCCGCCGCCTTCCTGGTGCTGGCGGCGTTCGAGGCGGTCGGCGGGCTGCCGCGCGCCGGCGCGCTGGCGGGCCACGCCGCCGCCGCCGCGCATCGGGTGCTGGAAGCGGCCGACGCGCCGGTGGCGGTGCCCGATCCGGCGGCGCCGAAGCCGATCCCGGCGGGCTTCGCGTTGCGCTTCGAGGCGGTGCACTTCGGTTGGCGGCCCGACCTGCCGGCGGTGTTTCGCGGCCTGACGCTGGAGGTGCCGCAGGGGGCGCGCGTCGCCTTGCTGGGGCCGTCGGGCGCGGGGAAGTCCACGCTCGCGGCGTTGGCGCTGAAGGTGGCCGCGCCCGGCGAGGGGCGCATCCGGCTGGGCGGGGTCGATATCGCCGAGCTGACGGCGGGGGAGGTGCATGCGCGGATCGGCTGGCTGTCGCAGGCGACGCATCTGTTCGACGACACGATCCGCGCCAACCTGCTGCTGACCCGGCCGGACGCCGACGACGCGGCGCTGTGGGCGGCGCTGGATGCGGCGCATATCGGCGATGTGGTGCGCGCGCTGCCCGATGGGCTCGATACCTGGGTGGGCGAGGGCGGCGCGCGGTTTTCCGGCGGCCAGGGACGCCGGCTGGCGCTGGCGCGCGCGCTGCTGTCGCCGGCGCCGATCCTGATCCTGGACGAGCCGTGCTCGGGCCTGGATGCGACGACCGAACGGGCGTTCCTGGCGACGCTGAACGAGGTTGGCTCGGGGCGCACGGTCATTTTGATCACGCACCGGCTGGTCGGCGTCGAACGGCTGGATCGCATCTGGCGGCTGTCGGGGGGGCAGGCGGTGGCGGCGGCGGGGTGAGAGGTCGGGGGACGTAGCCGGATCGTTTCGCGGGGCGCACCATCGCCCATTTCCATAGGGGTCGGGAGGCGCTACCTCCCGCCCTCCGAACCGTGCGTGCGGTTCTCCCGCACACGGCTCTCCAGTTGCTGGTTTCCTCATCGGGAGTGTCTCGCCTGTCGTGAGCGGTCTGTAGGGTGAACAGCCCGCGCCGAGCGAAGAAGGCATTTGGCCAGCGTTGGTGATCGGCTTGGCATTTCCCGAAGCCGGGCCGCTTCTCCTGCTTGCGCAGGATGGCGCGCAGCCGTCTGCGGACGAGGCCGTCGATGGTGCGGAAGACACCCGGTGTGGCGTGTTGGAAGTAGCCGAACCAGCCACGCAGCACCGGGTTGAGGTCGTCGATGATCCGCCCCAGGCTGACACCCCGGGGTAAGTCCGCATGTCCGTCTCGTGGGTAGGGTGGCTCGTCCTCCTGCGCTGAGGATCAGCCCGCCCCTGCGGGCAACCTTCGATCACCCACGCAGCCTACGACGAGCCACCCTACCCACGAGACGGACATGCGGACTTACTTGCTCGCGGGTACGAGCCTATCCTCGGCGCAGGGAGACGAGCCACCTCCGCTGGGGACGGACATAGGGTCTTACGGCATAGCCACCTTTCGGGCCGGCCATTTTTTCCCGCAACACGGCGCGGACACGAAGAAGCCACCTCAGTGGCGGCCTACCGAGGTGGCTTATATTTTATTGGTTTCGTTTGAAGATTTGGTTGCGGGGGCAGGATTTGAACCTGCGGCCTTCAGGTTATGAGCCTGACGAGCTACCGGGCTGCTCCACCCCGCGGTTGTAGCTGCGATCGCCCCCATGGGTGGTGGGCGGGTTTGCCCTCGGGATATTGCCCCTCGGGATATTCCCCCTCGGACTATTGCCCTGGGGGTATTTCCTGAGGGTTTTCCGGTGTGCATTTCCCCTGGGGGATGGGTTGGAAGACCTGGCGGCGACCTACTCTCCCGTGCCTTAGGACACAGGTACCATGGGCGCTGGGGATTTTCACGGCCGAGTTCGGGATGGGATCGGGTGCGGGCTCCCCGCGATGACCACCAGGTTGTCCAACCCATCCCAGTCGCCGGTTTTGTAGTCGTCGGTTGTAGACGAACCGGCCGGACGGCCTGGGGGGTGGGGTTCTGGTGTCGGTTCCCGGGATCGCGACCGCCGTGCTTGCGCCGGCGGTTGCTCCTGGGGGGTCTGTTGTGTGGCTGGGCGACGGGGGATGATTTCCATGCATGGTGTGTCAGCGGACGGCGCGTCACGTGCTTTGCGGCAACCGACGACTGTCAACTGACGACTGAGTCTTGAGCTCTATCGGGCGATTAGGACCGGTTAGCTACGAGCGTTACCGCCCTTCCACATCCGGCCTATTGACGTGATGGTCTTTCACGGCCCTCGGGGAGACATAGTTTAGAGGAGGGTTTCCCGCTTAGATGCTTTCAGCGGTTATCCCGTCCGTACTTAGCTACCCGGCTGTGCCACTGGCGTGACAACCGGTCCACCAGAGGTACGTCCATCCCGGTCCTCTCGGTACTGGGGACAGCGCCTCGCAAGTCTCCTTCACCCACGGCAGATAGGGACCGAACTGTCTCACGACGTTCTAAACCCAGCTCACGTACCACTTTAATCGGCGAACAGCCGAACCCTTGGGACCTGCTCCAGCCCCAGGATGTGATGAGCCGACATCGAGGTGCCAAACCTCCCCGTCGATGTGGACTCTTGGGGGAGATCAGCCTGTTATCCCTAGAGGACCTTTTATCCGTTGAGCGATGGCCCTTCCACGCGGGACCACCGGATCACTATGGCCGACTTTCGTCTCTGCTCGAGCTGTCACTCTCGCAGTCAGGCGGGCTTGTGCCATTGCACTCAGCAGCCGATGTCCGACCGGCCTGAGCCCACCATCGCGCGCCTCCGTTACATTTTGGGAGGCGACCGCCCCAGTCAAACTGCCCGCCATGCAGGGTCCCGGACCGGGATGACCGGTCGCGGTTAGATATCAGAAGCGCCCAGGGTGGTATTTCAAGGTTGGCTCCACCGAAGCTAGCGCCCCGGCTTCAAAGCCTCCCACCTATCCTACACAGTGCTCTCCTAATACCACTGCAAAGCTGCAGTAAAGGTTCATAGGGTCTTTCCGTCTGACCGCGGGTACCCCGCATCTTCACGGGGAATTCAATTTCGCTGAGCCGATGCTGGAGACAGTGGGGAAGTCGTTACGCCATTCGTGCAGGTCGGAACTTACCCGACAAGGAATTTCGCTACCTTAGGACCGTTATAGTTACGGCCGCCGTTTACCGGGGCTTCAATTCGGTGCTTGCACACCTCCTCTTAACCTTCCGGCACCGGGCAGGCGTCAGACCCTATACGTCGTCTCTCGACTTCGCAGAGCCCTGTGTTTTTACTAAACAGTCGCCACCCCCTGCTCTGTGCCACCCGCCACTGGTTGCCCAGCGACAGGTCTCGCTTATCCCGAAGTTACGCGAGCAATTTGCCTAGTTCCTTCAGCATCGTTCTCTCAAGCGCCTTGGTATACTCTACCAGTCCACCTGTGTCGGTTTCGGGTACGGTCTATACGCCAGAGCTGTTTCCTGGAACGATCCACGAGCCTGGGCAATCCGATAAGCCCAGACAAGACTTCACGTTCGTCACTTCTGGCAGGCCCAGGAATATTGACCTGGTTCCCATCGACTACGGCTTTCGCCCTCGCCTTAGGGGCCGGCTCACCCTGCGCGGATTAACCTTGCGCAGGAACCCTTGGACTTTCGGCGACAGAGTTTCTCACTCTGTTTGTCGCTACTCATGTCAGCATTCGCACTTCCGATACCTCCAGCGCCCCTCACGGGTATACCTTCACAGGCCTACGGAACGCTCCGC
>CAWKAN010000025.1:0-662620 GCA_963847615.1 uncultured Alphaproteobacteria bacterium
GCCGGCCGGTCCTGGATGGCGACTTACGACCCGATGGTGTTGCTGAAATACCATCACAGTGTTGCCAGTTCCTGTGACCCTGTGCCCATCCTGTGACCATCCTGTGACCAAGGGATGCAGCGAAATCAACGCTGTAACCCTGTGACCATGTCGCAGGTCTCCCCTTTAGCGTTTTTGCGGCATTAAGGGGCTGAAAAGCTAGTCACAGAGTCACAGGGTCACAGGAATACAGATATAATAGATATATCAATTGGCTAGAGAAAGTTAATGTCGTGACCGTTCCTGTGACCGCTGTGACCATTCCTCCCGCGGATTATGTCGCCGCCCGGCTGGAGCAGGCCGGGTAGCGTCGCAGGCGATGCCGCTCCCCCCTTGGTCGCCGCGGCTGTGGCCGAGCCACCGCGAGCTCCTCGGCCAAGCGTCAAGCACCTCGGCTGGACGGGGGCCAGGCTCTACGGAAAATCTCGGGATAGCCCGGGTCCTTCCTAGCCCTTCGGCCTACCGCGGTGTATTCGAACCCCGGTGCGCCGGTCTGTCTTAGTAAATGAAATCAAAGGGTTAAGTTGTTGTTGGAGTAGTCGTTTAGGGGATCGACCGCGATCTTTTGTTTGACCTGGCATCGACAGATCGAGCACATTGCCCCGCAATTTCTCAGGCTTGGCAGCGGTCACATGGTTACTGGCAACAAGACGCAGCTTGCGCATCGCCTTGGTATCTCGAAGTCCACGCTTTCGTCGTGGATCCTGCGGTATGGTGCTGACTTCCCCGTGCAGGAACGCGGCACCAACGGTCGAGATTATGTGTTCGACTTTGAAGAGGTCTTCGACTTCCTGCGCGCCAAGCGCGAGGAAGAGTCAAAGCGCAAACGCGCGCGGGATGAGCAGCTCGCGCAGCTGCGGTTACCATTCGCAGTGCCCGGCCTGGACGCCCCGCACCGAAAGTGTCACTGAAAGATGAGCTCGAAGCCTGGAAGTGCGGCGTTTCAAGCGTGAGGAAGCCGAACGCTGTCGCCAATTGGTCCCCGCCGCCGATGTCGCGCGCGTTACCGAGTCCACGTTCTCCAGGTTGGGGGGAGCATGCGCGCGTTTCTTCGGCAGTTGGGCCGCGAGCTCGGCTGGACGGAGACGTTCATCCGGGCAACGGTCGCTCGCTACGGCGAGGTGCAGTGCGCCGACGTTCGGGAGCTGCAGGCGCTGTATGGTGGGATCCCCGACCAGGATCCGGGCGCTGCCGGCCAGGGGCCTGATGCTCAGGGAGATGCGGATCCCGGTCGATCCGAGCCCGATCGCGGCATCGTTGAGCTCAGGAGACACGCATGATCGAGCACTCGGACGCCGGCACCGACGAAGAAATGACGCCGGCGGAGTATGTGGTGGAGCGATTGGAAAAAGCCGGAACGGCTCTGCTTTCCCTGCCCCTCGCCGGGTACTCCACCCGCTTAGCCGCGAGTCGGCATGAGATCGTCCGTGACGCGATCGAGGCTTATGGCTACACCGAGGCCAGGGTGCGTCCCCCGCGGCCGACGGCGGACCAGATCACCCGCATGGATGAAGCGCTGGCCTGGATACCGTCATCCCGGTCGAGCGCTACGTATTACGCCGGATCGTCGGCGTGCGGTGTTTGATCAATCCGTTGACCCAAAAGCATCTTTTCCCATGGCGCCGCGCCGCGCGCGCAATTGGTTGCGATCATCGTGCGGTGCAGCGCTGGCACCGGGACGGCATCGGCTTGATCGTCGCGGCGCTGTCGGCGAAAGGCTTCAGTTTCCCGATCTGACGTGGATCATTGCGGCGGCTTGCCCTGAGGCCGCGGCGCGCACCAGGTCGACCACAGCGCGGCGATCGAGGGCAACTCGCGCCGAACCGAGCTCGGCATAGGTTCACCGCCGCGGCGCCCGCCAGCGCGGCCTGGCGGCGCGCGGTGGGTCGCCCGCGAGGCCTCCGGCGCCGCCCGTCGCCGCGGTGGCCGGGATCGAGGCCGCCGCGCACCAGGTTGACCACGCTGCGGCGATCGCCGAAGGTGCTGTAGTGCTGCTGGTGGCCGACTTCGCCGGCAGCGGCCGGTAGCATGGCATGACGGTGTGCAGTGGGTCGCCGGCGAGGCCTCCGGCGCCGCCCATCGCCGCGGTGGCCGGGATCGAGACCGTGGCGCGCGCCACGCCAGCCGCGCCGTGGCGCCCGTCGCCGCGGTGGTAGGGATCGAGGCCGCCGCGCACCAGGTCGGCCGCGCCGTGGCGCTCGGCGGCGGCCGGCGGCACGGCATGATGGTGCGCGGTGGGTCGCCGGCGAGGCCTCCGGCGCCGCCCATCGCCGCGGTGGCCGGGATCGAGGCCGTGGCGCGCGCCACGCCGGCCGCGCTGTGGCGCTCGCCGGCGCGGTGGCAGGGATCGAGGCCGCCGCGCACCAGGTTGACCACGCTGCGGCGATCGCCGAAGGTGCTGTAGTGCTGCTGGTGGCCGACTTCGCCGGCGGCGCCCGGTGGCGCGGCCTGGCGGCGCGCTGTGGGTCGCCGGCGAGGCCTCCGGCGCCGCCCATCGCCGCGGTGGCCGGGATCGAGACCGTGGCGCGCGCCACGCCAGCCGCGCCGTGGCGCTCGGCGGCGGCCGGCGGCACGGCATGACGGTGCGCGGTGGGTCGCCGGCGAGGCCTCCGGCGCCGCCCATCGCCGCGGTGGCCGGGATCGAGGCCGTGGCGCGCGCCACGCCGGCCGCGCTGTGGCGCTCGCCGGCGCGGTGGCAGGGATCGAGGCCGCCGCGCACCAGGTCGACCACGCTGCGGCGATCGCCGAAGGTGCTGTAGTGCTGCTGGTGGCCGACTTCGCCGGCGGCGCCCGGTGGCGCGGCCTGGCGGCGCGCTGTGGGTCGCCGGCGAGGCCTCCGGCGCCGCCCATCGCCGCGGTGGCCGGGATCGAGACCGTGGCGCGCGCCACGCCAGCCGCGCCGTGGCGCTCGGCGGCGGCCGGCGGCACGGCATGACGGTGCGCGGTGGGTCGCCGGCGAGGCCTCCGGCGCCGCCCATCGCCGCGGTGGCCGGGATCGAGGCCGTGGCGCGCGCCACGCCGGCCGCGCTGTGGCGCTCGCCGGCGGCGTTGCTGCGCAATATCGATTGGACCCCCGGTGGACCCCCGCACCTTGGTAAGTGGCGCGCCCTGGCGGATTCGAACCGCCGACCCACAGCTTAGAAGGCTGTTGCTCTATCCAACTGAGCTAAGGGCGCCGCAGCTCCAATGGCCCGCCGTCGGGCGCGCCGGAGACCGAGCTACCCACTGATGCGCATGCGGGTCAAGCACGCCGCGGACCCTGCGCCGGTCAACCGCAGTTGCCGACGTCAGCGCAGACGCCGCCACCGACTTGCCGCCCGCGCCGGCGAGCGCACCGGCGTCGGCGGCCGGCCGGGCACGGCCGGTCAGTGCGTCCAGTTCTCCATCCGCCCATAGCGAAAATTGTCGGCGTAGGCCTTCGGCTTGATGTGCCGGCTGTGCGGCAGCTCCAGCTCGTAGGCCACCCCGTGTTTCTCCGCATAGGCCACCGCTTCCTGCTGGGTCGGGAAGGACAGCCGGACCTGCGACTGGGTATCCGCGCCGCCGATCCAGCCCATCAGCGGATCGGCCACACGCGGCCGCGTCGGTTCGAACTCCAGCACCCAATGCGCAGTCCCGGCACGCCCGGATTGCATGGCGTTCTTCGGCGGCTGATAGATCCGCGCCCGCATCGGCAACCTCTTTTCCCTTCGAGTGGTCGTCGCTTCACGCGACCGGCCTTGTCCCGGCCGGCCCTTGCCATGGTCGGGGCGGCCGGATTCGAACCGGCGGCCTCGTGTACCCAAAACACGCGCGCTAACCAGGCTGCGCCACGCCCCGCCATAGCGCGCCGGACCCTATGGGGGCGGCGGCCGGTGTGCAAGGCTTGCCCGCGCGCCGATCCGGGAAACCGCGTGGCGAACGTCGCCGCCAGCCCCGCGGAGACCCGCCGACGGGCCTTGGCCCCCTGCCCGGCGCGCGGCCCAGGCGCCGAGCCGCGGCGGCGCCGCCGCCCCTGGCGTTGCAGTCGGTCGCCGCCACGGCCGCCGCAGTGCCGCCGGCGCCACCCGCCAGCCCGGCAGTGCCACGCGCCCGAACCGCCCCGGCACGCCCGGGGGCATGGCGCCGCTCACCGGCGCCGCCCCCGCGCGGCGCGGTCGTTGCGCGATGGCACAGGCACCGTCGCCGGTCTTACACCGCCAGCACCTCGCCGCCCGGTGGGGCTTCCAGCTCGCAGGCGTTCACCGTCATCGCCAGCATGCTGTAGTAGCCGATCGCGCCGGTCAGTTGGATGAACGCGTCATCGCCGAACCGCGCCCGCAGCGCCGCAGCGGTCGCGTCATCGACGCGGTGCCGGCGCAACAGTTCGCGCGTGAAGTCAACGATCTGCGCGTCCTCCGACGGGATGCCGCGGGAATGCTGGTCGCGGATCGCCGCGATGGTGCTTTCCGGGACGTTGCGCTGCCGGGCCACGCCGGTCTGCGCGCCCCAGATGTAGAACGCGTCGAATTCGCGCGCGACGACCATCGCCGCGAGCACCCGCACCCGCATGTCCAGCGAGCCCTCGAAGCGCACATAGGCGCCCAGATGCGCCAGCCGCCCGGCCAGCTCCGGGCTGTGCAGGAACATGACGAAGGGGCCGTGGATGGACCCGCGGCTGGCCACGATCTGATCGAAGATCGCCTGGTCCTTGGCTTGCATCTGGGCCCTGTCGGTGATCGGTGTCAGCCTTGCCATGCTTGTTCCTCCATTAAAACGTAACTCCGCCGGGACGCCGCTACCGGCCGGTTTTCTTCCGCCCCATCTCCAACGCCGCGAACGAGGTCACCGGCGCCGGCATCAGCCAGCGGAAGCCGCGCTCGATCAGCTCGTCGACGTTTTTCGTATCGACATGCGGATGACCGCAGGGCACGTTGTACTGCTTGCAGATCGCCAGGATGTCGTTGATCGCGCTGGCGACCGTCGGGTGCTCGGTACTGGCGCGGGTGGCCGAGGTCCTGCGACAGGTCGCCCTCGCCGATCAGCACCACGCCGATGCCCGGCACCTGCTCCAGCATCTTCGGCAGGTTGGCGATGGCGCGCTTCTCCTCGCACATCAGCACCACCAGCACCTCGCCCTCGGGGTTCAGCGGCCAGACATCGGCGCGCTTGTAGTAGTCCTGCGCGCTCAGCCCCCAGTAGCGCGCCGCCGCGGTCGGCGCGTCGCCGCGCTGGCCGGGCGGATCGTAGTGCGCTGCCTCGGGCGGGCGCGGATAGCGGCAGGCGACGACGGCGTTGCGCGCATCCTCCACCGTGGAGACGTGCGGCCACACGATCCCGTAGACGCCGATGTCCAGCACCTGCTTGGCGATCCACTGGCTGTACTCGCCGCCGTTCGGCGGGATACGCACCATCGGCGTGACCGCCGGGGCGAGCGAGCCGGCGGTGGCGATCTGCTTGCGGTTCAGCATGTACTGCATGCAGTCGCGCAGGGCTTTGATGTCGTACGGGTTGTGTTCCATCTCGAACACCACGCCGTCATACGGCGCGGTGCTCATGGTGAGCGCGCTGCCGATCTCGCCGGGGGAGAAGGTGACGAAGGCGGGCTTGCCGGACTCAAGGGCGCGGATGGCACCGTTCAGGCGGGGGATTTCGGGCATGTCGGAGGTCCTTTCAGGGAAACCGGCCGGGGGATCAGCTGGCCATCAGATCGGCGGCGAAAACATCCTCGGGGCGCAGGTGGGTCGGGGTCAGGCCCTGCTCGGCGGTGAAGCGCAGCAGCATCTCGATCGCGGCACGATTGGCCGCCATGCCGTAGGCCGGCGCGGCGCCGGTGCGGGCGGCGACGAACAGCGCGTAGAGTTCGCGCGCCAGCCAGGGATGCGCGTCGAGCAACGCCGTCTTGATCGCGACCAGGTGGTTGATCGGGCGGACGCCGGTGCGACGGCTCCAGTCCGCCGCGGCCGCGCCGGCATCCGGAATGACCGTGCGGACCTCCGGCGCGTCGAGCCTCGCCAGGCCGATCTCCGCGTCGATCTCGCCGGCCAGCAGCATCGCGCGCAGGTCCTTGCCTTCGGCCTCGCGCAGCACGAAGGGCGGGTCGGGGTATTCGGCGACATGGGCGTCTTCCTGGGTGACCCAGGTCATCGTCTCCGGGGCGATGGCGTAGTCGCTCTGCAGGATGCCGCGCACCCAGACGCCGGTGGTCTGCGAATAGGCGCGCACGCCGATCCGCTTGCCCTTCAGGTCGAGCGGGCCGCGCAACGGCGAATCGCGCCGGCACACCAGCGAGAGGTGATGGAAGCCGCCGGTCATCACCAGCGGCAGCGCAGTGAGCCGCTTGCCGTAGGCGACCGCCTGGGCGTGCGTGCTCAGCGCGATCTCGCACAGGTCGAAATCGCCGGTGCGCACCATGCGGCGGAAGGCGCGGGTGATCGGCTGCACGGCTTCGAAGCCGAACCCGACGCGGTCCGAACGGATGGTGCCGTCGCGCAGCCCGGCGACGTAGGGATACGGTCCCAGCGCGGTGCGCAGTGTCAGTTCAGGCATCGGCTCCGTCCCACACAAACCACAATGTCGTCGTCCTCCGCCAAGCCGCGGTGCTCATACATCCAGCCGGTAAACCCGCGCCGCGGTGTCGTGGTACAGCGCGGCCTTCTCGGCGGCGGAACATCCCTGGGTGATCCGCTTCAGCGCATTCCACAGCACCGCATAGCCGCACGACTGCTTGTCAACCGGGAAGTTGCTTTCCATCATGCAACGGGTCGGACCGAACGCCTCGATGCAGGCCTCGATATAGGGGCGCCAGGCGGTCGCCAGCTCCGCCGATCCCGGCGCGACGTCGCGCAGATGGAAGTCCCAGCCGCAATACAGCATCCCCAGGCCGCCGAGCTTCACGCTGACGTTGGGGAACCGCGCCACTTCGCGGATATGCGCGCGCCAGATGGCGAACACCTCCTGGCGGTCATGGTCGTGCGGCGGAATGCCCAGCAGCCCGCCGACATGATTGAGGATCACGCTGGTTTGCGGGAACACCTTCAGCAGGTCCACCAGATCCGGCAGTTGCGGATGAAACTGCCAGGAACTCGAAGGACAGGCCCAAGGGTTCCAGATGCGCGAAGCCCTGGCGGAACACCGGATCGCGCACCTGGTGCGGCGGCACCTGGCGGCGGCCGAACCGCGCGGCGTTGCCGGTGTCCCAGGTCACGCCGTGGCGGATGCCGCGGCAGCGGCCGTTGCCGGCGGCAACCAGCGCCTCCAGCACCGGGCGCGCGCCATCGCCCAGCATCATGTCGGCATGGCCGACGATGCCGGCACAGAGCTGCGACGGCCCGTAGTGCCCACTGGCGCTCATCGCGGCGATGCCGTTGACGAACTCGACCTCGCCGACGGGCCGCATCGCCGCGTGGCCCTTGGCGCGGTACATCGAGCCGGCCTCGACGAACACGGTGGCAACGATGTTGTGGCCGGTGTTCACGTCGGCCGCCAGCTCGTGCACCAGGTAGCGGCCGCGCTCGTCGTCCCACACATGGTGGTGTGGGTCGATGATCGGCAGTGCGGGCTCCAGGATCGGCTCCTGGCGCGCCGCGGTCCAAGGTTCGAGGTCCGCCAGCGAGCGATAGGCGTTGCCGCGGAATTCATCGGGTCGCTGGGCCATGGTTCCCCCGGTCGTTCGTGGTGGCGCGCGGGGCAGGATAGAGATCGGGCGTGGTTCGTCTACAGCACCGCGCGCGGCACGGCCGGGGCCACCGGCGACGTGCGGCAGACCGGTCCGGGTCCGCATCGTCCTGGCCGGCGCGGTCTGCGCCCCCGAAGTCTGGGTAACCGAGTCTGGGTAACCGAGTCTCGGGTACCAAATCTAGGCACCGCGATCCTGGACGGTACGGTCGCGGGCGGCGCGCCCCGGCGCATCGCGAAGACCGCCGCGGCGCGGCGGCGTGCCGGCGCTATCGGGCGAACATCTCGCGCAGCAGATCGGCCAATTGCGCCGCGCGATAGGGCTTCGCAAGCACGCGAATCGCCACGCCGAGCGCGGCGATCCTGTCGCCGATTTGCGTTGCCGAGAAGCCCGAGGTCAGCACAACCTTGATGTCGGGCCAGCGCTCCAGGACGCGCCGCGCCAGCTCGACCCCGTCGATTGGCCCGGGCATGACGATGTCGGTCAGCACCAGGTCAACCGTCGCGTCCTCGATGATCTGCAACGCCGCGGCGGGGGTGTCGGCTTCCAGCGCGCGGTAGCCGAGCTGGCGCACCTGGCGCAGCACGGTGCGGCGCAGCGCCGCGTCGTCCTCGACCACCAGCACGGTCTGGCCGCTGCCGCCGGCGGCCGCCGCCTCGCGCGCCGCGGTTTGACCCTGCGGCTGGCTGGCGCGCGGCAGGTAGAGCTGGAAGGTCGCGCCGGCCCCGGGGCTGCTGCGCACGTCAACATGGCCGCCGGACTGCTTGATGAAGCCGAACACCATGCTCAGGCCGAGACCGGTGCCCTTGCCGACCTCCTTGGTGGTGAAGAACGGCTCGAAGATCCGTTCGAGGTGCTCCGCCGGCACGCCCGGCCCGGTGTCGCTCACCACGATCACGGCGTATTCGCCCGGCGGCGCGCCGGCGCGGGCGGCTTCGCTGGCGGCGTCCAGGCGGCGATTGGTCGTGGCGATCAGCAGCCGGCCACCCGCTGGCATGGCGTCGCGCGCGTTGTTGGCGAGGTTGATCAGCGCGGCATGGAGTTGCGTGGGGTCGGCCACCACCGGCCACAGCTCCGGCGCGAGATCGACGACGACGTCGATGTCTTCGCCCAGGGTGCGCCGCAGCAGTTGCGCCACCTCGGTGAGCAGCGCGTTCGCATCGATCCGGGTCGGGCGCAGCGGTTGGCGTCGCGCGAAGGCCAGCAATCGCTGGGTCAGATCGGCGCCCATCAGGGCGGCTTCGAGCAATTCCCGCGCCACCTCCCGCGCGATCCCGTCCACGTCGGGTTGGCCGAGCAGCAGATCGAGATTGCCGATGATGATGCCGAGCAGGTTGTTGAAGTCGTGCGCCACGCCGCCGGTCAGGTGGCCGATGGCCTCCATCTTCTGCACCTGGCGGACCTGTTCCTCGGCCTGGTCGCGCGCCTGCTCGGCCAGTTCCCGGGCGGTGACGTCAACCGACGAGACGATGTGGTAACGTCGTCGGCCGGCGTGGTCCGCCACGCTGGTGACGTCCAACTGGGCGGTGAAGACCGAGCCGTCCTGGCGACATTGCGCCGCGTCGAACGTAACGTGACCAGAACGGTCCGCCGCGGCCCATTGTTCCCGCGCCCGCGCCTGGTGGTCGGGGGGAAAACGGTCGATCATCGCGGTTCCCGCCAACGCCTCCGGCAGCGTGCCGCGTTCGGCGGCGTAGGCGGGATTGGCGGCAATGATGGCGCCCGTCTCGGGGTCGCTGACGGCGATGCCGAAACCGGCATTGGCGAAGACGTCGGCCCAGCGCCGGCGTTCGGCCGCGGCGCGCCGCCGCGCCGTGATGTCCTCGCGAAACAGCATGATACCGCCGACCACCCCGGGGGAGACGTACCAGGGCCGCGCCTCCCACCGGACCAGCGCGCTGGTCCCGTCGGCCAGGGTCACCTGTTCGGCTTCGGAATGGCGTACCGCACCGCCCTGCACCTCGGCAAACGCGGCGCGCATTGCCGGCGATTGCGCAACGAAGTCGTCGCGCCGCCGCCCGGCCAGGTCCTGCTCGGCCAGCCCCAGATCGGCGCGATAGCGGCGGCTCGCGGCAAGGTAGCGCATCTCGTGGTCGAACATGGCGATCCCGGCCGGCGCCTGCTCAATGAAGCTGCGCAGCCGTGCCGCGGCCTGGCTCTGCTCCTGATAGGCCTCGGCAAGCCTGCTGCGCATCGTGTTCAGCGCGCGGACCAGCCGATCCAGCACGTCGGGTTTGTGGCCCGCGCGGCGGCGGCGCTTGAGGACGTAGGGCGGCGCGGTCAGCCCCGCCGGGTCCTGGCCTTCGGCAAATCCGGCGATGTCGTAGACATGGCGGGTGATCATGACCTGAAACATCACCAGGATGAAAAACCCGACGAAGGTCGTTTTGATGGCATTGCCAACCAGTATCTGCACGATGCGATCGCGCAGATGGTGGTAGACGGCATCCAGGCTGGCGACCACCTCCAGCTCGCCGATGGTGACCGGCCGGTTGCGATAGGTCCGTTCGAGCGTATAGCGTCGTTCCAGCACACGCGTCGCCTGTGGCCTGCCGCTCTGCCAGCGCGGCTTGGCGTCGATCAGGATGCGTGCCGCTTCGATGTCGGGGATCTGGGCGATCCCCTCCAGCTCCTCCCGGACCTCGGTCTCGTCCATGATCCACACGCTGTCGATCAGTTGCGGCAGGCGGGTCCGGCCGATTTCGCCAAAGCGTTCGTCGATCTGCCCCACCGCCGTGTTGTACTCGTCGCGCAACTGCAACACGGTGATGGCCAGGGTGATGACCGAGCTGAACAGGATGATCGAGAGTGCAAGGCGGCGGGCGATGCCGTTGCCGTTGACCAGCGCCTGCCAGGTGTCCTTGAACACTAGTGGTCGGCTTGCTGTTCAAGCGGCTGCAGGATGCGCCGGAACATCCGGTCGTAGCTGCCGTCGGCCTTCATGCCCGCGATGGCCTGCGCGAGGCGCGGGACCAGTGGCGCCCAACGGCGATTCAAGTACATGAACAGCGGCTGGCTGGCGAAGGGCGGTGCGAGGACGTGCACCGGGATGCCGAGCTGGCGTGCCGTCCACAGCCCCTGCCAACGGTCATACAGCACCACGTCCGCGCGCCGGTTCTTGAGCAGGGTGAACAACAGCGTGGCGTCGCTGACCGCGACAAGTTCCGCGACGCCAACGACGTTGCTCTCGTAGATCTTCCATCCCGTCACCATGCCGACGGCATAGGGCCGCAGGGCGGCCCAGCTGGAGGCCGGAAACTCCAGGCCGGTGGTATAGCCGACGAATTCGAAGGTCATCATGCTTTCCGGAACGCGCACCAGGTTGGGATACTGCGCTTCCAGGCCGGCGACGCGCGTCAGATCGCCATCGTCCAGACCGGCGTTGACATTCACGATGGCTCGTTCCGCCGGCAAGGCGGTCACCGAGACATCGATGCCAAGCCGCGAAAACGCTTCGCGTGCAACCGATGCGGTAAAGCCCGGATGTTCGCCGTCGGGTGCCAGCGGCGGGCCCGCGCCGGTCACCAGCGACAGCGTTTCCGCCGCGGCGCCGCGATCGCCGGCCAGCAGGCACCAGGCCAGGAGACCGAGTGCCGCGCGAAAGGCGAGTCCATGCGTCGCTCGGATTGTCACAAATTGTTTCTCGGCCTGATACTCGCGGTTGATGCCAGCGTGGTATCATGGCGCTGGTGGAATGTCTGGCCCGCTGTCAAAAGACGGCACGGCAAGAGCCACCGGCCGAGACTACGCGGCCGGACCATGCGGTTCAAGCAAACTGCGTCCTGCGTGGCTTGCATGCGGCTCTGCGTGGCCTGCATGCGGGGGCGCGAAAGTGGCGCGCGGCATCGGCCGTGTTTGACGCCTCCGCCTGGCATGCCGCCGGTCAGCGGAACGCCTTGCCGGCCGGCGGCATCACGCGGGTCCGCCGGTGGGTCCGCCGCGACACCGGCGGGGTGTTCGTCGTCCCCGACGCGCTGAGCGGGCGCGCGGGTAACCGCCGCGGGTCACGGTCCCGCGGGAATCGGCCGACCCGCGAGACGCCGGGGACGTTGCCTGCTCGGTGCGGGTCCATTCCGGGATTTCCAGGCTGGGCGTGCTGCGCAACGAACCGATCGGGCGGCGACGCGCAGCGCTTTGCAAAGCCCCGGCCAAGCCGTCCGCGGTCGTGGCACGGCGCATGTCACCGATGTCCGTGCGATGCCGCATCCTTCGACCGGCGAGTCCCGCGATCGGCTGATCCGCCGGTTCGCGCCCCCCTGCCAGGCGCGGACCTGGCCGTCCAACGCCAAGCCCCGTTGGCGACCCTGGCGCCGGCGCAGCCGGGTTTTCGTCCCACGCTCCCTCCTCCCGATCGCCCGCACAGACCAGACGCAGGCCAGAGGCTCCGCCGGCGCCTGCACTCGGGCTTGGCCCCAGGGGGTGGTCCCGGGGGGCGGTCCCGGGGGGCAACACCCGTCCGGCGGATTTCACGGCGGCGCCTTCGGCTGCCTTCGTGCGCCCGCTGGCCCCGGGTCAGTACAGGGTGGCCCGGGCGCGGCCGAGGTGGCGCGTGGGCGTCGGCGTGCGAGGTCACCGGTTGGCGCTGCCCTCGGCCCGCCCCACGCAAACGTGATCGTCTGCCACGGTGGCCGCGGCGGCGACCGCCGGAAACCCGGCGCCGATTGACCTGGATCAATGCCCTGCAAGCGGCGAAAGTTGCAGTTTGTGCCCGCAACGTCGTCACCCAAATCCGAAGGAGGCGAGGATGGCAAATATGCCGGTTGAAGTGAAGCGAACCGCACCTGCGCCTGCCCCGGCGGCGGCTGCGCCGGACGCGTGGCGCTCCTTCCGCACCGAGATGGACCGCGTGTTCGACCGCTTCGCGAGCGGTTTCGCCATGCCGTCATTCGGCCGCGTGTTCGACCTGGTGCCGAGCTTCCGGACCGAGTTCACCCTGCCGACGCCGGCAGTGGACATCACCGAGGACGACGCCAACTACAAGGTAACCGCCGAGTTGCCCGGCATGGACGAGAAGAACATCGAGGTCACGCTGACCGACGACATGTTGACCATCAAGGGCGAGAAGACCGCGGAGACCGAGAAGAAGGACAAGAACACCTATCTGTCGGAGCGTTGCTATGGCGCATTCCAGCGCTCCTTCGTGGTGCCGGAGGGGGTCAAGGGCGACCAGATCACGGCCGACTTCGCCAAGGGCGTGCTGACGGTCACGCTGCCCAAGGCGGCGCCGGCGCAGAAGAAGACCATCGAGGTGAAGAAAGCCGCCTAGCGGCTCTTCATCGGGGCTTCCTGCCTGTCCCGCCCTCGGGATGCGGCAGGTGGCGGGGCGTGTCGCGACGGTCAGTCCCCTCCGGCCGTTTGCGACCGCCTCGCGCGTTTTTGGGCCTTGCATGCCGCCCGCTTCGCTCGCGTTGCAAGCGGCGGGCTGAGCGGTGGGCCGGAGCACGGCCGTCAGCGGCACTTTAAGCCGCGGCGAATTCCGCGCGGATCGCCGCCGTGTGCGCGCCGACCGCGGGCACCGGTCCCAGGGTGCGCGGCCCGTCGCTGGTCAGCACCGGGGGCGCGGCAATGGAGACGTCACCGTTCGGCGTGGCGACGCTGGCGCGGCGCAGCGCGGGGTGGTGGGCGAATTCGGCAACCGTGTTGACGAAGCCATAGGCGGTGTTGGCGGCACGCAGCCTGGTCGCCGCCTGGTCGCGGGTCAGCTTGGCGAAGGCGGCGCCGACATGGGCGTCGACCCGGGCGCGGTTGGCGACGCGGATCACGTTGGATTCGAACCCGGGGCGGTGCGGCAGGTCGGGCTCGCCCAGGAAACGGGCGCAGAATTCCACCCATTCGCGCTCGTTCTGGATCGAGATCAACACCAGCGCGCCGTCCGCGGTGGCGAAGGCGCCGTACGGGCAGATCGAGGGATGCGCCAGGCCGAGGCGTTCGGGCGCGCGCCCGGTGCCCTCGTAGAACAGCAGCGGCACGTTCATCCAGTCGGCCATGCCGTCGAACAGGCTGACCTTCAGCCCGGTGCCCTGCCCGGTGATGCCGCGGGCGATCAGCGCCTCCAGCACGCCGGCATGCGCCGCCATGCCGCAGGCGATGTCGCAGGCCGAGACGCCGACGCGCCCCGGGCCGGCCGGGTGGCCGCTGATCATCGCCAGGCCGGATTCCGCTTGCACCAGCAGGTCGTAGGCCTTCATCGTTGCGTAGTCGCCGCTATCGCCGTAGCCGGAGATGTTGACGGTGATCAGCCGCTTGTAGCGCTCGCGCAACGCATCGGCGGCGAAACCGGCGCGCGCCGCCGCGCCGGGGGCGAGGTTCTGGATGAACACGTCGGCGCGGGCGAGAATGCGGTGCAGCAGCGCCGCGTCGTCGGCGTGCTTGATGTCGGCGACCAGGGATTGCTTGCCGCGGTTCAGCCAGACGAAGTAGCTGGACAGACCCTTGGCCGCGGTGTCGTAGCCGCGCGCGAAGTCGCCTTCCGGGCGCTCGATCTTGATGACGCGGGCGCCGGCATCGGCCAGGCGCGAACTGCAATAGGGCGCCGCGACGGCCTGTTCGAGTGCCACGACCAGCAGGCCTTCGAGCGGACGCCGCATCAATAGCTGCGCGGCAGGCCGAGCACGTGCTCGGCCAGATACGACAGGATCAGGTTGGTGCTGATCGGCGCCACCTGATACAGCCGCGTCTCGCGGAACTTGCGCTCGATGTCGTATTCCTCGGCGAAGCCGAAGCCGCCATGCGTCTGGATGCAGGCCTCGGCGGCGGCCCAGGAGGCGTCGGCGGCGAGCAGCTTGGCGGTGTTGGCTTCCTCGCCCGGCGTCAGGCCGGCTTCGAACTTGTGGCAGCCCTCGCGCACCATCAGCTCGGCGGCGCGCATCTGCGCGTAGGCGCGCGCGATCGGGAAAGCGATGCCCTGGTTCTGCCCGATCGGGCGGCCGAACACCTTGCGCTCCTTGGCGTAGTCGGTGGCCTTGCGGATGAACCATTTGGCATCGCCGATGCTTTCGGCGGCGATCAGCAGGCGCTCGGCGTTCATGCCGTCGAGGATGTAACGAAAGCCGCGGCCCTCCTCGCCCACCAGGTTGGCGGCGGGCACCTCCATGTTGTCGAAGAACAGCTCGCAGGAGTTGTGGTTCATCATGGTGCGGATCGGGCGGATGGTCAGGCCGTGGCCGAGCGCGGTGCGCATGTCGACGATGAAGGTGGACAGCCCGTCGGTGCGCGACTTCGCCGCCTCGCGCGATTTGGTACGGGCAAGCAACAGCATCAGGTCGGAGTGCTCGGCGCGGCTGGTCCAGACCTTCTGGCCGTTGACGATGTATTTGTCGCCTTCCTTGCGCGCGAAGGTGCGCAACGAGGTGGTGTCGGTGCCGCTGGTCGGCTCGGTGACGCCGAACGCCTGCAGGCGCAGCTCGCCGGTGGCGATCTTCGGCAGGTAGGCGGTCTTCTGCGCCGGCGAGCCGTGCCGCAGGATGGTGCCCATGATGTACATCTGCGCGTGACAGGCCGCGCCGTTGCAGCCCTCGGCGTGGATGGTCTCCAGGATCGCCGCGGCGGCGGACAACTTCAGGCCGGCGCCGCCGTATTCCTCCGGCACCAGGGCCGCGAGGTAGCCGGCCTCGGTCAGGGCGCGGACGAACTCGGTGGGATAGGCGCGGACCTGGTCGAGCTTGCGCCAGTATTCGCCGGGGAAGCGGGCGCACAGCTTGGCGACCTCCTGGCGGATCTCGGCATGCGGGTCGGTGGGCATTGGGTGGTCCATGCGCGGGGCTCCCGAGGCGAACCCGGGTTGCTTAGGGGACGGTTTCGGGGGGCGCAAGAAGGTCGGGGCTCCGCCCCGAACCCCGCCAGGGGGGCGTTGCCCCCCTGGACCCCCCACCAGAGGCAGCGAGCCTCTGGACTCCATGACTGGGAGTGTGGGGCGGGGGAGGGGGCGGGTGGGCGAGGCGAACGGGCGGCGTCCAGCATGCTGGACGCCGCCCGTTCGCCTCGCCCACCCGCCCCCTCCCCCGCCCCACACTCCCAGTGAAGGGTTCCAAGGGCTCGCCCTTGGCGGGGTTCCAAGGGGCAGCGCCCCTTGGTGGGGTCCGGGGCGAAGCCCCGGCTTGCTTGCGTTCCCCCGATTTCCGCTACGTCGCCAGGATCCGCAGCAGCGCCGCGTTGAAAGGCTCGGCCGCCTCGTAGAACGCCCAGTGCCCGGCGCGCGGAATGATCTCGACCGCGACATCGGGGCGAGCCTGGCGCAGCAGTGCGATGCGCACGTCGAGCAGGGCGCGGTCGGCCATCTCGTGCTCGCCCCAGAAGCCGTGCACGTGGCCGTGCACAAGCGGCAATGCGTCATGCAGCACCCGGGACATCCACATGAAACCGCTGTTGAGGCGGGCGCGCGCGGAATTCTGCTCCTGAATCTCCAAGGCCAGGGCATCGACATTAGCCGGGTCGGCGAGCATCAGGCGCAGCAGGTTGGCGCGGTGCGCCGCGATCCGTTCGTCACCGGTCTTGTCACGCACCCGCACCAGTTCGACCGATCGGTTGGGCGGGCCGAGGCCGCCGGTGCCGATCAGGCTCAGCGAGCGGACGCGCGCGGCGGCGTTCGCCGCGACCAGCCCGGCGATGACCCCGCCGTAGGAGAAGCCGACGACGTGCAGCGGCGCCGTCGCGCCGACGACCTGGTCGAGCCCGGCGCCGAGCAGCGCGGCCACCGACTCGGCGCTGACCGGATCCGGCGCGCGCGCCGAATTGCCCAGTCCCGGCAGGTCCGGCACGATGACGCTGTGGCCGTGGCTGAGCGCCGCCAGGTTGCGCACCCAATGGCGCCACGACCCGGCACCGCCATGCACCAGCAGCACCACGGGACCGCTGCCCCAGCCGCGCCAGACCATGGTGCCCTCGCCGCACGGCGTCTCCCAGTGTCGTGCCGTGCGATCGAGCCGCTCCAGCACGGCCCGCGCCGTCGCGGCATCGGCGATCGGCGCCGTGGCCAGGATGTCGCTCATGCGCCCCCCGGAAGGATCGCAGGACGGAACGGCTTGTCG
Source organism: uncultured Alphaproteobacteria bacterium (assembly GCA_963847615.1). Lineage (GTDB taxonomy): Bacteria > Pseudomonadota > Alphaproteobacteria > Acetobacterales > Acetobacteraceae > Palsa-883. Next base: position 16,702 of record CAWKAN010000025.1, read on the forward strand.
CGCAGTCGCACTGAAACATCCTCCTCGGTCGATCCCGCTCCGGCGATCGTTCCGCATCCCGCCACACCGGGGCCGGATGTCAGCGGGGCTCGCCGCACCGGACGGCAGGCTGCCGCGCCATGGCGAAGCCGGCCCGCGCGGCCGCAGCCGTGCCGGGCAGTGGCGCGTTGCGGCGTTTCAATGCCATGATAGCCCCGCGTGGTAAAGCCACGGGTGGAGGAGAGCGTGAGCGTTTCGTTGATGCCGAACCGCGGCAGGCCGGCGGGCGTGCCCTGCCGGCGACGCCGCATGCGGGGCCGCAAGCGGGGCTGCGCCAGGCAAGCCGCCGCCGCGCCATCGCTTGCCCGCCTCTCCCCCGACAACGCCTGCGCGAAAGGTGATCCAGCATGCGCGTGAACTATCTCACCGATGAGGTGAAATCCGTCATCGGTGCGCACAACGGCCCGGTCCTCGCCTACCATCCGGTGGAGGCGAGCGAGGTGCGCCGCTTCTTCCAGGCCACCATGGACCCGTCCCCACGCTACTGGGACGAAGCCTGGGCGCGCACCAGCCGCTATGGCGGATTGGTTGCGCCGCCGGCGTTCCCGCCGCTGGCGTTCCGCCGCGCGCCGACCGATCCGGACCCGCTGGACCGCATGACCGAGCCCGACTTCGACGGCATGGTACGCAGCTTCCGCGGCCTGCCGCCGGTGAAGGTGCCGCTGCCGCGCCTGCTGAACGGCGGCTACGAGTATGAATTCTACCGCTATGCCAGGATCGGCGAGCGGATCTACCGCAGCAGCACCTATCTCGACATCTACCAGCGCGAGGGGCGCAGCGGGCCGATGGTGTTCGTCATCGCCGCCGACATGTTCAACACCGACAACAACGTGCCGCTGATCACCGTCACCACCACCACCATCCTGCGCTGAAGGAGATCGCGCAATGAGCGGCATCTATTACGAGGACGTCACCGTCGGGCAGGACATCCCGAACGTCGTCAAGGGGCCGATGAGCACGGCGCACATCATGCGCTGGTCCGCGGCGACGGAAAACTGGCACCGCATCCATTACGATTGGAAATTCGCCACCCAGCACGACAAGCTGCCGGACGTCATGGTCAACGGCTCGTGGAAGCAGCACGTGCTGATCCAGTTGCTCACCGACTGGGTGGGCGAGAGCGGCTGGCTGTGGAAGATCGGCTTCCAGTTTCGCGGCATGAACGTACCGGGCGAGCTGCTGACCGCCTGGGGACAGGTCACCGCCAAGGAGATTCGCGGCCCCTACGGCGTGGTCCGGCTCAGCATCGGGTTGCGCAACGACACGGCGGTCGAAGGTACGCCCGGCACCGCAACGGTGGTGCTGGCGTGCCGCGGCGGGCCGGCGGTGCCGTACCCGTTCGACCCGGCCTGCCTCGGCGCGGCGGCGTGACATCCCGCCCGGCCCTGCTATCATGCGACGTTGTCGTGAGGCCCGCGCACCGCATCCCCTTCGGTGCGGCAAGTCCGTGAGCTGAACGCGGTGCGCCGGGACGGTTCAGCGATGTTGACGCCAGGACAGCAGCGGAAAGGATCAGACCATGCCCCTCACCCAAGCGCTCGGCCAGTTCGTGGCCGACCTGTCACCGAACCGATTGCCGGAGGAAGCGGCGCGCATCGCCCGCCTCGGCTTCATCGACTGCATCGGCACGATGATTGTCGGGCGCAGCGAGCCCTGCGCACAGATCCTCAAGGGCGTGCTGGCGCCGCCGGCCGGTCCGGCGACGCTGTATTTCAGCGGTGAACCCAGCCCGGGGCCCGAGGCCGGCTGGATCAACGGCACCGCGGCGCATGCGCTCGACTACGACGACGTGGCGCTGCGCGGCCATCCCTCCACCGTGCTGGTGCCGGCGATCCTGGCGGAGGCCGAGGTGCTTGGCGCCACCGGCCAGGACATGATCGTTGCCTATGTGGCGGGCTACGAGACCTGGGCCGAGCTGGTGCGCCGCGACGCGCCGCTGTACCACCAGAAGGGCTGGCACCCCACCGGCATCTTCGGCGCCGTCGGCGCCGCCGCGGCCTGCGCCAAGCTGCGCAAGCTGGACGCCACGCGCACGGCGACCGCGATCGCGCTGGGCGCCTCGCAGAGCGCCGGCATCATGGCGAATTTCGGCACCATGACGAAGCCGTTCCACGCCGGCCGTTCGGCGCACGCCGGCATCATGGCCGCGCGCCTGGCGGAGGCCGGCTTCACCGCCAACACCGACGCGCTGGAACATCCGCAGGGCTTCCTCAGCGCGGTGTCGCCGACCGGCACGCCCGATCGTGCGGGCGACGGCAAGCTGGGCGAGGACTGGGCGATCGTCCAGCACGGGCTCAGCATCAAGAAGTATCCCGCCTGCTATGGCACGCACCGCGCCATCGACGGCATGCTTGATCTGTTGGCGGAACATCCGGTGAAGCCCGAGGACGTGCGCAAGGTGTCGGTGCACTTCGGCGCCTTCACTTCCAAGGTGCTGCGCAACCGCCAGCCGGACACCGGGCTTGCCGCGAAGTTCAGCATGGAGTTCGCCATGGCGAGCGGCCTGATCGCGCACCGCGTCAGCCTGGCCGAGCTGACCGATCCGTTCGTGCAGCGCAAGGACGTGCAGGACATGATGCGCCGCGTGGAGCGCGACCTGACGGAGGAGACCGACGCGGCGAACCCGGGTTCGTCACCGTACGAGCAGGTGCGGATCGAACTGACGTCGGGACGGGTGATCGAGGGGCCGCGGGTGACGCGGGCGCGCGGTCACGCCGAACGGCCGCTGAGCGAACAGCAACTGCACGACAAGTTCGTGGACTGCCTGACCGCTGGCGGCTCGGCGATCCCGGCGGAGACGTTGTTCGCCCGCTTGCAGGCGATGCCGTCGGTCACGGCGCGCGAGTTGACCGCGATCCACTGAGCTTGGGGTGGGGCTGCCGCGGCACAGGTGAGGGCGTGCCGCTTGCACCCCCCGCACCCGTCTCGCTGCGCTCGCCGACCTCTCCCGCAAGGGCGGGAGAGGTGTACGAAAGTCCAGAACCTACGCTAACGGCTGCGAACCGGGACGACGGCGAGCGAGGGGCTGACCACCTCCAGCGACCGCCCCGTGGTGGACGGGCCCAACGCGTAGACCAGGCCGCGCGCGATGTAGCAGCCGGCGATGAAGGTGAAGACCGCCACATAGCCCAGCTGCGAGAACACCGCCGCCACGACGAACGGCCCGCCGACATTGGCGACCCGGCCGATGCCGTAGGTGATCCCGTTGCCCTGTGAGCGCAGCTCCGTCGGATAGAGCTCCGAGGCATAGGTATAGCTGCTGACCGTGGCAGCCTGCAGTCCCATCACCACCAGCGAGCCCAGCAGCATGATCAGGAGCGGATTGTCGCTGAGCCCGAACATGATGCCGCAAGATGCGACGAACACCGAGATGCCGACGTTGAACCATTTGCGCTCGAAACGTTCAACCAGGTCCGCGGCGATCAGGGCGCCGATCGGATTGCACAGCGCCATCACGCTCGTATAGGTCAGCGACCTGACGACGGTGATGCCGTGCTGGAACAGCAGCGTCGGCACCCAGGAGAAGAAGCCGTAGAACCCGACGGTGCCGAGGATCGATACGGTGGTGAGCAGAATGGTGCGGGCCGAGATAACGCTCTTGCAGCAGGCCGCCGTAGCCGGCCCTGGCATGGCGCGGCGGCTCGACGACCGGGGCCAGCGGCGGCAGGATCGCGCCCTCCGCCGCGGCGATGCGCTCCAGCGCGTCCAGCGCGGCATCGGCTTCCTCGGTGCGATGGTGGCTGCGCAGCCAGCGCGGCGATTCCGGGATGCGCACGGCGTAGACCAGCGCCAGGATGCCCAGGCCGCCCCAGATGAAGATCAGCCGCCAGCCCCAGGGCGCCAGGGGCACGACGAAGCGCGACACCCAGGCGGTGGCGGGAATGCCGAGCAGGCCGATCGTCATCACCAGGCCCATGGTGCGCCCGCGCCGGCCGGCCGGGAAGAACTCGGTGATATAGGTGTTGGCGATCACCGTCATGGCGGACAGACCGATGCCGGTGACGAAGCGCGCCGCGGCGAGCGAAACCACGTCCCACGCCAGCGCGTTGAGCATAGAAAATCCGGCATAGAGCAGCAGGGAATAGATCAGCCCGCGCTTGCGTCCGATCCGGTCGGCCACCAGGCCGCCGAACACCGCGCCGAGGAACATGCCGCCGAAGCTCGCCGAGGTGATCAGCGCCACGGTGCCGACCGTGATGCCCCAGTACTTGATCACTGCGGGCGCGGCGTAGGCAAAGGTGTTGAGGTCGCCGAGCTCGAAGAAATAGGCGAAGGCCAGGGCCAGGAAGACGGTACGGTGCACCGAGGTCATCGGCAGGCGTTCGAGCCTGGCACTGATGCTGGTCGTGGTGCTGGTCATGGCGTTTCCTCGTTTTTATTCTGGTTTCGCAAGATCGCAACTCGCCCGGACGTGCCTTGGCCCGGAGGCGCCGCAGCCCGAACGCGCCACAGGCCGGCGCGCCACGGATCGTGTCGGGCAACCACAGTGTCAGGATCGGCGGCGACCTCCGGGCGGTTTCATTCCTGGATCGTGTCAAGGCCGATCGCGCCGCTGGCGGCCAGCTCGGCGATCTCGGCCGCGCTGTAGCCCAACCCGCGCAGCACTTGTGCGGTATGCTCGCCGAGGCGCGGCGGCGGCAGCGTGACGGCGCCGGGGGTTTCGGTGAATTTCAGCGGCAGGCCGGCCATGCGGATCGGCCCGGCGCCGGGCACGTCCAGCTCGACCACCATCTCGCGCGCGGCCACCTGCGCCTCGGCGGCGATCTGCGCGACATTGTTGACCGGCGTGGCCGGCACGTGGCGCCCCCGCAGCCGCTCCTCCCAGTGCCGCACCGGCTGTTCGCCCAGCACGGCGTGGATCATGTCGATCAGCAGGTCGCGGTTCTCGGCGCGCGCGCCGGCGGTGTGGAAGCGCGGATCGTCGGCCCATTCGGGATGCACCAGCGCCGCGCAGAAGTCCCGCCACATGCGCGGGTTGAAGGCGGCGATGACGATCCAGTCGTCGGCGGCGCGAAACGCCTGGTAGGGCACGCTGACGCCGCTGCCGCTGCCGCCGCGCTGCGGCACCTCATCGGTGGCGAAATAGCGCGTCAGGTGGTAGGACAGCATCGCCATCTGGCCTTCCAGCAGCGAGGTATCGACGCGCTGGCCGCGGCCGGTGCGATGGCGCGCCTCGATCGCCATCAGGATGCCGATCGTTGCCATCATGCCGGCGCCGATATCGGCCACCGACAGGCCCATCTTCGAGGGCGTGCGGTCCGGCTCGCCGGTGATGCTCATGCCGCCGGTGTAGGCCTGCATGAACAGGTCATTCGCCGGCTCGTCGCGCCGCGGCCCGGTGGCGCCGAAGCCGCTGATCAGGCAGTAGACCAGCCGCGGATTGATCGCCGCGAGGGAGGCGTAATCCAGCCCGGCCCGCGGCAGCGCCTCGACCCGGTAGTTGCCGAGCAGCACATCGGACTCGAGCGCCAGCCGGCGCGCGATGGCGCGGCCGTCGGGGTGCTTCAGGTCGAGTGCGACGCTGCGTTTGTTGCGGTTGGCGGCGGCAAAATAATACGGCACCTTGCCATGGAAGTAGGGCGGCCAGGCGCGGCTGTCGTCGCCCACGCCGACGCGTTCGACCTTGATGACCTCGGCCCCGTAGTCCGCCAGCATCATGCCGCAATAGGGGCCCGCCATGGCGACGGTGAACTCGACGACCTTGATGCCGGACAGCGGCCCACTCATGTCGGCGCGCTCGCTTTCTTGGTTTGCCACCACGCCGGCGCCCGATGGCGCCGACCGGCGGCGGACGTTGCTCCCGAACCGACCGACAGGACCCGCCACGCCCGATCGCAGGCCCAACCGCCCGCGCCGGCGCCTGGGCGTCCCCCGGGCATGCCTTTGCCGGCGACCTGCCGCGTCATCCAATGGCAGTCTGCACACTCCCGGATACGCAGTTAGGCCGGGTTTGCATCGATCGTCAAGCAACCGGGGCGGCCACACCACGCAGGGTATTGCCTGACCCATGGCGGCTCGCGACGGCCGGTCCCCGCGGGATGCCTCATCCCGGTTTTTTTGTTGGGAATGAAACGATATGCCGGGGCCGGCGCGGACGGGCCGGCGGTGCACCGCCTGGCGCGGCGGGCCAATGCCGGTGCTGCCGGCCAGGTGCCATGGCTTGCGGCGCGGGCCGGTGCGGAGGAACCTGCACGTCTGCGGCGACGCGATCGCCCGGCGCCTGCAAGGCATCGATGTCGCGGCGTGCCGGCTTCTTGCGTGAACAGCATGTACCAGGTGAAACCGGACCATGAGCACGGACGTGACAACCCCGGCGGCCAACACGCAGGCGGCGGACGCGCCTGGTGATCTGATCGACCCACGCGGCAGCGGGTTCGATGCGCCCGTGCGGCCGGCGCCGCGCCTGGCCGGGCTGGATGGTCGGCGCGTGCTGCTGCTCGACAACGGCAAGCTCGCTGCCACCATCGGGGCCAACGCCGTACTGGCCGAGGCGCTGCGCACCGGCGTGCCGGAAGCGGTGTGGACGCAGGCCACGATCAACCTGTTGCGCGTTAGACGATGCCGACGTCGAGGGGATCGCGGCGGGCCTGATTGCCACCTACCGGCCCGAAGCCTGCATCCTGGCGTTGGCCGATGCCGGCGTGACGGCGCACACCGCCCTGCTCAGCGTGGCGCTGGAGCGGCGCGGTGTTCCGACGGTCATGCTGGCGACGCCGCTCGGCGCCGGGCTGGGCGCGGCGATTTTCCGCGCCCGCGCGCCGGGCCTTGAGGTGGTCGTGCTCGAGACCGTTCGCACCGACCGCCAGGACCAGGTTCTGGCGCTGGTCGCCGCGGCGTTGCCGCGCATCCGCGCGGTCGCTGACCCACGCCGCGCCGCCGGCGGCGGTGGAGCGGCAGACGCTGTTCCCGCCCGCTTCGGTCGCGCGATGGGCCGGCGCGGCGGCGGACATGGCATCGTTCCAGGACTGGGCCGAGCAGGCCGGGATCGGCGATGGGCTGCCGCTGATCCCGCCGACCGCAGCGTCGGTTGCGGCGCATCTGGCCACGCGTGGCGGTGGACGCGGATACGCCGGTGTATGGGCCGGCGCTGACCTCGGGGCGGACGCTGCTGGTGCGCGACGCCGCCGCCAATGCCGCCATGGCCGGCTGTCCGCCGCGCGGCTTCCCGGTGGTGCTCGCGGCGCTGCGCGCGATGGCCAGGCCGGGCTACCGCCTGTCGCAGGCCGCGATCACCACGCACCCGTCCGGCAACGCGATCATTCTTTCCGGCGTCGATCCGGCAACGTACGGCCTGTCGGCCGGCCCCGGCTGCCTCGGGCCGGGCCATCGCGGCAATGCCTGCGTCGGACGCGCGGTGTCGCTCAGCGTGCTGCATCTGTTCGGCGCCCGCCCGGGCGAGGCCGACCTGACCATCTTCGGCTCGCCGGCGGAGTTCACCTATTGCACCGCCGAAGCGCCCGGCGCCGGCGCGTGGCCCGCGCTGGCGAGCGAGTTGGGCGACGGCCACGCGGGCGTGTTCGTCCTGAAGGCCGAGTCACCGCGCAACATCCTGGAAAGCCTGAAGCTGACGCCGGAAGCGCTGTGCGACGCGATCGCCGAGGCGGCGGTCTCGCTGTGCTCGAACAACAGCTTCGTTCCCGGCGAGCTGCTGGTCTTCCTCAACCCCGAGCACGCCGCCCTGTTCGTCTCCGCCGGCTGGACGCGGCAGGACCTGGCGTCGGCGATCCACCACCTGGCGCGGCTCGCGCGCCAGCGTGTCACGGGACGTGGCGTGGGCCCGATCCGGCCGCGCTACATGGACGCGCTCGACCAATTGCCGGTGACGCGATCGCCCGCCGACGTGCATCTCGTGGTCGCCGGCGCGGCGGGACCGCAGTCCATGGTGGCCTTGCCATGGGGCTATTCGCGCGGCCAATGGCAAGCCTTGTGAGGCCCGCCCCTGAGAGGCCCACCCCTGAGAGGCCCGCCCCTGAGAGGCCCACATGGCGCCGCGCCCCGCGGCGATCCCGGGCGACAGCGAACGAGCCGGTCAGGCGCGCTGGTAGCAACACGTCGGCACTTTGTTGCGCAACGCTTGCGGCGAAAATCGCCGGTGCGGACGGGCAATTTGAAATGGACGCATGCCAGGGGCACGACGTTCACATGGCTTGCGGTGGCTGAATGACCGACGCACGGCGGGCGGGCACGTTGCGTGGCGTGGAGTCCCGTCGTATGGAAATCGGGCGTCTAGGCAGCGATGCGACCCGGCCCGGGACCGGCCGCATCAGACGGCAGCCGAGGGAGAGGTAACGGACATGGATTTCGGATATTCGCCCGAACAAGAGGCGCTGCGACGCGACGTCCGCGCCTTCATCGCCGAGCACATGACCGACGCCGTCCGCGCCGAAATGGACGGGCTGAGCGAGGGCTTCGGCGTCAGCCCCGGCCGGCATACCGGCGCCTTGATCAATGACCTGTTCAAGAAGATCGGCGCGCGCGGCTGGCTGGGGATCAGCTATCCGAAGGAATACGGCGGCCAGGGCGGCGACCGCATGACGCAATATATCGTCGAGGAGGAGTTCGCCCGGGTCAACATCTCCCTCGGCCTGGGCGGCAGCGGCGCGCCGGCGATCCTGGCCGCCGGCACCGACGAGCAGAAGCGGCACTTCATCCCGAAGCTGATCAGCGGCGAGTTTTCCTTCGCGCTCGGCTTCACCGAGCCACACGCCGGCGCCGACCTGGCGTCGCTGCAATGCCGGGCGGTGCGCGATGGCGACGACTACGTCATCAACGGGCAGAAGATGTACACCTCGGCGGCGCACATGGCGACGCACATGTACCTGATGGCGCGGACCAACCCCAATCTGCCCAAGCACCGCGGCATCTCGATCTTCCTGTTCCCGATGGACACGCCGGGCATCACGGTTCGCCCGTTGTGGACCATCCAGAACGATCCGCCGGCGCCGATCGGCACCACCTATGGCACGCCGCGCACCAACGAAACGTTCTTCGACGACGTGCGCATCCCCGCAAGCTGCATGCTGGGCAAGGAGAACGAAGGCTGGCGCGTCGGCGCGCTGGGGCTGAACCTCGATCGCGTCGGCGCCGCGCGCTACCTGATCTCGGTGCGGCGCGACGAGGACATCGTGAACTTCGTCAAGTCGAACCGGTTCGACGGCTATTCCCCGGCGAGCGAGCCGGCGATCCGCGACAAGATCGCCGAACTGTGGATCGAGGCGCAGGTGTGCCGGCTGATGACCATGCGCAGCATGTCGATCGTCGAGCATGGCGGCAACTTCACCTATGAAGGCTCGGCCGAAAAGGTGTGGGCGCCGGAACATGGCGTGCGGACCACCGAGGCGATCAGCCAGATGCTCGGCCCCTATGCCCAGTTGCTGAGCGGCTCGCCGCACGCGGTCGAGCGCGGCGTGTTCGCGCACAACCTGATGGGCGCGTTCCAGTCCGGCATCAACCACGGCAGCACGCAGGTGATGCGCGACCAGGTCGCGCGCCGCGGCCTCGACATGCCGCGGAAGTGACGCCGGCGACATGCGGGCAATGGATTGATAACGGACTGAACGCCAAGTGCCGCGAACCCTGAGCCAGCCGGTTTGCCGCGCCGTGGAGGAAGCACAATGGATACGACGCTGAGCGAAGAAGAAGTGATGGTGCGGGAAACCGCCCGGAAGTTCCTGGAGACGCAGTGCCCGACGAAGTTGGTGCGCGAGATGGAGAAGGACGCCAAGGGCTATCCGCCGGCGCTGTGGAAGCAGGCCGCCGAGCTCGGCTGGCAGGGCCTGGCGCTGCCGGAGAAATACGGCGGCAGCGAGATGCCGCTGACCTATCTGGGCCTGGTGCTGGAGGAGGTCGGCCGCGCGCTGGCACCGCTGCCGCTGCACAGCACGGTGGTGGCGGCGCTGACGATCGCGCGCGATGCGACCGAGGAGCTGCGCGCGGCGCTGCTGCCGGGGGTGGCCGCGGGCGACACCGTGCTGACCTGGGCGTTCCACGAGCAGAACCCGCTGCTGGTGCCCGAAGCGGTGCAGTGCCGGGCGGTCGCCGACGGCAACGGCTTCGTCATCAACGGCAGCAAGCTGTTCGTCGACAACTACGTCGCCGCCGATCACTGCCTGGTGGTCTGCCGCACCGCCCCGGCCTCCGCCGCCAATGCCGGCCTGTCGCTGTTCGTGGTGGACACCGCCAGCACCGGCCTGTCGCACGTGGCTTTCATAACGCTGGCGAAAGACAAGCAGAGCGAGGTGCGGTTCGACAATGTCCGCGTGCCGAAGGCCAACCTGGTCGGCGCGTTGCACCAGGGTGCGCCGATCGCCGAGCGCATGCTGGAACAGGCGACCGCGCTGTTGTGCGCGCAGATGCTGGGTGCCACGCGCAAGGACGCCGAGATGGCGGTGGAATGGTCGAAATACCGCAAGGCATTCGGCCAGCCGATCGGCGCCTTCCAATCGATCCAGCACATGTGCGCCGACATGCTGATGTGGATCGACGGCGGCAACCTGCTGACCTACGAGGCGCTGTGGCGGATGGACCAGGGCCTGCCCGCCGGCGTCGAAGCCTCGCAGGCGAAAGCCTTCTGCAACGAAAAATGCGAGGCGGTGGTGCGCATCTGCCAGGGCATCCACGGCGGCATCGGCTTCATGATGGAGTTCGACCTGCAGCTTTGGTACCGCCGCGTCTGCGCCTGGACCATGCGGCTGGGCACCGCCTACGAACATCGCGCCAAGGTGGCGCGCGCGCTGCTGGACTGCCCGGGGCAGGTGATTCTGGGCCGCCCGGTGCCCGTCGTGGCCGAGGCCTAGGGCACCAGGCGGCAGCAGAAGTTCAATCGCAAGGGACCACGGCCCGATCGACCGAGTTGGGCCCGTGGTCCGGGGGGGATGCAGATTGCCGTTGAGACAAGCCGGTGCGATGCTCGATCTGCCGTGACGACCGCAACCCGCAAGGTTCGTCCCCGTCGCGCCGGCGGATGCGGCAACCGCGGGAAGCGCGTGACCCGGCGGGAAGTCGGCGGTTTGCTGCGCGGCCGGAACGGGGGCCTGGTTGGTCCCGGTTCAACCGGTATGCTATGAGATGTGCGGGCGGGAGTAGGGGCATGGCGTGGGCTTTCAAAAGGATCAAGCCCGTCCCCGCGCGACAGAGCAGCGTACCGGACCGTGAGGCGATGTTCGCCGCCGTCCTGCAGCAAGTGCAGCCGGCGACGATGAGTCCGGACGAGGCGCTGACCGTTGCCTGGCGTTCCGCGCTCGAACTGCTGGAAAACGACCTACCGGGCGCCCTGGTCGAATGCGGCACTTGGCTTGGCGGCTGCTCCTTCGGGTTGGCGCTGCTGCAGCAGCGCATCTTTGGCCGCGTGGTTCGGCCCATCCATATGCTGGACAGTTTCGCAGGCCTCCCGCCGGCGGGGGAGCGCGACGGCCCCGCCGCGCATGAATATCAGGGCCGCACGGCCGACCCGGGATACCTGGACAATTGCCGGGCGGCATTCGATGACGTTCGCCGGCTCCGCGATTCATTTGGGTTGCAACCCGAGGAATGCCGCCTGGTCCGTGGCTGGTTCGACACCACCGTCCCGCAATTGGCTGACGAACTCGCCGACCAGGGCGTCGCACTGCTGCGTATCGATTGCGATTGGTACGATCCGATCACGCTCGTGCTCGAACATCTGGAGCCGCTGGTAACGCCGGAGGGGATCGTCATCCTTGACGACTACCACGCTTGGGATGGCGCGGCGCGCGCGGTTCATGACTATCTTTCCAGACACGATTTGCCGTATCGCCTACGCCAGATCGGGCCGGAGTCCAGCCCAACCGGGGTGTGGTTCAGGAAACGTGCGGCGCGGCAATTCGGCGGGCCGGTTTAGCGACAGAAGGAGACACAGGCATGGCTCAATGTCCGGTATGCGGGCGCACCGTTGACGAGGCGGCGGCGCGGCAGACCACGGGGTTCACCGCACACGGCGCCTCCGAAACCGATCCGACGAAGGGGACGCGGCAGTTCCACGACGGCAAATGGGTGTATTTCGACAGCCTGGAGTGCCGCAGCAAGTTCCTGGTCAACCCGGAACAATATACCCGGGCCTCCTAGGCCGGCGCGGCAGCGGGGGGAACGATCGTGCTGGCGTCAGTCCTCGACGACCTGGTGGTGCTGGACCTCAGCCAGGGGGTCGCCGGCCCGCTCTGCGCGCGGCTGCTGGGTGATTACGGTGCCGATGTCATCAAGCTTGAACCGCCCGGCGGGGACTGCGGTCGGCGCATGCCGCCGTTCTTCGGCGACGATCCGGACCCGGAAAAGAGCCTGTTCTTCCTGCTGGCCAACCTGAACAAGCGGGGCGTCACGCTTGACCTGGCGCGGCCGGAGGGTGCGGAGCTGTTCCGCCGGCTGGCGCGCACCGCCGATGTGATCGTGGAGAGTTTTGCGCCCGGCTATCTGGCTTCGCTCGGGTTGGATCATGCGACGCTGGCACAGGACAACCCGGGCCTGGTGATGACCTCGATCACGCCGTTCGGCCAGACCGGGCCGTACCGCCACTTCAAGGGCAGCGAGATCGTTGCCTATGCGACCAGCGGCATCATGGCGATCAGCGGCACGACCGACCGCGAGCCGCTGCAGCATGGTGGCTTCCCGGCGCTGTACGAGGCGGCGATGAACGGCATGCTGGCGACGAACGTTGCGCTTCTGACGCGCGATCTGGGCGGCGCGGGGCAGCATGTCGATGTGTCGATCCAGGAGGTGGTGACCTCGTCGCTGGTGATCAACCAGCCCTACTACAGCTTCGCCGGCGGCGTGCAGGGAAGGCGCCGTCCGGAAGGCAGTTCGTTCGGCCACGTAATGCCCTGCAAGGACGGGTTCTTCGTCACCCAGGAGGGCGGCGGCGTCACCTGGGACGGGATCGCCGAGTTCTTCGGCCGCGAGGAACTGAAAGACCCGCGCTTCGCCGATCCGACGCAACGCCTGCTGCACGGCCACGAATTGGATGCGATCGTGCTGGACGCGGCCAAGGACCGCACCATGGCGGAGATGTTCACGACGGCATCGGAGCAGTACCGGATGCTGTTCGGCATCGTGCAGACCCCGGAAGACCTGGCGGGCTGCCCGCAGCTCGAAGCCCGGGAATTCTACCAGGAGGTGGACCATCCGGTGATCGGACGGATCCGGGTGCCCTTCCGGCTGTGGAACATGAACGTCGGCGGCGCGACGTGCCGCCGTCCCGCTCCCTTGCTTGGCCAGCACACTGCCGAAGTGCTTGCCCAGCTCGGCTGTTCGGCGGCGGAGATCGGCGCGTTGCGGCAACAGGGCGTGATCTGAGGTGACGACGGCGCATGGCGATTGAACCCCACGACGCAGACCCCGGGACGACGCTGCCGCTGGCGGGCGTGCGGGTCATCGATATCAGCAACGTGTTCTCGCTGCCCTATGCCGCCGGCCTGCTGGCGGATCTCGGGGCCGAGGTCATCAAGATCGAGGGGCCGGGGCGGCTGGACATCTCCCGCGGCGGGGCGTTCTCCGGGGTGTATCCGGACAACGAGCCGGACGGGGATCCGTGGAACCGCACCAGCACCTTCAACCTGTTGAACCGCGGCAAGAAGTCGCTGGCGATCGACCTGCGCCGGCACGAGGGGCGCGAGGTGCTGCGGGACCTGATCCGGGTCAGCGACGTATTGACGGAGAATTTCACCCCACGGGTGATGCGCGGCTGGGAGTTGGACTACCCGCACGCGGCGAAACTCAATCCGCAGCTGATCATGGTGTCGTGCAGCGGCTATGGGCCGAAGGGGCCCTATGCGCAGTACCCGGCCCAGGCGACGACGCAGGAAGCGACGCACGGGTTGGCCCATGTCACCGGTTATCCCGGCGATGTGCCGTCGAAGGCCGGCCAGTCGTTTGTCGATTTCCTCGCCACCTGGGCGCTGGTCATGGGCACCACGCTGGCGTTGCGCTACCGGCACCGTTTCGGCAAGGGCATGTGGGTCGATGTGGCGATGTACCAGCTCGGCTGCACCATGGTGGCGGAGCGCATCCTGGATTGGGAGGCCAACAAGCGGCTCGGCGAGCGGATCGGCAATCGCCATCCATGGCTGGCGCCGCAGGGCTGCTATCGCTGCGCCGGCGACGACGAGTGGTGCGTCGTCTCGGTGCACGACGACGAGGAATGGGCGGCGCTGTGCCGGGTGATCGGCAGCCCGGAGCTGGTGCGGGATGCGCGGTTCGCCGACAACGCTGCGCGCATGCGGAACCATGATGAGATCGATCCGATCATCGCCGCCTGGATGGCGGGCCGATCGAAGACCGCGGCGATGGAGCAGCTTCAGGCCGCCGGCGTTCGTGCCGGTGCCGTGTTCAATGCGCGCGATATGCATCTGGATCGGCACGCCAAGGCACGCGGCCTGCTGGAAACCATCGCCTTCCCCAAGGAGCGCGGCATCGGCAAGCGCGTCATCATCGGCCGCCCCTGGAAGCTGAGCCGGACGCCGCTCGCCGCGCGCGGACCGGCGCCGATGCTCGGGCAGCACAACCGCGAGGTGCTGCAAGGCATTCTTGGCTACGACGACGCGCGCTATGCCGAGATGGAGCAGTCCGGCATCATCGGCGCGCATCCCACCGCGCCGCGCCCGGTCTTTCGCATGAGCATGGAAGAGCGCGTCCGCCAGGGGCGCCTGGCGTCCTGGGACCCGAACTACAAAGCGCTGCTGGGCATCCAGGACTGATCGCGACCGGCGGAAGCGGCGACGCGCGCCAACGGCTCCGCCGGCTTGCATCGCGCGGGGTCGCCCGCTGGGGCGAGGTTGCGGCCGCGCGGCTGATCAGGACTATACTGACTGACGACCGAACGCGGCGTGTCTCCGGCGCACCGGCCGCCCGATGAGCATGGCCGGTGCGCGGCGGACCTGGTCCGGCCGTGCCAGTCGAAGCGGTCGCCGGCCAGGAGCGGTCGATCCTTCCCGGACCAGACGGACCGGATGAGGACTGGTCCATCAGGATCGCATTTCTGTCATGCGAAGAACGCATTCCTCGTCTCTGCCGGGGCGCGCTCGCCGACACGATGACGCGGCTGTGATCGCCGGGCCGGTCATTCCGGGATTGAGTATGAGCGGATCTTTCCTGCCCAGATCGAGGTTTTTGGCATCCGGCAAGGCCGACCGTCGCGCAAGGATCGGAATGCTCCTGCCGACGCGGGTTCGATCCTGCCGGATATGGCGGTCGTCTTGTGCCGTGCGTTGCCGAAGATGGCGCAACGTGACAGGCTGTTTGCGCAACGGACACTGGACTCTCGATTCTTGTGCGGCGTCGCTGGCCCGACGACTGGCCCGCCGCGCCGCCAATGACCAGGGGATCGATAATGGTCCGTCGCCGGGTTAAGGAAACGTAACCAATGACCACCGTACCGTTAGCGACGACCGCTACCGAACCGCTGTTGACGGCCGCTGGCTCGGGGGGCTTTGCGGCCCGAGCGGCCACCGCGGCGGAGACGCTCACCGCCCGCCTCGACCGCCTGCCGATGACGCGATCCATGTGGACCATGGCGATCCTGCTCACCTTTGGCGGCCTGTTCGACAGCTATGCCATCGGCCTCATCGGCGCCTTGGGGCCGGGACTGTTCAAAGCCAAGATTTTCACCGCGACCACGGTGAGCTTTTTCGGCTTCACCGGCTTCGCCAGCTTTGTCGCGGTGTTTTTCGCCGGCCTGTTCTTTGCCGCGCTGTTCGTTTCCTATATCGCGGACCATTTTGGCCGGCGTGCCATTTTTGCCTATTCGCTGCTCCTGTTCGGCGGCGCCAACTTCATGATGGCGCTGCAGACGACCGCCGACGGCGTCAACATCTGGCGGTTTATCAGCGCACTCGGCATCGGCCTCGAGCTTGTCACGGTGGACGCCTATCTCTCCGAGCTGGTCCCCAAAAGGGTCCGTGGCAAGATGTTTGGCTTTCTGCAGGCGATGAGCGCGTCCGCCTTCCTGATCGCCTATATTCTCTCCTGGCAACTGACCTCGACCGCGCCGTTCGGCTTTGACGGCTGGCGCTGGGTGGCGGGGATCGGCTCCGCCGCCGCGATCGCCGTCTGGTGGGTCCGACTCGGTCTGCCCGAAAGCCCGCGCTGGCTCGCCCAGCAGGGCCGGATGGAGGAAGCCGAACAGGTGATGGCGGGGATCGAGGCCCGGGCCCAGGCCGAATTTGGGCAGCCGCTGCCGCCGGTGGAGCCACCGCACTACCAGGACCCGCGCAAGGGGAGCATCGTCGAGATCTTCAGCCCGCGCTACCGCAAGCGCACGATCATGCTGGTGCTCTTCAACTTTTTCCAAACGGTGGGGTTCTACGGCTTTGTCGCATGGACGCCGACCTTGCTCATCGCCAAAGGCATCCACGTCACCCAAAGCCTCGAATACAGCATGATCATCAATATCGCCGCGCTGGCGGCGCCGCTGCTGGTCATGCTGTTCGCCGACCGGATGGAACGCAAATGGCACGCCTGCGCTTCGTGCCTTGCGATCGCCGTGTTCGGCATCTGCTTCGGCAGCGCGACCGCGACGGGCGTGCTGATCGTGCTCGGGGCTTGCCTGGCGATGTCAACGCAGTGGCTCTCGTTCGCGCTGCACAACTATCAGTCGGAGCTCTATCCGACGCGGATCCGCGCTCGCGCGATCGGGTTCGTGTATTCCTGGAGCCGGCTCAGCGGCATCCTCACGCCGTTCTTCATCGCCTTTTTCCTGCGCGACTTCGGTGCCCCGGGCGTGTTCGCCTTCGTCGCCGTGTGCATGGCGGTGGTGATCGTCTCGGTCGCGGCGCTCGGGCCGCGCACCAAGCGGCTGGAGGTGGAGGCAATCGCACACTGAACGAGGGGGGCTTCGGCCCCCCTTTGGCCGACAGCTTCGCGCCGCCCGGCATGTCTGCCGGGCGGCGTTTCTGCGTGCGCGATTGCGCCGGGCCGTTGGGCGAGCCAAAGCAAGGCCAGGGGCTTTGCCCCTGGACCCCACCAGAGGGCGCTGCCCTCTGGACTCCCCGCCAAGGGCGCGCCCCCGGCCTTCGCCGGGGCAGGCTCTTGGAACCCTTCACTGGGAGTGGGCGATGGGGAGGGGGCGCAAGCGCAGGGCGCCGGTGTCGTCCGTCGCGGCGGACGACACCGGCGCCCTGCGCTTGCGCCCCCTCCCCATCGCCCACTCCCATGGATGGAGTCCAGAGGCTCCGCCTCTGGTGGGGGTCCAGGGGGCAAAGCCCCCTGGCGGGTTTCAGGGCGGAGCCCTGACCTTGCTTCGCTCGCCCGATCGCCCCGCGTGATCGTGCCGGCCGGCCAGGCGCCTAGCCGACCTTCCAGATTTCCCCGGTCCGCGCGATGTGTTTGATCGGTGTCACGCTTTCCACCTGCCAGCCCTTCTGTTGCAGCCAGGCATCGAAATCCGCCTGACTGTTGGCATGGCACTCCGCCAGCATGCGGCCATCCGCCAGCGCGACCACCTCGGTGATCGTCGTGCGCGGATCGATCCGCCACTTCGTCGTCGCCTTGAGTTCAGCGGTGAACTTTGCCAGCTCATCCCATCCCGGCGCTTTGCCGATCGCGATCCAGCGTCCCATCTCGTCTCCTTTGCCGACTGGCATGTCGCGGACCGTCCGGCCGCGCCGGCCGAACGGTGTTGCTGCTGTTATGCCCCCTTCGGGGCCACGAACGGATAGGGCACCGCGCGGCCGCCCTTGATCGGCAGCACGATGGTCGCGGTGCCCGGGCAGGTCTCGATGTCGGATTGCAGCTTCATTCCCACATCCATCTCGACCAGCCCGAGGCCCTCGGCCGCGCGCTTGCCGGTCACCTTGGCCCAGACCGTGATGGTATCGCCCGGCACGATCATCGCGCGGTGCTGGAACTGCACCTTCCACGGCCAGCCGTCCGGCAGGCACATGTCCTTCAGGTAGCGCGGCAGGATGCTTTGCTTCCACGAGCCCTGCCCCAGGATGTTCGGCAGGCCGTCGTGGTACACTGCGAAGTTCTGGTCGTAATGGATGCGGTGCCAGTTCTCGATCGCCGCGCTCCAGCGAAACAGATGCGTCGGCGTCATCGGGCCGATCACGAGGGGCGGCATGTCCTGCCCGACCTGAACGTCATCGTAATGGAGCTGCGTCTTGTTGCGAAGCTCGTCTGCGGTCACCATGGCATATTCCTTCTGGTGCGACCCGGCCTAGCGACGGATGGACGACTGGCGCAGGATGCACAGCACCTCGTCGTTCTGGTTGGTGTAGGTCGCCTGGGTCGTGACCACGAGCATCGGGGTGCCGTCCTTGGTGATGCGCCCCTTGATGTCGTGGTATTTCGCCTGGCTGAAGATATGGTCGCCAAGCGTCGGGTACTTGTACAGCTCGATCTCGTTGCCGGCGTTGAGGATCCGTTTCAACGGCGTCGGGATCGGCGGCAGCGCGCCTTTTTGATCCGGCCCGCCCTCCCGCACCCCGCCGATGCCGTCGGAGTTCGGGTTCTCGCGGAACGCCCGGCTGATCGGGTCCTCGACACCGGCCAGCGTCTTGCGCCCGATATAAGAGCAGTAGATCGGCGGCGTAACGATACCGCCGAATTTGGTGGTCTTGGCGAATTCGTCGTCCCAGTAGCGCGGGTCGGGGTCCATGATCGCATTGGTGAAGATGCGCAGGCCCTCGCGCTCGATGCCCCAGGGCGGGCTTGCCTCGACCTTCTCCGCCGCTACGCCGACCAGTGCCTTGACCTCGTCGGTCAGCGGGTTCTTTGTCTCGCTCATGCAACGCTCCTTACAAGCGATGGCAAGCCGGGACCCAGGGGGCCCCGGCTGGCCTGAAGCAGCCGTCGGCTCTCCGCATGGAGAGCGGCAGCCCTATTCCGCGGCGGCTGACAATTGCTGCGGCTTCGGGAAGAACGCCTCCTCCCACGGCCAGGCGCCGTCCGGCTCGTAGGTCGGCAGCCCCTGCAGCGCCCGATCGAGATACGGGCTGGTGATCGGCTTGTCCCACGGATAGATGCAGCCCTCGTAGATCTGCTTGCCCTTGCGGAAGTGCTCCGCCTGCTCCACCGTTTCGACGAACGGGGCGTTGGCATCGAAGAACTGCTCGCGCTTCATCGGCCGCGGGCCGCAACGCGACACATGGCCCCAGGCCTGGCGACCGATCATCTTCTCCAGCATCCAGACGCAGTCGATCAGCTTGCCGAGATCGACGCCGGTCTCGATGCCCATGCCCTCCAGCATGTGCATGAAGTCCTCGGTCGGCGCCATGCCGGTGGAGCGGCCGTTGCCGCAATACGGGCAGCCGCCGACGCCGCCGATGGTGCCCTGCAGGTGCAGCGTGTCATCGCCGTTCAGCGTCTTGATCGCGGCATAGGCCGAGGTGATCGCCATGCCGCGGCTGTTGTGCAGATGCGCGCTGAAGGTGTTGATCGCCGGCCATTGGCGCTTCACCCGGCCGAAAATCTCCTCGACCTTCACTGGATGGCACCAGCCCATCGGGTCGCCGATGCTGACCGAGGTCACCTCGATGCCGACCGCGTCCCACAACGCGTGCTGCTTCGCCAGGAACGCCATCGTCATGTCGACGCTGAAATCGCCGACGAAGTTGGAGCCGAAGGTCGCGTTGGTGCCGATGCCGGCTTCCTTCACGCCGTCCCGCACGGCGTCGGCGATCACCTTCGGCCACGCCTCCATTTCCTGCATCTGGCTGCGGTTGGTGTTGCGGCGAATGAACACGTCGCACTGATGCACGCGCAACTGCGGCCGCTTGCTGCGCACGATGGTCAGCGGCGGCGAATATTGCTTGGCGCGCTCCAGACCTTTCGGGTTCAGCGCCAGCGCGGTGTACATCACGCCCGGCTTGGGGTGGAACTTGGTGACGATCTCGTCGATCCGGGCCATCTGCGGGGTGTATTTCGGGCTCACGAAGGAGCCGATCACGATCTGCTTCAGCCCGGTCTCCGACAGGGCATCCAGCAGTTCCACCTTCTGGCTGACCGGGATGTCCTTATCCTCGATCTGCATGCCCTCGCGCATGCCTTCTTCGGTGTAGACGATCTTGGGATACCGTCCTGACATAGGTTTCCTCCTTCAGTGTTCACCAGGCGGGTGGCGTCCAACGCTGGCTGGTAGTTGCCGTCTGACGCCGATTATCGCGACAGGTCAAGCGGCCGGGCGGCCGGGCGGCAGGGCTGACGGCGCGCCGCCCGGCAGCGGCCGAGGTTGGGTTCCGGAGCCGATCCGGCGCGCGCGAAACCACAGTGTCGGGCGTCGGCATGCAGTTGCGTCGCCGCATCGCTGTTCCTGGCGGCCCATCGGGCGTGACGACCACGCCCCGGACGCGCATGGTTGGTACTATAGCAGCATGTCCGGATGGATTCAAAGCCAGCCCCACCCAGCCAGCGATTCTCATTTTGGCCGGACGACGTTGCCTCGCCGTCATGGCCGGGCTTGACCCCGCCATGACGGAGAGAGACTGCCCGGATCAGTCAAAATGACAATTGCCGCCACCCGGCAATGACCTGCAGCGACGCGGCGCAAGCCAGGCATGCGGCGGCGCACGAAAATCGGCGGGGCGTCCGGTTCGTTCCGCCGACGAGGCACAACGGCGCCGATCATGGCAAAGCGGAAGCGCCTGCACGGCACCACGGTGCCTACCCCAGGGACACATAGGCCGCCAGCAGCACATAGGCGGTGATCGCCACCGTCCCATGCACCGCGATCAGCAGTCCGATACCGCGGCCGGATCGACGTGCCAGCGTGACGATCCCGAGCCCCGCCAGCAACGCGCCGACGGCAAGCACCGCGGCAATCGGGCCGAACGATGCGACACCGGTCAGCAACCCGCGTGGCGGGCCGCGCAGCGCCAGCAGCAATGTCCCCAACCCGGCCGCGCCCAACACACCGTGCAGCACGCCGATCATCCAGGGCGGCGCCGAGGGGCCGCGCACATGCAGCAGCGCCAGCGCGATCCCCAACACCGCGGTCGCGGACAGCAGGACAAAGGCAAGCGACAGCATGCGGCCCTCCGGCGCGATCGGCTCGCGCGGTCATGGCACGAAGCGGGCTCGCCGATATAGCCCCGCCCGGGCCTGAGAATGCCCCCGGCCCCGAGGCGGTGGCAGCCGTTGCCGGATCGCCCGGTCTGGGCGATCATGCCGCCCATCCCGACAACGCACCCCCGGAGAGACGCGTGTCCCTAGCGCAGAGCCCTGTCGAGCGTCCCGCTGACGCCACCCCGCCATCCGCCGAAACGCTGTTGTGGCAGCGCACCCGCGAAGGCGTCGCCTTGCCGCCCGCGCAGTGGAACGACACGCTGGCCAGCATCATCAACCATCGCTCCGTGCGGGCGTTTCTGCCCGCGCCGCTGCCGGCGGGAACGCTGGAACTGCTGGTCGCCGCGGCGCAGTCCGCCTCCACCTCGTCGAACCTGCAACTGTGGAGCGTGGTTGCGGTCGAGGACACGGCGCGCAAGGCGCGGCTGTCGGAGCTGGCCGGGCAGCAGAAGTTCATCCGCGACGCGCCGCTGCTGCTGGTCTGGCTGTGCGACCACGCGCGGCTGGCCGCGATCGCGGCCGAGCGGCAGATGCCGGTCGAGGGTCTTCATTACCTGGAAGAATTCATCGTCGGCATCGTCAACGCCGCGCTGGCCGCGCAGAGTGCCGCGATCGCCGCGGAATCCCTCGGCCTCGGCTGCGTCTATGTCGGCGCCATGCGCAACCAGCCGGAGCAGGTGGCGGCGGAGCTCGGCCTGCCGCCACAGGTGTTCGCGGTGTTCGGCATGTCGGTCGGCCAGCCGGACCTGGCCGGCGAGACCGGGGTGAAGCCGCGCCTGCCGCGCCCGGTGGTGCTGCACCGCGAGCAATACAGCCGCGCGAGCCAGGCGGCCGACATCGCGCGCTACAACGCCACGGCGCGCGACTTCCAGCGCGAGCAGGGCATGCGCGAGCAGGACTGGACGCAGCAATCGATCGACCGCGTCAAGGACGTTGCCGCGCTGCGCGGGCGCGAGCGGATGCGCGCGGCGCTGCGCACCCTCGGCTTCGAGCTGCGCTGAGCGGATCGGCCGGTGCCGACGGGGCGACCGGATTTGGTCCGCCCCGCGGGCTTGCCCGGGCGACCCCGGCGCCTTGTTCGGCGATCCCGGCACAGCAACAAAGCAAGTCAAGCAAGCGGACACGGCGTTGCCCGGAGGGTCCGCCGAGTTTCGCAGGGAAGTCTTTATCGGCGCTTCGCGCCGAGGACAGCTGTGCCGCCAAAAAATCCTGCATGCAGCGCTAACCTGGACTTCGCCGACGCGCAGGGGTGGCGGCGCGAAGATCGTTTGGCAGGACAGTGCCCTTTGCCATCATTCCGCGACAGTGGGAGAAATCCGGCCTAGCGCGGAATGGCTTCTGACAGGCGAAGTCATTCCACTCTGGTTTTTTGTTTTGTCGCGTGATTCACGCTTCACGGCAATTCCGCCTGAAGCGATCACGCTCTAGCGCGCCGCGCGCGCCGAGGCGATGGCCTTCTGCAGATCCGCCAGTTCGGCCGCGCCCGGGATCAGCGCATCGCCGATCACCAGCGCCGGCGTGCCGTCGATGCCCAGCGCGCTGGCCAGCCGCAGATTGGTGCTGAGCCGCGCCTCGATCGCCGGGTCGTCCATGTCATGCGCCAACCGTGCATCGTCCAGGCCGAGCTTGCGCGCGCTCGCCAGGATGTCGGCCTTGGTATACTCCGGCGGCGCCTGCATCAGCGCGCTGCGCAGTTTCTCGTAGCCGTTCTGCCGCTGCGCCGCGAGCAGCGCGTGCGCGGCCAGCACGCTGGCCGGCCCCAGGATCGGCAGGTCCTTGTAGACCAGGCGCACGTCGTGGTCCTGCACCAGCAGCCGATCCATCATCGGCTCCATCTTGCGACAGTACGGGCAGCGCGTGTCGTAGAACTCGACGATGGTCACGCTGCCCTTCGGGTTGCCGGCGACCGGGTCCGCGGCCGTCACCAGCGCCGCGCGGTGCGCCGCGATGCTGGCCCGGGACGCCTCGGTCTCGCGGCGCATGTCGTCGTTCTGCATCGCCGCGACCGCGTCGCGCAGGATCGACGGGTCCTGCGTCAGCGCCTCGTGCAGGATGCGGACGATTTCCGCCCGCTGCGCCGGGGTGAATTGCTCGGCCGCCGCGGCGCCGCCGGGCAACGGGCAGGCCAACAGCAGCGCCGCCGCCAGGGCGCGGGCGGTGCGGCGCAGCGCTGCCAGGCGATCTTGGGTTCGGGGATCGGCCATTTCGGATCTCTTTCACGCCAAGGCGTTGCTGCTGTTGCCGGTGCTGGCGAAGCCGTCTATGGCACCTGCCGGCACAAGACAAGAATAGTGCGGACCGGCCTGCGAGCCAGGCGGCCCGCCCAGGACAGGGGATCGGCGAAGGTGCGGAGGCGGCGGGCGACGGCGGCGCAGATCGGCATGCGCGACAGTGTAACGCGGCTTCCCCCCACCCGTCTTGCATCCGCGGGTCTTCCATCCGCGCGGCTTCCGATCTCGCGTCTGTGGCCCACCCGTCTTTGGCCAGCCGGCCTGTTGCCCACCTGCCGGCGCGCCGCTCGTCCGCCGTGCTGGCGTCTGCCGTCCCCCCGCCTGCTGTCCCGCTCCGTGCTTTCCGCCGCGCTGCTGCTGTCCGGCTGCGGTTCGCTCTCCAGCGCTCGCAACAGCGTGTTCGGTCCGCCCAGCCCCGCCGTTGGCCAGCTTGGCCACGTGGCGGGCTTCCTCGGCGGCGTGACCGCGGATGAGCCGCGTGCCGCGCTGATCGCGCGGGACGTCCTGTCGCAGGGCGGCGATGCGGCCGATGCCGCGGTTGCGCTCGGCTTCGCGCTGTCGGTCACCCTGCCCTCGCGCGCCGGGCTGGGCGGCGGCGGCGGGTGCATGGCCTTCGCCGCCGGCGCCAAGTCGGCGAACGGCGGCGTACCCGAAGCGGTGCTGTTCACCCCGATCGCCTCCTCCGGCGGGGCCAACGCCGATCGGCCCGCCGCGGTCCCGATGACGGCGCGCGGGCTCTACCTGCTGCACGCGCGCTACGGCCGCCTGCCGTTCGAGACGCTGGTCGCACCCGCCGAGCAGCTCGCGCGCTTCGGCACCCCGGTCTCGCAGGCCCTGGCGCAGGACCTCGCCGCGGTCGGCGGCCCGCTGCTGGCCGATCCTTCCGCCGCCGCCATATTCGGCCATGGCGGCGTGCCGCTGACCGAGGGCCAGCAACTGCTGCAGCCGGCCCTCGCCGCGACACTGGCGCAGATTCGCACCGTCGGCGTCGGCGATTTCTATCAGGGTGCCCTGGCGCGCCGCGTTGCCGACGGCAGCGCCGCCGCCGGCGGGCCGCTGACCCTGGCCGAGCTGCGCGACGCCTTGCCGCAGCTGGCGACGCCGCTCTCGCTCCCCTATGGCGACGACAAGCTGGCCTTGCTGCCGCCGCCGGCCGATGGCGGCCTGGCCGCCGCCGCGGCGTTCCAGGTGCTGGCGCACAATCCGACCGCGCTGGCCGCCGCCCAGGCGCGGGCCGAGGCGGTGGTCGGGCGCTGGCGTGCCAGCGGCGGGAACCCCACGGCGTTGTTCGGCGCCGATCTGCCCATCGCCACCCTGCCGCCGCTGCCCGCCTCGACGTCGTTCATCACGGTGGACCGCGCCGGCAACGCGGTCGCCTGCGCGCTGACGATGGACAACCTGTTCGGCACCGGGCGGGTATTGCCGGTGAGCGGGCTGCTGCTGGCCGCCTCGCCCGCCGCCGTGCCGCCGCCGCTGCTGGCCGCGGCGATCGCGTGGAATGAGCCGACGCACGCCTTCCGCGCCGCGGTCGCCGGGTCCGGCCAGGCGGCCGCCGGAACCGCGGTGGCGGTGGCGCTGTTCAACACGTTGCGCACCGGCCAGGCGATGCCGGTGACGGTACCCGATCCCGGCCGGGCCAATGTCGGCGCCTGCAGCCGCTATTTGCCCGACGGCGAGGCAAGCTGCCGTTGGGCCGCCGATCCGCGCGGCGCGGGGATGGCCGTCGGCAGCAGCAACTGATGGCGCTGAAGGTCGGCAGGGGGGCCGCGGCGCCGCCCTTCCTGGTGATGGACGTGATCGCCGCCGCCAACGCCCGCGCCGCCGCGCTGGCGCCCGGCGCGCCGCAGGTGATCCGCATGGAGGTCGGCCAACCCGGCACCGGCGCGCCCGCCGGTGCGCGGGCGGCAGCGGCGGCGGCGCTGCGATCGGGCGACCCGCTGGGCTACACCGAGGCGTTCGGCCGCCGGTCCCTGCGCGAGCGAATCGCCGCGCATTACCGCGATTGGTACGGGCTGGACGTGCCGGCGGAACGGGTGGCGGTGACCGTGGGGGCGTCGGGGGCGTTTCCGTTGGCCTTCCTCGCCGCCTTCGACCCCGGCGACCGCGTGGCGCTGGCCGCGCCGTTCTACCCGCCCTACGTGAACATCCTGACCGCGCTCGGCATGCAGCCGGTGGTGCTGGAGGCCGGGCCGGAGACGCGGTTCCAGCCCAGCGTGGCGATGCTGGAGCGGCTCGATCCGCCGCCGGATGGGCTGATCGTGGCCAGCCCGTGCAACCCGGCGGGCACGATGCTGCACCCCGCGGAGCTGGCGGCCATCGCCACATGGTGCGACGGCGCGGGGGTGCGGCTGGTCAGCGACGAGATCTACCACGGGCTGCACTACGACAGCCCGATCACCACCGCCGCCGCCCGCAGCCCGCATGCCATCGTGGTGAACAGCTTCTCCAAGTATTTCGCTTTGACCGGCTGGCGGATCGGCTGGATGGTCCTGCCGGACGAGCTGGTGCGGCCGGTGGAGCGCCTGGCGCAGAACCTGTTCATCAGCGCCCCGCACATCGCGCAGATCGTTGCCGAGGCGGCGTTCGACTGCCACGACGAACTGGCCGCGAATGTCGCCCGCTACCGGCGCTCCCGCGATCATCTGCTGCGCACGCTGCCGGACGCCGGCTTCACCCGGTTGTCGCCAGCCGAGGGGGCGTTCTACCTGTTCGCCGACATTGCCGCCCGCTCGAACGACAGCGTGGCGTTCTGCGCGCGCATGCTGGCGGAGGCGGGGATTGCGGCGACGCCCGGCGTGGACTTCGACCGCACGCGGGGCGGCCGATTCCTGCGCTTTTCCTACTGCGGCCCGGAGGCCGACATGCGCGAGGCGGCGGCGCGGCTGCAGCTGTGGCGATAGCGCGGCCGGTCGGCCGATCGCAGCGTGCCTCGCGCCCCGTTGCGGCATTCCGGCACCGAACCGCGCACGTCCGTTGGCGCAACGACGCTTCCCGTTTCGGCCGGACGCCGTTGCCGGTCCGTCACAGTCTGGCTTGACCCCGGCCTTCGCCGGGGCAGGCCCCGGCCTTCGCCGAGGCAGGCCCCGGCCATCCGCGCCCCGCCGGCGAGGGACAGGCGGCCGGGTGGCTCCCGGAACGACTGCCCGCGGACAGCGGCCCGGAAATGACGGGGTGGATGGCCCGGATCAGCCGGCATGCGACACGCCGAGGCCGATCCAACGGCCTGACCCACGCCGCTCCACCCGATCGGATCATGCGTGTCGTTGCCGCTGGAGCGGGATGGCTTCCGATCGGCGAAGTCATCCCACTCTGGCTTTTTGTTGCGTCGCGCAATTCACGCTTCACGGCGATTCCGCCTGCAGCGATCACGCGCTAGAATTGCAGAACGAACAGTCGCTCCTCGCCATTTCGCCAGACCTGAACCAACGCGATGTCGTGCGCTCTGACCGAGGCAAGACGGGCCTTGATGCCCGCTTCCGTGTTGACCGACCCACCGGCGAAGGCCAGCAGCACATCGCCGGCGCGGATGCCGGCCAGGGACGCGGCACCGCCTTGTTCCACGTCGATCACCAACAGCCCTTTCGCAGCGGCCATATGCAATCGTTCCGCCATCGCGGGGGACACCGTCGTGAGACGAATGCCAAACGCATGGCGCTGGGTCGGGGCCGCGTCCGCCGGGCCGGTCGCCAGCGGCTGCTCGAACACCGGGGTCCTGCCGTCGGTCGGGGCTGGAGCGGCGCACGCGCTGAGCAGGCCCAGCGCGCCAAGCCAGCCTGCGGCGCGGCGGCGCCGATGCCTGGCAACCGCCGCTTGCCGATCGTCGGGGCGGTTCGTCGCGGGGCCTGGCGCGGTCGCGCAATGCCTCATGGCGACAGGCCCCTGGCGCAGCAAGCCGGCGAGCGGCGCTACACGCTCTCCTTCAGTTCCTTGGCTGGCCGGAAGGCGATCTTCTTGCTGGCCTTGATCTTGATGGCCTCGCCGGTCGCCGGGTTTCGGCCCATCCGCGCCGCCCGCTTGCGCACCTGGAGGATGCCCAGGCCGGTCAGGCGGATTTTGGCCCCCTTCTTGAGGTGCCCGGTGGTGCGGGCCACGAGATCGCCCAGCACGGCCTCGGCCTGCCCCTTGCCGAGGCCATGGCTTGCCGCCAATTCGGCGGCGAGATGTTTGAGCGTCACCGTCGCCTGGGTCGCGGCCTTCGCCGCGGCTGGCTTTTTCGCCGGGGCCGCGGCTTTCTTGGCCGGGGCTGCGGCTTGCTTCGCTGGTGCGGCGGTCTTTTTCGCTGGTGGCATGACGTTCTCCTCTGAGCCGACTGCATGGTGGGGAAAAATTGCTGGCAGCGCTACCTGATTCGAACAACCCCGATCCGCCGACCGCGCCGATTCCCCGCTCCGACGCCGACCTGGCGGACGCCGGTCCGGCGGCGGGTCGGCGCGCTCGGGCAGGCGATGCGGGGGACCGGGTGGCGGCGGTTGCGACGACCGGGGCGGAACCATCCGCCGGCGCCCGGCCCCGCTTCCCGCCCTGCCCGGTCGCCTCGCCGGACGCCAGCGCGTCCGCCCGGTCGGCGACGGCGTGGTGTCGCGGTTGGCGGCATGCCGCAACGGGCGAAACGAAACCACCGCGGATGACGGAATGAACCCGAACCCGGCAGGCGGGATCGACCAAGTCGGATTTCGCCCGCTGTCGCGCGATGACGGCAAAGGGCATCGTGTTGCCAGGCCGCTTGCGCGCCGCCACGACGGCGTTGCAGCCGCAAGCGCGAGCCCCCCAAGGCGGCGTTGCGGCATGGCGATGATCGCGCCGGCGCGCGCGCACGAACATCCGGGCCGGGCGAGCGGGCCAAGCGAGCCCCGGCGCGGCCGGCCTCAGATCCCGGTGAGGCGGGTCAGTTCGCCGGCGATCCCGGGGGCGCAGGCCAGGATCGGGTTGCCGCGTTCCGCTCCGTCCCCATCCAGGAACGGGCTGACATGCGCCCCCGCCTCGCGCAGCAGCACCAGCGCCGCGGCGACATCCCACAGGTTGATGTGCAGCTCGACATAGGCGTCGCTGCGGCCGGCGGCGACATCGGCCAGGCCGAGGGCGCCGGAGCCGGACAGCCGCGGCGCCGCGCCGGCGGCGATGATCCGTTGCACCAGCGCGGTGAACATCGCCGGCGGGCGGCGCTGCGACCAGCCGATCTCCACCAGCGCGCGCGCCATGTCGGAGGTCGCGGCGGCACGGATCGGGGCACCGTTGAGCGTGGCACCACCGCCCAGCCGCGCGGCGAAGGTTTCCCCCGCGGCCGGGGCGACCAGCACGCCGAGCAGCGGCGTGCGCCCCTCCAGCAGCGCCAGGGACACGCAGAAGCGCGGCCGGGCGCGGGCGTAGTTGGCGGTGCCGTCGATCGGATCGACCACCCAGCGCAGGGTCCCGTGCCGGGCCTGGCCGCCCTCCTCGCCCTGGAACCCGTCCGCCGGGAACCGCGCCGCCAGCCGCTCGGAGAGAAACTGCTCGACCGCGCCGTCCGCCTCGGTCAGCCAGTCCTGCGCGCCCTTCAGCGTGGCGGTGGCCGCACCGGGCGGCGGGCGCATCCGCAGCGCCATCGCCCCGGCCTCGGTGGCCAGGGCGACCGCGGCCGCGAAACGCCCGTCCAGCGCCCCCACGCGCCGGTCAGGCCGGCGCGAGCACGTGGATCACCCGGCTCGCGATCATCTCGCGGGTCTTCGCGCCATAGGCCGCCATGTGCGGCGAGGCGGCGTGCGCCTTCAGCGCCTCGGGGCTGGCCCATTTCTCGATCACCACGAAGCTGTCCGGGCCGAACTTGGTCTGGAACGGGCCGATCCCCTCGGCATCCGCCGCCGGGCCGTATTCGATGCAGCCCTGCTCGGCGTGCACCGCCGGCATGTTGGCGTGAAACGCGTCGAGGATCGCGCCGCGCAGGCCCGGCTTGGCGGTGATGATGGCGATGACATGGATCACGATGGTGGCTCCCTGAATGGTGTTCGCTGACCTGGTGCTTGGCGGCGAGCTTGCCAGAACCCGGCGTGGCCGAGAAGCCGTGGCCAGATCGGGGAGCGGATGCTAGGTCTGGCGGCAATCCGAATTCGGGAGGCAGACGGTGGCAGATACCACGCGACGCGCGCAGGGCCGCGCGATACGGCGCAAGCTGATGGGCGAGGGGTTCGCCGACAAGCTCGACAAGGCGGTCTACCACGACCCCATCATGGAGAAGTTCGCCGAGGTCACGCAGGAAACGATTTTCGGCACGCTGTGGACGCGCCCCGGCCTGGACCTGAAGACGCGGGCGCTGATCTGCGTGATCTCCGACACCGCCACCGGGCGCACGCCGGAGCTGAAGCTGCATCTGCGCTTTGCCCGCAACCAGGGCTGGACCGAGGACGAGCTGGCCGAGGCCCTGCTGCACCTGGCCGGCTATGTCGGTGCCCCGCTGGTGCGCGAGGCGATGCTGACGGCATGCGACACCTTCGCCGAGCTTCGCGCGGAGGGCTGAGAGGCTGAGGGCTGGGAGCGGTCGGTCAGCGATCGACGGCTGCTGGCCAGCGGTTGCGGACTGCCAGCCGTTGGCCGGGGGGGGGGACAGTCGCCAGGGGGCAGCCGCCAGGGGGCAGCCGGCGGGAGGGCGCGGCATCGCCGCCTCCCGCTTGTGCGCCGCCCGGCCCGGGGCGCGCGGGCGGGAGGTGCGGCCTAGCCCGCATTTCTCACACTCTCACGGGCGCTGGCTCGGTCCTTGCCGCGCCAACCGGCTTTCGCGCCTTGCGAATACACCCGGTATTGGCGGCGGCGCGAAAACCGGTTGGCACGACAATGCCCTTCGCCATCGTCCCGCGACAGTGTGAGAAATGCGGGCTAGGTGTCCGCCGCGGTCCGCAGATCGGCCAGGCGCGCGAAGGTGAATTGGCTGCCGTCGCAGAGTTCGATGGTCGCCCCCGCGGGACCGCCGGCGTCGGTCGCCTGGGAAACCGATGCGCCGGAAACCCGGCCACCGCCGTGCGCCGGCGTTGCCGCGCCGCCAAGGCTGGTGCCGCCCTGGCTACGGTCGAGCAGTTCCGGTTCCAGCCTGGGGGCGCGACTGCGCCGTACCTGTGACATGACTGACCCTTCCCTAGCGTGCATCCGCCTGATGGGTGCGCGCGGATCACCAGCGGCGGCGATGCCAACCCTGGTCGTCCAACGAATAAGAAAGCGTTAACACGCGAGGCGAACCTCACCCGCCGTCACGCGGCACAAGGCGCTACCTGAGCGGCACCTGCAGCTCGATGCCCGGCGAGGGCAGCAGCCGGCGATCCGACGGATCCTCCCGTAGGCGTGAGCCGCTGGTGTAGCCCTGGCTCGGATCGAAATTGCGCTGCCAGGTCGGCACCTGCACGAAACGCGGTGCCAGTCGCGGGCGGTCCGACGCCAGCGTGGCCGGCGCCACGGCTTCCCGATCGGGGGCTGGCGCCGGGGCATCGGTCGGCTTGTGGGCCGGCGGTTTCGGCGGCAGCGGGAGCGATCCGTGCGGCCGCGGCGCGGCGGCCGCGACGGAAGTCAGTGTCAGCAGCAGAAAGCAGCCCCGCTTCATCCGGGTTCGACCGGCCGCGCCGCTCCGGTTGGCGGTCCCTGGCGGGAACCCTGATCCGGCTCCTGATCCGGCCTCTGCTTCGACCCCTGGGGCGATCCCTGCTGTGGTCCCTGGTGTGGCGCCTGGTGTGGCGCCTGGTGTGGCCCTGGGGGCGGTGCCTGAAGTGGTCGCTGATCCGGTCCTCGCGGCGGTCGCGTCCCGCGCGCGTCATCCGGTGGATTGCCCGCTGGGATGCCCAGCGGCGCAGTGCCGATGCGATGCCACGCCTCCAGCGCCCAGCGGACCGAGGGAAACGCAATGCGGTCCCAGGGGATCTGGTTCCAGGCGAACAGCCCGACCTCCAGGCTCTCGGCGCCAGTCGCGAAAACTGGCGGCGCGGCGGCAAACCGCGCGCGGAACAGGATGTGGACCTGGCCGATCCGACTGATCGAAAAGATGCCCAGGATGCCGTCCAGCGCGATGCGTGCCTGGGCCTCTTCCCAGGTTTCCCGCGCGGCCCCCTCCTCGAGGGTCTCGCCGAGTTCCAGATAGCCCGCCGGCAGGGTCCAGAAACCCTGCCGTGGCGCGATCGCGCGGCGGCACAGCAACACGCGGGCCTCGGCGACCACCACCGCGCCGACGACGACCTTCGGGTTCTCGTAGGCAATGTGGCCGCAGTCCGCGCAGACCATGCGGGCGCGGCTGTCGCCTTCCGGGATGCGACTGACGAATCCGGACATTCCGCCGAGCGTGGCGTTTCTCCCCGGTGGGAGCAATGCCCATCAGAGGCAGCGTCGCAGCGTGCGCAATTGGCCGGCGTCCAGCCGCTCGGCGCCTTGTCAGCCGGGCAGCCGGACAGTCGGGTCAGCCGGTCAGACGGACAGGTCCAGCAGCGATCCGCGCGGCAGAATGCGCCCGGAAGGTGCCGCTCCGAGCGGAACCCCGGGCGAACCGGGGGAGGACGATTGCGGTGCCGGCGCCGCCTGCGGCGTCTGACCGCCGACCGCGCGGGCCGGCTGGATCTGACCAAGACCGGCCTGCGCCACGCTGCTGGAGAAAGCGGTGAGGGAACCGGTTGAGAGCATGCGTAGGATCGTGAGGTGCATGAGTTAATATTAGGTAAACGCCGGCCCGAAAACCAGCCCCATCCGCTGCCCGCCAGGGCCATCGGGACAACCACGGAAGGTCGGGGCTCCACCCCGAACCCCGCCAGGGGACATTGGCCCCCATGGTACCGCCGGGCCCCCCTTCCCCACTCCCAATGAAGGGTTCCAAGAGCCTGCCCCGGCAAAGGCCGGGGAGCCGCGCCGCTTGGTGGGATTCGGGGCGAAACCCCGGCGTTGGTTCGGTTCCCCCGATGCAAGGGGGCACTCGCCGCGTCAGCTCGCGACGTCGGCGCTGCCGGACCCGAGCGGGCGCTGCATATAGACGACATCCAGCCACTGGCCGAATTTCAGCCCGGCGGCACGCAGTGTCCCGGCCGGGCGGAAGCCGAGGCTGGCGTGCACCCCGACCGAGCCGACATTCGCCGAATCGCCGATCACCGCGATCATCTGGCGGAAGCCCGCCTGGGTGGCGGCTTCGACCAGGTGCGCCACCAGCGCCTTGCCGACCCCCTGGCCACGCACGTCCTCGCGCACGTAGATGCTGTCCTCGGCGGTGAACCGGTAGGCCGAGCGGTCGCGGAACTGGGTGAAATACGCGTAGCCGAGCACGCCGGTCGCATCGACCGCCACCAGCCAGCTCCAGCCTCGCTCGGCGACGGCGTGGAACCGCGCGGTCGTCTCCTCGACCGAGGGCGGGGTTTCTTCGAACGTGCCGGTCCCGTGCAGCACGTGGTGCGCGTAGATCGCTTGGATTTCCGGGATGTCGGCGACCGTGGCGTTGCGTGTCAGCATGGTGGTCCGGTGTGGTTGAAACGTTCGACTCGGCCGCCGGCCGCGAGAGACGGTCCGGTCGGCCACCTGATTTCGCGGGCGATGCCCGCCCGGTTCGCGCGTGCTACCCGCCGGATTGGCGCGGCCGGGCGCCCCCCGCGAAACCTGTCATCGCAATCCCGGCCCCGTGCCAGCCTGCACACGGCGGTGCCGTCCCCCGGCTGCCCGGGTGGCCGGCGCTGCCACGACGGCCCGCAGGCGCCGCCGCCGATCGCACCCGATCCGTCCCGCCGGTTGCCGGGATCGCCCGCCCGCCGGCATAGTTTATTGGTAACTGGCGCGGGTGGCGTGGTAAAGGGGCGTGCCAGCCTGAGGGGCGGTGGGACCGGCTGCAATCCGGTTCCGCGGCCAGAGGAAGTGTGTTGTCTGGGCCCCGCCCGGACAACACCATGAATAAGGACCCGGTCGTGGACATATCGGACGGCATGCCGCCAGTTTCGCTGACCCCTCCGCCCAACGCCAGCGCCGAGGCGGCCGGCGGCGGGCGCGGCGCGGACGGTGCGCCGTCCGCCACCGACCATCACGGCGGCGCCTCGCTGCACCCGCGGCTGCAGGCGGTCATCGTGGTCGGGCGCTATCATGGGATGGAGCTTGATCCGGGCGACTACAAGAACCGCGACGAATTGCCGATCCCCTCCGCCGGCTCGCTGTCCGCCTGGGTGCAGGAGTTCGGGGCTGTGGTCGCGCGCCGTGCGGCTGCGCTGGCGCAACCTGCTGGGCCTGCAGGAGACCGGTCCGGTCATCCTGCTGCTGAACGACGGCTCGGCGGCGCTGCTGACCGGCGCCGATGCCGACCAGAAGGTGGTCTACCTCAAGGACCCGCAGGCGCCCGAAAGCGCCGCGCCGGTCGCGGTGGACGAGCTGCGGCTGTCGGAGGTGTGGACCGGCGAAGCCCTGCTGATGCGCGCGAACTCGCGGCATTTCGGAGGCGGATGCGCCATTCTCGATGCGCTGGCTGTTCCACCTGGTGCTGACCGAACGCAAAACGCTGCGCGATCTTTCCATCGCCTCGGTGGCGATCAGCTTCCTCACCATCGTCCCGCCGCTGCTGGTGATGACGGTGGTGAACCGCGTGATGGTCTACAAAAGCCTGTCCACGCTGGCGCTGGTTGCGGTCCTGCTGGCGATCTTCGTCGGCTACGAGACGCTGCTGGGCTACGCGCGGCGGCTGATCATCGCGGTGTTGGCGGTACGCATCGACACCAAGCTGAATTTGCACATCTTCAATCGGATGATCCGCTTGCCGCTCGACTATTTCGAGCGCAATCCCGCCGGCGACACGCTGCATCGGCTGCAAGCGGTGTATCAGGTGCGTGAGTTCATCACCGGCAAGCTGCTCTCCACCTTCCTGGATTTCATCACCCTCATGGTGATCCTGCCGGTGCTGTTCTATCTGAGCAGCACGCTGACCTGGCTGGTCATCGCCTCCGCCTGCGTGCTGACGATCGTCATCCTGGTGTTTCTTGGCCCGGTGAGCGCGGCCATTGGCCGGGTGATCCAGGCCGAGATCAACAAGGCGACGGTGATGACCGAGACCATCTTCGGCATCCGAACGGTGAAGTCGCTGGCACTGGAGCCGCAGCGGCGCACGCTGTGGGACGAACGGGTGGCGGACGCGGCCAAGTGGCGGATGCGCGCCGCGGTGATCAGCAACTGGCCGCAGACGATCGCCACGCCGATTCAGCGGTTCATGTGGATGGGGGTGATGCTGATCGGCGCCTACATGGCGATGTCCGACACCAGCGGATACATGGTCGGCTCGCTGTTCGCATTCATGATGATGTCGAACCGCGTTGCCCAGCCGCTGGTCAGCGCCGCCGGGCTGACCGAAAAATACCTCGAGGTGAAGACCTCCATCGCGCTGGCGGCGGAGGTGCTCAACCGGCCGATGGAGACCAACGCCGCGAGCGGCGGGCTGCGGCCGCGCCTGGCCGGCGCGATCACCTTCGACGACGTGACGTTCACCTATCCATCCGGACAGACGCCGGCGCTGGAACGGGTCAGCTTCTCGGTCCCGGCGGGAACGATGCTCGGCGTCGTCGGCCGGTCGGGGTCCGGCAAATCGACCATCACCCGCCTGCTGCAGGGCATCAACCGGGAATATTCCGGGTTCGTGAAGCTGGACGGCGCGGATCTGCGCGAGATCAACCTGCGGCACTTGCGGCAAAGCTTCGGTGTCGTGCTGCAGGACAACTTCCTGTTCCGCGGCTCGATCCGCGACAACGTCATCGCCGGCCGGCCGGGCCTGACCATCGACGACGTGGTGCGCGCGGCACGCCTTGCGGGCGCGGAGGAGTTCATCGAGCGCATGCCGCAAGGCTACGAGACCTACATCGAGGAGGGCTCGCCCAACCTGTCGGGCGGCCAGAAGCAGCGCCTGGCGATCGCGCGCGCGGTGGTCACCGATCCGCGCCTGCTGATACTTGACGAGGCGACCAGCGCGCTCGATCCGGAAAGCGAAGCACTGGTCAACGCGAACCTGCTGCGCATCGGCCGCGGTCGCACCATGGTCATCGTCTCGCATCGGCTGTCGTCGCTGACCGACTGCGACCTGACCCTGGTTCTGGAACGCGGGCAGGTCGCCGATATCGCGCCGCATCGTGTCCTGCTTGAACGCTGCACGATCTACCGCCAACTCTGGGCGCAGCAGAACCGCCACCTCGACAATCAAGGCCCCCGCCATGCCGCTATTGCCCCGACGCTCGCGCAAGGCGATTAGTCCGCTCGACGCGCAGGATCACCGGGCACTGCCGGTGATCCTGGAATTTCAGTCGCCGTCCTCGGCCGTGCTTGCCGCGCCGGTGCCGCGCGGCGCGCGCGGGATCGCCTGGTTCATCACCTCGATGGTGGCGGCGTGCGTGATGGCGGCGGGCTTCATCCCGGTGGATCGCGTCGTGACCATGCAGGGCAAGGTGGTCTCCGAGGTGCCGACGCAGGTCGTGCAACCGCTCGACACCGCGATCGTGCTGTCCATCGACGTGCACGAGGGCGAGAAGGTGCATGCGGGCCAGTTGCTGGCCCGGCTCGATCCGACCCTGGCGGCCGCCGACGTCAGCGCGCTGCAGGCGCAGGTGTCGACCTATTCGGCGCAGGTCGCGCGCATGCGGGCCGAAGTGAACAATCAACCGTTCAGCTACACCGGCACCGACCGCGACATGGCGCTGCAAGCGGCGATCTTCGCCCAGCGCAAGGCCCAGTACGACTATACGCTGGAGAATTACAAACAGCAGATCGACGGGCTGGTGTCGCTGATCGCGCGATCCGAGGCGGACGCCGCGGGGTATCGTGACCGCCTGGACGTGGCACAAAACCTCGAGAAGATGCGCAAGGAACTGCAGCGGCTGCAGGTCGGCAGCCGGCTCAACACCCTGGCCGCGGAAGACAACCGCGCCGAGATGGCCCGCAACCTGGCCAATGCGGAGCAGACGGCGAGCAACGCCAAGGCCAATGTCGCCGCCATGGTCGCCACGCGCGACGCCTTCATGCAACAGTGGAAGGCCGACATCGGCCAACAGCTCTCCGACGCGGCCTCCAAGCTGTCGGACTCCTCCGAGGCGCTGCGCAAGGCCGAGCTGCACCGCAAGCTGGTCGAACTGCGGGCCGATCGCGACGCCACCGTGCTGACCGTGGCCAAGGTCTCCGTCGGCTCCGTGCTGCAGGCCGGCCAGCAGTTCTTCACCCTGATGCCCAGCGACACGCCGCTGGCGGTCGAGGGCATTCTGTCCGGCAGCGAGGGCGGCTTCGTGCATCTCGGCGACCCGGTCAGCATCAAGTTCGACACCTTCGATTACATGCACTACGGCATGGCCTATGGCACGGTGCGCAACATCAGCGCCGATACGTTCTACGGCGGCGACCCGCAGGCGGCGCAGGCCTCGGTGGTGCCGTTGCCGGGCGGCCCCGGTTCGACCCTGGCGTTCTATCGCGGGCAGATCGGCATCGACCGCGTGGCCTTGCGCGACGTGCCGGCCAACTTCCAGGTCACGCCGGGCATGACGGTCACCGCCGACATCAAGGTCGGCAAACGGACCGTGCTGGAGTACTTCATGAGCCGGATCGTTCCGATCGCGACCGAATCGATGCGCGAGCCGGGAAGGTGAGGCCGGCACCAACCACGCCTGTCGCGCAGGTTCGCTAGGTCATTGGCGCTCTTTGACCAACTGATCGGCCGACTGTCTCCCGACGCCGCACTGAAGCGGGCGCAGGGCCTGAGCGAGCGGGGCGAGGCCGCGCGGGCGTTCCAGCTCTACGCGCGCGCGGCGCGAGCCGGCCTGCCGGAGGCGGAATTTCGTGTCGGACGGCTCTACCTGGAAGGCAGCGGCGTCCCGCGCAGCCGGATTGAGGGCATGCGCTGGCTGGAGCGGGCCGCCTCGCACGGGCTTGTCGAGGCGCAGAGCCTGCTCGCCACGCTGTTCCTGCACGGCTTCGGCGGCGCGCGAACCCCCACCCCGGGCGGCGCGGAGGCCGCCGCGGGGACCGCCGCGCCGGCCCGCCCGGCCGGGGTGCTGTTCGCCAGCAACGAGCGCACCGCCCCCGACTATGACAGCGCGCTGAAATGGGCCCGCCTGGCGGCGGAGGCCGGCTCCAGCGACGCCCAGGCGATGCTGGGCTATATCCTGACGGCCGGTCCGGAGGCGATCCGTGACCTGGATGCGGCGCAGGGCTGGTACCAGCGCGCCGCCGCCGCCGGCAGCCCGCAAGGCGCGCTGGGCTATGCACTGGCCCTGGCGCGGCTGCCGGACAACGCCGCGCAAGCCCCGGAGATCCTGGCTCTGGTGCGCCGCGCCGCCGAGGCCGGGGTCGGGCTCGCGCTGCGCCTGCTCGGGCTGATGACCGAACGCGGCGCGGGGCTGCCGGCCGATCCGGCGGCGGCCGCGGAGCTCTACCGCCAGGCGGCGGAGCAGGGCGACGTGGTCGGCCAGGCCAAATGGGGCCTGGCGCTGCTGGAGGGGCGTGGCGTCGCGGCCAACCCGGCGCAAGGCAAATCCTGGCTGCGCCGCGCCGCCCTCGCCGGCGACCGCGAGGCCGCGGCGCTGATCGGCGACCTCTACGCCAAGGGCGGCGGCGAGCTGCCGCCGAACTACGCGGAGGCCGCGCTGTGGTTCCGCCGCGCCGCGGAGGCCGGCCATCACACCGCGGCGCGCGCGCTTGGCATGCTTTACCTGACCGGTGCCGGCGTCGCCCGCGATGGCGAGGAGGCCGCCGCATGGTTCCGCCGCGCGGCGGAAACCGGCGACGTGCACGCCCAGACCGACCTTGCCAATCTGCTGCTGCGCGGCTTCGGCGACGACACCGACGGCGCGCACACGCGGGCCTGGTTCGAACAGGCGGCGGCGTCCGGCGATCTGATCGCCGCCTTCAACTTCGGCGTCTGCCTGGCCGAGGGCGTCGGGGTCGACCGCGACGATCGCAAGGCGGCCGAATGGATGCGCCGCGCCGCCGAAGGCGTGGTGAACGCGCAATACTGGTACGGCCGCATGCTGATCGAGGGCCGCGGCGTCGATGCCGACCCGGTGCAGGGCCGCGCCTGGCTCGAACGGGCAGCGGCGATCGGCATGCCGGAGGCGGAGGTGGCGCTGGCCGAGCTGAAGCTGCATGGCCGCGGCGGACCGCGCGACCATCCCGGCGCGCTCGAACTGTTCACCCGTGCCGCCGGACGCGGCCATATCGGCGCCATGTTCTCCACCGGCGCGATGCATGGCGGCGGCCATGACGTGCCGACCGACCGGGTCGCGGCGCAGCAGTGGTTCCAGGCAGCGGCCGAGCGCGGCCACGCGCAGGCGCAAATGATGCTGGGACGCTATCTCGCGCGGGGCCTCGTTGCCCAAGCCGATCCCGAGGCGGCGCGGACCTGGTTCGAACGCGCGCTGGCGCAGGGGCTGACCGAGGTGCGCGGCGACCTTGCGGCCCTGCCGGCCCGCCGGACCCCGGCGCAACCGCCGCAAGGCGGCGACCCCCAGGCAGGCTCCCTCCCGGCAGGCTTCGCCCAACCGGGGGCTCACCAGGCGGGTGGTCACCAGGCGGGCGGCCCGCAGACCGCCGACCCAAGAGCGGTCGGACGCTGAACGGTCGGACGCTGAACGGTCGGACGCTGGGCGACGCGGCGTCGGATCCTGCCGCGACCGGCGCGGCGCGGTCCGAGCGGCGCCGCCTGGCGCAGGCGGCGCAGGCGCGTGCCCAGGCGCTGGCCGCCGCCGGCAACCGGGCCGAGGCGCTGCGCTGGATGCAGCGGGCCTGCCGGCTGCTGCCCTCCGACGACAGCTTGGCGCTGGCCCTGGCCTCGACCTGCCTGGGCCAGGACGACGCCACTGCGGTCGAGCTGTTCGCGCGCCTCGCCGCGCGCTACGGCGGGCGTGAGGCCTGGACCGGGCTGGCGATCGCCCGCCGCAACCTGGGCGACCGCGCGGGCGCCGCGGCGGCGGTGGCGCGCGCCCTCGCCAGCCTGGTGCCGGACCCCACGCTGGCGGACCTCGCCGCACTGCTGGTCCGCCAGCTCGGCGCGCCCGGCTGGTGCGCCGGCTCTGTCGGCGGCGTGCTCGACATCCGCCTGGCCGGCGCGCCCCGGCGGGTCGAGCTGGAGATCGACGGGCAGTTCAGGCGCCTGGTGAAGGCCGGGCCAGCCGGGGTGGCGAAGCTCGCGGTGCCCGGCGCGTGGTGGCACGCGGCGCACGCGGTCGGGGTGACCGCCGACGGCAGGCACCTGCTGGGCAGCCCGATCGCGGCGGCGACGCTGCGGCGCATCGAAGGCTGCGTGAGCGCGCGCGACGGCGCCCTCGACGGCTGGGCCTGGCATCCCGGCGATCCGACGCTCGAACCGGCGATCACCGTCACCGCTGCCTCCGGCGAGACCCTGGCGGTGGTCGCCCGCGACGAGGTCGGCGATGTCACCCGCACCAGCTTGCTGGGCCGCCCGCGCCGGTTCCACCTGCCGCCCGGCCGGCTGAGCAACCTGACCGGCCCGTTCCATCTGCGCGGGGCCGACGGGACGGATCTGCTGGGCAGCCCGCTCGACCCGACGCAGGAGCTGCGCGGCGCCGTCGCCGCCGCCGCCGCGGTGCGGGCGCTGTTCCCCGCCGAGCCCCAAGCTGGTGCTCGGCCCGCCCGCGCCGCCGCCCCCGGCGGGCGCCTCGCATCGTGGCCGGCCGGCCGCGCGGCGGCGAAGCCAGCGCAGCCGGACCGGGCGACAGCGACGATGGCGGGGGCGGGGGCGGGGGCGCGGCAGCCCGACGCGGCGCGCCCGCCGGCGTGGGCCTCGCCGCTGGCGGTGCCGGCCGACATCCTCGGCCCCTCCCCGCCGGTCGGGCGCGATCGTCGCCGCCGCATCGCCGACGTGGTGATCGCGGTGCACGGCGGCGGCGCGATGGCGCGCGCCTGCCTGCGCGCGGTGCTCGCCAGCGTCGCGGCGCCGAGCCGGATCGTCGTGATCGACGATGCCACGCCGGATCGCGACCTCGCGGCGGAGCTGGCCGAGCTGGCCCGGCGGCGGCGCATCCGCCTGCTCCGCCATGACCGCAACCGCGGCTATCCCGCCAGCGCCAACGCCGGGATGCGCGCCTGCGCCGGGCGCGACGTCGTGCTGCTGAACAGCGATACGCTCGTCGCGCCGGGCTGGCTCGACCGGCTGCGCGCGATCGCCTATGGCGCGCCCGACATCGGCACGGTCTCGCCGCTGTCGAACAACGCCACGATCCTCAGCTACCCGCGGCGCGACGCCGAGAACCCGATGCCCGACGCGGCGGCGACCGCGCGGCTTGCCGGCCAGGCCGATCGCGCCAACCGCGGCCTCGCCGTCGACATTCCGGTCGCGGTGGGGTTCTGCATCTACCTGCGGCGCGATTGTCTCGACGCGGTCGGCCTGTTCCGCGAGGACGTGTTTGCCCAGGGCTACGGCGAGGAGAACGATTTCTGCCTGCGCGCCCGCCACCTTGGCTGGCGCCACGTCGCCGCCCCGGGCGTGTTCGTGGCGCATCGCGGCGCCGAGTCGTTCGGTCCGGCCGGGGAGGCGTTGCGCGCGCGCAACGAGGCGGTGCTGAACCGGCTGCACCCGGGCTACGCCGAACTGGTCGGCGCGCACCTGCGCAGCGATCCGCTGGCCGCGGCGCGGCGGCGACTGGACCAGGCGCGCTGGCGGGCGGTGCGTCCGGCGCCCCGCGCCGCGGTGCTGCTGATCAGCCACCGCCACGGCGGCGGCGTGGAGCAAAGGCTGGCGGCGATCTGCGCCGCCCAGCGGGACGCCGGGGTCAGGCCGATCGTGCTGCGCCCGCTGCCCGCCGCGGAGCTCCCGTCCCCAACGGCCGCCTCCCCGCCGGCTGCTGACCCGGCGGGCGCTTACCCGGCGGGCACTTATCCCGGGGGCACTGACCCTGGGGGCACCGACCCTGGGGGCAGGTCGGCCAAGGCCACCGGTCCGGAGGATGTGCCGGGCGTCGTGCTCGGCGACGGGGTGGATGACTTGTTCCCCAATCTTCGCTTCGCGCTGCCCGCGGAGCTGGCGGCGCTGGCCAGGTTCCTGCGCGGCACCGGCTTGCGGGAGGTGGCGCTGCACCATCTGCTGGGACATCATCCGGCGATCCTCGAGCTGATCGCCCTGCTGGGCGTGCCGTACGACGTGCATGTGCACGACTATGCGCTGATCTGCCCCCGCATCGCCCTGGTGGGCCGGGAGCGCCGCTACTGCGGCGAGCCGGCGATCGCCGGCTGCGAGGCCTGCGTCGCCGACCTCGGCAGCGTCTCCGGCGAGGCGATCGGCGTCGCCGCGCTGCGCCAGCGCTCGTTGCGGCTGCTCGCGGGCGCCCGCCACGTGCTGGCGCCGTCCGAGGACACCGCCGCGCGGCTGCGCCGGCATTTCCCGGCGATCAAGGTCCGCGCCGTGCCGTACGACGACGACGCGGCCCTGCTCGCCGCACCGCGCGCGGCCCACCCGGTGCGCCGCCCGGTGCGGATCTGCGTGGTCGGGGCGATCGGCGTCGAGAAGGGCTACGAGATCCTGCTGGCCGCTGCCCGCGACGCCGCCGCGCGCGAGCTGCCGCTGGAGTTCGTCGTCGTCGGCCATACCATCGACGACGCGCGGTTGCTCGATACCGGCAAGGTGTTCGTGACCGGGGAATTCCAGCCGGCGGAGGCGGTGGCGATGATCCAGGCGCAGCGGGCGGCGCTGGCCTGGCTGCCGTCGGTCTGGCCGGAGAC
This sequence comes from uncultured Alphaproteobacteria bacterium, assembly GCA_963847615.1. Taxonomy (GTDB): domain Bacteria; phylum Pseudomonadota; class Alphaproteobacteria; order Acetobacterales; family Acetobacteraceae; genus Palsa-883. The sequence goes on from CAWKAN010000025.1 coordinate 58,641, forward strand.
CTGGTGCTTCACCCTGTCCGAGGCCTGGCAGGCCGGGCTGCGCGTGGTCGCCTGCGATCTCGGTGCGCAAGGCGAACGTATTCGCCGCACCGGCGGCGGCGTGCTGCTGCCGCTTGGCCTGCCGGCGGCGGCAATCAATTCTGCGCTGCTGGCCGCGGCGGGCTTGTCAGACCATCGCTGAGCGTGGCACGGAGGATCCCCATTGCACAGATCGACCCATTCGCTAAATCGATCGGCTGTGTTTCGAATACTCAAGTGGAAAGCGAGAACTCCTGTATGTCCGAAGCCGGGAACGCGGCGAAGAACCAGGCCGCCACAGCCAACCTGCCGAGCAACGCGGGCAATCGCGTGGCCGAGCTCAAGGTGTCGGGCCATCTGATGACGCTCGATGCCGGAATGTTCTGCATTTTCCATGCCCCCGGCGCGACCCCGGTCGATGACGGCTCCGGCCTGCCGGGCGTGCGGGTTTCGCTGCCGCCGTCGGCCGGCGCGCCGCCTGGCGCGGTCAACATCAGCACGTTCCGTCCCGATGGCTGGCTGGAGTTTTCCGACGGCGCGGCCCTGGTGCGGGTCGAGCAGGGGCCGGCGCAGATCCTGGTGACGGTCTACCAATCCCCGGCCGCGAGCCCCGATACCGCGCCGCGGCTGCAGGTGCTGCGGCTGACGCAGGACGCGGTCGCGGCGGCGGCGCCGGGCGGGGCGGCCCGCGTGCCCGCCGCGCCCGCCGCGGCCGGCGGCGCGCCGCCGGCCGCGGCGGGCGTCGTGGCGCATATCCAGAGCACCGGCGACGTCCCGGGCGAATTCGGCGCCTGGACCGGCACCCGCGGCAGCGGCAGCTGGGTCGAGGGCTTCGCCATCACCCCGCCCGAGGGCGTGGCGCCGGAGGACCTGGAGTACCAGGCGGTGCTCGGGCGAGGCTGGTTGTCGCCATGGATCGAGGGCGGCAAGTTCTGCGGCAGCCGCGGCATGGCGCTGCCGCTGCTCGGCCTGAACGTGCGGCTGAAGGGCGAGGCGACGAAGACCCACGAATGCACCTATTACGCCACCTTCGTGGATGGCAGCAGCGTCGGGCCGGTGCCGGCCGGAGAGGCGTGCCAGGCCGACAGTCTCGCCGCGCTCGAAGCCTTTCAGATCGTGCTGCGCCGCCGTGGCACGGCGGCGGCGCGCCACCAGCCGGTCCCGCCGGCGCCACAGCCAGCTGTCCCGCAGCCGAAGGGCGCGGCGCCAGCGAAACCCGCCGCCCGGCGGCTGAAGGGCGCGGCGCCAGCCAAACCCACACGCCGGGCGGCCGAAGGGCGCGGCGGCAGCGAAACCCAACGCCGGGCGGCCGAAGGGCACGGCGCCAGCCAAACCCGCCGCCCGGCGGCTGAAGGGCGCGGCGCCAGCCAAACCCAACACCGGGCGGCCGAAGGGCGCGGCGGCAGCCAAACCCAACACCGGGCGGCCGAAGGGCACGCAGCCGGCGCCCAAGCCGGCAACCGGGCGGCCGAAGTCCCCTGCGCCGGCGCCCGCCGCCAGGCCAGCGGCGGCGACGGCCAAGCGCCCGACCGCGCGCCCGGCACCGAGGCGAGCGCGCTAGCGCGGCGATGGCCAAGCTGGCGATCGACGCGCCCGGCACGGCGCCGGGTCGGCCGCGGGTCCCAGGCCCGGCCTGGCGCGGCGCGGGTTGCACGCAAGCGCCGGCCGCATGACGGTCGCGCCGCGCCGGACGGCTTCCGGCCGAGCCATCCCATCGTCCAGGACCACGGCGTGAAGTATCTGTTCGTCCACCAGAATTTTCCCGGACAGTTCCTGCACATCGTCCGCCATTTGACGGCGCAGCAGACGCACGACCTGGTCTTCATCACCGAGCCGAACCGCAATCAGATCGCCGGCGTGCGCAAGGTGCCGTATCGCCGACCCAGCAGCGCGGCGGCGCAGGCCCACCCGGTCGCGCGCGACCTCGACGCCGCCGCCCATCGCGCCGAAGCGGTGGCGCGCACCGCCGAAAATCTCCGGCAGCTTGGCTATACCCCCGACATCATCATCGGCCACCACGGCTGGGGCGAGCTGCTGAACCTGGCCGATGTCTGGCCCGGCGTGCCGATCCTCGGCTACATGGAGTTCTACTATCAGACCGCCGCCGCGGATGTCGGGTTCGATCCGGAGTTCCTGCTCGCTGCCGCGGAATATCCGCGGGTGCGCGCGAAGAACACGATCAACCTGCTGGCCTACGCCAATGGCGGGCACGGCCTGACGCCGACCGAGTGGCAGCTCTCCACCTACCCCGCCTGGATGCGGCCCTGGATCACGCTGCTGCGCGAAGGCGTCGACCTGAGCGTGTGCAAGCCCGATCCCAAGGTGCGGCGCCAGGCGATGACCGTCGGCGGCTTGCGCATCGCCCCCGGCGACAAGCTGGTGACCTACGTCTCGCGCGACCTCGAGCCGTATCGCGGCTTCCACTCGATGATACGCGCGGTGCCGCACCTGCTGCGGGCGCGCAAGGACATCCGCGTGGCGATCGTCGGCGGCGACGGGGTGAGCTATGGCGCGCCGCCGCCGAAGGGAAGCTGGAAGGACGTCATGCTCGCCGAGCTCGGCGGGCAGATCGACCCGAAACGCGTCGTGTTCCCCGGCCGGCTCGAGTACGATGCCTATGTCCGGCTGCTGCAGCGCTCGGACGCGCATGTCTACCTGACCTATCCCTTCGTCGCCTCGTGGTCGCTGCGCGAGGCGCTGGCGATCGGCTGCGCGGTGATCGGCAGCGACACCCAGCCGGTGCGCGAGTTCATCACCCACGAGAAGACCGGGCTGCTGGCCGATTTCTTCGATCCCGCCGGGCTGGCGGCGAAGGTGGTGACGGTGATCGAGAACGCCGCGCTGGCCCGCGCCCTGCGCACCGAGGCACGGCGCTATGCCGAACGCCATCTGTCGTTGACCGACTACCTGCGGGACTACGACGCGCTGATCGGGCGGCTGACCGGCACGGCGCCGTGACGCGCGCGCCGGCGCGGCCACCCCGCGACACGGGCCGCGACACGGCTCACGACACGGGCCGCGACATGGGCCGCGACACGGCCATGCGGGCACCCCGCACCGCGCGGCGCCGCGTCATGTCGCTGGCCGAGGTCCGCCGGTTCATGGCAGCGCTGGCGCAGGCCAATCCGGCACCGCGCAGCGAACTCGACTACCGCAGCCCCTATACGTTGCTGGTGGCGGTGGTTCTGTCGGCGCAGGCAACCGACGTCGCGGTGAACCGTGCGACGCGGACGCTGTTCGCCGCGGCCGCGACGCCGGCGGCGATGCTGCGGCTGGGGGTGGAGGGCGTGGGACGCCACATCCGCTCGATCGGCCTGTGGCAGGGCAAGGCACGCAACGTCGTGGCGCTGTCGCGCCTGCTGCTGGAGCGGCATGGCGGGGAGGTGCCGCACGACCGCGCGGCGCTGGAGGCGCTGCCGGGCGTGGGGCGCAAGACCGCCAACGTGGTGCTGAACGTGGCGTTCAACGAACCGACGATGGCGGTCGATACGCATATTTTCCGCCTGGGCAACCGCACCGGCATCGCGCCTGGCAAGACGCCGCGCGCGGTCGAGGACGCGCTGGTCCGCCGGCTGCCGCAGGCGATGCTGCGCGACGCGCATCATTGGCTGATCCTGCACGGGCGCTACGTGTGCAAGGCGCGGCGGCCCGAGTGCTGGCGCTGCGTCGCGGCCGAATGGTGTCGCTATCCGGACCAGGCGGCCGCACCGGTTTGAGCGCGGCGGTCCGAGCGCCCCAAATTGGCGGGCGATCGGCCCGGGCGGGTAAAATTAGGGACAAAAGCCCGATATCATGTAGCAACGGCCACCAACAGCAACGGGCGCAGCGGCTCAGCTAAGCCTACCCTGTTGGGCATGTCAGACGCCGCCCTGCGGGCCTCGCGCTTCGTCAAGGCGGAGCTAAAGCGCCGGAGCTTGACCTATGCCGATCTGGCGGAACGGCTCAAGGCACACGGTCTGACGTCTGAGACGGAGGCATCCATCAAGGCTAAACTCAGGCGCGGGACATTCGCCGCGACCTTCCTCCTCGCTACCTTGGCGGCGCTGGAGATGGAGGGGATGCGGCTGGAGGATTTGTAGAGAAGATGTAGCTCGACACATTCGGCATATATTTGTCGAACTCGCGAATGGAAAATATCGCTCCCCCAAGTATTACAGGAACCAGCACAGCCGTAATGACCGCCATAAATAATTGACTCCTTAGGCTACCAACAGCGGCCAATTGCGTCCTTATTTCTCGGACAGATGACGCTATAACACCTTCTCCACCTTGGACCTTTGCTTGTTCGATGGCGTCCGCCATATACTTCGATGCAGCTTCGTGAAAGAAATCTGCCGCCTCAGTCCGCATACTTTCAAAATCATACTCGGATATTTGGGATATCCAAATCGTCTATCTCCGTCTGTGTCGGCTTTCGACCACGAATTTCCTCAAATTTATCTAGCCAGTGGAACTTCCTGTGCGCGAATATTGCATATGTCATGTAGTCAATTTCTACAGCCGTGTCTTCATCATCAAAGCACAGATGTTCAAATACTTCTAAATCGTTGGATGGCATCGGAGGCGCGCACTTAGTCCTTCATACCGAACAGGCCCTTGCCTTTTCGAGCGGCCGTGAGCAATTCTTGTACGCGCTGCACCCGCGCGGTGGTTGCCTGCGTGTAATGTAGCGTCTTCGTTTGATGCGCGTCCGAGCGCCGCAGGACAGAAGCAGCCAAATCCGATCGGCTGGTCGGCCTGGAAGACGGAGCCTGTGCCATGATCGATTCCCTGTGTTGTTCCCCTTTGGGGAGCATAACCCTGGCCGCAGTCATGTCACCCCTCAGGTGAAAAAAAAGTTTCCGGCCGGTCCAGCACAGCCGCGCAGCAATCCTTCTCAACATCCTCATGGCGCCTGGTTAACTGGGGATGAAGGCGCCCAAAAGGCGCCAGAATGAACATTTAGTGAGGGGCCTCTCTTGCGGCAGAAGATCAGACACGGCCGATAACCTATTGATAACACGGCGTAGCGGCGGCTGCTACATAATACCGCAAAAGCCTGCAACCGGACAGCAATCATATAAGCGAATGATCGACCGATTTTTTGCCCCGCCAACCGGCGGTTTTCGGCCCGGACAGCGCGGCGCAGGGCGGCGGAACGGCATCGAGAGCGGGCTGCCCCGGCGGCGGCGCGGCGGGCATGGCTATGCCGCCCCACGCAGAAGCGAAGCGGGAAACGGCGCCGCGGCGGGCCGGATGGCCGGCGCCGGAGCACCCGCCACCCGGATCGCCGGTCAGGCCGACCGGCGCTCGGCAGGCAGCCGGCACCCCGCGCCGGGAACGATCTTGCCCCGGTCGGCGACGTGGGCCGGCGCGGCCGGCAGTCGGCAGCCGGCGCCGAGGACGATCTTGCCGGAATCCGCAACATTCAAGACCGCAACTGGCGACTTGGTGTCAAGCGAAGGCTTCATCGTGGCTTTCCTTTGGATTTGGGGGATCGAGCGGCGCACCGGTCCGACGCGCGCACTGCGCCGCCGTCGCCGCACGGAAGCGCGCGGACGCGAGCTGTCGTTCCTGGCATCGCGGAACCAGCGGTCGGTTCCGAACCGCGGGGGGAGGGAAGGTAGGCGGGCTTGCATAGTCCGCCGGGTGAACGAAGCACGCATAGCGCCGCGCCTGGCCCTTGTCAAGTATATTTTCCTATTACCTACAGAAAACGGACTCTTTACCTCAAAACGCGTGGCGCCGCGTCCGGCCACCGCAGCCGCGGAATCCGCGCGGTGGGATATTGCCGTGAGACAGCTGATACGATAGTGTGAAAAATGTAATTCAACTTTCAGTTGATTTCGCCGAGGTGCCACACGGACATGATCGGGCAGGCGCTTGCCGTTCCGGACCCGCGGCCGGCAGCGTGCTTCGGCGCCGCCGTGGCGGCGCCGACCGAATGCCGCCCGACGCTGGCCGTGCGGTTGCTCGGGCCGCTGCAGGTGTGGGGCGGCGACGGCGCCGACCTGCTGCCGCACGTGCGCAAGACCCGCGCGGTGCTCGCGATCCTGGCCCTCGCCGCGCCGCGGCCGGTTTCGCGCGCGCAGATCATCGCACTGCTGTGGAGCCGTCGCGCTCCGCCGCAGGCGCACGGATCATTGCGCCAGGCGGTGCTCGACCTGCGCCAGACGCTTGGCCCGGCGAGCCATCTGTTGCAGGCCGAGCGCTTGCACCTCGCGCTGGCCGACGCCGGCCTGCAGGTCGATGCGCACCAGATCCTGCTCGCCACGCCGACGCAGCCGGCTCCCCTGGCGCTGTGGCGGGGCGACTTGCTGAGCGACCTGGCCGGCCTCGATCCGGCATTCGATGCCTGGCTGGACGAGCAGCGCCGGCGCCTGCGGCAGAGCGTTCGTGCCGTCGCGGAGGTGGTTCTCGCCGCAGCGTCCGGGCCGGCCGCGACCGCGGCGGCGGCGGCGCGGCTGCTGGAGATCGACGCGGCGCACGAAGCCGCCTGGCGCGCCCTGATCCGCAGCCATGTCGAACGCGGCGAGTTCGCCGCGGCGAACGCCGCCTATGAGCGCTGCCGCGCGGCGCTGGCGGCACAGGGCATGGCCGGCCCCGCCGCCGAGACCACCTCGCCGGTGGCGCCGCTGCGCCGGCAAGCCGCCCTTCCCGCCGTCGCGGCGCCGCCGGACACCGCACCCGGCCCGGTTTTGCACCGGCGCTGGGCCAGCGTCCGCCGCCTCGGCGTGGCGCCGCCGCGCCACGGCACAGCGGCCGGGTCGACGGAACTGGCGGCCAACTTTGCCGCGGAACTGATCGCCGCGCTGTCGCGGTTTCGCTGGCTCGCCTGCGTCCCCTGCGCCGCCGCCGAGGCGGACCCGCAGGTGGACTACCTGCTGGACAGCGCGGTGCAACGCAACGAGGACCGGCTGCGCGTGCTGTTGCGCCTGACGGACCGGGCAGCAGGCGGGGAGGTGGTCTGGGCCGAGCGCTTCGATCACGCCATCGGCGACGGCTGCGCCCTGCCGGGTTTGCTCGCCGGCATCGCGGCAGCCCGGTTCGAACCGCGGCTGTGGCTGTGGGAGGGCGAGCAGATCGCCGCGCGCGGCACGGCTCCGCGGACCGCGCCGGAGCTGTTGCGCCTGGCGGTGCCGGCGGTGTTTCGCCTGGACCACCGCCGCTTCATGGCGGCGGGCAAGTTGCTCGACCAGTCGGTCCAACTCGATCCGGGCAATGCCGCCGCGCATGCCTGGGCCGCGCAGTGGCATATCTTCGCCGTCGGCCAGGGCTGGTCGTTGACCCAAGCCGCCGATGTCGAGCGGGCGCGGGGTCTGGCGGAGCGCGCCATCCGGCTCGATCCGGACGACGCCCGCGGGCTGTCCCTGGCCGGCCACGTGCGCGGCTTCATTGACCATCGCCCGGACGAGGCGCGCCGGCTGCACGAACGCGCACTGGAGATCAATCCAAGCCTGCCGCTCAGCTGGTGCCTCTCCAGCCTGGCCCACACCTATGCCGGCGACTGCGATGCGGCGGTCGCTCAGGTCCGCCATGCCCAGGCGCTGTCGCCGCACGATCCGCTTGATTACCTGTTCGAGATGGCGCTCGGGCTGGCTGACCTGTTGCGGGGCGACCCGGCCGGCGCTGCCCAGGCGGCGCGGCGCGCCATATCGTTGAACCGCGGCTTCTCGTCGTCGCACAAGATGCTGCTCGCCGCACTCGGCCAGCTCGGCGACACCGCAGCGGCGGCCGAGGCGCGCGCCGGGCTGCTGGCCCTGGAACCGGGCTTCACGGTGGACGAGGCGCTGCACCGGTCGCCGATCACCGCGCCGGCCGCGCGCGTGCTGTATGCTGAGGGGCTGCGGCTCGGCGGCTTGGGCTAGCCTCCCGCCGCGGCGGCCGCTGGCGGCGCACCGCGGCGATCGCCGAGCCGGCAAAGTGCCCCCGGCGCCGTTCGCCGCAGCAAGCGGCGAACGGCGGGGCGGCAGGAAGCTGGACCGCGACCGCCGAGGCGCGCCCACCGCGTCTTCCTACCGCCGGTTCAGCGCCGCCACGATCATGTCGATGCCCTGCCGATGCCAGCGCTGCACCGCCTTGTGGTCGGCGCCGAGCGCCGCCGCGACCCGACGCCAGGGGTACAGGTGGCGGTCGGTGGTCGGGCTGACCAGGCTGCGCGCACCGACGATCCGGCGCAGCACGTAGCGGTCCAACGGGATCAGCGTGATCCAGCCCATCGCCTCATCCATGCGGCTGATCCGGGCGGCCGAGGGGACGGCGGGGCGCACCCGCTCCGCGGTCCAGCCGTAATTCTCGATCGCGGCGCGCACGATCTCCAGCGACGAGGCGCGCAGCTTCGTGGTCCAGCCGGTGCCGGGCAAGGCAAGCAGGGTGGCGCCGGCTTCCTCCAGCCGGGCAATCACGAAGGCGGCATCGAGCGGCGCGTCCGTCGGTGACGGAACGTGATGGGTCATGTCGGGGTCCTTCCGAGGTGCGACGCGACGCGATCAGCCGGGCTCGTCCGGCAGCGGATAGGGCACGCCGGCGAGCACGGTCCCGGCGGTCATCGTTCCCCAGGTTCTCGGGTGCCCGGCTGGCAGCGGCTCGCGCTGCGGATCGTCCGGCGGCGCGATGAATTCGGGCGGCGGCGGGCGGGCGCCGATCCGGCGACCGCGCTCGATCACCGTCGAGCGACCCAGATGGAGCTCTTCGGCGATCGCGTCCCAGTTGGCGCCCTGGCTGCGCATTTGCCGGATCCGGGTGTCCTGCGCATTGGTCCAGATAAGCTTCACCGGCATTCGCTTGGGTCCTTTTGTGGCGGGATCGGCGTGCGCCGCAGTGTTAGAACCATTATCGGGTTAATGTCAACCTTACTAACTAGTCGCGCCAGCAGGAAACCTCCCCCGGGCCGCGGATTAGGACTGGCGGCGTTAGAAGACCTGACCTAGACTAGCGGCATGAGCGATTCGCAGGCCATCGGCGACCGGATCCGGCAGGCGCGCCAGGACCGCAACATGACGCAGGAGCAGTTGGCCGATGCGGTCGGGGTGACGCGCAGCGCCGTCGCGCAGTGGGAAACCGGTCGGGCCGGCCAGGTGACCGGCAACCTCAGCCGCGTCGCGGCGGTGCTGGGCGTGGGGGTCGAGCACCTGATGTTCGGTGGGGACTCCGCGGCACCGCAGCGGGCAACCCGCGGCGACGAACTGGCGTTGCTGCGGCTGTATCGGGAGTGCGCGCCAGCGGATCAGCAGCTTCTGCTGCGCACCGCCCGCCGGCTGGCGGCACGCTAGCCGAGCCAGCCTGCCCCGCGCCGACGCGGGGCAACGGCGAAGCGCAGTGCCGGCGCCGAGGGCACACCGGGCCTTGGGCGGCGGCGCCGGGCGCGACCGCCGCCCGCCATCACCACCGGCCGATACCCGCCCGGCGGGCGCGACGGACGACGAGGCGCAGCCAAACCAGCTGCGGTCCCAGCGTCAGCAACGGCACAAACGGCTTCGCCGCCACCGGCGCGGCGATGAACCCCAGCGCGACCAGGCCGGCAAAGCCGGCGAAGCCGGCATGGACCAGGCTCACCGCCCAGGCCGGGACGCCGGCGCGCACGGCGACCTGGTACAGGTGGCCGCGATGCGCCTGGGTGATTCGCTCGCCCGCCAGCAGCCGGCGCGCCAGGGTAAAGGCCACGTCGAACAGCACGCCGGACAGCAGCATCGGCACGAGCAGGAACGACAGCTCGACGCCCTCGAACCGGCTTGCCGCCACCGCCAGGACGGCCAGCACGAAGCCGCAGAACTGGCTGCCGACATCGCCCATGAAGATCCGCGCGCGGGGGAAATTGAACGGCAGGAAGCCGACCACCCCGGCCGCCAGCAGCAAGGCGGCGAAATAGGCGAACCAGCCGTCATGCGCCGCGGCAATGACCGCCAGGAAGCCGGATGCCACCAGGGTGACACCGCCCGCCAGCCCGTTCAGCCCGTCGATGAAGTTCATCGCATTGGTGGCGAACAGGATCCAGCCGATGGTGATCGGCACGCCGAGCCAGCCGGTCGAGACGTCGCCCACATAGGGCAGCCGGACATCGCGCAGGTAGAGGCCGGTGCCGACCGCCACCAGCGCGGCCAACACCTGCGCCGCCAGCTTCACCGTGAACGGGAAGTCCACCAGGTCGTCAACCAGCGCCACCACGGCGATCGCCGTCGCGGCGCCGATGACCCCGAGGAAATACGGATCCGCCAGCCGGGCAAAATCGGCGTAGCGGTACAGCACCACGACGCCGACCAGGAAGGCGGCGACGATGCCGACCCCGCCGCCCTTCGGCGTCGCCACGCTGTGGGCGCTGCGCGCATTCGGCCGATCCAGCACGCGCACCGCGATCATCAGCCGCACCATGGCGGCGGACAACCCCGCAAGCCCGGCGGCGAACGCCAGGTGGCGCAGGACGGCGAACAGGGTCATCGTCTGGGGGCGGGGCGCGACACGGCGCGCTCAGTGGCCGCGATCGGGCCGCTTGGCAACCCCCGGGTCGCCCCGTGCCCGGGCCGGGCCGGCCGATCGCGCCCGCCGCCCGCGTCGCCACCGGCCACCCGGCGGCGAACATCCGCCTCGGGTGGCCGGGTCGGCGGGCGAACCGGGCGCGATCGGCCGGTCGGCGCGAGCAGGGGCGCGCTAGCAGGGCCGCGCTAGCGGGTGAAGCCCTCCAGCTCGCCCTTCGCCCAGTCGATCGACTGCTTGATCGTCTGGCCCGACAGCAGCCGCGACGCCAGGCCGGGATACAGGTAGCGGTTCCAGATCTGCGTCGCGATGTCCGGCGGCGCCGAGGAGCCCGGGATGTAGTATTCCGCGTCGTGCCACGGCCGCACCGGGTAGTTGTAGATCGTGCCCTTCGGCGGCTCGACATCGCTCCAGATCTTCATGTCGGTCATCGATTGGAACGGCGGGATGTCATAGCCCGATACCGCGGTGGCCAGCGTCTCCACCTGCTCGCGCTGCGACAGGTACTCGATGATGTCGTTGGCCGCTGGCTTGTTCTGCGCGAACTTCCAGACGCCCCAGAAATACGGCCGGTGCGGCACCAGCCTGCCCTTCGGCCCACGCGGCGTCGAGAAATGCCAGCAATCCTCCGCCACCTGCGGCGCGTCGCGCTTGGCCACCGCCCAGGCCGAGGGCGGGTTCCAGATCAGCGCCGCCTTGCCGGAGATCAGCGCGCGGTTGTTGGAGGCGTCGTCCCAGCTCACCGCGTCGGGCGGCATGAACTTCACCAGGCGCTGGGCGTATTCCATGGCCATCTTCACGTTGTCGGACTCGATGACGATGTTGCCCTTGGCGTCCACCAGGTCGGCGCCGAAGGCCCCGAACGTGGCCCCCCAGGTCTGGTTGGCGTCGGTGCTGTTCTGCCCGCAGCCGAGGCCGATCGGATAGCCGTTCTTGAACATTTGTTCGGCCATCTTGAGCTGCTTGTCGTAGGTCCAGTCCTTCGACGCCTCGGGCGTCGCCGGATGTGCCGGAAACCAGCTCTGCACGTCGACGTCGCAGAACTTCTTCAACAGGCTGATGCGCCCGACCGGCGGCAGCGGCGCGGAGCCCCAGCCGACCGGCACGGCCAGCCAGTGCCCCTGGGAGACGCCGAGATACTCGTAGACGTGGCCCAGCGTGCCGTATTTGGCGATCAGCCGCTTCATCACGGCGTCCATCGGCGTGAGGCTGTCGCCGTATTGCTGCACGGTCCAGGAATCGAACGCGAACACGTCGTGGCCGGTCTTGGCCTGCGCCTCGGCGGCCATGGTGATGTTGATCTTCATGCCGATGGCGGTGAGGAAGTCGAGCTGCACCTCGACCTTGTTCTTCTCGGCCCACGCATCGACCAGCTTCTTCATCGCGACGTCGCCGCTGGGCACCCAATGATCCCACAGCGCGAGGCTCAGTTTGCCGGCGGCCCCCGCGGTGCGGATGTGCACCAGCGGCAACGCGGCAGCGGCGGCGCCGAGCTTGAGGGCCCCGCGGCGCGAGATTCGACGTTTGTTGCTCATAGACGAACGCTCCCTGCAGCCGCCCCGTGGGCCGGCCGTCCTTAAGTGTTTTTAGCCCGGCGCGGGCTTCCCCGCGGTCGACGTGCCTTCGGCGTGGGGCTGGCAAAGCGGTCCCAGACCCCGCCGTTCGCTGCCTGACCGCGGCAGTATCGGGGAAAACCGACGCGAATGCGAGTCGTACGCAGCGTCGCGTGTTGTGCGCGGGCAGCGTGGCGCGTTGTGCGCGGCCGACATCGCGCAGCGCGCGCGGATATATCGCTGCGAAGTGGCAACATGACGTCGCCCCCCGGACGCTGCGGCCACAGCCGCGCAACAATTTCGCGCCGACTTCATGCCGCCCGCTTCGTCATCCCTTCACCACAACGTATAGCCGCCATCGATCACCAACGCGGCGCCGGTCATGTAGCGCGACGCCTCGCTGGCCAGATACACCGCGAGCGGACCCAGGTCCTCCGGGCGGCCGAAATCGCCCATCGGGATCTGCGCCTTGAACGCCGCGATGATGTCGGGCTGCTCGCGCGCCCACCGCTGGTTCGGTTCCGTCATGAAGCCGCCGGGCAGGATGGCATTGACCGTGACGCCGTGCGCCGCCCAGTCGGCCGCGGCGGCGCGGGTGAACTGCAGCACCGCGGCCTTCGCGGTCTCGTAATGCCGCCCGGCGACGCCGCGGTTGGCGACCAGCCCGCTGATCGAGGCGATGTTGATCACCCGCCCGCCCCATGGCCGGTCCACGCCGCGCGCCAGCATCGCCCCGCCGATCAGCTTGGTGCACAGGAACGTGCTGGTCAGATTGAGGTCCAGCATCTGCCGCCAGACCTCGAGCGGTTCGTCCTCGATCGGCACGTTCACCCGGCGCCCGCCGATGTTGTTGATCAGGATGTCGATCGGGCCGAGCGCCAGCGCGTCGCGGCAGGCGCGCTCGCAGCCCTCCGGCGTGCCGGCGTCGGCCTGGATGGTCCAGGCCCGGCGGCCGAGCGCGCCGATCTCGGCCTCGGTGCGCGCCAGGCTGTCGGCGTCCCGCCCGACCAGCACGACGTCGGCCCCGGCCTCGGCGATGGCCAGCGCCATCTCGCGCCCCAGGCCACGGCTGCCGCCGGTGATGAACAGGCGCTTGCCGTCCAGGCGAAAGCGGTCGAGCACGTGCATCGGTGGGTCCTCCGATCGTGGGTGAATGTTGGCCGGCCCGCCGGGTCCGGCGCCGCTTCCCTGCGGCCTGGCGGGTCCGGCGGCAAGCGCCACCGCGGCGCGCGTTGCCACCGCGTCACGGCTCGCCCGGCGCGGCATCCCGCCGGCCGGGGTCCGCGACCGGCACCAGGCGCGGGATGCAACCGGCGCGCCGCCGCTCGGCCACGTCCGCCAGACGCTCGCCGGCCGCCGCCGCCCCCGGCCCCCAATCCTCGCCCGCCTGCTGCGCCGCGTCGCTCGCCATCGGCACCGTCCAGCCCGCCCGCCATCGGCACCTCGCAACCGGTTCGACATGGTGGCACAAAGATCTTCCGGCCCGGATGTCGCCCCCCGTCCGGCCCTGCCTGTCCCCGCCGCGACGCGGCGGCAACCCGGAGACACCGATGGCGCACGGCAAGACCAGCAGCACCGCAATCGCAACCACCGGCGGGGAAGTCCGCCGCGACGCGGCGGAGGTGGCGCAAGCGGAAGCACACTGGCGCGTGGTCGGCGACGGCAAGCCGCCGCGCAAGCGGCAACGCAAATACCGCTACCTCGACGAACTGGTCCGCCTGCAGTTCGAGCTGATCAAGCTGCAGGAATGGGTCCGCAAGGAAGGGCTGCGCATCGTGGTGCTGTTCGAGGGCCGCGACGCCGCCGGCAAGGGCGGCGTGATCAAGCGGATCACCGAAAGCCTCAACCCGCGCATCTGCCGCATCGTCGCGCTCGGCACGCCGACCGAGCGCGAGCGCGGGCAGTGGTATTTCCAGCGCTACGTCGCCGAGCTGCCGGCGCGCGGCGAGATCGTGCTGTTCGACCGCAGTTGGTACAACCGCGCCGGCGTCGAGCACGTGATGGGGTTCTGCACCAAGCAGGAATACCGCGAATTCCTCCGCGCCTGCCCGCCGTTCGAGGAGATGCTGGTGCGATCGGGGATCAAACTGATCAAGTATTGGTTCTCGGTGAGCGACGAAGAGCAGGAACAGCGGTTCATCGAGCGCATGCAGAACCCGATCAAGCGGTGGAAGCTGTCGAAGATGGACCTGGAATCGCGCGAACGCTGGGTCGAGTATTCCAAGGCGAAGGACCGGATGCTGCAGCACACCGACAGCGAGCACGCCCCCTGGTTCATCGTCGATGCCGACGACAAGAAATCGGCGCGGCTCAACTGCATCGCCCATCTGCTCGGGCAGGTCGCCTACGAGGACCTGCGCCCGGTGGACATCGAACTGCCGCCGCGCCAGCCGGACACCGGCTACAAGCGGCCGAAGAAGTCGAGCCAGCACTGGGTGCCGCGGATCTACCCCGCCCCCCCGTGACCCAAGCTGTGGTGACCCGACCCGGCGTGACCCAACCCGGCGTGACCCAATCCATCGTGACCCGACCGCGCGCGCCCCGCAGGACCCCGAACCCGTGTTACCGGCGTGACGGCTGGGCAATTGTTCGAACCGATGCGGCTTTGCCGCAAAAGACCCAAAATCCATCAAGCTTCGCCGTAAACTCGCCGGCTGGAAAACCGACCATCTCGGCCAATGGCTCACCCAACCCGTCGCGTGACTTGGATTCGAGGCCCTGGGTGCCAGGCTGCCGGCAATTGACGTATCCATAAAAATCGTGGCGCCAAGCCGACTAACAGAACAGAAACGGAACCCTGCGCCTCTCGCGGGGCTGGAATTCCGCCCTGCCCAAGCCGATACTAGGCGTGTGGAGGTGCCCCGCCCGATGCTTGATCAAGCTCTCGACCCACAACGGCCTTCGACCAGCGATCCCGCCGAGCAGCGATCGTTCGAGTGGCAGCGATCTGCCCTGCTTGCAACCTGCGGCGCCGTCGCCGCCATCGTCGCCAAGGTCGTGGCGGACAGCTCAGATCAGACAAGTTGGCGCTCTCTCGCCAGCGTCGTCGGCACCATCTTCGTGACGTTCATTGTCGCCGCCGGCGTATTGCGGGTGGTGGATGCGATCGCCTTGCGCCAGCGGATCTTTGCCCGCTCGAGGCGCACCGGTCGGCTGGCGGAAGAGACGCGACGCCTCTTGGTGGCGCGCGACCCGGAGGTCGAGGCGCGCGCCGCGCGGATCGATGCCGCCGGTTTGGTTGATCGAGTGGCGAGGGAGCACAAGCGGGCGCCGCCCCGCGACCGGTCGAATGCCTGACCCGAAATGGCGCGCAGGATATCGCACTACGTCGAGACCAGCCGGTTGCACGACGTCGAGACCAGCCGGCGGGCCTCGCTACCACGCAGCGTTCTGGTTGACTTCATCGACACACTCGTTGCCGACCCGGCCGCTCCCGCCAGGGAAGCCTCGACCGCCGAGGAGATCCTGCGCTTCATGGACATCCTCGAGGACGCAAAGGATCTGGAACTGAGCGTGGCTCCGCCGCTCAGCGACTATATCGGGAGTGGGGTGGGCGCGTCCTTCGGCGTCGCGGGCCTGTGCTTGGCACTCACCCCGCCGGTCGCCGGGGTGGTTGCCACCCTCTCTGTCGTGGTCGCCGGGGCGGCTGGTCTGTTTTCCGTCTGGCAGTCCGTCCCGCTGTTGCGCAAGGACGACGCTTGTATGCAGCGGCTGGGCGCAATCGAGCGTGCGCAGGAACACTTGCAAGAGAAGGCGCGGCAGCTCCCCCTGTAGCGCAGCCGACGCCACCACCCATCGGCGCGCGCCTTGCCCATTTGACACCCACCCCCCACCTCCCGCATCCTGATCAACCAACCGAGGGGAGCCCCGCCGCAGGGGGCTGAGAGACCGCCAGGACCGCGCCAACCGCGGCGGCGCGGTGACCCTTGAACCTGAACCGGGTCATGCCGGCGGAGGGACGGGGGCTGCACATCACCCCTCCTCCGCCCGCAGCGGCACCCGCGCAGCGCCTGAGGAGACGACGATGACGGTCCAGTCGAAAACCGCCGCCCGCCCATCCAGCGTGACCACCGGCCCGATCGCCGGCTCGCGCAAGATCTACACCTCGCCCGAGGGACGGCCGGACATCCACGTGCCGTTCCGCGAGATCGCGCTCGACCCCTCGGCGGGCGAAGACCCCTACCGCGCCTATGACTGCTCCGGCGTCTACACCGACCCGGCGGTCACCATCGACCTGGAAGCCGGCCTGCCGCCGATCCGCGCCGGCTGGCTCGCCAAACGCGGCTTCGCGCGCATCGCCGCCCGCGCCAGCAAGCCCGAGGACAACGGCGGCGCCAGCGGCGACAAGCTGGTGCCGCACATGCCCGGCCGACCACCCGGTCTACGGCGGCCAGCCAGGCCAACCCGTCACCCAGTACGAATTCGCCCGCGCCGGCATCATCACCGACGAAATGATCTACGTCGCCCACCGCGAGAACATGGGCCGCCAGGCGATGCTCGACGGCGCCGCCGAGCGCGTCGCCGACGGCGAAAGCTTCGGCGCCGAGATCCCCGCCTTCATCACCGCCGAATTCGTCCGCAGCGAAATCGCCCGCGGCCGCGCCATCATCCCCGCCAACATCAACCATCCCGAGCTCGAACCGGTCATCATCGGGCGCAACTTCCTGGTGAAGATCAACGCCAACATCGGCAACTCCGCCGTCACCTCGGGCGCGGCCGAGGAGGTGGAGAAACTGGTCTGGGCGATCCGCTGGGGCTCCGACACGGTGATGGACCTGTCCACCGGGCGCAACATCCACAACATCCGCGGCTGGATCCTGCGCAATTCCCCTGTTCCGATCGGCACCGTGCCGATCTACCAGGCGCTGGAGAAGGTCGACGGCGACCCCACCAAGCTCGACTGGGAAGTGTTCAAGGACACGCTGATCGAACAGGCCGAGCAGGGCGTCGACTACTTCACCATCCACGCCGGCGTGCGGCTGAAATACGTGCCGCTGACGGCCCGGCGCGTCACCGGGATCGTTTCGCGCGGCGGCTCGATCATGGCCAAGTGGTGCCTGTCGCGCCACAAGGAAAGTTTCCTGTATGAACGCTTCGACGAGATCTGCGACATCATGCGCAAATACGATGTCTCGTTCTCGCTCGGCGACGGGCTGCGCCCCGGCTCGAACGCCGATGCCAACGACGCCGCGCAGTTCGGCGAGCTGGAGACGCTGGGCGAGTTGACCAAGATCGCCTGGGACAAGGGCTGCCAGGTGATGATCGAGGGCCCCGGCCACGTGCCGATGCACAAGATCAAGGTCAATATGGACAAGCAGCTCGCCGAGTGCGGCGAGGCGCCGTTCTACACCCTCGGCCCGCTGACCACCGACATCGCGCCCGGCTACGACCACATCACCAGCGCGATCGGCGCGGCGATGATCGGCTGGTTCGGCACCGCAATGCTGTGCTACGTGACGCCGAAGGAACATCTCGGCCTGCCCGACCGCGACGACGTGAAGACCGGGGTGATCACCTACCGCATCGCCGCGCACGCCGCCGACCTGGCAAAAGGCCATCCGGCGGCCAGGCTGCGCGACGACGCGGTCAGCCGCGCCCGCTTCGAGTTCCGCTGGGAGGATCAGTTCAACCTCTCGCTCGATCCCGACACGGCGCGCAAATTCCACGACCAGACGCTGCCCAAGGAGGCGCACAAGGTCGCGCATTTCTGTTCCATGTGCGGGCCGAAATTCTGCTCGATGCAGATCACCCAGGATCTGCGCAAGGAGGCCGAGCGGATGTCCGGGATGGACGGCGAAAAGCGAGGAGTTCCGCGCCAAGGGCCAGGAGATCTACCAACCCGCCGCCGCGGCGGAGTAGCGCCTGGCGGCATCCCGTCGGGAACCCATGTCAGATCCGCGCAGTGCGCTCGATGCCTTCGGCCAGATCCCCGACGTCGAGCTCGACATCGCGGAGGCGGCACTGCAATTCGCGCGCATCGACCTGCCGGACGCCGACTGGGCCGGCGCGCGCGCGCACCTGTCGAAGCTGGTGCGCGAGATGGTCGGCATGGGCCGCGGCATCACCGACCTGGAGGCGCGCGCCAGCGTGCTGACCCGCCTCCTGGCCGGCCAACACGGCTACCACGGCGACGCGCAAACCTACGACGACCTCGCCAACGCCAACCTGATCCGGGTGATCGAGCGGCGCCAGGGCATGCCCGTCGCGCTCGGCGTCATCTGGCTGCACGCCTGCCGCTCGGTCGGCTGGGCCGCGCACGGCGTCGATTTCCCCGGTCATTTCCTGATCGCACTGTCCACCAAGGGCAGCCAGGTCGTGCTCGACGTGTTCAATGGCGGCATGGAAATGGCCGCACACGACCTGCGCGCCCTCATCAAACGGGTGGCGGGCGACAAGGCCGAACTGCGCCCCGGCGTGCTGCAGCCGATGAACGCGCGCGGCGTGCTGCTGCGGTTGCAGAACAACGTCAAAAGCCGCCGCCTGCAGGCCGGCGACGTCCCGGGCGGCCTGGCCTGCGTGTCGGACATGCTGCGTATCGCCCCCGACCACGCCACCCTGTGGGCCGAGGCCGCGGCACTGCACCAGTCCCTCGACCACGTCGCCGCCGCGGTGCGCTGCTACGAACACTTCCTGGCGCTGGTCCCGGAAGGCGACGCCGCCACCCGCGCCCGCACCAACATCGCCACCCTGCGCAGCCGCCTGAACTGACCCCCGATCGCCTGGGTGGGCTGGGTGCGGGCGGGGGGAGCAAGGCTGGGGCTTCGCCCCAGACCCCACCAAGGGGCGCTGCCCCTTGGAACCCCGCCAAGGGCGGAGCCCTTGGAACCCCGGACTGGGAGTGTGGGGAGGGGAAGGGGGCGTGGGGGCAGGGTGTCGGGGCCGTCCGGTGTGCCGGACGCCCCCGACACCCTGCCCCCACGCCCCCTTCCCCTCCCCACACTCCCAGTCATGGAGTCCAGAGGCCGCTGCCTCTGGTGGGGGGTCCAGGGGGGCAACGCCCCCCTGGCGGGGTTCGGGGCGGAGCCCCGGCCTTGCTTCCTCCCCCATCGCCCGCGCCCCAGCCCGCCCTGGCGATTGGGGGTCAGCGCAGGCGGGCGGCGATGTCGTGCAGCGTCTTGTGGGCCGAGCGCACGGCGCCTTCCTGCCAGCCGGTGATGAACGACATGTGTTCGCCGGCGAACAGATAGGGCCCGTCGCCTTGCTCCAGCACGGGAAACTGGGCGGTGCGCGCTGGCTTGCTCCATTCCGCCCAGGCGCCGTGCGAGTACGGAATATTCTTCCATGCCACCGACACCCCCTGCCCCAGCCAGCGCGCTGCCTCGGGATGCAGGTGCGCAACGTCATCCAGCGTGTCGCTCAGCCGTTGCGCGACCGGCTTGGCCGCGAAACCGGTGCCGAGTTTGTCCGACCAGATATAGGCGCCCACCAGGATGCCCTTGGCCTGCTGCAGCCCGCCCGAGGGGTACCAGACCTGGGTCGCGTCGCGGCTGGTCCAGGAAATGCCGCCGTAGATCTGCCGATCCAGTTCCCAGAAGCGCCGGGACGCCTGGAACGCCACCTTGCCGGCGGGCACGTAGTCGACCGCGGCCATCGCCTCGCGCGTTACGGGGGCGAAATCCGCGTCCACCGCGCGCAGTGCCGGAAACGGCACGGCAACGACCACCAACGGCGCGTCGACCCGGTGTTCGGCGCCGGTGCGCGCGTGCTTCCAGGCGATCCGCACCCCCGCCTCGGTGCGGCGCAGTTGCGTTACCACCGCCTCGTACCTGATGACGCCGCGCAGCGCCTGGCCGAACGCCTGGCCGATGCGGCCCATGCCGCCCACCGGTTGCAGCATGGTCGCCGCCATGGTCGAAAGTTCGCCGAACTGCATCGGGCCGCGCCAGAAATCCGCAGCCAGGATCTGGCGCAAATCCAACGGCTGATATTGCGTGCCGGCCTGCGTGGCATCCGGCGGCACCGCCCAGCCGGCGCGCGAGGACCCGTGATACGCCAGGTCCTGGTCCAGCGCGCCGAAGTTGCGCAGGAACGCGCGCAGCCGTTCCTTGTCCTCGGCGCCGACCGGCTGCGCCAGGGCGGCCTGGTCCACCGCCTTCGCCGCCAGCTCCGCGACATAGCCGCGCGCGTCGTTGACCACCCGCCGATTGAGCTGCGGCGCGCCGTCAAACACCGCGTCGTCCTGCATCAGCGCGCCGCGATTGTCGTTGCACATCACCTCGAGCGACACGCCCAGCGCGCGGCAATACGCCAGGATGCCCGCGTGGTGATACGGCAACCGCGCCGGCCCCGGATTGAAATACAGCTGCGCGCCGCGGTCCCACGCGACATGCTGCACGCTGCCGGTCTCGACCACCGAATCGCCGCCGCGCAGCGACCAGTTGCGCCCGCCCGGGCGCGCCCGCGCCTCCAGCACCAACGGTGCGTAGCCGGATTTGCGCAGCTCGTAGGCCAGCACCATCCCGGCGATGCCGGCGCCGACGATCACCACGCGCCGCCCGCGGCCCGGCGGCAGCGCCGGCGGGCCGGCATAGGCCTCCGGCACCGCCAGCAGGCCCATCGCCGCCATGGTGTGATAGGCCGCCGCGACGCCGCCCGCCTTGCCGACCAGGTGGATCAGCGCCCGTCTGGAAAGCGTCATCGGAACCGGGTCATCGCCAGAGGACCTTCCACCACGGTCATTGCGCCAAGCTCATTGCGCCACGGGCATCGGGACCGCACCATCGGCACAGTGCCAGCGCCGCCGGCTCACGACGGCCGCCGGCCACGCAGCGCCGCCGCCAGGGTGCCCTCGTCCAGCACATCCAGCGCGCCGCCAATCGGCACGCCCTGCCCCAGCCGCGTCACCGTCACGCCGAGCGGCTTCAGCCGGTCGGTCAGCCAGTGCGCCGTGGTGGCGCCATCGACGGTCGCCGGCAGCGCCAGGATCACCTCGCCGACGCCGCCGGCATTGATCCGCGCCAGCAACGGCGTGACGTTCAGGTCCTCCGGCCCGACGCCGGCCAGCGCCGACAGCGTACCGCCCAGCACGTGGTACAGCCCGCGATGCACCCGCGCGCGCTCCAGCGCCCACAGGTCGGCAACGCCCTCCACCACGCAGATCACCGAGCGGTCGCGCCGCGCATCGGCGCAGATGGCGCAGGGATCCTGGCTGTCCAGGTTGCCGCAGGCGCGGCACGGCTGCACCGCGCGCGCCGCCTCGGCCAGCGCCGCCGCCAGCGGCAGCATGCGCGCCTGCGGCTGCTGCAGCATCTTCAGCGCGGCCCGACGCGCGCTGCGCGGCCCCAGCCCCGGCAGCTTGGCCAGCAATCCGATCAGCCGCTCGACCTCGGGTCCCCCCATGACAGTCGTCAGTGTTCAGTCGTCAGTTGTCAGACGAATGGTCGCACGCAGCACAACCCACCTCCCCCACACGCGCCGTTCTGACAACTGACAACTGAAAACTGACAACTAGAAAGGCAGCTTCATCCCCGGCGGCAATTGCAGCCCGCCGGTGACCTTCTGCATCTCGGCCTGCGTCATCACTTCGAGCTTGCCCTTGGCGTCGCGGTGCGCGGCAACCAGCAGGTCCTCCAGCATCTCGACATCCGCCGGATCGGCCAGCTTCGGATCGATCTTCACCCGCCGCAGCTCGCCCTTGCCGTTCAGCGTCACCGCGACCAGCCCGGCACCGGCGACGCCCTCGACCTCGATGCGTCTGCAGCCGGGCCTGCATCTCCTCCATCTTCGACTGCATCTGCTGCGCCTGCTTCATCAGGCCGGCGAGGTTCTTCATTCGTCGCGTCTCCATCTCGTCCGAATAATCCGCATCGGGAAAGTCCGCGGCCGGTGCGGCCTCGGTCGGCGGCACCTCCGCCGGCAGCCCATAGGCGTCGGTCGTCGCGTCGTGCACCTGGTCGATCCGCGCGCCGGGGAACGCCGCCATGATCGCGCGCACCAGCGGATGGTCCGCCGCCGCCGAGCGCCGCGCCGCATCCGCCGCCGAGCCCTGCTCGGCCAGCGTCGCCGCCCCCTCGGCGGCCGACAGCGCGATGGTCCAGCGCGTCCCGGTCGCCTCGCTCAGCAGCGCCGCCAGCTTCGAGGCCAGGTCGCGCGGCGCATCGGCCTGCGGGCGCAGCTCGATCACCGGCGGGGCGAACCGCACCAGATGGACCGAGTGCACCAGATGCGCGTGCAGCATCGCCTCCCGCCGCTCCGCCACCAGCGCGACGACGTCGCGGAAGCCGGCAAGCTGCGGCGCCGCGGCGCGCGCGACTGCCGGGTCGGCGGCCGCCAGGACGCCGCCCCCGGCCATCGCGCGCATGCCCCCGCCGATCGGCCCGCCCACTCGACCACCCCGGCGAGCCACCCCCAGCCGGGCCACCCCCAGGCGGGCCACCCCCAGCCGGGCCACCACCAACCGGGCCACCGCCAATCGGGCCACCGGCCACGCCGTCGCCGCTCGCACCGCCCCCCGCCGCGCCACCGCCCGGCACCGCCGCGCCCGCGCCGCCGCCGGCCGAGGCCGCGCCGCCGGTCAGCCGGCGCACCAGGTCGCCCGGCGGCGGCAGCTCGGCGACGTGGCACAGCCGGATCAGCACCATCTCCGCCGCCGCCCGCCGGTCCGGCGCCGTCTCCACCTCCGCCACGCCCTTCAGCAGCATCTGCCAGGCGCGCGCCAGCGTCGGCACCGTCAGCCGCTCGGCCAGCGCCGCCCCCCGCGTGCGCTCCACCTCCGGCAGCTCGGCGCTGTCGCGCAGCGCCGGCACCGATTTCAGCCGCGTCACCGTGTGCAGCAGCTCCAGCAAATCCTGCAGCAGCGTGCCGAGGTCGGCCCCGCGCTCGTACGCCCGGTCGGTGATCGCCAGCGCCGCGGCCGGCTTGCCCGCCATCACCGCCTCCATCAGGTCGAACACCGCCTCGCGGTCCGCCAGCCCCAGCATCTCGGCGCACTGCGCCGCGGTGATCATCCCCTCCGCCTGCGCGATCGCCTGGTCCAGCAGCGACAGCCCGTCGCGCACCGAGCCGTCCGCCGCCCGCGCGATCAGGTCGAGCGCCGCCGGCTCGATCGTCACCCCCTCCTTCTCGGCGATCCGCGCGAAGTGCTGCGCCAGCTCCGCCACCCGCACCCGGCGCAGGTCGAACCGCTGGCAGCGCGACAGCACGGTGATCGGCACCTTGCGGATCTCCGTCGTCGCGAACACGAACTTCACGTGCGGCGGCGGCTCCTCCAGCGTCTTCAGCAGCGCGTTGAACGCGTTGCGCGTCAGCATGTGGATTTCGTCGATGATGAACACCTTGGTGCGGATGTGCATCGGCCGCGAGCGGCTGACCTCGATGATCTCGCGCACGTCATCGACCCCGGTGCGCGAGGCGGCGTCCATCTCGAACACGTCCGGCTCGCGCTCGGCCAGGATCGCGAGGCAGTTGCCGCACACCCCGCACGGATCGGCGGTCGGCCCGCCGGCGCCGTCCGGGCCGGTGCAGTTCAGCGCGCGCGCGATGATGCGCGCCGTGGTGGTCTTGCCCACCCCGCGCACGCCGGTCAGCATGAAGGCGTGCGCCACCCGCCCGGTGGCGAAGGCGTTGCGCAGCGTGCGCACCATCGCCTCCTGCCCGATCAGGTCGTCGAACCGGGTGGGGCGGTACTTGCGCGCCAACACCCGGTAGGCGACGGCCTGCGCCGCGGGCGCCGGCGGCGCGTCGCCGAACAGCCCGGGCCCCTCCTGCGGCGGCAGGGCCTCGTCCGGTGGCGGGTCGTCCTGGAACAGGCCAGACATGCGCGCGGTCATAGCCGCCGCAGCGGCCCCCTGGGTTCACACGGTGGCGGGTGGGAGGCCGAACGAACGACCCGAGCGGAAACTCGTTGCGGCTGCTTCCTTCCGGACCTGACCGGGTTGGCGAGGCGCCCGTCCGCCGCCGACCTCCCGAACAGGGTCTACCACGGTTCGGGGGGGAGGCCACAAGCGGCCCGGGTCATCGGGGAAAGAAAGCAAGAGCGGGGCTCCGCCCCGGACCCCGCCAGGGGGCGCTGCCCCCTGGACCCCCGCCCCCCAGGACAAGTGCCCGGGGGCAGGCGCCGGCAGCGGCCTCCGCTGGGGGGCCAGGGAACAAAGCCCCTCTGGCGGGGTCCGGGGCCGAGCCCCGCCCTTGCTTTCTTCCCCCGACGGCGCGCGGTCGCTGGCAGCGCGCCGGTCTGAATGTCGCCGACCAACCCGCAGCAGCGACAGCCGGGTCACTTGGCCGGAGCCGCCGGATTCGACCCTTTGCGGTCTTTCGCGACGAATTGCATTATGCGTGCGGTCCGGCAACCTTGCTGACCATTTGATTCAACTCAATGACATGCCGAGGGATACTCTTCAGTACGATATGACATCAATAAAAAGTTGCCGCACTTGGGGCGGCGGGTTCGACGCGTTGGGAGTCGACGACCTGTCGCTTGCTGCCGGTTCGGGACTAGGGCCGCTGCTCAAATGTTTTGAGATGCAGCCGAAAAGAACGGTGGGAGAAGGCAGATGAAACCTGTGAACTATCCAATGAAGCCTGATCGACGCACGGTGTTGAAAACGGCTGTGGCGGCTGGCGCGCTGCAACTCGCGTCGCCGTTTGTCCTCACCGCGCGTGCGGCTGATGTCGTCAAGATCGGCGTCCTGACAGACATGTCGAGCCTTTATGCTGACCTTTCCGGGCCGGGCGCGGTCGCGGCGGTCAAGATGGCAGCGGCTGATTTCGGCGGAAGCGTGCTCGGCAAGAAGATCGAGGTCATCAGCGCAGACCACCAGAACAAACCCGACGTTGCCTCGGCGATCGCCCGGCAATGGTTCGACCAGGGCGTTGACATGATCACCGACCTGACGACTTCGAGCGTCGCGCTGGCGGTGCAGGAGGTGGCGCGCGAGAAGAACAAGGTCATCCTGATCAACGGCGCCGCATCGTCCGACCTGACAGGCAAGAACTGCTCCCCGACCTCGGTGCACTGGACCTACGACACGACGGCGCTCGCCAACGGCACCGGTTCGGCGGTGGTCAAGGCGGGCGGCAAGACCTGGTTCTTCATCACCGCCGATTACGCGTTCGGCACTGCCCTCGAGCGCGATACCGCCGCGGTCGTCGAGGAGAATGGCGGCAAGGTGCTGGGCCACGCCCTGGTGCCGCTCAATACCGCCGATTTCTCCTCCTACCTGCTGCAGGCGAGGGCCTCGAAGGCGCAGATCATCGGCCTCGCCAATGCCGGCGGCGACACGATCAACTCGATCAAGCAGGCGGCCGAATTCGGCATCGTGGAGGGCGGCCAGAAGCTTGCGGGTCTCCTGATCTTCCTCACCGATATCCACAGCCTCGGCCTCAAGACGGCGCAGGGGCTGCAGCTGACCTCGGCTTTCTACTGGAACCAGAACGACCAGACCCGCGCCTGGTCGAAGCGCTTTGATGCCGAGATGCACAAGGAGCCGACAATGGTCCACGCCGGCGACTACAGTGCGACGCTCAACTGGCTGACGGCGGTCAAGGCGGCGAACAGCCTCGATGCCGCGGCCGTCATGAAACAGCTGAGGTCCCATCCCATAAACGACTTCATGACGAAGGACGGCCACATCCAGCCGGACGGCTCGCTGATACGCGACATGTACCTGTTCGAGGTCAAGGAGCCGTCCGAATCGAACGGCGAATGGGACCTCTACAAGCTGGTCGGCACGATACCCGGTGCTGACGCGTTCAAGCGGCCCGGCGGCAACGCCTGCCCGTTGGTCAAGGGGTAGTCGGCGGAAGGGTAAATTTGCTCGAGCTGGATTTTGCCCGTCCTCAGAATGTAACGCTGTGAGCCGGGTCGCAGCGGTAAGCTGACTTGTCTGCTAGGCGTACCACAGCACAGCAATTCAACGGGGGGGCACGGTGAGGCCAATCATTGGTGCATTGGCGGCTCTAAAGCCGTCTTCAGAAACAGCGGCTACAGCCGCTCTCCACCGAGGCTGTGTGAAAACGTGGTGACCGGCGGTCATCGCGTAACGATATGTCGCCGGTTTGCACGACAGCATGCAGAAACGTTCAGATCGGAGACGCTCTGGGCCACATAGTTGCTCATTGCCGTTACGGTTCGACGTTTTCACACAGCCTGCACCCATTGCGGGCATTCGAGCAACGGAGACCGCGTAACGCCCACCTGCTCGCTGCCGCTGCCTGCCGCGAGCGCACGCCCCGCATGCACGCGGATTCCGGCTGAGGCGTCATTGGCTCGCCTCCTGCCCAGTGGCGGTGCAGGCGCGCCATCTGCGTGCATCCTTCTGATCCGCGTGCATCTGCGTTTTCCCTTCCTGTTGCCTGCGTAATGCCAGGCGTCCGAATGATCGACTCTTCGGCGGCGCCACCAGGTCATGCCGGGCGTCGGCCAGCACCCACGGGTCTGCTTGCTGCACGAAGGCAAGTCATGGATGGCCGGCCTACGCCGGCCATGACGTGGTGTGTGCCAAGCCACTGCGCAGCGCCATCCTTGCTGCCTCCGTGGCCTCCGTGGTCCTCCCTTCTTCTCCGTGCTGAATCCTTGCTTGCTTGCGGACCCCGCCAAGCCCCAGACCGAGGCCGCCCCCACCCCAACCAGGCAGCAAACCAGCCAACGCCCCCCATCCGCCCCCCGACGGGTTTGCTTCCGTTGCTTAGTTAGTATATGTGACTATCCTTCATCCATTTCAGCCGGAGCCCATCACCATGCCCGCCCCCTCCAGCGGAATTACCTTTCGCACCATCCAGGAAGCGATGCCCGAGTACCACCTCAGCCAGGACCTGCTGCACGGCGTGCTGACCGCCATGCCGCCGCCGCCCGCCCGATGCCTCCCCTGCCTGGCGCAAAGCGCGGCTCACCCGGATCATCGAGGAGATCGCCGCCAGGGTGCCGATGGACCCGGCGCAGGGCCACCTCGCCGGCCAGCTCGTCGTCGTGCAGTTCCTCGCCGATGAGATGATGCAGCGGCTGATGACCCCCGACCTGCCGCTGGCCGAGCGGCGCCTGACCGCCCGCACCACCGACGAGCTGCTGCGCTCGGTGGTGCGGCTGGAGCGGGCGCTGGAGCGGCGGCAGGCGCGGGTGATGCCGTTCCGCGACGTGGGGGCGGTGGACGGGTTCGACCTGGCGGCGCTGGACGG
Organism: uncultured Alphaproteobacteria bacterium; assembly: GCA_963847615.1. GTDB lineage: Bacteria > Pseudomonadota > Alphaproteobacteria > Acetobacterales > Acetobacteraceae > Palsa-883. Next base: position 85,772 of record CAWKAN010000025.1, read on the forward strand.
TCTCTGGTGCCGCGGGGTCCAGGCCGCCGCGACCGGCGCCCGCGCCGCCGCAGCGGAGGCGCCGCCGCCGGAACCACCGGCGCCGGACCCGGAGCTGGCGCCGGAGCCGCCCGCGCCGGCGGAGGCAGCGGACGCGGCGGCCTGGGCTGACCGGCCGGCGGCCGAGCCCCCGGGCGGCGGCGTCGGCGTGCGCCGCGCCGGCGGCATCGTGGAGCAGGGCGACGGCTGGTCGCTGGAGATCTGGCCGCCCAGGCCGCGCGCCGGCGTCGCACCCGCCCCCGCCGCGCCCGCCCAGCCGGCGTGGCCGACCCCACCACCCGAGCGAACCCCGGCGGACCGGCGCACGCCAGACCAGCCCCGAACCCAGCGCCCGCGCCCCCGGGTCGTGGCATGAGCGCCAGCGCACCCCCACCGCAGCCAACCGCGGCGCCCCCAGCCGCCCCGCGCCGCGCCCCGCCGTGCGGCGCGCGGACCCGGGCCGGCAGCCCGTGCCTCGGCCTGGCGATGGCGAACGGCCGCTGCCGCCTGCACGGCGGGGCTCAGCACCGGGCCGCGCACCGCCGCCGGCCTGGCGCGGATGATCGCGGCGAAGACCACGCACGGCCGTTACGCCATGAGCGGCGCGGCGCAGCGGACGCAGCAGCGCTATTTCCGGGCGCTGCTGGTGCGGACCCGGCTGACGTGCGCGGCGCATCGGCTGCGGGCGTATTTGCCGGCCGAGGCGGCGGCGCGGCTGGAGACGGTGCCGGCGGAGCTGCTGCCGCCGAAGCACCCCTCGCAGCTGGCGTGGGAGGCGCTGCACGCAACGACCCCATGCGCGGATCCGGCGCCGGCGCTCGGGGCCGGGCGGCGGCGGCGCGCGGCGCTGGCGCGGGCGTGCGGCGGCCGGCGGGGGGACCGACGGCGCGGCGGCGGTGGCGCTGCGCGGCCGGGCGGCCGAGCGGGCGGCGGCGCGGGTCGAGGCGGCGGCGCAGGCGGCGTGGCGGGCGGCGATCGAGGCGGCACTCGGGGCGAAGCGCGCAGCGCGGGCGGCAGCGCGCGCGGCGCGCGGTTCGAGCAACGACCCCATGCACGGTGCGGCGGTGCGGCGCCGGGCGCGCGGCTCGCGCAACGACCCCATGCGCGGCGCGCCGGCGGGGGCGGGGCGCCGGCGGGGCACCCGGCGGGCGAGGCGGTCGGCTGGGCGCCTGGATCGCCCGGGCTGGCGGAGGCCCTGGCGCGCGAGGTGATGCTGCGGCAGCTGCGCGCGGCATTGGCGGCGCGCGGCAACGACCCCATGCAAGGCGCGGGAGCGGGGCACCAGTCGGGCACGCCGCGCAACGACCCCATGCAAGGCGCGGCGCGGGACGCGCCGGCGGAAGCGCGGGTGGAGGTGGGGCCGGCGCGGGCGTTGCCGCTCGCCAGCACGCCGCTGGCGCGGACCTGGCAGCCGCCGGTGGCCGAACTCCTCGCCGCGCGGTTCGGGCCGCCGGCGGTGGCGGGGTGGCCGGGGCCGCTGGCGCCGCCGCCGGGGATCGCGGCGGTGTCGAGTGGCGATTGGGCGCAACGACCCTATGCGTGGGCGGCGGGTGGCGGCGGGGGAGGCGCGGGCCGGGGAGCCACGGGTGTGCTTGCTGCACCAAGGCAAGCCGTGGATGCCGGCATTCGCCGGCCATGACGGGGGGGGCCGCCGGACCCGGGGACCGGCGTGACGGGGGCATGCGCCGGGGGTGGCGGTGGGGTTGCGCCGGCATGACGCTGGCATGCGCCGGCATGACGTGGTGGCACCGCCGAAGCGTCGATCATTCGGACGCTTGGTATATGACGCAAGCGCGCCGCGCGAGGCGCATTCGCTTTCTTCTCAGTGTCTCTGTGCCTCTGTGGTGAATCTTGCTTGCTGAGCGGCGATCCGGCGCCCCGGACGATCGGTCCGAGAGCTACCCCGCCAGCAGCGCGATCGCCGCGTCGAGCAGCCCCGGATCGCCCACCGCCAGCACCCGCCCGTCGCCGCCCAGGTGCAACGCCTGGCCGGACCAGTCGGTGATGCGCCCGCCGGCGCCCTCGATCACCGGCACCAGCGCGGCCCAGTCCCACGGCTTCATGGTGGCCTCGGCGATGACGTCGATATGACCCAGCGCCAGCAGCCCGTAGGCATAGCAGTCGCCGCCCCACGACACCCGGCGCACCGCGTCGGCCAAATGCTGCCAGCGCGGCATGTCGGCCCCGAGCAGCCCGGGGCCGGTGCAGGACAGCTCGGCCTCGGCCAGCGCCGCGCAGGGCCGGCAGCCGGCGGCGCCGCCCATCGGGCCGCGGAACACCGTCCGCCGCCCGGCGGCGCCGATCCAGCGCTCCGCCGTCACCGGCTGGTCGATCACGCCCAGGATCGGCCGGCCGTCTTCCAGCAGCGCCACCAGCGTGCCGAACACCGGGCGGCCGGTGATGAAGGCGCGGGTGCCGTCGATCGGATCGAGCACCCAGCACAGCCGCGCCTCCGGCCGGTCGTGGCCGAACTCCTCGCCGAGCACGCCGTGCTCGGGGAAGCGCTCGCGCAGCACCGCGCGCATCGCCTGCTCGGCGCTGCGGTCGGCGACCGTCACCGGGCTGTGGTCGGATTTCAGGTCGGCGCTCAGCCCGGCGCGGAAGAACGGGCGGATCACCGCTCCGGCCACGTCGGCCGCCGCGTCGGCGCCCGCGATCAGCCGGTCGAGCGCCTCGGGTTCCATGCCGGCGCCGCGCGCCTCAGGGCTTCTTCGGCGCCTCCGCGGCCGGCGCGGCGGCGGGCGCCGCTGCTTCGGCCGTCGGCAGCGGCACCGGGGTCTGCGCCAGCGTGCGCAGATAGGCGATCACGTTGGCGCGGTCCTTGGCGCTGGAAATGCCGGCGAAGGTCATGCGGGTGCCCGGCGCGTAGTCGCTCGGCTTGAACAGCCAGTGGTTCAGCGCCTCATAGCTCCACGGCTGGGCTTTGAACTTCTCCAGCGCGTCGGAGTAGTTGAAGCCCGCCTCGTGGTCGTGCGGCCCGCCGACGACGCCGTACAGGTTCGGTCCGACCGCCGGCTTGCCGCCCTCGTTGAAGGTGTGGCAGGCGACGCAGACCTTCTTGGTATAGGCCTCGCCGGCCGCCGGATCGGCGCTCGCCAGCAGCGGCCCGATCGGCGCCAGCGCCTCCGGCTTGGCCGCGGCCGTCGGGGCTGCCGGCGCGGCGCCGGTCTGGATGTTCAGCGCCGGCTTGCTCGGCTCCGTCTCGTGCACCAGGTGGTCGCCGATCAGGCCGGTCAGAAAGAACACGATCCCCACCACAAGGACAGCGGCAATGCCCTTGTTGACTTCCATGCTGTCCATGCGACCTGTCTTCTCCGCCGTGCGTCTGACATAACCGATCGCGCCCGCGCCGATTTGCACGCGGGCGTGCGCCTTCATAAGGTGCGCGGCACCATAGGCAAACCATCCAACCGCTTCAACCCGTCCCCCGGCGCATTCGTCCGCTTCCCCAACCGGCGTATTTCCGATGAACCCGCCCGCATGAAGCCACCCGCATGAAGCCAATCGTCATCATCCCCGCCCGCATGGCCTCCACCCGGCTGCACGGCAAGCCGCTGGCCGACATCAACGGCAAGCCGATGATCGTGCGCATGCTGGAACTGGGGCTGGCCGCCGACCTCGGCCCGGTCGCGGTGGCCTGCGGCGACCCCGAGATCGCCGCTGCGGTGCGCGCCGCCGGCGGCACCGCGGTGCTGACCGATCCCGCCCTGCCGTCGGGCTCCGACCGCGTCCACGCCGCGCTGGCCAGCCTCGATCCGGCCGGCGCGCACGACGTGGTGGTGAACCTGCAAGGCGATTTCCCCACCCTGCCGGTCGCCAGCCTGCGCGCCACGCTCGCCCCGCTGGCCGACCCCGAGGTCGATATCGGCACCCTGGTCGTCCCCTTCCTGTCCGACGCCGAGGCCGCCACCGAGTCGTTCGTCAAGGCCGCCTGCCTGTTCGCCCCCGGCGCGGCGACGGCGCGGGCGCTGTATTTCTCCCGCGCATCGATCCCCTGGGGCGACGGCCCGCGCTGGCACCACATCGGCATCTACGCCTACCGCCGCGCCGCGCTGGCCCGCTTCGTCGCGCTGCCCGAGGCGCCGCTGGAGCAGCGCGAGCGCCTGGAGCAGTTGCGCGCGCTGGAGGCCGGCATGCGCATCGGCTGCGCCCACGTGCCGCACGGCCCGTTCGGCGTTGACACGCCGGACGACCTGGACCGCGCCCGGGCGCTGCTGAGGACCGCCGCATGACCGCACTGATCGCCTTCCAGGGCCAGCCCGGCGCCTACTCCGACCTGGCCTGCCGCGACGCCTACCCCACCATGGCCACCCTGCCCTGCGAGACCTTCGAGGCGGCGATCGAGGCGGTGCGCGACGGCCGCGCCGCGCTGGCCATGCTGCCGTGCGAGAACAGCCTCGCCGGGCGCGTGCCGGACATCCACCATCTGCTGCCCGAGTCCGGGCTGTTCGTCGTCGGCGAGCACTTCCACCGCGTCGAGCACTGCCTGCTGGCCCCGCAGGGCGCCACCATCGCCGGGCTGAAGCGCGCCCACTCCCACCCGGTGGCGCTCGGCCAGGTGCGCCACATCCTGCGCCAGCTCGGCCTGACGCCGGTGGTGCAGGCCGACACCGCCGGGGCCGCGGCGATGGTGGCGCAATGGAACAACACGGAGGACGCGGCGATCGCCTCCTCGCTGGCCGCCGGGATCTACGGCCTGGAGATCCTGCGCCGCAACGTCGAGGACGCGGCGCACAACACCACCCGCTTCTACGTCATGGCGCCGCGGCCGAACGTGCCCGACCCGGCGACGCCGAACCTGATGACCACCTTCGTGTTCCGCGTGCGCAACGTGCCGGCGGCGCTGTACAAGGCGATGGGCGGCTTCGCGACCAACGGGGTGAATCTGACCAAGCTGGAGAGCTACATGCTGGCCGGCCAGTTCGTCGCCACCCAGTTCCTGTGCGACGCCGACGGCCATCCCGAGCAGCCGGCGATGCGCCGCGCGTTGGAGGAGCTGACGTTCTTTTCCTCCGAGGTGCGGGTGCTCGGCGTCTATCAGACGGCGCCGTTCCGCCAGACCCAGGGCGCCGCCGACTAGCGTGGCCTCGCACCCCCGCCCGCTACCGGTTCTCCGCCAGCCGAACCGCGCGCGGCGTCGCCGCGATCAACTGGTCGTGCGAGGCCGGACGATCCGGCAGGATGAAGCCGCGCACCGCATAGTCGGTGATCCCCATCTGGCCGGACGGCGGCCACCACAGCCGCACCACGCTCCAGTCGTTGGCGGAGGAGACGTCGATCACCGGCTGGTCCGCGGTGACGCGATGGTGCACCCAGTTGGCCTGGCTCACCAGCAGCTGGCGGCGCGACATCACCCGGGTGACCACGGCGACGTGCCCATAGGGCAGCCGGCCCGACCGGCGCAGCACCAGGATGCTGCCGACCGCCGGGCGCGATGCACGCTGGTAGCGGCCCGAAGCCTGCTGCCACCAATCATCCGCCTCGCCGTGCAATTGCACCCCGGTGAGCGCGCGGGCGAACGGCGCGCACTCGATCGGCGCGTTGCCGCCCACATAATCGCCAACCCGCGCCCCACCGCCCGACCCGCAGGCCGACAGCACGCAAAGCCCCAGCATCCACAAAACGGCGCGCAGGCGGCCCACGGCGCACAACCCCGAGCAGTTCCACAGATTTTATCATCCATCACCGCAGTAAAATGCAATAGCGGATTGATCAACAACGCCCGGGTCCTCGACTCGCCACCGTGCTGGGCGCTTGAGGCAGGCAAGGCCGGGGCTTCGCCCCGGACCCCAAGGGGCGCTGCCCCTTGGAACCCCGCCAAGGGCGAGCCCTTGGAACCCTTCACTGGGAGTGTGGGGAGGGGAAGGGGGCGGGTGGGCGAGGCGAAGGGGCGCCGTCCGGCAGGCCGGACGGCGCCCCTTCGCCTCGCCCACCCGCCCCCTTCCCCTCCCCACACTCCCGGTCATGGTGTCCAGAGGCTCCGCCTCTGGTGGGGGTCCAGGGGGCAAAGCCCCCTGGCGGGGCTCGGGGCGGAGCCCCGACCTTGCTTGCCTCAGGCCCCCGGCGCGGTGGGCGACTCCGGGGCCGGGGCGAGCATATCGGCGCCGCCGCCGGGTTGGATCTGGAACACCGCCAGGCCGCGGCGCACCTCGCCGTCCGCCAGCAGCGCCAGCCAGCCGTCCACGCCGGCGAAGCCGTTCGGCTGGCTCAGCGCGCCGGCCGAGTAGCCGCGCGCCGCCAGCACCCGCGCGATGGCCGCGGCGTCGAACCCAAGGTCGGCCAGCGGTGGCGGCGCCACGTTGTATTTGGCGGTGTAGGCCTGTGCGAACGGCAGGCGCGCCGCGGGATCGGGCGCGGCGTACCAGGCGCCGACGATCTGCCCGCCGCGGCTTCCGGCGCTGGCCCACAGCGCCGGGCCGAGGATGCGCACGATCGAGGCGTCGATGTCGTAATAGGGCAGCACCGCGGCGATCTCGGCCAGGGAGTTGCCGACGTCGCCGAGCAGCAATGCATCGAACGGCGGCGGTGGGATCGGCTGGCGCGCCAGTGCCTGGGCCCTGCGGCGGCCCTCCGCGGTGGCCTCGGCGCGGGCGGCGCGGATCTGCGCATCCAGCGGCCCGCGGCGATGGGCGAAGTCCGACAGGTCGCGTGCGGTGTCGTTGATGCTGGCCATGCTGGGCGCGTATTGCCGGATCTCGGGCGGCGGCAGACTGCGTGCGGCGGCCGCCTGGGTCAGCGCGTTGGCCATCACCCGGCCGAACTCGTTGTCCGGCAGCATCGCGGCGATCCGCGTCTTGCCGTCGGCCTGCACCGCGGTGACCAGCCGGCGCACCTGCTCGCCCGGCGTGATGCCGAGCGGCCAGACGCCGGGCTGGGCCTGTGCGGGATCGTTGGTAAAGGCGAGCACGGCCACCCCGGCGGCGCGCGCGATCGGCGCGACGGCGGCGGTCTCGCCGGAGGTCAGCGGCCCCAGGATCAGGCCGACGCCCTCGGCCAGCGCGGCGCGGGCGGCGGCGGCGGCGCCCGCCGGCGTGCCGCCGGTGTCCTTGGCGATCAGCCGCGGCGCCCCCGGGGCATCCAGCGCGAGCTGCGCGGCCTGCAGCATCGGCTGGCCGATATCGGCGCGCGGTCCGGACAACGGCAGCAGGATCGCCACAAGGCTGGCCCCGGCGATGGGCGCCGGGGCCCCGGCTTGGTAGGCTCCCCGCGACGGCATGAGGGTCATCGGCCGGGAGCCGGTACGACCCGCCGAAGCCGCCGCCGCAGCCCGCCAGTGCCAGTGGCAGCGCCAGCGTGCCAAGAAGGAGTAGGAATGCCCGACGAACCATCTGACGCGCCGCCCCTGGAGGATCCGCCGGACGGCCCGTCCGTCCCGTCGCTCGTCCCGCCGCCGGGCCTTGTGCTGGTTTCCACGCCGATCGGCAACCTCGGCGACATCACGCTGCGGGCGCGCGCGACGCTGCGGGCCGCCGACCTGGTGCTGTGCGAGGACACGCGCCACACTGCCAGGCTGCTCGCGGCACTGGGGATCGGCGCGCGCACCCAGGCGCTGCACGAGCACAACGAGGACGCGGCGATCCCGGCACTGCTGGCGCGCCTGGCGCAGGGCCAGCGCATCGCGCTGGTGTCCGATGCCGGCACGCCGCTGCTGTCCGATCCGGGGTTCCGGCTGATCCGCGCGGCGATCGCGGCGGGGGCCGCGGTGACGGCGCTGCCGGGGCCGAACGCGGCGCTGACCGCGCTGGTGCTGTCCGGGCTGCCGCCGCTGCCGTTCCTGGTGCTGGGGTTTCCGCCGCCCCGCTCGGCGGCGCGGCGCGCGGCGTTCGGGCGGCTGCGCGCGGCCGAGCGCGCCGGGCTGGCGGCGACGCTGATCTGGCACGAGGCGCCGCACCGGCTGGGCGAGATGCTGGCCGATCTTGCCGCCGCGTTCGGCGACCGCCCGGCGGCGGTGGCGCGCGAGCTGACCAAGCGGTTCGAGGAGGTGCGCCGGGCGGCGCTACCGGCGCTCGCCGCGCACTACGCGGCGACGCCGCCGCGGGGGGAAATCACCGTGCTGCTCGGCCCGCCGCCGCCCGAGCAGGCCGATGCCGAGGACCTGGACGGCCAGTTGCGCGCCGCGCTGGGCGCGCACAGCGTGAAGGACGCGGCCGCACTGGTGGCCGCGGCGACCGGGCTGCCGCGCAAGCTGGTCTATGCGCGGGCGTTGGCGCTGGCAGGCGCCGGGCCCTGAGTGTCCGCCGGAAAGATCGAGCGGTTGACGGCCACGCGCGATACCGCCCGCGGAATGACGGAAGTGCCATCATCTCCACCGGCCGGTCTAAACAGAAGGCTCATATGGCGTTGACTGTTGGACGGCCCCGTAGGGCGGAAAAGCGCAGCGCCTTCCGCCATCGGACGGTGGCGGGATATGTTGTTGGGGACGTCGGCAGATGCGATCGGCTCGCCCGGCGGTGGTGGAAGGCGCTGCGCTTTTCCGCCCTACGGGCCGTCCAACAGTCAACGCCATAAGAGCGAAACAGAAACTACGGGTTCGGGTTTCATTCACGGTGGGTCGGCCGCTCCGGTGGAAACTCAATCGCGGTAGGGACGCGCATTACTGCGCGCCCCCCGCACAGAGCCGTACCGAGCGGCATTCCCGCATACGGCTCCCACCTCGGGTGTTTGACGGCGAAGCGTTGCTCGGGCCAGGGATGGAGGATGCGCGGCTTCGGCAGGAAGTCCTCTGCCAGCCGCTTGATCCGCTCCCACGTCGTCTTGTCGCGCTGCCCGCGTCGCCGAAGCGACCGCCGCCAGAGCCGAACCACGCAGTCGCGGAAAGTCTGGAGAGCACGGATGTTGGTCGGCACCGCGTGATAGGCAAAATACCCGGTGACCACCTGTCGCAGCCACTCCCCTTGTCGGGGGATCGGCTGGTGCATCCGCCGCCGCATTTCCTCCGTCACCGCCAGAAGCTTCGCCTGCAACCGGTCGCGCCGGGATTTCCGCCATAGCAGGAACTTGCCACGTCGCGACTTGCCGCAGATCAAGGTAAAGCCCAGGAAGTTGAAAGTTTCCGGCCTGCCCAGCCCGCGCCTTTCTCTCCGCTCCGCCGCTCGGCGGCCGAATTCGATCAGGCGGGTCTTCTCCGGATGCAGCGTCAGTGCGAACTCTTCCAGACGTGCTCGCATCATTCCGAGGAACCGATGGGCATCGGCCTCGTGCTCGAACCCCACGACGATATCGTCCGCGTAGCGCACGACGATCATGTCGCCGGTGGCCTCCCGCTGTCGCCAGCGGTTGGCCCAGAGATCGAAGACGTAGTGCAGGTAGATATTCGCGAGCAGCGGCGAGATTACCGACCCCTGCCCGGTTCCCCTTTCACTGACAGTTACGACCTCGTCTTCGAGAATACCCGCCCTCAGCCATTTCTGGATCAGGCGGATGATGCGGCGGTCGCCGACCCGGTGCTCCACGAACCGGACCAGCCACTCCTGGCTGACCATATCGAAGAATGACCGGATGTCGGCGTCCAGTATCCAGTTCACCTTGGTGTTGCCGATCCCAACCACCAGGGCATCCAGCGCATCGTGCTGGCTGCGTCCGGGGCGGAACCCATACGAGAACCCGAGGAAGTCTTCCTCGTAGATCGCATTCAGCACCATCGCGACCGCGCGCTGGACAATCTTGTCCTCCAGCGCGGCAATCGCCAGCGGACGCTGTCGCCCATCCGGCTTCGGTATGAACCTCCTCCGGGATGGTTGCGCCCGATACGCTCCCCGATGGACCCGGTCGTGCAGGTCCTCGATCCTGTGATCGAGGTCTGTCTCGTAGTCCTGCCACGTCAGCCCGTCCGCTCCGGGAGCAGCATCCCGCCTGAGGGCATAGAACGCCGTCCGCAGCATCGGGACATCGACATGGTGGAGAAGCGCGGTGAACCTTTCCTTCTTCCTTTCCTTCGCAGCTTTCCGTATGCGGTCCAGCCCCTGTGACACGCTTGCCCGGTCCTGTGCCCGGCGAGTGCGCTGCTGGCCCACATTTCCCTCGGCCCCGGCCCTTGGCTCCACCCGCTCCGCATCCGGTTGCCCGGAGTTGTTCGCAGGCTTCACAGCTACTATGGCCAGGTCTGACTTCTCACCCCCGTGCATCGCCGGCTACGGCTCCTCACCTTCCCGACGCGGACCGGCAGTTTGCGCCACCGGCCAAGAATGAGATCTCTCGGTTCCCGAACAAGAAGCGTCCATGCATGCTGGGGTCTCTGACCGCGCCGGGTCGCCCACCGCTCGCGATAGCGCAGCAGGACGTGTTGCCTTCCAGGTTGGTAACCCTGTCGGCACCCGGGATTTCGGCCTTACGCGGCTCAATGGCCAGCCTGCACGCTCCCCTGCCGACGCTTCGCCCTGCCCCTCGCGGAACACGACGCACGGCGCGGGGCCGGCGTGACTCGCTAGGTCTTCACCGTAGTGGACTTTCACCTCCTGCTCCTTGCCGGTCTCCCGACGCACTACCAACGGCCCGGAATGATCGACGCATCGGCGATGCCCGCCACGTGATCGACCGTTCGGCAGTGCCCACCACGTCATCGACACTTCGGCGGCGCCCGCCACGTCATGCCGGCCCCCGGGTCGGGCCGCAGGCCCGCCCGAGGACAGGCTCCGGCCGGCATCCCCGACTGGCCTTCGTGCCACGAGCAAAATCGTCGCTGCCGGCCCGCAGCCTTCGTCCTGCCAGATTCACACATCGTTGCGCGAATTGGTTTTAATTCGGTGATGGGCCCTATGGGCATGGTCTACGGCAAGCAAGCAAGGTTTTAACACGGAGGACACGGAGATGGCACGGAGGACCAGGGGATTCGCATATGCCGGTTTTCTGCGGATTCAGGCTTGCGGCGCGGCACCTGACTGGATTCCAACGCTTGGATTCAGCCCAGGTGCCCCCGCATGGAAGAGTTCATCGCGGGTTTCTCCGAGGTCTCCGACCCCCGGCAGGATAACGTCCGCCACAACCTTTACGAGGTTCTGATCATCGCCCTCTGCAGCATGCTGTGCGGTGGCGAAGACTGCTCCGACATGGAGGCCTTTGGCCGGGCCAAACGGTCTTTCCTGCGCCAGTTCCTGCGTCTGAAGCACGGCATCCCCAGCCACGACACCTTCAGCCGGGTGTTCCGCCGGCTCGATCCCAAGCCGTTCCAGGCCTGTTTCGTGCGCTTCATGCAGCGCTTCGCCCAGGGTCTGGAGGGTGTGATAGCGGTTGACGGCAAGAGCCTGCGGGGTTCGTTCGACCGCGCGGCCGGGAAATCGCCGCTGCACATGGTGCATGCCTGGGCTGTCGATCAGCGGCTGTTGCTTGGCCAGATTGCCACCGATGCCAAATCCAATGAGATCACGGCGGTGCCCAAGCTGCTGGCCATGCTGTCACTGAAAGGCTGCCGCGTGACGGCGGACGCGATGAGCTGCCAACGGGCGATCTGCACCCGGATCGTTGAACAGGGCGGCGATTATGCGATCGCCCCGAAGGGCAACCAGGGCAGCCTGCACGATGATGTTCGGCGGTTTCTGGAAGACCCGGGTCGGCAGGGCGACGGGCAGCGAGTATCGTCCCGACCCGACGACGGCGGTGCGGCCGGCCAGGCGCCGCGGTCGGGGGCTGGCGGGGCGATCCGTTATATTATAACATTACGTCTCCTGGGCCGCACCGGCCCGCCGTCGCCACCCCGCCCGCGTCCCACCAGGACCCTGGCCCTCCCCCGGACCCAAGCATGCGCATCGCCGCGATCGCCGCCTGTCTGGCCCTGCTGCTGATCGCGCCCGCCCGGGCGCAGGCCGCACCGAACAAGCTCGCCATCGTCGCCGCCGAGAACTTCTACGGCGACGTCGCCGGGCAGATCGGCGGGCCGGACGTGCGCGTCACCAGCATCCTCAGCAACCCGGACCAGGACCCGCATCTGTTCGAGGCCAGCCCATCGGTCGCGCGCGCCCTGTCCGCCGCGCGGATCGTCATCTACAACGGCATCGACTACGACCCGTGGATGGCGAAGCTGCTCGGCGCCGTGCGGGCGGACGCGCGCACGGTCATCGTCGTCGCCGACCTGGTGGGCCGCAAGCCCGGCGACAACCCGCATATCTGGTACGACCCGGCCACCATGCTGGCCTGCGCCAGGGCATTGGCCGGCGCCTTGGCCGCCACCGATCCGGCGCACCAGGACGGCTACGCGCAGCGCCTGGCGCGGTTCGTCGCCTCGCTCGCGCCGCTCCAGGCCAGGATCGCCGCGCTGCGCCAGCGCCTGGCCGGCACCCCGGTCACCGCGACCGAGCCGGTGTTCGGCTACATGTTCGCCGCCCTGGGGATGCAGGTGCGCAACCCGGAGTTCCAGATGGCGGTGATGAACGGCACCGAGCCCAGCGCCGCCGCCATCGCCGCGTTCGAAACCGACCTGCGGACCGGCGCGGTGAAGCTGCTGGTCACCAACGCCCAGGCCAGCAGCCCGATCGCCCAGCGCATGGCGCGGCTGGCCCGGCAGGCCCAGGTCCCGGTGGTCGGCGCGACGGAGACCGAACCGCCCGGCAAGACCTACCAGGCCTGGATGCTGGCCGCGCTCGACGCCGTCGCCAACGCGCTGCCGCCGCACCGGTGAACCCATCCGTGAACGCCCCCCCTGAACACCCCCCAGCGAACGCCGCGATAAACGCCCCTGGGAACGCCCCTGGGAACGCCCCTGGGAACGCGATCGAGATCGCGGGGCTGACGCTGACGCTCGGCGCGCGGACGATCCTGCGCGATGTTTCGCTGGCGATCCGCGCGGCCGAGTTCGTCGGCATGCTGGGGCCGAACGGCGCCGGCAAGACCACGCTGATGCGCGCCATCCTTGGCCTGCTGCCCCCCGAGTCCGGAACGATCCGCGTGCTCGGCGTGCCGGCCGCGCGCGGCAACGCGGCGATCGGCTACATGCCGCAGGTGCGCGGCGCGCTGGCCGACAAGCGGCTCAGCGGCTGGGATTTCGTTGCCGCCGTGGTGCGCGGCCATCGCCTCGGCCTGCCGCTGCTGGACGCCGCCGGCCGGCGCGAGGTGGCCTGGGCGCTCGACATGGTCGGCGCCGGCGACCTGGCACGCCGCCCGCTGGCCGAGACCTCGGGCGGCGAGCGCCAGCGCCTGCTGCTGGCACAGACGCTGATCGGCCGGCCCCGGCTGCTGCTGCTGGACGAACCGCTGATCAGCCTGGACCCGACGCACCAGCAGGCGGTGGTGGCGCTGGTGAAGTCGTTGCAGACGGAGCTCGGGATTGCCGTGCTGTTCAGCGCGCATGAGCTGAACCCGCTGCTGGGGGCGATGGACCGGGTGCTGTATCTGGGCGGCGGCCAGGCCGCGCTGGGCACCGTGGACAAGGTGATCACCGGGCCGGTGCTGTCGCGCCTGTATGGCTCGACGATCGACGTGGTGCATGTGAAGGGGCGCATCTTCGTGATGTCCGGCGCGCACGACATGGAGCACCAGGCGCATCGGCATGATCACGATCACGCCGGACACGACCACGCGGGGCACGGTCATTCCGGCCACGATCACGCCGGCCATGACCCGGTCCGGCACCATCACGACGTGGCCCACCGCGATGCACCCCACGCGGCCACCCGCGATACCTCCCTCGCGGCCCACCGCGATACCTCCCACGCGGCAGGCCGCGACGCCTCCCACACGGCCAGCCGTGATGCTTGACTACGACTTCATGCGCCACGCCTTCGCGGCGGCAACGATCGTTGCGGTCGTGGCCGGGCTGGTCGGCTACTTCCTGGTGCTGCGCGGCCAGACCTTCGCCGGCCACGCGCTGGCGCATGTCGGCTTCACCGGTGCCACCGGCGCGGTGCTGGTCGGCGCCTCGCCGCTGGCCGGCATGGTCGTCGCAACCATCGCCGCCGGCGTCGGCATGGGCTTCGCCGGGGAACGCCTGGCACAGCGCGACGTGGCGGTCGGCATGGTGCTGTCGCTTTCCCTCGGGCTCGGCCTGCTGTTCCTGCACTTCTTCACCGCCTACGCTACGCAGGTCACCGCGCTGCTGTTCGGCAACGTGCTGGCGGTGGACAGCGACACGCTGTTCGTGCTGCTGGCGCTGGGCGTGCTGAGCCTGGCGGCGCTCGGCGTGATCGCCCGCCCGCTGCTGTTCGCCAGCCTGCAGCCCGAGTTGGCCGAGGCGAAGGGCGTCAACCTGCGGCTGTTCGCCGTGCTGTTCCTGGCGATCGTTGCGCTGGCGACGGCCGAGTGCGCGCAGATCGTCGGCGTGCTGCTGGTGTTCACGCTGATGGTCGGCCCGGCGGCGGCGGCGCAGCTTCTGAGCAGCCGGATCGGCCGGGGCCTGGCGCTCTCGGCCGGGCTGGCGCTGGCCGAGGCATGGGGCGGCATCGCGCTGGCCTATTGGACCGATTGGCCGACCAGCTTCTGGATCACCGCGCTGAGCGCGGTGGCGTACCTGGCGGCGGCCGGACGCCGCAGCCTGGCGCGCTGAGCCGCATCGCCGCACGATCATTCCGCGGCCATGACGGGTGGGCGCGGCCCGTGCCGGGCGTCGGTCTGTTCGCCGCCTGGCGGTACTGGCACCAATGCCGGCGGCGACAGGCAAACCGGACGGGGCAGACCGGACGGGGCAAACCGGACCGGGCAAACCGGACGGGGCAAACCGGACCGGGACAATCGGACCGGCCTGGCCGCCCGCCAGCGAGGGGCGACAGGACCGACAACGCGAGGGGGACCCGGCATGCAGTTCGGCGCCGCAATGTTCTTTACCGCCTACTCGATGCCGCCGAGCGAGCTGGCGCTGGCGCTGGAACAGCGCGGCTTCGAGTCGCTCTGGGTGCCGGAGCACTCGCACGTGCCGCTGCCGCGGACCACGCCGTTCCCCGGCGGCGGCGACCTGCCAAGGCCCTATTACGACCTGCTGGACCCCTTCGTCGCGCTCACCGCGGCGGCCGCGGCGACGCAGCGGCTGCGGCTCGGCACCGGGGTCTGCCTGGTCACCCAGCGCGACCCGATCCAGACCGCCAAGCTGGTCGCCTCGCTCGACCAGGTCTCCGCCGGGCGGTTCCTGTTCGGCATCGGCAACGGCTGGAACGCCGAGGAGATGGCCGACCACGGCACCGCGTTCGCCACCCGCCACAAGCTGGCGCGCGAGCGGATCGAGGCGATGAAGGCGATCTGGACCGAAACGCAGGCGGAATACCATGGCGAATTCGTCGATTTCGGCCCGCTGCTGGCCTGGCCGAAGCCGGTGCAGCGACCGCACCCGCCGATCATCGTCGGCGGCGCCTTCCCCTATGGCGCGCGCCGGGCGATCCGTTACGGCAACGGCTGGGTGCCGCGCGCCAGCCGCCAGGCCTATGCCGACGTGGGCGAATTCCTGCCGCAGTTCCGCCGGATGGCGACAGAGGCCGGGCGCGATCCGGCCACGCTGCCGATCACCATCTTCCGGGTCGAGGCAGACCTGGACCGGCTGCTTCATTATCGCGCGATCGGCGTCGCGCGCGCGGTGATCAGCCTGCCGGCGGCCACGGCCGATGAGGTGCTGCCGCTGCTGGACCGCTGGGCGGCACTGATCCGCCGCCTGGCCGACTGAAGCCCGACGGCCCCGCCCCCCAAGCTACGCCAGGAACCCCCGCACCGCGTCGAGGAACAGCGCCAGCCGGTCATGGTGCACCCAGTGCCCGGCCCCCTCCACCGCCAGCACGCGCGCGTGGTGGAAAAAGCCCAGCCGGCCGTCCTCGGCCGGATTGCTCGCCCAGCTTTCCTTGCCGCAGACCAGCAGCGTCGGGCAGGCGATGCGGCCCCACAGCTCGGCGATCTCCTCGCGCGTCATGTCGTACGGCGGCCAGACGCGCACGTAATGATCGAACTTCCAGCTATAGGTGCCGTCCTCGTTCTGGTTCACGCCGTGCTGCGTCAGGTGCCACGCCTGCTCCTGGCTCAGGTGCTGGTTCGCCGCCTGCATCCGCGCCAGCGCGTCCTGCAGCGTCGGATAGCGGTGCGGCTGGCGACCGGCCGAGGCGCGCTGCTGGTCGATCCAGCCCCGCATGCGTTCCGCGATCGGCTTGCGCGCCGCATCGGCGTGCCAGCGCGGGCCGGGGCCAAGGCCCTCGATCGCCACCAGCCGGCGCACCGCCTCGGGATAGATGCCGGCGTAGCGCAGCGCGATGTTGCCGCCCAGCGAGTGCGCAACGATGTCGACCGGCGCCAGCCCCTGCTGGTGGATGAGCTGCGCCAGGTCGTAGATGTAGCTCGCCATGGTGTAATGGCCGGAGGCCGACCAGGCGGACTCACCGTGGCCGCGCAAATCCGGTGCGATCACGTGATGGCGCGCGCGCAGCGCCTCGGCCACCCAGTCCCAGTTGCGGCAATGATCGCGCCCGCCGTGCAGCAGCAGCAGCGGCGGGGCGTCCGGGTTGCCCCAGTCGACGTAGTGCAGCCGCAGGCGTTGCGAAAAGAAGGTCCGCGAGGTGGGACCCGGCGCGGCGACGGTCATGGCGCGTCCTGCCGCGCCAGTCCGGCGGCACGGCGGGTCACGCGGCGACGGTCTCGCATGGATGACATCCCGGCATGGCGCGCTCAGCCGATCGGCGGGCGGCGCTTGTGCCACTCGGTGCCGCGTTCGTAGGCGCTGGCGACCCGCAGCACCGTTGCCTCATCGAAATAGCGCCCGACGAACTGCACCGACAGCGGCAGGCCGGCGCCGGACAGGCCGCACATCATCGCCAGCGCCGGGTGGCCGGTGACGTTGAACGGCGTGCGCGCCTGGCGCGGATAGGTGCGCGCGGTCTCCGCCGGGTCGTCGAGCCGACTGGCGGGGTCCATCGAACTGGCGCAGAGCAGCACGTCGAAGTCGCGGAATGCCTCGTTCACCGCGGCGATCATCTGGGCGCGCCGGCGCTGCGCGCCGACATAGTCGCCGGCCGAGAAGAACGCGCCGGCCAGCAGGCGGCGGCGGGTGAGCTGGCCGTAGTCCCCGGGCCGCGCGCGCAGCCAGGGCGCGTGGATCGAGAACGCCTCGGCGCCCAGGATCACCCGGTTGACCGCGGAGAATTCGTTCAACGACGGCAACGTGACGCTGCGCAGCTCGGCGCCTTCCGCCTGCAGCACGCGGGCGGCGTCATCCAGCGCGGCGGTGACCTCGGGGGTGGCCGGCATGTCGGTCTCGTGGAAGTGGCGTACGAAGCCGACGCGCAGGTCGCGCACGCCGCGCAACAGATCGCGGCCGAAATGGCGTGCGGCGCTGGGCGCGCTGGCGGGATCGGCCGGGTCGTGCCCGGCGATGGCGTCCAGCAGCAGCGCGCTGTCGGCGACGCTGCGGCTCAGCGGGCCGACATGGTCCAGCGTGAAGGACAGCGGGAAGACGCCGCGGCGCGACACCAGCCCGTAGGTGGGTTTCAGCCCGACGATGCCGCAGGAACTCGCCGGGTTGCGCACCGAGCCGCCGGTGTCGCTGCCGAGCGCCAGCGGGAACAGCCCGGCGCAGACCCCGGCGCCGGAGCCGGACGACGACCCGCCGGGATGGTGTTCGGGGTTCCACGGGTTGCGCGCCGGCGGGAACGGCAGGTCGAAGCTGGGGCCGCCGAGGGCGAATTCATGCGTTGAAAGCTTGCCGAGGATGATCGCCCCGGCCTGGCGCAGCCTGGAGACCACCGCCGCGTCCGCGGTCCTGACGTTGTCGAGCAGGATCTTCGAGTGGCAGGTGGTGGGCAGGCCGGCGACGTCGATGATGTCCTTGATGCCGACCGGCACGCCGTGCAGCGGCCCGCGCACGTGGCCGGCGGCGATCTCGCGCTCGGCGGCGCTTGCGGCGTCCAGCGCGGCCTCGGCGTCCAGGTGGATGAACGCGTGCAGCGTCGGGTCGAGCTGCGCGATGCGGCCGAGCAGCGCCTGCAGCAGCTCGACCGGGGAGAGTTTGCGCGCCGCGAAGGCGCGCGTGGCCTCGGCGGCGGTGAGCCAGGGCAGCTCGGTCACAGGCCGGCTCCAGGGCGCATCGGCGGCCAGGGTTCGGCGGCGGGATCGGTGGGCACGGCGATGGCCCCGGCGTTGCCGAGCGCCTGCTGCGCGGCGGCGAAGACGTCGTCGGGGAAGTCCGCCAGCGCCTTGTCGAGCCCGGCGGCGCGCGCCAGGGCGATGATCAGGTCCTTGTCCATGCGGCCCTCTTGGTCAGCTGGGGCGATGATGCTGCGCCGGCGTGAGCGAGGGAAGGGGTGCGGTCAGCGCGCGAGGCAAACGCCCGGCGGACGGCGGCGGCGCCTGAGCGGGTGCCGCGGCCGGCGGTTTACCGGCGGCACAGGCGATGGCTTCGCCGCATGGGCGTTGGCACCTCAGCCTTCGCGGCTGGCCGACGTGCGGTTCGGGTTCGCACGCGATCGACCGGCCTCGGTCGCGGGCGGCTATTTCGCCAGCAGCCATTGGCCGCGATAGAGGAAGACGTTGCCCTCGCGGGTGGCGTCCGGATGGGCGGCCTCGAACCGATCCAGCAAGGCCTGGTTGGGCGTGATCTGCTGCGCGAATTTGAGCACGTCGCCACGCACCGCCGGCCAATCCCAATCGTCGCCCAACAGAACGCCGCCGGTCGGCAACAGCGCCCAGGATGACCGCAGTTCAAGGAACGTCTCATCGACCTCGTGCGCGGCGTCCAGGTAGATGACCTGAGGCAGACCGGACAGCCGTTGTTCCTGCAGCAGGCGGAGCAGCAACTTGAGACCGACCGAGGACGTGGTCATGATCGGCAGGACGATGTCGTGATGGCCGCGGCAGAGGATGTTGGCCAGAAACCGCTCGTAGATGGTTGGACGGCAATCCTCGACCCGCAGGAAGCGCCAGGCATTCCTGGCGGTCAGCGGTCGTTCCCACGCCCACATGTTGACGTCGCCGCAGAACGGATCGATGCAGACGATCTGCGTGGGCATCGCGGCCCGCTTGACAGCCTCGGCCGTTCGGATGGCCGAGCCGCCCAGCATCGAGCCGATTTCCAGCCAGAACGCCGGGCGAATGATCTGTAGCGTGCTGTCGATCAACTCGGGTGCGATATTGGTGTGCGGGTAGCCGAAGTCCATGTATTTCAACTGGGCGCAGAGAAATGGATTGCCGCCGTTGTACAGCTCGAGCCGCAGTTCATCGACAATGGCCACGTTCGATCTCCTCTTGCACAACGGGGTATGTCAGGTGTTCGCTTAAGGAACGGTAAACGCGACCGAGTGACGCCGGCCGGGCGTCGAAGCGGCCTTGAAGGACGGCGGACCGCGCCGGTTCGTAGCGGTGGTGGCTGGCCCAGGGCGCGGCTGCCGACGTCACCGTCCGGGACCGCGGAGCGTCCGTAAGAAAGCTAAGGTCCACCACAGAGGCACAGAGAGAGGCCACGACCGCGCTTCGCGTGCCGCGCATCGCAGCCACTTTCTTCTCCGTGTCTCAGTGCCTCGGTGGTGAGATTTTCTTGCCGCGGATCGAACGCCCGGGCCCCATCATGAGCGTGGCCCACCCAACCCGCGAAGCGCCGCAGCTAGGCCCCCGACGTGGCGGATGCTAGCCTCGCACGCAACACGGGATGGGAGAACGCCAGATGGGCATGACGATCACCGAGAAGATCCTCGCGCGGGCCGGCGGCACGGCGAAGGTCGCGCCGGGCGATGTCGCCGTGGTCGATGTGGAGACCGCCTGCCTGCTCGACCTGTCGTTCCTGCCCGAGGGCTGGCGGGAGGTGCTGACGGTCGCCGATCCGTCCAAGGTGGTGATCGTGTTCGACCACCTGGCGCCGGCGCCGACCGTGCAGGCGGCGGAGAACATGCGCACCGGGCGGGCGTTCGCCAAACGTTTCGGCATCGAGCGCCTGCACGACATCGGACCGGACCAGGGCATCAGCCACGCCATCATCGCCGACAACGCCTATGCGCTGCCGGGGACGGTGCTGGTGAACGCCGATTCGCACACCTGCGCGGCCGGCGCGTTCAACTGCGCGGCGCGCGGCGTCGGCGGGCCGGACATGCTGTATGCGGTGACCACGGGCAAGGCCTGGTTCCGCGTGGGGGAAACGATCCGCTACGATTTCATCGGCAAATTGCGCCCGGGCGTCTCGGCCAAGGACATCTTCCTGCACATCGCCGGCAAATGGGGCGCGCACGTCAACCAGAACATCGAATATGGCGGGCCGGGCATGTCGAGCCTCAGCCTGAACGGGCGGCGCACGCTGGCGACGATGGGCACCGAATTGTCGGCGGAGTTCGTGATCTTCGAACCCGACGACGCGCTGATCGACTATGTGACGGCGCGCAACCCGAAGAAGTTCACGCCGACCGTGGCGGATGCCGATGCGGTCTACAAGGAACGCCGCACGCTCGATCTCGAATCGATCGAGCCGCTGGTGGCGTTGCCCGATGCGGTGGTGAACAACTCGGTGCGGATCAGCGACGTCGCGGGCCAGCGCATCGACCAGGCGTTCATCGGCTCCTGCGCCAACGGCACGCTGGACGACCTGGCGGTGGCGGCGCGCGTGGTGCAGGGGCGCAAGGTGGCGAAGGGCACGCGCTTCATCGTCACCCCCGGCACACAGGCGATCTTCCGCGCCGCGCTGCAGGCCGGCTACGTGGCGACGCTGCTGGAGGCCGGCGCGGTGGTGACGCCGGCGACCTGCGGGGCCTGCGTCGGCGGGCACATGGGGGTGCTGGGGCCGGACGAGGTGTGCATCACCGCCAGCACGCGCAACTTCAAGGGGCGGATGGGCGATCCCTCGGCGCGCATCTTCATGGCCTCGCCGGCGACCGTCGCGGCCTCGGCGCTGGCCGGCGCGATCACCAGCGCCGCCGAATTCTTCCAGGGAGATGTGGGATGAGATCAGGAAAAGTCTGGAAGTTCGGCGACAACATCAACACCGACCTGATGCTGCCGGGACCCTATCTGTACCGCAGTGCCGAGGAGCAGGCGACCGCGGTGTTCCAGGCGAACCGGCCGGAATGGATCAGGCAGGTGCGGCAGGGCGATGCCATCGTCGGCGGGTTCAATTTCGGCATGGGATCGTCCCGCCCGGCGGCGCGCTCGCTGCGGATCTGCGGCGTCGGCTTCGTGCTGGCCGAAACGATCAACGGGTTGTTCTTCCGCAACGCGGTGAATTACGGGCTGCTGGCGTGCGAGTGTGCGGGCGTGTCGGCGGCGTTCGAGGAGGGCGATACGGCGGAGCTGTCGTTGGAAAGCTGGAGCGTGCGCAATCCGCGGACCGGGCAGACGCTATCGGTGCAGGAAGTGCCGGCGCGGTTGCTGGAGATGATGCTGCAGGGCGGGGTGTACCCACTGCTGGCGGCGCAGGGGTTGATCGCTTCGGCATAGCAAGGTCGGGCGGGACGGCGCGGCGCGTTCCGCCAAGTGCAGGCCTGCTGAGGCGGGAGGCCGCTGATGGGGTGCAAGATGGCGGAAGGCGCTGCGCTTTTCCGCCCTACATTCGCTGAGGCTGTGTCGGAGTCGTGGTCGGAACGCCCATCGACGGGGACCGAACGCTGCCGGCCTGCGCTGCGATGCCGGCCTTGCTGCTGGACCGGCCGGCAATGATATGGTCAGACGAACGATCCACCGTGAACTTTCAGAAGACGACGGACATGCGCGAGGCAACCATGCACAACGAGCCCCGGCACCACAGCGCTCGCTTCGAGCGGGATGGCTTGGCGGAAGGGCGGCGCCCATGTTGACGGGCGGTCATGCCTTGCCGCTCGGTCTGATTTTCGTACTCAGTTTGGTGGCTCTTATCGGTAGCGCCCTGATTGGCTGCTATATCGGCGACCGTGCCACGGAACGTGCCAGCGCCAGCATCAGTACATTGGATGGTGCCATCCTGGGACTGTTGGCCTTGATGATCGGCTTTACCTTCTCGATGTCGTTGATACGCTTTGACGCACGCCGTGACGCCGTGTTGCAGGAAGCCAATGCGATCGGGACCACGGCGCTGCGCGCCCGCCTGCTGCCGGCGCCGTACGCCACGGATGCGCTGAAACTGTTGCGGGATTACACGGAAATCCGGCTTGAGCTCGCGCGCCGCATTCCGTCACCAGAGGACCTCGCCGCCGCCGTGGCCCGCTCCAACGTAATCCAGGAGAAGCTCTGGCAGCAGGTGAAGGCCGTGGCGGCGACGAACAACGCGATGGTGCCGACGGGCCAGTACATCGCCACGCTGAATGAGATGATCGACGCGCAGGAGACGCGCCTGACCGCGTTGCACAATCGCGTGCCGGCGGTCGTCATCTGGAGCCTCTACGCTGTGGGGCTCATCGCCGTGGGGTTTTCCGGCTATACCGTGGGGCTGGAGAAGCGGCGCAGCCGGATACCGGTGTATATCGAGCCGCTTGCAAAACCCGGCTGACGGCGTGAATTTCCGCGTCATTTCATAAGAATGGGCGACACGCCCGCATCCGCCTTGTGGTATCATGGAGTTGGAAACAACCAAATACCAACAAAGCAACAAGGATGCCGACGATGTCGCTTAGGGAGACACTATCCACATACTGGCTGCGCATTCAAGAAGAACTTCTGCCCTGGCTCGACGATACGATGGTCGGCCCGCTGAGCGGATACCATCGGCAACTGGTCAGCGTGCTGGGATTGGCACGGATCGAGGCGTTCCTGCCGGGCTGGCAAGGACTGCCAGGGCGCCCGCCATCTGAACGCGCGGCCCTGGCACGCGCCTTCGTCGCAAAAGCTGTGTTCAACATTCCGACCACCCGCCTGCTGATCGGCATGCTATCCGCCGACAAGACATTGCGCCGCTTATGCGGCTGGCAGCGCGCCGGCGAGGTCCCCAGCGAAGCAACGTTCTCGCGCGCCTTCGCGGCCTTCGCCGCGAGTGCCCTGCCATCCAGACTGCATGACGCGCTGATCAAGGAAACTCACGCGGATCGGTTGGTTGGGCACATCTCACGCGACAGTACAGCGATCGAGGCCCGCGAGAAACCAGCAAAACCAGACCAGCCGGTGCCAGCCGCGCAACCCAAATGCAAGCGTGGTCGTCCACCCAAGGGCGAGATCCGACCCACGCAGCCGCCACGCCGGATCGAGCGCCAACTGGGCATGACATTGGCTGCGATGCTGGCCGATCTTCCCCGGCACTGCGACGTGGGAGCCAAGCGCAATGCCAAGGGATACCAGGAATCCTGGATCGGCTATAAGCTGCATATCGACAGCGCGGATGGCGAGATACCGATCAGTTGCGTGCTCACGTCAGCGTCCGTGCATGACAGCCAAGTGGCCATTCCGCTCGCCACCATGACCGCCGCGCGAGTCACCAACCTGTATGACCTGATGGACAGCGCCTACGATGTTGCGGAGATCAAACAGCACAGTCGCGAGCTCAATCATGTTCCGATCATCGACATCAATCCGCGGGCGACCCCTGGGCTGAAGCAGGAACTGGCGCAGGAGGCGAGGCGGCAACGCTTGGTCGGGCATCGCATGGCGGAACAGGTTCGCTACGGTGAACGCAGCACGGCCGAGCGGGTCAACGGCGGGCTGAAAGACAACCATGGCGGTCGGACCGTACGGGTGCGCGGACCGGTCAAGGTGATGTGCCACCTGATGTTTGGCGTGTTCAGTTTCACCGCGCTGCAACTGCTGCGTCTGGTTACGTAACGCCACTTCGTGGGTGGCATCACCCCTTGCGTCAAAGCGCGAGGCGGCTACCAGCTTGCCCGAACGGGTGGAAAACCAGCCGCAAATTGCCGCCCGCCGCTTGAACCGGGCTATATGCCCCAAAATCTACTGCGGGTTGTATCGCCCGGAGGAAATTCTAGCGCCTAGCCGGCAGAGTTTTGCAAGTGGCTCTATTGTCTGTGTGCTGATTGCCGGGGTCGTTCTGCTGATCCAGGACCTGGATCGACCGAACACGGGATTTATCCAGGTGGCCCAGCAGCCCCTGCTGGATACGGCGGCCAGTCTGGCGCGGTACGGCGAGTAGATCCTTCCCGCCCCCGCCGGCGCTCCGCGCCAGGGCGATTCGCACAGCCTACAAATGGTCGGGGGGAAGGCGCGGGCTACGCCTCGTCCGGCTCTTCCTCCGCCACCATCTCGGCGTCCAGCTCCAGCAGGCGTTCGGCGGCGATCGCGTCCACCGTTTCCACCCCGCGCAGCTTGCGCGCGACCGCGCGGGTGCGCCGGCGGGCGGTCTCGATCGTGTTGGTGAAGGTGCCGGCCTGCTTGGCCAGCCGGTCGAGCACGTCGTCCATCTTCAGCATCTCCTGCTTCGTCGCCCCCAGCAGTTGGCCGATCTGGTCGGCCTTCTGCTCCAGCGCCAGCGTGATGAAGCCGAGATGGATGGTGCGCAGCAGCGCCGGGAACAGGCTGGGCCCCATCACCAGGACGCGGCACTCGCGGCCGAGGTCGTCGATCAGCCCGGGGATGCGCGCGACCTCGGCATAGAGCGAGTCGGTTGGCAGATACAGCACGGCGAATTCCACCGTGATCGGCGGGTTGATGTATTTGGTGGCGATCTTCTTCGCCTCGTCGCGCATGCGCCGCTCCAGCATGCGCGTGGCGCTGCGTTCGGCGTCGATGTCGCCGGCCTCCGAGGCAGCGAGCAGGCGCTCGTAGTCCTCCACCGGGAACTTGGCGTCGATCGGCAGCAGCGGGCGGGTCTCGCCGCGCACCGGCATCTTCACCGCGAACTCGACGGTGTCGTTGCTGTCGGGGCGGACCTTGCAGTTCGTTTCGTATTCGCCGACCGGCAGGATGTCGTCGAGCATGGCGCGCACCTGGGTCTCGCCCCAGCCGCCGCGGGTCTTCACGTTGGAGAACAGCCGCTTGATGTCGCCGATCTGCGCGGTGACCGCCTGCACGTCGCCCATCGCCTTCTGCACCGCGGCGAACTGGTCGATGACGCGGTTGAAGCTCTCGTTCATCTGCTTCTCGACCGCGGAATGCAGCTGCTCGTTCACCGATTTCTGGATCTCGGCGAGCTTCCCTTCGTTGCCCTCGCGCAGCTCCTTCAGCTTGGCCTCCAGCAGGGTGCGGGTGGCGTTGAACTGCTCGACGATCTGCTCGGCGGCCTTGCGCTGGGATTCCGCCAGCGCGACGCGCAGCTCGCCCTGCTCGCGGGTCAGCACGGTGCGCACCTGCTCCAGGCTGGTGTCGAGCGCGCCGCGCAGCGTGATGAGGCGTTCGACGCCCTCGGTCGATTGGGCGCGCAGATGGGCGCGCGTGGTCTCCGCCTCCGTGCGGGTGCCGTCGCGGGCCTGCTCGGACAGGATGCGCAGGTGCTGCAGGTCGTGCGCCTGGCGCAGCACGACCCACAGCGCCGCGAGCGCGGTGATGACGGCGAGGCAGATGCCGATAAGCTCGACGGACATGCGGGGCACCCTATGCCGCCCCCTGGGGGCGATTCGCGCGGCAGTATCGGCTAGAACGGCCCGGCATGACACCGCAACCGAGCGAGGGGACACCGTGAGCCGACGCCAATTTGTGTATTTCGAGGACATGGTGGCGGGGCGCGTGCTGCGCTCGGCCAGCCTGGCGCCGCTGACGCGGGAGGCGATCATCGGCTTCGCGCGCGACTACGACCCGCAGCCGCAGCACCTGGGCGAGGCGAGCGCGGCGGAGAGCAACCTGGGCGTGTTCTGCGCCAGCGGCTGGCACACCGGCAGCCTGACGATGCGGCTGCTGGTGGACACGGTGCCGATCAAGGGCGGCGGCATGGGGGCCGGGGTCGAGCTGAAATGGCCGCGGCCGGTGGTGGTGGGCGACGCGCTGCGGGTGGAGATCGAGGTGCTGGAGGCGCGGCCGTCGAAAACGCGGCCGGACAAGGGCGTGGTGACGTTCCGCACGACGACGTTCAACCAGCGGGATGAGGCGGTGCAGTACTGCACGCACACGGCGCTGTTTCCGCGGCGGGAGTAGGGGGGCGGGGATAGCGCTGGCAGGGCAGACCGCAGCGATGGCGGCGATCCGTGCCGCCCCCCCCGTCGCCGGGCGCTGCCTGAGCGGCTCAGCCGCTGTCCGGCGTGCCGTACAACGTCTCCGGCGAGACCAGCGGGGCGGCGATCTCCACCAGCGATCCGTCGCGCAGCGCGCGGTAGAAGCAGGTGCGCCGCCCGGTGTGGCAGGCCACGCCGTCCTGGCGAACCAGCAGCAGCAGCGTGTCGCCGTCGCAGTCGAGCCGCAGCTCGGTCAGGTGCTGCGCCTGGCCCGAGGTCTCGCCTTTGCGCCACAGCGCCTGGCGGCTGCGGCTGAAGTAGCAGACGCGCCCGGTGGCCAGGGTCTCGGCCAGCGACTCGCGGTTCATCCAGGCCAGCATCAGCACCTCGCCGGTATCGTGCTGCTGGGCGATCGCCGGGACCAGGCCGTTGGCGTCGAAACGGATCTGGTCGAGCAGGGGCTGCGGTGCCGTCGCACTGTCATGTCGGGTCATGGGTGCTATCTTGCCGCCCGGCGGGTGCCAGGCAAAGGGCTTATGACGATCGGGACTCCGGATGCAAAAGCGTCGGACACCGCGGCGCGAGGCGGGGCGGCGCGAGGCGGGGCGGCGCGGGACGTAACCACGCGGGGCGGCGCGGCGGGCGGGTTCACGGCGCGCACCGCGGCGTTGCTCGACCGTGCCGGGGCGATCTGCCAGGCGCGCGAGGCGCGGCTGACCGATCTGCGCCGCCAGGTGCTCGGGCTGATCCTGGATGCCGCGGCGCCGATCGGGGCGTATGAGCTGCTGGACCGGCTGCGCGCCACCCGCCATGGCGCGGCGCCGCCCACGGTCTACCGCGCGCTGGATTTCCTGCTGGAGCACCGGCTGATCCACCGCGTGGAGCGGCTGTCGGCGTTCGTCGGCTGCGTGGCGCACGCGCCGGGGGAGGACGCGGGGCACGCCGCGCAGTTCCTGATCTGCCGCGCCTGCGGGCGGGTGACCGAGCTGGAGGACCACGAGCTGGCGCACGCCCTGGCCGACGCGGCGGGGCGGTTTGGTTTCACCGTCAACACGGCTACCATCGAGGCCGAGGGCATGTGCGCCGCCTGCGCCGCCCGTTCGCCGGAGAGCATCGCATGAGGCTGACCGCCGCTCCCGAGACCGTGCTGGCCGGCCGCCGCCGCGGTCATTCCGCCGGCAACGACTTCTGGATCACCGCCTACATGGGGAGCAATCGTTACGATCCGGACGCCGCGCCGCCGCCGCGCGAGGACGCGCTGTACCCGATGGCGTTCCTGGTCGAGCAGGACCCCGGCTGCGTCGCGCCGGCGCATTTCCACCAGGCCGACCAGTTCCAGGTGGTGGTGGCGGGCGAGGGGCGGCTGGGCACGCACGACGTGGCGCCGGTGACGGTGCATTTCACCGGCGCCTGGTCGCCCTATGGCCCGCTGGTCGCCGGCGCGGCCGGGCTGCACTACTTCACCTTGCGCAACGGCTGGGACCCGGGGGCGCGCTACATGGCCGAGGAGCGCGCGCTGCTGCGCCGCGTTCCCGGCCGGCGGCACCGCGAGGCGGTGGCCGCGCCGCGCCCGCTGTCCGCCGGGTTGATCGATGCGGTGCCGTCCTGCGAGACCTGCCTGGCGGACAGCGACGACGGGCTGGCGGCGTGGCGCTACGTGCTGCCGGCCGGGGGGCGCGCGGTCGGACCGGACCCGGCGTCGGGCAATGCGCAGTACTGGGTGGTGATCGCCGGTAGTTTGTTGCACGAAGGCACCGAGTTGGCGCCGCGCGGCTGCCTGTTTCTCTCGCCCGACGAACCGGCCTTCACCGCCGCCGCCGGGCCGCGCGGGCTGGAGGTGCTGGCGTTGCAGTTCCCGCGCCGCGGGGCGCCCGCCACGATGGCGGCCTGAGCATGGTCGACGATCCCAAGGCGCTCGACTGCCTGGCGTGCCCGGCACTGTGCTGCCGCCAGGCCGGCTATGTCGAGGTGACCGAAACGGATATCCGCCGGCTGGCAAAGTTCCTCGGTCTGACGGTGCGCGCGTTCGAGGCGAAGCACATCGTCGAGAAGACGCGGCGCGGCTCGAAGCGGATCAAGGCGGGGTATGAGACCTGCCAGTTCCTGGACAATCACCGGCGCTGCTCGGTCTACGAGGCCCGGCCAAAGGACTGCCGCGGCTATGTGTGCTGGAACCAGCCGGACACGACGCTGTTCGAGTTCGCCAAGTTCCTGCAGAAGCCGGTGGACAAGCTGCGCGAGCAGGAACGGCGGGAGGCACAGAAGAAATAGCAAGGCGCGACCCATGCCTTATTTCAGCAACGACGACCTGCCGCCTTCGGTGCGCGACCATCTGCCGCCGCACGCGCAGGACATATTCCGCGAGGCGTTCAATCACGCCTGGGACAGCTATGGCGGCGACGAGGCGACGTGCTTCCGCGTCGCCTGGGCGGCGGTGAAGCGCGGCTACCGGAAGTGGGGCGACGTTTGGGTGCCGCGCGACGCATGACGCATGACCGCGCGACGTGTAGGGCGGACCAGCGCAGCGCATTCCGCCACCCCGCACGGACCTCGCCACACTGGTCGCGGCCCGCAAGATTGCCGCCACCGCGTTCGAGCGAAACCGGATCCATGACGCTGCGCCAGAGGCGGAATGCGCTACGCTGTTCCGCCCTACACGTAATCGTTGCGCCGCTAACTGACCTTGCGGAACTTGTGCAGCGATCGCAGGTTGTCCGGCCGCGGCTGGTCCTTGAAGGTCTGCGGCCAGTTGGTCCACGACACCTCGCCGACATACAGGTCGCCGCGCGAGTCCACCGTCAGGCCGTGCGGCGCCATGAACTCGGTCGGCCCCAGCCCCGGACCCATGCCGCCCAGCCGGGCGATGCGCTTGCCGGTGTTGTCGACGATCGTCACCCGCGGCCCAAGATTGGGCACGTTGCGGTTGACCGGCTGCACCGGACCCAACTCGCCGATGTAGCAGATCGGGCACTTGCCAGGCGGCATGAACAGGCCGCAGGGACGATGCAGGTTGTTCCACTGCGTTTCGTACTTGCCGTTGCCGTCGAACACCTGCACGCGGTGGTTCTCGCGGTCGGCCACATAGACGAAGCCGTCGCCGTCGCAGGTGATGTTGTGCACGATGTTGAATTCGCCGGGATCGGTGCCCGGCCCGCCCCAGGACATCAGCAGCTTGCCGTCGGGCGAGTACTTGTGCACCCGCGCATTGCCGTAGCCGTCGGAGACATAGATCTCGCCGTTCGGTGACAATGCGGTATGGGTGCAGCGGTGGAATGGTTCGCCGCTCATGTAGGGCGCCGGCTTGCCGGGCATGCCGAGCGTCATCAGCACCTTGCCCTCCAGCGTGCACTGGCGGACGGTGTGGTCGCCGTCATCGGTCAGCCAGATCGTGTCGTCCGGCGCCACGTGCACGCCGTGCGCGCGGGGAAACAGCCCCTCGCCCCATGACCGCAGGAAGTTGCCGTCGCGGTCGAACACGATCATCGGGTGCTCGCCACGGTTGAAGACGTAGACATTGTCGTTCTTGTCAACGCCGACCGAGCCGATTTCCTTGAACGACCAGCCGGGCGGCAGCTTCGCCCAGTTCTCCACCGGCTCGTAGAGGTAAACGCCGCTTCCAACCGTTGGCATGGTCCGAATCCCTCCTGGTTTGCGTGGTTATTCCGCGGCGCGGCGCGCTTCCGCCGGGCGGAAGCGGGTACGCAACGTCTCCCAGTCCTCGGCGCCCATCCGGTTGAACGCCTCGCGCACCGTCATGTCGGGTTGCAGCACCGGGTGGCGATGCTCTGCCCGCAGCGCCGCCAGCGCCGCGTCACAGGCGCCCATCGCCGCCTTGAGCAGCAGGCCGGGGACGATCGCCAGCTTGTAACCCATCCGCTCGGCCTCGTGCAGGTCGATCTCCGGCGTCTTGCCCTTGCGCACCACGTTCAGCAGGCAGGGGCCGGCGACGCGGCGCGGAATTTCCGCCACCTCCTCCATGGTCTGCGCCGCCTCGACGAAGGCCATGTCGGCGCCGGCCTGCAGCGCGGCGTTGGCGCGCGCGATGGCTTCCTCGAAGCCGGCGACGGCGCGCGAGTCGGTGCGCGCGATGATCAGGAAGTCGGGGTCGCGGCGGGCATAGGCGGCGGCACGGATCTTCGCCAGCCAATCCTCGCGCGGCACGATCTCCTTGTCGTCGAGATGGCCGCACCGCTTGGGCGAGACCTGGTCCTCGATATGGATGCCCGATACGCCGCATTGTTCGTATTCGCGCACCGTGCGCACCGTGTTCAACTCGTTGCCGTAGCCGGTGTCGGCATCGGCGATCACCGGCACATTGACGGCGCGGACGATGCGCGCGGCATTGCCAACCATCTCGGTCAT
Organism: uncultured Alphaproteobacteria bacterium; assembly: GCA_963847615.1. GTDB lineage: Bacteria > Pseudomonadota > Alphaproteobacteria > Acetobacterales > Acetobacteraceae > Palsa-883. Next base: position 116,017 of record CAWKAN010000025.1, read on the forward strand.
CGTCAGCAGGCCGAAATCCGGATAACCGAAGGTGGCGGAGGTGCCGGCGCCGGTCATGTAGATCGCGCCGAAACCGGCCTGCTCGATCAGCCTTGCGGTGATGCCGTCATAGGCGCCGGGCGCGACGATCATGCCATCGCCTCGCAGCAGCGCGCGCAGCTTGCCTGCTTCGCTCATGGTGCTTCCTCCTGGTCGATCCGCCCGAGCCTAGCGGCCGCCGGAGGGACGGTCCACCTCGGCGGTCCCGTCGGCACGTCCTCGCCTGTCCCTGCCGGAGGACATTGCCGCGCGGTCACGCGCTTGCCGCGACGGGCTTGCCGCCGTATCGATACCATCGACCCGAAGGAGACGATCCAATGAAACTGCTGAGCTTTCGCCGCCCCGATGGCACCGCGAGCTGGGGCATCGCCAAAGACACCGGCGTGATCGACCTCGGCGATCGTGCGCCAGCGTTGCGCCATGCGCTGTGGGCAACCGCCTCGCTGCGGGAGGCGGCCGGCCGCCCGGTCGATTTCGCGCTGGCGGATATTTCCTACCTGCCGCCGATCCCGGATGGCGGGAAAATTCTCTGTGTGGGCCTGAACTATATGTCGCACATCAAGGAAGGCGGGCGCGAGCCGCCCGCCAGGCCGATCATCTTCACCCGCTTCGCCAACAGCCAGGTCGGTCACGGCGAGGCAATGATCCGACCGAAGATTTCGGAAACCTTCGACTATGAGGGCGAGCTGGCGGTGATCATCGGCACGCGCTGCCGCCATGTCGGCAAGGCCAACGCGGCCGGCGTGATCGCCGGCTACAGTTGCTACAACGACGGCTCGATCCGCGAATGGCAGCGCCATTCCAGCCAGTTCACCCCGGGCAAGAATTTCTACAAGTCGGGCGCCTTCGGCCCCTGGATCGTGACGCCGGACGAAGCCGGCGACATCACCAAAGCGAGCTTGATGACGCGGCTGAACGGCGTGGAACGCCAGCACGCCACGGTGGACGACCTCTGCTTCGATATCCCGACGCTGATCGAGTACTGCTCGGCCTTCACCGAGCTGGAGGCGGGCGACGTGATCGTCACCGGCACCACCGGCGGCGTCGGCGCCTACCACAAGCCGCCGCTGTGGATGAAGCCGGGCGACACCATCGAGGTGGAGATCACCGGCGTCGGCGTGCTGCGCAATCCGATCGCGCAGGAAGACTAGATGGCGGAGGCGATCCCCTGGGGCAGCGACCTCGCCGCGGTGGCCGACGAATTCGGGCCACTGCCGGCGGTGCATGACGGCGTCCGGGGGATCGATTTCGCCACGCTGGCCGGCCGCGCGGCGCGGCTGGCGTTGCTGCTGCGCGATCGCGGGGCGCGGCCGGGCGAGGTGATCGCCAGCAGCCTGCGCAACTCGATCGAGGCGGTGTGGGTGGCGATGGCGCTGCGCCTGGCCGGGGCCTGCGAGACGCCGCTGAACGCGGGATATACGGAGGCGGAACGACGTCACTGCCTGGCGCTGTCGGGCGCGCGGCTGGTGGTGACGACCGCGGCGCAGGCGGCAGCGTTCGCCGCACTCGACTGCGCAACGATCTCGATCGAGGACCTGGACACGGCGCCGGGCGATCCCGCCGCGTTGCCGCCGGTGCCGGCCGACGCGTGGGGGCGCATCAACTTCACCTCCGGCACCACCGGCAAGCCGAAGGCGATCGTCAGCACGCATGCCGCGCGCTGGATCGCCAACATCCTGCAACGCGCCAGCTTCGCGCACATGCCGGGGCCGGGCAGCGCGGTGCTGCTGATGACGCCGTTCGTGCACGGCGCCGGGCTGCTCACCCAGGCGTTCCACGATCGCGGCGCCAGGGTCGTGCTGCTGGACGGCGTGGACATCCCGGCGGTGCGCCGCGCGCTGGCCGACGGCGTCGATCACATCTTCGCGCCCCCCACGGTGCTGGCCAAGCTGGTCGGCGCCTTCGAGGGCGAACGGATCGACGGGATTCGCTGCGTGTTCTGCGGCACCGCGCCGCTGCTGGCCTCGCTCTACGCCAAGGCCAAAGCGGTGTTCGGCCCGGTGGTGCGGGTGACCTACGGCAAGTCGGAGATCGTCAATCCGATCACCGTGCTGTCGCCGCGCGAGACCGACGCCTATTACGCCGAACCGCCGGACGGGGACGGCGTGTGCGTCGGCTTCCCCGGCAGCGGCGTCGAGATCGAGATCCGTGACGAACGCGGCACGAAACTCGGCCGCGACGGCGTGGGCGAGGTGTTCCTGCGCGGCCGGCACATGTATTGCGGCCATATCGACGCGACGGGGTTTCATCCGCTGCCCGACGACGGATTCCACGACACCGGCGATCTCGGGCGGATCGATGCGCGTGGCCGGCTGCACCTGGTCGGGCGCCTGGCCGACGTGATCAAGTCGGGCGGCTACAAGATCCATCCCGACGAGATCGAGCGGGCGCTGGCCGGCACCGCCGGGGCCGCGGCGGTGGCGATCGTCACGCTGCCCTCGGAATACTGGGGCGAGATCATCGTCGCAGTGGCGGAAACCGCCGATCCGACCTGGGTCGATCGCGCCCGCGCGGCGGTGGCGCAGCTCGCCCGCTACAAGCATCCGCGCGCCTACCTGAGCCTGCCGGAACTGGCGCGCAATCCGCAGGGCAAGATCATGCGACGCACGATTCGCGCGGCGCTGCTGGCAAGCTATCGCGTCAATGACGGCCCCTACCCCACCCTTGAGCAACGCTGAGATGAACAGTTACGCAACCATCCTGACCGAGATGATCGGCGAGCACCTGCTGAAGGTGACGCTGAACCGCCCGGAGGTGGGCAACGCCAAGAACACGCGGATGGGGCTCGACCTGCTCGATCTGTGGACGCGGCTGATCGACGACCCCGGGAAGGTGCGCTGCATCGTGCTGACCGGCGCCGGCGACCGCATCTTCTGCGCCGGCGGCGACCTGAAGCAGCGCAAGGGCATGTCGCCGAAAGACTGGCAGCACCAGCACGAGATTTTCGAGCGCGGCCGCGACGCGCTGCTGGAGCTGCCGGTGCCGGTGATCGCCGCGGTCAACGGTCACGCCTATGCCGGCGGGCTGGAAACCGTGCTGGTCTGCGACTTCGCCTATGCCGTGCGCGGCGCGCGGTTCGCGCTGACCGAGGTGACGCTCGGCATCATGCCCGGCGGCGGCGGCACGCAGACCCTGGCGCGCGTGGTGGGCGAGCGGCGCGCCAAGGAGATCATCCTGACCGGCCGGCCGTTCTCCGCCGAGCAGGCGCTGGACTGGGGCGTGATCAACCGGATCAGCGAACCCGGCGCGCTGATAGCCGACGTGTTCGCCACCGCGCAGACGATCTGCGACAATGCACCGCTGTCGGTGCGCCAGGCCAAGAAGTCGATCCATCACGGCTTGCAGATGGACCTGAAGCGCGGCCTGATGTTCGAGATCGAGGCGTATAACCGCCTGGTGGACACCGAAGACCGGCGCGAGGGCGTGCTGGCGTTCAACGAACGGCGCAAGCCCAATTTCAAGGGACGCTGACGACCCAGCCGCCAACGACACCGCCGCCGCCAACAACCGGGGCCGCCAACGATCGGCGGCCGCGCAGGAAAAGGAAAACGTCATGCCATTGACCAAGGCACTCGGTCAGTTTGTTGCCGACCTGTCGCCGAACCGGCTGCCGGAGGAGGCGGTGCGGATCGCCCAGCTCGGCTTCATCGACTGCATCGGCACGATGATCGCCGGGCGCAACGAGGACTGCGTGAAGATCCTCCGCCAGGTGCTGGACCCGGGCGACGGGCCGGCCACCCTGGTGTTCAGCAAGGACAAAAGCCCGGCGCCGGAAGCCGCCTGGATCAACGGCGTCGCGGCGCATGCGCTGGACTATGACGACGTGGCATTGCGCGGGCACCCCTCCACCGTGCTGGTGCCGGCGATCCTGGCCGAGGCCGAGGCGCTTGGCTCGTCCGGGGCCGACATGATCGTCGCCTATGTCGCCGGCTATGAGACCTGGGCGGAGCTGTTCCGCCGCGACAACGGGCTGCTGCACAAGAAGGGCTGGCACCCGACCGGCCTGTACGGCGCGGTCGGCGCCGCGGCGGCCTGCGCCTCGCTGCGCCGGCTGGACGCGGACAAGGCGGCGCAGGCGATCGCGCTGGGCGCCTCGCAGAGCGCCGGGCTGATGTCGAATTTCGGCACCATGACGAAACCGTTCCATGCCGGGCGCGCGGCGCATGCCGGCATCATGGCGGCGCGCCTGGCTGACGCCGGGTTCACCGCGAACACCGACGCGCTGGAGCATCCGCAGGGGTTCCTCAATGCGATCTCCCCCGAGGGCAATCCCGATCGCACCAGCGAGCCGAAGCTGGGCGAGACCTGGGCGATCCTGACGCAGGGCCTCGGGATCAAGAAATATCCCACCTGCTACTGCACCCATCGCGCGATCGACTGCATGCTGGACCTGGTGGCGGCGCATCCGGTGAAGCCGGACGAGGTGAAGAAGATCACCGTCAACATCAGCGATTATTTCGCCACCGTGCTGCGCAACCACACGCCGCAGACCGGGCTGGCCGCGAAGTTCAGCCTGGAGTTCGCGATGGCGAGCGGCGTGGTGGCCAGGCGCGTCGGCCTGCGCGAGCTGACCGACGGGTTCGTGCAGCGCGCGGACATCCAGAGCCTGATGCAGCGCGTCGAGATCGTCACCACGGCGGAGTACGACGAGGAGATGCCGGGTGCCGCGCCGGCGGATTCCGTCACGGTCGAGCTGGCCTCCGGTCGGGTGATCGAGGGGGCGCCGGTCAGGCGTGCCACCGGGCACGCGACACGCCCGCTGACCGAGGCGCAGGTCTACGACAAGTTCGCCGATTGCCTGGATGTGGGCGGGTCGGAGATTCCGGCGGAGACGCTGTTCGCGCGGCTGAAGGCGATCCAGTCGATGTCGGCGCGGGCCCTGACGGCGGCGTAAGACACGTTTACCTCTCCCGCTCTTCGCGGGCTTGGGCCGCGAAGAGCGGCCCAAGCCCGCGAAGAGCGGGAGAGGTATGCTCGCGCGCCGCACCGCTCGCGACCAGCGCATCGATCTCCACCGCGCTGTATCCCGCCTCGCCCAGCACCGCCCGCGTGTCCCAGCCGATCGGGCGCGCGGGGGGGCCGGGGTCCGCCGCCGCGCCGTCTTCCAGGATGGTCGGGCGGATGGTGCGGATCGCGCCCTCCTGATCGTGCGCCTGCTCGCGCAGCAGGCCGACCGCGCGCAGCTGCGGGTCATCGATCAGCGCCTCCAGCGTGTGGCAGGGCGCGGCGGGCACGTCGGCCGCGGCGAACGCCGCCACCCAATGCGCGCTCGGCTGGCCCTGCAGCGCCGCACGGCGCAGCGCCATCCATTCGGTGACGTTGCGGAACCGGGCGGTGACGCTGCAAAAGCGCGGGTCCTCGATCAGCTCGGCCCGGCCGATCGCCGTCAGGAAGCCGCGCACCTGCGCATCGGTGTTGGCGGTGACGGTCATCCAGCCGTCCGCCGTCTCGATCAACTGGTTGTTCGGCTCCAGGATGCGGGCATCGCCGGGCGGGCCGAGCGGCGGGGAAAAACTGGCCGGGCCCAGATGCTCCTTCAGCACGAAGGCGGCGATGGTCTCCTGCATCGGCACCTCGATCGCCGCGCCCTGGCCGGTGCGTTCGCGGCGGAACAGGGCGGCCATGATGGCGCCGGCGGTGATTTCGCCGGTGACATGGTCGCACATCACCAGCGGCACGTAGCGCGGCACGCCGTCGCGGCGGATGAACAGCCCGGCCACGCCGCCAACCGACTGGATCACCGTGTCGTAGGCGGGCCGACCGCGATACGGCCCGCCCGGGCCGAAGCCGGTGATGGCGCAATGGATCAGCCGCGGCCGCGTCGCGCGGGTGCTTTCGGCATCCAGCCCCAGCCGCGCCAGCGCCTCGGGCCGGATGTTGGAGACCAGCACGTCGCAGCCGTCCAGGATGCGCAGCACCGCCGCCCGCGCCGCCTGCTGCTTCAGGTCCAGGCAGATCGCCCGCTTGTTGCGGTTGAACGCCAGGTATTTGCCGGAGTGCTGGCCGCTCGGCGAGGGGCCGCCGAGGGTGCGCAGCACGTCGCCCTCCGGCGCCTCCAGCTTGATCACCTCGGCGCCGTAGTCCGCCAGCCGCAGCGTACACGACGGCCCGACGACCACGGTGGTGAGATCCAGGATGCGAATCCCGGCAAGCGGTCTAGCTGGCTGTTGTCCCACCGATGTTGCCCTTCTCGCCTTACACGGCATCACAGCGACTTGCTTGGCGGCGGGGCCGGGGTCAAGACCCGCAGCCCCGAAGGGGGTTGGGCCGCGAAGCGGACCAACCGTGGCGCGAGGTCTTGAGGCCGGCCCGGCCGCCAGGCACACTCGGACGGAAGTGCGGCAACGCCCACCTACCGGCACAAGGCCGCTAGCCCGATCTTCTCATCCCAACGACCCGATTGGCTGACCGATCGGCGGGCGTTGGCCGTCGGTATAGGTCTTGGTCTGGCGCGCGGTCGCCCCACCAACCCCGCGGGCGATGCCAGCGGTACCTTCAGGCACGACAATGCCCGTCGCCATCATCCCGCGACGGTGCGAGAAATCCCGGCTAGAACTCAAACTCGGGCCCGTCGACATAGCGGAATCGCTCCAGCGCATCCGCGCGCAACGTGAAGCCGAGGCCCGCCCGGCCAGGGGCATGCACCGTGCCGTCCGGGCGGATGTCGAACGGCTCGTTGAACAGGTCCCACATCATCGGCATGTAGCCCTGCGTCACCTCGAGGATGTGGCAGTTCTGTGCCGCCATCGCAACGTGAATGCTCGCCGCAAACAGCACCCCACTGCCCCAGGCGTGCGGTGCGAGACGCACACCGTGCGCCGAGGTCAGCGCCGCAATGCGCCGGATCTCCGTCATGCCGCCCGCGCGGGCAACGTCCGGCTGCGCGATATCGAGAGCACGGCGCTCAAGCAGGTCCTGGAAGTCGAACCGCGTGAACTCGCGCTCGCCCGAGGCGATGGGGATGGTCGTCGAACGGCGCACCTCCGCCTGACCGGCGTGATCGTCCGGCGACACCGGCTCCTCGAACCAGGCGATGTCGTAGGGCTCAAGCTCCCTGGCGAGCTTGATGGCGGTCGCCACCTCCAGCGAGCCGTGCGCGTCGACCATCAGCTCGACGTTGGGGCCGATCCCCGCGGCGGGCCGCCTTCACCCGGCGCACGCAGTTGGCGATCGAGAAGCCGTCGCGGCCGACCACGCGCATCTTCACCGCGGTGAAGCCCTTGGCGGCATAGCCCGCGAGTTCCGCCTCGGCCTCGTCGCCCGGCGCCCAGCCGCCGCTGGCATAGCCGCGGACCGAGCTGCGCGCCGCGCCGAGCGCCTGGTAGAGCGGAATGCCGAGCGCCTGCGCCTTGACGTCCCACACCGCGATGTCGACGCCGGCAATCGCCTCCATGACGACGCCCCGGCGGCGGCTTTCATCGGCCTGGGTCACGCCACGCTCGAGCGCCGGCCTGCTGCGCGAGCCGTTGTACATCTTCTCGTAGATGCGCTCGGAGAACAGCGGGTCTTCGCCGACGCATTCCGCCGCGAGCTCGTGCTCGATGATCGCCGCCACGATCGGCGGCGTGCCGAGCGCCGCGCCGATGCCGGTGAGCCCGTTGTCGGTCTCGACGCGAATGAGCGTCGCGTCGCTCTTGACCTTTGTTCCGAGGTCGGTGCGATGACGGTGTTCCGGCGGCACCAGTGCCGACATTGGAATGGCAGACACGCTGACAATTTTCATGGGCTGGTTTTTCCCTGGCCGGCGGGTCGTCGCACCCAACTCGATCCGATATTCCCCATACCGGGCGAGCTGTCCGCCCGGCTCGCAGCCAGCCTAACCGCCGATCCCGGCACAGGACAACAGCCGGAGCGACGCAGCGCCCACCGCTGGCACCCTGGCCGGAGCTTCGACCCGGCCCGGAACCGACCCGCGCGGGGGGTTGAGGCCGGCCCGGCCGCCAAGCACACTCGGCCCGCCGCGCGGCAGCAGCCGAACGCACCCAAGGACGCCAGCCATGCCCGCGATCGAACCGATCCCCTACCCGGACGCCAAGCTGCGCCGCATCCTGTCCACGCGTGCGCACCATCGCCCTGGTCGGTGCGTCATCGAACTGGAACCGCCCCAGCTACTTCGTGATGAAATACCTGCAGGGCAAAGGCTACCGCGTCATCCCGGTCAATCCCGGCCTGGCCGGCAAGGAGCTGCTGGGCGAGCGCGTCTACGCCTCCCTGCGCGACATCCCCGAGCCGATCGACATGGTCGACGTGTTCCGCGCCTCCGACCAGGTCGCCCAGGATCGTCGACGACGCCATCGCCATCGGCGCCAAGGTGGTGTGGATGCAGCTCGGCGTGCGCCACGACGCCGCCGGCGCCAAGGCCGAAGCCGCCGGGCTCGAAGTGGTGATGAACCGCTGCCCGAAGATCGAATTCGGCCGGCTCGGCGGCGAACTGTCCTGGAGCGGCGTCAACTCCGGCCTGATCCACAACCGTGCGCCGCAGGCCGCCGACCGATCGGCCGGCCAAGCCCCGCCCCCTGCCCGGCCCCAACCTGACCTATGGGTTCGAGACCCGCGCCATCCACGCCGGCGCATCGCCCGACCCCACCACGGGCGCGCGCATCACGCCGATCTTCCAGACCGCCGCCTATGTGTTCGACGACGTGGAGCACGCCGCCTCGCTGTTCAACCTGCACAATTTCGGCTACATCTACTCGCGCCTGACCAACCCGACCGTTTCGGTGCTGGAGGAGCGGGTGGCCAGCCTGGAGGGCGGGCGCGCCGCGGTCGCCGCCGCCTCCGGGCCATGCCGCGCAGTTCCTGATCTTCGCGACGCTGCTGGAACCGGGCGACGAGTTCCTCGCCTCGCGCAACCTGTATGGCGGCTCGCTGACCCAGTTCGGCCTGAGCTTCAAAAAGCTCGGCTGGACCTGCCACTTCGTCGATCCGCACGAGCCGGAGAATTTCCGCCGCGCGCTGACCCCGCGCTGCAAGGCGATCTTCGTCGAGAGCCTGGCCAATCCGGGCGGCGTGGTGGTCGATCTGGAGGCGGTGGCCAAAATCGCCCACGAGGCCGGGCTGCCGCTGATCGTCGACAACACCCTGGCGACGCCCTACCTGTGCCGGCCGTTCGAGTGGGGCGCCGACCTGGTCTGCCACTCGACGACGAAATTCCTCGACGGCCACGGCAATTCGCTGGGCGGCATCGTGGTGGAGAGCGGCCGGTTCGACTGGGCGCAGGGGGAGAAGTTTCCGTCGCTGACCGAGCCTGAGCCGGCCTATCACGGCCTGCGCTTCTACGAGAATTTCGGCGATTTCGCCTTCACCACCAAGGCCAGGGCGGTGGCGCTGCGCGACTACGGCCCGACCCTGGCGCCGATGAACGCGTTCCTGACCATCACCGGGATCGAGACGCTGCACCTGCGCATGGAGCGGCACGTCGCCAACGCGCAGCAGGTCGCCGCATTCCTGGAGGCCGACAAGCGGGTCGCCTGGGTGTCCTATGCCGGGCTGGCGTCCAGCCCGTATCGCGCCCTGGCGCGCAAATACCTGCCGAAGGGCGCCGGCTCGGTGTTCACCTTCGGCGTCAAGGGCGGCTACGACGCCGGCACGCGGCTGGTCGAGGGCGTGCGGCTGTTCTCGCACCTGGCGAACATCGGCGACACGCGCAGCCTGGTGCTGCACCCGGCCTCGACCACGCATCGCCAGCTCAGCGACGAGCAGCGGGCGGCGGCGGGCGCCGGGCCCGACGTGATCCGCCTGTCGATCGGGCTGGAGACGGCCGAGGACCTGATCCGCGACCTCGACCAGGCGCTGGCCGCCGGCTGACCCGGCGGGACCGCCCATGCCGTTCCCCGGGCAACCCGGCCCGGCTGCCGGCGCGGAGGGCAAGGCGCGGCGCGCTGGCCCGCGGCGCCGCCCGGCATCCGGGACCTGGCGACGATCCGCCAGCCCGGCGCGCTGCACCACGCCGCGCCGGCGATCGACGACGATGCGCCGCCGGCGCGGTTCGGGCCGGCGGTGGGGCGCCCTCGCCGGGGGCGCTTGCGCCGTTCCGGGCCGGGCTGGCGCCTGTCGGGCAATTCGCCGACGTGCCGCACGTCGGGTTCCCGGGCGTGCGGGGGGGGGGAGCGAGGCACTGCCGGCGCGCCATCGGCTTGTGCCCGCGGCGCTCGGGGCGTTGCGGGAAGCGTGCCGGACGTGCGATCGCCCCGGGGAAGCGGAGGGTGCCCGGGCGCCGCATATCAGCCTTGCGCCGGGCGCAACGACCGCGGCCGCGCCGGCCGCAAGCGCCGCGCCGGCGGTGCCAGCAGTGCGCCAGGCGCCGATGGCGATCGGCTCGGGCAGCAAAAGGCCGGCGCGATTCCATAGCTGTTGTGGCGCTGCACCAACGCACGCCGACCGCGTGCCGGTCCGCCTCTCTGCGGCGACCCCGGCGGCGAATTTGCGGGGCTGTAACACCGCTGTGACCCACCTGCCCTCCGCTGTGGCAGTTTCGCAACAGCAAGGGCGAAACCGTTGAAACCCCCTCGCTTTGGAGCAAGCTCGCAGCTACACTTCACTGAGTTCGTGGTAGTCACCGGCTCGACCGCCGGTTGTCGGGATCAGCGCGCGCCGTCCTGGCGGCGTGTCACGGTGAGGAGAGAGCAAACATGCGACTTCGGAATGTGCTTCTGGCGGCGACGGTGATGGCCCTGCCACTGGCCGCGCAGGCGCAACCGGTGACCGGCCTGTATATCGGTGCCGGCGGCGGTGTGAACATCATGCTGGACGAGCCGATCACGTCGGCCGGTGGCTACAGCGTGAACAATACGGACCTGCAAACCAACGTCGGCGGCGTTGGTGTGGTGAGCCTCGGCTGGGGGTTCGGCAATGGCCTCCGCGCCGAAGTTGAGGGCGACTACCGCTACAATGGCCTGGACAAGATTACCGGCTCCAATAACAGCGCCTCGATCAGCGGGTCCGAGCAGAAGTTCGGCCCGATGGTGAATGTGCTGTACGACTTCACCACCCTGTCGCCGAGCTTCGTGCCATATCTCGGTGCGGGCGTCGGTTACCAGTTCGCTGACGAGGCAATCAACATCGGCGGCTATACCTTCAGCAAGACCGAAGGCTCCTTCGCCTACCAGGCGATCATCGGCGCCGCCATGCCGATCTCCTCGGTGCCGGGCTTGGCGGTGACCGCCGAGTACCGCTTCATGGGCATGTCCGGCAATCGCACCTACGGCAGTGGCAACAATAGTGTGACGCTGGGCAACGACTTCAACAACTCCGTCCTGCTCGGCATCCGCTATGCCTTCGGCGCGCCGACCCCGCCGCCGCCGGCGCCGATGCCGATGGCCGCCCCGGCGCCCGCCCCGGCCCGCAGCTACCTGGTGTTCTTCGATTGGGACAAGGCGACGCTGACGCCGCGGGCCCAGCAGATCATCAAGGAAGCGGCGGACAACTCGACCAAGGTCAGGTACACGCGGATCGAGGTGAACGGCTACACCGACACCTCGGGCACGCCGAAGTACAACCAGGGCCTGTCGATCCGTCGTGCCGACGCGGTCGCCGCGCAACTGGTCAAGGACGGCGTGCCGAAGGGCGCCATCGCCATCCAGGGCTTCGGCGAAACCCACCTGCTGGTGCCGACCGGCCCCAACGTGCGCGAGCCGCAGAACCGCCGCGTCGAGATCATCATCCGCTGATCGGACGCGCCTTGGCTGAACCGACAACCGGGGCGCCGCAAGGCGCCCCGCTTTGTTTGCAGGCCATGGCCGCACCATTTGACCTCAACAAGCGTTGCGTGATGTGATTCGGCGGATGCGCCGAGGCTGGGTTGTGCTAAGATGCGTCTGATTCAACCGGAAGGATCCCGATCGATGCGGCTATGCGGCAAGGCGCTTACCGCCATGGTGGTGGCGGCCGGGTTGTTTGCGGCCCCGCTTGCCGCCCGGGCGCAGCCGTTCAAGGGCGTCTATGTCAGCCTGGGCAGCGGCTACGACCTGACGCCGGACAGCAGCGCCGCGCCGCCGTCGGCCTTCGCCGGCTCCAACATCCAGTTGCAGCGGGACGGCGGGTTCGCCGGGCTTGGCGCGCTCGGCTACGCGTTCGGCAACGGCTTCCGCCTCGAGCTTGAAGGCAACTACCGGCAGAACGGGCTGAATGGGCTGACCGGCACCACCCTGCCCAGCCAGACATCCGGGACGCTGGAAAGCTACGGGCTGATGGCGAACGTGATGTTCGACATGGATATCGGCCAACCCTGGCTCTACCCCTACCTCGGCGGCGGCGTCGGCTACGGGTGGGACCGCCTGAGCGGCGCGCAGTTCGCCACCGCGGCCACCAGCTTCAGCTCCAGCGACACCCAGGGTGGCTTCGCCTGGCAGGCGATCGCCGGGCTGTCGTTCCCGGTCTCCGGCGTCCCCGGCCTGTCGGTCACCGCCGAATACCGCTACCACAGCCTGGTCGGGAACCAGACGTTCCACGGCACCAGCCCGAGCGGCTCCGCCAACCTGACGCTGGGCACCCAGTCCGACCACGACGTGCTGCTCGGCGTTCGCTATGCCTTCGGCGTCACGCCGCCGCCGCTGCCGGCCCCGGCGCCGATGGCCGCCCCGGCGCCGGCGCCGGCCCGCAGCTACCTGGTGTTCTTCGATTGGGACAAGGCGACCCTGACGCCGCGGGCGCAGCAGATCATCCGCGAAGCCGCCGACAATTCGACCAAGGTCGCCTACACGCAGATCCAGGTGAACGGTTACACCGACACCTCGGGCTCGCCGCACTACAACCAGGACCTGTCGATGCGCCGCGCCCAGGTCGTGGCGGCCGAACTGGTGAAGGACGGCGTGCCGCAGCGCATCATCGCCATCCGCGGCTTCGGCGAAACCCACCTGCTGGTGCCGACCGGCCCCAACGTGCGCGAGCCGCAGAACCGCCGGGTCGAGATCATCATCCGCTAGCCGGGAGTTCGCCCGCCGGGGTCGGATGACGGCGCCGGGTTTGGCGCGCCGTCATGCCACCACGCGACGGCGCGCGGTCAGCCGCCGGTGCGGAACGCCTCCGCCGGCGTGGTGGAGCCGATCCCCGGGCGCAGCCACGCATCGGCGCCGACGATCGCCCCGTGCCGCGCCTCGACCGGAAAGCACAGCGCGGCCACCGCCGGGGCGAGATAATCCGGCGACGGCAGGCCGTGCGGGTCCTCCCCCGGCATCGCCTGCGCCCGCAGCCTTGTCGCCATCGGCCCGGGCTCGAACAAGTTCACCCGCAGCCGCGTGGTCCGCGTCTCCGCCGCCCAGGTCAGTACCAGGTGCTCCAACCCCGCCTTGGTCGCCCCATAGGCGCCCCAGTAGGCGCGCGGGTCGCGCGTCAGCCCATCGGTCACCACCACCGCCCGCCCTGCCCCGGCGGCGCGCAGCAGCGGATCGCAGGTGCGGATCAGGTGCCACCCGGCGGTCAGGTTCACGCCCACCACCGCGGCCCAGTCGCGCGGCTGGATCTGGTGCACCGGGGTCAGCCGGCCCAGCACCGCGGCGGCATGCACCAGGATGTCCAGCCGGCCGAAGCGCTGCTGCAGGCTGGGACCGATCGCCTCGATCTGCTCGCCCTCGGCCAGGTCGAGCGGCAGCAGCGTCGCCTCGCCACCGGCGGCGCGGATCGCGTCGTCGGTCTCCTCCAGCCCGCCCTGGGTGCGCGCGACCAGCACCGGGCGCGCGCCAAGCCGCGCCAACTCGATCGCCACCGCCGCGCCGAGGCCGCGACTCGCCCCGGTGACCAGCGCCACCTGCCCGGCCAGCGGTTTCGCCACGCCAGGCGATCCGGCGCCCTCGGACGGGTCCGCCCCGTCAGGCGGCGCACCGCCGGCCGGCGGCGTGGCCGGCCTCCCCGCCATCAATGATGCTCCTCGACCAGCAGGCTGAGCTGCCGGTCGGAATTGTCGCCCTTGTCGGCCAGCGCGATCGGATAGTCGCCGGTGAAGCAGGCATCGCAGTAATGCGGTCGCTCGCCGTCGCGCCCCGGGTGCCCGAGCGCGCGATACAGCCCGTCGATCGAGATGAACGCCAGGCTGTCCACCCCGATCAGCCGCGCCATCTCGTCCACATCGTGCTTCGCCGCCAGCAGCTCGCTGCGCTCCGGGGTGTCGATGCCGTAGAAGCACGAATGCGTGGTCGGCGGCGAGGACACCCGCATGTGCACCTCGGTCGCCCCGGCGGCGCGCACCATCTCGACGATCTTGCGGCTGGTGGTGCCGCGCACGATCGAGTCGTCCACCAGGATCACCCGCTGGCCGGCCAGCACCGGGCGGTTGGCGGAGTGCTTCAGCTTCACGCCCAGGTGGCGGATGTGGTCGGTCGGCTCGATGAAGGTGCGCCCGACATAGTGGTTGCGGATGATGCCGAGCTCGAACGGGATGCCGCTCTCGGCCGCATAGCCCATCGCCGCTGGCACGCCGGAATCCGGCACCGGCACCACCACGTCGGCCGCCACGAAGGATTCGCGCGCCAGCTCGGCGCCGATCTGCTTGCGCGTGGCGTAGACCGGCTGGCCCTCCATCACCGAATCGGGGCGGGCAAAATAGATGTATTCGAACACGCAGAACCGCTCCCGCGCGCGGCCGAACGGCTTGATCGAGTGCACCCCCTGGTCGTTGATCACGACGATCTCGCCGGGCTCGATGTCGCGGACGAACTCGGCGCCGACGATCTCCAGCGCGCAGGTCTCCGAGGCCAGCACCCAGCCGCCGGTCGGGCTGACATTGGGCACCCGGCCGAGGATCAGCGGGCGCACGCCGAGCGGATCGCGCACCCCCATCAGCGCCTCGTTCGACAGCGCCACCAGCGAGTAGGCGCCGACCACCTGCTTCAGCGCGTCGATCAGCCGATCGACCACGGTGGAATACAGGCTGATGGCGATCAGGTGGACGAACACCTCGGAATCGGTGGTGGACTGGAACAGGCAGCCGCGGCGCACCAGCGCGCGGTGCAACGCGTGCGCGTTGGTCAGGTTGCCGTTGTGCGCGACGGCGAACCCGCCGAACTCGAAATCGGCATACAGCGGCTGGACGTTGCGCAGGATGGTCTCGCCGGTGGTGGCGTAGCGGTTGTGGCCGATCGCGTTGGCACCGGGCAGGCCGGCGATCACGCGGGCGTCGCCGTAGTTGTCACCGACCAAGCCCAGGCCGCGGTGCTGGTGGAAGCGGGCGCCGTCGAAGGTGACGATGCCGGTGGCCTCCTGGCCGCGGTGCTGCAGGGCGTGCAGGCCAAGCGCGGTGACCGCGGCGCTGTCGGGCAGGTTCCAGACGCCGAAGACGCCACACTCCTCCCGCGGCTTGTCGTCATCGGCGTAATGGGCGGCGAGGGGCATCGGCAAGCCTCCTAATTCCGCGTCGGCTGGCGCGGCTGCGGACCCACGGCGCGGCCCAGGGGCTGCGCCCGGAGCAACTCTGCCGCGGTGGTCTGGTGCGCCTCCGGCGGCGGATAGACGTGCGGCCTGGCCCCCGGCGGCAGGCGCTCCACCGCCCAAACCGCGCCGGCATAGACGAGCGGCAGGGTGCGGGCGCGCTGCACCACCTCCGGCCACTGCTCTGTCGGGATCACCATGCCAACCGCGATATAGGCGAACACGACGAGAAGCGCACCCCGGACGAGACCGAATACCAGCCCCAACGTGCGGTCGAGCCCGCCGAGCCGCGAGCCCTGCACCAGGGCGGCGATCCAGCCCGACACCACCATCAGCACCAGCAGCGCGCCGAGGAACAGCGCCGCGGCGGTGGCGGCGCCGACCCACTCGGGCGAGTGGATCCAGCGGGCGAATTGCGGCTGGGCGAGCGGCATACCCCAGTAGGCGAAGCCCGCGGCGCCGGCCCAGGCGCCGAGGCCGAGCGCCTCGCGCACGAAGCCACGCGCCAGGGCGAGCAGGCCGGACACCCCCACCACGCCCAACACGACGAAATCAACCCAGGTCATCCGCCCGCCACGAAAGGGTCACGTGGCGGGGTATATCCCCTGTCACGCGCGCCGCGCCAAGCGAAGATCGCGCCAGGCGCGGGGGAATCGCATCCGCCGGGCGGCCGGCGCCGCATAACTTCACCTCTCTCGCGCGGCGGGCACGGGGGGAACACGACCGTGTCGAACCCTGCCGATCCTCTCAGCGCCAACCGTCCCTCCATGCCCCAGGCCGCCAGACGGGAAAACGAGGGACACTGACATAACGTCAGGGGATCACGAGTGGACGCGCACCCTCAGGGGGCACCATTGCACGCGAATTTACCAGCTGGCTGATATGGCACGCTGCGGGATCCTCGATACCTTCTCGCGTGACCTCAACGTTCACCACCGGATCGTGGTGTGTCAACCAGCTGAAAGCGCTCCCAGGGACCAAGGGTTTTGCGGGACAGTGTGACCCGACCGTCGGCCTCAGCACAAAGCAGCAGTCCGCCACACTGGAGTCCGAACCCGGACCGCTCGTCCGCTATCACCGGCATGACCCGGAATGCCTGGAATCGTGCAGTGATCTCACCAGGCGGCGCGTCCTTGCCCGGACCTTGGGTTTCTGGGGTAACACGCACGCTATAGCGAGTGCCATCCGGCGCTATGTGGAACAGATAGGCCGTCCCTTTGTTGTCGGCTAACATCACATTGCGCGGACTGGATGCTTCCGGTCCATGTCGCAGCGTGCCGCAGTCCTCGTCGGCAAATATCACAGTCCCCCAAGTGGTCTTGACCCGGGCCAATCTTGTCTCGGGCGGAAGCCAGATGTCTGGTCCGTAGAGCTGCTCCTCCGGGAACGGCATGCGCGTGGGTCGCATCGGGTCCGGCGGCAGGACCTCCATACTCGCGGGACCGGTCTTGGCGTCGATACTTCTCGGACTAAGAGTGAGGCCATGCAGTACCAGAACTCAATGCGCGGTCATCAAGTGGGTGCTTCTTGGATGCCAGGCTGGTAGCGTCCGGGTGCAGTAGCGTGACAGTAAGCCGATCCGCTGTCTCCATGGTGCGCCGCGGCACGCGACAGCGCAGCGATTGGCGGGCCGACAGCACAGCTTCGCACAATATCTCGCCGTTGACAGCGACAGCCACCCGCTGGGCTGGCGGTGCCGGAAGGTCCGTACAAGGCGATAAGTCGAGCGTAAGGACGAAGCTCTCCGCCGCTACCGGGCGCGGGAGCTCAAGTCGGCTCTCCCATCCAACGGCAGGAACGCCGCCATCTTCTGGGTCCGACCAACCGTCACGCAAATACCCGTTGTCATCCTCCGCAGTGCCGAACCGCAGAACCGCTTCAGGACGACCGGCGAAGTATCGGAGGGCCGCGCTGATGGTACGGCCTGCACACTCCAACTCACCCGAATAGTCCAGCGACTCGGCCAGCATCCGCCCGCGCTCGCCGATCCGACGGGCCGCGTCGTCGTGTATCTGTAGCCATTGGACCTTCTCCACGAGGTCAGACATATCGGAGGCTACCGGGACAAAGTTGACCCAGGGCTTGAGGCGGTCGTCAGTACCATTGCCGGAATCCCCGTCGCGAGGCCACCTTAAGCACCGGACTGCCTGTCAGCAGCTTGAGAAACAGTCCCGGCCAGGAGTTGCTATGGCCGTCAATGTCGATCTGATATTTATACCTTTGGAATTCCGTGGCCGGGACATGGGACCGCATCAGCCCGGAGGCCGGAATCTCCCTTCCTGGATCACCACCAAACAAATCGACCTTCGAAATGCCAACGTCAAACAACCCAGTCGTATCTGCCTGCGCCATGACGCATAACTTGATCCGCGGCAGAGACCGCCATCCGAGTTCCGGAGCATCCGGGCGGCCTGTAGTGCTTCCGCGCCAGAATGCAGTCGGCTGTCGGTTGCCCCAGGCAACCTCATTCCTTGCATAGTGGTGGCGCACGTTTGCATATCCCTTGCTCCTCAGGAATTCGGAATCAGGAACGAGAAAGAACTGGGCTCTATTCTCACTAAAGGCCAACCCAGGTTTGCTGCCGACATCCCCGACGTTAACAACTATGCCTCCTGTCTCGGCATTCTGGTATTTGGCATACCTCTCCAGCAAAGGCAGAGTTGACAACCATCGAATAATCAGAAATTCGGCGTGGATACTCGGGTATATACTTCGATGGATCTCAAACCTGCCGGTATAACGGGTAATAGTCTCATATCGGAACGCATTGATCGGCCAAGAACTTGAATCTTCTCCCCCGAGAACGAGACTAAACGCAGGATAGCCACCAAAGCGATGACTAAGCAGCCACTCAGCCACATCCATCTGTCTGCATACGATAGCAGCCAGTACATAGGCCTCCCAAGCAGCTCCATCTGGATCACCATAGATGCTGAACGCACCCATAATACATGTTCGAGCAGCCTGCAAATCATTCCGCGTCGCATGAAGCTTAGCCATCGCCAGATGACCCGGCAGAGTGCGGTCTCCGTCCGTAGCCGCTACGTGCGTCAGCCGGGAAATATACACGGGATCATAGCTGAATGTGAGGCCGTCGATCTGAGCGACATCACTTCGCGCGATTGCTTCCGACATCATTCAGTTACCATATCGTGATATCGTGGATTTGCCCTTCCTGACGCCCATAGAGCATCCAAAGCATCGGTCCGCACAAGCCCCGATAGACGCAAGCTTGGCCTTCTGGCCAAGGCTCCGGGGAAGGTCAGACATGGAGCAACTCCCCATCCGAGGTGACGCCGGGTCGAGACTACTGTGGACCATTTCAACATCGCGCAACGCAACCTACATACTCTCGCGATGTCAAGATTCGCCACTGGATCGTGGCAGGTTGACAAGCTGAAAGCGCTCCCAGGGACCAAGGATGTTGCGGGACAGTGTGACCCGACCGTCGGCCTCAGCACAAAGCAGCAGTCCACCACACTGGAGTCCGAACACAGACCGCTCGTCCGCTGCCAGTGGCACGATGCGGAATGTCTGAAACCGTGCCGCGATCCTATCAGGAGGCGAGTCCTTCCCCGGACCTGGGCGTTCAGGGGTAACACGCACGGTATAGCGACTCCCATCCAGCGCGACATGGAACAGATAGGTCGTTCCCTCGTTCTCAGCTAACATCACATTGCTCGGACTGGACGCTTCCGGTCCGTGTCGCAGCGTGCCGCGGTCTGTGTCGACAAATACCACGGTCCCCCAATGAGTTTTGATACGACACACTCTTGCTTCCGGCGGAAGCCAGATATCCGGCCCGTAAAGCTCGTCCCGGAACCGCTCGCGCGTGGGCCGCACCGGGTCCGACGGTAGAACCCCCATGATCTCGGAACTGGTCTTGGCGTAGATACTCGCCGGAGTGAGCGTGAGGCCATGCAGGACGAGACTCAACACGCGGTCATCGAGCGGGTGCGTCTCAGATGCGAGGCTCGTAGCGTCCGGGTGCAGTAACATGACAGTAAGCCGATCCGCTGTCTCCATGGTGTGCCACGGCACCCGACAGCGCAGCGATTGGCGCGTTGACAGCACAGCCTCGCGCAATATTTCGCCGTTGACAACGACAACCACGCGCTGGGCTGGCGGTGCCGGAGGGTCAACGCAGGGCGACACGTCGAGCGTGAGGACGAAGCTCTCCGCTGCGATCGGGCGCGGCAGCTCAAGTCGGCTCTCATGGCCGAGTGTTGGCAACCCGTCTTCACGCGGGGCCGCCCAGCCATCGAGCAGCCGCGCCTCAGCCGGAATGTCAAGTCCGAATTGGAGCTCGGTTTCCGATTGACCCCCAAAGTACCGCGCAGCAGCAGCTATCGTGCGCCCCGCAGTCTTCAGCTCCGCTTCGTAACTCAATGACAGCGCCAGGGCTTGTCCATTTTCTCCGATGTAGCGGGCCGTATCATCATGCATACGCAACCATTCGACTTTCTCGACGAGGTCGGACATCTCTGAAGTCACCGGAACGAGATTGACCCAGGGCTTGAGGCGGTCATAGTACCACTGCCGGTATCCCTTCGGCGAAGCAACCTTGAGCACCGGGCTGCCGGTCAGCAGCTTCTGAAACAGGCCGGGCCAGGAGTTCGTATTCCCATCTATATCGATCTGGTACTTGTAGCGTTGGAACTCTTTGGCTGGGACGAAGGGGTGCATTAAGCCGGATTTGCGAATTTCCTGCTCACTCCTGGCATCGGGCATCTGGACGACGTGCGTGATGCCCGCGTCGATGAGTTTCGGATGCTCCTGCCCGATGGTGCAGAGCTGGACGCGCGGCAGGGCCCGCCATCCGCGAGCTCGGTCGGTCGGATGCCCTGACGTGCCCCCTCGCCAATACCCGATAGGCAGCCGTTCCTGCCAGAGGACAGCTTGGTCGGTGGCGATCTGTCGCATGGTTTCGTAGCCGCGATTCAAAACGAACAGGGCATCCGGGACCAGAAAGTATTCAGGCCGGCTGCCGCAAAAGGCGAGCCCCGGAACATAGCCAATATCGCCGAGATTGACGAACAGGTCCCCACTCGAGAAGCCCTCATAGGTGCGGTACGAGGCGAGCAAAGGAAGTGCACTCACAAATCGAATGATCACCGCTTCCATTGCTGACGATTGAAGGAGCTTGCTATCAAACCAGATCCTGCAATGCGCTTGGTCCCGAATCTCCCATCGAATGACATTCACATAGGGGTGCCTGTTGTCTTCGACACCGAGACCGAACCAATCCCCAGTTTCGCACTTGCGATTGACCATAAGCGCAGCGGTGTCCAGGTCAAGTGCAGCAATGGCAACGCTAAGCGCGCTTGCCAGAAGCGTATGGCTGCCCTGAAGCTCGGTCCAAGACCTGGTCGCGATTTCGCGCAATGAGGAAGCCGCGGTGGCAAGCTGGCCCGACAAGGCTGCTAATTCTGCTTTGGCCAGAATGCAGCGAATGCTGCCTGCGGGCTGCTCAGCCAGTATTTGCTCCAGGAAAGCCATCCGCGGACTGGAAATGGAGAGCTTTGGTTCTTGGCCCAATGGCGTCACCTATCGACACGGTTATCGCATAAGTCAAGCGTAACGGACCGCACACGCTGTACGGCGTTTATGTCCCAACGCCGGACTAAAGCGCACGCACTGAAAACACCCACTGCCGAGCATTGATGCAAGGTCACTCACCACCGCCCTTCGTTAGTTTCCGAGCGATCAACTCAAAGCGCTCCCACGGGCCGAGACGGCCGCGGGACAACGTAATCCGGCCGTCGCCCTCAGCGCAGAGGAATAGGTCACAACGCCGAAGGCCAAACATAGGACTCTCGTCCGCTTCAGCCAAAACCACCTGAAATGGCGGGGATTGCGCCACAGAGTCCCGATGAACTGATTCCGTTCCCAACACTTCTTGAGCGGGATAGACGTGGATCGTGTAACGGTCGCCAACTGGCAAAACATGAAACAGGTAGGCAGTCCCGTCGTTTGTGCCGAGCAAAACATTCTGCGGGGTAAACTCAAGCAGCCCATGTCGCAAGGTGCCGCTGCTTAAATCCGCGAATATCACCGTGCCCCAGTGTGTCCTGACCCGACCCAGTCTAACCTCCGATGGAAGCGGCACATCTGCTCCATAGAGCGCATGGTCCGGGGCCCGAACGGTCGGCGGTGGTATGTGATGCCGCCAGGGACCGAGAGTGTTCAGAAATGCCTCGCCGACGCTCCCTCCATTACCTGCCGCCCACGGCCTTCGAGCAGCAGTCGGACGAGCCGCGATCCTCTGGGCGGCCCGCACGGACCCGGGCGGATCGTGACCGATCTCCGGCGCCTTCGCGTCTGTCGACGCGACTTTTAGTATCTGCCGCGCCCCATATTCTACCTGAGATTCGAACGTTAGCGATTTGGCCATTGCTGCACCTGTTGCTGCAATATGACCGCATCGCCTTTCGTTTTCCAGACACCACTGAATTCTTTCGGCCAAATCGGAAAGATCTCCCCTAACCGGCACGAAATGCTCCCAGGGCTTTATTCGATCATAAAACCATTGCTCGAACGGAGAATCCACCTTCAGAACGCAGCAGCCAAGTAGTAGCTTTTCGATAAAGCTCCACGCATTTGCCAGACCGTCTATATCGATAGTGTACTTGAATCTACCGTGCTCCAACATTGGGATACGGTCGCCCTGAATTCCGTTGTCCCGTACAAACTTCTCCACCGCGGGGATTGGGAAGTAGTTAACCGTCATATGGGCAACTCCCATAATTGCCACATCTGTGTGCGCAATACCCTTGCACATTAGTGCCAGACGGATACGGGGCAATTCGCCAATATCGTGACCGAATTCCCATCCGGTCGTGGAACCGCGCCAGAAGACAAGGTCCGCGCGCTCCGACCACTGAGGCGTCCGCCGTTCCGCGACAGCGCGCCGCAGGTTAGCATAAGCCCGATGGTGGACAAAATAGAAGTCTGGGACAAGGTGAACAGCCTCCATGCCCCCCCGCCTGCGGCCGACGCCCAGGGATCTTACGTCAGAGAAAGCAGTGTCTGTGGTCTGAAAAGCAAAGCAACACTCGAACTGCTGCGCCCAGCAATCTTCCGTGAGCCAGTCGCGAATCTTGGCGAGGCACTCGTTAACATAGCTGATGGCTAAGTATGTTCGCAATTCGTCGCTCAACGCGCCTTCAAAGTAAGCCTCAGCTTTTCCTGCACGGACCCGGAACATCATGAGGCGCACTTGGTTCATTGTTGGCCGTTCTCCACGTCCGACAGGTGCGCTGCCAACGCCGCCGGCGGCAAGGCTTGCCAATCGCGCCCACAGACGCGGAGCCACAGGGAAAGCTGGCGTGGCGCCTGCCGAAAATTCAGTAATAATTTTGTGACATGATCAAAGGACTGCTCATGGCCCGCGATGAACCCACCAAACATCAAGCCCCGGACAAAATCACCTAGTAGGTCAGGCAAAAGTGGGGTGTCGGATGTGTCTCGCAAGTAGATCCTATCGAGATAAATACCCTCTGCATTGAGCGCGTCCAGCGTCATCTTAAGCGGGGCGACAGACGCCAGAACGGGACACCACGGCCCGGGCCGAAGTGACGCCGGCGGGTCGGGGCACTTCTGAGGCGAGCGGCTAAGGGAGGAAGAAGTTGCACCCTCAGGGTAATTGCAACAGAGGATTATGCAGTTCCGCCCGCGACGCCTAGCCAGGAATTCTAACTCCCACCCAATTTCCAACGCCTGCGGGCCAACTGCAAGTAGAATGCATGTGCCGGTGCTCGAACGGCGCACTGTAGATAAAATGTCGTCGAAACTTTCCAGACCATCATGCGGTTCCGGAATACGCTGATACGGCGGCGACGTCGGTGGGACCGCCATGAAGCCGGCGCGAGCAAGGATTCGCTCCAGGCGCCCCATCCTTGGGTCGGAAGTGGAGAGCTTTGGTTCGTGCTCCAATCGCGTCACCTACCGGCATGGTTATCGAGTAAATCAGGTGTACCGGGCCGCGCCCGCCGCGTGGCGTTTCAGTCCGAGCCCCGCCTTAACCATCGTTCGCAGGATCGGCCGAAGCTCACACTTGTTTCCTACAATTACTGGCAACCTAGCATCCCCTTGAAATACCTGATCGTGCTTCCAAGCCCGTCATCCAGGACCACTGTCGGCTTCCAATCAAGTATTTCCGACGCGCGCCGGATATCGGGACAGCGTTGTAGGGGGTCATCCGCCGGCAGCGGTCGGAACACGAGGCGCGAGCGCGACCCCGTCAGGCGCATCACCCGCTCCGCCAGCTCGCGAACCGGGATCTCGTGCGGATTGCCAATGTTCATCGGCCCGGTCATGTCATCGCCGGTC
Organism: uncultured Alphaproteobacteria bacterium; assembly: GCA_963847615.1. Lineage (GTDB taxonomy): Bacteria > Pseudomonadota > Alphaproteobacteria > Acetobacterales > Acetobacteraceae > Palsa-883. Next base: position 139,747 of record CAWKAN010000025.1, read on the forward strand.
GCCATCAGCCGGATCAGCCCTTCCACCAGATCGTCAACATAACAGAATGCGCGGGTCTGGCTGCCGTCGCCGTACAGCGTGATGTCCTCCCCCCGCAGCGCCTGGACAATAAAGTTGGATACCACCCGCCCATCATTCGGGTGCATGCGAGGCCCATAGGTATTGAAGATGCGCGCCACCTTGATCCGCACCTTGTGCTGCCGGAAATAGTCGAAGAACAAGGTTTCCGCGCAGCGCTTGCCCTCGTCGTAACAGGCGCGCGGCCCCAGCGGATTGACGTTGCCCCGGTAGTCCTCGGTCTGCGGGTGCACTTCCGGGTCGCCGTACACCTCCGAGGTCGATGCCTGCAGGATCTTCGCCCCCACTCGCTTGGCCAGGCCGAGCATGTTGATCGCGCCGATCACGCTGGTCTTGGTGGTCTGCACCGGGTCGAACTGGTAGTGCACCGGCGATGCCGGGCAGGCGAGGTTGTAGATCTCGTCTACTTCGACATAGAGCGGGAAGGTCACGTCGTGGCGCATCGCCTCGAAATGCGGGTCGCCGAGCAGGTGGGCGATGTTGTCCTTGCGACCGGTGAAGTAGTTATCCACGCAGAGGACGTCATTGCCTTGCCGCAGCAGGCGCTCGCACAGGTGGGACCCAAGGAAGCCGGCGCCGCCCGTCACCAGAACGCGCTTACGTGTCAGAGCCATCAGTTCCGTCCTGCCGCGGTTTTTGCTGGCTCGCCTTGTTCATCGCGACGGTCGGCGCATTTTCCCCGCCGCTTTGCCTCCGCCCTGCCACGGCACAGGGCCGGCGAAGAAACGGCCGCCATCGGTCACGCCTCCCGCTTCGGCGGCACCGGAAGGCGACCCTCCTTACGACCGTGGATGAGGTAGTGTTGCAGCCCGGACCTGCCAAGCCCCGCGCTGACCGCTCGTGCAACGTCAGGATACCGGCTGAGGTACCATTCCTCATCGAATTCCACCGGCTGTCCGTCGTCGGGCGGGGGCGCCGCAGCGGGTGCGGCAGGAGCCTCCTCCGGCGCCTTCGCGATAACCGGCTGCTCCGGCGGCGGTGGCTCTTTCCGTCGTCTGTCCTTGTCCCTGAACAGGCGCTGCTTGCGAACCATCACAAAAACCCTCCCGTCCTTGTTTAGCCCCTTCGCCCGCCGACCGACCGGGCACGCTTAGCGGCCTCGCCGGCGCCCGCCTTCGTCTTGGGCTGCTTCGCCGGCTTGCGGAGCACCACCCTCGGCGCCGTCACCGTCGGCGCCGCCACCGTCGGCGTCTCCGGCACCGCCCGCGCCAGCATCATCTCACAATACTGGTGCACCACCGCCGGCTCCAGCCTTTTCAGGCAGGCCAAGTCGCGCACGCAATCCTCCGGCTTCACCAGGTAGCACGGGCTGCACACCATGTTGCGCTGGAGCGCGATCGCCCGCGGCCCGATCGGTCCCCACTCCGCGGCGTCCACGATGCCCGAATGGATGCCGATCGTCGGCACGCCCAGCACCGCGGCGATGTGCTTCGGCCCGCTGTTGTTGCCCAGATACAGCGCGCAGGCCCGCAGCAGCCCGATCAACTCGGTCAATGCGGTGCGGCCCGCCAGCGAGACCACGCGCTTTCGGTTGACGACCGCCTCCAGCACCTCCTCGGCCAGCTCCACCTCATCGCGTCCGCCGATCAGCACCACGTTCACTCCGTTCTTCTCGACCAGCAGATCGATCACGGAGGCGAAATATTCCGCCGGCCATTGCCGCATGATGGCCCCGACGCCGGGATGCACCGCCACCACCGGCTTGCGGAACAGGGCGCGCGCGTCGGCCGGGATGCCCCGCGGCAGCGCCATCTTGCCGGTCGCAAGCTGCGGCAGCACCGCGCGGTCCGCCTCGCCCGCCATCGCCACCGCGTTGACCAGCCGCACCAGGTCGTCGCTGATATGACTGTGCTTGCGGCGCAACTGGTTGTCGCCTTCCCATTCCAGCGCGACATCCAGCCAGGGGAACCGCCCGAGATGATCGTAGCCGGCGCGGAACCGCGCCGGCACGCCTTGCAGGATGTGACGGGTTTCGACCTGCTTGCGCAGGTCCAGCGCCAGGTCGAAGCGATAAGGCGCCAGACGCTCTGTCAATGCATGCAGGTCCGCTTCGGTCAGATCCTTCTGGCCGAGGTCGGAGCGCGTGTGGAAGAATTCGAACTCGATCAGCTCGTCCACGCAGTCCTCGCCGGCCAGGAACGCCTTGGCGGCGCCGCTGGCGAGCAGATGGATCCGCGCCGAGGGGAAATGCCCCCGCAGCCGGCGCAGTGCCGGCAACGCGGTGATCAGGTCGCCGATGTGGTCCAGCTTCACCGCCAGGATGCGCCGGATCTCGTCCTTGCGGAACAGCGGCCGGCCGGCACAGATCAACCGCGCCGGTTCGGTGTCGGGACGGTATTCGTCGGCGAACTTGGTCAGTCGGGGGCTGTAGAACGGGTCGCCGCTCGCATACAGCGCCCGCCATTGCTTGCCGAAATGGCCGGCATCGAACACGTCCTTCAGCTTGGCGCGGCTCGCCAGCTCGTGGTGAATAAGTTGTGCATGCGGCGTGTAGACGACCGACAGGCCGTTGCGCCAGGCCCGCAGGCAGAAGTCCACGTCGTTGTTGACCACCTCGTGGGCCTCGTCGAATCGGCCAATCCGCTCAAATACCTCGCGGCGGGTCAGCAGGCAGGCACCGGTGACGGCGATGACGTTGCGCTGCGTCAGGGCCAGGCCGAAATAGCCGGGATCGTCCTCGGCCAGGAACCGGAACGAGTGACGGCCGGCTCCGAGCGTGGTCAGGAATATCCCGGCGTGCTGGACCTTGCGGTCCGGGTAGAGCAGTTGCGGCCCGACGGCGCCGACCTCCGGCCGCTGCGCATGCTCCAGCAGGGCGTCCAGCCAGTCCTCCTGCTGCACCTCGATGTCATCGTTGAGGAACAGCAGGTATTCGCCGGACGCCTGCTTGGCCGCGCGGTTGTTGAACCGCGACCAGTTGAACGCCCCGGGACTAGCAACAACCTTGTCGGCCCCCTCGCGCACCAGCCGCTTCCATTGCGGCAGGTCGGGTGGAATGTTGTCGATACAGATGATCTCGAAATTGCGGTACGCCGTCTTCGCCCGCAACGTCTCCAGGCAGGTCGCCACGTACCCTTGGGCGGCACAGGTGGGCATGATGATCGAGACCTTGCCGGTGGCCGGCGCAGCTCGCTTCAAGCGCCATATCCCCGGCAGGCAACCGGGCAGCAGGTCGGCCTTGATGGCCCGCCGCGCCGCCGCCGCCCGCAGCACACGCCGCTCGGCGTTCGGATCCGGCAGGTCGGCGTCGTCGCGCCGGCACAGCAGCTTCGGCAGGTGGCGGATATGGGATGCAAGCTCGGTGCAGCGCAGGACCGTGTCATAATCGCCCCGTCGCGCCAGCAAGGATCGCGCCGTGATTCCCGCGGCGGCAAAGATCTCCGGGGTGGTAAACCAGGGGCGGCCGATATAGTTGGTCGAGAGCAGCAGATCGGGCGACCAGGCCGGCTTGAAATACGGCTCCCGCAGATGACTGGACGGGCTGACGAGATCCTCGTCCGCATAGAAGAACTGGGCTTCGGCGTGCAACCCACGGGCGACGGCGATTTCGGCCAATGCGTCGCAGCCCAGCTGGTCGCCGGGGGAAAGCACGCCAACCAGACAAACAGCGCCGCTGGTCGAGGGCGGAACCAGCACCGCGCGGGCGGCGGTCGCGGGCAGAATGCTGACCTGGTCGCGCACGCCGGCGCGCTCGGCGATCGCCAGCAACGCGTCCGGCTTGGTTGCATCGGTTACCATCGCCAGGTGCCAGTCGCCATAGGCCTGGCCCGCCAAGGCGCGAAGCGTGGCCTCGAGTTTCTCCGGATCGACCGGGGCCCTGGCGACGAGCAGCAGGCGGAAGTGCGGACGGCACGCCAGCCGGTCGAGCATGTCGTGGAAGAGAGCGATTTCCGCGCGCGACATATGCCGATGGATCGTCGCATAGTCCTCGCTGTCCTGGCTCTGCTGCACCTCGATGCGGAATTCGGTCGCGAATGTCCCGCCGTCCTTGGCCCTCAGCCGCAACCGAACGACGTGGGAGCCGCTCTCCAGGGAACGCGGCGGACAATGGAAAATATAGCCGCAACGTAGCGCGTCCGCCCAATCCGGGAACGCCGCTTCGACATCGCGACGCGCGGTGCCGTAGTAGGCCTGCCCCACAAGAAGTTCATCAAGCAAGACGTCGATCGCCTCAACGCCGGAGCGCGCCAAGGCCCAGCCTTCGATGACCAGGCGCCCGGTTACCGTCTCGGGCACCACGCCGTCGATCACCGCCGGATGATCAAGCTGAAACCGGAACGCCGGTGCGTCGACCAAGGCGGTCGGCGCGGGTTGCGATGCCGCGGGCAACTGATCGGTTGCAGCCACCGTCAGCGCAAGCTCGGTTATGTCGTCCAGTCCGTTACGCGCCTCAATGCTGAGCTGGTGATCGCCGGATACCGCTGCCGCGAGCCGCTGCGTCAACCGGAATCCGGCGTGGCGTGCCTGCGGAACGCCCGGATGCTCCTCGGCCACGTCGGGCCGTGACAGACCCAGTTCAGCGTCACCGATCAGCTCGCCATCCAGGCGCACGGCAACCGCCGCAATACCGGTCGCACACACAACCCATCCGGACACCAGGAGTTCGCCGTCCGTGCACAGGGTTGCCGCGTCGCAATGCACGAAGATCGCGCGGCGCGGATCGCTCACCGGCAGGGCATGCGGTGGCGGAGCCGGCACCTCGGACGGGGCTGGTTCCTGCGATGGCGCCTCCCCGAGCTCGACTGGAACAACGACGCGGTTTACCGCGCCGCTGAACTCGATCGCCTCGACCGCAATTGAATCGGGTGCCTCACCTTCAGGCAGGGCTTCCGATAATTTGAAGCCCGATAGGCCAGCGTTGGCATAGCCTGGATAGGCACTGGCCACATCGTCCCGCGGGTGACCAAGCTTGACGAATCCCACCCGCTGCCCGCCCACGAATACCTGTACGGTCACAATCCTGGTCAACGCGACGGACCAGCCGCTCACATGAAGGACGCCGGTTCGATCAACTATCGCCGTTTCCACGTAAAGTAGGACGGGCGTGGATCCCTCTGCGGGCAACGAATGGTCGGAGACCGGCCCCTTGACGAAGCGCGCCACCCCGGGATCGTTCGGATCGGTTGCTACTGTGAATGCGGTTCGGCGCTCGTGGCCGTCGCGCGTTCGGACGGCGATTTCGAATGAGGTCGGCCGCAGCTTGAGGTCTTTTCGCCGCGCGAGATTCAAGGTGAACACTTGCCGGGTTCCGGCATCTCGACCGTACAACGCAAGCGCCATGACCTTGCCCTTGACGATCAGCCTGACTGCTTCGATCGGCCGCTCTGCGACAACCAGGCCAGTTAGCGCCAGATCGTGCCGATTGCGCGTCCATCCGGCTGTGATGGCACGGTCCATCTGAATATCTATTCGTGGTTCTGCGTTCGGCGAGGCTGACATCACGCTTTCGTCCCGGCAACTTCGTCCGGGCGGCACGTATTCACCAACCATTCCGGATCGTTAAGGGCTGCCGCTGGACCACCAGGATTGTCGCTCACCAGCCGGAATTTCCCACATTGTCGCGGGATGCCGGCGACGGCATTGTCGTACCAAACGGTTTTCGCGCTGCCGCCAATACAGGGCGCATGCGCCAGGCGCGAAACGCCCCATGGTACCATTGGGGGGCGGCGAGGACCGAGCCACCGCCCGTGAGAGTGGGAGAAATCCTGGCTGGCCCCCCGATGTCGTTGGTATCCCCGCGGTTCATACTCCACCAGCCCCCCTGATAGCACCGTAGGCGAGCCGCAACATCTTCGCGGAGAAGGTGACACAAGGCTCCAGGTCGTGCGAATGGGCCGATTTTTCGGACCGCGAAGCCGACACCGGACCATCTCCAGACTTCATAACAGGTGCAATCCCGACCGTATTCCGGTTCGCCTTGGACGCCTGGCCCGCGGCGCTTGCCGGTGGTATTTTACCGCCCTCTTTTGACAGGGCCAGGGCTCGATTTCAACACGCCTGGCGTCTCGCCACAGGGTCTTAGGCGGCGGCCAGACCCCAACGGTTCCAGGTCGGTTGAAACGACAACCCGGGCCAGGGCGACGAGCCAACACGACCCCGCTGCGACGTGTCACCCGCGCGGATCAGGCCGGTGCGCTGGCTACCAGGTGTCGGCTCATGGGGGGAATGGAAGCCGCCCTTCCTTGTAGCCGTCCCGGATGAAATGCTCTTGTGCTGACATGTCAGCGCCGTTCCCGATGCTCTTGGCGACATCAGGGTATTCCTTCAGATACCACTCGTCGTCAACCGCGATCGCAAAGGGAATCCGGCCTTCGAAATACCCGTCGTCGATAAAGTGCTGCTTTGCCGACGTCGTGTGCCCATGGGCAATCGCCTCAGCCACGTCGGGGTAGTTGGTCAAATACCACTCCTCATCCACGTCGATCGCGCTCAGCAGCAGCTTAATCATGTTGATCAGATTTGCGTAGCTGGCGGTGGCCATCAACTGTCCCTTGGACGTGGACATCTCGACGCAACGCTTGACCACGTCGAATGGCGGAAGATACTTCATAGTCCCCTCATGATTGGCACAGTCTGGACCAGCCCTGCACTTTTGGCCCAGTCCCCCGGTGCGCGCAAGCGTCTCCTCAGGCGGCGAGACCCTCACGGCGGGTTGAATTTCGCCTGACCGCCATTGCCCGACAGGGCCCTGGGCCGCCGCAGCAGCCGACGCAAGGCATGCGTCCTATACGGCAGCGTTTTGGCAACGCATCTGGCGCCTGCCGCGGCGACAGTCGTGCTCATCAGCCTGCAACCGCTGGAACCCGTTGGCCGCTCCCTGCGACGGCGCACCGGTCCGGCGCGGCGCCGCCGGCCCGCGCGGCGCGGCCCGACGCCCGACGACGGCACCCCCCGGTGATCCGCTACCAGCCCGTCAACGCCAGCCCCTCGATGGCAGTCCTTCCCGACCGACCATCGACATCAACGCATCGTCGGGCTGCCGCCGTCAGGCCGGTGTCACCCCGCGCTGCCGCACGGCGGCCGCATCGCCGCGCAGCACCTCGAAGCGGGTCGCGGCACCGTCGCGCCGGAAGCTGATGTCGAATTCGCGCGCACCCAGGCGCAGTCCGTACAGCGTCACATCCGTCAGCCAATCCGGCAACGCCGGGTCGACATGCAGCACGCCGCGCGGCGCGTCCGGCTGCGATCCCGAGCAGCGCCTGCAACAGCATGAAGGCCGAGCCGGCGGCCCAGGCTTGCGGCACGTTGGCGCCGCGATACTGCACCGGGAAGGTGGTGCCGTCGCGCTCGATGCCGGCATACAGCTCGGGCAACTGGTGGAGCACGAAATGGCTCGCCGCGCCGGAGATGTCGCGGGCGATCCGCCCGGCCTCGGTGGCGAAGCCGTAGCGCTTGCAGCCGGCGGCGATGATGCGCGTTGTCGTGCGGCCAGACCGAGCCGCGTTGATAGCACGTACGGATTGTACGCCGGATGCAGCGCCGACAGCGTGCGGATGCCCCAGCCGGTAGTTCATGTCGGATGCCATCAGCCTGGCCACGACGCGCGCGGCACGCTCGGGCGGCACGATACCGGAATAAAGACAGTGCCCGGGGTTCGACGCGACGGACAGCACCGGGCGCTTCTCGCCGTCCAGCATGAAGGCGTAGAAATCCGACCCGCCTCGTCCCAGAACGTCTCGTTGAACTTTTCGAACAGCGCCGCCGCCTTGCCGCGCAGCGTCGCCGCCCGGTCCGGGCGCGCCAGTTCGTCATAGACCTCCGCCATCCGCCGCCAGGCATCGTAGACATAGCCTTGCAACTCGCACAGCGCCTTGGGTCCCTTGACCGGCGATCCGTCGGCGTTGCACGAGGAGTCGCCGGAATCCTTCCAGGCCATGTTCTCGTAGCCGACCGGCGAACGCGTTTCGATATTCCTGGAAGCCGTCGCCGTCGCGATCGCCCCAGTCGTCGATCCAGGCCAGGCAGGCCTCGGCCGTCGCCAGATGCGCTCCAGCAGCGCGCGATCGCCGGTGGCGCGCCAGGCGGCGTGCAGCACGATCAGATAGAGCGGCGTGGCATCGGCGGTGCCGTAATACGGCGTGTGCGGGATCAGCTTGAAATGCGCCAGCTCGCCGTAGCGCAGCTCGTGCAGGATCTTGCCCGGCTCGGCATCGCGCCAGTCGTCGCGCTCGGTGGCCTGCAGCTGGCCCAGCACCTCCAGCGCGCCACGGGCGAAGTCCGGGATAGATCAGCATGGTCTGCAACGAGGCGATCAGGCTGTCGCGGCCGAACGGCGCCACGAACCACGGCAGGCCCGCGGCGGGAAACGAGCACCGCGCCGCCGGTGCCCGGCATCGACAGGCGCAGCGCCGCCATGTCGTCCAGCGCCTGCGAGTAGAAGCGGTAGAATTCCTCGTTCGAGGTTTGCAGCCGCGGCACGGTTTGCCGCCACGTCTCGCCCGCATGGGCGTGCGCCGAGCGGCGGGTGTGATGGGCGCAGTCGAGCGGCGCCGGGAAGCGGCGTTCGCCGTCGGTCAGGTCGTAGAGCAGGCAGCAATGCCAGGTGGCGCCGGGGGCGAGGCTGATCTCGAAGCTGATGCGCCCGTTGGCGAACACCGCGCGCGAATCGCTTTCATGCGCGCGGACCGTGATCGCGCGCATGAAGTCGCGGTTGCGATACACCGTGGACAGGCGCTGTTCCGGCTCGGACCACGCCGTCGTGATGTGGCCGCGGCGGATGATCCTTTGCCGCTTCACCTCGAAGATGTCGGCGAAATCGCAGCGGATGGCGACCTCCAGGTTGAAGCGGACCGGCTTCGGGCTATGGTTGGTCAGGTCCATGTCCTCGTGCAACCCGCCGTCGAGCGCGCGGCTGAGCATGAAGCCGATGCTGCGGGCCGGAACCTCGCCATCCTCGGTGACGAAGTCATTGTTGGTCAGGAACAGCCGCGCGGTGTCGTAGGTGACGGCGCCGCCGCTCAGCAGCTCCCACGTCTCGCCGTTGGCATAGACCGCCCAGGCGCTGAGCAGCCTGGTGTCGAAGAAATACAGGCCCTTGTCGGACGGCCAGGCGATCCGGCCGTCCGGCTCGGTGACCAGGATGATCTGCCCCTGGTGGATGGCGATCTGCGGCGGGCCGACCTGAACCTTGAATGGCATGGTGCTGTTGTACCGCAAGGCGAGCCGGCACAACCTACGGGCATCGCCTGGACGAAGGGAAGGCCGGGGTTAGCCCCGCCACCACCGGAGGGCTCTGCCCCCTGGACTCCCGCCAAGGGCACAGCCCGGCCTTCGCCGGGGCAGGCTTTTGGAACCCCGCAGCCCGCATTTCCCGGATGGACCGGAATTTTCTGGTGCTTTTCGTTCAAATGCACCATGAATATAAGCGTGTTAACCTTGGATCGGACACGCAGCCCTGGAACAACCAGCGGGTGAAACGCCCTGCGGGTCGACTTCGACCGACGACTGAGGCTGGAGTTCTCCGCTGGCCGCATCACCGCCGACGCCGGCTTGTTGGCCCATCGCGAATTGGACGATACGGTCGGGCTGACCGGTCTGGCGGGCAAGATGCTGTTCGAGTGGCGCCGAGGCAAGAACACCCCCCATCTGCTGACCAGGCTGTTTCGCCAGTCCGTGTTTGGCCGCTCCGCTGGCGATGAGGTTGTCCGCCAGGTTCGACCGGAGAGCATCGCGGGAGAACCGCGTTCAGATACCGGGCAGCGCGTCGGAATGCCGGCGATTTCAGCCATTGTGGGAAAGATCGAAAGGCTCTCGCAGACTTCCGGACAAAGCAATACTTGGTGGGGGCAACCCAAAACGGCGTCCGATGCCTGCCGGTGTGGTCATCGCGGCCAGCCACCGGCAGAATCCCGGCTCAACCAAGCCTGGCCAGGCTCAGGATGGTCGGTTGTGTCCGGAAACGCTCCGTTACTTATCGTTACCGAATGACCATTGTCTGAGCACGTCCACCTGCTATCCCTCTACCACCTGGCCCGGACGGGAATATTCTCCATGCCCACCGCAACGAATTTCGCGGCTTGCCTGGCTCTTCTCGCCCTGCTTGTTCCGTCCGCCTGGGCGCAGGACATGGCGCAGCGGGCTTCGCCGTATGCCTCCTGGCGCGTTAACGCCCCGGGCGTGCTGCATCGGTTCACCCCCGATGACATGCAGCCGCTTGTGGTCACCAAGCCGGTTACCAATATCCCGGCCATCGTTCCCCAGCCCCCCGGTGCGCATCTCGCCGTCCCACCCGGCTTTCAGGTTCATGCACTCAAGACCGGGCTGGTCACGCCGCGCACTATGCGCTTCGCCCCCAACGGCGATCTGTTTGTCGCCGAAAGCAAGGCAGGGCGCATCACCGTTCTGCATATGGCGGGCGACGGCAGCCGGGTGGTGTCTGCCTCCATTTTTGCTGGTGGGCTCGACTGGCCCTTCGGCATCGCCTTCTGGCCGCCGGGTCCCAACCCGCGTTATGTCTACATCGGGACTTGGGGCACGGTGGTGCGCTATGCATATCATAACGGAGACGCGACTGCACGCGGCCCCGGCGAGCCGGTGATTCCGCAACTGCCCACAGAGGGGCACTGGACGCGCGATCTTGCCTTCACCCCTGACGGACGGCGCCTATTCGTCAGCGTCGGCTCTCGCTCCAATGATGCGGAGACCATGCCGAAGATGAGCCTCGGGCAGATCGGCGCCTTCGAGGCGGTGCACGGGATTGGCGCCGCGTGGGGCGATGAAACCGGCCGCGCCACTGTCCTTGAGACAACGCCCACAGGGCATCCCGTCACCCAATATGCCAACGGCATCCGCAACTGCGTAGGGATGACCATCGCGCCCGATGGCAAGACGCTGTGGTGTACTGTGAATGAACGAGACCAGCGGGGCGACACGTCACCAGGCGACTACGCAACGGCAATCGTGAAGGGCGGCTTCTATGGCTGGCCCTGGCTTTATATCGGAAGCCATGAAGACCCCATGCACAAGGGCGAGCGCCCCGATCTTATGGGCCATGTGATCACGCCGGATGTGCTGTTCCCTGCCCATTCCGCCCCGTTGACGCTGACTTTCTATGCAGGGCATCAGTTTCCCGCCGCGTATCTCGGCAACATCTTCGTGACCATGCATGGCTCCTGCTGCCGCAGCCAAGCAATCATCGGTTACAAAGTTGTGCGTCTCCTCGTAAAGCAGGGGCGACCGACTGGCGCATATGAGGACTTCCTGACGGGCTTCGTGATTGACGGTCGCCATGTCTGGGGCCGGCCCGTCGGCGTCACCGTAGCACCCGATGGAAGCCTTCTGGTGAGCGACGATGGCTCCGGCACCATCTGGCGGGTAACCTATACGGGGCCGGGCTAACCCGGGGTCTCACACTCCCGCGGGTGCTGGCTCGGTCCTTGCCGCGCCAGAAGCTTTTCGCGCCTTGCCGATACAACCGGTATCGACGGCGGCGGCGCAAAGCCCTTGGCACGGCAATACCCTTCGCCATCATCCTGCGACACTGTAAGAAATTCAGGCTGACAGCTCCCGTTGACCTCATGATTTCCCTCATTTTCCATTGGCGCATCAATATGGCGAAGCCAACCATGACTCTTGCAGACGTCCTTTATTGTTCGCGACTGCCGGCTTGTCCTCGGTGCGCGACCCGGTCAGCTGGCTCAGCTTGGCGGCACCGGGGTGCGATCACTCGGCGCCCGACCATACTGCATTGAAATCACGACATAAAAAATGAGGGGATGGTTGAGCCCGTTGACCACAAGTTCATGTCTCGAACGCCGTTCCCGGAACGTCCCCGGTCGCGCAAGGGGAAGAGCGAATGAGGCATCGGTCGCAGGCCGTCATGTCTACGGCCGGTTCGATGCGAGACTGAGCCGCGCTGGCCGTGATCAAGTCGGCGCACTGGTTTCCGGTCAACATTGCGCGCTCGACAGGCGCTTTGATCCCGTGGATTTCGCCAGCCCCCGAATCAGTCGGTGGCTGGGGTGGGAGGAGAGCCTACTGTGTCGGTGGAACGGGCTGAATCGGCCCCCCGCCCCGGCAACCGGAACTGATGAATTACAAAGGCCCTGCCTGCGCTGGGGGTCCCAAAGCTACCATGGGGGGCCAAAGCCATCTGCGGGTTTCAGGGCGGAACCCTGACCTTCCTTCCTGCACGCGACGGCCTTGCCGGCCGCGCCGGGCCATGCCATCGACGCGGGATGGACGCCGCGACCGACTGGACCCTGGAGGATATACCAGCACATTGCTGAAGGGTTACCGCTGGTGCCGCTGTTCAACCTGGAGGTGATCGAGGCCACCGCGTCGCGCGGGCGGCGGCTGTTCACCGCGGAAGGTGCGGATTGTCGAAGCAACCGGCGCCGGGGCTCGCCAGCACATTGCCGAAGGGTTACCGCTGGTGCCGCTGTTCAACCTGGAGGTGATCGAGGCCACGGCTGCGCGCGGGCGGCTACGGCTGAACGCCGGCCAGCACGTCTCGCGCCCCGGCGGCAGCGTGGCCGGTCCGGTGCTGTTCGCGCTGGCGGACGTGGTGACCTAGGTGCTGATCCTGGCGGCGAGGCACGACCCGGACGCGGTGACGGTCAACCTGACGATCAATTTCCTACCCCCCGCGCGGGGCCTGCCCCTGCTGGCCGAAGCCGTGCCGCTGCGTGGCGGGCGCCGGCTGTTCACCGCCGAGGTGCGGATCGTCGAAACAACCGGCGCCGGCGCCTTGGTGGCGCAGGCCACCACGACATGGGCGCTGACATGGGCGCTGTCGCGCAATGGCCTCGCCGGGACGTCCCCCGGCGGGATGTCGGGCCGCGCCTGATCCGCCCCCCCCTTTACGCCGCGCCGGCGTCGAGGAATGCAATGTCCTGCGCGCCGGACCACAGCACCAGCTTGCCGAGGCCGGCCAGGTTCTCGTTGCCCTCGATGATGGTCAGGAAGTGGTTGCCGGCAAGCTGGCCGACCTTGCTGGCGAACCGCACCGCGCCGTAGCCGAGCAAGATCTCGGTCTCGCTGATCCCGCCGGGATACAGCAGGATCTGACCCGGCGCCGGGTAGCTGGTGGGGTTCTCCGGCGCCAGGCCGAGGTCGAAGTCGCCGAGCGGGATCCAGCAGGCCTCGCCGCTCCAGCGGACATGGATGATGCGCTGGCGGTAGGGCAGCAGCGTGCGAAACTTCGCGCAGGTCAGCGGCGCATCGGCCGTCTCGAGGCGGGCGAGGAAGCTGTACGGGCCGGCGGTGATGCGAATGCGGCTCATGCGGCAGGCTCCGTGACGGTTCAGGTACTTAATAATGCGCGCGGCGGAACGGTACCGGCCAGGGCGATCGGCGAACCAGGCAAGGCCGGGGCTTCGCCCCATAGGCGCGAATGTAAGAAGAATTTCTTTGGGTAATCAATGGGTTAGAATTGCTGATTGGGCATCGAGATCGCGCGCCGAGCTCGAGTTCCTCATGCCTTCTACTCAAACCCTGACTTCGTTGACGGAAACTGGGGTTTCGCGAGCCGGCCGGACGCTAAAAAGTTGTGGGCTAACGCGGCAAAGCAAGCGGTTCCCCCGCCTTAGATTCGCGCCTATGGGGCGAAGCCCCGGACCCCACCAAGGGGGTGCTGCCCCCCATGGTACCATTGGGAACCCCGCCAAGGGCTCGCCCCCGGCCTTCGCCGGGGCAGGCTCTTGGAACGCTTTACTGGGAGTGGGCGAGAGGGAGGGGGTGGGCCGCCCCGCGCCGCCTCAGCCGCCGTAGAACACCGTGTCCCCCAGGTCCTTCATCTCCAGGATCGCCGCGTCGGGCCGCCCGGTCGGCGTGTGGTGCAGATGCGCCTCGGTCACCTCGCCCACGACGATGTGGTGGTCGCCCTGCTCGACGATCGTCACCACCTTGCACTCGACCGCGCCCAGCGCCGCGTCCAGGATCGGCGCGCCGTTGCCGCCGCGGGTGAAGCCCTGGCCGGAGAGCTGCCCGTTCTCGATCTTCGCCGGCTTGAAGAAGGCGAAGGCCAGCCCCTTGTGCTCCTTGCCGAGCATGTTCAGCGCGAAGCCGCCGGCGCTTTTCAGCGCCGCGTAGGCCCCTGAGTCCGCCTTCACCCCCACCACGACCAGCGGCGGGTTGAACGCGCTCTGCGTCACCCAGTTGACCGTCGCCGCCCCCATCGCCCCCTTGCCGTCGTCGGCGGTCAGCACGTAGATCCCGTACGGGATCATTCGCAGCGTCGTCTTCTTCGCCTCGGCGTCCATTCGCCTGCCTCCCTTCGCATGTCGCGTCGCCGCAGCGTAGCCGAACTTGTCGCGGGCATGAAGTGAGCGGGCGGCGGCGGTTGCCTGCGCGCCCGGGTTCGGCGAGTTTCCCTACCGCAACGCCGCCGCCGACGGAGCCGCATGCCGCGCCACGATGCCAGCCGATTTGCCGCCCTGGGGCCGGTGCCGGTCGATCTGGCGCTGGTGCTGGCGGTCGACACCTCGGGCAGCGTCAGCGACAACCGCATGGCGTTGCAGACCAACGGCTACGCGGCCGCCTTCCGCGCCCCGCAACTGCTCGGTGCGGTGCGCAAGGGCCGCCTCGGGCGCATCGCCGCGAGCTTCGTGCAGTGGTCGAACGCCGATCGGCAGATCCTGGCGGTCAACTGGACCGTGATCGACGACGCGGCGAGCGCGCAGGGGTTTGGCCGGGCGGTCGCCGAGGCGGTGTATCCGACGCCGGGCTGGACCTCGATCAGCGGCGCCATCGACTATTCGACGAGCCTGTTCGCCCACAGCTTGGTGGCGCCGACGCGGCGCGTGATCGACGTCTCCGGCGACGGCCCCAACAATGACGGCAGGCCGGTCACCGCGGCGCGCGACGCCGCCGTGGCGGCGGGCATCACCATCAACGGCCTGCCGATCCTGGAACTCGAGCCGCGGCTCGACAGCTACTATCGCGACAACGTGGTCGGCGGGCCGGACGCCTTCATCCTCGCGGTGCGCGACCTCGCCGACTTCGCCGCGGCGGTGTTGCGCAAGCTGCTGGTCGAGGTCGCCGGCGGCGACGTCCCGCCCCGGCGGCATGGCCGGCCCGGACCGCCGAGGCTGCCGCGACGCCGCGAGACGTCCAGGCCAGGCCGGGACGACACCGGCTGACGCCGGCGGCGGGCGGCCGAGGTTCGCCCGCCCGCTTCGTATCCCGCCCGGCGTTCTGCTATGCCCCGCCGATGGTCGATTTCACACTGGAGCTGGCGGTGGCGGGACGCGTCGCCGGGGTCGACGAGGCCGGCCGCGGTCCGCTGGCCGGCCCGGTCGTCGCCGCCGCCGTGGTGTTCGCCCGCCGCCCCTCCGCCGCCCTGGCCGCGCTGATCGACGATTCCAAGCGCCTGACGCCCGCGCAGCGCCAGCGCGCCTACCAGGCGCTCCGCGCCGCGCCTGGCGTCGAGATCGGCGTCGGCGCCGCCTCGGTGGCCGAGGTGGCCCGGCTCAACATCCTGCACGCCGCGCTGCTGGCGATGCGCCGCGCGGTGTGCCGGCTGGCGGCACCGCCGGCGCTGGCCCTGGTCGATGGCAACCAGCCGCCACCGCTGGACTGCCCGGTCCGCTGCGTGATCGGCGGCGACGGGCGGTCGCTGTCCATCGCCGCCGCCTCGATCGTCGCCAAGGTGGTGCGCGATCGGCTCATGGCCCGGCTCGCGGTCCGCTGCCCGGGCTATGGCTGGGAGCGGAATGCCGGCTACCCGACCGCCGCGCACCGGGCGGCGCTACACCGCCTGGGGCCGACCAGGCACCACCGGTCCGGGTTCGGCACGGTACGCCAGCTCGGGCTGCTGCCTTAGGAAGCGGTCCGGCTTGCTGCCATGGCGCGGTTGGCCGGCAGTGGCCTGATCATCCCTGGGGCCTGATCATCCCTGGGGCCTGATCATCGCCCGGCGGGATCCCGCGGGCGTGCTGCACGCCGCGCTCGTTCACCATTTCCTATGCGGATTGGTTTCCTCGAGCATCGCCCAAATCCGGATGCAGCATGGAATGATCCGGGCAGCAGCGAACCCGATCAAGGACTCAAGATGACCACCATCGAACACCAAAGCGGCCTGAATGGTAGCCAGACCGGTTGGTTTTCTTTAGCTTATTGGCCTCGCGATCCACCCGGACGGCAGATCGAGACCGCAAGCTGGCCTGGCAGGAATGCCTGATGAATACCGAACGGATCCACATCGTCGGCCCGCCCCGGTCTGGGACCACCCTGATGCAGGTGCTTTTTGCGACCGGCTTCGACATCGACGGCATGACCACCCAGGAGGAGAGCCTATGGCGCCGGGGGCCTCGCGGGGAACGGATCCTGGTGACCAAATGCCCGGGAGACGAGGAGCTGGCCTCGCTGCTGCTGCCGCTGGACCGGCATTTGTGGGTCGTGTTCATGCTGCGCGACCCGCGCGACGTTGTGGTCAGTGAGCACGGACAAGAGCCCGGGAAGCACTGGTCGAACCTGCGGGTATGGCGGCAGGCTCTGAAGGTGCACGCCAAGATGAAAGATCATCCGCGCTTCATCGTCGTGCGGTATGAGGACCTGGTCACCGCGCCCGATGCGATGCAGCGTCAACTTGTCCGCCGGATGCCCTTCCTGAAGCCCATCGTTCCGTTCTCGCGTTACCACCAGCACCTCGGAGAGCCTGTAGCGCAATCGGAACAGTTCAGCCGGGCGATGCGCGGCGTTCGGCCGATCACCCCGGAAAACATTGCCACGTGGCGCGGCCATCTGCCGCGCGTCAAGGCGCAGTTGGCATTGCATGGCGGGATAGCGGCGGATCTCATTGAGATGGGGTACGAGCGGGACAATTCGTGGCTCGGGCTATTGGACAACATTCCGGCGGACGAGGAACAGAGCCTGGTGCCTGACCAATTGCCGCCGCGGCGAAGAATTCGTCGTGCCAGCCTTCGCTGGCTGCGCATGGTCCGGTATTTGTACCGGCGGTACCTTTACAACAGCCTGCGCCGTGCGTACCGCGGCACCGCCGATGCCTTCGCATCTGCGCTTGGCGAGAAGTCGCCGCTGGTGGTGCCGTCAGATGGCTTCGCGCCGAAGCTGTGACCGGTTCGGCGCGACGGTATCACCGCCTCAACCCGAGTGATTGGCCAACCCGGATTTCTCGCCCCGTCGCGGGATCATGGCGATCGGCATCGTCGTGCCCAAGCTACCCTCGGGGCGTTTCGCGGCCCCTCCAAGACCAGCTGGATTCGCCAAGCGCGAAACCCCTCCGGCGCGGCCAGCACCAGGCCAACGCCCGCGACAGGGTGAGCAATGCGGGCTAGACCTTCTCCACCTGGCCGTATTCCAGCTCCACCGGGGTGGAGCGGCCGAAGATCGAGACGCTGACCTTCAGGCGGCCCTTCTCCTCGTCAACCTCCTCGACCGTGCCGTTGAAGCTGGTGAACGGCCCGTCGGCCACCCGCACCTGCTCGCCCACCTCGAACAGCACCGCCGGACGCGGCCGCTCGGTGCCCTCCTGGGTCTGCTTCATGATGCGCTCGGCCTCGGCCTCGCTGATCGGCGAGGGCCGGTTGCGCGTGCCGAGGAAGCCGGTGACCTTGGGGGTGTCCTTCACCAGGTGCCACGCCTCGTCCGACAGCTCCATCTTCACCAGCACGTAGCCGGGGAAGAACTTGTGCTCGGCGCTGACCTTCTGGCCGCGGCGCATCTCGACCACGTTCTCCGACGGCACCAGGACCTCGTCGATCTGGTCGGCCAGCCCCTTCTGCGCCGCCTGCTCCTTGAGCTGCTGGGCGATCTTCTTCTCGAACCCCGAATAGACGTGCACCACGTACCAGCGCTTGGCCATCATTCGCTCCCGCTCAGCCGCCGACGCCGAACAGCGCGCGCACGCCGAGGCTGATGATTTGATCGACAAAAAAGAAAAACAACGCGGTCACCGTGACCATGGCGAACACCAGGCCGGTGGTCACCAGCGTCTCCTTGCGGGACGGCCAGGTGACGCGCCCCACTTCGGCCCGCACCTCGCGCACGAATTTCGCCGGATCAAACGCCACGCCATGCTACTCCACACTGCCTGCCTGAAATCCCACACACGCAAGACCTTGCCGCCACACGCCCCCCATCGGCGCCGCGCACGCCGGCGCGCCAACCGGCACGGTCCCCGCCGGCAAGGCGCCGACTGGCGGCGCCCGGACTGGCAGGGGTGGAGGGTCTCGAACCCCCAACCTCCGGTTTTGGAGACCGGCGCTCTAGCCAATTGAGCTACACCCCTGCACGGCGGACCGCCATCCGGCCACAGATGCCGCGCTGAAGGACATTGTGCTCGGGCGCCGAGTGCGCAGGGGGCGTAAAAACGGCCGCGCCGCGCCGGTGTCAAGGGACATCGTTGGATCGGCGAGAGCGGTCGGGTGAAGCGAAGCAAGGTCGGGGCTCTGCCCCGAACCCCGCCAGGGGGGCGTTGCCCCCCTGGCCCCCCCACCAGAGGCAGCGGCCTCTGGACTCCATGACTGGGCGTGTGGGGAGGGGAAGGGGGCGGGTGGGCGAGGCGAAGGGGCGCCGTCCGGCGTGGCGGACGGCGCCCCTTCGCCTCGCCCACCCGCCCCCTTCCCCTCCCCACACGCCCAGTCCGGAGTTCCAAGGGCTCCGCCCTTGGCGGGGTTCCCCAATGGTACCATGGGGGCAGCGCCCCTTGGTGGGGTTCGGGGCGAAGCCCCGAGCTTGCTTCCTTCCAGCCAGCACCAAGCGAACCGCTTGCCGAGCCGGGTGTGCGGCCCGTAGGCTTGGGGCATGTTGCGTTTTGTGTTGCGTCGTCTGGCGCTTGCCGTTCTGGTCTGTTTGACGGTGTTGGTGGTCAGTTTCACGCTGACCCGGCTATCGGGCGACATTGCCATTTCCATCGCCGGGCCGAACGCGTCGGCGGAGGATGTGGCGATCATCCGCAAAAACTATGGCTTCGATCGTCCGCTCGCGGTGCAGTTCCTCGACTGGGCGGCGCATGCGGCCGAGGGCGATCTCGGGCAATCCTACATCTACAAGGCGCCGGTGGCCGAGTTGATCGGCCAGCGGCTGCCGATCACGCTGACGCTCGGGCTGACCGGACTGATCATTGCGCTGGCGACGGCGATCCCGCTCGGTGTGCTGGCGGCAATGCATGAGGCCACGCCGCTGGACCGCACCATCGGCCTGCTGGCGTTGCTGGGCCAGGCGATGCCGAGTTTCTGGCTCGGCCTGGTGCTGATCATCTGGTTCGGGCTGCGGCTGCAATGGCTGCCGATCTCGGGCGTGGACACCTGGCAGGGCTACATCCTGCCCGGCATCGTGCTGGCGTTCTCGGCAATCCCGGCGCTGCTGCGGCTGACGCGCGCCGGCATGATCGATGCGTTGGCCTCGGACTATATCCGCACCGCGCGGGCGAAGGGGCTCAGCCTGGCGACGATCGTGCTGAAACATGCGTTGCGCAACGCGGCGATGCCGGTGGTCTCGATCGCCGCGGTGCAGCTTGGCTTCATGCTGGGCGGGTCGATCGTGATCGAGCAGATCTTCGCGCTGCACGGGGTGGGTTATCTCGCCTGGGAATCGATCAGCAAGAACGATTTCCCGGTGGTGCAGGCGGTCGTGCTGCTGCTGGCGATCATCTACATCGTGCTGACCCTGGTGGCGGACGCGATGAACGCGGTGCTCGACCCGCGGCTGCGCGCGGCATGACGCTGTCCGCCCGGCACCTCGCCACGCTGCTGGGCGCGGGGATTGTCGGCGGCACGCTGGTCGTCGCGATCCTGGCGCCGCTGCTGACGCCGCACGATCCGTTCGCGCAGGACCTGATGCACCGCATGGTGCCGCCGCAGTGGCTGGGCGGGACGGCGCTGCATCGGTTCGGCACCGATCAATTGGGACGGGACTACCTGTCGCGGCTGATCTATGGCGCGCGCATCTCGATGCTGATCGGCATCCTGACGGTGGTGACCTCGGGGACGATCGGGGTGACGCTGGGGGTGCTGGGCGGGTATTTCGGCGGCCGGGTGGACGCTGCGGTCATGTTCGTGATCACCGCGCGGCTGTCGATCCCGTTGATCCTGGTGGCGCTGACGGTGGTGGCGCTGGTCGGCAGCAGCCTGACCGTGGTGGTGCTGACCTTGGGGCTGCTGCTGTGGGACCGTTTCGCCGTGGTGGCGCGCACCACGACGATGCAGGTGCGCAACCTTGACTACATCGCCGCGGCGCGCGCGGCCGGCGCCTCGCGCACGCACATCCTGTTGCGCGAGGTGCTGCCGAACATCGTTTCGCACCTGCTGGTGGTCGCCACCCTGGAGATGGCGCTGGCGATCCTGCTGGAGGCGGCGCTGTCGTTCCTTGGCCTGGGCGTCCCGCCGCCGCTGCCGTCCTGGGGGCTGATGATCGCCGAAGGCAAGGACTACATGTTCTTCAGCCCCTGGGTGATCATGGTGCCCGGCATCGCGCTGTTCGTGCTGGTGCTGGGGATCAACCTGCTGGGCGACGGGCTGCGCGAGCTGCTGGGCGCGGAGCGCAGCCCGTGAATCCGGTGGCGGCAACGCCGGCGGTGCTGGAAGTGAGCGGCCTGCGCGTGCGCTTCGGCCAGACCGCGGCGGTGCGCGGCGTCTCGTTGCGGATCGAGCGCGGCGAGACGCATTGCCTGGTGGGCAAGTCCGGCTGCGGCAAGTCGGTGACCGCGCTGGCGGTGATGGGCCTGCTGGCGCGCGGCGCGCAGCGCCAGGTCGACGTGTTGCGCTTCCACGACCACGACCTGTCGCGGCTGACCGAGCGCGGCATGGCGCGGCTGCGCGGCGACCGCATGGCGATGATCTTCCAGGAGCCGATGACCAGCCTGAACCCGGCCTACACGATCGGCTCGCAGATGACGGAGGTGCTGGCGCGCCATCGCGGCCTGGGGCGGGGCGCGGCGCGGGCGCGGGCGGCGGAGCTGCTGGGGCGCGTCGGCATCACCGCGCCGGAGCTGCGGCTGAGGCAGTATCCGCACCAGCTCTCCGGCGGGTTGCGCCAGCGGGTGATGATCGCGATGGCGCTGCTGTGCGATCCCGACCTGCTGATCGCCGACGAGCCGACGACGGCGCTGGACGTCACCGTGCAGGCGCAGATCCTGCGCCTGCTGCAACGATTGCAGCGCGAGCTGGGGCTGGCGCTGCTGCTGATCACCCACGACCTCGGGATCGTTGCGCGGATGGCGCACCGCGTTTCGGTGATGTACGCCGGCGAGGTGGTCGAAAGCGCGCCGGTGGCGGCGCTGTTCGCCGCGCCGACGCATCCCTATACGCGCGGGCTGCTGGACTGCATCCCGGTGCCCGGCACGGCGCGGCGGGATGCGCCGCTGGGCAGCATCCCGGGGTCGGTGCCGCGCATGACGCCGGGCTTTTCCGGCTGCGCGTTTCGCGATCGTTGCGGCCAGGCGGTCGCGGCCTGCGCCGCGGCGGTGCCGCTGCGGTGGACTGCGGACGGGCACGCCTATTTGTGTCGGCTGGCGGACGATTGGGGCCAGGCGGCGTGACCGCGCTGGGCGGCGTGCAAGGGGTAAGCCGGGCAGCGGCGAGCGAGGCGACCGCGGCGGCCGGCGTGGAGACGCTCGGCGTGGCGGCCCCCAGTGTGGCGCCCGGCGACGGGGCGGCGCTGGACGGGGCACCCAAGGCGATCGAGCTGCGCGATGTGCGCCGCGTCTTCGCCAGCCGCGCCGGGATGTTCGCGCCGGACCGCCTGGTGCGCGCGGTGGACGGCGTGTCCGTTTCGCTGGCGGCCGGGGAGGTGCTGGGCATCGTCGGTGAGTCCGGCTGCGGCAAATCGACGCTGGCGCGGCTGATCCTGGGGCTGCTGGCGCCGAGCGCGGGCGAGATCCTGGTGCACGGCAAGCGTCTGGACACGCTGGACCGGCGCGCGCGGGCGCGGCTGATCCAGCCGGTGTTCCAGGACCCGTTCTCCTCGCTCAATCCGCGGCGGAAGGTGCACGCGATCGTCGGCCTGCCGCTGGCCGCGCAGGGTGACGTTGCCGGGGCGGAGCGGCGCCGGCGCGTCGATGCGATGCTGGAACGCGTCGGGTTGTCGGCGGCGATGGGCGAGCTTCTGCCGGCGGCGCTGTCGGGCGGGCAGCGCCAGCGCGTGGCGATCGCGCGCGCGCTGGTGCTGCATCCGCGTATCGTCGTGTGCGACGAGCCGACCAGCGCGCTGGATGTTTCTGTCCAGGCACAAATCCTCAATCTGCTGGCCGAGCTGCGGCGCGATCTTGGCCTGACCTTTGTGTTCATCAGCCACAACCTTGCGGTGGTGGAACACATCGCCACCGCGGTGGCGGTGATGTACCTGGGCCGCTTCGTGGAGCATGCGCCGGTCGAGGCATTGTTTCGCGATCCGCGGCATCCGTACACGCGGGCACTGCTGGCCTCGGTGCTGACGCCGGAGCCGGGCAAGGGCATTCCCGACGTGGGGTTGGGCGAGAGCTATCCGGACCCGGCGAATATTCCGCCGGGGTGCCGGTTCCATCCGCGCTGCCCGGTGGCGACGCCGCGCTGTGCGGACGCGGCGCCGGTCGCGGTCGTTCGCGGTGGGCGGATGGTGGAATGTGTGCTGGAGGGCGCCGGGGCGCCATATCCGGCCGGCGCCATTTCGGCTATAGAAGGCTGTCGCGGCGCAGCCGACGGCCACGCCGGCGCGCGGTGACGCTGGGGACCGCTCAGTCCCAGGGAGAGACCCGCCATGACCGAGCCAGTCTACAAGATCGTCGAACTCGTCGGCACGTCCGACCACAGCATCTCGAACGCGGTCGAGCGTGCCATCGAAAAGGCATCGGCCACCGTGCGCCATCTCGGCTGGTTCGAGGTGGTGCAGATCCGCGGCAACATCGACCAGGGCAAGGTCCGCCAGTATCAGGTGACCGTGAAGGCCGGCTTCGCCCTGGAAGATCGCTAGGGCAAACTCAGGCTGAGCGGGCCCACGTACACCTCTTCCGCTCTGCGCGGGCTTGGGCCGCGAAGCGGACCAAGGTCGGCGAGCGAAGCGCGACGGGTGAGGGGGGTGCCGCTCACACCTCCCTCACCCGCGTCGCAAGGGCTCCGCGACCTCTCCCGCGAAGTGCGGGAGAGGTGTGCACGTGGTGCGATGATGCCAGTCACGATGAACGCGCTTTGGCGAACCGAACGCGACCGGCGCGATGCACCCAGGCCTACTCGAATCCCGGTGGCGTCGGGCCTCGCGGCGAGGCCAGCGCGAGCGCCTTGAACAGGCGCCCCATGCGATTGGGTTCCGCCAGCCGCCCGGCGGCATCCATCATCGCCGCGGCACGCGCTGGCGGCTGGCCGCGCGCCAGGACGCCGGTGCGCTGGAACAGGCCGAGACGGGTCAGCAACACGCCCTGCGGCAGTGGGCCGTGCACCGCGGCGCCCTCGGCGCGGGCGGCGGCGGCAAGCGCGGCGAAATCGACATGCGCGGTCAGGTCGGCCTCCCCCGGCGGGCCGAGCGGGTCAGCCGGCCGGCCGGCCCGCAGCGCCTGAAGACTGTCGCCGAACGCGCTGACCGCCGGGCCGTAGTCGAGGAACAGCGCGGCCCCCTGGTCGCGCGACGAGACGGGCGGCCAGCGCGGTGACGAAGGCGCCGGCGGGTTCGTTCACTTCGCGGACCGCGCCCTCCGGGATCGGGGCGGCGGGTGGTTCCCGGTGCGTCCCGCGCACCGCCCCCTCCCCCCACCCCCCTCCCCTCAAGGGGAGGGGGAGAATTGGCCTCCACGAACCGCCCGGCCTCGACGAACCGTTCCAGCCACGCGTCCCCCCGCCGCACAAACTGGCGGATCGGCAGCGCGTCGAGGAACTCGTTGGCCAGCAGGATCAGCGGCGCCCGCGGCACCGAGTCCAGCCCGTCGTGCCACACCGCCTCCGGCAGCGCCGCCGCCTGCACCGCGCGCAGCCGCGGCGAGGTCTCGATCAGGTGCAGCCGCAGCGCGGCGCGGAACGCCGGCACCGCCCGCCCGATCGCCCGCAACGCGTCCGCCATCAGCGTGCCGCGGCCCGGCCCGGCCTCCACCAGCAAGACGGGGTCCGGCGCGCCCAGGCTCTGCCACGCCACCGCCGCCCACAGCCCGAGGATCTCGCCGAACACCTGGCTGATCTCCGGTGCCGTGGTGAAGTCGGCGAACGGGTCGTGCGCGGCGTAGTAGGCGGCATTGGCCCGCGCCATGAACGCGTCCAGCCGCTCCATCAGCGCTGGCATCAGCGCGCGCGGGCGATCAGCCAGCCGCCGCGCGATCAGCATCGGAATGCACAGCACCTGACCCATCGTGGCGCCGAACGGCAGGAACCCCAGGAACGCGTCCGGCTCGCGGAACAACTCCCCGGTGATGCGCGCCACGCCGTAGCCCACCAGGAACACCCCGGTGAGCAGCCCGGCGCGCGCGCGCAGCGCCTCGCGCCGCGACAGCACGAACAGCACGACGAACAGCAGCAGCCCTTCCAGCAGCGCCTCGTAGATCTCGCTGGGGTAGCGTGGCACGCAGTGTGACTGGTCAAGCCTGGCGCAAACTGTCAGTCGGAGCGCATCGAAGATCTGTGGCGGTGGATTAGCCACTGGGTCGGCGTTCGGGAACACCATCGCGCCGGGCCACGACAGAGGCGCCGGGCGGCCCCACAGCTCGCCGTTGATGAAATTGGCGATCCGCCCCAGCCCCAGCCCGATCGGCGCGCACACCGCCACGCGGTCGGCGAAGCCCAGCAGCCGGATGTCGTTGCGCCGGCAGAACCAGGCGGTGGCGACCGCGACGCCGAGCGCGCCGCCGTGGAAGCTCATGCCGCCGTGCCAGACCTCGAGGATCAGCAGCGGATGGGCGAAGTAGACGCTCGGCTGGTAGAACAGCACGTAGCCCAGCCGCCCGCCCAGCACGACGCCGAGCGTCGCCCAGGTCAGGAAGTCGTCCACCTGCAGCGGCGTTGCCACCACCGGGGCGAGCCGCACCAGCCGGCGCAGCAGCCGCCAGCCCAGCACCAGCCCGAGCGATATAGGCCAGCGCATACCAGCGGATGCCGAACGGCCCGATCTGCACGATGACCGGGTCGAACGCGGGAAACAGCAGGACCGGCAGCATCAGCTTGCGATCATCGGTAGGGGTCGGGCTGCGTCAGGTAGTCCTGCACGTAGCGCCGCACGCCCTCCTCCAGCGGCGTGAACTGGCCGGGGTAGCCGGCGGCGCGCAGGCGGCCGATACGCGGCCTCGGTGAAGGACTGGTACTGGCCGCGCAGCGCCTCGGGCATGTCGATGAACTCGACCTGCGCCGGCCACCCCGGCGGCATCGCACACCGCGTTGGCCAGGTCGCGGTAGCTGCGCGCCCGGCCGGTGCCGACGTTGAACAGCCCGCTGGCCGCCGGCGTGTCGAGCAGCCACAGCATCACGTCGACCACGTCGTCCGACCCAGATGAAGTCGCGCTGCTGCTCCCCGTCGGCCGATCCCCGGCTGGTCGGAGCGGAACAGCCGCGGCGCCAGGCCGGCGGCGACCTCGTCGTGCTTGACCTTCACCACCGAGACCATCCCGCCCTTGTGGTACTCGTTCGGCCCGTAACACGTTGAAGAACTTCAGCCCCGCCCATTGCGGCGGCCGCGGCTGGCCGGCCGCCAGCATGCGCGCGACCCGCAGGTCGAACGCGTGCTTGGTCCAGCCATACAGGTTGAGCGGGCGCAGCCGCTCCAGGTAGCCGACCGATCCGTCGTCGTCGAAGCCCAGCGTGCCGTCGCCATAGGTGGACGCCGAGGACGCGTAGACGAACCGCACCTTGCGCGCCGCGCACCAGCCCCACAGCCGCAGCGGCAGCTCGACATTGACCGCCCAGGCGGCGTCGCCGTCGCTCGCCGTGGTGTCGCTGATCGCGCCGAGGTGGAACAGCATTTCCAGCGGCGGGCGGCCGGCCAGGAAGTCCTCCAGCTCGTCGGGCGGCAGCAGCCGCGACGGCGGGTGCTTGGCCAGGTTGCGCCACTTGCCGTTGGCGCGCAGCCGGTCCACCACGACCGTCTCGTGGCCGCGCGCAACCAGCGCGGCGTGCAGGTTCGAGCCGATGAAGCCGGCGCCGCCGGTGACCATGATCATGCGGCCGGGTTATAAGGGCGATCATCGGCGGAAGCCGTCGGCAAGGAAGGGGAAACAGCATGGTCGAACGCCCACGCATCCTGGACGACCTGGCCGGCGTCGCCGGCGGCGCGCTGTCCGCGCTCGTCGGCATGCGCGAGGAGGTCGAGGCGATGGTGCGCGCCAGCATCGACGAGGCGCTCCGCCGGCTGGAACTGGTGCGCCGCGAGGAACTCGACGCGCTGGCCGAGCTGGCCGCCAACGCCCGCGCCGGCCAGGAGGCGGCGGCGGCGCGGCTGGCGGCGCTGGAGGCCAGGGTGGCGGCGCTGGAGGCTGCCCAGCCCGCCGCTGCCGCCGGCGCGACGCAAGGCGCGACTTCGGGCGCGACTTCGGGCCAGACCGCGGGCGCGACGGCAGATGCGCCGGCGGCGCCGCCGTCCGCGTGAACCTGCCCCCCGTGTGAACCTGCCCCCCTGTGAAGCTGCGATGGCAAGTGAAATTTGCCGCCCCACCGCGATGAAGGCCCCTTGCGGCGCGGCCTGACGCCTCGCTAGGCTAGCGGTCGTGGCCTTCGGCCCGCGAATCCTACCAGATGTCGCGGCCCCGAGACACCGCCACGCCCGGCCTTCCTTGCGATGGGAGACCCGCATGTCCGCCAGCCTGCACACCGCCGCTCCCAGGGCTGCCAACCCGCTCGACATCCTGGAACAGATCGTCATCGCCAACGATTGGGTGTTCGACCGCCGCACCGATTAGGAGATGGCCGCCGAAGCCCCGGGCCGCTGGTGCGACTACGGCCTGTATTTCAACTGGTCGCAGGAGATCAGCGCCATGCACTTCAGCTGCACCTTCGACCTGAAGGTGCCGGAGAAACGCCGCTCGGTGCTGTACGAACTGCTGGCCCTGGCCAATGAGCGGCTGTGGATCGGCCATTTCGGCATGGACAGCGACGACGGCATGCCGGTGTTCCGCCACTCGGTGCTGCTGCGCGGCGCGCCCGGCGCCTCGGCCGAGAGCCTCGAGGACATGGTCGACATCGCCATCACCGAGTGCGAGCGGTTCTTCCCCGCCTTCCAGTTCGTGCTGTGGGGCGGCAAGGCGCCGACCGAGGCGCTGGCGGCGGCCATGCTGGAGTGCGTCGGGGAGGCCTGAGCGGCGCCGCCCGCCGGTGCGCGGGTTCCCGATACCAGGGATGCAGGCCGCGAATGCGTTGCGCGAACGCGTCCCCGGGATGCGCCCCCCAGGGAATGCCCCCCAGGGAATGCCCCCCAGGGAACGCCCCTCTGGGAACGCCCCTCTGGGAACGCCCCTATGGCATTCACCTATCATTGCCCGGGGCGGTCGGCGCGCTCCGGTGATGCGACCTGGGCGCTGGCTGCATCGCAAGCAAGTAAGGCTTCCTCCGGGTTAAAATTCTTGGCTCATATGGCGTTGACTGTTGGACGGCCCCGTAGGGCGGAAAAGCGCAGCGCCTTCCGCCATCGGACGGTGGCGGGATATGTTGTTGGGGACGTCGGCAGATGCGAGCGGCGCGCCCGGCGGTGGCGGAAGGCGCTGCGCTTTTCCGCCCTACGGGGCCGTCCAACCGTCAACGCCATAAGAGCGAAATTCTTGCTTGCTTGCTTGCCTGCGGACGCGGCGAACCCGCCCAGGGCCGACCGATCGGTCAACAATCGCGGGCAGGGGGTGGGTGAATCCCGTAGGGGAATGCCCCCTGGTGAATGCGCCCCTGGGAACGCCCCTTGCGAACGCACCCCGGCCAAGCCCCCCGGGAAAGACCCCCTGGCCATCCTCCCCCGGCCACGCCGGCCGCACAGCAGAAACTGCCGGGGACAATCTGCCGCGTGGCGCACCCGAGGCACGGCATTCCGCGGCCTCCGGGCTGGTACGGCGTGTGCAACGTCGGCCATCGGTCGCCATCGGCAGGAGAGCACGCCATGAGCATTGCCGCGAGCCTCGCCCCCTTGGGCACAACACAACCGGCGCAAACCCTCGCCGCCCGCGCCGCGGCGGCAACCTCGGCGCAGGCGGGCGCGTTCGGCGCGCAAGTACAGTCGTGGCTGGCGAGCCAGTCCGCGGCCGCCGGCACCGCGACGCAGAGCGCCTCGCTCACCGAACCGGGGCGCGCCACGCCCGGCGCGGGGCACCATCGCCGTCGTCAGTCGTCCAGCACCGAGGCGAATGCGGCGAATGGCATCAGCCCCGGCCTGAGCCCATCGGCCAACGCGACCGCCAGCGCCGGCGGCAGCGCCAACGGTGCCACCGGCGCGGGCACCACCCAGCAAAGCCCGGGAAGCCTGCTGCTCAATGATATGATGCGCGGCCTGCAGGCCTACGGCGCGACGAGCCGGCTGGCGTAACCGGCGCGGCGGTCAATGCCAGGCGCGGCGGGGGAATTGCAGGCAGAGCGCCTCGGCCCCGCCGGCGCCCGCCTGCACGGCTACCGCCGCATCGCCCGGGGCCACGAAAGCGCAGGAGTGCGGCGGCAGCGGCGCCGAGCCGCCGGTGGACAGGCTACCCGCCAGCACCACCCAGAACTGCCCGCCGCCGCCCGCCGGGTCGGGTCCGTGCAGCGCCGCCGAGGGCGGCAGCTTGCAGTGCCAAGTCGCCAGCCCATCCGGGTTCGGGCCGAGGATCGGCTCGCAGGTCGCATCCGCCAGCGCCGCCAGCGCGGCGTCGGACATCGGGTGGAGCGCGCCGGTCACCGCCTCGCGGTGGTGGAGGTCCCGTGCCCGCGCGGCGCGCAACTCGGCACGCAACTCGGTCATGTAGCGCGCGCCCGGGTCCCAGGCATTGCGCAGGGTGAACCAGGCAACGCCGTCCTCGGCCGCGACGATCGGGCCATAGGCGGAATAGGCATCGGTGTAGTGCACCGCCACGCCGTCCAGCGCATGCACGCCGAGCCGGCCGCCGCCGGAGACCACCACCTGGTACTGGTCGGCGCGATGGAAATGCGGCCGCACCACGGCACCCGGCTCCTTCTCGACCAGGAACGCCATCGGATACAGCGCGGCGTCGTCCGGTTCCGGCGCGCCCGCATCACGCGTCATGCGGTTCTCGCCGATGAACGTCGTGTGCCAGCCATTGCCGGTCTTGCGACGCTGCGACTGCCGCGCCTGCACGCTGTCGGCGGTGAGAATCATCTGTGCCTCCCCCTCCCTGGCCGCTCCCCGTCACGCCCCCGCGCCCGGCTCGCGCCGCCACCCCGTCACGCTGCCGCACCCGGGGTCACGCCCGGCTCGCATCGCGGCGCCGCGGTCGTGCAGCGGCGCATGGGCAGTGTCAAAGCCAGTGGCGCAGTGTCGGAGCACCCGGCACGGCTTGTCAAACCGTGCCGAGCATCGTCGCGGCCGTCGCTGCCCCGTGCGGCGCCCCGTGTGGCACCCCGTGTGATGCCCCGTGCGGCGCCCCGTGTGATGCCCCGTGTGATGCCCCGTGTGATGCCCCGTGTGATGCCCCCTGGGACGCTCGCTGCGACACCGCACCCTGCGGCGCCCCCTCCGGCCCCACCGGCGCCGCGCCCGCCGGCGCCGCGACCGGCTGGCTCGGCGCCAGGCGAAGCAGACGGGCGGTCGGGAAGGCGAGCGTCACGCGGGTGCCAACCGACGGCACGGCCTCCACCCGCAGCGTGCCGCCATGCGCCTCCATCAGCACGCGCGCCAAGGCCAGCCCGAGGCCGAGGCCGCGGCTGTCGGCGGGCCCGGGCGCACCGCTGCGGTCCGCCGTCGCCAGTCCATTGCCTTCATCGGCGACAACCAGCGCGAAGTGATCGCCGGCAACGTCGAACGAGATGTCGATCCAGTCGTCCAGCCGCGAGAACCGCGCGGCGTTGCCCAGCACCCGCGCCAGGATCTGCCCCAGTGCGCGCCGATCCGCCGACAGCTCGATCGCCTCGATCTCCGGCGGCAGGCGCCAATGCCGCCGGCTGGGCTCCAGGCCCGCCTGCACCGCGGCGATCGCGTTCCGCAGCATCACCGCCAGGCGCGTCGGCTCTTCGCGCAACACCCGGCTGGCAGCGTCGGCCAGCGCATGGTGCTGCAGGTCGTCGGCCAGATCGAGCACCTGGTGGGCAACGGCGCCAATGGTCGCGCCGATCGTCGCGCCGACGGGGCCGCCGCCCTCCGCGCACAGCCGATCGGCGTGGCCGAGCAATGTCGTGGCGGGTCCGCGCAGCTCGATCGCCGCCAGGCGCAACGCCCGGACGGCGGCGGCCTCGTTCGCCTGCACCCGGTCGCGCTCGATCCGGGCGGCGCGCAGCGCCTGCACCAGCCGGCGGCGATCGGCGAGGCCAGCGGCCACGGCCGCGGCAACCAGCAACACCGCGGCCAAAGCCGGCAGCAAGAAGGGACCCGCTTCCATGCTGCCGACCTAGCCCAGGTCGGCAAAAGAATTGGTTAACGCCGGGGACGCCGCCTCAGACCGCCTTGGCGGTCCGCTTCGCCTGGGCCTTCTCGATCCGCCGCTTCAGCGCCAGCACATCCGGCATGAGCTGGCTGTTGCGCATGCCGCGCAAATAGGCGTCGATGCCGCCATTGTGCTCGATCGTGCGAATCGCGCGGGTGGACAGGCGCAGGCGCACCGAGGCACCCAGCGCGTCGGACAGCAGCGAACTCTCCTGCAGGTTGGGCAGGAAACGGCGGCGGCTCTTGTTGTTGGCGTGGCTGACGTTGTTGCCGCTCAGCACGCCCTTGCCGGTGATCTCACAGCGGCGGGACATGTTCAGGAACCCCTGGGCTTCGGAAGGCGGGCGTTATGGCGAAGGCCCCGGATGGCGTCAAGCCGTTCACGCGGCGATCGGGGCACGCGGGCGTGCCGGCAGCAAGGCGGGGCTCCGCCCCGGACCCCGCCAGGGGGGCGTTGCCCCCCTGGACCCCCCACCAGAGGCGGAGCCTCTGGACTCCATGACTGGGCGTGTGGTGAGGGGAAGGGGGCGGGTGGGCACGGTGCCGGTGCCGGCCGTCGTGACGACCGGCACCGGCACCGTGCCCACCCGCCCCCTTCCCCTCCCCACACGCCCAGTGAAGGGTTCCAAGGGCTCGCCCTTGGCGGGGTTCCAAGGGGCAGCGCCCCTTGGTGGGGTCCGGGGCGAAGCCCCGCCTTTCTGCCGCTGCGCCCGATGGCCCCGATCGCCGCGGGACGGATTGACATGCCATCCTGCACCCCCTACGCCGCCGGCCTTTCCGGAAACGTTGCCTCATGTCCCGCCGCAAGCCGCGCGGCCGTCCGCTGGACGGCTGGCTGATCATCGACAAGCCGCCGGGCCTGACCAGCACGGACGTGGTCAACCGTGTCCGCCGCGCGTTCGACGCGCAGAAGGCCGGGCATGGCGGCACGCTGGATCCGTTGGCCACCGGGGTGCTGCCGATCGCCTTCGGCGCCGCCACCAAGACCGTGCCCTACGTGATGGACGGCACCAAGCTGTATCGTTTCACCCTGCGCTTCGGCGAGGCGCGCGACACCGACGACGCCGACGGCCAGGTGACCGGGACCACCGACGTCCGCCCCACCGACGCGCAGATCGAGGCCGCCCTGCCGGCCTTCCGCGGCGAGATCATGCAGATCCCGCCCGCCTATTCGGCGGTGAAGATCGCCGGCGAGCGCGCCTACGACATGGCGCGCGAGGGCCGCGCGCCGGTGCTGGAGCCGCGCCCCGCCCGGGTCGACCGGTTCGCGCTGATCGCCCGCCCCGACCCCGACCACGCGGTGTTCGAGGTTGCCTCCGGCAAGGGGGTCTACATGCGCAGCCTGGCCCGCGACCTGGCGCGCGCCTGCGGCAGCCTGGGCCACGTCGCCGCCCTGCGCCGGCTGCGGGTCGGCCCGTTCACCGAGGCGCAGGCAATCCCGCTGGCCAGGTTGCTGGACAAGCGGGAAACCCCTGGACAA
This sequence comes from uncultured Alphaproteobacteria bacterium, assembly GCA_963847615.1. Taxonomy (GTDB): domain Bacteria; phylum Pseudomonadota; class Alphaproteobacteria; order Acetobacterales; family Acetobacteraceae; genus Palsa-883. The sequence goes on from CAWKAN010000025.1 coordinate 171,692, forward strand.
ATCCCTTGGGGCGGACGATACCGCCGCCGGCTTCCCCGGACCTGCTGCTTCCGGTCGCGACCGCGCTGGCCGACATCCCGGCGCTGGCCTTGACCGAGGCGGAGGTAGGCGGCTTGCGGCATGGCCAGGCGATCAGCCTGGTCACGCTGATGGGCCGCATTCCACCGGCGGCCGATCCGAATGGCGGATTGGCGCGCGCGATGGCGGGAAGCCGCGTGATCGGGCTGTGCCGGCTGGAGGATGGCTGGCTGAAGCCCGACCGGTTGTTGTAGGGCGTGATCGGCTGCGGCGAAAGCCTCAGAGCACACCCTGGAATCAACAGCTTCCGGTCCGCGCGCCGTTCCACACCCAACCCAGGAGTACATCCGATGTCGATCACCGCGGAGCGCCGCACGGCGCTGATCGGCGACTACGCCACCTCGGCCGGCGACACCGGCAGCCCGGAGGTGCAGGTTGCCCTGCTGTCCGAGCGCATCGGCAGCCTGACCGAGCACCTGAAGGTCCACGCCAAGGATTTCCACTCCCGCCGTGGCCTGCTGATGCTGGTCGGCCGTCGCCGCCGGCTGCTGGACTACCTGAAGGCCAAGAACGTCGCCCGCTACGAAGCACTGATTGGCCGGCTGAACTTGCGCCGCTAAGGCCAAATCCCCAGGTATCGCCAATCCGAGCGCCGCCGGTCGCCGACCGCCGGCCGAAGAACGACACCTGAAGACGGACGCTGGGAAGACGGGCGCCGGAAGATGGGCGCCGGAAGATGGGCGCCGGAAGATGGGCGATCGAGAACTGACGACTGCTTTCCTGCGCCATGGGGGCGCGGGACAACACCGGGGCACGAAAGCGCCCCACACGCCGCGACCCGCGGCGGACCACCGACCGCCGATCCGCGATTTCCCTGGAAGGGGCAAGCGACGGCGTTTCCGGCCACATGGCACGCGGCTGCGGCGGCATGGTTCCAATGCAGTCCGCGCCCTCCATGCGACCCGAGACGCCGTGTCCCGCCCTCCGGCGAACGGATCGTCCGGCCCGAACTCCGCCGAGCGCCGCGCATCCCGAAGGACCAAGACCGCATGTTCAATTTTTTCCGCAAGGAACTCGACTGGGGCGGGCGCAAGCTGGTGCTGGAGACCGGCAAGGTCGCCCGCCAGGCCGACGGCGCCGTGATGGTGCGCTACGGCGACACCATCGTGCTGTGCACCGCCGTGGGCGTGCACAGCACCAAGCCCGGCCAGGATTTCTTCCCGCTGACCGTGAACTACCAGGAGAAGACCTTCGCCGCCGGCAAGATCCCCGGCGGGTTCTTCAAGCGCGAAGGCCGCCCGACCGAGAAGGAGGTGCTGACCTCCCGGCTGATCGACCGGCCGCTCCGCCCGCTGTTCCCGCAAGGCTTCCGCAACGAGGTGCAGGTCATCGCCACGGTGCTCAGCCATGACCTGGAGAACGATCCCGACGTGGTCGCGATGATCGGCTGCTCGGCGGCGCTGACGCTGTCCGGCATTCCGTTCTTCGGCCCGGTGGCCGCCGCCCGCGTCGGTTACATCGACGGCCAGTACGTGCTGAACCCGACCGCCGAGCAGATGACCAGGACGAAGCTCGACCTCATGGTCGCCGGCACGATCGAGGGCGTGCTGATGGTCGAGTCGGAGGCGCAGGAGCTGTCGGAAGACGTCATGCTCGGCGCCGTCACCTTCGGCCACACGCATTTCCAGCCGGTGATCCAGGCGATCATCGAACTGGCCGAACGCGCCGCGAAGGAGCCCTGGCCACTGGCCGAGGCGAGCGAGGCCGAGGCGACGCTGGCCGCCCGCGTCGACGCGCTGGCCCGCGGCGCGATCACCGCGGCCTACCAGGAGAAGGTCAAGCAGGTCCGCTACGAGAAGGTGGGCGCGGCCAAGAAGGCCGCCGCCGAGACCCTGGCCGCCGAGGGCCTCGACCCCGAGAAGGCCAAGGGCGCCTTCAAGGCGCTGGAATCCGACATCGTGCGCAACGCCATCCTGGACACCGGGCTGCGCATCGACGGGCGCGACACCAAGACGGTGCGCCCGATCGTCGCCGAGGTGGGCGTGCTGCCGCGCGCGCACGGTTCGGCGCTGTTCACCCGCGGCGAGACCCAGGCGTTGTGCGTCGCCACGCTGGGCACCGGGCAGGACGAGCAGATCATCGACGCGCTGGAAGGCGAGTACCGCCAGCACTTCATGCTGCACTACAATTTCCCTCCCTACTCGGTGGGTGAGGCCGGGCGCATGGGTTCCCCGGGGCGGCGTGAGATCGGCCACGGCAAGCTGGCCTGGCGCGCCATCCATCCGGTGCTGCCGAGCAAGGAGCAGTTCCCCTACACGCTGCGCGTGGTCAGCGAGATCACCGAGAGCAATGGTTCGTCCTCGATGGCGACGGTGTGCGGTTCGTCGCTGGCGCTGATGGATGCCGGCGTGCCGCTGGCACGCCCGGTCGCCGGCATTGCCATGGGCCTGATCAAGGAGGATCGGGGCTTCGCCGTGCTGTCCGACATCCTGGGCGACGAGGACCACCTCGGCGACATGGACTTCAAGGTCGCCGGCACCGAAATGGGTGTCACGTCGCTGCAGATGGACATCAAGATCACCTCGATCACGCCGGAGATCATGCAGATCGCCCTGGCGCAGGCGAAGGATGGGCGGCTGCACATCCTGGGCGAGATGGCCAAGGCGATCACCGGTGCGCGCGACGACGTCGCCGCCACCGCGCCGCGCATCACCATCATCAACGTGCCGAAGGAGAAGATCCGCGAAGTGATCGGCACCGGCGGCAAGGTGATCCGCGAGATCGTCGAGCAGACCAAGTGCAAGATCGACATCGACGACGACGGCACGATCAAGATCGCCGCGGTGGATATCGCCCAGGCGCAGCAGGCGATCGACTGGATCCGCGGCATCGTGGCCGAACCGGAGATCGGCGTGATCTACACCGGCAAGGTGGTGAAGACCGCCGATTTCGGCGCCTTCGTCAACTTCCTCGGCTCCAAGGACGGGCTGGTGCACATCAGCGAGCTGCAGCAGGGCCGGGTCGGGCGCACCACCGATGTGGTGAACGTCGGCGATGCGGTGAAGGTGAAGGTGATCGGCTTCGACGAGCGCGGCAAGGTGAAGCTGTCGATGCGCGTGGTCGACCAGGCGACCGGCGAGGACATCTCCGACAAGGTCGGGCCGAAGGCCGGGCGCGGCGATCGCGAGCGCGGCGAGCGGCACGAGCAGCCGGAGCACGCGGCGGACTGAGCCGCGCCTCGCTTTTCCGGCCGCGGCTTGTCATGGTTTCTGCGCCGCGCATCCGGCGTGCACCGGAGCGCGGCGGGCCGGGTGGGACCAAGGTGCGCGCGATCAAGGCGCGCGAGACCAAGGTGCGGGGGCGACGCGGAATGCCGTGGTCCCCGCACCGCGCGGGCTGGTGCAGAGGGACGTGGCGATGAAGGCGATCAATGCGATCCGCATGGGCGGGATCGAAGTGTTGCCGCTGATCGAAGGCGGCAAGGGCGTCTCCATTTCTAATGGCATCACGTCGGGCAACTGGGCCGCTTCCGGGGGCGTCGGCACGTTCAGCGCGGTGAACGCCGACAGCTTCGACCAGCACGGCAACCGGATCGATCAAGTCTATCACGGCCGCACCCGCACCGCGCGGCACGAGGAGCTGATCGCCTACGCCATCAGCGGCGCCCTCACCCAGGCCCGCCGCGCCTATGACCTGGCCAGCGGCAAGGGGCGCGTCCACGCCAACATCCTGTGGGAGATGGGCGGCGCCGAGCGCATCATCACCGAGGTGCTGGAGCAGGCCAAGGGCCTGGTGCACGGCATCACCTGTGGCGCCGGCATGCCGTATCGGCTGTCCGACATCGCCACGCGGTTCAACGTCTACTATTACCCGATCATCTCCTCGGCGCGCGCCTTCAGCGCGCTGTGGAAGCGCGCCTACAGCAAGGCCGCCGAGCTGCTGGGCGGCGTGGTCTACGAAGACCCCTGGCTCGCCGGCGGGCACAACGGGCTGTCCAACAGCGAGGACCCCGCCAAGCCGGAAGCCCCCTATCCGCGGGTGCTGGCGCTGCGCCAGGTGATGCGCGGCTTCGGCCTCGGCGAGACCCCGATCATCATGGCCGGCGGCGTCTGGTGGCTGGAGGAGTGGAACGACTGGATCGACAACAAGGAGCTGGGGCCGATCGCCTTCCAGTTCGGCACCCGCGCGCTGCTGACCAAGGAAAGCCCGATCGGCGAGGCCTGGAAGAAGCGGCTGCTGACGCTGAAGGAGGGTGACGTCTTCCTCAATCACTTCAGCCCGACCGGGTTCTATTCCTCGGCGGTGAACAACGGCTTCATCCAGGAATTGCGCGAGCGGAATGAACGCCAGGTGGCGTTCGCCACCGAGCCGGTGGGCGAGCACGTCGCGGAATACGGCGTGGGACCGCGCAAGCGCCTGACCTACCTGACTCCGGGCGATCTCGAGCGGGCGCGCGGCTGGGAACAGCAGGGCTTCACCGAGGCGCTGCGCACGCCGGATTCGACATTGATTTTCGTCACCCCCGAGCAGGCGCGGCAGATCACCGCCGACCAGATCGCCTGCATGGGCTGCCTCAGCCAGTGCCGCTTCTCCAACTGGAGCCAGCACGAGGCCAGCCATAGCAGCGGCAAGCGGGCGGACCCGCGCAGCTTCTGCATCCAGAAGACGCTGCAATCGATCGCCCATGACAGCGACGAGCCGGACGCGGTGGAACGCAACCTGATGTTCAGCGGCCACAACGCGTATCGGTTCGCCTCCGACCCGTTCTACTCGAACGGGTTCGTCCCGACGGTGAAGCAGCTCTTCGAGCGGATCATGACCGGGCGCTAGCGCGATCGGATCAAGGCCGGCGCGGTGGATCTCATGACCGCCAGCGGCGAGGAGATGCGCGCCGCCCGGATCCTGACCGGCGCAACCCTGTCGCTGTTCATCCTGGTGGGTGTCGTTCCCGGGCTGCGCAGCTTCGCCACCCGCATCCGCATCTTCATCACGGTGTTGTATCTCGTCGCGGCGGCCGCGTTCATGCTCCGCCTGCTGGTTCGCTGATCACCCAAGCGGGCCACCCAAGCGGGCCGTTTTGCGTCCATCGGCCGGACTGTGCTTCACTTCTGGTTCGGCAACAATGCCACGCCCCGGTTGTGCGGCGCGGCGCAAAACCAACCGACGGGAGAAGTCCATGCTGGCCTGGTTTTCCGATCTGAACCCGCGCGAGCGGCGGACCATGACCGCCTGCTTCGGCGGCTGGTCGCTCGATGCGCTCGATGTGCAGATCTTCAGCTTCGTCATCCCCTCGTTGCTCGCGCTGTGGAAGATCAGCGCCAGCCAGGCGGGCGAGCTCGGCACCATCACCCTGCTGGTCTCGGCGTTCGGCGGCTGGCTCGCCGGCGCGGCGTGCGACCGTTTCGGCCGGGTCCGCGTGCTGCAGGTGACGATCCTCTGGTACGCGGTGTTCACCTTCCTTTGCGGCTTCGCGCAGAACTTCGAGCAGCTCTTCGTCTTCCGCGCCCTGCAGGGCCTGGGCTTCGGCGGTGAATGGGCCGCCGGCGCGGTGCTGATGGGCGAGGTGATCCGCGACAAATACCGCGGCCGCGCCGTGGGCCTGGTGCAGACCGGCTGGTCGATCGGCTGGGGCGCCGCGGCGCTGCTCTACATCATCCTGATCGCCACGCTGCCGGAGGCACTGGCCTGGCGCGCGATGTTCTGGATCGGCATCCTGCCCGCCGGCCTGGTGTTCTGGATCCGTCGTTTCGTCGAGGAGCCGGAGCTGAACCAGCGCCGCGCCGCGCCGACCAGCATCTGGCACATCTTCTCCGCGCTGAAGCCGCCCTACCTGTCAACCACCTGGCGCGTCGCCATGATGGTCGCCGGTGCCCAGGGCGGCAGCTACGCGCTGACCATCTGGCTGCCGACCTACCTGAAGACGGTGCGGCACATCTCCTCGGTCGGCACCGGCAGCTATCTGCTGGTGCTGATCCTGGGCGCCTTCTTCGGCTTCGTCTCGGGCGCCTACCTGGCCGACGGCATCGGCCGCAAGCCCACGTTCATGCTCTCCGCCGTCGGCTCGATCGTGTTGACGATCGTCTATCTGTTCGCGCCGATCAGCAACGACTGGATCCTGCCGGTGGGCTTCCTGCTGGGCTATGTCTCGCTGGTCATGTTCTCGCCGATGGGTTCGTTCATGACCGAGCTGTATCCCACCGCGGTGCGCGGCGTCGGCCAGGGGTTCTGCTACAACGCCGGGCGCGGCATCGGCGCGCTGTTCCCCGCCGCGGTTGGCTTCCTGGCGGGGCGGCTCGGGTTGGGCGGCGCGATCGCGGTGTTCAGCCTCGGCGCCTACGGGCTGATGATCGTGGCACTGCTGCTGCTGCCGGAAACCCGCGGCCGCTCGCTGGCCAGCCTGGAGGAGTCCGCGCCGGGCTGATACCTGCCGCGGCGCGGCGCGATCGGCCGGCGCGATCGGCCGGCGCGATCGGCCGGCGCGATTGGCCGGTGCGATCGGCCGGTGCAACGGGGCGGCGCAGCCGCGTCAGCGGGAACGCGCGTTCGCCGGCCTGACGGCGCAATCGGCCGGCGGCGTGCCACGCCGATCCGCGGCGCGGGACGCGGCACCCGCCCGCCCGCCACGCCGCCACGCCCGCCGGCCGCCGACGCGGGCCGCCGCGCAGTGCCGATGCCGGCGCGGACCGCCGCGCCCCGGGGCTGCTCCGGGCGATCATGGCAGGCCTGCGCAATCGCCCGGTTTGGCCCGGCCGGCGCCGGCACATTTCTGCCATGCGAAGGGCGTTTCCTGCGATCCGAGCCTTGAAGGAGCATCTCATGGCCGACCCGAATGACAAGCCCGACGACACCACCGCGCAGATCGCCCACCTGCGCGCGCAGGTCGAAGCGCTGATGAAGGACCGCATCACGCCAGCGGTGACCGACATGGCGGGGCGCGCGGAGAACGTGGTGAACAGCGCCGCCGGCATGGTCCGCGACCAGGCGCAGACGATCTCCGAGCACGTGCGTGATCAGCCCCTTGTCGCGGTCCTGTTGGCGGCCGGCATCGGCTACCTGCTGGGGCGGACGACGCGCTAAGCGGTGCGCACCCTGCGCGCCACGCGGATCGCGCTTGAAGCCGAAGCCCTGCGGTTGCGCCTGCAGGCGCGGCGGATGGCGGTCCGCGCCGTCCTGGGCGTCGTCGCCCTCGGCTTCCTGGCCTGCGCCCTGGCGCTGGCGCATGTCGCGGCGTGGGACTGGTTGCGCCTCCGCTTTGGCCTGATGGGCGACACGACGGCGGCGCTGCTGGCGGCCGCCGACCTGCTGGCGGCCGGCGTGCTGGCCGGCCTCGCCAGCCGCCTCGGCCCCGGCGCCGCGGAGATCGAGGCAAGGCTGGTGCGTCGGCAGGCCTGGGGGATGGTCACCCAGACCGTGGTCTGGACGACGATCGCCGCGCGCCTGCTGCGTCTGCTGCGCCGACGCTGAGCCTGGCGTCCGTCGGCAAGACTTGCCGCGCCAGCGGTCAACCGCCGGGCGGGGGCATCGGCCGTCAGCCGATCCGCTCCCAGAACCCCGTTTCCTCGTCCAGCCGGTCGCGCTCCTGCCCGCGGAAATCGCCGCTCGAGACGATGCCCATCACCACATCCCCCTCGACCACCGGAATGTGACGGAAGCCGCCATCCTGCATCAGGCGCAGCGCCTCGATGGCGGTGCGGGCGGGCGGCATCACTTGCGGCTTGCGGGTCATCACCGCGCGCAGCGGGATGGCGATCGGGTCCTTCCCGGCCGCCAGGAACCGCACCGCGTCGCGGCCGGTGAAGATGCCAAGCAGCCTGCCCTTCGCATCGGTCACCAGCACGGCGCCGATGCGGCGCTTGTGCATGTGCTTGCACGCTTCCTGCACCGTGGCGGTGGGCGGCAGCGTCACCGGCGCGCGGTTGCGGATGATTTCCGACATGGGCCGATTGGTCATGCCCGATCCTCCCGTGATGGATCAGCGGCGTCTGCATGACACCGAACCGGCTGGCTGCCATTGATTGAAATCAACCCCGCCGCGTCGCCGCCAGGCGCACCGCGTAGTCGATCGCCTCGATCAGGCTCTCCTCGTTCGCCACGCCCGTCCCGGCGATGTCGAACGCCGTCCCGTGATCGACCGAGGTGCGGATCACCGGCAGCCCGAGCGTGATGTTCACCCCCGACAGCGCCCGCCACGCCCCGCTCGCCGGATCGACGTCGAAGCCCAGCAGCTTGACCGGGATGTGGCCCTGGTCGTGGTACATCGCCACCACCGCGTCGAACTGCCGCGCGCGCAGCTTGACGAACACCGTGTCGCCGGGCACCGGGCCGGTCACGTCCAGCCCCTCGGCGCGGCACGCTTCGATCACCGGCGCGCTGACCTCGATGTCCTGGCGGCCGAACAGCCCGCCCTCCCCGGCGTGCGGATTGAGCGCGGCGACGGCGATGCGCGGGCGGGCGATGCCGAGGTCCAGCAGCGCCGCCTGGGTCAGCGCGATGGTCCGGCGCAGCCGCTCCGGCGTGACCAGCCGCGGCACGTCCGCCAGCGCGACATGGGTGGTGACGTGGCTGACCCGCATGTCGCCGTGCGCCAGCAGCATCACCGAGTCTTTTGCCCCGGTCAGCGCCGCCAGCATGTCGGTGTGCCCGGCAAAATGGTTGCCGGCGAGGTTCAGCGCCGCCTTGTTCAGCGGCGCGGTGACGATCGCGTCGATCCGCCCTTCCAGCGCCAGCGCCACCGCGCGCTCGACCGCCAGATAGGCGAAGCGGCCGGCTTCCGGGGCGACCTGGCCGAAGCCGATCGGACCCCGCTCCTCGCCGGCCGGCAGCAGCGCGAGGGCGGGCCAGTCGGCCTGCGCGGTGGTCTCCGGCAGGTCGAGCGCCAGGTTCAGCACCCGGCCCGCGGCGTGCAACTGGGAGCGGTGGCCGATCACCAGCAGGCGCAGCTCGCCCGCCGCCAGCCGCGGCAGCAGGCGGCGGCAGGCCTTGAGGATGATCTCCGGCCCGATCCCGGCCGGGTCGCCCATGGTGATCGCCAGGCGTGGCTTGGAGGTGTCCATCGTCGGCCTTTCGCGCCGGGCGGTGATATCAGCTTCCCGCCGGGCCGGCCATCGGTCGGGCGCGACGCCCGCCGGACCGCCAGTCCGGACGGCATCCCACTTCACCTCTCCCGCGCGCGGGAGAGGTCGAGGCGCGCAGCGCCGAGGGTGAGGGCGCCGCCGCCCGCACCGACCTGTCCAGCCCGCCCGACCGCGCCGCGCCACCACCGGGACAAGTGCCCGGCGGCAGGCTCAGCATGGGGTCTTGCCCGCGTTGTTCGAACCGCGCCTGCCCAAGCCCCCCGCCGCCGCGCAGCTCGCCCCCCGGCGCCACCCCGGCCGCCGCCCGTCCGACCGCACCGCGCGCCACCACCGGGACAAGTGCCCGGCGGCAGGCTCAGCATGGGGTCTTGCCCGCGTTGTTCGAACCGCGCCTGCCCAAGTCCCCCGCCGCCGCGCAGCTCGCCCCCCGCCGCCGCGCAGCTCGCCCCCCGCCGCCGCGCAGCTCGCCCCCCGCCGCCACCCCGGCCGCCGCCCGTCCGACCGCACCGCGCCACCACCGGGACAAGTGCCCGGCGGCAGGCTCAGCATGGGGTCTTGCCCGCATTGTTCGAACCGCGCCTGCCCAAGCCCCCCGCCGCCGCGAATCTCGCCCCCCGCCGCCACCCCCGCCGCCGCCCGTCCGACCGCACCGCGCCACGTTGCATGGGGTCTTGCCCGCGTTGTTCGAGCGGTGCCTGTCCGAGCCCCCCCATCGCCGCGCAGCTCGCCCCCGCCGCCACCCCCGCCGCCGCCCGTCCGACCGCACCGCGCCACGTTGCATGGGGTCTTGCCCGCGTTGCTCGAGCGGTGCCTGTCCGAGCCCCCCGCCGCCGCGAAGCTCGCCCCCCGCCACCACCCCGGCCACGCCCCGTCCGACCTGTACCGCGCCACCACCGGGACAAGTGCCCGGCGGCAGGCTCAGCATGGGGTCTTGTCCGCGTCGTTCGACCCGGTCCCGCCCCCCCCCGGCAGGGCGAGGCTCGCCGCTCGCCGCCAGCCCGGCCGCCTCCCGTCCATGCCGGCTCGCCGCGCCATGTTGCACAGGGGCTTTCCGCGATGCCGCGACAACGGCGTCCGGGACAGCGGCGAAAAAGCGGCTGCGATCTGGGTCATCTGCACTCCGGGCGCCAAATAGTTAGTTAGTATATTTACACCCAAACACCCTGCCGGCGCCATGCAAACCGTCAGCGACAGGACGCTCGCACCGGCCACCCGCGCCAACCGGCTCCGGCGGAGGCCCAGGCGCCAGCGCACCCTCAAGCTCGGCCGGCCGCTCGATCTCGCTCCCCCCTCACCGGGCCGCTTTGCGTCCGGCGGACCGACCGCGCCGTCGCCCAGCCATGCGGCGGCGCCAGGCGGACCGACCGCGCCGTCGCCCAGCCATGCGGCGGCGCCAGGCGGACCCAGGACCGGCATATCGCCCGCGCCATCGCCCTGGCAGGGATGCACCCGGAGGCAGCCATGCCACGCGAAACCCGCCCCCGCGACACCGCCGACACGTTGCAGTCCAGGCCGAACATCGCCACCTGTCTCGCCGCGGGTCTGCAGGATGCCAATCCGCAACCGCCGCAGCCAACGCATGCGCGACATCCGGGCCAGCGCCGCCGCCCCTCGTTGCAGCGACAGGCGCCGACCCGGCCGCCGGCCCCCACCAGGGAGACCCCCCATGATCGAGCATCTGGCGAACTTTCCCGACCATGTCCTCGGCTTCGTCTGCACGGGACGCGTGACCAAGGCCGACTACGACGCCGTCCTCGTTCCGGCGGTCATGCAGGCGCTGGAGAAACCCCCGAAACTCCGCCTCTACTACGAAACCGCCGCGGATTTCGCCGGCATCGATCCCGCCGCCATGTGGGAGGATTTTGAGGTCGGCATCGAGCATCTCACGCGCTGGGAGCGCATCGCCGTCGTCACCGACGTGCAATGGATCAGGCAGACCATGCGGCTGTTCGGCTTCCTGCTGCCCGGGGCGATGAAGACATTCCCGGCATCGGACGCTGCCCAGGCGCGGGCCTGGATCGTCGCCGCCAATTGACCGCCGCCGCGTCGCAACCGGCTTCATGCCGCACCTGGCTCGGACGCCCGCCATGCCGCTGGAGAGCTTCGGACCGGAGATCTGGACCGCCGAAGGACCGGTCGTGTCCTTCCTCGGCTTCCCCTACCCGACGCGCATGGCGGTCATCCGCCTGGCGGATCGAAACTTGTTCCTCTGGTCGCCGATCCCGCTGTCCGATGCGCTGCGCACCGAGGTCGCGGCACTCGGCGAGGTCGCCCACCTGGTCGCGCCGAACAAGCTGCATCACCTCTGGCTCGGCGCGTGGCAGGCCGCCTACCCGCAGGCGCGGCTGTATGCGCCGCCAGGGCTTCGCCGGAAGCGGCGCGACCTCGCGTTCGACGCCGACCTCGGCGACGCGCCGGAGCCGGGCTGGGCGCATGACATCGACCAGGTTGCCGTCACCGGCAACATCCTGCTCACCGAGATCGTGTTCCTGCATCGGTTGAGCCGCACCGCGCTGTTTGCCGATCTGCTGCAAAACTTCCGGCCCGGCTGGTTCAAGGGGTGGCGCGGCCTGCTCGCGCGGCTCGACGGGATCGTCTCCCCCAACCACGGCGCGCCGCGCGAGTTGCGGGCGGGCTTCTGGCAGCGGGATCAGGCCCGCGCGGCGCTCCGCCGGGTTCTCGAGTTTGCCCCCGAGCGGGTGCTCATCGCCCACGGCGAGATGGCGCGGCACAACGGCGCGCGCTTCGTGCGCAAGGGGTTTCGCTGGCTGGCTGTCGATTAGCCCCGCGCGCGCGCCGGCATCCGCCCTGGGTCGGGCCACGGACCGGGGCACCAAGGTCAGGAAATGTAACGCAGATGGTGCGTGCCGTGATCTGCTGTCGGGCAGTGCGGCGCCGCCGGCTGCCGATGCCGGCCAGACCTGGCGCCGCGGGGCCGTTCGGCGCCCGCAAGCCGGCAAGACTCTAACAAGGAGGAAGCAGGGAGGCGGCACGGAGCACGCGGAGACCCATGCGGGAGCAGCCGCGGTGCCCCGGGACGCACAGCATCCGTGGCTCGACGGGACGCGTCCCGCGCAAATCGACATTACGCATGATAACGGCCGTCCTTTATCACGCGTGAGGATCGACTGGGGACGGGCTGTATGGCAATTCGACTAGCACGCCGTGTCGTTGATACTGCCTGGATTTCATGCTCCATCGATTGTCCCTGATGGCGTCACAAGCGAGCCGCGATGTCGCCACAAGATCGGTAACGCAGATGACGAGTACCCTTGCACCGTGATCCTGATCGGCTCAGCACGCTCCGGCCGCGGCTCGGAGAGGCTGCGATCGCCTACCGCCTCGCCCCGCATTGCGCGCTGGTGGCGCGGCAGAGCAAGAAAAAGGTTCGCTCATATGGCGTTGACTGTTGGACGGCCCGTAGGGCGGAAAAGCGCAGCGCCTTCCGCCACCGCCGGGCGAGCCGCTCGCATCTGCCGACGTCCCCAACAACATATCCCGCCACCGTCCGACGGCGGAAGGCGCTGCGCTGTTCCGCCCTACGGGGCCGTCCAACAGTCAACGCCATATGAGCCAAAGAATTTAACGCAGATGCAGCAAGGCGATGCGCGCAAAACACGCAGATGGGTCCGTGCGGTTTACCGGTCGCGCCACGCGTTTGATCTGCTGGCGCGGTTTGGCGAAATGAAGCCGCGGGCGGAGCTGCAGGCCGGTCGCTTTGCGGTCCTTGGCACATTGCATCCGACTGCCGGGTCAAGCAGCCCCGGAGCATGCCTGCGTCGTCCAGTGCCTTGACGGTGTTCAGCGCAGCCGGACGTGCGTCCTCGATCCGCAGGTCCACAAAGTCGTCGCCGACCGCCACGTTCCTGCCGTACACCCCGGTGGCACATTGTTGCATAACCGATAGGACAACGGCCTTCGCCGGGGCCGGCTCTCGCACCAACCGCAGATGCCGGCGCGTTCTCATCGACCTTTTGCAGGAACCCAGCCCCAGGCGTATCGAGCACGGTAAACGCGCCGCCGATCGCCTCCCCCGACCGATCATTCAGCACGGCGCCATCGGCGTGCATCGGCGTCCATCGCCTTGCTGCATCTGCGGCAAAATTCTTCCTTCGCGGTGCCGCGGACAGATGGTTACGGACATGTTGACGCGCCCGCGATGCACCAGATCGCAACCGGCCCGGAGAGGCCGCGGTGATGAAATGCCAACCCAGCGCGCCTCCCATGCGCTCGGCCGTTCGTCGAGCGCCAGGCCTTCCCAGCGCCGGAATCAAGCCATCGGCAAGCGGGCAGAAGCCCTGCACAGCGGCACCAGTGCCCCAGGTTGCTCATCGTGCGCGGCTACCGCGCCCACCTGCGACCTCGGTAGCGTACCGCAAGCGGGTGGCGAAATCGCCGCAGGGTCGGTGACGCAGGGTACTGGACATTTCCGGGATGTCCCGGTCTCTATCGAACTTCGATCCGGGTCCGCTGCTCGCCCGAGTACCGATCAGGTTTGGGGTTTGCGCGATGACGTCCCCGGATTGTGCTGCTCGCGCAACGCATCGGCCGAGAGCCGAACCACTTCGGAAATTTGCAGCAGCTGACCGGCCAGAGGATTTGTCTTGCGCCAGATCATGCCAATGGTCCGTGAGGGTTGCGGGCTTTTAAGGCGAGCGACAGAGACTGACGCCGAGCGTGTCTCAACCGCCACGGCCATTTCCGGGATCAAAGTGACACCGATGCCCGCGCCGACCATTTGGACCAGCGTGGACAAAGAGCTCGCGTCCAACCCCTGCCGCGGCAGCGACGAGTGCATATTGCAGAACGAGAGGGCCTGATCGCGAAAGCAGTGCCCTTCCTCCAGCAGCAGCAGCCGCATTTCGCGCAGCGCTTCGCGATCGGGAACCGGCGTTCCCGCATCCGCGCGCGGCCGGACCAGCAGGAAATTTTCCGCGAACAGGGCCACCTCGGTCAGCGAAGGTTCTGACACCGGCAGAGCAACAATCGCGGTATCGAGCCGACCTTCGATCAGCTCTTGTAGCAGTTTCGCCGTCAGCGTCTCCCGCACGTGAATGTCAAGTTCGGAATGCAGTCGGTTGAGGTTCCCGAGAACCGTCGGCAGCAGATAGGGTGCAACCGTCGGGATCATGCCGATGCGCAGCCGGCCCACAAGCCGGTCGCGCGACGCCCGCGCGAAGTCTTCCAGTTCATCGACCGAGCGCAGGATGTCGCGGACGCGTCGGACGGCCTCCTCTCCGAACTTCGTCAGCCGGATCTGGCGTGCGCCTCTTTCGATCAGCGCGGCGCCCAGAGCGTCCTCGAGTTCCTTGATCTGCATCGACAAAGCCGGCTGCGAGATCGCACAGGCATCCGCCGCGCGCCCGAAGTGGCCATGCCGTCCCAGCGCATCGAAATAGCCAAGCTGCCTGAGCGTTATCTGCTTCATCAGTATATCTTATCACCACGATCAGAATAATGTGACTTTACCTGATAACGTCCCCGGCGTAAAGCACCCATCCGTCGAACACGGTGGAGGAAATATCATGGCTGACACGAGCAAGTGCCCGGTGATGCACGGGGTTCCATCGAACGCCACCTTTGCCGGCAGGTCGAACCGCGATTGGTGGCCGAACCAGCTGAACCTCAATATCCTCCACCAGCACTCGGCCCTGTCCAATCCCATGGGCCAGGCGTTCAACTACGCCGAGGCGTTCAAGACGCTCGATCTCAAGGCCCTGAAGCGCGACCTCTATGCGCTGATGACGGACTTCGCAGGCCTGGTGGCCGGCCGACTGGGGCCATTACGGGCCGCTGTTCATCCGGATGGCCTGGCATAGCGCCGGCACCTACCGCATCGGCGACGGCCGCGGCGGCGCCGCCACGGGCACGCAGCGCTTCGCACCGCTCAACAGCTGGCCGGACAACGTCAATCTCGACAAGGCGCGCCGGTTGCTGTGGCCGGTCAAGCGGAAGTACGGCAACAGGATTTCCTGGGCCGACCTCATGATCCTGGCCGGCAACTGCGCGCTGGAATTGATGGGCCGCAAAACCTTCGGTTTCGGCGGCGGGCGCGAGGATGTCTGGGAGCCGGAGGAAGACATCTACTGGGGCAGCGAGGACACCTGGCTCGGCGACAAGCGCTACGCCGGCGACCGGGCGCTGGAGAATCCGCTGGCCGCCGTGCAGATGGGTCTGATCTACGTGAACCCCGAAGGTCCGAACGGCAATCCCGATCCGGTCGCCTCGGGCCGCGACGTCCGCGAGACCTTCGCGCGCATGGCGATGAACGACGAGGAAACCGTGGCCCTGGTCGCCGGCGGCCACACCTTCGGCAAATGTCACGGCGCGGGCGATGTGGCGCATGTCGGGCCGGTGCCGGAAGCCGCGCCGCTCGAGGCGATGGGCCTCGGCTGGATCAGCCTCTATGGCAGCGGCAAGGCCGGCGACACGATCTCCAGCGGGATCGAAGGCGCCTGGAAGCCGAACCCGACCAAGTGGGACATGGGCTATCTCGACATGCTGTTCCGCTACGAGTGGGAGCTGGTGAAAAGCCCCGCCGGCGCGCATCAGTGGATGGCGAAGGACGTGGCCGCGGCGGACATGATCCCCGACGCGCACGACCCGGCGAAGCAGCACCGGCCGATGATGACGACGGCGGATCTGTCGCTGCGCTTCGACCCGATCTACGCGCCGATCGCGCGGCGCTTCCACAACAACCCGGAGCAGTTCGCGGATGCCTTCGCGCGCGCATGGTTCAAGCTGACCCACCGCGACATGGGTCCGCGCGCGCGCTACCTCGGCCCGGAGGTCCCGGCGGAGGAGCTGATCTGGCAGGATCCGGTCCCCGCCATCGACCATGAGCTGATCGACGCGAACGAGATTGTGCAGCTCAAGGCGAAGATTCTTGCCGCGGGCCTGTCGGTCGGCGAACTCGTCTCCACCGCCTGGGCCTCGGCCGCGACGTTCCGCGGTTCCGACAAGCGCGGCGGCGCGAACGGGGCGCGCCTCCGCCTCGCCCCGCAGAAGGATTGGGAGGTCAACCAGCCGGCCCAACTGGCGAAGGTGCTCGCGTCCCTGAAGGGGATTTAGGCGGCGTTCAACGCTGCGTCTGGCAAGAAGAAGGTGTCGCTCGCCGATCTGATCGTGCTCGGTGGGTGCGCAGCCGTCGAGGCAGCCGCCAAGCAGGCCGGGCACGAGATGGCGGTGCCGTTCTCGCCGGGCCGCACGGACGCATCGCAACAGCAGACCGATGTCGATTTATTCGCCGTGCTCGAACCGCTGTGCGACGGGTTCCGCAACTATCAGCAGCAGGCCTTCGCCGTGTCGGCGGAGGAGATGCTGGTTGACAAGGCGCAGTTGCTGACGCTGACCGCGCCGGAAATGACGGTCCTGCTCGGCGGCATGCGCGTGTTGGGTGCGAACCACGGCCAATCGCCGCATGGCGTCTTTACCGATCGCCCCGGGACGCTCAGCAACGACTTTTTTGCCAACCTGGTTGACATGGGCACGGCGTGGCAGCCGGTCGCGGACGCCAAGGACGTGTTCGAAGGTCGCGACCGCGCCAGCGGCAAGCGGAAGTGGACCGCCACCCGCGTGGACCTCGTCTTCGGCTCGAACTCGCGGCTCCGCGCCCTTGCCGAAGTCTATGCCCAGGACGACGCGCGGCAGAAGTTCGTGCAGGATTTCGTGGCGGCCTGGAACAAGGTGATGAACGCGGACCGCTTCGACCTGGCCTGATCACGACGAAAAGAGGTCGGGCGCGGCTGAACATCAGCCGCGCCCGAGCGGCGCTTCGGGTCGCGATCCGCTCGATCTCGTCGAGCGTGATCGCATGAGCCTTCAGACCGCACTGGGCCAGCTCCGAAACCAGCCCCCGCAGCGTGAAGTCGCGTGCCCGACATTGTTGGACGAGCCAGTTATGATGCTCGCCCTCAATAGCCCGCGGCTTGTGTCCGCCGATCTGCCCAGACGCCGCATTTCCAGTTCGCCGAGAACGTTGCAACCTTTCCGTCACCATACTGAGTGCTACACCAAATTGCGCCGCCGCCTGGTGGCACGACATCCCGCCGCGATCAACCGCCGCAACCACACCTTCCCGAAGCTCCATTGAATAAGCGCGCGCCATCAATGCTCGCCTCTGCCCCCGCATCTTGAACCACAGTGCGCACGTCAGAGGCTGATCCGGAATGATATCAGGACGATCTTCTGAGTCTTTTCAATCTCTTGCCGCTATTCCTCGGTGGGGTCCTGTGAAGCGAGAGGTTGTCGAGCGACCACCCAAAGCTCCGTGACTTGGCTCCATATCGCCCGCGGCAAGTAGATGTAGTGGTTTCTTGCAAAGGCGTGAGCTCCCTACCGACAGATTTTTCAATCATTGCAGTGCCCTGGCGTGTCGGAGTCGATTCGAGTCAGACTTTCAGAGAATCCCCCTCCGATTCAGACCAAGGTCATCCCGCTCTAGAGTCTGACTTGAATCGGCCTCAAGACGACTCTAGGTGTTAGAAGTTGCAAATCTGTCGCCACGCTCAGTGTCCGTCGCGGCTTGGTCAACCGGATGATAAGAATCAGCGGCCTCTCGCCCCGAAAGATTCTCGGGCCAGTCGATTACAGGTGGGTAGAATTCATTATTTCCATTATTGCTATTCCAACCACATATATTGCAAGGACGCTAAGGGTCATACTTATCACAGCCCCTACAAGGCCAGCAATGATCTTACCCCAAATCGGACTGGCGTCTTCAATCTCAATGTAAAAGAACGAACAGAGCCCCCTAAACACTACAAAAAATAAGGATAGAGATAAGATTATACATATTGCGCCAAGAACGCGGCTATGTGAGCGCGCGGCAGCGTACCAGAGAACAGCCAGGAAGAACAGCCATTGCGCGAATTTGAATAGGTACTCTGTTAGCTTCCAAGAAATCGGAAGCTTCCAGTCATCCTTCGGAGACATGAATCTGACACGGAACCACATATGCGTACAATCCTCTCCTCATGCAGGATGTAGGCATCCAAACATCCCCAGAAAAGTGCGGCAAGCCCTGCATCTTCTCAAAGCGCACTACGGGCTTGGGTCCTATCTCTTCCTCGTGGCACCCCGACGTAATGAGCGTGGCGCCGTGCATTGCAGAGGCGACCATGCTCCCTCCCCCTTCACCCCGGCAGAATCGCCACCGCCCGCGTCCACCCAGCCGACGCCCGATGCACCTTCACCGGGAAACACACCACCTCGAACCCATCCGCCGGCAGCTGCTCCAGATTGTGCAGCTTCTCCAGATGCGAATAGCCGATCTCGCGCCCCGCCCGGTGCCCCTCCCAGATCAACCCGGCATCCCCCGTCGCCGCCACCTTCTGCCGCGTCAACGAGAACGGCGCATCCCAGCTCCAGCCATCGATGCCGACCAGCCGCACCCCCCGCTCCAGCAGCCACAGCGTCGCCGCCTTGCCCATCCCGCAGCCGGAATCGACATAATCGTCCTGCCCGTACTTCACCCCCGCGCTGGTGTTCACCACCACGATCTCCAGCGGCCGCAGCGTATGTCCGATCCGCCGCAGCTCCGCCTCCACGTCGCCCGGCGTCGCCACATACCCATCCGGCAGATGCCGGAAATCCAGTTTTACGCCCGGCTGGAAGCACCACTCCAGCGGCACCTCGTCGATCCGCCACGACGGCTCGCCGCCCGGCTTCAGCGCGTGGTTCATGGTGGAGAAGTAATGATACGGCGCGTCCAGATGCGTGCCGTTGTGCGTGCTGATCGCCACCCGCTCCACCGCCGCGTACTCGCCGTCCGGCAACTGGTCCACGCCCACGCCCATATACGCGGCCATCGCCGGCGCGGTCATGTGATGATCCAGGTACTCGATCTTCGGCAACGAATGCGGCGGGTCGCTCTTGATGCCGGCCTTGAGCGGGACGGAAATGTCGATCAGACGGCGGGGCATTGGTCCGGGTTCTCCCTGTGGAGGCAATGTGGACCGCGGGCGCGAAGCGCCATCAGTGCATCGTCGCGCGGCATGCGCGAGCGCCCTGCGTCATGGCAGCGCCTGCCGGTCGCGGCGATGTCGCGCGTTGCCCGCAGCCAGGTCGCGGACGCCCGCCTTCGCCGCCACCACGTCGTGGCGCGGATGGCGGCAGCGGCGCCATTCGGTCAGGGGCAACAAGACGGCGGCCCGGGCGCTCCATCGGCGTTCATCGGCGTTCATCCGCGGCTCCATTTGCTTGCTTTGCCCGGCCCGCCGGCGCCTCCAACCGGGCCCCCTACTCGGCCGCCACCCGCGCCGGATCGGCCCCGACCCGCCCCGCCTCGCCGTCCCCCGCGCGCGCCAGCCGGAAATCGAACTGCACCGCGCGCCGCCCCGGCACCGGGCAGTCGGGATCATCGACCGCGTTCACCACCAGCGAGCGCGACACGCCGAACACCGTATCGGAATCGATATGCGCGTCGTCGGCGAAATACAGCGCGGTGACCAGCTCGCGATACCCCTCGGCGCCGATCAGGAAGTGGATGTGCGAGGGCCGGAACCCGTGCCGGTTCTGCAACTTCACCATCTGCCCGACCGGCCCGTCCATCGGGATCGAGTAGCCCAGCGGCCGCACCGTCCGGAAATAGTACCGCCCCGCTGCGTCGCAGCGGAAATTGGCGCGCATGTCCATGCTGTCGGGATTGCCCGCCTGCAGGTCGTACAGCCCGTGCTCGCTGGTCTGCCACACCTGCACCAGCGCGTGCGGGATCGGCGTGCCGGCATTGTCGGTCACCCTGCCGTACAGCACGATCTCCGGCACCGAGGGGTTTTGCACGATGCACGCCCCCAGCTCCAGCTCCGGCGCGCCCTCGCGATAGAACGGCCCCAGCAGGCTGCTCTGCGTCCCCAGCTCGCGCGCCTTCCTGTCGTGCAGCGCGTTGACCACGGCGCTGACGCCCAGCACGTCCGACAGCAGAATGAACTCCTGGCGGATCGGCGTGCAGGCCTGGCCGACCTGGGTCAGGAAGCCGATCCCGCTCAGCCATTCCGCCGGCGTCAGGTTCACCTCGCGCACGAAGGCGTGCAGGTGGCGCACCGCGGCATCGGCGATCTGCTTCAGCCGCGGATCGGCCGTCCCCGCCATCTGCGCCAAGGCGGCGTCGGTCACCGTGTTCTCGTCGAGGTCCGCCATCTCCCACCCTCCCCGGATTTGCCGCCAGCCTACACCGCGGCGGCGGCGGATGCACCAGCAACCAGCCGCTCCAGCCGTTCCAGCCGGCGATCGGTCCGCCCATGCGCGCGCAGCGCCGCCAGCGTCTGCGCCAGGTACTCGACGCAGCTGCCCAGGCTGCCGGCGGCCACCGCCAGGTGCGCCGCGATGGTTGCCTCATCCAATCGACCCGCATAGCGCGGGTGCGCCCGGTTGGCGATGAAGCTGGCGGCGCGCACCGGCCCGGCCTCGGTCTCCACCCGCACCCAGCGCGGCAGATAGGCGCCGGTGAACATCTCGCGCCGCCACGGCAGCAGCAGTTCGGTGCGTGCCGTCGCGGCGGGAAACCGGAACAGCATGCCGACCGCGCTGCCACCGCGATCCAGCGCCAGCATCAGCCCCGGCATCTCCGGCGTGCCGCGCCCCATATGCGCCCACAGGCAATAGCTGCGGTGCCAGCCCAGCACCGCGCCGGGCCGGCTTTCGCCATAGTGCATCGCCGGGTTCCACATCAGGCTGCCATAGCCGAACAGCCAGACGTCCTGGCCGGCCGGATGCGCGGCCAGCGCGGCCGCCAGGCTGGCCTCGATCTCCGCGTCCGAGCGCAGCAGGCCGCTATCCGGCGCCTCGCGCCGCGCCGCCTCGATCAACGAGCCGTCGCGCAGCGCCGCCGCGGTGATGCGGACCGTCGGGTCGCCGCCCTCCCCGCGCGGCATCAGCCCGCTCCTCCTCGCCGCGTGCGAGGCTTCGCCAGCCCCGTCGCGCCAGCCTGCGCCGCCCGCGGCACGGCAGACTTCGGCGTGCGCCGCACGACAGACTTCGGCGTGCGCCGCACGACAGACTTCGGCGTGCGCCGCACGACAGACTTCGGCGTGCGCCGCACGACAAGCTTCGGCGTGAAGGTCTGCATCGTCTCGCCGTGCTGGTTCAGCGTGGTGCAGCGCACCACCACCATCCCCCGCTCCGGCCGCGAGCGCGACGGCGTGATCGCCAGCACCTCGGTCTCGACATGCAGCAAATCCCCCGGCCGGGTCGGCCGCGGCCAGGTCAGCTCGCCCCCGCTGCCGATGATGCCGCCTTCCATCGGCACGCTCTCGATCACCATCCGCATGGTCATCGCCGCGGTATGCCAGCCGCTGGCGGCCAGACCGGCGAACAGCGTACCCGCCGCCGCCGCGTCGTCCAGATGGAACGGCTGCGGGTCATAGCGCACCGCGAACGCCCGGATCGCCGCGGCCGAGACGCGATGCGGCGCGCTGACGAACCGCTGTCCCACCACCAGGTCCTCCAGATACAGGCGGCCACCCATGCACCGATCCCCCATGCCCGCGCGCATCATGGCAGCACCAATTCCATCGTGCGACGCCGATGCGTCATGGCAGCCCGTCTGCCATGCCATGCCCGATCGCCCGCCGCCACGCGGACGCGCGGCAGCGCATCCCGATCGCAACCGCCGACGCAAGCCCGGCGCGAGCCCCGCGCCGACGCCCCGCCCCCCAACCAAGCCCCCAACCATCCCCCCTGGCGCCGCCGCGCGCCGCCGCATAGGATCGACCGCAACAAACGAGTGGGGAGGACGTTACGATGCGAGTCGTGCTGATTCTGGCATGCGCGCTGATCGGGTTGCTGGGCGGTCCGGCGCGGGCGCAGGCCCCGATCACCATCGGCTTCGGCATGGCGCTCACCGGCGGCCTGGCGCCGAACGGCAAGGCGGCGCTGCTGGCCATGCAGATCTGGGCCGAGGAGATCAACGCCAAGGGCGGCCTGCTCGGCCGGCCGGTCAAGCTGATCTATTACGATGACCAATCGAACCCGGCGACCATCCCGGGCATCTACACCAAGCTGCTCGACGTGGACAAGGTCGACCTGGTCGTCAGCGGCTACGCAACGAACATGATCGCCCCCGCCATGCCGGTGATCATGCAGCACAACCGCATGTTCCTCAGCCTGTTCGGCCTGGCGGTGAACACCGAGTTCAACTACCCGAACTATTTCTCCTTCACCCCGACCGGCGGGCCGCAGCCGAAGCAGAGCTTCTCGAAGGGCTTCTTCGAGGTGGCGATGCAGCAGACCCCGAAGCCCAAAACCCTCGCCCTGGTCGGCGCCGACGCCGAGTTCCCGCACAACGCGCTGGACGGCGCGCGCGCGCTGGCCAAGGCAGCCGGCCTGAAGATCGTCTATGACAAAAGCTACCCGCCGAGCACCACCGACTACACGCCGATCATCCGCGCGATCCAGGCGACCGAGCCCGACCTGGTGTTCGTCGCCTCCTACCCGCCCGACAGCGTCGGCATGCTGCGCGCGGCGCACGAGGTCGGCCTGAAGACGAAACTGTTCGGCGGCGGCATGGTCGGGCTGCAAAGCACCGCGATCAAGGTCCAGCTCGGCCCGCTGCTGAACGGCATCGTCAACTACGATTTCTGGCTGCCCTGGGCCAGCTTCGCCTCGCCCGAGGCCAAGGCGTTCCTCAAGGTCTACCAGTCGCGTGCCGCAGCCGCCGGCGTCGATACCCTGGGCTACTACCTGCCGCCCTTCGCCTATGGCTACATGCAGGTGCTGCAGCAGGCGGTGGAGGGCACCAAGAGCCTCGACCAGGACAAGCTCGCTGACTACATGCGCACGCACACCTTCAAGACCACCGCTGGCGACATCAAGTTCGCCCCCGGCGGCGAATGGGCCGAGGCGCAGGTCATGGAGGTGCAGTTCCGCGGCCTGAAGAACAACGACGTCGCCCAGTTCGCCGACCCGGGCACCGAGGTGATCCTCTGGCCGCCGAAGGACAAGAGCGGCACCGCCATCTACCCCTACACCGACGCCCAGCACTGATCCGCGTCACGCCGCGATCGGCCACCGGCCGATCGCGGCCCGCGCGCCATCAAGCACGCATCGAGCCGCCGCCGCCTCGCCAGCGCGCATCAAGCCGCCAGGCTCGTTGCCGCTGCATATCGAGCGGCAACGCCGTCTCCGCTGCGTAACGACCGGCAAGACGGCGCGTCGATGCGATCGCGCAAGAGCCAACCGCCCGCGCGCATCGCCGCCCGGCGCGCGACTGGCCGATCTAGACCTTCTTGTGCGTCGTCCGATGCACCGACGCGTGCCGCGTCGTCTTCGGCTTGTGCGTCGCCGCGGCATGATGCGTCGTCTTCGGCTTGTGCGTCGCCGCGGCGTGGTGCGTCAACGGCTTGTGCGACGCCGTCGTGTGGTGGGCCGTCGGCTTGTGCGCCGTGGTGGTGCTGGGAATCGCGGCCGAGGCTCCGGATGTGGCCAGTGCCGCCGCGGACAGCGCCAGGCCGAACGCGGCGAGCAGGGAAAGGCGAGAGGTCATCACTGTGAAACTCCACGAAGCCGCCAGTTGCCAAGGGGCGCACACAGCTCAGACCCGAGTCTAAGATATGCCCCTAACGAATTGACTCCCGTAGAGCATCGCCGCCGCGTCGGGCAAGAGATTTTCTCGGAGGCCGCCGTGTCGGACGGGACCAAGCAAGGCCGGAGCTTCGCCCCGGACCCCACCAAGGGGCGCTGCCCCCCATGGTACCATTGGGGAACCCCGCCAAGGGCGAGCCTCTGGTGGGGGTCCCAATGGTACCATGGGGGGCAAAGCCCCCTGGCGGGGTTCGGGGCGGAGCCCCGACCTTGCTTCACCCGCCCCGGCGCATCACAGCAGGCACAGCGCCTGCAGCTCGCGGCGCAGGCCGGCCGGCAAGGCCGCCTCACCGACGGCAAGCGGCACCGCGGCCAGGTCGGGCGGCGCGTCCGGCGCCGCCAGGTAGCGCCAGCCCTGAAACGGCTTGGTCGGCCGGCCGGCCAGCGGCACCAGCCGCGGGTCCAGCACCAGCCCGGCGCAGGCGCTGCCGTCATCCCAGGCGTCGTGGATCACCTCGAGGATGCGCTGCCGCGCCAGCATGCTGCCGCTGATCACCCAATAGATCGACCCGCCGTCGATCACCTCGGCCGCGCGGCGCGGGAAGTTCCGGGTCCGGTGGCGCAGCGGCGGGTTGCGCGCGGCGCGCTCCGCCTGCAACTCCCGCAGATGCGGGATGTCGCGCACGCCGACGGCCAGCTTGGTCAGATGCAGCATTGAATGCGACTCGCCCTTCCCCGCCGATTGTGACCAGCCGGGCGGTCGCCGCAAGGCTCGTGCCGTGATCCGTGCGTGCGGCGGTCTTCCTCGCCGGGCGCCCCACGACCGCGGACCGGGCAACCCGGGGTCAACCGGGGAGCGTTGGCCGGCGCCTTGGCTCACCGGCCGGCGCCTTGGCTCACCGGACAGATGCGCTCCGCTCTCGCGCCGCCACCCACGACCGGCATTGCGAAGCCTGCGCCGACTTCCCGCTGCGGCCCCGAGCTTGCCGCGCCCGGCGGCACCCGAAGCCGGCCCGCCGGTCGTGCCCCGTCTCTCGCGGCGCGCTGCGTCCCACCGCGGGATTTCCGGATTCTGCCGGGACCGGGATATACCTCACGTTCCGTCCCGCCCTGTCGAACCACCGCCGCGGAGTGGAGCGTGAGCTCGCCCGCCGCCAACGCCGCCGAGCCCACGCCGCTGACAAGGATTCCGCAATGAGCCAGGCCGCCCACGACGTGCCCCATCTGGCAGACAGCAACGCCCCGCCCGCCATCGTGCTGGACAAGGTGAACAAGTGGTTCGGCGCGCTGCACGTGCTGCGCGACGTGTCGCTGACCGTCGCCGAGAAGGAGCGCGTGGTGGTGTGCGGCCCGTCCGGCTCCGGCAAGTCCACCATGATCCGCTGCATCAACCGGCTGGAGACCCACCAGGAAGGCCGCATCATCGTCGACGGCACCGAACTGACCGACGACACCCGCGCGCTCGACACCATCCGCCGCGAGGTCGGCATGGTGTTCCAGAGCTTCAACCTGTTCCCCCACCTGACGATCCTGGAGAACTGCACGCTGGCGCCGATCTGGGTGCGCAAGATGCCGAAGGCCGAGGCCGACGAGCTGGCGATGAACTTCCTGACGCGGGTCAAGATCCCCGAGCAGGCGAAGAAATACCCCGGCCAGCTCTCCGGCGGCCAGCAGCAGCGCGTGGCGATCGCCCGCGCGCTGTGCATGCGCCCGAAGATCATGCTGTTCGACGAGCCGACCTCGGCGCTCGATCCCGAAATGATCAAGGAGGTGCTGGACACCATGATCCAGCTCGCCGAGGACGGCATGACCATGGTCTGCGTCACCCACGAGATGGGGTTCGCCCGCCAGGTCGCCGACCGCGTGGTGTTCATGGACCAAGGCGAGATCGTCGAGAGCGGCCCGCCGCGGCGCATGTTCGAGGCGCCGCAGACCGATCGGCTGAAGCTGTTCCTCAGCCAGATCCTGCGCGGGCACTGAGCGCGGCCCACGCACCGGGATTATCGTTCCGTCTGAATACCGTTGCCGCCACGCCCCGACGCGGCGTGCCGCCGGGCCGCGGCCGGACTGCCCGGATCGGCCGCGATCAGACCGGTGCGGGCCGGACCCGCCGCAGCGGCAGCAGGCACAGCAGGGCCAGGGAGGCGGCAACCCCGAGCCCGGCAAAGATCGCCCCCGCCGGCAACGCCAGCACCAGCGGCGCCGCGGCGGTCGGCGCCACCGCCTGGGCCAGCAGTTGCGGCAGCGCCAAACGGCCCAGCCGGGTCGCGTAGCCGCGCGGGCCGAACAGGAACATCGGCAGCATGCCGCGGCTGATCGTCAGGATGCCGTTGCTCATGCCATAGGCGATCGCGAAGCCGGCCGCCGGCCCGCCGAGCAACAGCGCGGCGACGCCCAGCGGCAGCAGCGCCGCCCCCATCCAGGAGCCGGTCAGCGGGTCGATCCAGCGCGCGAACACCACCTCCAGGATGCGGCCGAACACCTGCGCCGGCCCGAACATCGCCGCCACGCCGACCGCCGCGACCGCGCCCAGCCCCAGCCCGTGCAGCAAGCTCAGCGCATGCACCGACACCACCGCGCTGATCGCCGCGCGCACACTGAAGAACGTGCCGAGCAGGATCAGGGCGAACCGGCCGCCGTTGCCGTTGGTCTCGGCCGGCGGCGCGGCGGCGGCGTGGACCGGCGCCGGCGGCGGCGGCGCGCGGGGGATCAGCGCCAGGATCAGCGGCAGGTTCACCGCGAGCTGGACGCCGGCATAGATCACGGCGGTGGCGCGCCAGCCGAACAGGTGGATCAGCGCCACGCCGGCGGGCCAGCCGATCGTCGAGGCGAAGCCGGCAAACAGCGTGACGCCGATGATCGCCGAGCGCGACTCCAGCCCCAGCAGCCGACCGATCGTGGCGAAGGCGGCGTCGTACAGCCCGAGCGCCATGCCGACCCCCATCACCGTCCAGGCGACGTACCAGCCGGGCAGGCTTGGCCAGGCGGCCAGCACCAGCAGCCCCGCCGCCATCACCACCGTGCCGGCCGCCAAGGCCCCGCGCCCGCCGTGCCGGTCGATCCAGGCGCCCACCCGCGGCGAGACCAGCCCGGCGACCAGCAGCGACCAGGAATAGCCGACCAGCAGTTCGGTGGTGGAGCGGTGCAAGGTGGCGGCCGCCGGGCCGACGATCACCGCCGGAATGTAGTAGGTCGTGGCCCAGGCCAGCGTCTGCGTGACGCCGAGCACCCAGGCGAGTCGGCGTGCGGTGACCATCCGCCCAGCATGCAGGCGATCCGCGGCGTCGGCTATGGCGTTGCCTCGCCGATCGGCGGCACTTGTCCGGTCATGCCGGCCAGCACCTCCGCGACATGGCGCGCCTTGGTGGCGTGGCCCTCGCGTTTCAGCCGCCCGGCGATGTTCAGCAGGCAGCCGAGATCGCCGGCCAGCACGGTCTCGGCCCCGGTCGCGGCAATCTCGGCGGTCTTGTCGGCGACCATGCGCACCGAGATGTCGGGGTATTTCACGCAGAACGTGCCGCCGAAGCCGCAGCAGACCTCCGGGTCGGCCATTTCCGTCACGCTGGCGCCGATCGCGGCCAGCAGCCGGCGCGGCTGCGCCTTGATCCCCAGCTCGCGCAGGCCGGAGCAACTGTCGTGATAGGTCACCGTGCCGCCCTGGTGACGCGCGGCGAGCCCGCCGAGGCCGCGCACGTCGGTCAGGAAGCTGACCAGCTCGAAGGTCCTGGCCGCCAGCGCGTCGGCGCGGCCGCGCAAATTGGGATCGTCATCGAACAGGTGCGGCAGGTGGTGCCGCAGCATGCCGCCGCAGGAGCCGGACGGCACCACGACGTAGTCGTAGCCGCCGAACGCCTCGATGATGCCGGCTGCGAGGTCGCGCGCGGTGGCGCGGTCGCCGGTGTTGTAGGCCGGCTGGCCGCAGCAGGTCTGCGCGCGCGGCACCTCCACCTGGCAGCCGGCTTCCTCCAGCAGGCGGATGGCGGCGAAGCCGACGGTGGGACGGTACAGGTCCACCAGGCAGGTGACGAACAACGCAACGCGGGGCTTGGGGTCGGGCATGCGGTCCATCCTACAGGCACGGCTGCCCCGCGCCTATCGGCGAGCCGGCAGGGCAATCGGCTGAAGCGAAGCAAGGTCGGGGCTCCGCCCCGAACCCCGCCAGGGGGGCGTTGCCCCCCTGGACCCCCCACCCCCCGGGTCAAGTGCCCGGGGGCAGGCGCCGGCAGCGGCCTCTGGACTCCATGACTGGGAGTGTGGGGAGGGGAAGGGGGCGGGAGGGCGAGGCGAAGGGGCGCCGTCCGGCGTGCCGGACGGCGCCCCTTCGCCTCGCCCACCCGCCCCCTTCCCCTCCCCACACTCCCAGTCCGGGGTTCCAAGGGCTCCGCCCTTGGCGGGGTTCCAAGGGGCAGCGCCCCTTGGTGGGGTCTGGGGCGAAGCCCCAGCCTTCCTTCGCTCGACCCGATTGCCCTGCCGGCGCCGCCGCTTGCACCGGTAGCGCGACGGGGCGCATGATCCGGCGGCGGCCGGATGCTTACGGAT
The DNA here is from genome assembly GCA_963847615.1 of uncultured Alphaproteobacteria bacterium. Classification (GTDB taxonomy): domain Bacteria; phylum Pseudomonadota; class Alphaproteobacteria; order Acetobacterales; family Acetobacteraceae; genus Palsa-883. The sequence goes on from CAWKAN010000025.1 coordinate 199,840, forward strand.
GAAACCATTGGCCAGGCGCGACCGCAACGTCCGGCCGTCTCCGGCGTCGCCGTCGCGCGCGGCCTGCCGGGGCGACGATCGCCGCAAAGGAGCTTGCCATGCCGGTTTATCGTTACGATCATGTGCATCTGCGCAGCCCCGACCCGGAGGCGACCGCGCGCTACTTTGAAACCATGTTCGGCGCCGAGGTCATCCGCGGCAGCTACGCCGCGGGCACGTTCTACCCCGGCCAGCCGCGCGTCTTCGTCAGGCTCGGCGGGCAGACCGTGCTGATCGCGCCGGCGCACCACGACGAACCGACCGGCGCCGCGCCGCGCTTTCCCTATTTCGGTCTCGAACACATCGGCCTGACCGTCGATGACATCGACGCGGCGGTGGCCGAGTTGCGCGCCAAGGGCGCCGACATCGCGGTGGGACCGATGGACTACTCGGCCGGCACCCGCCTGGCGTTCATCCGCGGGCCCGACGGCGTGATGGTCGAGATCGTGCAGCGGCGTTGACCGCCTGAACGGGAGGCAGACAACAGGAGGCAGACATGGCGCAGAGGACCGTCGCCGGCGCGATCGCCAGGCTGCTGGAGACCATGGGCACCGAGTTCGTCTTCGGCATGAACGGCCACGGCAACTGGGCGCTGCTCGATGCCATCGTGCACGAAACGAAAATCCGCGGCATCCCGGTGCGCGCCGAGGACCAGGCGGTGCACATGGCCGACGGCTACTGGCGGATGAACCGCCAGGCGCCGCTGGCGATCGTCGCCACCAGCGTCGGCCCCGGCAACATGAACATCGCCTCGGCGGTCGCCTCCGCCTTCTACGGCTCGATCGCCATGCTGGTGCTGGCGGGCGCCGGACCGACCCACTGGTTCGATCGCGGCGGCATGGAGGAATCCTACCGCAACGGACCGGAGGATTGGGTCGCCGCGCTGAAGCCGATCACCAAGAAGGCGTTCCTGGTCACCCGGCCGGACACTGCGCTGGACATGTTCCTGCGCGCCTACCGGACCGCGATCACCGGCCGGCCGGGGCCGGTGGTGGTGCAGATCCCGTTCGACATCCAGCACAGCGCCGCGCCCGATCCGCTGCCGGATCCCCTGCCCTACCTGCAATCCTTCCCGCCGGGCCCGAATCCGGCCGGCGTGCAGGCGGCCGCGGCGCTGCTCGGCGCGGCGCGGCGCCCGCTGATCATGGTGGGCAGCGGCGTGCACGGCGCCCGCGCCTGGGACGACCTGCTGCGGTTTGCCGAGGCGACGGAAACCCCGGTCGCCACCACCCCCACCGGCAAGGCCGCCTTCCCCGAGCGCCACCCTCTCTCGCTCGGCTGCATCGGCCGCGCCGGCACCGGGCACGCCAACGCGGCGGCGCGCGACTGCGACCTGCTGATCGCGATCGGCACCCACCTGACGGATATCGACACCGGCGGCTGGACGCTGTTCGACATCCCCGGCAAGACGCAGCTTATCCATATCGACATCGACCCGACCGAGCTGGGCCGCGCCTATCCCGCGGCGGTGGCGCTGCCGTGCGATGCCGCCGCCGGCCTTGCCGCGCTGACCCAGGCGGTCGCGCAGCAGGAACGCGCGCCGCGTGCGGCCTGGCTTGCCACGCTCGACGCCGCGCGCCGGCGCTGGACCGAAGAAACCGCGGCGCAGCGCAGCTCCGAGCTGGCGCCGCTGCACTATGCGCGGATCTGCCACGACACCGCCGAGGTGGTCGGCGCGGTCGATCCGGAGATGCCGGTGTTCTTCGACACCGGCCATCTGCTGAGCTTCGCCCCGGCGTTTCTGTCGCCGGTGTCGCGTCACGTCGCGCATGACGGGTTCTTCCATCGCATGGGCTGGAGCGCCTCGGCGATCATCGGCGCTTCCCTGGCGCAAGGCGGCAGGCCGGCGCTCGCCCTGCTCGGCGACGGCTCGTTCCTGATGGGCGGGACTGCGGTGGCCACCGCGGTCGAGCAGAACCTGCCGCTGGTGTGGGTGGTGCTGACCAACCGTTCGTTGCAGATCGAGCGCGAACTGATGCTGAAGCTGTACGGCCGCGAATCGTTCTGCGACTATCGGCGCACCGACACCGGCGAGATGTGGAACCCGGACATCGGCCTGTGGGCGCAGGCGATGGGGGCGGGCAGCGCGCGGGTGACGCAGCCGGCGGACTATGCGCCCGCTTTGCGCCAGGCGCTCGCTGCGAAGCGGCCGTTCGTGGTGGACGTGGAGGTCAATCTCGATGTTCAGGGGTATCGCTCGGTCTGGTATCCCTATCCGAGCAATTTCTACGACAGCTGGGCGCCGGGGCCACAACAATGAGCGTTTTGCAACGGGGACGAGACGAGCGCTTCGGATGGGGCACCGCCGTGCAACGCCGTCATGGCGGGCCTGTGCCTGGTGGGTGCTAACTTGCAACTGTGCAGAAGTCTTGATTTACGCGCATATGGCATGCGCGAGGGAGCTGGCAGCCTCATACGTGCCAATTCGCAACCTTGAGTGGTTCTTCCATGGATCACCAGGAGATGCAAAGAAGGCTCGAGTTCGCTCTATTCGGATTGGAAGGCTGCGCTTCGGTTCACCGTTGAGGAAGCACACAGTCTTGTTCCACCCTTCTTGCTCTATGTCACAGACGACTACTGCCGCGCCGAGCGGCGCGTTCTGGTGTATGGGCAGGAAACGGGTGGCTGGGGGTGGGACAGCCGGGAGCAAGCCAAGCGCTCGGCCGATCCGGACGCATGGAGATTCCAGGACATATGGTCGTGTTACGACTTTCTGACGAACCAGGACTTAGTTGAGGCGCTGTGCTGGGCTTACCGTGAGTTCAATCTCGGAGCGACTCACCCGTCCCTGTTTTGGCGGGCATTTAAGGAGGTTCGCAAGTGGGCTGGTGTGGGTGTGATGGCGTCCAATGTCGTGCGGATGGCCTACTCGCGGCCAGGCGGCAATAACCGGAGTCTTAGTATCCGGCATGCACCGCAGAGCCTGCGTGACTATCTTCTCTCAGCAGGCCGGTCTGGTGGCGGATGAGCTTGCAATCCTCGGCCCGCACGTTTGCCTGTTCTTCACGGGCCCGAACTACGACGGCTTCATCGAAACCATTTTTCCCGGCTGCGAATTCATGGCTTGTGGTGATGCGCCGAAGCGGGAATTGGCTACGCTGGTCCACTCCGCACTGCCGCGCGCCTCGTTTCGCACCTATCACCCCAGTTTTCTTAATCGACGAAGCCGCTGGCACTACATTGAGGCCATGCGGCCGCTTGCCTACGGGATATAATTCTTGATTATCGGAACTTAGCCAACGCCTCGGCCCTCGCCTGCGGCCGGTATCCCGGGGCCGAGGCGCTGCCGATCGTGCGCACCGGGTTCACCGATGCCGTCGGCGTCCTGCTGGCCGGCACCGCCGTGCTGGTGGCAGGGATCGTCCGCCAGGCACTCGTCGTGCCGGCCACGTGGCCGGAAGCGCGCGCGTGCCTGTCCAACCTGCGGCTCTTGGCGGCGGACGCCGCGCTGCTGGGCGGCACCGCGGCCCATGCCACCGACCATGACGGCCACAGCCGCTGCCCGGCCATCCCGGCGCCGTCTTGGTGCCGGCGATCCTGGCGGAAGTCGAACGGCTGGATGCCGACGGACAGGCGCTGGTCACCGCCTACGGTCTGAGCGCGTCGAGCGAGATGACGGAGCAGGACGCGATCAAGCTGTGCGGGTCGCGTTATGGCCACTCGGCGTGTGCTGCCATGGCAATCGGCCGCTGGCGTTGGCGCGAGCCAGGATGCCTATCCATGGCAGATCTTGTCATTTCATGCCATTCATGGCCTTATGGAGATGGAAAGGATGCCGCCATGCAAAGCATGAACATTTCTCTGCCTGACCCGTTGAAGCAGTTCGTGGATGGGCAGATCGCCCAAGGCCGCTACAGCAGCGTGAGCGAATATGTGCGCGAGCTCATCCGCGCCGACGAGAAGCGCAAAGCCGAAGAACAGCTCGAAACGCTCCTGCTCGAAGGCTTGCAAGGAGAGGAAGCCGCGTTCACGCGTGAGGACCGGCAAGCCATCCGCCAGGAGGCCTTGGCCCGGGTGAAAAAGGCGCGAACCGGCCGCCCCTGATGGGAACGGTTTATCGACGCCCCGCCGCCCGCCGTGACCTGATCGCGCACACTGCCTGCCTCATCGAGAACGCAGGGGAAGCCGTCGCCGACCGGTTTCTGAGCCACGCCGAAGCCAGCTTCGACGACCTGGCTGGCCAGCCCATGATGGGCGCAAAGCTGACGACACGGCATCCCGCGCTGACGGGCATGCGCAAGTGGCGGGTCAAAGAGTTCGATAATTACCTCGTCTTCTACCTGCCGCGCCCTGACGGTGTATCCATCGTCCGTGTGCTGCATGCGGCGCAGGACTGGTGGAGCTTGTTGGGCATCGAGAATTAGCAGTTGGCCATCGCCCTGCCCCAACTTTACCCTGCGCCACAGGCGCCGTGCCACGACGAAGTCCCGCGGACAACGGCAATTATGGAGATGGCAAGGTCGGACAGCGTCGGGGAAAGACCCTGGCAGGATCGGCTCTCACGGCCTCTGCGGTGCTTGCGATTGGCCGTTTGATATAGACTGGCATATATATGCCGCCCAAAGGAACCCCCCATGCCGGAAACCCGCCGCGCCAAGCTGTTCAGGAACGGGGCCAGCCAGGCCGTCCGGCTGCCGGCCGAATTTCGTTTCGAGGGCACCGAGGTCTATGCCACGCGTGACGAACGGACCGGCGACGTGGTGCTGTCCACGCGGCCGGGCGCCAAGGCCTGGGCCGAATTTTTCGACCTGATGCGCACGATGGACGTGCCCGACGACTTCATGGCCGAGCGTCCCATGAATGTCCTGCCGACGGAGCGCAACCTGTTCGGGGATGCGACCTGATCGTGCTGCACATGTTCGACACCGACATGGCGAGCGATGTCATCAAGCGTCACTCGCCGGTGATCCTGGCCCGGCTGGCCGACCTGCCGCCGCCGCTGGTTTGCGTCTCGGCGATCACCCGCGCCGAACTGTTGTACGGCCTCAAGCGGTTGCCGCCCACGCACCGGCTGCACCTCGGCGTGCGGGCGTTCCTCGGCATCGTGCGCGTGCTGGCCTGGGACGCCGAGGCGGCCGACCAGTACGCCGACATCCGCCATCAGCTGGTCAGTAGCGGCCAGCCGATCGGCGAGCTGAACATGATGATCGCGGCGCACGCACTGGCGGCCGGCGCGATGCTGGTCACCAACAACACGCGGCATTTCGCGCGCATCGCGGCGCCGCTGGCGATGGCCGACTGGAACGCGGGCTAGGCGGTGCGAACCCAGCCGATCGACCCGCGCCGTCCCCCCAACCGCACCGACAGGAAGATCGCCCCCATGAGCCTCACCGCCGAGCTCGCCGCGTTCCTCGCCGCCATCCGCTACGACGCGCTGCCCGCCGAAGCGCTGCCAATCGTGCGCAGCGGGTTCACCGATGCCGTCGGCGTCATGCTGGTCGGCGCCGGCGAGCCGGTGAGCGGGATCGTCCGCCAGGCACTCGTTGCGCCAACGACGCAGCCGGAAGCGCGCGCCTGCCTCTCCGCCCTGCGCGTCACGGCGGCGGACGCCGCGCTGCTGGGCGGCACCGCGGCGCATGCCATCGACTACGACGACCAGTCGCTGACCGGCCATCCCAGCGCCGTGCTGGTGCCGGCGATCCTGGCCGAGGGCGAGCGGCTGGACGCCGACGGCCAGGCGCTGGTCACCGCCTACGTCGCCGGCTACGAGGTCTGGGCCGAGCTGGTGCGGCGCGACACCGGCTATCATCGCAAGGGCTGGCATCCCACCGGCGTGTTCGGCGTCATCGCTGCCGCCGCCGCCTGCGCGGTGCTCAATCGGCTGCCGGCCGAGCGCGCCGCCGCCGCGCTGGCCATCGCGGCGAGCCACGCCGGCGGCATGGCAACCAGTTTCGGAACCACAACAAAGCCGTACCACGCCGGGCGCGCCGCCCGCGACGGCGTGGTCTCGGCCCGCCTCGCCGCCGCCGGCATGACCGCCGCGCGCGACGCGTTCGAGAACCCACAGGGCTTTCTGACCGCCTTCTCCCCGGGCACGCCGGACCGTGACTCGCCCGCGCGCCTCGGCCGCGAGTGGTACCTGCCGCGCCAGGGCCTCTGCATCAAGCTGTACCCCACCTGCTATTTCATGCACCGCTCGTTCGAGGCGGCGGTGAAGCTGCTGGCCGGGCGCGCCATCGGCCCGGCCGACATCGCCGAGGTGAACGTCACCCTGGGCCGCGGCGAGGCCGACGTACTGTTCAACCACCGCCCGCGCAACGCGGACGAGGCGCGGTTCAGCGAGGAATTCGCCATCGCCGCCGCGGTCATCCTCGGCCGCATGGGCGTGGCGGAGCTGTCCGATGCGGTCGTGCAACGTGCCGACATGCGGGATTTCTACCCGAAGGTGCGCGTCGATCCGATCGACGAACGCGATCCTCGCGAGCCGGCGATGGCGCCGTACGCCCGGGTGCGCATCCGGCTGGCGGACGGCACGCTGCTCGACAGCGGCCAGGTGAGCGGGATCCACGGCCGTCCCGGGGACCCGGTGACCGCCGACGAACAATGGACCAAATTCCAGGAATGCACCGCGCGGACGCACACGCCGGCCGCGGCGCGCACGCTGTTCGAGCTGTTGCAGCAGGTTGACACCCTGGCCTCGGCCCGCGCGCTGCCCACCGCCGCCGCGGTGTTCGCCGCGGCGGCCTGAAGCGGGGCGGATCGATCCCGCGCGTCGCGGCGGCGGATCGATCGGCCCGCCGGGGCCAAGCCCGTGCGCGGATCGCCTCCGCTTCGCCACCGGCGCGGCGGCAAGCCGGTCCGGGCGCTGCCGGTCGCACCGCGGCCGATGCGCGCGCCGCACCGCGCGGCGCTGCATGACCGTGCCGCCGCCGTCGAGCCGACCACCGGCGGCGCGAAAAAACTCCGCGTGAGCGCCCGGATATCGGCATTTTTGCAGACGATTGACGGAAGCCGGCGGGTTGACCGCTAGCAGCATCCTGCACGACATCGAGACACTTCATCGAACCTGTATCGCGGCGGGCAGACCGGGGGGACGGAGCCTGTGCACTGGTGCCTTGGCATGTATGGATCGGCGTCCACCTGGACGTTCAACGTGGTGCAGAAGCTCGCTGCCGTGCTGGTGCCGGACCGTCCCGTGGTCCCCCGCTTTATCGGCGGTTCCCTGGCCGGTCTCGACCGGGCGGCCGGCACCCTGGTGGTGAAAACCCATGCCACCCCGGTCGCCGACGAACTTGCCCGCCGCGCCAGCGCCATCGTCATCACGATCCGCGACCCGCGCGACGCGATCGCCTCGCTGATGGCGCACAACAAGGCCCCGTTCGATCTAGCGCTCCGCGTCACCGAAGCGACCGCTGTCATGTGCCGGCGGTTCGCGGCGGATGACCGGGCGGTTTTGCTGCGGTTCAGGGACAAGTTCTATGACGACGTAACAACGATAGAGCGGATCGCCGCGACCTTTCATCGGCCACTGTCCGCCGCCGACAGAGACCGGATCTTTGCCGAGACCCGCCGATCGGCGGTCGAGGATTTCATTGCCAAATTGGAAACGCTGCCGACCGCCAAAAGCCATATCGAGCCGCGAACCGGCCAGCACGACACCTACGACGAGCTCACCGCCTGGCATAAGCACCATGCCGGACGCAAAGGAGAGGTCCGTCGCTGGCAGCGCGAGCTGTCCCCCCAGCAGGTTGCCGTCATCGAGGGGCGGCTGCGGCCGTGGATGGAGACCTTTGGGTATCAACTCACGACGCCGCCACGCCCGGGCTACGTCATGACCGTTGGGCGCTACGAGGTCAGCCTCTAACCCGCGTGTTTCACACTGTCGCGGGCGCCCGCCTGCTGCTTGCCGCGCCGCAAGGGACGATGCGGCACGGCAACGACCTTCGCCATCCTCCCGCGACAACGTGAGACATCCGGGCCAGGCGTCCGCTCGGCACCTGTGATCGCTCGGCTTGACCGAGCCGGCCCTGCACCACGTCAGAGCCCTGCACCACGTCACGGCATCGTCCAGCCGGTCATCGCCCCAGAACATCTCGCGGCTGACTGCGAAGGTCGGGGAACCGCAGCTGCCAAGCGATCGGGCTGCATCGGTCGCCGCACGCCATGCGCGTCCGACCGCATCGCCGGTCGCATCGGCGATCAGCCGTGACAGGTCTTGCCCGATCTCGCGCGGGCTTTCGCCAAGGTTCGGCTCGATCCCCGATTGGCTGCGTCAGAACGGCACGCCGTCGAGGCGGCCCATTTTCCCGGCCAGAAAATCCCGCCTGGCCTGCGCGAGGTGCTCGGCCAAGTCCATCACGAAGGGGCCGGAGAAAAGGATCGGCCGCTCGGCCGGCGCGCCGCCAATGACGGCCAGATCGGTCGCCCGGTCGGATGCCGTCAACCGGATCGCCTCGCCCGCCGACAACAACACGAGGGACCCGGGCGCGAACAGTGCGCCCTGGCCGATCGCCAGCCGACCGTCCAGCACATAGACGCCAAGCTCGGCGTCCGCCTCGACCGACAGCTGGATCGTCGTGCCAGGCTCCAGCCGCGCATGCGCCAAGGTGGTGGGCGTGGCGAGCCGCATCGGGCCCTCGACGCCGGCCACCTGCCCGGCGATCACATGGACGCGCCCGCCCGGCAGATCGACGCGCGGAATATCGGCCGCCCGCCACGAGGCATAGGCGGGTTCGGCGAATTTCTGCCCCGGCGGCAGGCTGGTCCACAGCTGCAGGCCGTGCCGGCCGCTGAACGGTTGCTCGGCGTGCAGGATGCCGCGCCCGGCGCGAATCCATTGCGCGTCGCCCGGACCCAGGCGATCGCGGAACCCCATGCTATCGCGATGCTCCATGCTGCCTTCGAGCAGGTAGCTGACCACCTCGATCCCGGCGTGCGGGTGCGGCTTGTCGCCGATCCCGCGCGTGGTCCGGGAACGGTAGTGGTCAACGAAGACGAACGGACCGATCGCATCCCGCTCCGCCGTGGGCAGCGCGCGATAGAGCAGCATCTCGCCGTCGTCGATCACGCGATGGGTGGGCAACAGGCTCTGAACGACGCGTGTCATCATGCTTGGTCCTGGTTCATGCGTGGCGGCCGGCCGCTTTGTTCAGTTGGCGCGCAGCGAGCCGAGCGCGGTCGCGACCCGTGATACCCGGCGCCCCTGGAAGCGAGCAACCGCCAGATCGTCCTCGGTGGGGGCCGGCAGATCCCGTCCGTTCACCACGGCCGATGCACCATAGGGTGTCCCGGCCTTGAACAGGCTGGCATCGGCGTAGCCCAGCGGCACGATCACCAGGCCAAGATGGGCCAGCGGGTTGTAGAGCGAAAGGATCGTCGACTCGTTGCCGCCATGCAGCGACGAGGTGGACGCGAACACCGCGCCCGCCTTGCCGTTCAACCTGCCCTGGGACCACAGCCCGCCCAGCCCGTCGATATAGGCCTTCAGTTCGGCGGAGACGGCGCCGAAGCGCGTCGGCGAGCCGAAGACGATCGCGTCGGCCCATTCGGCATCCTCGGTCGTGGGGGCGTCGTAAAGGGCGTTCTGCCGGGCGGCGCTTTCGGCCCAGCCGGGCGCCCGCGCCATCACACCGGCATCCACCACCTCGCGGGCGCGGCGCAGGCGGACCTCCGCGCCTTCGGCCCTGGCGCCGTCGGCAATGGCGTTGGCGAGCGTCTCGGTGGCGCCGCCGCGGGAATAGAACGCGATCAGGATCTTGGTTGACATGAGCTGTCTCCGTGGGATCGGACCTGGGGTCCGGACCGCGCGGATATAGGTCGGCGACATTATCCATAAAATCGGTTATCGATAGATCGATAGCATCCAATTATCCGATGGATCGGCCGATGACCGTCTCCGCGCCTGGAACGCCCACGTTGGAACAACTGCACGTCCTTGCCGCGGTCGTGGATGCGGGAAGCTTCTCCGCGGCGGCCCGCTTGCTGCACCGGGCGCAATCGGTGGTCAGCTACAACATCGCCGCGCTGGAAGGGCAGCTCGGCCTGCCCCTGTTCCAGCGCGGTCGGCGCCGCCCGGTGCTGACCGAGGCCGGCCGGGCGGTGCTGGCCGATGCCAGGCGTATCGCGGGATTGGTCAACGAGTTGCGGGCCCGGGCAGCCGGGCTGAAATCCGGGCTGGAACCCGAGGTCTCGTTGGCGGTGGACGTGATGTTTCCGCAGCATGTCCTGGTGGCGGGATTGCAGGACTTCGCCCGGGCATTCCCCACCGTCGTGCTTCGCCTGAGGATCGAGGCCTTGGGCGGGGTGGCGCAATCCGTCCTGGATGGCGCCTGCGGGCTGGGGATCGCCGGCTGGCTCAACACCCGCCTCGACGCCCTGCGCCAGAGGCAGATCGGCACGATCCAACTGGTGCCGGTGGCGGCACCCAGCCATCCGCTGGCACGGCTTCCGCCACCGATCGCTACGGCGGCGGCGCGCGACCACGTGCAGCTGGTGCTGACCGACCGCAGCCGTTTGTCGGCGGGGCAGGACTTCGCCGTGCTGGCTTTGCGCACCTGGCGGCTGACCGACCTTGGCGCCAAACACGCATTGCTGCGCGCCGGCCTCGGCTGGGGTCACATGCCGGAGCTGATGGTGCGGGACGATCTGGCGGACCGCCGGCTCGTGCGCCTGGTGCTGGCTGAAACGGCGGACCCTCCCTATCCGCTGTCGCTGATCCATCGCGTTGAACACCCCGCCCGGCCCGGCAGCCGCCTGGTTGGGCCAACGCCTGGCTCCTCCGCCGGATGCGGCAGGTCACGACGGATCGCCGGCCAGGAAGGCGCCGTGACGAGTTCCCGGTTCCGTGGAAGGCGAGACGTCACGAAAGCGACCGCTTGGCCGGACAACCGATGCCCCTGCCCCAACCTTGCCGCGTGCCACGGATTGCCCCGCATCAGCCTGCCCCCCGGCGTGCGGCCGTTGCGTTCAGGCGTACATGGACGTGTCGCGCTCTCACGGGGGCCGGCTCGGCCTTTGCCGCATCCCAACAGTCCCATGGGCGGCTTGCGCGCCTGGCGAACCCACCCGGGGGTGGCGACGGGGTGAAAACCGCCCATGGGGTCATCGGGCACGGCAAGGACCGAGCCGGCATCCCGCGACACTGTGGCAAATCCGGGCTAGAACGGCCCGGCACGGGGAGAGGACGCAGACCATGCATGTGAAGAACCTTGCGGCAGCACTGCTCGGCTGCCTCGCCATCGCGTCTTGCGCCCCGCTCAACGGGACCGGCGAGCCGCCCGCCGCGCCGACCCAGGCCGGCGCGTCCCCCGGCGCGTCCCCCGCCGTGCCGACCCGGACCGCCGCTCCCGTCGCGCCGCCGCGGAGCAACCCGCAGGACGACGCCCAGGCGATCACCAACACGGTCGCGGCCTGGGTGGCTGCGTTCAACCACCAGGACGCCGCGACCGTCTGTTCGCTGTTCGCGCCCGACGTCGTCTCCAGCTATGCCGACAAGCCGGATTGGACCTATTCCCAGATCTGCAATGCGCTGACCACGGTCGTGCAGGACCGGGCGGTCCGCTACCGCTACGAGATCAAGATCGCCGACATCAAGGTTTCCGGCGACATCGCCGTGGTCCGGGCAATCTGGACGCTGAAGATCGACCGGCTCAAGGGCAAGGGCGAGCAGACGCAGATCGAGCCGACGATGGACGTGTTTCAACGCCAGGCCGATGGCAGGTGGCGGCTGACCCGCGCGATGGGCTACTCGACCCAGGCCGCGCCGCACTGGGTTGTTCCGGCGCCTGAGGCTCCACCCGTCTTCGCCGGCCCCGCCGTTGCCAGCCCCACCGTTGCCAACCCCGCCGTCGCCAACCCCGCCGTCGCCGGCCCCGGCAGCAGCGGCGGCGCAGCCCCGCCGACGGTTGCCGCCAATCCGGCGCCAGCCCCGGCGCCCGCCCCCACCGCCGCCGGACCAGCGCAGCCGGCCGGTGCCGCGCCCGCCGCGACGCCGGCAGCCGCCGCCCCCTCCGCCGCCCCCGCCGTCGCCAATATCGAGGCCCGACCGGCGGCTGCGGCCACGCCGGCGGAACCCCCGGCACTCACCTCCGCCAGTCGCAACCGCGAAACGGCACGCCCGCCGGTCGGCTCCGCCGCGGCGACGACCCCAATTGTCACCATCCCCGCCGTGACCAGCGTTGACGTCCCGCCGCCGGCTGGTGCCTCCCCGGCGGCCACCACGCCGCCGCCTCCCATGGGCGCCCAGGGACCGGCACAGGCGGCCCAGCCGGTCGGCTCTGCCCCGGTCGCGGCCTCCGCCGTCACCAGTCCCACCGCCGCCAGCGTCGAGGCTCCGCCCGCCGCCGCGCCAGCGGAAACCGCGACGCCTTCGCTGCGCCGCGCCGACCGCGCCCCGAACCGGGCGACGCAACCGGTTGGCTCGGCGCCGGTCGCAACCCCGGCCGCTGCCGGCCCGACCGGTGCCGGGACCCCTGGCCCCACGCAAGGCTGGATCGGACCGGATGGCACGGTGCTCGCCGCCCCCCCCGGCACCGCGGCCGCGGCAGCCGCCACGCCGGCGGGGCCCCCGGCGCCTGCAACTCCAGCCGGCAACCAGGCACCGGCACAGGCGACGCCGCCGGCCGGTGCGGCGGCGGTCGCCGCACCCGTCGGCAGCAGCGTCGAGGGCTCGTTAACCGCTGCCGCCGGTCCGGCGGAAAGCCAGGCGTCCTCGGCCGCCGGCGGCTACCAGGGTGCCCTGCCGGACTGGTGTTCGAAACCGGCGAAGACGCCGTCCGACAAGGCCGCCCACGCCTACTACTGCCGCTGACCCGCTCCGTCCGGCGCCAGGCTTGGCAAGGCGCAAAGCGCGGCGCGCGCCGCGGCGGCCCTGCCTTGCCGCGGAGGCGGTCGCGCCGGTGGCAGCGGATGGCGCGAGCCGGGCAGGCGGCGGCGGATCGGCGGTTTGCCGCGACCGATCCGGCCGCGCACGACGTCGGCGCGGACATGGTCAATAGGTCGCGCGATCTGCGGCCGGGTCGGACACCGCATCGCCGGCGGCCGCCCGGCATGCCAGCAGAGTGGCCAGTTCGGCCTCGTGCTCGTAGTCCGGCATCAGCCGGCGCAGCGTCGCATCGCGTCCCGCGGCGGGGTGAAAATAGATCTCGCTGACCCCCTCCGGCAGCACGCCCAGCAGGCGGCGCACGCGCGGGGTCGTCATGTGGCCGCTCCAGGCCAGGCCGAAGCAGTGGTCGTTGGTCGCCAGCCCCGCCGCGCGCGCCTGGCGGCGCAGCAGCCGCGTCCAGTGATACAGCGCGCGGGCGCCGAGGCCGACGCGCGTGCCGCAGGCGGCCAGCACCGCGGGCGGTTCGGCCGGGACGCGGATGGCGCGCAGGCCGAAGTCGCGGCCGATGTCGATCATCAGCCGCCCGATCGTCGGGTGCAGGTGCATGTGCTTGTGCGCGTTGGCGTGGTCCAGCGGCAGCCCGGTGGCGGCGAAGGCGGCGAACTGGGCGCGGATCTCCGCGGCAAGCTGGCGGCGGACGCCTGGGCGACAGAAATAGCCGATCCCGAGGCGGAGTTGATCGGACGGAAACTGCCCGGCCGCATCGACCAGGTCGGGGATGTCGCTTTGCGGCAGCACCGCCTTGCCCTCGATCACCACCAGGTGCAGGCCGACCCGCAGCGACGGCAGCGCGCGGGCCCGGCGGACCGCATCCGCGGCGGCCGGTCCGGCCACCATCAGGCTGGCGCGAACTCAGCGCGCCCTCGCGATGCGCGCGCTCCACCGCGTCGTTGACCTGCTCGGTCAGGCCGAAATCATCGGCCGAGAAGATCACCCGCCGCATGGGACCCGCCTAGGCATTCGGCCGGGCCGACCCTCGGGCATTGCCGGCACCGTTCCCGGCACCGTTCGCCACACCGTTCGCTGGGTCGGTGTCGCGCCCGGTTGGGTGCCCGCGCGCGGCGCCGCGGGTCCGGCCGACCGAGTGGCTGGGGCGGTGGCAAGCGCGGCGCGTTCGCTTGGCATGGGCATCTTCGTGGTTCCTGGGAGCATTCTGGCGTGGGCTTGTGCCCGGCGGCAGATGGGGTGGCCTGAACGCTCGATCAAACCAGCCCCCTGTCCAGGCTGTCCGGCAAACGCGCTGCGACCCGGCGCCCCGGCCACCGGCCCGCCCCCCCCTCTCCCGAACCGACACGCCGCGACGGCGTTCAGAGCACCAACTGGGTCTGCGTCACCAGAGCCAGCAGCTTGCCCTCCTGCGTGGTGATCCTGGTTTGCCAGACCTGGGTGCGCCGGCCGCGATGCACCGGGGTCGCCGTGCCGATCACCGTGCTGCCGAGCGGGGCGGGGCCGAGGAAATTCGTCTTGCTCTCGATCGTCGTGGTGCCGGCCCCCGCGGGCAGGTTCGCCAAGGTTCCGAGCGCGCCGAGCGTGTCGGCGAATGCCATCACCGCCCCGCCGTGCAGCACCGCGGGCGTGGTGCACAGCTCCGGGCGCACCACCATCTCGGCAACGATCCGCTCCGCCGTCACCGCCGTCACGCACACGCCGAGCAGCTCGGCGAACGGCAGCCTGGGCACCGGCGCAGTCATGCCGGCGGCGAGGGGGTGATCAGCCGCTGCGCCGGCACGGTGAAGCTGGCGGTGGTGCCGCTGCCCGGCTTGCTGCGCAGCGTCAGGCTGCCGCCGTGCAGCTCGATCAGGTGGCGGGCGAGCGGCAGGCCAAGGCCAACCCCGGGGTGGCTTTCGGTGCCGGCCCCGCGCGCCTGTTCGAACGGGTGCATCACGCGCGGCAGGTCGGCGAGGTCGATGCCGATCCCGGTATCGCTGACGCTGATCGTCAGGCCGCCGGCGGGTTCCTGCCTGGCGGCGACGCGCACGTCGCCGCCGCGCGGGGTGAATTTCACGGCGTTGGCGAGCAGGTTAAGCAAAACCTGACGCAGCCGCGTGGCATCGCCGCGCACCGGCGACAATCCCGCCGGCACCGCCTGGGTCAATCGCACGCCGCGCCCGGCGGCCTCGGGCGCCAGCATCCGGCAGGCCGAGCCGATCAGCGCGCGCGGTTCGGCGAGCCCCTCGACGATCGTCAGGTGCCCGGCCTCGGCGCGCGCCAGGTCGAGCAGTTCGTCGATCAACCCCAGCAGGTCCGCGCCGCTGGCGCCGATTTGCGTGGCATATTCGCGGTACTGCGGGGCGCCGAGCGGGCCGTTGATCTCATCGGCGATCAGCCGGGCGAAGTTGATCACCGCGTTCAGCGGCGTGCGCAGTTCGTGCGTCACGTTGGCGAGGAACTGCGACTTCATCCGGCTTGCCGCCTCGGCCGCCTCGCGCGCCGTGGCCAGTTCGAGCTGCAGGCGTTTCTGCGCGGTGATATCGACGCGCAGCGTGACGTCGTTGCCGCTTTGCGTACGCCGCGAACGCACCAGGTACCAGCGTCCGGTCGTCGAGTGGTTGGATTCGCGGCCCGGTCTTGCGTTGTAGGTGTCGCGCGGCATGGACCGCCGGTCTTCCATTTCGGCGATCAGCCGCTGGAGATAGGCGTCGCGGTCGGTCAGCGCGGTCGGGTCGTCGATCAGGCCGGCGGCGAGGGTGCGGGCGATGACGTCCTCGAACAGCTCGCCGAACAGGTCCTCATCCGCCGGCAGGTGCGGGAAGATGGCGTGGTACATCGCGTTGGCGAACAGGAAGCGCCGCCGCTCGTCGAACACCACGATCGAGCCGTCCACCGCGTCCAGCGTCTCGCGCAGCATCTGGTTCTGCCGGCGCAGCGCGGCGATCTCAGCGTGCAGCGCGGCGACCGCCGCCGGGTCGCGCGCGTCGGGCGACGCATCCGGCGCCGTCGGCGTGCCGACGCGCAGCGGCGCACGCCGGCGAGGGTCGGGTGCGGCGACGGGCGACGCGGCGGAGCGCTGGCGCATGCGTTACGATCTTTGCTGTCTGGCCATCCTAGCCGGGCCGGCGCCGGCGCGGCTACCCGCAAGTCGCCACCAGGGCAATCGGGTGAAACAAAAGCAAGGCCGGGGCTCCGCCCTTTTCAACCGGGCACATAGGTTACACTTTAGACCGGGCACATGGGTTACAGTTTTCCTGATTTGTTCCCATCCCATCCGAGCCTCTCCCCCTCGGCCAGCCCGTGCACCGCCTGCCGCCGTTTCCTGGTTCGGTTAAAGCGCCGTTTCCCCGTCCCGGCCTGATCATCGCAAGGACGCCGGACGGTGCGGCTGTCAAGGATTGGCCGCAGGCCAACCGCAGAGCGGCGCGTAGCGTCCTTGATAGCCGCACCGCCCGGCGTCATCCTCGCTCAGCCGGCGTCGGTCACGCCTCAAGCAGGCGGCTGGTTCAACCCACCTGCCTCACCCGCCGTCCGCGCCAGCCCAGAGCGGCGGATGTCGCCCGCCGCGTCCCCCAACGTCGCCAGATCGAAGCCGCGGAAGCGGATCGTCCAATCGCCATCATCCCGCTGGGCCAGGGCCACGATCTGCCCTCGCAACGCCTCGCTGAGGTAAAGCCCGCCGTCCCGCCACCGGATATAGCCACTCCGATTGACCCGGCAGACGTGGTGATCGGCCGGATACTCCCAGGGCCGGATCCGCTCGGGAAACACCCGCGGCGAGGCGGTATAGACCGAGGCCGGGCAGCATTGCCCCAGCGCCTCATGCGGGCGGATGGTGTTGAAGTCCTGCCGCCAGGCATCGAAGCGTGCCTGCTGCTTGGCCAGCGTGGCGGCGGGCGGGCGGGCGGTGTCCTCGCCCAGGGTGCGGTGCATGCGCTCGTGCCGGCCGTTCTGGTCGGGACGACCGGGGGCGATCCGGTCGGGCCAGATGTCCAAGCTCAGCAGCCAGACCGAGAGCACGGACAGCCCGCCGAGGCCCAGCCGGTGCGCGAACGGGCTGCCGTTGTCGGTGCGTAAGGCGAGCGGCATTCCGTGGGTCTGGAACAGTCGGATCAGGATCGGTTGGATCACCTCGGCGGTGATCCGCGCCACCGCCTCGCAGGCCAATAGGTAGCGTGAGCAACCGTCGGTGACGGTGAACGGTTCGCAGCGCACCCCGTCGGCGGTGCGGAACCAGCCCTTGAAGTCGGCCGCCCAGCTGTCATTCGGCGCCGTGGGCGCGATCTGTGGGCACCGCGCCGCAGGCTCGCGCGCCATGCGGGTCCGGGGGTGCGACACGCCCTCCCGGCGCAGCAGGTCCCCTGCCGTGCTGGCCGCCGGCCAGACGCGGTCAGGCTGGTCCAGCGCCAGGCGGACCAGCAACTTGCGCGGGCCCCAGGTCGGGTGCCGCTCGCGCAGCTCGAGGATCGCGCAGGCTGTCGCCGGGTCGATCGACAGCGGCTGAGAGTGGCGGGCGCGGCTGCGGTCAACCAGCGCCGCGGCGCCGCCGTCCGCGTAACGCTGCAGCCATTTGTGGCCGGTCTTGCGGCTGATCCCGTAGCGCGCGCAAAGCGCGCTGAGCGGTTCGCTGCCGCATAGGTGCGCGGCGATGAAACACAGGCGGTCGTCCATAACGGTTCTCTCGGTCCAGGGCATAGGGGGCCTCCAGACCAGCATTTGGGGTGTAACCCATGTGCCCGGTCTAAAGTGTAACCTATGTGCCCGGTCTGTACCCCCCGAACCCCGCCAGGGGGGCGTTGCCCCCCTGGACCCCCCACCAGAGGCGGAGCCTCTGGACTCCATGACTGGGCGTGTGGGGAGGGGAAGGGGGCGTGGGGGCGAGGCGAAGGGGGCGTGGGGGCGAGGCGAAGGGGGCGTGGGGGCGAGGCGAAGGGGGCGTGGGGGCGAGGCGAAGGGGGCGTGGCGAGGCGAAGGGGGCGTGGGGGCGAGGCGAAGGGGGCGTGGGGGCGAGGCGAAGGGGGCGTGGGGGCGAGGCGAAGGGGGCGTGGGGGCGAGGCGAAGGGGGCGTGGGGGCGAGGCGAAGGGGGCGTGGGGGCGAGGCGAAGGGGCGCCGTCCGGCCTGCCGGACGGCGCCCCTTCGCCTCGCCCCCACGCCCCCTTCCCCTCCCCACACGCCCAGTGAAGGGTTCCAAGGGCTCGCCCTTGGCGGGGTTCCCCAATGGTACCATGGGGGGCAGCGCCCCTTGGTGGGGTCCGGGGCAAAGCCCCGGCCTTGCTTTTCTTTCACCCGATTATTCTGGCCGGCGGGCGGTTTGCCATCGCCGAGCCGGGGTCTAAACTGGTCGCCACGGACGTGCGGCCCGTGGTGCCGGCCTGGCCAGCACGGGACGCCGCCGGGGCATCGGGGAAGGCAACGGACATGGCGCAGGTCGGCAACTCGAAAGGCGAATACCACGGCACCACCTATCGCGATGATGCGGCGCTGCAGGCATGGCTGGCGCAGCGGCCGGCCGAAGCGGCGTTGGAACCGGATCTGCCGATCATCGATCCGCACCATCATTTCTGGGACGCGCCGCAGCGCGGGCAGTACCTGCTGCCCGACCTGCTGGCCGATATCGGCGGCGGCCACAACATCGTTTCGACCGTGTTCGTCGAATGCCGGGCGATGTACCGCAAGGCGGGTCCGGCGGAGCTGGCGCCGGTGGGCGAGGTCGAGTTCGTCAACGGCATCGCGGCGATGAGTGCCTCGGGCAATTACGGGCCGTGCCGCGTCGCCGAGGCGATCGTCGGCGGCGGCGACCTCACGGTCGGCGCGCGCGTGCGCGCGCTGCTGGAAGCCGAGCTGGCCGCCAGCGGCGGACGGTTGCGCGGCTTCCGCCACGGCGTGGCCTGGGATGGCAGCGAGGCGGTCGGCCGGTTCGCCTCCCGCGTGGTGCCGCCGCATCTGCTGCGCGACGCGCGGTTCCGCGAGGGCTTCGCCCAGTTGGCCGGGCTCGGCCTCGGTTTCGAGGCGTGGCAGTATCATCCGCAACTGGCCGACACGATCGATCTGGCCCGGGAATTTCCGGACACCACCATCATCCTCAACCATGTCGGCGGCGTGCTCGGCGTCGGGCCTTATGCCGGCCACCGTCCGGAGATCCTCGCCGGCTGGCGCAAGGACATCGACGAACTGGCGAAATGTCCGAACGTCTATGTCAAGCTCGGCGGCATCGGCATGACCTCGTTCGGCTTCGACTTCCACGAGCGCGACGTTCCGCCCACGTCGGCGGATCTCGCCGCGGCGTGGCGGCAGTATATCGAGCCGTGCATCGAAGCCTTCGGCGTCAACCGTTGCATGTTCGAGAGCAACTTCCCGCCCGACAAGCAGTCCTGCGGCTACACCGAGCTGTGGAACGCGTTCAAGCGGATCACCGCCGGCGCATCGGCGGCGGAAAAGACCGCGCCGTACAGCGGCACCGCGGCGCTTGTGTATCGTTTGATCGTGCCTTGATCCCCGCCCGCCGGTAATCGACGTGGCGGTGGCCCCGCCACGCCGGTGCGGGCGGTCGCATGCCTGGTGTGCCTCGCACCAACCGGGCGGTTTCCTGGGAGGCCTCGCGATGAGCCGGTTCGACAGCTACGCGACGAAATACGCCTGCATCCACATGCGCCGGGAGAACGGCATCCTGGAGCTGCGGTTCCATACCGACAACGGCCCGCTGCGCTGGGGCCTCGGGCCGCACGGCGAACTGCCCGATGCCTTCGCCGATGTCGCGCGCGACCGCGACAACCGGGTGGTGATCCTGACCGGCACCGGCGACGAATGGTCCGGTCCCCGCGCAACGCCCGGGCAGAGCGCGATCAGCCAGGGCCTGACCGCCGACGCGTTCGATCGCGTGCACCGTGAAGGCCGCGCCTTGCTGATGAACCTGCTCGACATCGAGGTGCCGGTGATCGCCGCGGTCAACGGCCCGGCGTGGCGGCACGGCGAAATCCCGCTGCTGTCGGACATCGTGCTCGCCGCGGATACCGCGGCGTTCCAGGACTCGGCACATGTCCCGAATGGCCTGGTGCCCGGGGATGGCATGCACATCGTCATGCCGATGCTGCTGGGCATGAACCGCGGCCGCTACTTCCTGCTGACCGGCCAGACCTTGTCGGCGCAGCAGGCGCAAGACCTCGGCCTGGTCGCGGAAGTCCTGCCGCCCGACAAGGTCCTGGCGCGGGCCTGGGAACATGCCGAGGCGCTGGTCGGCAAGCCGACCCTGCTGCTGCGCTACACCCGCCTGATGTTTACCGAATACCTGAAGCGGCGCATGCAGGACTTGCTTGGTTACGGACTCGCGATGGAAGGCCTGGCGCTGATGGAACGGACCGATCAGCCGACATAGGCTCGTTCCGCCACCATCGTCCGGGCCGGGGCGGGCGGACCCGGCAGGCCGCGGCCTGGGTTGCGCCTTGGCGCGGCGCCACCGGGTTGCCCCGCTTGCCCGCAGCGCCGGTCCGCGCGCTGCCAGCGGGCCACCCCGGCGTCGGGCCGGCCATGCGGGGCGCCGCCGCCGCCCGCGTGACGAACCGGCCGCTCGGCGGCACAGTTCCGCCCAGCCGGCAATCGACCGACGATGAAGGGAGCAACGCCATGCCGCCGCTCGACAAGGTGTACGACTACAGCCAGTACGGCGGGCTGAAGGTGGAGAAGCAGGACAAGGTGATGACCATCACCCTGAACGCGCCGGAGTTGATGAACGCGTTCTCGGCCGAGATGCACTACGCGATGTCACGCATCTGGGAGGACGTGCAGGACGACCCGGAGGTGAACGTGGTGGTGCTGACCGGCGCGGGGCGGGCGTTCTCGGCCGGCGGCAACGTGATCGCGATGCAGCAGAAGATCGACCGGCCGGAGCTGTGGGACGCCACCAGCCTGCCGGAGGCGAAACGGATCATCTTCCGCATGTTGGAATGCGACAAGCCGGTGATCGCGCGGGTCAACGGCCACGCGGTGGGTCTCGGCGCCACGGTGGCGCTGATGTGCGACATCATCATCGCCGTCGACACGGCGAAGATCGGCGATCCGCACGTGAACGCCGGCCTGGTGGCCGGCGACGGCGGCGCGCTGATCTGGCCGCAGCTGATCGGCTTCGCGCGGGCCAAGGAATACCTGTTCACCGGCGAGCTGATGACCGCGGCCGAGGCGTACCGCATCGGGCTGATCAACCACGTGGTGCCGGCCGATGAGCTGGACGAGAAGGTCTACGGCCTGGCGCGCCGGCTGGCCGCCGGGGCAATGAAGTCGATCCGCTGGACCAAGCAGGTGATCAACATCCCGCTGCGCCAGATCGCGCATGCCACGATGGACCTCAGCCTCAGCCTGGAGACGCAGTCGAACCTGACGAAGGATCACCAGGAGGCGGTGTCGGCATTTGCCGCGAAGCGGCGACCAGGCTTCACCGGGGGGTAGAGCGGGGGGGGTAGAGCGGGGGGGGGGTAGAGCGGGGTTCGACCCGCAGCGGCGGTTGCGCCGGCGCAGCCTCGACGGCGGCATCGCGCATGCGACATGCGGCTCGGTCAGCCGGGGCCCTGGGCTTCGCCGATCACCGCCGCGATGTCCTGCTTCAGCCGGGGAAAATCCACCGGCTTGGTCATGAACTTGTTCGCCCCCCGGGCCAACGCCACCGCCAGCGTGTCGCCGTCGCCATAGGCCGAGATCATGAACACCGGCAGGCCGGGCCGCCGCTGCTTCACCACCGCCAGCAGCTCGAGCCCGGCCATGCCGGGCATGTTGATGTCGGAGACCAGCAGGATGATCTGCTCGCCCACGTGGCCGTCGAGGATGTCGAGCGCCGCCTTGCCGGAGAGGGCGAAGTCGAGCGTGTAACGCCCGTCGCGCACCTCGCGGCGGAGCTGCTGGCGGGACAGCGCCGCGTCGCGTCGCTGATGCAACATCGCGTTGGTGCGCCGTAGCTCAACCGATAGCGTCCTTGCGTCGCAGTCATTTCCTGCCCCCTCCCGCAGCGTTTCCGCCCGAAGCAGGGCGGGCCGGCGCCACTTCCGGGCGTTCATTGCGGCGGCCATATTCTCCCCCCCCTGGGGCTGGCGAAGGCGTTGCCACGCCGCTCGCCCGCCCGCGGTGGGACCAGGCCAAGGATCACGTCGAACGGAGGTCCGCTCCCGCCAAATTGCCGACGGTCAACCCGTGCGGCGACCGCGCCCCGGGGCAACGTTTCGCTCCGCGCACCAGGCGACCCGCGCTGCGTCGCGGGCGATGCCGGCGACCGGCCGCGGTCGGCAGCAGGCGATCGGCATTCCGCCGCGCTGACGGGGTCTCCCGCGACTGCCGGGCATAACCCGGGTGCTTGTCATCGGCGCGGAAAAGGCATGGATTGATGCCGACGGCCCGGGGTCAGGCGCGGGCGGAAATGGGGAGGAAACCGGATATGGCGCTGGCACGTCTCAAGGTCTTCGGCTGGGGCCGCGAAGGCGAGGGCATGACGGCGGAGGAGGAAGCCTTCGCGCTCGACATCCATCGCCGCCGCTTCGGCCTCGCCGAGTTTCCCGCCATCGCCACGCCGACGCTCGCCGATGTCCGCCTGCGTGCCCCGCGCATCGTCCCGCCGCCCGCGCTGGCGCCGATCTGCTCCACCGATCTCTATGACCGCGCCGCGCACGCGCACGGCAAGGGCTTCACCGATGCGGTGCGGACGCTGCTGAACGATTTCGCCTCCGCCCCCGACGTGGTGGCCTATCCGACGAACGAGCGCGACATCGCCGCGGTGATGGACTGGGCGGGCAGCGTGGGCGCCGCGCTGATCCCGTTCGGCGGCGGATCGAGCGTGGTGGGCGGCGTCACCCCGCCGGCCGACGCGCACGCAACGATCACGCTCGATCTCAACCGGCTCGACCAGGTGCTGGAGATCGACCGCACGTCGCGCGCCGCGCGCATCCAGGCGGGGGTGTTCGGCCCGGCGCTGGAGAACCACTTGCGCCCGCACGGCCTCACGCTGCGGCATTTCCCGCAGAGCTTCGAGTTCTCCACCCTGGGCGGCTGGATCGCCACCCGCTCGGGCGGGCATTTCGCCACGCTCTACACGCACATCGACGACTTCGTCGAAAGCCTGCGCGTGGTGACGCCGGCCGGCACGCTGGAGAGCCGCCGGCTGCCCGGTTCCGGTGCCGGACCGAGTCCGGACCGGCTGTTCATCGGTTCCGAGGGCATCCTCGGCGTGATCACCGAGGCCTGGGTGCGCCTGCAGGACCGGCCGCGGTTTCGCGCCGGCGGCGCGGTGCGGTTCAAGGATTTTTTCACCGCTGCCCGCGCGTTGCGCGTGCTGAGCCAGGCCGGGCTGTATCCGTCGAACTGCCGGATCCTGGATGCCGAGGAGGCGTTCAACACCGGCGCCGCCGATGGCTCGGTGGCGATCATGGTGCTGGCCTTCGAGTCCGCCGACCACGAGCTGGACGCCTGGATGGCGCGGGCGCTGCAATGCTGTGCGGACCATGGCGGCGTGCCCGAGGCGGCGGGGGGCGGCGACGCCCATCGCGAGGGGGCGGCCGGGCAGTGGCGCAACGCCTTCATCCGCATGCCCTATGGGCGGGAGAAGATGACGCCGCGCGGCATCATCTCCGACACCTTCGAGACCGCGATCACCTGGGACCGCTTCGAGGCGTTCCATGACCAGGTGAAGGCGGCGACCGCGCAGGCGATCCGCCAGGCGACCGGCCGGCCGGGGCAGGTGACCTGCCGCTTCACCCATGTCTATCCGGACGGCCCGGCACCCTATTTCAGCTTCCACGCGCTGGGCCGGCACGGTGCGCTGATGGAACAGTGGCAGACGATCAAGACCGCGGCGTCCGATGCGGTGATCGACGGCGGCGGCACGATCACGCACCACCATGCGGTGGGACGCGAGCATCGGCCGTGGTACGACCGGCAGCGCCCGGACCTGTTTGCCGCCGCGCTGGCCGCGGCCAAGCGGACGCTCGATCCGCAGGGGATCCTGAACCCGGGCGTGCTGATCGATCCGTAGCCGCGCGGCGCGGCGTCGATCCGCCCCGTTGCCGGCCGCCCCGTTGGCCGGCCGCCCCGTTGCCGGCCGCGTCGGTGGCGGGCGGGCTTACGCTGCAATCGGCCAAAGCTCTCGGCAGCGCGCTTGCCAGGGCGATCGCTGCGGCGGAGATTGAGCAAAACGCCCGTTCGCGCAGGATACAAGGCTGGACCCGCAAGCGTGGGGGGTAAAAATTCGCTTCCCCGAAAGGAGGCTGCAATGGACGTAACGCCCGCATCCCCCGGTTGCCTGGCCGGAATTCGCGTGCTCGACCTGACGCAATTCGAGGCCGGCACGACATGCACCGAGGCGCTTGCCTGGATGGGCGCCGACATCGCCAAGGTGGAAAACCCGAAGGGCGGCGAATCCGGCCGCACCGGCTTCGGCGACGCTTATTATTTCATGATGTACAATGCCAACAAGCGCTCGATCACGGTCAACCTGAAATCGAACCGCGGCCTGGCGCTGGTCAAGGAGATGGTGCAGCAGGCCGACGTCTTCACCGAGAACTTCGCGCCCGGCGCGATCGAGCGGCTCGGGCTCGGCTACGACGTCGTCAGCGCGATCAATCCGCGCATCATCTACGCCCAGATCAAGGGCTTCGGCGACGGCAGCCCGTACGAGAATGGCCTGTCGTTCGACCCGATCGCACAGGCCGCAGGTGGGGCGATGAGCATCACCGGCGAGCGCGACGGCAGGCCGGTCAAACCCGGGCCGACGATCGGCGACACTGGCACCGGCATGCTGATGGCGTTCAGCATCGTCAGCGCGCTGTTCGATCGTGCGCGCACCGGCAGGGGAAGGCGGCTGCAAGCCGCGATGCAGGATGCGGTCATGCATTACAGCCGCGGCATGTTCATCACCCAGGCGCGCACCGGCGCCGCGGCGCCGCGGCGCCCGCCCGCCAACAACCCGCCCGGCGGCATCTATCCATGCAAGCCTGGCGGCGCCAACGATTACGTCTACCTGCTGACCAGTCGCGCCAACCCCGAACACTGGCCGCGCCTGTTGAAGCTGATCGGGCGCGAGGATCTGATCGGCGACGCGCGCTACGACACCCCCGACGCCCGTTTGCAGCACGAAGCCGAGGTCAACGAGATCGTCACGGTTTGGACGCGGCAGCGCACGAAACACGAGGCAATGACGCAACTGAGCGCGGTCGGCGTCCCCGCCGGTGCGGTCCTCGAACTCGATGGAATTGACCAACGAGCCGAGCTTCCGCCAGCGCGGCATCCTGCAAACGATGACGCATGGCGAACGCTCGATGACGATGCCGACCTGGCCGGTGCGCTTCGACGGCGTCCCGAGCGAAGTCAAGTCCGCGCCATTGCTCGGCGAGCACACCGCCGAAGTGCTTGCCGACTGGCTTGGTCTCGACGCCGCCGCGGTCGCGGGCTTGCGTCGGGACGGCATCGTCTGAGGCGCCGGCGGCCGGCCAGAGGTGGCCGCGCGCCAGACCAAGACTCATACCGACGGCCCAACGCCGGCCGATCGGTCAGCCGATAGGGAAGTTGGTATACGCGACTGCATGACGCGCTGATCAAGGAAACTCACGCGGATCGGTTGGTTGGGCACATCTCACGCGACAGTACAGCGATCGAGGCCCGCGAGAAACCAGCAAAACCAGACCAGCCGGTGCCAGCCGCGCAACCCAAATGCAAGCGTGGTTGTCCACCCAAGGGCGAGATCCGACCCACGCAGCCGCCACGCCGGATCGAGCGCCAACTGGGCATGACATTGGCTGCGATGCTGGCCGATCTTCCCCGGCACTGCGACGTGGGAGCCAAGCGCAATGCCAAGGGATACCAGGAATCCTGGATCGGCTATAAGCTGCATATCGACAGCGCGGATGGCGAGATACCGATCAGTTGCGTGCTCACGTCAGCGTCCGTGCATGACAGCCAAGTGGCCATTCCGCTCGCCACCATGACCGCCGCGCAAGTCACCAACCTGTATGACCTGATGGACAGCGCCTACGATGTTGCGGAGATCAAACAGCACAGTCGCGAGCTCAATCATGTTCCGATCATCGACATCAATCCGCGGGCGACCCCTGGGCTGAAGCAGGAACTGGCGCAGGAGGCGAACACGATTGATAATTTCGGCAGCTTCGGCAACGGCCGCGCAGTGGACGGACAGCCATCCTTTCAATCGGTTGTCGTTGGCCTGCCGGATCGAGGTTGAATAGGCCGGATCGAGTTTGAACCGGAAGCTGCCTGCGCCCGGGCGCGGCCACGTCGCTGAAACGTCACGCGCGCGGCGGCGACGGGCTTGGCCGCTCCCTACCCCGCCGCCAGGGTCGCGAACACGTCCCCCGCCGGCGGCAGGCCCAGAATGTGTCGCCGGTGCCACAGCGCGTAGAACAGCAGCCGCCACGCCGCGAAGCCGTGCCGCCGATGGCGCATGTCGGCGAACAGCGCGCGCACCTTCGCCGGATCGGCGATCTCCGCCACCCCCGGCTGCGCCGCCACCAGCGGACCGAGCCGCCCGCCCTGGCCCTTGATCCACGCCCCGATCGGCACGGTGAACCCCTGCTTCGGCGCGAACGGCCGCGCCGCCGGCACGTGCTGCTCCAGCCACCGCCGCAGCAGCCACTTGCCCAGCCCGTTGCGCAGCTTCAACCCGTCGGGCAGGCGGAACGCCGCCGCCGCCACGCCGCGATCGAGGAACGGCGTCCGCCCCTCCACCGCATGCGCCATCAGGCAGCGGTCCAGCTTCAGCAGCAGGTCGTGCGCCAGCCAGTCGGCCATGTCGGTGGCCTGCGCCTGCGCCAGGCGGGACCGCCCGCCATCGGCCGCGGCGATCTCGGCCGCGGCGATGCCGTCGCGCCAGCCGGCGGGGCGCGCGCGCAGCACGTCGATCCGGTCGAACGCGCCGCTGGCGTACATCGCCCGCCCGCCCAGCCACCACGGCCGCGTCGCCGCGCGGTAGCGGCCGTAGCCGGCGAAGATCTCGTCGCCGCCCTCGCCGCTGAGCACCACCTTCACGTCCTGGCGCGCGCGCCGGGCGAGGAACCAGGTCGGGATGATCGCATAGTCCGCCGCCGGGTCGTCCATGCAGCCGACGATCTCCGGCAGGTGCCGCCAGACCATCGCCTGGTTGATCTCGATCGTTTCGTGGTGCGCGCCGAGCGCCTTGGCCACGACCGCGGCCTGCGCCCGCTCGTCGGCCGCGTCGGGCACGTCCCAGCCGGCGGTGAAGGCCAGCACCGGCTGGCTGTTCAGCCGCGCCATCAGCGCCAGCACCGTCGCGCTGTCGATGCCGCCGGACAGGAACATCCCGTACGGCACGTCGCTGCGCTGGTGCAGCTCGACGCTTTCCTCCAGCGCGCGATCGAGGCGGACCAGCGCCGCGGCCTCGTCGATCGCCTCCGGCCCGCCCTCGGGCAGGTGGGAGATGCGGCGGCGGTCCACCACGCGCCCTTCGGCGCAGGTCAGCGTCTCGCCCGGCAGCAGGCGCCGGATGCCCTGGAAGATCGTCTCGGCGCCGGTGGTGAACTGCAGTTGCAGCAGCTCCTCGCGCGCCGCCGGGCGGACGCGACGTTCGACCAGCCCCGCTTCCAGCAGCGCCTGCGGCTCCGAGGCGAACGCCAGGCCGTCCGCGACCTGGGCGGTGTACAGCGGCTTGATGCCGAACGGGTCGCGGCTCAGCGTGACGCTGCGTTGCACGCGCTGGTGGATGGCGATCGCGTACATGCCGCGCAGCGCGCTTGCATAGTCCGCCCCGTCGCGCAGCCACAGATGCAGCGGCGGCTCGCAATCGCTGTTGGTGGCGAAGCTGGTGCCCGGCATCGCCGCGCGCAGCTCGCGGTAGTTGTAGATCTCGCCGTTCGCCACCAGCGCCGCCGGGCCGGCGAACAGCGGCTGGTCGCCGGTCACCAGGTCGATGATCGCCAGGCGGTTGTGCACCAGGGCGACGCGGCCGAGCACGTGGTGGCCGGTGCCGTCGGGTCCGCGATGGTGCAGCGCGTCGATCAGCCGCGACAGCACCGCCGGCGTCGGCGGCGCCGCGCCGGACGCATAGACCAGGCCGGCGATGCCGCACATTCAGGGCTTCTCCACGGTGCCGAGGAAGTGCCGCCAGCTTGCCAGCACCGGCGCTTCGGCGAAGTCGGCTTCGTAGCGGGCGCGGCCGTGCCGCGCCAGCGCCGCGGCGCGCGGCGGATCGTCCAGCACGGCGCGGATCGCCGCGGCCAGTGCCGCCGCGTCCTCGAGCGGGACCACGATCCCGTCGCGGTCGGGCGCGATCAGCTCCGCGGGTCCCGCCGCGGCGGCGGCGACCACGGGACGGCCCGCCGACCAGGCTTCCAGCACGACGTTGCCCAGCGGCTCCTGGCGGGAGGGACACACCAGCAGGTCGGCGGCGGCGAGCAAGGCGGCGGTGTCGCTACGCCAGCCCGGCAGGTGCAGCCGGTCGCTGACGCCCTCCGCCCGCGCCAGCGCCTCCAGCGCGCCGCGCTCCGGACCCTCGCCGGCGATCAGGGCGTGGACGCGCGGCAGGCGCGCCAGCGCGCGCACCAGCACGTCGAACGCCTTGTTGCGATGCAGCCGGCCGAGCGCCAGCAGCAGCGGCGCATCGGCCGGCACCCCCAGCGCCGCGCGCGGCACCGGCGCGGCGCCGGCCAGGTCGGGGGCGAAGTTCGGCAGCTGGTGCACGCGCGCGGCGGGAAAACCCTGGCGCAGGATCCAGTCGGCCAGCCCGGCGGTGTTGGCCACCAGGTGGTCGCAGCGGCGGAAGTTGCGCAGGTCGTAGGTGCCGCCCAGGCGGCCGACCAGCACCCAGTCGCCGGCCGGGGCGAAGCGCGCGGCGCGGCTCATCCAGGCGACGATCACCCGCGGAGCGAAGCGGCGCAGCGCGGCGGCGAGGCGGCGGCCGGTGACCAGGTCGAGCGGGCCGCCGAAGCCGAGTTCCAGCGGCTGCAGCCCGGCCGCGCGCAGCCGGGCCGCGCGCTCGGCGTCGCGGCGGATGATCGGCACGACCTGGTCGCCGGCGCCGGCCAGCGCGATGCTGAGGCGCTCGAAGAACAGCTCGGCCCCGCCGACGCGGGCACCGGCCATCACCTGCGCGATCTTCAGCGGGGCGATCTTGCGCGGGGCGATCCCAATCGGGGTGGTTGGCGCGGCGTCGGGCATGTCGGGCGGCCGGTTCGAACGGTGATGGGCCGGGGGCGGCCCCGGCGTGGCGGTCGTTAGCATGCCTGGGCCGCTGGCGCCGAAACATCGCTCGCGGCGAACAGGCGGCTGTCCCACCTGACCGGCCGGGGCAGGCCAATGAACGCCGATGGTGGGTCCTGATCGGCTGTCGGGCGGTGAGGCCTGCCGGCCACCGGCGCGGGCCAAGCCGGGCGGCCCCCGGGCGCGCGGCCGCCCGCAAGCAAGAATCTAACACGGAGAAAGCAGGGAGGACTCACGGAGCACAGGGAGAACCGTGCGGGATCGGCGGCGGTGCCCCAGGACGAACGGCATCTGGGCCCGGCCGCACCGAGACCACGCGCGTCGCGCCCGTCTTCCACCGACGCGCTCCCTGGTCGCACCGGCCCGGTTCCTCAGGGCAGAGTAGAGCCATCCGCAAGGCGCTTCGCGGGGAGCGGCAGTCTTCCCCGCTCGATGGCCGGTGGGTCGGTTTGAATGTCTGCAATGGGTGGGGAGCGGACATTCGGTGGCCGTTCTGCTCCGACTGACCTTCGCACAAGGGGCCACATTCGACAGCGCCGAACCTGGCAAGTCTGGTCTAAGCTGACATACTGGCAGACCAGCATAGAGTTCGCATCTGTCAACGAAAACAGATGGTTCTGGATACGGTCGGTCTGACCGTGGAAACTACGGTCGAAGCCAGTTTTCAACGACGGTCCGCGAGGGGGATTTCCGAACAGGTGCAGATGGTCCCGCCGGTCAGTTGGTGCCGACCGGCGGAGTTGCGGCATGCCAGCCACGAGCATACCCTTCCCCAACGACAGCGCCGATGGCGGGGGCGCTAATACGGGGCTATCTCAACGGGGCGGTCGGTCACGATGAAATCCTGGGTCTATTGCCTCGCCGCCTCGTGGCGCTCGCGATCGCGCTGGAACCGTTGTTCTTCATGGGTCCTCGCTGTTTCGTGTGGGTAGCAGCGGCCGCTGAGCTTCCCTGGGCCAACTGTGTCCAGCGGCAGTTCGCGGCCAAGGCCCACCCGGTGCGGCGAACCACCAGCCAGGTTTCTTGGTTCGGCTGAGCGCCGTTTCTTCGTCCCGGCCTGACGATTGCAGGGCGCCGCGCGCAGCCGCAGTCAAGGCATGCAATCGGGCCTGACCCGAGGGATGGCCGCAGGCCACCGCCGAAGGCGGCGCGAAGCGTCCTTGACGGCGGCGAGCACGGCGCCAGGCTCGATCAGGTCGGGCAACGAGGCCCCCGTGCGCCGCGTCGATTTCCCCCCACACGAAACAGCGAAGATCCTTCTTCATTATCGACCGCATCATGGTGTTCGATACCCTGCCACGGGACGACTATGCGCCGTTCCTCCTGTGGCTGGCAGGTGCTCCGGGCGGCGCGTTTCCGGAATCGCCGTATGGCTACCGCCTGTTGACGATGGTGGCCGCGCTGCCGCTGTACTACGCGTTGCCCGCGTTGCGGCTGACCAACCTTCCGGCGGCGCTCACCCCGCAATACGTACAGGCGACGGCGGCGATCGCCGCACTGTCCTATCTGTCGCTGCTGGCAGCGGGGCTGTTGTCATATCGAATCGCTCGCGACCGCGCCGGTCTGCCGCGACGTGAAGCCACGCTGGCGGGGGTGCTTCTCGGGTACTTATCCTGCACAGTCAGTTCTTCGGCATCGACGCGTTTGCCATCCTGCTGGTAGCGACTGGCGTTTTTCTGCTGTCGCGGCCTCTTGCCTTTGCCATGCTGATCGTGCCATCGGTGTTCGCCAACGAAAAAGTAGTGATCGTGTTCGCAATATGGCTGACGCTGCGCTGCATGTGTTCGGCGGCGGATCGCCGACTGTTCCGCGCTCAGTGGTCCGCCACGCTCGTGGCGGTCGCGGTGTATGTCGCCGCACTGCTGATCCTGCGCCTGCCTGGCCATGGCTATCAGATCGAACCGGGCCGTTACCTCACGACGCTGCTGAGCAATTTGCGTGTCTCGGTCTCGGCACGCGGCCTGTTGCTGAACGCCTTGCCGGTCGTGGTGTTGTTTGCGGTCGGCGCACTCGGCTGGCGCTATGGCGAGCGCCGGAGCCTCGCTGGCCTGTTCCGCCCGATCGATCTGCTCGTCATACCAGGACTTGTCCTGGTGGCCTTGGTGATGACGCACTTCTTCCAGACTGGGCGTATCGTCATGCACGCCGCACCGCTGTATGTGGTCCCAGCAGCGGCCGCACTTGGCCGCTGGATGGATGGCACGCCGCACGGCTTAGGCGACGGCCAACGGCGGGGCGCGCCTGTAGCAAGCTGACCTCCGCGCCCACCGACGCAGACGCCGACAACGCAGGAGCGATACTGCGCCAGTCGGCGCCAACTGATCGGCGGGACCATCCGACTGTTCACAAATCCCCCTCGCTGACGGTCGCTGAAAGCTGGCTTTCTACCGTGGTTTCCACGGTCAGGTCGACCGTATCCAGAACCATCCGTTTTCGTTGACAGACCACAGCCGTGCGAATCTGGCGGCACGTCCGGGACCCTGGCCAGAGTCGCTTTCATGTCCTCCGCCCTGGCATCACCCGCCCGCCGACGAAAAAAACGCCGCAGCCGATTGAACGGTCGCGACCTTCTGCGCGACGGCAACGGTGATCCACTGGCCGCGCGATACACCGTCCGCCTTGGCCAGACATTCTGCCTCCCGCTTGAGCGAGGCAGGCAGTTTCAACGGATACGTTCCAATACTCATCCTCTGATCCTCATGCGTGCGCCAGCCGGTTCGTTCGGACCTTCAGCTACAGTCGCTCCTCGGCCCGGCCGGCACGAGAATCAGTAGATTCGCTCCCAAATCCGCTCGACGGAGCTCTTGCGCACCGTCTCACGGATCAACGCGGCGTCGGCTTGGGAAAGCATCGGCAGACCGGTGCCCTTCTTGAAAAGCTCTGGCCGCCGTGCAGCAAGCAGCAGCAACCGCGTCATCGACGAACTCGGCGACACCTCGCCGCTCTCGTATTTTTCGAATGCCTTCGGGCCACCGCCAAACACCCGAGCCGCTTCCTGTTGCGAGAGCCCGCACGCTTCCCGGATCGCCCGGATAACAAGCGGCGTAAGGGCTGCATGCTTCGCCCTGGCCCTGGCCTCGCGCCGGGCCGCGGCGCGAATGACATTGTCCTCGTCAACCAGTTGACCTTCGGTATCGTCTGGATCGTCAATCGACGCCCACCACCCGGGCTGGCCATAGGTGAAAGGCTGGCCGCCGATCTCGATGGTCAGCATCTTTACACCGCGGTGCAACAGCCTGCCGCTTTCCGCGCTTTGAATCACATCCGGGTAGTCACGTGGATTGGTCATAACTCGTTTTCCTTAAAGCTGATCAGCAGCAACTCCCCACGCGCATCCACTGTGAACTTCACGTACAACTCGCAACGGTCAACGACTGGTTTATAGACATCCTGCCAAACCGCAGGATCGATCTCCGACCGCATGGACTTGTCGAAGTCGCGCGGTGTGAGGTGGGCTATGACGTCGATGACCGCATGCTCATCCATTCCAACATCGTCAGCCCCAGCGGCGGCTGCCATTGTGCGGTTCAGCCCGCTCACGTCGGCGAAGGCGAATTTGACCATCCGCAGAACGTAATGCGGCGCCCGCCCACTCTTCATACCCCCATATTGGGGGTTCAAGAGGGCAACGTCAAGATCGATCCGCGCCGCAACCTGCCACGCGTGGTCGTCGAAGCTGATGAGCGTCTCCTTCGCGTAGGCGCCGACCAGGTCCAGCGAGAGCGGGAGAGAAACGAGCTCGCGGGCAATGCGGCGCCCCGCCTTGCCCAGCGCCGCCCCATCCCCCACCTTTGCCGTCATGACACAAACAGCGGCGCTGCCCGCGCGGGGCGTGATCGAGATCGGCGGGGAGGATCGCGTCGCCTTCCTGCAGGGCCTGGTGTCGAACGACGTCGCGCCCGCGGCGCCGGGCCGCGCGGTGTGGACCGCGCTGCTGACGCCGCAGGGCAAGTGGCTGGCGGACTTCTTCATCCTGGCCGACGGCGACCGCCTGCTGCTGGACTGCGAGCGCGCCCAGGCGGCGATGCTGATCGCGCGGCTCGGCCGGTTCCGGCTGCGCTCGAAGGTGACGATCGGCGCGCGTGACGACCTTGCCGTGTTCGTCGCCTGGGGCGGCCCGCCGCCGCAGGCCGCCATCGCCGCCCCCGACCCGCGCCTGCAAGCCGCCGGCTGGCGGCTGCTGTCGCCCGCGCCGCTCGCCACCAACGCGCCCGCGACAGACTGGGACCTGCATCGCCTGCGCCTCGGCCTGCCCGACGGCTCGGCCGACCTGGAGGCGGAAAAAACCGTGCTGCTGGAAGCCGGCTTCGACGAGCTGTCCGGCGTCTCCTGGACCAAGGGCTGCTACATGGGCCAGGAACTCACCGCCCGCACCCGATACCGCGGGCTGGTGAAGCGCCGGCTGGTGCCGGTCGCCGTGGCCGGACCGCTGCCCGCGCCCGGCACGCCGGTGCTGCGCGACGGCGCCGAGGTCGGGACGATGCGCTCGGGACGCGACGCGCTGGGCCTGGCGGTGCTGCGGCTGGAAGCGCTGACCGGCGACCTCGCCTGCGGCGAGGCCCGCCTGACCCCGCGCATCCCCGACTGGATGCGCCTGCCGGAGGCAGTGCCATGAGCACGCCGCCCCCGCCGCCGACCCAGCCATTACCGACCCAGGCGCTCAACTGGGAGGAACGTTTCCGCGAGGGCACCACGCGCTGGGAGCGTCCCGCGCTGCACCCCGCCTTCGTCGACTGGCAGGAAAGCGGCGTGCTGGCGCCGTGCCGCATCCTGGTGCCGGGCGCCGGGCGCAGCACCGAGCCGCTGGCGCTGGCCGAGGCCGGGTTCACCGTCACCGTGGTAGACGCCGCGCCGACCGCCGTGGCGGCGCAGCGGGCGCGGCTCGAGCGGGTGCACATGACCGCGCGGGTCGAGCTGGCGGACCTGTTCGCCTGGCAGGTCCCGGCGCCGTTCGACGCGATCTACAACCAGGCCTGCCTGTGCGCGTTGCCGCCGGCACTGTGGCCGGACTACGCGGCGCGGCTGCACGCCTGGCTGCGCCCCGGCGGGCGGCTGTTCGCCCTGTTCATGCAGACCGGCAAGGACGGCGGGCCGCCGTTCCACTGCGACGTGGCGGCGATGCGCGCGCTGTTCGACGCCACGCACTGGGACTGGCCGGAGGCGCTGTCCGCGCCGGTCCCGCACCCCTCCGGGATCGGCGCCGAACAGCCCGCGATCCTGGCCCGCCGCTGAGCATGGCGCGACGCCGGTGAGCGCCGCCGCCGCGATCCGCCCGGCGCCGGCTTTGCGCGTCGGCATCACCGGGCTGCGCCGGCTGGACCAGGCCAGGTGGCTCGGCTGAACCCGGCGCGTCCGCTGGTCTCCCAGGACCTCGGCACCGAGGCGGTGGCCCTGGCCACCCCGCTGCTGCCGGACCTGGAGGGCTGGGCGCGCTTGTTCCGCGTCAACGGCGTCGACGTGACCTGAGGCAAGTCTGCCGCTGGCGGCCTGCCCGAGGTCCGCTGACCAATGGGGCGCGCCGCGCGGGTCGCGTCGTCGGCTCAGCCCAGCGGC
Organism: uncultured Alphaproteobacteria bacterium; assembly: GCA_963847615.1. Taxonomy (GTDB): domain Bacteria; phylum Pseudomonadota; class Alphaproteobacteria; order Acetobacterales; family Acetobacteraceae; genus Palsa-883. The sequence goes on from CAWKAN010000025.1 coordinate 234,384, forward strand.
GACAGCGCGTAGGCGTCGTGCACCAGGCGCATCGCCTCGGCCATGTCGTCGAGATCGGCGATCGGCTTTTCCCCCCGCTCCAGCCGGCGCAGCGTGTCGGCGACGAAGGTGGGATACAGCGGCGCGTTGATCAGCGGCATCGCGCTGGTGTGCCGGGCGCGGGTGTCGTCGCTGATCTCCAAAGTCTCGGCGTCGCGCGCGGCGAAGTAGTGGCGCTCGGTGCGGATGCTGTAGTGCATGTCGAACACCGAGTGCGGCGCCGGGTACAGGTAGCCGGTCTCCACCACGCAGCGCGCGCCGCCGCCCTGCAGCAGCACCACCGCGTGGTCTTCGATCGACAGACGGGCCTGCGCGTTGGACAGCATCGCGGCGGTGACCTCGAACCGCGCGCCCGGCAGCAGCACGCGGCAGAGGTCGAGGAAATGCACCCCGAGATTGATCAGCGGTCCGCCGCCGGCGGTGGCGCGGTCCAGCATCCACGCGCAGCGCGCCTGGCGGTAGCGATCGACCAGGCCGCCGATGAACTTGAACGTCATGTAGTGGATCGCCTCGCCGGCGGCGGCCTCGCGCACCGCGTCGAGCAGGGCGCAGTGGCGGAACACGAAGGGGATCGCGGCGAAGGCGTTGGCCGCGCGCGCCAGCGCGGCGAGCGCGCGCACCTCGGCCAGCGAGGTGCCGCAGGGTTTTTCCATGGCGAACGGGATGCGCGCCTCGATCAGGAAGCGGCCGAGCGCCGGCATGTCGCAGTGCCGGCCGAGCGCGAAGGCGAAATCCGGCTTCAGCCTGGCGCACATCTCGCGATAGTCGGCGAAGGCCGGGCAGCCGGCCTGCGCGGCGACCGGTGCCGCGCGCGCCGGGTCCTCGTCGCTCACCCCCACCACGGCGACGCCGGGCAGTGCCAGGCACGGGTCCAGGTAGAACGGCACGTGCCAGTGCGAGACGCCGATCACCACAATGCGCATGTCGCTCCTCCCGCCCGATCGCCCCCCGCCCCCGGCCCGATCATCCTACGGGATTCACCCACCCCCTGTCCGCGATTGTCGACCGACCGGTCGGTCCTGGGCGGGTTCGCAGCGTCCGCAGGCAAGCAAGCAAGAATTTCGCTCATATGGCGTTGACTGTTGGACGGCCCCGTAGGGCGGAAAAGCGCAGCGCCTTCCGCCACCGCCGGGCGAGCCGCTCGCATCTGCCGACGTCCCCAACAACATATCCCGCCACCGTCCGACGGCGGAAGGCGCTGCGCTTTTCCGCCCTACGGGGCCGTCCAACCGTCAACGCCATATGAGCCAAGAATTTTAACCCGGAGGAAGCGCGGAGGGCCACGGAGAAGGCATCGATGCGCTACGCGCGGTGCCGGAACCGACGACAGCGCGAAGCGCCCAAATGCCTTGCTTCTCCGTGGCCTTCGTGGCCCTCCGCGCTTCCTCCGTGTTGGAATCCTTGCTTGCTTGCGATGCAGCCAGCGCCCAGGTCGCATCATCGGAGCGCGCCGACCGCCGCGGGCAACGCTAGGTCAATGCCGTAGGCCCGATCATCCCAGAGTTTGCAGCCAGTCGCGCAGCGGGCGCCAGAGCACGCGCTCGGCGGTGCCGCCGGCGACCATGCCGATGTGCCCGGCGTGCGGTTCGTGCAGCACCGCGCCTTGGATCAGCGCGGCGAGCGGGCGGGCGCTCTCGGGCGGCACGATGCGGTCGCGCGCCGGCGCGGCGACAAAGCTGGGCAGCCGCACGGCGGCGGGATCGACCGGCATCCCGGCGATCCGCCAGCTGCCGCGCGCCGGCGAATTCTCGCCATACCAGCCGGCCAGGCATTCGCGCGCCACCGGCGCGGCGAGCGGCACGCCGTCGTTCAGCCAGTCCTCCAGCGCAACGAACAGCCGGGCGCGGGCGCCCTCCTGGTCCAGCCGCGCGAAGCCGCGATACTTGTCCGCCACGCCCCACGGGTCGAGCAGCGCGAACAGCAGTTGCAGCAGGTCGATCGGCAGGGTCTGGTTGAACGCCAGCGCCGGCTCGAACAGCGGCAGCATGCCGGCCAGGGTCTGCGCCCGGGTCAGTCCTGCGGCGCGATCGGCGGCATGGAAGTCCCACGGCGCCGCCAGCAGCCCGAGGCCGCGGAGCAGCTCCGGCCGGCGCGCCGCCGCGGCAACCGCCAGGGTGCCGCCCATGCAATAGCCCACCAGCACCGTCGGCCCGCCCGCCAGGTCGGCGGCGGCTTGCATCGCCCGTTCCAGCCGGCCCGCGACGTAGTCGGTCAGGGTGAAGCGCCGCTCGACCTCGGCGGGCCAGCCCCAGTCCAGCAGCAGCGGCCGGACGCCTTGCCTCGCCAGCCAGCGCAGCATCGAGTGGCCCGGTGCCAGGTCGAGCACATAGGCGCGGTTCACCAGGCTGGGCACGAACAGCGCCGGCACGCCCGCGCGGGCCCGCTCCGGACCGTCGTGGCCCGAACCGTCGCGGCCCGAACCGTCGCGGCCCGGACCGTCGCGGCCCGGACCGTCGTGGTCCGGGCGCTCGCGGTTCGCATGATCGTGGTCGGGGCCCGCGCGATCGCCCCCGCCGTCGCCGGGGACGCCGTAATCCAGCAGGCGGGTCTCGCCCTCGGCCCAGACCGTTGCGGGGTCCTGCAAGCTGCGCGCGTAGGGGTGGCGGCGATAGGCGGCGATGCCGCTGATCAGGTCGGCGTCCTGGCGCAGCGTCGCCTCGACCACCGCGCTGGGGAAGGCCTCAGCGGCGCCGTCGGCGTGGTCCGGGTTCCGCAGCGCCGCGACGATGGCCGCCGCCGCCGCCGCGAACGCCGTGCTCGAGCTCGGCGAGGCGGGATTCGAGTTCGCCGACGTGGCGCGCGAGACGGTCGATCGCAGCATCGCGAGGGTCAGGTGCAGCAGCAGCGGGCGCGGCCCGCGGCGGCGCAGCGGTGCCGGCGCGTCGGTCCGCGGGTTCATCGGCGGCCTCGGCTGCGCCCCAGGCCGGCGGCGGCCGTGGGGCGCCCGGCGGCGGTCCCGCTTGCGCCGGCGCAGGTTGCGATGCCCCGGCCTGCGCCGGTCCAGCCTGCGATGGGGGCGCCCGCGTTGCGCCGGTCGGTGACGGCCGGGACCGGGGCGCCGCGGCCAGCATGGCGGATGCCGCGCCGGCCCAGAGCGCCAGGATCGCCTGCCAGCTCTCCTGGGCCTCCCGGTCGGCGGCGATCGCGGCTAGCTCGCTCTGCCACAGCGTGATCCAGTCGCGCGCAAGTGCCTCGAGATCCGGCTTCTGTCCAGGCTCGGCCATGCCGCATTGGTCCCCTGTCCCGGCGCGGCGCGGACCATAAGCCCGGCGCTTCGCCCGCGGAACCGTCAAACCGGGACAATTCGGCAAATAACGCTTTCGCAGGTGCGGCATAGGCCGCATTGTATCTCCACACCCGCGCGGGAGAGACGTATGTCCGAAGCCGTTCGTGCCGACGCCAAGCCCAAGCCGGCGGACGCCTCGCCGACCGTGGTGGTGAAGAAATACGCCAACCGCCGGCTGTACAACACGGAAAGCTCAAGCTACATCACCCTCGACAACCTGGCCGATATGGTCCGCCAGGGGCGTGACTTCGTGGTCTACGACGCCAAGTCCGGCGAGGACATCACCCGCGGCGTGCTGACCCAGATCATCGTGGAGGAGGAGGGCAAGCAGGGCCAGAGCCTGTTGCCGACCGCGTTCCTGCGCCAGTTGATCGGCTTCTATGGCGACCAGGTGCAAAGCCTGGTGCCGAAATACCTGGAACAGGCGCTGGGCGCCTTCGGCCACCAGCAGGAACAGATGCGCGCGGCCATGCAGAAGACCATGGGCGGCATGTTCCCGTTCGGCAACATGGAAGAAGTCAGCCGGCAGAACATGGCGATGATGGAGCGGGCCATGAGCTTCTTTACCCCGTTCTACCGGCCAGCGGATCAGGGCGCCCAAGGCGGCGGTCCCACTGGCAGTCCCATTGGCGGTCCCGATACCGCGACTGAGATCGCCTCGCTGCGCGCCGAAGTGGCGGCGCTGCGGGCACAACTGGCAGCGAAAACCAGGTAGGCGCCCCGATCGTCGTGACCGGCGAGGCCCCGAGCGACGCCTTGCATCGACCGCGCGGCCGGTTCCCATCTCGCCGCTCTCGCCCCCCGCTTCCAGGCGGGCCAGCCTGGAGACCGCCCGCACCCGGCTGATCGGCAGGCACGTCGCCGGCGCAACCTCGGCAGCGGCGCCGGCGTGACCGGCGGTTTACCGGCCGGCGTCCCGGTCCTCGGCTCCGGCCCGCAGCGGGGCGCGCGGCTTCAGCAGCGGCAGGATCAGGCCGACGCCGATCCCCCACGAGCCGTTGATCAGTAACGACCGCAGGATCGGCCAGGCCATCCAGCCGCCGGCAACCGGCGCCCCCTTGATCGGCGCGACGATGAACATGCCGACCAGCGCGGCGATGATCCCCATCACCAGCCCGTCGAGCCACAGCGGCCAGGTGAAGCGCGGCCGCAGCAGGCCGAACACCGCGCCGTACAACCCGCCCCAGAAGCACAGATCGACGATCAGCGGCACGCTGAACGGCGGCATCGGACGGGTCGGATAGGGCGGGTTCGGTATCGACCCCACCGCGTAGAGCAGCGCCCACATGCCCTGGTGGAACGTCAGGACCGAGATCGCGGCGGCGACGAAGCCCAGGAACCCCCGCATTGTCGCCGATTGCCTGGCCACTCTTCCCCCCTCGTCACGGTCCCGCGCGAAGCCTAGCCCCCGGCGCCGGCGCAACGTCAATCCCGCGACGCAACAGCCTGCGCCATGCCGGCGTTCGGCGCCGGCTCCGCCAGCCCCGGTTGCTGCTCATCTTTCAGTCCGATCCCGGTCAGACGCAAGCGCCGCATCGCGCCGATCAGCCACAGCAGCTTGTCGGCCGCCGCCGCCGGCGCCAGCCCCGCCGGACGGATGTTGGAGATGCAGTTGCGCTCGGCATCGGTCCGCCCGGGCCGCGGCTGCCAGGTCAGGTAGATGCCCAGGCTGTCGGCCGCGCTCAGGCCCGGGCGCTCGCCGATCAGCACCGCCACCGCCGCGGCGCCGAGCGCGGCGCCGATGTCGTCGCCGAGCGCCACGCGCCCCTGCTCCGCCACCGCCACCGGGGCGACGGCGATCCCCTGGGCGCGCAGCGCCGGCACCGCGCGCGCCAGCACCGCGGCCGCGTGGCGCGCCACCGCGGTGGCCGACAGCCCGTCGCACACCACGAAGGCGAACGCGCCGGGGAAGGCGAACGCGCCGGGCTGCGGGGCCAGCAGCGGCCGATCCGCCGCGCGCAGCCGCCGGCCCAGGTCCGGGCGCAGCAGATAGGCATGGCGGTCCACCGCCTCGCTGCGCACCGCGACGCTGTCGATGCCGATCGCCGCCAGCTCCCCGCGCAGCGCCACGACGTCCAGCGCGGCGTGCACCGCGTCGCGCGCCGCGGCGTGGGCGGCCTGGAACGCGAGGTGCGCCGCGGTCGGCAGCCCGTTGCCGGCGCGCCCCAGCGCCACCCGCGCCGGGGTGAATTGCCGCAGGTCGATCCAGCGCGCCGGCGGGCTCATCGCGCGGCGCTCACGCCAGCCCGATCAGCGCCGGCGACAACCCCGCCGGGATCCGATCCGCCGCCGCCGGGCCGGCGAGGCCGACACGGGCGAGCCAGTCCTCGAACTCCGGGGCCGGGCGCAGGCCCAGCGCGCCGCGCAGATACAGCGCGTCGTGGAACGACGTGCTCTGGTACGACAGCATCACGTCGTCCGCCCCCGGCACGCCCATGACATAGGTCACCCCGGCAACGCCGAGCAGCGTCAGCAGCGCGTCCATGTCGTCCTGGTCGGCCTCGGCGTGATTGGTGTAGCAAACGTCCACCCCCATCGGCAGGCCGAGCAGCTTGCCGCAGAAATGGTCCTCCAGCCCGGCGCGAGTGATCTGCTTGCCGTCGTACAGGTATTCGGGGCCGATGAAGCCGACCACCGTGTTGACCAGCAGGGGCGAGAAGGCGCGGGCGACGGCGTAGGCGCGCGCCTCGATGGTCTGCTGGTCGACGCCGTGATGCGCCTCGGCCGACAGCGCGCTGCCCTGCCCGGTCTCGAAATACATCACGTTGGCGCCCAGCGGATCACCCAATGTGCCGCGTTGCAGCGACAGCGCGGCCTCGCGCGCCTCGGCCAGCAGCGCGAGCGAGACACCAAAGCTGCGGTTCACCGCCTCGGTGCCGCCGATCGACTGGAACACCAGGTCGACCGGGGCGCCGCGCTCGATCGCGCGCAGGGAGGTGGTGACATGCGCCAGTACGCAGGTCTGCGTCGGGATGGCGTAGCGGTCGCGGATGGCGTCCAGCATCGAGAGCAGGGTGCAGGTGGCCTCCACGTTGTCGGTGGCCGGATTGACGCCGATCACCGCGTCGCCGGCGCCGAGCAGCAACCCGTCCAACACCGAGGCGGCGACGCCGCGCGGATCGTCGGTGGGATGGTTCGGCTGGAGACGCACCGACAGCCGGCCGGGCAGGCCGATCGTATTGCGGAATTTTGTCACCACGCGGCATTTGGCGGCGACCGCGATCAGGTCCTGCTGGCGCATGATCTTGCTGACCGCGGCGGCCATCTCCGGCGTGACCCCGGCGCGGATCGCGGTAAGGTCGTCGGGCGCGGCAGCCAGCAGGTATTCGCGGAACGCGCCCACCGTCAGCGCGGCGATCGGGGCGAAGGCAACCGGATCGTGGGTGTCGGCGATCAGGCGGGTGACCTCGTCCGCTTCGTACGGCACCACTGGCTCATTGAGCAGTGCGCGCAGCGGCAAATCCGCCAAAGCCATCTGCGCTGCCACCCGTTCCGCGGCGGAGGCGGCGGCCAATCCGGCCAGCGCATCGCCGGAGCGGAACGGCGTCGCCCGTGCCAGCAGGGTGGCAAGGTCGGGGAAGGCATAACGTGTGCCGCCGATGCTGTGCGCGTAGGGCAGGGGCCGAACTCCTCAGTCGAGGCGTGATTGTGCGCCTGCGCTCGGACCCGGCGTCAAGCCAATCCATCGCGCGTCGGAGGATCGGCGTTTGGTCGGCCGGCGAACGCTAGGCCGGACACGCAGGATCACAACGCCTCGTCGGTGATCCGATAGCGGATGGTGTAAGGACTGACGGCGACCAGCTCACGCACAGGGCGATCGGGTGAAGCTGTGGGCCGTCCCGGATCAAGCTGTCATTGCGAGGACCGCTGCGCTCCTCGCAATGACAGCGAACCAGCCGATCGCCCGCCTTGCGGACGTTCACCCGATGGCCCTGAGCTCACGCATGGTTGTGCCGTGCACCACCGTGCCTGCGCCGCACCAGGCCCATGCGCTATTGCAACAGCGCCAACGCGATGAAGGACCCGGGCGTCGATGGCGAACGAGCGTGACACGGGGATGGCGGAGGAGCGCGACAGCATGGCCACCCCACCCACCACCCCCGGCGTCCCGCGCGCGCGGCGCCTCGCCTGGCGCCATCTGGCCTTTGCCGTCGGCCCCGGCCTGGTCGCCATGCTCGCCGACACCGACGCCGGCAGCATCATCACCGTGGCGCAGAGCGGCGCGCAATGGGGCTACCGGCTGCTGCTGCCGAACCTGCTGCTGATCCCGTTCATGTTCATGGCGCAGGAGCTGGCGCTGCGGCTCGGGCTTGGCGCGCGCCGCGGCGCCGCCGAGCTGGTGTTGCGGCGCTTCGGGCGCGGGCAAGCCGTCTTGCTGCTGAGCGTCCTCGCGCTGAGCTGCTTCGGCGCCCTGGTCAGCCAGATGAGCGGCCTCGCCGGCGCCGCCCAGGTGATCGGCGTGCCGGTTCGCGCCGCCATCGCCGGCATCGTCGGCGGCCTGATCCTGATGGTGCTCACCGGCTCCTACCGCTCGGTCGAGCGCGTCGCGCTGCTCTTCGGCCTGTTCGAGCTGGCCTTCCTGGTCATGGCCTGGCGCGCCGCGCCGGGGCTCGCGCCGATCGTGCGGCAGGCCGCGAACCTGCCGGTGCACGACCACCGGTACCTCTATCTGCTCGCGGCCAATCTCGGCACCAGCATCATCCCCTGGGTGCTGCTCTATCAGCCGTCGGCCAGCGTCGATAAGGGCCTCGGTCCGGAGCATATCAGGGGGGCGCGGCTGGAAACGCTGGCGGGCGTCGTGCTGTGCCAGACGATCACCTCGGCGCTGCTGATCGCCGCCGGGGCAACGCTTGGTGGCGGCGCGAAGCTGGATACGGTGCCGCAGATCGAAACCGCGTTCACCGCGACGCTGGGCCCCGCGATCGGCCGGGCGGTTTTCATCCTTGGCCTGTCCGGCGGCGCGCTGGTCGCCACCATCGTGGTCTGTCTGACCCTGGCCTGGAGCGTCGGCGAGGTGCTTGGCGTGCAGCACGCGCTGGAACGCCACCCGCGGCAGGCGCCGTGGTTCTACGGCTCGCTCAGCCTGATGCTGGTGGCTGGCGGCGCCCTGGTGGCGTCGGGGGTCGATCTGGTCAGCCTCTCGATCGCGGCCGGGGTGCTGAATGCGCTGCTGCTGCCGCTGGTGCTCGGCCTGCTCTATCGCCTCGCCCGCACGGCGCTGCCGGAGGCGCTGCGCCTGCGGGGCAGCTATGCCGTGCTGGTCGCGCTGGCCTTCCTGATCATTTCCGGTGTCGGCCTCTACGCCGGTCTTGCCGGCCTGATCCATGACTAGCCCACCGGAACGCTTGGTCCGTTGCCGGTGGGTGGCACGATCGGGATGACCAGGCTGCCACGCTGGGCACACCTGCCGATCCTGGCGCGGCGCACATCGCGATCGGGCCGCCGCGGCACCATCTGCGAGTGGCAGTCGGCGTGCCGCGCCCATCGCCCCGGCGACCGAGCGCCAAAATACCAGCTGGACTCTCCCGCCGGCATCACGTAAACGCCCCGCCTTCATACGGAACGCGGGAGACGGCCCACCGCTGCCAGGCGGGGGGTGGTCGCATGCACCGCGGTCCCTTGGCACGGCAAAGGACCAGGGATCATGGCGAAGAAGATCGTCGGCTACATCAAATTGCAGATTCCCGCCGGCAAGGCCAACCCGTCGCCCCCCGTGGGCCCGGCGCTGGGTCAGCGTGGCCTGAACATCATGGCGTTCTGCAAGGAATTCAATGCGGTCACCCAGAACATGGAGCCCGGCATGCCGGTGCCCGTGGTGATCACCGCGTTCGGCGACCGCAGCTTCAGCTTCATCACCAAGACGCCGCCCAACACCTATTTCCTCAAGAAGGCGGCGGGGATCGACAAGGGCACCACCGCGCCCGGCAAGGGCGCGCCGATCGGCCAGGTGACCACGACCCAGTTGCGCGAGATCGCGGCGATCAAGATGAAGGACATGAACGCCAACGACGTCGAGGGCGCGGTGCGCATGCTGGCCGGTTCGGCCCGTGCCATGGGCCTCGCCGTGGTGGAGGGCTGACCCATGGCGAAGAACAAGCGGCTGGCGGCGGCGCGCAAGGCGATCGACAGCACCAAATCCTATCCGTTGGCCGATGCGGTGAAGCTGATCAAGCAGACCGCCAAGGCGAAGTTCGACGAGACGGTCGAGATGTCGATGAACCTCGGCATCGACCCGCGCCACGCCGACCAGATGGTGCGCGGCCTGACCAGCCTGCCGAACGGCACCGGCAAGACGGTGCGGATCGGCGTGTTCGCCCGCGGCGCCAAGGCCGACGAGGCGCAGGCGGCCGGGGCCGACGTGGTGGGCGCCGAGGACCTGGCGGAGAAGATCCAGGGGGGAGAAATCAATTTCGACCGCTGCATCGCCACGCCGGACATGATGGGCGTGGTCGGCCGGCTGGGGAAGATCCTCGGCCCGCGCGGGCTGATGCCGAACCCCCGCCTGGGCACCGTGACGATGGACGTGAAGGGCGCGGTCAGCGCCGCCAAGGCCGGCCAGGTGGAGTTCCGCGCCGAGAAGGCCGGCATCATCCATGCCGGCATCGGCAAGATCAGCTTCGACGACGCCAAGCTGGTGGAAAATGCCAAGGCGCTGGCCGACGCGATCCAGAAGGCGCGGCCGACCGGCGCCAAGGGCACCTACCTGAAGAAGGCGTCGCTCAGCTCGACGATGGGGCCGGGCATCCGGCTGGACGTCAGCTCGCTGGGCGACTGAACGCAACGAAATACGCCCGCGCCGGTCGATGCCGGGGCGGGTGGGCAGGGAGCTTGTCACCGGACCTGGTCCGGCGATCCGCTTCCGAACCTGTCCGAGACCGCACGTGAGCGTCCCCGCCCGATCCTGTCCGGATCGCCCGGGGACATCCTAAGGGGCCGCGAGGCCCGCGCGCGGGAGACGGGGAAGCCAGAAGTTTCGACGTCCGGGTCGCTCGACCCGGGGGTCTGGGCTTTGGCGGTTCCGGCTGTGGTCCCCGGGTCAAGCCGGGGGTCCGAAGGACAGGCGAACCGGACCGAACCGGTCCGGCCCCCGGCTTGCGGGGGTCGCCTGGTGCGGTCCATGGGCAACCCGGCCCGGCGCGGTCCACACGCGTCTGGCCACTGGTGGCGCGGCGCCAAGACGCGTTGCGGCACCATCAACGGAGACGAGATTTGGACCGTACGGAAAAGCGGAAGTTCGTCGCCGGGCTCAACGCCGCGCTGGCGGACGTCTCAATGGTCGTGGTCACCCAGAACCAGGGGCTGACCGTGGCCGAGGCGACCGATCTGCGCCGGCGCATGCGGGCCGCGGGCGCGACCTTCAAGATCGCGAAGAACCGTCTGGCCCACCTCGCCCTGGACGGGACCCGGTTCGACGGCCTCAAGCCGCTGCTGAAGGGACCGACCGCGCTGGCGTGGTCGAAGGACCCGGTGGCGGTGGCGAAGGCGGCTGTCGAGTTCGCCAAGACCAACGACAAGCTGGTGCTGATCGGCGGTGCGCTGGGAACCCGGATGCTGGACGTCCCGGGGATCAGGGCACTGGCCGAGCTGCCGAGCCTGGAGGCGCTGCGTGCCGGATTGCTGGGGATGCTGAACACCCCGGCGACACGGCTCGCCGGCGTGCTGCAGGCCCCGGCCGGCCAGTTGGCGCGGGTCTTCGGGGCCTATGCCAAACGCGACGAGGCGGCAGACACCGTGCCGGAGGCGGCCTGAGCTTTCCCCGCCGGGAGCGCGACAGAGGTGCCGCAACGGACATGCCTGACAGGCAAGCCGGCAAATCCGGCTTGCAAGGAACCAACCAAAGTCTAGATTGAAGGACACACGAACATGGCTGACCTACAGAAGCTGGTGGACGAGCTGTCCAGCCTCACCGTCATTGAGGCTGCGGAGCTCTCGAAGCTGTTGGAAGAAAAGTGGGGTGTCTCCGCGGCCGCTCCGGTCGCGGTAGCCGCCGCCGCGCCCGTGGCCGCGGCCGCGCCGGTCGAGGAGCAGACCGAGTTTACCGTCATCCTGGCCAAGGCCGGCGAGAAAAAGATCAATGTCATCAAGGAAGTGCGGACCATCACCGGGCTCGGCCTGAAAGAGGCCAAGGACCTGGTCGAGGGCGCGCCGAAGCCGGTCAAGGAAGGCGTCAACAAGGACGAGGCCGCCAAGATCCGCAAGATGCTCGAGGACGCTGGCGCTGCGGTCGAGGTCAAGTAACGACGGCGATCGAACCACATCCCGGCTGCGCGCTCCCGCCGGAGCGCGCGGCCGGCACGGCATGGAGCGGGCGAGAATCAGTCGATTCTCGCCCGCGCACCCGTTTTCGCCGGCCGGGGCGTGGCTGCCGGGGTGCCTTGGCTGACATGCGAACAGTGCATGGGGCGAGCAGTGCATGGGGCGAGCAGTGCATGGGGTGGCTGACGCGACCGCCCTGGTGGCCGGGGACGCGGCAGAACCCCGGCGGCGGCGCAACCGGGCTCGCGTGCAACGTGCGTAGCAGACTTGCGTAGAATTACCTATCGGGACGGCAGGGTGTCAGGACAGTCGATGAACGCCATTTCCAAGTCGTTTACCGCGCGCAAGCGCATCCGTCGCAGCTTCGGGCGCATCCCCGAGGTGACGCCCATGCCGAACCTGATCGACGTGCAGCGCTCCAGCTACGAGGGGTTCCTGCAGATGAACATCGCCCCCGACAGCCGGCTGCACGCCGGGCTGCAGGAGGTGTTCAAGTCGGTCTTCCCGATCGACGACTTCGCCGGCCGCGGCCGGCTCGAATTCGTCTCCTACGAGCTCGAGGAGCCGAAATACGACGTCGAGGAATGCATCCAGCGCGGCATGACCTTTGCCGCGCCGCTGAAGGTGATCCTGCGGCTGATCGTCTGGGACGTCGATGAGGACACCGGCGCCCGCTCGATCCGCGACATCAAGGAGCAGCCGGTCTACATGGGCGACATGCCCCTGATGACGGACAACGGCACCTTCGTCATCAACGGCACCGAGCGCGTCATCGTCAGCCAGATGCACCGTTCGCCCGGCGTGTTCTTCGACCACGACAAGGGCAAGACCCATTCGTCGGGCAAGTACCTGTTCGCCGCGCGGGTGATCCCCTATCGCGGCTCCTGGCTCGACTTCGAGTTCGACAGCAAGGACTTGGTCTACGTCCGCATCGACCGCAAGCGGAAGTTGCCGGTCACCACGCTGCTCTACGCGCTCGACGGCGCCGCGACGGAAGCCTTGCGCGCGGCGCGCGAGGCCAAGGGCGAGCCGGTCGAGCTGCACGAAATCCGTGGCATGGACCCCGAGGAGATCCTCGCGCGGTTCTACGGCCAGGTGGCGTTCGACCTGACCGCCAAGGGCTGGGCGCGCCCGTTCAACCCGGACGCGTTCCGCGGCGTCAAGCTGCTGGAGCCGCTGATCGACGCCGAGACCGGCGAGGTGGTGGCCGAGGCCGAGGCCAAGCTCACCGCGCGCCAGGCCCGCAAGATCGCCGAGAAGACCAAGGAAGTGCTGGTCGGCCGCGCCGACCTGCTGGGCCGCTGCGTCGCCGAGGACCTGGTCAACGCCGAGACCGGCGAGATCTTCGCCGAGGCCGGCGAGGAGCTGACCGAGCCCAAGCTCGCCGCGCTGGAGGAGGCCGGGTTCGTCCGGCTGCCGACGCTGGCGATCGACCAGCAGAACGGCCCCTGGCTGCGCAACACCCTGGCGGTGGACAAGAACTCCGACCGCGACAGCGCGCTGGTGGACATCTACCGCGTGATGCGCCCGGGCGAGCCGCCGACGCCGGAGACCGCCGAGGCGCTGTTCCGCGGCCTGTTCTTCGACCGCGACCGCTACGACCTGTCCGCGGTCGGGCGGGTGAAGATGAACATGCGCCTCGGCATCACCTCCGACGAGGTGCCGGATTCCGTGCGCATCCTGCGCAAGGAAGACCTGCTGCGCACGGTCAAGACGCTGTGCGACCTGAAGGACGGGCGCGGCCAGATCGACGACATCGACAACCTGGGCAACCGGCGCGTCCGCTCGGTCGGCGAGCTGATGGAGAACCAATACCGCATCGGCCTGCTGCGCATGGAGCGCGCCATCCGCGAGCGCATGGGCTCGGTCGACATCGACACCGTGATGCCGCACGACCTGATCAACGCCAAGCCGGCGGCCGCGGCGGTGCGGGAATTCTTCGGCTCCTCGCAGTTGTCGCAGTTCATGGACCAGACCAACCCGCTGAGCGAGGTGACGCACAAGCGCCGCCTGTCCGCGCTTGGCCCGGGCGGCCTGACCCGCGAACGGGCGGGCTTCGAGGTGCGCGACGTGCACCCGACGCATTACGGCCGCATCTGCCCGATCGAAACGCCGGAAGGCCCGAACATCGGCCTGATCAACTCGCTGGCGACCTACGCCAAGGTCAACAAGTACGGCTTCATCGAGACGCCGTACATGCTGGTGAAGGACGGCGTGGTCCAGAAGGGCCCGCGCTACCTCTCGGCGATGGAGGAGGAGAAGCTCGTCGTCGCCCAGGCCGACGCGCCGATGGACGCCGACGGCCGCTTCACCGAGGACCTGGTGTCGGTGCGCCGGCAGGGCGATTTCCGCCTGGTCAAGCCGACCGACGTCACCGCGATCGACGTTTCGCCGAAGCAGCTGGTTTCGGTGGCGGCGGCGCTGATCCCGTTCCTGGAGAACGACGACGCCAACCGCGCGCTGATGGGATCGAACATGCAGCGCCAGGCGGTGCCGCTGATCCGCGCCGACGCGCCGCTGGTGGGCACCGGCATGGAAGAAGCGGTGGCGCGCGACTCCGGGGCCACCATCGTCGCCAGGCGTGAAGGCGTGGTCGATCAGATCGACGGCGCGCGCATCGTGGTGCGCGCGACCAGCGAGGACGGCACCACCAAGGGCGTCGACATCTACCGGCTGCGCAAGTTCATGCGCTCCAACCAGTCGACCTGCATCAACCAGCGCCCGCTGGTGAAGGTGGGCGACCGGGTGTCCGACGGCGAGATCATCGCCGACGGCCCCTCGACCGAGCTCGGCGAACTGGCGCTGGGGCGCAACGTGCTGTGCGCGTTCATGCCCTGGAACGGCTACAACTTCGAGGACTCCATCCTGATCAGCGAGCGCATCGCGCGCGACGACGTGTTCACCTCCATCCACATCGAGGAATTCGAGGTGATGGCGCGCGACACCAAGCTGGGCCAGGAGGAGATCACGCGCGACATCCCGAATGTCGGCGAGGAAGCGCTGAAGAACCTCGACGAGGCCGGCATCGTCTATATCGGCGCCGAGGTGAACCCGGGCGACATCCTGGTCGGCAAGGTGACGCCGAAGGGCGAAAGCCCGATGACTCCTGAAGAAAAACTGCTGCGCGCCATCTTCGGCGAGAAGGCGTCGGACGTGCGCGACACCTCGCTGAAGCTGCCGCCGGGCGTCACCGGCACGGTGGTGGACGTGCGCGTGTTCTCCCGCCGCGGCGTCGACAAGGACGAGCGCGCCATGGCGATCGAGCGCGCCGAGATCGAGCGGCTGGCCAAGGACCGCGACGACGAGAAGGCGATCCAGGAGCGCAGCTTCCTGAACCGGCTCCGGGAAAAACTGCTGGGCCGCAAGGCGTCCGGCGGGTTCAAGGGCATCAAGGCCGGTACGCCGATCGACGAGGCGGTGCTGGCCGAGCATCCGCGCGGCGCCTGGCGCCATATCGGCGTGCAGGACGACGCGGTGATGGCCGAGATCGAGACACTGAAGCGCGAGTTCGACGCCGCCATCCATCGGTTGCAGGAGCGGTTCGACAGCAAGGTGGAAAAACTGCAGCGCGGCGACGAGCTGCCGCCCGGCGTGATGAAGATGGTCAAGGTGTTCATCGCGGTGAAGCGCAAGCTGCAGCCCGGCGACAAGATGGCCGGACGGCACGGCAACAAGGGCGTGGTTTCGCGCGTGACGCCGGTGGAGGACATGCCGTTCCTCGCCGACGGCACGCCGGTCGATCTGGTGCTCAACCCGCTCGGCGTGCCGAGCCGGATGAATGTCGGGCAGATCCTGGAGACCCATCTCGGCTGGGCCTGCGCCTCGCTGGGGGCGCAGATCGGCGAACTGGTCGAGGAGTATCGCCGCACCGGCGCGGCGCGCCAGGAGCTGCTGGACAAGCTGCGCGATATCTACGGCGAGGAGGTGTTCGATCGCGAGATCGCCGGCCTCGACACCGAGCAGCTGATGGAGATGGCGGAGAACCTGAAGAAGGGCGTGCCGATCGCCACGCCGGTGTTCGACGGCGCGCGCATGTCCGACATCGAGGCCATGCTGGTGCGCGCCGGGCTGGATACCTCCGGCCAGGTCGTGCTGGTGGACGGCCGCTCCGGCGAGCCGTTCGAGCGCAAGGTGACGGTTGGCTACATCTACATGCTGAAGCTGCACCATCTGGTGGACGACAAGATCCACGCGCGGTCGATCGGCCCGTACTCGCTGGTGACGCAGCAGCCGCTGGGCGGCAAGGCGCAGTTCGGCGGCCAGCGCTTCGGCGAGATGGAGGTGTGGGCGCTGGAAGCCTACGGCTCGGCCTACACCTTGCAGGAGATGCTGACCGTGAAGTCGGACGACGTGTCCGGCCGCACCAAGGTCTACGAGGCGATCGTGCGCGAGCAGGACACCTTCGAGGCCGGCGTGCCGGAGAGCTTCAACGTTCTGGTGAAGGAACTGAAGTCGCTGGGCCTGAACGTCGATCTGGATAACCGGGCGGCATAAGATCCCGCAAGCAAGTGACACCACAGAGGCACAGAGGAAACAAGGCGATCGACAGTGCTTCGCGCGAAGCGCCACCGACTTTCTTCTCCGTGTCTCAGAGCCTCTGTGGTGAACCTTCCTTGCGGACGGCCATCCGCCCTGGCCTGCGCAGCGTGATCCATAAGCTGATCCAAAGGGTATCAGACGCATGAACGAACTGATGAAGATCCTCGGCCAGACCGGCCAGGTCGCGACCTTCGACCAGATTCGCATCAACATCGCCAGCCCGGAACAGATCCGCAGTTGGTCGTACGGCGAGATCAAGAAGCCGGAGACCATCAACTACCGCACCTTCAAGCCGGAGCGCGACGGCTTGTTCTGCGCCCGCATCTTCGGCCCGATCAAGGACTACGAGTGCCTGTGCGGCAAGTACAAGCGCATGAAGTTCCGCGGCATCATCTGCGAGAAGTGCGGCGTCGAGGTCACCCTGGCCAAGGTGCGGCGCGAGCGGATGGGCCACATCGAGCTGGCCTCGCCGGTAGCGCATATCTGGTTCCTCAAGTCGCTGCCCAGCCGGATCGGCCTGATGGTCGACCTGACGCTGAAGGAGCTGGAGAAGATCCTGTATTTCGAGAGCTACGTGGTGCTGGAGCCAGGCACCACCGACCTCAAGATGCACCAGTTGCTGACCGAGGATCAGCTGCTCTCGAAGCAGGACGAGTTCGGCGACGACCAGTTCGAGGCCGGCATCGGCGCCGAGGCGATCAAGAAGGTGCTCGGGCGCATCAACCTCGACGAGGAAAAGGTGCGGCTGCGGGCTGACCTGAAGGAAACCACCTCGGAGGCCAAGCGCAAGAAGCTGGTCAAGCGGCTGAAGCTGATCGAGGCCTTCGCCGAGTCCGGCGCGCGGCCTGGCTGGATGATCCTCGACGTGGTGCCGGTGATCCCGCCCGAGCTGCGCCCGCTGGTGCCGCTGGACGGCGGGCGCTTCGCCACCTCCGATCTGAACGACCTGTATCGCCGGGTGATCAACCGCAACAACCGGTTGAAGCGGCTGATCGAGCTGCGCGCGCCCGACATCATCGTGCGCAACGAAAAGCGCATGCTCCAGGAATCCGTGGACGCGCTGTTCGACAACGGCCGCCGCGGCCGCGCCATCACCGGGGCCAACAAGCGCCCGCTGAAGTCGCTGTCCGACATGCTGAAGGGCAAGCAGGGCCGCTTCCGGCAGAACCTGTTGGGCAAGCGCGTCGATTACTCCGGCCGCTCGGTCATCGTCGTCGGCCCCGAACTGAAGCTGCACCAGTGCGGGCTGCCGAAGAAGATGGCGCTCGAGCTGTTCAAGCCGTTCATCTACGCCAAGCTGGAGAAATACGGCCACGCCACCACCATCAAGGCGGCCAAGCGGATGGTGGAGAAGGAGCGTCCGGAAGTCTGGGACATCCTGGAGGAAGTCATCCGCGAGCACCCGGTGATGCTGAACCGGGCGCCGACCCTGCATCGCCTCGGCATCCAGGCGTTCGAGCCGGTGCTGATCGAGGGCAAGGCGATCCAGTTGCATCCGCTGGTCTGCACCGCGTTCAACGCCGACTTCGACGGCGACCAGATGGCGGTGCACGTGCCGCTGAGCCTGGAAGCGCAGTTGGAAGCGCGCGTGCTGATGATGTCGACCAACAACATCCTCAGCCCGGCGAACGGCAAGCCGATCATCGTGCCGAGCCAGGACATCGTTCTGGGCCTGTACTATCTGTCGCTGGAGACGCCGGAATTCCGCGTCGCCGCCGACGCCGATGCCCCCGCCTTCGGCCAGATCGGCGAGATCGAGCATGCGCTGGCCGCTGGCGTGATCAAGCTGCACGACAAGATCAAGTGCCGCTGGGAGACCATCGACCTCGGCGGCAACCCGGTGCGCCAGCTCGTGGTGACCACCGCGGGGCGGATGATGATCGGCCAGATCCTGCCGAAGCATCCGGCGGTGCCGTTCGAGCTGCTCAACAAGCAGCTGACCAAGAAGACCATCTCCGACGTGATCGACGCGGTGTATCGCCACTGCGGCCAGAAGGAATGCGTGATCTTCGCCGACCGGCTGATGGGCCTCGGCTTCGGCCAGGCGTTCAAGGCCGGCATCTCCTTCGGCAAGGATGACCTGATCATCCCGGTCGAGAAGGAGGAGATGATCCGCAAGACGCAAGCCGAGGTGAAGGAGTTCGAGCAGCAGTACCAGGAGGGCCTGATCACCGCCGGCGAGCGCTACAACAAGGTGGTCGACGCCTGGTCGCGCTGCACCGACGAAGTCGCGGGCGCGATGATGAAGGAGATCTCCAAGCAGGAGATCGGCGTGCAGACCAACTCGGTGTGGATGATGTCGCACTCCGGGGCGCGCGGCTCGCCGGCGCAGATGCGCCAGCTGGCCGGCATGCGCGGCCTGATGGCCAAGCCCTCGGGCGAGATCATCGAGCAGCCGATCATCGCCAACTTCAAGGAAGGCCTGTCGGTCCTGGAGTACTTCAACTCCACCCACGGCGCCCGCAAGGGGCTGGCGGACACCGCGCTGAAGACCGCCAACTCCGGCTACCTGACCCGCCGCCTGGTCGACGTGGCGCAGGACTGCATCATCGTCGAGGAGGACTGCGGCACCGACCGCGGCCTGACGGTGCGCGCGGTGATGGATGGCGGCGAGGTGGTCGCCAGCCTGAGCGAGCGGATCCTCGGGCGCACCTCGGCCGAGGACGTGCTGGACCCGACCACCGGCGAGGTGCTGCTGGCCGCCAACACGCTGATCGAGGAATCCGAGGCCGAACGGATCGAGCAGGCCGGCGTCGAGGTGATGAAGATCCGCTCGGTGCTGACCTGCGACAGCCGGGTGGGCGTCTGCGGCCATTGCTACGGCCGCGACCTGGCGCGCGGCACGCCGGTCAACATCGGCGAGGCGGTGGGCGTGATCGCCGCCCAGTCGATCGGCGAGCCGGGCACCCAGCTGACCATGCGCACCTTCCACATCGGCGGCGCGGCGCAGCGCGGTGCCGAGCAGTCCAGCGTCGAGGCCAGCCACGAAGGCTCGGTCGTGGTGCGCAACCGCAACGTGGTCATGAACAGCCAGGGCACGCCCGTGGTCATGAGCCGCAATTGCGAGATCGTGCTGACCGACGACAAGAAGCGCGAGCGTGCCCGCTTCCGGGTGCCGTATGGCGCCAGGCTGCTGGTCGATGACGGCCAGATGGTCGCGCGCACGCAGAAGCTGGCGGAGTGGGATCCCTACACGCTGCCGATCATCACCGAACGGGCCGGCCGGCTGGAGTATATCGACCTGATCGAGGGCATCACCCTGGTCGAGCGGGTGGACGAGGTCACCGGCCTGACCTCCAAGGTGGTGGTCGACTACAAGCAGGGGGCCAAGAGCGCCGACCTGCGGCCGCGGCTGCAGCTCAAGGACGAGGCTGGCGAGGTGCTGCGGCTGCCGAGCGGCTCGGACGCGCGCTACTTCCTGGCGCCCGAATTCGATCCTGTCGGTGGACAACGGCGCGACGGTGGCGGCGGGCGACGTGCTGGCGCGCATCCCGCGCGAGGGCAGCAAGACCCGCGACATCACCGGCGGTCTGCCGCGCGTCGCCGAACTGTTCGAAGCGCGGCGGCCGAAGGACCACGCGGTGATCGCCGAGACCGACGGGCGGGTGGAGTTCGGCAAGGACTACAAGAACAAGCGCCGCGTCATCGTGAAGAACGACGAAGCCGGCGAGGAGACCGAGTATCTGATCCCGAAGGGCAAGCACGTCTCGGTGCAGGAGGGCGACTTCGTGCTGCGCGGCGATCCGCTGGTGGACGGTCCGCGCGTGCCGCACGACATCCTGAAGGTGCTGGGCGTCGAGGCGCTGTCGGACTACCTGGTGAACGAGATCCAGGACGTCTACCGGCTGCAGGGCGTGAAGATCAACGACAAGCACATCGAGGTGATCGTCCGCCAGATGCTGCAGAAGGTGGAGATCCTCGATCCGGGCGACACCACCTTCCTGGCCGGCGAGCAGGTCGACCGCACCGAGTTCGACGCGGTGAACGCCAAGCTGGCGAAGGACGACCGTCCGGCGCAGGCGATGCCGGTGCTGCAGGGCATCACCAAGGCCAGCCTGCAGACCAGCAGCTTCATCTCGGCGGCCTCGTTCCAGGAGACCACGCGGGTGCTGACGGAAGCGGCCACGGCGGGCAAGACCGACAGCCTGATGGGGCTGAAGGAGAATGTCATCGTCGGCCGGCTGATCCCGGCGGGCACCGGGGCGGTGATGAACCGGCTGCGGGCGATCGCCGCCGGGCGCGACCAGCGGACGCTGGGGCTCGGCACCCCGGCCAGCCTGAGCGGCCCGGAGGCGAAGGCGGCCGAGTAGCGCGCCGGCTTCAGGTTTTGCGGAGCGTGGGGCCGGTGGCGCGCTTGTGCCGCCGGCCCTTTTTTTGGCGCGGGCGCGCCGGCCTGCCATCCTGGGCGGGCATCATCCCGGGCAACGACCGCGTGATGGGCCTGCCGGGTCGGCTTGCCCGGCAGGTGGCGACGCGCACCGCGGTCGCACCGCCGCGATGGGCTCGACCGGGCGGCTCGCAGTCCCTCGCGTGATTGACGACGATCGAACGATGATGCAAGCGTGGTCCGATGCACCATGGCAACCGCAACGCCACTGGCCGACGCGGCCGCGCGGGATCGGACGGGGCGCGATGGCGCCGCCGGGGGGGAGTTGCGCGATGGCCGGACGATCACGCAGGCTTCCGGGTGCCGTCGCCGCGCGTCGCGCCAGGCGCGCCAATGGCGGCGGCTTTCCTCGGGTGTCGTCGAAGCGGCCGCGATGCGACAGTTCCCGTGGCAGCCTGGACAACGCGCTGACCCGGACCCCTCGCTCCGATGAAGTTTGAACAGGTCCACCAGCTTCTGAGCGCCTATCGCACGCCGCAGGGGGAGAAGCTGCTGTTCCTGCTGCAGCCGGGCACGATGGAAAGCATCTACCACTGCGTGGTCAACTCGGGGCCCCGGGACTGCGTTGAACTTGGCACCGGCTACGGCGCGACGACCTGCGTGATCGCCGCGGCGCTGGACGAAATCGGCGGCGGCCAGGTGACCACCGTCAACATGCTGGTGCGCGAGCCGATCGGCGTGCACGTGCTGGCGCAGCACGTGGGCCTGGCGCGATACATCAACGTGATCGCCGACAGCGTGGGCTACAATTGGCACCTGGGGGACATCGTCGCCCGGCAGACCCGCGACGGCGTGTGCGCGCCATGCTTCGACTTCTGCTTCCTCGACGGCGCGCATGAATGGGGGGTCAACGCGCTGGCGACCTTCCTGGTCGCCAAGCTGCTCCGCCCGGGCGCGTGGCTGGCGCTCGATGACCTGGATTTCAAGCTGCGCGGCTGCCAGCCGGGCTGGGAGACGGTGTTTGCCGGCCGCACCGACCAGGAGCTCGACGCCTTCCAGGTCGCCCGGGTGTACAATCTGGTGTTGCGCCAGCACCCCGACTTTGCCGATTTCGTGCTGACCGATGGCGGGCGCACCGGCTGGGCGCGGCGGAAACAGGGCGGGCCAGCGGCCTGGCAGCCGACCGGGCGGGTACTGGAGCCGGTCGCATTGGATTGGCAGGAGTCGTTCGCGGCCGAGGACATCATCCGGCGCGCGCAGCGTACCGAGGGGCTCACCGTCCGCAAGCAGGGCACCTGCATGGCGGTGCGTGCCGCCCGGCCCGATCCGTATTTCGTGCTGTGGAGCGACATCGGCGCCGGCCGGCCGGTTAACGTCGTGTCGCTGCGGCTCCGGCTGGTAGCCCCGGCCGAAGAGACGCTGCAGCTGTTCTGGATCGAAGCGGACATGGAGCACTTCACCGAGGCTTGCAGCGTTCGGCTGCGGATTGCGGCATCCGACGATTGGCAGGACATCACGGTGCGGCTCAACGGCCTGCCCGCGCCGCGACCCATCCGCGGGATCCGGTTCGACCTGACCGACGGTCCGAGTTCCCTGCTATGGGAAAACCTGGCCGTCGGCGGTTGGCACCGGCGGGCCGCCGACTAGGGCCTCATGTCACGGGTTCTGCGGCGATATTGCGGTTCGCTTGCGGCCCTGCCAGAGACGGTCGGTGGGGTGTGGACCGGGCTGGTCGCACTCGGTCGATTGCCAGTGCCGTGGCTCGAACCGCCTGCTACGGCCGAAGGCGGACGGGGTGAAACGATGCGAGTAGACCGCACAGCCATCGTCGGCCAAAGCTGGCGTCGCGGACGGCGCCGTGCAGACGATGGTGTGCAGACGATGGTGTGAGATTGAGAGGGCCGGCTTACTGCCTTGCTGGCAGGCTGACGTATATGCGCGACTTGGACGATCACTCTTCATGGGGACAGGTGTGGAATGATTCCGGAGAAGGTTCATGGCAGTTGGGCCGGGTCGGGCCAGAGGCGGGCGATGGCTGACGGAGAGCCAGCGGTCGGTTGGGGAACCTGTGATGAAGTATGAGTACGCCTTGGTTGCGTGTGCACGGTGGGAGACCGATGCCATCGTTGAATGGGTTAGCTACCATCGAGCCGTGGGGTTCGAGCACATCTACCTCTATTGCAACGACGACGAACCGACTGCGCTGTATGAGTGCCTGATCCCATTTCTGCTCGGTCCCGATCCCTACGTGACGTTCGTATATTTTCCGTTTCGCGGCATGCAGAGGCAGATGTTCATGCATTTTCTGGAACATTTTTCCGAATCAACGGAATGGTTTATGTGCCTGGATATTGACGAATTCGTGTCCATGCGCAACCACGCCAATATCTCGGAATTCATGCGATCCTATCGACTGGAGTGTGATGCGCTTTATCTGAATTGGATTATATTCGGAAATAATGGATTCGTCGAGAGGCCTGGTGGTAGCGTTCTTCTACAATATACGCGGCGAGAGAATTGCGTAAACCCTCATACAAAAATGATCAGCCGGCGCGCGGCGCTGGATGTACCCCGCATCCTGGCGAAACCCCCGATAGCATTCTGGCACGATTGGGGCGAGGAAGTCGGACAGAGCCTCCGTCGCATCAATGTGCTCGGCGACAGCATGGTGTCGTACTACGATAATTTTCCGACCCAAGCACGCTCGTACCTCGACGCCGGGGACAGACAGGCGCGCATCCTCGAAACCGCTGTGATATATCACTATGCGTTCCGCTCCGAGCGTGACCTCGATCGGCGTATCCGGCGAGGAACCAATGGCGATTTCCGCAGTCAACTGGCCTTCAAGGGGGTAGTGGACGCCGGGTATGCCAAGTCATTCTTGCAGCATCACTCCAGCACCGAGGATACGCGCTTGCGAGACTACTGGAGCAGCATCCTCAATGGGGGTTGGCGGTCTTGCGTCGTCCCTCGTCCGCCTGGAGTGAATATCGCTTTGGGGAAGCGGGCAACGCAAAGCTCGATCTCCGAATGGTCCCGTGAGCCGACAGCCGAAGCCGATGCAGGTCGTGTCGTAAGCGGCGAGTTCTCCGGTTCTTGCAACAATCATACGGATTATGAGTTCCAGCCGTGGTGGCAGGTGGACCTGGGGGCACTCTTTAAGATACGGCAGATACGGGTCTACAATCGAATTGACCATCCTGACCTTCTGGCCCGTGCCAGCCGATTCGCGCTGGACACATCACAGGACGGCCTGATTTGGGAGACCGTATTTCAGACCGAAGAAGCCAAACTGTTTGGCGGCACCGATGGGAACCCCTTGATATGGAATGATCCCGATCGGAGGGCAGCACGCTTTGTCCGGTTTCGGTTACTCGTTCAGCAATATCTGCATTTGGACCAGGTCGAAGTATACGGCGTGCCGCTCGCCGACACGGCGGAAACCGGGCCTGCGGCGCCGGCCACGCAAGCGGCGGTCGAGCCCGCGCCGGGTGCCGATCCGGCGACGGGGGAGGTAGCCCCGGTGGTGCACGTCGCCCGGCGTGGCGGCATCGCCGACTAGAATCCGCTACCTGGCCGCGCGGGCGATCGCCGCCAGCGTGCCCGGCTGCCGCCTCTCCGGCATCGTTGGTGCAACTTCCTTTCTGTAAATTGTCTGCCTGCTGCTGGGCTACGGACGGCCGCGCAGCCCGGCAGCAGGCAGCGGCTATCGAGAGGTGATTTCTTCGGTCCATGTCCACCCCCACGAAGGAGTTGACACCATGTCCCCACGGGTAGAACTCCAGTTTTTGGGGGCCACCTCAGACCACAGGAAGCTCGGGCTACTGCGCCGGCAGCGCTTTCAGCCAGTCCAGCACCGCACTGGTCCCGGCCCCCGGCGTGTCGAGATGGGTCGCGTTGACCTGGACCAGCCGGTTCAACCGGTTGGCCGGCAGCCGGGCGAACAGCGCCGCGGCCTCGTCCTGCGTGCGGTCCATCGCGCCGGCGACCCAGATCAACGGCGGACGCACCCGCCCCAGCAGCGCGGCGAAGTCCGCCGGCCCGCCGCGCGCGAAGAAACTCAGATAGATCGCCGCCGTGGTGGTGACGCTGAACGACCGGCCGACATTGGTGTCGGCGAAGCTGGCGCGCTGCCCGCCCTGGCCGGCGGCGAGCATCTGCTGCGCCTGCGCCACGCTGCGGGCGACGTTAGGATTGCGCAACATCTGCTCCGGCTGGGCGGCCGGGGCCAGCGCGATCACGCCAGCCAGCTCCGGGTGCTGCGCGGCATAGGCGATCGCCGCATTGCCGCCGAGGCTTTGCCCAGCCACGACGATGCGGCGCGCGCCAGCGGCGCGTAGCGCGGCAACGGCGGTGTCGATCTCGCGCAGGCAGTCGGGGAAGGCCGCGTCGTAATTGCGGCTGCGCGACCAGCACATCGTGGGCGCCTGGACGGCGTAGCCGGCATTCTGCAGCGCCTGCAGGAACCCGGCGGTGGTGCGATCGCCGCCCATGCCTTGTTTGCCGTGCAGCACGACGATGCCGATGTCGGACCCGGCCCGGGCCATCGGCAATGCCAGCGCCAGCAGCGACAGCAGAACAAAAGCTGCGGTCAGGCGACGCGGCCAGGCGGGCATGGCGGTTCCCCCATTGATGCACGGCTTGCGGATCGATCTATCCTAGAACTCAATTCCAGGCACTGTCGCGGCATGATGGCGATGGGCAACCACGCGAATTTCGACTGATCCGGGCGGCCCCCGTGATGGCCGGCCTCCCCCCGGCCTTCGCCATGGCGCGCGTTGTCCGGCGGCCGTGGGGCGATCGAGGGGACCATAAGCAAGTCGGGGCTTCGCCCCGGACCCCACCAAGGGGCGCTGCCCCTTGGAACCCTTCCCCTCCCCACACTCCCGGTCATGGAGTCCAGAGGCTCCGCCGGCGCCTGCCCCCGGGCACTTGACGGGGGGTGGGGGGTCCAGGGGGGCAACGCCCCCTGGCGGGGTTCGGGGCGGAGCCCCGACCTTCTTGCGTCCCCCGATCGCCCTGGCGCCACCGCCGGCGCGCGGGTTGGGGGTGGGGGCCGCTCTCCGCTAAGCTCGCCGCGGTCACATCGTGCCAGGGTGAGGGAACGTCATGAAGATCACGAAAATCGTCACGCACATCCTGCGGATTCCCGAGGATGATCCGCTCGCCGACATGCCGGAGGACGAGCACCGGCTGCGGCCCATCGTCACCCTGCAGATCCAGACCGACGCCGGGCTGGAGGGCATCGGCCTGACCTTCTACGGCGGCGCGATGACCGGCAGCCTGCGCACCGCGGTCGACGAACTGGGCGCGCTGCTGGTCGGCGAGGACCCGCTGCGCATCGAGGCGAACCTCCGCAAGCTGCGCGTGGCGGCGGGGGATTCCTGCGGCTCGGGCATCTTCACGCTGGCGCAATCGGCGATCGACCTGGCGCTGTGGGACATCAAGGGCAAGGCGCTGGAGCAGCCGCTGTGGAAGCTGCTCGGCGGGATGCGCGACCGGGTGCCGACCTACGCGTCGGGGTCGCTGCGGCGCGGGCTGACCGACCAGCAGGCGGCGACCGCGGCGCGCCGGCTGGTCAACAAGGGCTTCGTCGAGATGAAGACGCAGATGGCGCTGCCCGGCAATCCGACGCCGGCCGAGGAGGTGCGCCGGGTTCGTGTCGTGCGCGATGCGATCGGCCCCGACATCAAGCTGATGTGCGACATCAACCAGCGCTGGCGGGTCGAGCAGGCGATCGACATCGGCCGGCGCGCCGAGGATGTCGGCCTGTTCTGGCTGGAGGACGTCACCAGCTGCGACGACTACGCCGGGATCGCGCGGGTGAACCAGGCGTTGTCCACGCCGATCGCCGGCGGCGAGTATGTCTGGGGCATCGTGCCGTTCCGCCACATGATCGAGGCGCGCGCGGTCGATTACGTGATGATCGACCTGTGCCGGGTCGGCGGGGTGACGCAATGGCTGAAGGTCGCCGGCATGGCCGAGGCGTTCAACCTGCCGGTGGTCAGCCACGTGATCCCGGAGTTCCACGCGCAGTTGATCGCCGCGATCCCGAACGGACTGACGGTGGAATACATGCCGTGGATGCTGAAGCTGTTCCACGAGACGCCGAAGCTGGAGCAGGGGCACCTGGTAATGCCAACCACGCCGGGCCTCGGGCTGCGGTTCGACGCGGCGCAGGTGGCGAAGTACCGCGCGGGGTAATGGGGGGCCAGCGGCGGCGGCGTCGCCCCGGCGGACTGCTGGTTCGGGTCGCCTCGGCGCCGGCGCTGGCCGGTCCGGCTTGCCGCCGTCGGCGCTGATTGCTATCAATATCAATAGCAACCTCCCGGGCGGAGCAACCTGGATGCCCACCGAACAGCTTCTGCTGCGCCTGCCGGATGACCTGGTGCGGCGCTTCAAGCGGAGCGTCCCCAGCCGCCGGCGCAGTGCCTTCGTGCAGCAGCTGCTGGAGCAGGCGCTGCCCGCCGCGCAGGGCGACGACGATCCGCTCTACCAGGCGGCGCTGGCGGTGGAACAGGATGCGCGCCTCGCCGCGGAGATGGCGGCCTGGGAGACCGCGACCGTCGCCGACGGCCTGCGCGCCGCGCGCCCCCGCGCCCGGCGCCGCTAGATGGCACGCGCGCCGCGTGCCCGGCCGGCGGTCGGCGTCCAGCGCGGATCGGTCTGGTGGGTCGATCTCGATCCGACGCGCGGGGCGGAAATTCGCAAGACGCGGCCGGCGGTGGTGCTGAGCGCGGATGGCCTCAATCGCGCCCGCCGCACGGTGGTGGTGGTGCCGCTGTCGACCGGGCCGGAGCCGCATCCGCCGATCGTGGTGGCCACGCCCTCGGCCGGTGAGGGCGCGGTCGCGGTGTGCGATCAGCTACGGGCGGTGGACCAGGCGCGCCTCAGCCGGACCGGCGGCGCGTTGTCGCGGGACGATTTGCGGGCCGTCGAGGACGGGGTGCGCGCCGTGCTGCAACTCTGACGGTTGCAGCTTGCCGAGCGGCGACGGTCGAGCGGATCACGGCCACCGCCGCGAGACCGGCGGCGCGGGCCGTGACCGCCACGCCGGGGATGCCCGACAGCGTAGCGCTCGCTCGGCTGGTCGCTCGGCGTCTCAGCTTGCCGCGCGCGCCGCCTTCCGGCCGCGCCAGGCGTCAGCCCGGATCGGCGCCCAACCCGGCGGCGGCGATGCCGGCCAGCGCCGCCGCCTCGTCGTTGTCGGAATTGTCGCCGGAAATCCCCACCGCGCCGATGATCGTCTTGTCCGCGTCACGGATCAGCACGCCGCCCGGCACCGGGACCAGCGCGCCGCCCACCACATGGGTCACCGCGGCCATGAAATGCGGCCGCTCCTCCGCCCGCCTGCCCAGCGTGCGCGAGCCGATGCCCATCGCCAGCGCGCCATGCGCCTTGCCGTGCGCGATCTCGTAGCGGCGCAGGCTGGTGCCGTCCTCGGCGGCAAACGCCTTCGGCACGCCGCGCGCATCCAGCACCAGCACCGCCAGCGGCTGGAATTGCTGCGCCCGTGCATGCGCCAACGCGGCCGTGACGATGGTCTGCGCCTGGCTGAGCGTGAGTGCGGACATCGCTGCTCCTTCCGGTCGGTGGCCGTTCAGCCCGCGGCCAGCTCGCCGAGGATCGGCAGCAGATAGTCGGCGAACAATCCCGGGTTTTCGGCGAACGGGAAATGCCCGATGCCCGGCATCGGCTGGAACCGCACGCCGGGAATCTTCGCCGCGGTGGCGGCCGAGGCCTCGACGGTGCAGGAGTAGTCGTATTCCCCGGTCAGCATGAACAGCCGGCAGCGGTTGGTGTCGATGCGCCCGACCCGCTCGCGGGCGTCCCAGTCCCCGGCGTAGAATTCGATGTCGCCGTAGAACACCGCCGGGCCGCCCTGGGCGTAGTGCCAGGCGATCTCCTCGGCACACTGGGCCGGGCTTTGCGGGGCGATCAGGCCGCGCACCCATTCGGGCACGAAATAGGCCTGGTTGACCTGCGGATGCGCGGCATAGGGCGTCTGGCGGCGCTCGATGCGCTCGCAGGCCTCGCAGGCGACGATGCCGGTGAAGGCCTCGGGGTGGCGGTAGGCGAGTTCCAGGCAGATCTCGCCGGACATCGAGGCGCCGAGCACGATCGGCCGCTCCAGCCCCGCCGCCGCGACGAAGCCCATGATCAGCTCGACATACAGCGCGGTGTCCAGCCGCCACCCGCCATGCACCGCGCCGGGCGGCGGCGGCGACTTGCCATGCCAGGGCAGGTCGAAGGCCACCAGCCGATGTCCCTCGGTCAGCCGCGGGTCGGCCATCAACCGATGGAACTGCCGCCCGTCGGCGCCGGCGGTGTGCAGGCACAGCAGGTCGCGGCCGGAACCGGCGGTCTCGTAATAGACCTGATGCGTGGCGCCGCGCGCGCTCACCGGGACGTAGCCGCCGCTGATCGGGCGGACCGACGTTGGCGACACCGGCGCCGGCAGGTCGCCCCGGGGATTGAGCACTTGCGGCACCGGCGCGGCATTGCCCAGCGCCAGCCACTTGCCGATCTCCAGCACGCGTCGAGCCACGTGGCAGTACTGCATGAACGCAAGCTGGTCGCCGCGCAGGGCGAACGCCGGCACCCGGGCCAGCATGGCGAAGATCGCGTGGTGATGCCGGGGCGGCACCGGGGCGAGGAATTTCGCCCATACCGCTTCCGGCGCGGCGAGGCTGAAGGCCGCTCGGCCCGCCGGCGCGGCCGGACGTCCGTCGGCGAAGGCGAAGCCGGTGGCGGCGCCGTCCGCCTCGATGGCAAACTCGACCGACCACGGGCCGGCCCAGGCGCGCAGCGCGGCATCGTCCTCGCAGGCCGCGCGCCAGGCGGCTTGGTCGGGGAAGCCGGTCATGCCGGGTCGATCAGCTTCAGCACCACGGGGTGGTAGTTCTCGCCGTAGCCGGCATCCTTGGCGTCCTGCAGCCGGCGCATCGCCAGGCGCGCCCCGGCCACCTCGAGCCCGGCCGCGTCGGCCATCGCCAGCGCGTAGGACAGGTCCTTCATGGCGTAGTTGGTGGAGAAGGCGCGCTCCGGGAAGTCCTGCGGCACCATCGATTTCATGCCGTGGTTGCGCAGCGCGAAGCTGTCGCCGGAGCCCTTGGCGATGGTCGCCAGCAGGGTGTCGGGCGGCACGCCGTTGCGCCGGCCGAGCGCGATCGCCTCGGCCAGCGCCCCGGTGTTCTCGAACACCAGCATGTTGTTGAGGATCTTCACCACCTGGCCGGTGCCGACCGGGCCGCAATGGGTCACGTCGGTGCCCATCGTCTCCAGGATCGGGCGGATATGGGCGAACATCGCGTCGCTGGCGCCGACCATGATCGACAGCTCGCCGCGCGTCGCCGCCTCGCGCGTGCGGGCCACCGGGGCGTCGGCGAAGCCGAGGCCCTTCGCCGCCAGCCGGGCGCCAATCTCGCGGGTCAGCGCGACCGGGGAGGTGGAGGTGTCCACCACGCATTGGCCGGGCTTGAGGTGCGGTTCCAGCTCGGCCAGCACGCCCTGCACCGCGCGCCCATCGGGCAGCGACAGCAGGATGAGGTCGGCGCGCGCGGCGATCTCGGCGGTGGGCGCGGCGCCGACGCCGAAAGCGGCCAGGCGTTGCAGCGGCTCGGGGCGGAGGTCGTGGCCAAGGACGGCCCGGCCGGAGCGGCGCGCCAGGTGGCCGCACATCGCCTCGCCCATCACCCCGAGGCCGATGAAGCCGATCGTCGCGATCGGCCGCGGTGCCCAGTCGCTGCCCGTCATGGGTGGGTGCCCGTCATGGTGCGTGTCCTCGAACTCTCCCGCAGCGGCAGTCTGGACATGCGCGCCGGCGCCTGTCCAGGGTGGGCGAATGGCGCGGTCGAACCGGACGGCCGGAAAGGATGCCCCTGGGGCAGCGGGGCTGAGAAACGTCCATGCCATGCAAGACACTGGCTGGCGGACTGGAACATCATGTGACGGAGGCTGGCATGTTCGCTGCTGTGCGCGGCACGCGGTTGTATTTCGACATCGACGGCGCCGGGCTGGTGCCGGACGGCGCGACGATGCGCGAGCGTCCCGTGGCGATGCTGGTGCATGGCGGGCCGGGCGGCGATCACAGCGGCTTCAAGCCCGCGATGGGCCACCTGGCCGAGCGCATGCAGCTGGTCTATTTCGACCACCGCGGCCAGGGGCGGTCCGATCCGGCGGACCCGGCCAGCTACACGCTGGACGAGAATGTCGCGGACATGGAGGCGCTGCGCCGGCACCTCGGGTTGGGGCCGGTCGTCAGCATCGGCACGTCCTATGGCGGCATGGTGGCGATGGCGCACGCGGCGCGCTATCCGGACGCGGTCTCGCACCTGGTATTGATCGCCACCGCCGCGCATGGCGGGTTCATTGCGCAGGCGCAGCAGATCGTCGCGCAACGCGGCACCGCGATGCAACGCCGCGTGTGCGAGACACTGTGGAACGGCGGGTTCCGCACGGCTGACGAGATGCGGCAGTACTACGAGGTCATGGGGCCACTGTATGCCCGACGGCACGACCCGGCGGCGGCGGAGGCGGGGCGGCATCGCGCGATCTACGCGCCGGAGCCGCTCAACCGGGCGTTCGGGCCGACCGGGTTCCTGCGCAGCTTCGACCTGCGGGACGAACTGGCGCGCATCACCGCGCCGACGCTGATCCTGGCCGGGCGGCACGATTGGATCTGCCCGCCGGCGCTGTCCGAGGAGATCCATCGGCTGATCGCGAACTCGGATCTGCGGATTTTCGAGGCGAGCAGCCATTCGATCCGGGTCGATGAGCCGCAGGCGATGCTGGATGCGATCGTCGGCTTCGTGGTGTATCGGCGATAAGCCGGCGGCCGACGATCGGCGCCGTGCCCAGCACTGATCGGCCGCCTTGGCGGCCACGCCCGCACCGGCGGCGCGGTGAGCCGGTTCGCTCATTCCGCCTGCCGCAGACGGACCAGCGTGACGCGCTTGAACCTGAAGGCAAGACGGCGCGTGTCCTGGCTGCCGGCGACCTCCGACGGGCGCGCGGCGTTGGGATGGTGGAACCGCAGCGTCACGCGTGGCGCATCGCCGAACGCCTCGCGCGGGAACTTGCACTCGCTGAACTTCATGTGCTGCTCCCGGTAGAGCTGGCTGTCGATCGGCCAGGTGCCGGCAAACACCTCGAGAACCTGAAATGGCAGCACCGGTTGGCGAACGAACGCGGCGACGGTGCTGCGAAGCACATAGGTGCCGGGTTCGCCGGCCGCGTCTAAGCTGATGAAGCTGTCGTCGTTCTCGGTCCAGGTGAAGTCGGCCTCGGCATTCCGCCAGCCGGCGCCAAGATACGGCCTGGCATTGCCGCCGCTGGTGAAATCCAGATCGAGGATGACGTTGACCGGCGCGCCGAGATAGTCACGGATCAGCTCAAGCTGGGCGGCGCCGCCGAGCCGCAGGCGGCCGCGGTTGCCGGCACTGTCGCGGGCGGTCACGGCGATGCTCTCGGTGGCCAGATCCCTGCCGGTGAAGCGGCCTTGTATCGGCAGAACGAAGTCGAAGCGCTCCTGTTGCGGGTGCCGCGTGGCCGGGCAGGAGGCGATGACACTGCCGCCACGGGTGACCTCAATCAGCACGCTGTCGGCGATGGCGCCGTGCCCCTGTCTCACCGACCCGGCGATGGCGTCCCCGCGCAGTGCAAAATTGCCGGTCAGCGGGTGCATCCCGGACAGCCAGGTGCTTCGCGCCGCACCGCGCCGATGCAAGAGGCTGCGCAGACTCCAACCCGTCATGCCTGTCGATCCCGATGGAACGGACAACATAGCGCGGCGTCAAGCCGCAACCAAAACTGTCCCGACAGAGAGCCGCCATGCGACGTGAAGCTGCGTCTCGTGGGCGGGCAGATGTATCCGTCAACTTTTCGGCAAGGTGTTGGTGCGAAGGAGGGAAGCAATTTTTAGCCGCCGATGAACGCCGATGAACGCCGATGAAACCGTGCTGGACCATCTCACGGAGCGGCCATCAAGGCGATGGTTGAGCTCCATCGCGCCCAATGCATCAACTCCCTTCGCGCCACGGGCCTGCAGGTCTGCCTGCTGCGCAACTTCGGCAACCCGCGCCGGGAGATCAAACGCATTGTCCTCGGCCGATGAGGCATTGGCCTTATCGGCGTTCATCGGCGTTCATCGGCGGCTGAATGATCTTGGCCGCGAACGGCACCGGCGTCCCCAGCAAGCCGGAAGCATCAACTTGGTCAGTCTGTTATTGTCGGGTCAACGGACATGCTTCGCCGGGTGCAGTGCGCCGTGGGGTTGGTAGCACGGAAGCCCATGGGCGCATGGTCATCCGCGCCGCGGCGGCAGGCCGGGATGACCCGGCGCGGACCGTGCCACGGATTTGGCGCGGTCGGCGTCCGCGGCTAGACTTCGAACGGTCGCACCCGATCCGCCGGAGCACCTATGGCCATGCCGGCCCCCTCCCCCGCTCACGCGAACCTGCTGCGCGATCTGCGCCGGAAACTGCTGGCAAACCCGCCGACCCTGCCGGCGATCTTCCAGACCGGCGATCGCATCCTGGCCGCCACCGCCGACCCCGCCGCCACCCCCAAGCCGCAACGCGTCGCCGTCCTCGGCAGCGTCACGCTCGACTACCTCGCCCGCACGGTCGCCTGCGCCATCCTGGCCGAGGGCACGGCGGCCGCGGTCTACCAGGCCCCGTTCGGCGCCTACGTCCAGCAGGTCCTCGACCCCGCCTCGCCGCTGCACGGCTTCGCGCCGGACCTCGCGGTGATCGCGCCCGACTGGCGCGACCTGGTCGCACCGCTGCCGATCGGCGCCTCGGTGGCGGAAGTGGAGGCCGCGCTGGCCGAACCGGCCGGGCTGTTCGCCGGCCTCTGGGACCGGCTGGCGGCGAAACGGGTGAAGATCATCCAGCACACCCTGGTGCCCCCCGCCGCGCGCTATTGCGGCATCGCCGAGCGCCTCGCCCCCGCCGCGCCGGCCAACCAGGTGCGCCGGCTCAACGCCAAACTGCTGGAGGCCGGGCGCGGGCGGGTGCACTGGGTGGACATGGCCGCGCTGGCCGAGCAGATCGGCGCGCGCAACTTCGGCGCCACCCGCTTCTGGCACGCGGCGAAGCTCGACTTCGACCCGCGCTGGCTGCCGGACTACCTGGCGCCGTTCCGCGCCGCCTGGCGCGCGGCGCACGCCCGGACCAAGAAGGTGCTGGTGCTCGACCTCGACAACACGCTGTGGGGCGGGGTGATCGGCGAAGACGGGGCGGACGGCATCGCCATCGGCCCCGGCTCGACCGCCGGCGAAACCTTCGCCGAATTTCAGTCCTACCTGAAGGCGCTGGGCGAGCGCGGGGTGGTGCTCGCGGTGTGTTCCAAGAACAGCCCGGCGGTCGCCGCCACCGGGTTCGACGCCGCTTGCAGCGTGCTCGGGCGCGCCGACTTCGCCGCCTTCGAATGCTCGTGGAACGACAAGGCCGCCGGGCTGCGGCGGATCGCCCAGGCGCTGAACCTCGGCCTCGACAGCTTCGTCTTCGCCGACGACAACCCGGCCGAGTGCGAGCTGGTGCGCCAGGAACTGCCGGAGGTCGCGGTGGTGCATCTCGGCGACGATCCGGGCCGGTTCATCGAGACGCTCGACGCAGGGCCACTGGTTCGACCTGCCGCACTACACCGCCGAGGACCTCGGCCGCGCCAGCGCCTACACCGCGCGCGCCGCGGCGCTGGCGGAGCAGTCGCAGGCGACCGACCTCGGCGGCTTCCTGGCCGGGCTGGCGATGCAGGGCAGGCTGTATCGCCCGGAGGCGGCGGACATCCCCCGCGTGGCCCAGCTGGAACAGAAGACCAACCAGTTCAACCTGACCACGCGGCGCTACAGCGAAGCCGCGATCAACGACTTCCTGGCGCGCGACGATGCGATCGTGCTGGCGTTCCGGCTGGCCGACCGGCTGGGCGACCATGGGCTGGTCTCCACCCTGGTCGCGCTGCAGCGGGGCGCGACGCTGCGCATCGACAGTTGGCTGATGAGCTGCCGGGTGTTCTCCCGCTCGGCCGAGCCGTTCATCCTGCGCGGGCTGATCGCGCTGGCGCGCCGGCGCGGGGTCACGCGGCTGGTCGGCGAATACCGGCCGACGGCGAAGAACGCCGTGGTGGCGGACCTCTACGCGCGGCTGGGCTTCACCCGGGCGGACGGCGCGGCGCTGTGGTCGCGTCCGATCGCGCCGGACGAGCCGGACGACCTGGTCACCTACATCGCGCCAGCCTGACCGCTACCGCTGCTTCGGGTCCAGCACGTCGCGCAGCCCGTCGCCCAGCAGGTTGAACCCCAGCGAGGCGGCGAAGATCGCCACCCCCGGAATGGTCGGCACCCACCACTGGTCCAGGATGAACGCCCGCGAGGCGGCGATCATCGTGCCCCATTCCGGCGTCGGCGGCTGCGCGCCCATGCCCAGGAACCCCAGCCCCGCCGCGGTCAGGATGATGCCGCTCATGTCCAGCGTGACGCGCACGATCACGCTGGTCAGGCACAGCGGCACCACGTGGCGCAGCACGATGCGCGCGGTCCCGGCGCCGGTCAGCCGCACAGCGGCGATGTAGTCGGTACCGCGCACCGTCAGCGTGTCGGCCCGCGCCAGCCGCGCATAGGGCGGCCAGGCGGTCAGCGCGATGGCGATGATCGCACTGGTGATGCCCGGGCGCAGCGCCGCGACGAAGGCCAGCGCCAGCACCAGGCGCGGAAACGCCAGGAACACGTCGGTCACCCGCATCAGCACGCGATCGACGAACCCGCCCAGGTAGCCGGCGACGCTGCCCACCGCGAGGCCCAGCGGGGCGACCAGCGCCACCACGGCGACCACCATCCCCAGGGTGATCCGCCCGCCGTACAGCACGCGCGAGAACAGGTCGCGGCCCAGCTCGTCGGTGCCCAGCCAATGCGCCGCCGACGGCGGCGCCAGCCGCCCGGCCAGGTCCTGCGCGGTGGGATCCTGCGGGGCGATCAACGGTGCGGCCAGCGAAGCCGCGATCATCACCAGCACGGTGATCAGCCCGACCATCGCCAGGCCGTTGGCGCGGAATTGCAGCCAGCCCCGATAGCGCCGCACCCAGCCGGCGTGCGCGCGCGAGGTCGGCGCCTCGCTCAGCAACCAGGCGCGGGACAGCACGTTCATGGCACGACGCTCATCGTACAACTCTTATACCAGGCGTCCGAATGATCAACTCTCCGGGCGTAACCACATCGATAGGGGTCGGGAAGGCGCTACCTCCCCGCCCTCCGAACCGTGCGTGCGGTTCTCCCGCACACGGCTCTCCAGTTGCTGGTTTCCTCATCGGGAGTGTCTCGCCTGTGCGTGAGCAGTCTGTAGGGTGAACAGCCCGCGCCGAGCGAAGAAGGCATTTGGCCAGCGTTGGTGATCGGCTTGGCATTTCCCGAAGCCGGGCCGCTTCTCCTGCTTGCGCAGGATGGCGCGCAACCGTCTGCGGACGAGGCCGTCGATGGCGCGGAAGACACCCGGCGTGGCGTGTTGGAAGTAGCCGAACCAGCCACGCAGCACCGGGTTGAGGTCGTCGATGATCCGCCCCAGGCTGACGCCCCGGGAACGGCCCGTCCGGCTCCTCACCTTGTCCTTGAGCGCCATCAGGCTCTTCTTGCGCACAAGACGCTGGCCCGCCTCGAACCGGTAGCCGAGGAAGTCGAACCCCTGCCCCGGCAGTTGGCTGTCAGCAATCCGCGTCTTGTCCGGATGGAGGATCAGCCCGTTCTGCGCCACCCACGCCGCAACGTCGCGCAGGGCAGCCTGGGCCTCGGCTTGCGTCCGGCACAGGATCACGAAGTCGTCGGCATACCGCACCATCCGTCGCCCGCTCTGCTCCATCAGCAGATCGAGCGGGTGCAGATAGAGGTTGGCCAACAGCGGCGAGATCACCGCCCCCTGGGGCGTGCCGGCGGTCGGCCGCCAGCGCTCCATGTCCTTCATGATGTCCTGGCGGAGAAAGCCCTCGATCAACGCCAGCACGCGGCCGTCGCTGATCGAACCCGCCACCGCGGCCATCAGCCGGTCGTGCGGGATGCTGTCGAAGTAGCCCTTCAGGTCGGCGTCCACCACGTGGGTGTAGCCGTCCTTCAGCAGCCGATCGACTTCCCGCAGCGCATCCTTGCAGCCGCGTCCCGGCCGGAAGCCGTAGCTGCCCGGCCGGAACTGCACTTCAAAGATTGGCTCGATGACCATCTTCAGAGCCGCTTGCACGATCCGGTCCTTCACCACCGGGATCCCTAGTGGACGGGTCTTGCCGTCTCCTTTGGGGATCTCCACCCGTTTCACCGGGTGCGGCCGGTAGCTGCCGTCCGCCAAACTGCTCCGGAGTTCCTGCAGATACCGTTCCGCCTGCAGCGCGAACCGCTCCGTATCCTGGCCATCCACACCCGCTGCCCCCTTGTTCCGCGCAACCCTCTGCCACGCCGCGTCCAGGGTCGAAGGCCGGATGACCTTGTCCACCAAACTGAACCATTTGCCTCCTCGGACGCCGTTCTCCAGCGCCGACACCATGCGGTCCGTCCACACCGAGGCTTCTGCCCACCACAGTTTGCGGCGCTCGCCGCCGGTGGCGTCTGTCTCTTGCTTAGCCCTCTCGGACACTGCCGAAACTTCCCCTTGCCCCATGCCAGACCTCGCGCATCCAGCTTCCTACCTCCCTTCCCTCGGGCCGGTTTTGCTGCCCGGCCGTTTCGCCGTTCATCACGGCTGCGGTACTATGAAGGCTCTGACTCCTGGAAGGCTCACCCGGGCCCCCAGGTCTCCTCGCTTACGCCGCCTTGCCGTCCCGACATTCCATCCCCAACCACGTGAGCCGTCCGCTGGTCGCTTTCGCCGTCGTCGCAGCGCCAGAGGTTGCTTCCAGGCTTCGCCATACATGAGCAGGCTCGCCACAGACTCCCGCCGAAACGGGTTCGTCACCCTACGGACTGTCGGTTCGTCTCCGGTTGCTCCCCACCCCGCCTTGCTTGCGCTTGGCCGACGCAGTTACCTTCGACTACGGAGTTACGACACCCTCCCGCACGGACTTCCACCGTGCTGACCTGGCGGTTTCACGAGCGCACTCATGCCGGCGAAGGCCGGCATCCACGAGTGTGCTTGCTGCACGAAGGCAAGGCGTGGATGCCGGCCTTCGCCGGCATGACGAGGGGGCGCCGCCGATGGGTCAATCCTTCGGATGCCTGGTATCATCCTACACCATCTCATCGGACCCGCGGGTCCAGCAGGTGGTAGGCAACGTCGGCCAGCAGGTTCAGCACCAGATAGACCAGCCCGATCACCAGCGTGGCGCCCAGCACCGCGTTCATGTCGGCATTGAGCAGCGAAACGTTCAGATAGAGCCCGATCCCCGGCCAACTGAACACCGTCTCGGTGATCACCGCGCCCTCCAGCAGGCTGGCATAGGCCAGCACCAGCACGGTGATCAGCCGCACCGAAATATTGCCGAAGGCGTGCCGCCACAGCACACGCGCCGCCGACAGCCCCTTGGCGCGCGCGGTGATGACGTATTCGCCGGCCAGCGATTCGATCATGAAGGCGCGCGTCATCCGCGTGATGTAGGCCATCGAGAAATACGCCAGCACCAGCGCCGGCTGCGCCAGGTGCGCCAGCGCGTCCCATAGCGAATCCCAGTCCTGCGCCAGCGCCGCGTCGATCACCAGCATGCCGGTGACGCGCGGCACCATGCCCTCGTAGGCGACGTCCAGTTGCCCGGTGCCCGGCGCGATGCCCAGCTTGACGTAGAACACCAGCAGGCAGAGCAGCCCGAGCACGAACACCGGCACCGACTGCCCGGCCAGGCTGATCACCCGCACCGTGTGGTCGAAGCGCGAGCCCTGCCGCGCCGCGGCGAACACCCCCAGCGGCACGCCCACCAGCACCGCGACGATGATCGCCGCGGTGGCCAGCTCCAGCGTCGCCGGGAAGAAATGCGCGATGTCCGCGGTGACCGGATGGCTGGTCATCACCGAGTTGCCGAGGTCGCCGTGCAGCAGGTTGCGCAGGTAGATGGCGAACTGCACCCACAGCGGCTGGTCCAGGCCAAGCTGCAGCCGCACACGGGCGATCACGTCCGGCGTGGCGTGGTCGCCGACGATGGCGATCACCGGATCGATCGGCATCGCCCGGCCGATCAGGAAGGTGACCAGGACCAGGCCCAGCAGGGTCACAGGAACGCTGGCCAGCCCCGTCAGCGCCGGGCGCAGTCGGCCCAGCGTCATGCCGTCACGCCGTCACGCCTTCTTGATCGCCGAATAATGCGTGTAGTCGGGCATCGGCCCGACGTTGAAGCCGCTGACGCCCTTGCCCAGCACCGCCACGGCGTTCTTCTGCAGCAGCATGGCGAACGGCGAGCGCTCCATGAACTGCATCTGCATCGTCTGGTACAGCGCGATGCGCTTGGCGGGATCCAGCTCGCGCACCGCGGCCATCGCTTCGTCGTTCAACTGCTTGTCGACGAAATGGCTGCGCCAGGCCAGGATCTTCAGCTTGCTGGTGTCGGAGTCATCAGGGTTCTCGCACCAGGCCTGCGCATTGGAATTCGGATCGAAATAATCCGTGCCCCAGACCAGCATGGCCAGCTGGTGCTGGCGCGCGCGGGTCTTGGTGATCACCTGCTTCTGCTCGCCCGGCAGCAGCGTCACCTTGATGCCGATGGCGGCCAGGTTCGCCTGGATCGCCTGGGCGATGTCGGCGTCGGGCGCATGCGAGATGTAGTCCATGGTCACCGCAAACCCGTCCGGCAGCCCGGCCTGGGCCAGCAGCGCCTTCGCCTTGCCGACGTCGCGGTGGAACGGCGTGTCCTTGATCGCCCCCGGCAGCGCCGACGGCAGGAAGGTCTGGCAAACGCCCCAGGTGTTCGGCGTGATGTTCTTGGCGATCGCCGCGTAGTCGATCGCCCACTTGATCGCCTGGTGCACCTCGGGCTTCTGCAGATCCGGCATCGCCTGGTTCATCGCGATATACATCGAGCTGCCCTGCGGCGAGGCACTGACCGTCAGGGTCTTGTCGCCGGCGATCGAGCGGAGCTGGTCCGAGCCAAGGTCGCGCGCGATGTCCACATCGCCCTTCTGCAGCAGCAGGAGCTGCGCCGCCGGATCGGCGACGTGGCGCAGCACGACGCGGCGCATCAGCGCCTTCTCGGCGGCGTGCGGGTTGACGTCCACCGTCACGTGGTCGCTCGCCGCCCATTCGGTCAGCCGGTACGGCCCGGCCCCCGCCGTGCGGGTCTTCAGCCAGGCATTGCCCATGTCGCCGTTGGTCTGGTGGGCCATCACCGTCGCCGTGTCCACCACGCTGCCGACATTCGCGGTCAGGCAATACAGCACGAAGCTGGTCGCCTGCGCCTCCGGCAGCTTCATCTCCAGCGTGGTGTCGTCCAGCGCGCGGACCAGCTTCTCCACGTTGTCCGCGGTGAAGCCGAACTGGGTGATGATGAAGCCCGGCGTCTTGTTCAGCTTGACCACGCGCTGCAGGCTGAACGCCGCGTCATGCGCGGTGAGCGGCTTGCCGGAGTCGAACACCACCCCGGGGCGCAGGCGGAAGGTGAAGGTCAGGCCGTCCTTGCTGACCTCCCAGCTCTCCGCCAGGTCGCCGTCGATCTTGGTCGCGTCGTTCAGGTCCGGGCGAACCAGCCTTCGGTAGCAGTTGGCATCGACCTCGTTGTTGGAGAATTCATAGGACTCGGCCGGATCGAAACTGACGATGTCGTCGATCTGCTTGGCCATCACCGCCACGCCCTTCGGCGTCGCGGCACGTGCGCCGGTGACGACGGCAGGCGCCGCCAGGGTCGCGGCCGAGCTGGCGAGCAGGGTGCGGCGGGTCAGCATGCTAAGGTCTCCCGAATTCTGGTTGGCCGCACCATAGAAAGGCTTGGCGCCGAAAGGAAGCCGGGGGCAGGCGGCGGCCAGCCGGCGTGCAGCGTGCCCGCCGGCGGCCCCGACGGGCGGGATCTCCGGCAACCGGGGAGCCCGGCCCCGCGCCGCCCCGGCCCCAGGCCCGCGCACGCTCCCCGCGGCAAATTGTCCGGGCGCAAGGTCAGGCCGTTGGCATCCATCCATGCCGTGCTGGGCAGCGCCGAAGCGGCTATCCTTCCGCCGGTTGGTCCTACAGCAGCGCGATCAGTTTCGCCCAGCGATCCAGCTCCGGCAGCACCCGGTCCGCCGGCTCCGACTCCAGGCTGACCACCACGCGCGCGACGCCGATGTCGCGATAGCGGCGCAATTGGTCCGCATCCGGTCCGGGACCCCAGATCGTCACCGGCAGATCCTCCGGCCCGCGCCCCGCCTCGGCGGCCAACTGGCGGAACTGCGGCAGGAAGTCGCCGACATCGCCGTACTGCGGCCGGCTCTTGTGCGGGATCCAGCCGTTGCCATAGCGGATCGCCCGGCGCGCGCCGTACGGGAAGGCGCCGCCGACGATGATCGGCGGGTGCGGCCGCTGTACCGGCTTGGGCCAGGCCAGCATCGGGCCGAAATTCACCAACTCCCCGCGATACGCCGGCTCGGCCTGGGTCCAGATCGCCTGCATCGCCTCGACCCGCTCGCGCGCCAGCTGGTGGCGGGTGGCAAACACGGTGCCGTGATCCTCGATCTCGTCCTGGTTCCAGCCATTGCCGATGCCGAACAGGAACCGCCCGCCGGAGACCTGGTCGAGCGAGGCCACCTGCTTGGCCGTCTGGATCGGGTCGCGCTGCACCACCAGGCAGATGCCGGTGCCGAGCTTCAGCGTCGTGGTCGCCGCCGCCGCGACGGAAAGCGTCACGAACGGGTCCATGGTGTCGTGGTATTTCCGCGGCAGCGCGCCGCCCGAGGGGAACGGCGTCTTGCGCGTCAGCGGGATGTGCGAGTGCTCCGGCGCCCAGAGCGAGTTCGAAGCCGCGCGCCTCCAGCGCCGGCGCCAGCGCCGCCGGCGGCATCGCGTAGTCGGTGAAGAACATTGCGGCGCCGACCTGCATCGTCGTCCTCCTGCGCGCGTGGCTGGGTTCCCCGGGTGACCGGCGGCGGCGCCCTGGCGTCGCGCGCGTTGCACTGCCCGCCGGTTGCCCGGCACGCGCGCCGAGCCTAGCCCGGATTTTTCCACCTGTCGCGCGATGCTGGCGAAGGGCGTTGGCGTGGCAGACGGTTTTCGCACCGCCGCCAAGACCGGGTGTGTTCGCCAGGCACGAAAACCGTTTGGTGCGCGAGGACCGGGGCCAACACCGGCGACAGGAGGAAAAATCCGGGCTACGACCACGGCGGGGAGCGGACGAGTGGGGAAGCTCATGCGGCGGGCTACGGCGATCGAGACGCCGACGATCGGCATCGGCCTGGGCGTGCTGGCCTATGGGCTGTTCGCGCTGCATGACGCCACGATCAAGTGGCTGGTCGCCGAGCTGCCGGTCTGGCAGGTGCTGTTCTTCCGCAGCCTGACCATCGTCGTCGTCTGCCTGACGTTCGGGCGGGCGCGGCTGCTGGCCGGCGCGATCGCCACGCCGCTGAAAGCCAACCTGCTGGGGCGCGGCGTGATCACCCTGACCGCATGGCTGTGCTACTACACCGCGGCGCGCTCGCTGCCGTTGGCGCAGTTGCTCAGCCTGTATTTCGCCTCGCCGCTGGCGGTGACGGTGCTGGCCGGCCCGCTGCTGGGCGAGCGGGTGACCCGCGCCCGCTGGGGTGCGGTGCTGGTCGGCTTCGCCGGCATCGTCATGGCGACCGACCCGCTGGACGTGCGGCTGTCGCTGCCCACCGTGCTGGTGCTGATCGCCGCCGCGCTGTGGGGCTACGGCATCATCCTGATGCGCCGCATCGCGCGGCACGAGAGCTCGATGCTGCAGATGCTTTATGTCAACGGCATCTTCCTGATCGGCACGGCGATCGCCTGCGCCTTCGTGTGGCAGCCGCCGAGCTGGTCGGAGCTCGCTTTGCTGCTGGCCATCGGCGTGGTCGGCGGGCTGGCGCAGTTCGCGTTGTTCGAGGGCTGCCGCCACGCCCCGGCCTCGGTGATGGCGACGGTGGAATACACCGCGCTGATCTGGGCGTTCATCCTGGGCTACGTGATCTGGGGGGACATTCCGGTGCCGGCGGTGTTCATCGGCGCCGGGCTGATCCTGCTGGCCGGATTGCTGCTGGTGCTGGCCGAGCACCGCGCGGCACGGGTGGTGGTGGCGCTGCCGGAGGCGTGATTGCGCTGCGCCGGGCTTGGGCACAGTCTTGGGCAAGGGGACAGCAAGGAGCAAGACCATGCAACCAACCGTCGCGGTGATCGCACCGGGGATGATGGGCAGCGGCGTCGGCGGGCGCCTGGCGCAAAACGGCATCGCGGTGCGCACCGCGCTGGGCGGGCGCAGCGCGGCGTCGGTCAAGCGCGCCAAGGCCGCCGGGATGCTGGCAGCCAGCGACGCGGAGATCGCCGCCTGCGACTTCATCCTGTCGATCGTTCCGCCTGGCGAGGCGCTGGCGCTGGCCGAGCGCCTCGCGCCCGCCCTGCGCGCCGCGGCGACCAAGCCGGTTATGTTGACTGCAACGCGGTCAATCCGGCCACGGTGCAGCGCATCGCCCGCGCCATCGAGGCGACCGGCGCCACCTTCGTCGATGGCGGCATCATCGGCGGACCGCCGACGCCGGGCAGCACGGGCACCAAGCTCTATGTGTCTGGCCCGGCCGTGTCGCGTGTCGCCGCGCTGGAGGCCTATGGGCTGGAGGTCAGGCTGCAGGCCGGGCCGATCGGCGCGGCCTCGGCGATGAAGATGCTGTACGCCGGCATCACCAAGGGCTTCACCGCGCTGGGCGCGGCGATGATGCTGGCCGCGGCGCGGGCCGGCACCACCGAGGCGTTGCGCGCCGAGCTGTCCGCGAGCCAGCCGGCGCTGTACCGGCTGGCTGACCCGGCAGATGCCGCGGATGCATTCGAAGGCGTATCGTTGGGTGGCGGAGATGGAGGAGATCTCCGGCTTCGTCGGCGAGGACGCCGCCGCGGCGCAGCTCTTCCAGGCCGCCGCACGCCTCTACGAACGCATCGCCGCGGACCACGACGGCCCGCGCGCCGAATGCGCGGCACTGGATGCGTTCTGCGAGGCCGGGCGGTGATCCGCGGCACCCACCTCACGCCGCCGATGGAGCGCGTGGTCTACGGCGTCCCGTTCGCCGAGGCCGTCGCCGAGGCGGTCCAGCGCGCCGATGCGCACGCGGTCTATGTGCTGGCCTCCGGCACCCTGGCGCGACAGACCGACCTGGTCGAGCAGGTGCGCGGCGCGCTGGGCAATCGGCTGGCCGGGGTGTGCGCGAAGATCGCCTCGCACACGCCGCGCAACGATGTCGTTGCGGCAGCGAACAAGGCGCGCGCGCTGCGGGCCGACGCGCTGCTGACCGTCGGCGGCGGATCGGTGACCGATGCGGCGAAGATGGTCGGGCTGTGCCTGGGCAACGCGGTCAGCGATCCCGCGCAGCTCGACGATTTCCGCGCGCACATCGACGCCGAGGGGCGCACCGTGCGCCCGCCCACCGAACCGCCGCCGCTGCGCGCGATCGCGGTGCCGACCACGCTGTCGGCCGGCGAGTTCACCCATTTCGCCGGCTGCACCGACACCGAGCGGCACGTGAAGGAGAGCTACGCCCATCCGCTGATGATGCCGCGCCAGGTGATCCTGGACCCGGCGGCGACCGTGCACACGCCGGAATGGCTATT
Source organism: uncultured Alphaproteobacteria bacterium (assembly GCA_963847615.1). Lineage (GTDB taxonomy): Bacteria > Pseudomonadota > Alphaproteobacteria > Acetobacterales > Acetobacteraceae > Palsa-883. The sequence goes on from CAWKAN010000025.1 coordinate 278,500, forward strand.
CCTGTCCACCGGCATTCGCGCGGTGGACCATGCGGTGGAGGATCTGTGCTCGATCAACCCGCAGCCGGTGTCGGACGGCACGTCGCAGCACGCGCTGCGCCTGCTCAGCCGCGGCCTGCGGGCGGTGAAGCGGGACCCGGGCGATCTCGATGCGCGGCTGGACTGTCAGCTCGGCGCCTGGATGTCGATCATGGGATCGCAGAACGACGTGGCCAAGGGCGCCAGCCACGGCATCGGCCACGTGCTCGGCGGCACCGCTGGCGTGCCGCACGGCTACACCTCGTGCGTCATGCTGCCGCCGGTGCTGCGCTTCAACCTCGCCGAGACCGCGGAGCGCCAGCGTTGGGTCAGTGCGGCGATGGACCGGCCGGGCATGCCGGCAGCCGATGCGGTGGCGGAACTGGTCGCCGACCTCGGGCTGCCCGGCACGCTGCGCGCGGTCGGTGTGAAGGCGGACCAGCTCGACACCATCGCGGCGCAATCGATGCACGATCGCTGGGTGCACACCAACCCGCGCCGGATCGCCGGACCCGAGGTGGTGCGGCAGATCCTCGAGATGGCCTGGTGAGCGGGGCCTGGTGAGCGATGCCCGACGCCACGACGCAAGCCAGGCAGCCCGGCCTGCCGGTTCCCATCGTGGTCGCCGGTGCCTTCTTCATGGAACAGCTCGGCTCGACGATCGTCGCCACCGCGATCCCGGCGATGGCCAACAGCCTGGGCACCGAGCCGGTACGCCGCAGTCTGGCGATCACCCGCTCCATCCTCAGCCTGGCGGCGTTCATTCCGATCAGCGGTTGGTTCGCCGACCGTTACGGCTCGCGGCGGGTGTTCTCGCTGCGATCGTCGTGTTCACCACCGGCGCGGCGCTGGCCGGCTGCGCGACCAGCCGGTCGATGCTGGTCGTCACCCGCGTGCTGCGGGGCATGGGCGGGGCGATGCTGAGCCCGGTGGGGCGGCTGATCCTGTTGCGCTGCCTCCCGAAGCCGGACCTGGCGCGCACGATGGCCTATGTCGCCATCCCGGTACCGATCCCGCTGCCGGCCGCGCCGGGCTTCCTGCCGCTGGCGGCGACCGACGGTGCTGAGGTCAGCCGCCATCGCGTGCGTGCGGCGCAACCGGCGCGGTAGTCGGGTGTTCAACGGCCGGGCGGCATGATACGCGGGGCGGCAACACCCGGAGGGGGACGGAGCATGAGTGACGGAACGACGGTAAAAATACTTGGGATTGCCGGCAGCCTGCGCAGCGGGTCGTTCAACGCCGCGGCGCTGCGCGCGGCGCAGGAGCTGGCGCCGGCCGGCATGACGATCGACATTTTCGATATCGCGGTGATCCCGCTGTACAACGAGGACGTCAAGGCGCAGGGCTTCCCGCCGGTGGTGGCGGATCTGCGCGCGCGCATCAAGGCGGCGGACGGGCTGCTGCTGGCGACGCCGGAATACAACTACTCGACGTCGGGGGTGTTGAAGAACGCGATCGACTGGGCGTCGCGCCCGCCGGAGCAGCCGTTCGACGGCAAGCCGATCGCGCTGATGGGGGCGAGCGGCGGCGTGCTGGGGACGGCGCGGGCGCAGTATCACCTGCGGCAGATGTTCATCTTCCTCAACGGCCATGTGCTGAACCGGCCGGAGGTGTTCATCGGCGGGGCGGCGGGCAAGTTCGACGCCGCGGGCAAGCTGACCGACCAGCCGACGCGCGATTTCCTGGTGGCGATGCTGACCGCGTTCAAGGCGTGGATCGCCAAACTGGGCTGAGGGTATCTTGTAGGGCGGAACAGCGCAGCGCATTCCGCCCTACGCTTGGGCTCGCCCTACGTTGGCGTTCGCTGGGCGCGGTGGTACTCGCGGTTGGGCATCATGTCGGTGCCCGAGGCCATGCGGTTCGACAGGTTGAAGAAGGCGATCGTCTCGTTCAGGTCGAACAGGTCGGACCGCGACAGGCCGACCGTTTTCACTGCCGCGCGGTCCGCGTCGTCGATCAGCCAGGGGGTCGTGGTCATCTTCCAGGCATAGTCGAGCATCGCCCGCTGCCGCGGGTCGAGCTGGGCGACGCGATAGTTCAGCGCCATCATCTCCCCCAGTTCCGGATCGCCGGACAGCACGCGCACCGCCGCGCCATGCGCCACCAGGCAGTAGTAGCAGCGGTTGGCGGACGAGACGACGACGGCGATCATTTCGCGCTCGAGCTTCGACAGGCCGGAGTCGGACAGCATGATCTCGTTGTACATCGCCATGAAGTTGCGTAGCCGTTGCGGCTTCAGGCTGTAGGTGCTGTAGACGTTCGGCACGAAGCCGAGCTTGTCGGCGCATTTGCGCCAGATGGCGCGCAGGTCGTCGTCCAGGCTTTGCGGGTCCGGCACGCCCAGCTTGGAGATATGATCCGGTTGCGGCATGGACCTTGTCCTTATCGCGCGCGATGCAGCGGGGTGAGACGCTTCGAGCCACCGGGGCTTTAGCCCGAATTGCTCCCGCCAGCCATTCCAGCCATGTGCCGTAATGGATAGCCGGGGCAAGGCCGGCCATCACGCCAGTGCCCCGGCAAGGGCATCACTGCATCAGCCCGGCACGCCTGTCAGGTCAGCACTTCCTTATTGATCACATTGCCCCGTCGCGGCGTGCCGTCAAGCACCGACAGGATGTTCTCTGCCGTCGCCACCGCCACGGCGGCCATCGCCTCGGTGGTCACTCCGGCCATGTGCGGCGCGGCGATCACGTTCGGCAGCTTGAGCAGCGGATTGTCGATCGGCGTCGGCTCCGCTTCGAACACATCGAGGCCCGCGCCGGCGATATGTCCGCTGGTCAACGCGGCGTGCAGCGCTTTTTCCTCGATGATGCCGCCGCGTGCGGTGTTGACGATGAACGCGCCCGGCTTCATCCGTGCCAACCGCGCCGCGTTGAACATGCCCAGCGTCTCCGGGTTCCGCGGGCAATGGATGCAGACGAAATCGACCGGCGGCAGCGCCGCATCGAGGTCGGTCACCTTGGTGCAGCCGGCGGCGGCGATCGGCCCGGCCGCCACATACGGATCGTAGACCAGCACCTGCATGTCGAAGCCGAGGCAGCGCTTCGCCGTGCGCGTGCCGATCCGCCCGAAGCCGACGATGAGGATCGTCTTGCCCGCCAGCTCCATCGGCAGCCCGGCGCGCGGATCGCGCCACTTGCCCTCGCGCACCTGCGCATCCAGCGCGCGGCCCTGCTTGGCCAGCGCGAGCATCATGTGCAGCGCCTGCTCGGCCACGCTGGTCGAGTTCGCGGTGCCGGTGGTCATCAGCGGCACGCCCCGCGCGGTCAGCGCCGGCACCTCGACCGCGTCGTAGCCGACGCCGATGCGGGCGACGACCTGCATCACCGGCGAGGCGTCCATCTCGGCCTGCCGATACGGCGTGGCCCACAGCGCGATGCCCGCGGCGTCCGCCAGCAGCCCCAGCAGATCCGCCGGCGTGATCGCGGCGTCGTAGATCACCGTGTCGATGTCCTCGCGCGCGAGCAGCACGTCCTTGCCCTGCTGGTCCAGCAGGTGCGGCACCAGCACCTTCTTGCGGTTTGTCGCCATGGCGGCGCGTTCCCTACAGTTTTCGTTCCAGGTTGGCGACGTAGCTGCGGTTCCAGGTCGGCGCCAGCATCACCTCGTTCATCACCACGTGCCGGGGCAGGCAGGCGATGTAGCGGATCAGGTCGCCGCAATCGGCCGGCTGCACCATGCGCGCCCGCGCCTCCGGCCCCACCGGGTTCGGCCGCTTGTCCAGGATCGGCGTCGCCACCTCGCCGGGCAGGAACACGGTGGAGCGGATGCCGTTGACGCATTCCTCCATGTTGATCGAGTGGCTCATGGCCACCACGCCGTGCTTGGCCGCGGTGTAGATCGGGCCGGAGAAGCCGCCGATGAAGCGCCCGGCCATCGAGGCGGTGTGGATCAGCACGCCGTCCTGCTGCGCGCGCATCAGCGGCAGCGCAACGACCACGCAATACAGCGCCGCCGACAGGTTGCCGTGCACCAGCTCGTCGATCCCCGCCGGGGTCAGCTGGTTCCAATGCCGGTCCGTGATGTTCAGCCCGGCGTTGTTGACCAGGATGTCCAGCCGCCCCAGTGTGTCCTTGATGAAGCCGCCGACCTGCAGCACCTGCGGCGAGACCATCAGATCGGCCGGCTGCACATGCGCCGCCGCGCCGGTGGTGTTGGCGGCGGCGCGGATGCGCGCGGCGACAGCCTCCAGCGGCGCCGGGCGACGCCCGGTCAGCACGATGGTGGCGCCCTCCTCGGCCAGCGCCAGCGCGGCGGCCTCGCCGATGCCGGTGCCGGCCCCGGTGACCCAGGCGACCTTGCCCGTGAGCTTGCCCATGTGCGTTCCCCTGTCGTGGCCGCTGCGGCCCGCGCGCATTCAACGGGGTCGTCGGGCAAGCCGCAAGAGCCGGCGCCTGGCCCGGATTTCGCACACTCTCGCGGGCGCTGGCTCGGTCCTTGCCGCCCCAAAGGCTTTTCGCGCCTTGCGAATACAACCGGTATTGGCGGCGGCGCGAAACGCCTTTGGGGCGACAATGCCCTTCGCCAGCATCCCGCAACAGTGTGCGAAATCCGGGCTACCTGCAGGGGAAGCGTTCGGCCAGGAAACGAAACAGCCCGCTGGTCGCCGGGTCGGCGCCGCGCGCGGGAACCGCGCGGACCCAACCGGCGAACTCGTGCAGGGTCACCTCGCGTTTGACGCCGGGCGGGATGCAGAACGGCTTGGTGGCGCCGGCATGGCGCAACTCGACGTCCACCGCGCCCTGCGCGAAGCCGTCGCAATAGTTCAACCGCATCGCGCCGCCCGGTTCGCGCGGATTGGCGCTGCACAGCTCGGCCAGGTCGCGCGCGGTGCGCGCGTGCAGGCTGGTCCCCTGCGCGCTGGCAGGGCCGATCCCCCAGGGCGCGACGATCAACGCGGCGGCGGCAAGCAGCGTGGTGGGCTTCATGCGGTGTCTCCTGGCGATGGCGGGAGGATATCAATTGGTTGATGGCACGATAAGGGCGGCGCGAGCGCAAGGCGGCACCCGCTCGTGGCCCGGCCGCGGGCCGGTCGGTCGCGCCGCGTGCACGTCGCCGCAAGGGCTGTTATGCTGGCTTCCGAAGAGGTTCGCATGGACACCACGGTTGATGTGATCATCCCGGTTAACGCCGAGGCCGCCAGGGCGCTGGAAAGTCCCGCGCGACGGGAAGCGGCCGGTCGCTACCTGAGCGGTCTGCTGAAGGGCGGACGCGCCGCCGATGTGCTCGCCGAGGCGATTGCCGATGCCAAGCGCGAAGCCCGTGCCAGCGGCCTGACGGACGCGGACATCGATGCGGAAATCGCGGCCTGGCGAGCAGAGCGAACCGCTTGATCGTCGTCGTTGACGCCTCGCTCTTTGTTTCTGCTGTCCGCAAGGTGACTAGCGCTCCCGAACAGGCGTAGCCGCGTGCAGTGAGAGTACTCAATCACGGACGATAGAAGCGAAGAAGGTCGGCATCGTTGAGATGGATTGTTTCTTTGATCCAATCTGGTGGCACGGTGTGCCTGAATACAATCCCCGCATCGATCAAATAATTTTCGGATTTGTAACCCGGATATGCCATGCGATAGCCCCAAAGAGCCAGCATAGGATGGATAGGACTTGGCGGGTCGATGCCCGATGTGCCGTATGGGTTGCACGCGGCGAAGGCCAACTCTGCAGGGATGTGAACTTCAAACATTATCGGTTTTCCGTGAGAGCGTAACATCTGACAACCGTCTGCACCAAAAAGATGATAGCCTACGTGTTTATCAAATTCTGACCCTTCTACTAGGTAATGATTGAAACTGCGAGTTAAAGCTTCTGCAGATATTGTCAAGTGCACTTGTCCTTCCCGGTGCCCAGCGGCATTGCCTTGGCCATACCGTCGGAGGACGTCTGGGAGCAGCGGCTCGACCGCAGGCCATCTTGGGTGAGAAGAGAAAATGCGAGTCAATCGCATCGCACGACCTTCTGCGACTAAGGGACGAAGGCCTTGAAGTCGCACGGCCTGAATTTCTTCGGGATTCAAACGAGAGCCGTGAAACGCAACGAATGCTTGCGATTCCAACCACGCAGAGATTTTCCCAATGATAGCATCCCGACTACCAAAACCTAAAATTATATCTCGGGCATCTTCGATGTATTTGGGCTTAGCGTTAATGAGAATCGAGTCAATATTCGATGGTAATTCATTTATAAGAAGTGTCCGAAGAACAGTCTCCCAAGTTTCAGTGTGATCAAAATTTAGCGCTGAGTTTGTTGGTTTTCCGTTCCGAATTCGGATATTTCCGACGTTCCGCTCGTTGCCCGTCTTCCTTCCCGCGGATTTCCTCATGACTTACACTCAGCTGCCAGAAAGTTTGCCCGCCACCGCTCCCAGCCCCCCGCGCGCAACGCGCACGCCGGGCAGCTGCCGCAGCCGTAGCCCCAGTCGTGCAGCCGCGTCCGATCGCCCAGGTAGCAACTATGCGTGCCGGTGCGGATCAGCTCCACCAGCGCCGCGCCGCCCAGCCGCTGCGCCAGCGCCCAGGTCGCCGCCTTGTCGCGCCACATCAGCGGCGTCTCCAGCACGAAGCGGCGCTGCATCCCCAGGTTCAGCGCCAGCTGCATCGCCTTGATGGTGTCGTCGCGGCAGTCCGGGTAGCCGGAGTAGTCGGTCTCGCACATTCCGGCGACGATGCGGCGCAGCCCGCGCCGCCAGGCGATCGCCGCGGCATAGGTCAGGAACAGCAGGTTGCGGCCGGGCACGAAGGTGTTGGGCAGCCCCTCCGTGGTCATCGCGATCGCGGTGTCGCTGGTCAGCGCGGTGCTGCCGACCGCGGCCAGGCCGGATGCCATGTCCACCAAGTGGTCCTCGCCCAGCCGGGGCCCCGAATCCCGCATCGCCGCCAGCCCGGCGCGCAGCGGCGCGCGGCAGGCCAGTTCCACCGCGTGGCGCTGGCCGTAGGCGAAGCCCACCGTCTCCACCTGGCGGTAGCGCGCCAGCGCCCAGGCCAGGCAGGTCGCGCTGTCCTGGCCGCCGGAGAACAGCACCAGCGCGCCGCCCTGCCCCCGCTCTCTGTCTTCCGTCATCGGCGCACTATATCCTACCCGCATGGACCTCGACTTCAGCGAAGATGAAATCCGCCGCTACTCGCGCCACATCCTGTTGGGCGAGGTGGGCGGCACCGGCCAGGCCAGGCTGAAAGCCGCCAGGGTGCTGGTGATCGGCGCCGGCGGGCTGGGCAGTCCGCTGGTGCTGTATCTGGCCGCGGCCGGCGTCGGCACCATCGGGATCGTCGACGACGACCGGGTGGAGCTGTCCAACCTGCAGCGCCAGATCGCCCACACCACGGCGGGGATCGGCACGCCCAAGGTGGAGTCCGCGGCCACCGCCGCCACGGCGATCAACCCCACCGTGCGGATCGAGCCGTACGCGCTGCGGCTGGCCGCCGACAACGCCCTGGCGCTGATCGGGCGCTACGACATCATCTGCGACGGCACCGACAACTTCGCCACCCGCTTCCTGGTGGCCGATGCCTGCGCGCTGGCGCGGCGCACCCTGGTTTCCGCCGCGGTGCTGCGCTTCGAGGGCCAGCTCTCGGTGTTCAAGCCGCATGCAGGCAGCCCGTGCTACCGCTGCCTCTACGGCGAAGCGCCGCCCGAGGGCACGGTGCCGACCTGCAGCGAGGCCGGCGTGCTGGGCGCCGTCACCGGCGTGATGGGAACCCTGCAGGCGACCGAGGTGCTGAAGGAGATCCTCGGCATCGGCGAGATGCTCGCCGGCAAGCTGCTGATCTGGGACGCGCTGGCCACCCGCTTCCGCACCGTGCGGCTGCGGCCCGACCCGTCCTGCGCGCTGTGCGGACCGGCGGCGACGATCAAGGACCTGTCGGCACATCGCGACGCCGCGGCGCCCACCTGTGCCGTCTGACCCGCTCGGCATCCTGCTGCTGTCCGGCGCACATGACCGCGCGCACTACGCCTTCGTGCTGGCCACCGCCGCCGCCGCGATCGGCCGGCGCGTGGTGGTCTTCGCCACCAATGCCGGCTGCCACGCGCTGCTCGCCGATTGGTCGGGCCTGACCGAGGCGGCCCGCGACGCGCGCATCCGGGCCGCCGGCGTCGCCGGGCTGGACGAACTGCGCGAGGCCGCCGCCGCCCTGGACATCGCCCTGATCGCCTGCGAAGCGGGGCTGCGCGCCGAAGGGCTGGAGGCGGCCACGCTGTATCCCGGCGTGCGCACCGCCGGCGTGGTGACGTTCCTGTCGGAAGTCGGCGCCGGCCAACTGGTGGCCATCGGGTGAACGCAGCAAGGGCGGGGCTTCGCCCCGGACCCCACCAAGGGGCGCTGCCCCTTGGAACCCCGCCAAGGGCGGAGCCCTTGGAACCCTTCACCGGGAGTGTGGGGAGGGGGCGGGGGCGGGTGGGCGAGGCAATGGGGCGCCGTCCGGCATGCCGGACGGCGCCCCATTGCCTCGCCCACCCGCCCCCGCCCCCTCCCCACACTCCCGGTCATGGAGTTCCAGAGGCCGCTGCCTCTGGTGGGGGTCCAGGGGGCAAAGCCCCCTGGCGGGGTTCGGGGCGGAGCCCCGATCTTGCCTTCGTTCACCCGACTGCCCCGCGGCCGGATCGGTTGGTGCTTGACGGCCGCGTCGGCAAGGCTGCCCAATGGCGACGGGAACGAAAGCGGGAGGGGACGATGCACGACACGGTCATCCGTGGCGGCACGATCATCGACGGTACCGGCAGCGCGGCTTGTTCCGGTGACGTTGCAATCAAGGATGGCAGGATCGCCCAGGTCGGCGGCAAGGCCGGCCCCGGCAAGCGCGAAATCGACGCGGACGGGCTGCTCGTCACGCCTGGCTGGGTCGATGCGCACACCCACTATGACGGTCAGGCAACCTGGGATTCGCTGTTGGCGCCGTCGTCCTGGCACGGGGTCTCGACCATCCTGTTCGGCAATTGCGGCGTCGGCTTCGCCCCGGTGCGGCGGGAGCACCACGAGCAGCTGATCGGCCTGATGGAGGCGGTCGAGGAAATTCCCGGCATCGCCCTGGCCGAGGGGCTGAAATGGGACTGGGAAAGCTTCCCGGACTATCTCGATGCGCTGGAGCGGATTCCGCACGCGATCGATTTCGGCGCGCAGGTCCCGCACCACCCGCTGCGGGTCTTCGTGATGGGCGATCGCGCCATCGCCCGCGAGGCGGCAACGGCCGACGACATTGCCGAGATGCAGCGTCTGACCCGCCAGGCGATGCAGGCCGGCGCGTTCGGCTTCACCACCTCGCGCACCAACTCGCACAAGACGCTGACCGGCGAGATGGTGCCCGGGCGGTATTCCGAGGTGGACGAGCTGATGGGCATCGGCTCGGCGCTGAAGGGCCTGGGCTACGGCGCGTTCGGCATGAACAGCGATTTCGATGACGAAGCGAAAGAGCTGGCCTGGATGACGCGGCTGGCGCAGGACACCGGCCGGCCGGTCTGGTTCCTGCTGACCGATCGCATGGCCGATCCGCAGCGCTGGCGGCGGCTGATGCAGGGGGTCCACGCGGCGCGCGCGCAGGGCGCGATGGTGACGGCGCAGGTCGCCGGCCGTCCGGTCGGCGTGCTGCTCGGCATCGACACCGCGCTCAATCCGTTCTCGATCCGGCCGAGCTACCAGGCGCTGCTGCAACTGCCGGCGGCGGAACGGCTGAAGCGGCTGGCCGACCCGGCGATGCGCGCGCAGATCCTCAGCGAGGCGCCGTCGCCCGAGTTGGTGCGGGTGCTGTCGCAGTTTCGCCAGCAGATCACCACGCGCTGGGACCGCATGTTCGTGATGGGCGATCCGCCGGACTACGAGCCGGCGGAAAGCAGCAGCATCGCCGCCATCGCCAAACGCGGCAATCACACGCCGGACGAGGTCGCCTACGACTATCTGGCCGGCGGTGCCGATCGGTTCCTGTTCTTCCCGATCGTCGGCTACACCGAGGACAACCTCGACATCATCCGCACCATGCTGACCGATCCGGCCACCGTGCTGGGGCTGAGCGACGGCGGGGCGCATTGTTCCTCGGTGGTCGATGCCGGCGTGCCGAGCTGGATGCTGATCCATTGGGGGCGCGACCGGACGCGCGGGCCGGGCTTGCCGCTGGAGCTGCTGGTGAAGCGCCAGACCAGCGAGACGGCGGGGTTCTTCGGGCTGCACGACCGGGGGCGGCTGGCGCCGGGGCTGCGCGCCGACGTCAACGTGATCGACTTCGCCGCGCTGCGGCTGCACCTTCCGGAGGTGCACTACGACCTGCCCGCCGGCGGGCGACGGCTGATGCAGCGCGTGGACGGGTATGTGGCGACGTTGGTCGCCGGCACGCCGGTGTTCGAGCGCGGGGCCTATACCGGGGCGACGCCGGGCAAGCTGGTTCGCGCCGGCGCCTGAGCGGCGCGCCGGCGCGCTGCAATGTCCCTGCGATAGCCGGGGCAAGGAGCGTGAACATTACTACCAAGTCCGTAATTTATTTGCACATTGCAAATCGAATGTGCGAAACAATCTGAATGGCTCTGGTATGTTCATTTTTTTCGTTGAGAGTATAGGGCATATTATGGACTGGGTTGTTAAGGTGCAGGCCGGCATCCGGCCAGCGATCATATCGGGCTCGTCACCCACACACCGCCGAGCAAACGGCCGTGGGCGCGCCCCTTGAGCGTCACGTTTGCGCTCCATCGTGCTTCTTGATCGCTGCGATGAACTGTTCCATCGCAGGTTTCAGCGCGGGAAGTTGCCCCAGAACATTCTGTACACGCACCGGCCTCCCGTCCTCATACGGTGTCCAGCTCTGGGATTTGGGTAATTGATGAAGTTCCCCCCCGAATGCTGATGCAACGTTCGTGACGTAGGCCAGCGCCAGCTCTTTCGGTGTGGACCAGGCCGCGAGGTCGAACCAGAAGGCACCAGTCTTCATGATATAGCCCAGATTTACCGGCTTATCCGCTTCCGGCCTGTCCCATTTCAAAATCAATGATGCTTTGAACTCGGGATATACACCCAATTCCGCAACATCATCGATCAGCTTCTCAAGCGGCCCGCGGGCGCCGGGAGCATTGCCTTCCAGCGCCTGCCAATACGCATCGCTGCTCAGGCTTTCCGCGCGCTCTGCTACTGCCTCGGCCGGGATCGTGCCAACGGGTGCAAGCTCGTATAGGTATCGTCTGATCGTTTCCGTTCGTGCCAGCGTTCGGGGGCGAACGAGGAATTGGTCCGAACCCGGCAAGCGAAAGACGGCAAGCTCCACGAGTGCCAGCGTGAACTGGAAACGCGCGTATCGCTCCAAGCCGCCGAATAGGATCTCGGTCTCGCTGCGGATGCCGTCGCCCGCGATCACGATCACGATGCGGCCCCGACGAAGATTCCGTACCACCGCATCCACGAACACGTGCTCCGCCGGCTGCTCTGGGTCGGCAAGCGCCGTGTAGAGGGAAGTGGGCTTGGCGCGTGGTGTATAGGTTGCCGCCAGCACGGCTTGTTCGAAGCGGGCGTAGTCCATGCCGAACAACGCTGTCGCGTAGTCCAGCGCCTGCGCGAGCACCTCGCGACGCGCTTGTGGATTGCGGAACAGCTTGGTCTCGACGATCGCGATGTCGCCTGCCGGGGTCATCAGAAGGTTGTCGATATAGCCGTTCGGCGTTGTTAGTTCGCGGCAGACCGACAAGAAAGCCGGCAGGCCCGGCTCGATTTCGTCGATTGGCAGACACGCGGGATTGCTGTCGATGAGGCGTTGCAGCCAAGCCTCGTTGAACGTCGCCCCGCTCAGGGCGGACAGCGCTACTCGTTCCAGCGGCCGTCCCCCGCCGTCGGGACCAACAAGGACGGGCACGCTCGAAAGGTGTAATGAGGAAACCATAACGGACCTGCCTGGGGCATGTTGCGGATACGACTAAACCGGGATCTTCCCGTGAGCTACCCGTTGGCCAGCCGGGATGGCTGCGCTGGAAGGCATCAGACGCCCTTGGGGGCTGCCCCACAACGCTTATGTTGCCAGGCAGCTTGCAACAGCCTTTCGATGCCTTTCCACAACGGCTGAAATCGTGGGCGTTCCAGCTCACTACTCATCAACGCATATGGGATGCAGGAATTAGCGCGGCTGGAACGCTGGCGCCGCGTCCGAATCTGTTACGTCGCGTCCCATCTCCTCCGGCACCGCGGCGATCCCGTGCCGGCCCAGCCAGCGCCCGACCCGCGGATCGGCGGTGAGCACCGCGAACGGCACCGCCACCAGCAACCCGCCGGCGAACGGCAATGCCCACAGCACCGCGCGCCCGCCCGCGCCAGCCAAACGCCGCGAACACCGCAATCCCCAGCAGCGTGTGCGGCCAGCCCAGGCGCGCGGCCTCGGCCCAGCCCACGCCGCGCTCAGCCCGGTTCTGCACCGCCCAACCGGGCCGCGCGCCGAGCGCCAGGCGCGCGATGGCAATCGTCTTGCTCAGCGGCCCGATGGCGTCATAGGTCAGCGTGAACACCGTCTCGGCCAGCACGCCGGCCAGGAACCGCGCCGCACCGCCGTAGCCTGCCCGTTTCGGGCGCGAGACCAGCACCTCCAGATACCCCAGCAACTTCGGGGCATACAGCGCCCCGCTCCAGGCCAGGGTCAGCGCCAGCGCGGCGCCTGCGGGAAACGCCGATACATGGTCGGTCGCCGCCGCCGCGGCCGCGCCCAGCAGGAACAGCACGCAGAACGGCGCGCCGGCGAACAGCAGGATCGCCTGGAGGAACTGCCAGCGGCCCATCGGTCGCAGCCCCTCCAGGCGGAGCAGGTGCCCATATTGCAGGTTGCCGGCAAGCCAGCGCAGCTCGCGCCCGAAATGCTCGGGCAGCGCGGGGGGAAACGCCTCGAACGAGCCATCCTCCTCGGCCAGCACGCGCACGCCCCAGCCGGCGCCGCGCAGCAGGGCGGCCTCGACCTGGTCGTGCGACAGGATGTGCCGCCCGCCGGGCAGCAACGGCAGCCGCGCGTGGGCGCGAAACGGGGCGATGCGGACCATGGCGTTGTGGCCCCAGTAGGGTCCCGCGTCGCCCTGCCACCAGTCCTGGCCGACCGCCCAGCTGCGCATGCCGGCGCGCATGCCGAACTGGAACAGCCGCGGAAACGCCGCGGCCGCCGGCGTGCCGACGGTCAGGTGCTGCACGATCCCCAGGCGCGGCGCGGCCTGCAGCACGCCGGCCAGCCGCCGCACCGCCGCCGCCGTCATCGCGGAATCCGCGTCCAGCACCAGCATCAGGTCGCAGCCGGCCGCGTGGTGGTCGAGGAACTCCATGATGTTGCCGGCCTTGAAGCCGGCGTTGTCGGCGCGGCGGCGATAGCGGAGGCGGGCGCGATCCGCGGCGCCCAGCGCGGCAAGCGCGCGCGTCTCCTCCGCCACCGCTGCTGGATCGGTCGTGTCGGACAGCACCCAGGCGGTGACCTGCCAGCCCGGGCAGAGCCGCGCCAGCGCGTCGAGCAGGCCGAGCAGCCTGGTCAGCACCGGCGCCAACGCCTCGTTGCGCACGGTCGTGGCGATGGCCAGGGGAGGTAGGTCGGGAGGTGGGTCGGGCGGTGGGGCCGGCGGTGCGGCCGCCGGCGGCGGCGGGCGCGCCGCGACCAGCAGCAGGAAGCCGATCAGGCCGTTGGCCAGGCACAGCCCGGTCCATGGCGCGGTGCCGAGCAGTCCGACCAGCATCGCCAGCTTGGCCGCGGTCCAGCCGCCCGGTGCCAGCACCTGCCAGAGCAGCGCCAGCAGCAGGCCAGCCACGCCGAGCATGATCATCGCGACCAGCAGGCGCCGCGCGATCATCCGCCGCTCCGGCTCACGCCAGCCGCCCCGATGACCGACCGAGCGGCGGCGACGGGCAGGCGCTCACGTCCGGCCGCCCTCCGGGCCGGCGCCCGCGACCAGCCGGCCGAGTAGCGCGAACAGCAGGCCGCTCGCCGCCAGGGCGCACCACCAGGAATCCGTCACCACCTCGTAGTTGACGCTGGCAATGGTCATGGCGGAGGCAAACGCGGCATAGGCGAACGGCCGCATGGACGCCGGCAGCCTGCGGACCCGGCGCAGCACCAGCAGGGCAAAGGCCAGGCCCAGCGCCGCACCCAGCGCGCCGAGCTCGACCCACAGTTCCAGCCACTGGTTGTGCGGGTAGATCCCGCCGGGTCCGGCGTAGAGGTAGCCCGCCAGCTCCGCGGGATGGATCGGCACAAAGGACGCGTTGCGCAGCCCCCAGCCGCGCAGCGGGTGCGCCAACACCCGCGCGGTCATGTAGTCCCAGATCTCCAGCCGGTGCAGGCCGGAGGGCTTGAGGAACGGCGCCAGCGCGCTCCGCCGCGCGGCCAGCAGGTGCAATGTCGCCGGCAGCGTCACGACATACCCCGCGGTGCCCCAGGCAAGCCCGATCGCCGCCAGCCGTGGCGCGCCCCAGGCCAGCAGCAGCGCGACCCCGCCCGCGGCGGCGGCGGCACGCGCGGCCAGGCTCGGCGTGACCGCCAGCAACACGGCCATGGCGAGCCCCAGCGCGCACACCGCCCACCAGCGCCGCCGCCACCCGGCATGCGCCAGCACCGGCCAGGCGATCAGCACCAGGTAATCGGCGCCGCGATTGTATTTCGTCGCGGCGTGGACGCCCGGCTTCGTGCTGACCAGCAGCTGCAGCGGATAACCCAGCGCCCGGTCCAGCCAGGCGCCGGCGACGCCGAGCACGATCGCGACCAGCAGCACGCGGAACAGCGTCGCCGCCAGCTCCGCCCGATCGTCGCGCCCGGCCAGCAACACCAGCAGCGCCGCCAGTACGCCGGTCAGCCCGAGCGCCGCGCGCAGGCTTTCCCGCGGCACGACCGACCAGGTGGCGCTGGCCCAGCCCAGCAGCAGAAACAGCGCGGCGAGCACGGCGAGGGGGCGGTCGATCGCCGGCAGCCCCCGCCCGGCACCCAGGCCGGCCAGCAACTGCACCGCCGCCAGCCCGATCATCATCGAGGAATAAGACGGCCCGGCGACCAGCCCGAGGGTCGGCAGCAAGGCGAACGCCAGCACCGGCGCCCAGCGGGCGAGGCCGCGCTCGATCGCGGGGGCGAAGCGGGTCACTGGCATCGGCGGCAGGTCTCGCTGGGCTGGCGTGAAGCAGGGGCGGCTCAGTAGGCGCCGCAGCACCGTGGCACAAGACGCCGCCAGCATGCGCCGGCCCCGGGGCGCCGGCCCGGGGCAATCGGGTGAACGAAAGGAAGGTCGGGGCTCCGCCCCGAACCCCGCCAGGGGGCTTTGCCCCCTGGACCCCCACCAGAGGCAGCGGCCTCTGGACTCCATGACTGGGAGCGGGTGACGGGGAGGGGGCGTGTGGGCCGGGCACCGGTGTCGTCCGGTGCGCCGGACGGCACCGGTGCCCGGCCCACACGCCCCTCCCCCTCACCCGCTCCCAGTCCGGGGTTCCAAGGGCTCCGCCCTTGGCGGGGTTCCAAGGGGCAGCGCCCCTTGGTGGGGTCTGGGGCGAAGCCCCAGCCTTCCTTCGCTTCACCCTATTGCCCTGCGGGCCGGCCCGCCTCGGCTTGACTTGGCGGAAGGCCCCGGGCTTGTGTGCCGCCCTTCGAGTGGCCGGGAAGACAACGATGCACCCCTATCGCACCCATACCAGCGGCGCCTTGCGTGCCGCCGACGCCGGCTCCGCGGCGCGCCTGTCGGGCTGGGTGCACGCCAAGCGCGACCATGGCGGCCTGTTGTTCATCGACCTGCGCGACCATTACGGCATCACCCAGTGCGTGTTCGCCGCCGGCAGTCCCGCCTTCGCCGCGGCCGACGCGGTGCGGGTGGAGAGCGTGATCACGGTCACCGGCCAGGTGGTGCCGCGCGAGCCGGGCACGGTGAACCCCAGGCTGCCGACCGGGGAGATCGAGCTGAAGGTCGCCGAGCTGGTGGTGCAGTCGGCCGCCGAGGTGCTGCCCATCCAGGTGGCGGGGGAGGAAAAATTCCCCGACGAGCTGCGGCTGAAATACCGCTTCATCGACCTGCGGCGCGACAAGACCCATCGCAACATGATGCTGCGTGCGGGCGTGATCGCCTCGATCCGCCGGCGGATGATCGCGGCCGGGTTCACCGAGTTCCAGACGCCGATCCTGACCGCCTCCAGCCCCGAGGGGGCGCGCGACTTCCTGGTGCCGGCGCGGCTGCACCCGGGCAAATTCTACGCGCTGCCGCAGGCGCCGCAGCAGTTCAAGCAATTGCTGATGGTCGCCGGGTTCGACCGCTATTTCCAGATCGCGCCGTGTTTCCGTGACGAGGCCTCGCGTGCCGACCGCTCGCCGGGCGAGTTCTATCAGCTCGACTTCGAGATGAGCTACGTCACCCAGGAGGACGTGTTCGCCACGATCGAGCCGGTGATCGCCGGCGTGTTCCAGGAGTTCGCCGAGGGCCGCGCGGTGACCGCGCCGCCGTTCCAACGCATCCCCTACGAGCAGGCGATGCTCGACTACGGCACCGACAAGCCGGACCTGCGCAATCCGTTGCTGATCCGCGACGTGACCGCGCCGTTCGCCGGCTCGGGCTTCGGGCTGTTCGCGCGCATCGCGGCCTCGGGCGGCGTGGTCCGCGCGATTCCGGCGCCGGGCGCAGGCGGGCAGCCGCGCAGCTTCTTCGACAAGCTGAACGACTGGGCGCAGCGAGGAGGGCGCGGGCGGCCTCGGCTACATCATCTATGAGGCGGACGGGTCCGCGCGGGCCGATCGCGCGCAACCTGGAGCCCGACCGCGCGGAGGCGATTCGGGTCGCCTGCCGGTTGCAACCGGGCGACGCGGTGTTCTTTGCCGCCGGCAAACAGGACGCGGCGGGCAAATTCGCCGGTGCGGTGCGCACCCGGCTGGGCCAGGAGCTGGGGCTGGTCGAGCAAGGCGCGTTCCGCTTCTGCTGGATCATCGACTTCCCGATGTACGAGCTGAACGAGGAAACCGGGCAGATCGACTTCAGCCACAACCCGTTCAGCATGCCGCAGGGCGGGCTGGAGGCGCTGAACGGCCAGGACCCGCTGACCATCAAGGCGTTCCAGTACGACATCGTCTGCAACGGCATCGAGCTGTCCTCCGGCGCGATCCGCAACCACCGCCCGGACATCATGATCCGCGCCTTCGAGATCGCCGGCTACACCGCGGCGGACGTGGAGGCGCGGTTCGGCGGCATGCTGAACGCGTTCCGCTATGGCGCGCCGCCGCATGGCGGGTCGGCGCCGGGGATCGACCGCATCGTCATGCTGCTGGCCGACGAGCCGAACATCCGCGAGGTGATCCTGTTCCCGCTGAACCAGCAGGGCGAGGACCTGATGATGGGCGCCCCGGCCGAGGTCCCCCCGGCGCGGCTGAAGGAGCTGTCGCTGCGGCTCGATCTGCCGCCGAAGCCGAAGGTGGGGTGAGCAGAGGCGGGCCAGGATCAGCCGCTCTCGGCGACCCATGCGGGCGCGCCGCCCACCGCCACGTTCATCCCATCTTCACATTTGCCGGCTACGCGGTCGTCCGTCACTCGACGGAATGCGGGGTAGCAGAGCTGCAACACGATGCCGGTCATCTTTCGCATCGGTCGCTTCCGGTTCTTCTTCTACGCCAACGAAGGCAACCCGCGCGAGCCGCCGCATGTGCATGTCGACCACGGCGACAACGAAGCCAAATTCTGGCTTCGCCCTCAGGTCCGGGTCGCCTATAATGACGGCTTCAACGCCAAGACTCTGCACGAGGCACTAGACTTGGTCGAGGCCAACCGGGAGCGTGCCGAAAGGGCCTGGAATGACTTCTTCGGTTAAAGCGAAAGGCGTCAGCTTCGACGACGACAAGATGTGGGTCGAGCTGTCCGACGGACGCACCTTGGGGATCCCGCTCGCCTGGTTTCCCCGCCTGCTGCATGCCACGCAGGAGCAGCGCCAGACCTGTCGTATCAGCGGCCGCGGTCTGCATTGGGCCGCGCTGGACGAGGACATCTCAGTGGCCGGGTTGCTGGCGGGACTCGGCGATCAGACCCGCAAGGTGCCGACTGCCGCGGAGTGACTGCACGCGGCCCGTAGCTTCGCTAGACCCGTCACCGTTGCCAGAACCGCCACGTCGATTTCGCCCCAATGCGGCGATCGTCGCACCGACCGACCCGCGCGAGGCCGACCTTTACAACTCCGGGCCCGTTCCCGGTGGCCAGATCAGCCCGTGCTCCTCCAACCGGCCGACATCGGCATCGCGGATCGAGCGCAGCAAAACCTCAGCGTTTCGCGGATTACTGAGCAAATGCACTGTCTCCTGCCAGCCCTCGAACTCCAGCAGCGACATCATCACCACGGCGGGTTTGCCCTGCCGGGTGACGACAATCGGCGCGCAGGTCTCTACCACCGCGTCCATGTAGCGAACGAGGTTGTCATGCAGATCGACTTCGGTGACATGGTCCATGCTGGTGCCTCTGCCCGGACAGCAATCTGAACAGACATGCCCCAGACAGCAACACCTACGCCGGCTTCGCCCTCGCCAGCGCCTGCCACACCGCCTCCGGCGTCGCCGGCATGTCGATATGCGTCACCCCGTCGCCCGCCAGCGCGTCGAGGATCGCGTTGATGATCGCCGGCGGGCTGCCGACCGCGCCGGCCTCGCCGGCGCCCTTCACGCCCAGCGGATTGGCCACGCAGGGCACCTCGATCAGCTCGACCTCGATGTCCGGCAGGTCGTCGGCACGCGGCAACGCGTAGTCCATGAAGCTGCCGGACAGCAACTGCCCGGACGCCGGATCGTAGGCGGTTCGTTCCAGCACCGCCTGGCCGAAGCCCTGCGCCACGCCACCCCGCACCTGGCCGCGCACGATCAGCGGGTTCACCGTCTTGCCGAAATCGTCGCACACCGCGTAGCGCACCAGTTCGACGGCGCCGGTCTCCGGATCGATTTCCACCTCGGCCATGTGGCAGCCGTTGGGGAAGGTGTGGTGGTCGATCGGCACGATCTCCGCCGCGTCCAGCGTGACAGCCCCCTGCCCGCTCGCCGCCTTCCGCCGCTGCGTCGCCGCCAGCGCCAGGATGTCGATGCCGCGATCGGTCCCGACGATGGCGAAGTTTCCCCCGGCAAAGCCGATGTCGGCGACGGCGGCTTCCAGCACCTCGGCCGCCGCCTGCTTGCCCTTGGCGATCACCTGATCCGCCGTCAGCAGGATCGCCTGGCCCTCCGAATACAGGCTGCGCGCGCCGCCGGTGCCGCCGCCGACCGGGATCGTGTCGGTGTCGCCCTGGCGGATGCGGATTTTTGCCCCGTCCACGCCCAGCCGCGCCGCGGTGAGCTGCACATAGGCGGTCTCGTGCCCCTGGCCGGTGGACTGCGTGCCGACATAGACGTCGACGCACCCGTCAGCGACGAAACGAATCTCGGCCCGCTCGGTCGGATCGCCGTCGGTCGCTTCCAGGTAGTACGCCAGCCCGAAGCCGCGCCGCTTGCCGCGCCGCGCCGCCTCGGCGCGACGCGCGGCGAAGCCGGCGTAGTCCATCAGCTCCGCCCCGGCGCCCAGCACGCGGGGGAAATCGCCGCTGTCGTAGGTCTTGCCCACCGGCGTGCGGTGCGGCATCGCCGACGCCGGCACCATGTTGCGCTTGCGGAACTCGAAACGATCGACCCCCAGCTCGCGCGCCGCGGCGTCGATCAGCCGCTCGACCAGGTAGTTGCTCTCCGGCCGCCCGGCGCCGCGATAGGCATCGACCGGCACGGTGTTGGTGAACACGCCCAGCACGTTGGCGTAGACTGCCTTGAACCCATAGACGCTGGCCAGCACGCCGGTGCCGGCTTCGGTCGGGATGGCCGGCGCGAAGCTGTTCAGATAGGCGCCCATGTTGGCGAGGTTCAGCGTCCGCAGCGCCAGCAACTTGCCGTCCTGGTCAATCGCCAACTCGCCCAACGTGATGTTGTCGCGGCCCTGGGTGTCGCACAGGAACGCCTCGGACCGCCCGGAAGCCCACTTCACCGGCCGCCCCAGCTGGCGCGCGGCGTAGCAGCTCAGCACGTGCTCGGGGTAGAGGAACAGCTTCATGCCGAAGCCGCCGCCGACATCCGGCGTGACCACGCGGAACCGTTCCTTGTCCGTGTTGAACACCGCGGCGATCAGCTCCTTCACCAGCCAACCGCCCTGGGTGTTGGCGTACAGCACCCAGCGCCCCGTCGCCGCGTCGAAGTCGGCGACGCAGGCGCGCGCCTCCATCGAAGCGACAACGATGCGGTTGTTCACCACCGTCAGCCGCGTGACATGCCTCGCCACGGCGAACTGCGCGTCGGTCGCGGCCTTGTCGCCGATCGCCCAGTCGAAGCTGATGTTGTTCGTCACCTCGGGCCAGACCAGCGGCGCGCCCGGCTCGGTGGCCACCGACAGATCGGTGATCGAGGGCAGCAGTTCGTAGTCAATCGCCACCAGCTCGGCGGCGTCGCGCGCGGCCGCGATCGTTTCGGCGACGACGAAGGCCAGCGGATCGCCGACATGGCGCACCGCCGCGTGCGCCAGCACCGGGTGCGGCGGGTCGTGCATCGGCGTGCCGTCGCGGTTCTGCACCGGCGCGGCGCAGGGCAACGGGCCGATCCCGTCGGCATGCAGGTCCGCGCCGGTATAGACGGCAAGCACGCAAGGCGCGGCCCTCGCGGCGGCGGTCG
This sequence comes from uncultured Alphaproteobacteria bacterium, assembly GCA_963847615.1. Classification (GTDB taxonomy): domain Bacteria; phylum Pseudomonadota; class Alphaproteobacteria; order Acetobacterales; family Acetobacteraceae; genus Palsa-883. The sequence goes on from CAWKAN010000025.1 coordinate 299,111, forward strand.
CCACCGCGGCGATCCGCGCCGCGGCGTGCGGGCTGCGCACCACCACGCCATGCAGCATGCCGGGCAGCACGATGTCGTCGGCGTAGCGGCCGTTGCCCGTCAGCAGCCGCGGGTCCTCCACGCGGCGGACCGGTTGGGCGACGCCGAACTTGGTCATGGCAGGCTCTCTCCGATGCACCTGTATGATGGGCGCCGAGCATGCCCGCTCGGACAGCGAAAGGCCAAGAGGGATGACGTCACGCAGCCTGTGTGTGCTGAACGCCGGCTCGTCGAGCCTGAAATTCGCGCTCTACCGCGCCGCCCCCGGGGGCGCGCCGCACCGCGCGCTGGCCGGCGAGGTGGAACGCATCGGCGGGGCGGGATGCCTGCGCATCGCGCCCGCCGACGGCGCCGCGCCGCGGCAGACGGCGCTGGCGGTGCGCGATCATGCCGAGGCGCTGGCGGTCCTGGCCGGCCTGCCCGACGGGCCGTTGACCGCGCCCGACCTGGCCGGCTTCGGCCATCGGGTCGTGCATGGCGGTCCGGCGCTGACCGCGCCGGTGCTGGTCGATGCCGCCGCGCTGGCGCGGATCGAGGCGATCTCGCCGCTGGCGCCGCTGCACAACCCCCCGGCGCTGGCGGTGCTGAAGACGCTCGCCGCGCGGTTTCCCCGCCTGCCGCAGGTCGCCTGCTTCGACACCGCGTTCCATCGCGGCCATCCCGCCGTCGCCGATCGCTTCGCCATTCCGGATGCGTTCTATCAGGAAGGTGTACGGCGCTATGGGTTTCACGGCCTGTCCTATGAATTCATCGCCGGCGCGCTGGCGGCGCGCTATCCCGCGGTCGCGGCCGGGCGCGTCGTGGTGGCGCATCTCGGCTCCGGCGCCTCGATGTGCGCGCTGGCGGGCGGGCACAGCGTGGATTCCTCGATGGGCTTCACCGCGCTGGACGGGCTGCCGATGGGCACGCGCTCCGGCTCGCTGGATGCCGGGGTGATCCTGTGGTTGCAGCAGCAGAAGGGCTGGAACGTCGATCGGGTCGAGCACTTCCTCTACGAGGAATGCGGGCTGAAGGGGCTGTCCGGCCTGTCCAACGACATGCGCACCCTGCTGGCGAGCGAGGCCCCGCTGGCGCGGCTGGCGGTGGACTATTTCGTCTACCACGTGGCGCGCACGGCGGGCGCGCTGGCGGCCAGCATGGGCGGCATCGACGCCTTCGTGTTCACCGCCGGCATCGGCGAACGCAGCCCGGAGATCCGCGCCCGCGTGCTGCAACGCCTGGAATGGCTGGGCTTCGCGCTGGATGCGACGGCCAACCAGCAGGACGGCCCCTGCCTGACGACGGCCGGGTCCGCGCGCCCCGCCTACGTCATCCCGACCGACGAGGAGATCGTCATCGCGCGCCATGCGCTGGCGCTGATCGACGGCCCGGACTGAAATCAGCCGTCCGATCCACCAGCGGAACCGTTCCGCCCCCGCCCCCCGAAGCGCGCCTTGCCCCACTCGCGCAACGACTGGAACGTCACGTACAGCATCGGGATCAGGAAGATGCCGATCGAGCTGGCCACGATCATCCCGGCGAACACCGCCGTGCCGATGCCGCGCCGGCTGAGCTGCGCCGCGCCCTGCGCGGTGACCAGCGGCAGCAGGCCCAGGATGAACGCGACCGAGGTCATCATCACCGCGCGGAACCGGGTGCGCGCGCCCAGCACCGCCGCGGCGCGGATCGGCAGCCCGGCCTCGCGCTGTTCCTTGGCGAATTCGACGATCAGGATGCCGTTCTTCGCCGCCAGCGCGATCAGCACCACCAGGCCGATCTGGGCATACAGATCCACCGACAGCCCGGCGAGGTGGATGCCGATGAAGGCGCCGACCACGCCGACGACCACCGACAGCAGCACCGGCACCGGAATGGTCCAGCTTTCATACAGCCCGACCAGGAACAGATAGGCGAACAGCACCGCCAGCCCAAGGATCAGCCCGGTGCGCCCGGCCGCCAGCTCTTCCTGATAAGCGGTGCCGGTCCATTCGAACCCGTAGCCCGGCGGCAGCGTGCGCGCCGAGACCGCTGCCATCGCGGCGAGCGCGGTGCCCGACGACACGCCCGGCGCCGGGCCGCCATTGACGGTGATCGAGCGGTAGTTGTTGTAGCGCGTGATCACCTGCGGTCCGGTGATGATGCGCAACGAGGCGATCGCCCGCAGCGGCACCATCTGGCCGGTCCTGTTGCGCACGAAGATGCGCCAGATCGCCGGGATGTCGGCCCGGTCCGCCGACTCACCCTCGATGTTCACCTGCCAGGTGCGGCCATACTGGTTGAAGTCGTTGACGTAGATGCCGCCCAGCGTCGCCTGCAACGCGGTGAACACGTCGCTGATCGACAGGCCCAGCGCCTGCGCCTTGTCGCGGTCGATGTCGAGGAACAGCGACGGGTTGGTCGCGGTGAAGGTGGAGAACACCCGCGTCAACCTTGGGTCCTGGTTGGCCGCCGCCAGCAGGCCGCGCAGCACCGCCCCGTTGTCGCTGGGGTCCTGGCCCTGCAACGCCTCAAGCTGGTATTCGAACCCGCCGCCGGTGCCCAGGCCGATGATCGGCGGCAGGTTGAACGGGAAGATCACCGCCGAACGGATCTGCTGCACCGCGCCGAAGCTGCGCGCCACCAGCGCCTTCACCCCGTCGGCCACGCCGGTGCGATCGGCGAACGGCTTCAGCCGCGCCACCATGAACGCCGCGTTCGGCTCGTAGACCCCGTCCAGCAGCGAGAAGCCGATGATCGACAGCGTGTCCTGCACCTGCGGCATTGCGTGCAGCAGCGTCCCCACCCGCGCGGCCACCGCGGCGGAGCGCGCGACCGAGGCGCCGTCGGGCAATTGCGCGGCGATGAAGAACGCGCCCTGGTCCTCCTCCGGCAAAAATCCGGTCGGCGTGTGCACCGACAGATAGAAGGCGCCGGCGCCGCAGGCGGCGATCGCGACCAAGGCGAGCCAGGCCACGCGCACCAGGCGCTGCACCACGCGGGCATAACCGTTGCGCGCATGGTCGATGCCGTTGAGCACCCGGCCCATCGGTCCGTGCCGCTGGCCGACATGGTGCAGGAACACCGCGCACAGCGCCGGCGACAGGGTCAGCGCATTGATCGCCGAAATCAGCATCGCCGCGCTGATGGTCACGGCGAACTGGCGGAACAGCGTGCCCGACAGGCCCGGAATGAACGCGACCGGCACGAACACCGACAGCAGCACCAGGGTGATGGCGATGATCGGTCCGGTGATCTGGCGCATCGCGATCATCGTCGCCTCGGTCGGCGACAGGTTCGGATGCTCCTCCATCACCCGCTCGACGTTCTCCACCACGACGATCGCGTCATCGACGACGATGCCGATCGCCAGCACCATGGCGAGCAGGGAGATGGTGTTGGCCGAATAGCCGAGGCCCAGCAGCACGGCGAAGGCGCCGATCAGGCTGACCGGCACCGCAACGGTCGGGATGATGGTGGCGCGCGCGTTGCCGAGGAACAGGTAGACGACGAGCACCACCAGGACGAAGGCGATGCCCAGGGTCCTGATCACGTCGTGGATCGTGTCGCGGACGAAGCTGGTCGAATCGTAGATCACCTGGGCATGCAGGCCGGGCGGAAACCGCCCGCGCAGCTTGTCGAGCGTCTGCGCCACCGCGGTGGCGGCCTGCACCGCGTTGGCGCCGGGCGCCAGGTAGATGCCGATCGGCACCGCGGGCCGGCCGTTCAGCCGCGCCTCGCTGTCCATGTTCTGCGCGCCGAGTTCGATCCGCGCCACGTCGCGCAGCCGCAGCACCGAGCCGTCCGGATTGGCGCGGATGACGATGGCACCGAACTCGGCCGGGGTGACCAGCCGGCCACGGGTCTGCAGGTTGAACTGGAACTGCTGGTCGTTGCCGATCGGCCGCGCGCCGATCCGCCCGACCGGGGCCACGACGTTCTGCGCGTCGATCGCCGCGATGATGTCGTTCGGCGCCAGGTTCAGGCTGACCAGGCGGTTGGTGTCGAACCAGATGCGCATCGAGTAGTTCAGCTTGCTGAACAGGTTCGCCTGGCCGACGCCCGGGGTGCGCGACAGCTCGTCCAGCACGTTGATCAGCACGTAGTTGGTGATGAACAGCGGATCCATCTTCGGGTCGTCGCCGTAGAACGCCAGGAACTCCAGGATCGAGGAGGATTTCTTCTGGACCGTCAGGCCTTCCTGGCGCACCTCGTCCGGCAGTTGCGACAGCGCGGTCTGCACCCGGTTGTTGACGTTGACGGTGTCGATGTCGGGATCGGAATCGAGCGCGAAGCTGACGCTCAGCGAATAGCTGCCGTCGTTGCCGCTGTTCGACTTCATGTAGATCATCTTGTCGACGCCGACGACCTTCGCCTCGATCGGCTGGGCCACGGCGCTTTCGACCACCTGGGCCGAGGCGCCGGGATAGCTGGCGGTGACCGGTCACCTGCGGCGGCACGATGTTGGGAAGCTGCGCCACGGGAATGCGCAGCATCGACAGCGCGCCGGCCAGCGTGATGACGATCGCGATGACGATCGCCAGCCGCGGCCGGCGGATGAACACGGCGGAGATCATCTGCTACGGCTGGCCCGCGCCGAGCGGCGGGCTGGCCGGCCCGGGCTGCACCACCATCCCGGGGCGGACCCGCTGGATGCCGTCCAGCACGACCATCTGCCCCTCGGTCAGGCCGCTGAGCACCGCGGCCGTCATCGGCGTCGACTGGCCGAGCTGCACGCGCGCCTGCTGCACCTTGTTGTCGGCGCCGACGGTATAGACGTAATCGCCCTGCTGGTCGGTCAGCACCGCCGTGCGCGGCACCGCCAGCAGCTGCACCGGCGCCGCGCCTTCCAGCAGCACGGTGACGAACTCGCCATCGACCAGCTCGCGCTCGGTGAAGCCGTTCGCGGCGTCGTGGCCGAGCGGCGGATTGGCGATCGAGCCGCGCAGGATGACGGTGTCGGTGGTCGGCGCGACGGTGTTGTCCTCGAAGTTGAGCGTGCCCGTCTGGTCATCCAGCGTCCCGTCGGGCAGGCGGATGCGGATCACCACCGCGCCGAACCCGCCCTTGCCGGCGGTGCGGTGCCGGAGGTCCAGCATGGCCCGCACCGAGACCGGAAAGACCACGTGCATCGGGTCCTGGCTGACGATGCTGGCCAGCGTGCCGGAACTCGGCGAGACGACGTTGCCCACGGTGACCGTGGTGCGGCCGATCTTGCCGCTGATCGGCGCGTGGATCTCGGTGTAGCCCAGGTTGATCGCCGACTGTTTCTGCTGCGCCTGCGCCGCCAGCACCTGGGCGGCGTCCGACAGCATCGCGGCACGCGCGTCGTCCACGACGGATTGCTGGCCGGCCGGCGTGTGCAGCAGCGTCGAGGCGCGACTGAGCGTGATGGCGGCGTTCTGCAGTCTTGCCTGCGCCTCCTGCACCGCGGCCTGCTTGGCCGCGAGGTCGGCCTGGAACGGCGCCTGCTCCAGCACGTAGAGCAGGTCGCCCTGTTTCACCTCGCTGCCCTCGGCGAAGCGCCGCTGGTCGAGGAAGGCGGTGACGCGGGCGATCAGGTTGACCCGGTCGATCGCCTGGATGCGGCCGACGAATTCCGACGTCTCGGTGACCGGCTGTTGCTGCACCCGAACCACCCCCACCGCGGGCGGCCCGCCGGGCGCCTGCGCATGGACCGGGGGCGGGGCCAGGCCGGCGCAGACGGCCAGGAGCACAGCCAGCAGGCTTGGGCGCATCGCGTCGATCCCTCCGAAAGGCGCGCGCTGCGGCGCACCAATGCGCACAGGTAAGCCATCCGCCGCGCCAGGCAATAGCCGACACTGGCGGGTTCGCGGGCCGGGTCCCGGACGGGCGACCGGACGCGCCCAGCGGGCGGTGCCGCACTGGCGGGTGGCCGTGCACCGCCATGCGCTTGCCTGCGTCCAATCGATCGGGTTGCGGATCGATCGCCATACCCCCCTTGAAACCGATGCCGCCGCGTGCCTAGGCTGGCAGTCCGGACTGCCGACAACGAAAAAACATTCAGGGAGGGTAGCGTGTTCCGGAAAGCATTTGTCTGCCTTATGGGCGGACTGTTCGGCGTTGCCGCAATGGTTGCAGTACCCGACCGGCGCCAGCGCCCAGCAGAAGACCATCAAGATCGGCGTGGTCTATGACCTGACCGGTCCGTTCGCCGGTGGCGGGTCCGAGTTGCAATATCTCGGCGCCAAGCTGGTCATCGACTGGTTCAACAAGAATGGCGGCATCGACGGCTACAAGGTCGAGCCGATCTATGCCGACGCGCAGAGCAAGCCCGATGTCGCCATCAACGAAGCGGTCCGCCTGATCGAGCAGGAAAAGGTGGACATGCTGCTGGGCTTCTATTCCTCGGCCGAATGCGTTCCGGTGGCGGCGCGCGTCGAGGAATTCAAGAAGTTCATGTGGATCACCACCTGCATCGCCTCGCCGGTGCTGGCCGGGCGCAACCTGAAGTACGTGTTCCGGCCGCAGCCCTATGGGACGCAGTGGGGTCTTGCCTCCACCGCCATGGTCGCGGCGTATTCGAAGGCGCAGCTCGGCAAGGATCCGAAGGACCTGCGCGTGGCGATCGTCCACGAGGATGGCCCGTACGGCACCGATGTCGCCAAGGGCAACGCCGAGGGATCGGCGAAGGCCGGCTTCAAGGTCGTGCTCAACGAAGGCTACTCCAGTTCGGCACCGGATCTTTCCTCGCTGGTCACCAAGCTGAAGCGCGGCCGCCCGGACGTGATCTTCCACACCGGCTACAATCCGGACATCACGCTGTTCCTGCGCCAGGCGCGCGAGCTGGGGCTGCGCTTCGATGCCCTGATCGGCCAGGGTGCCGGCTACACCGTCTATTCCAAGCTGAAGGAGACGGTGGGCAACGACGCCAACTATTTCTTCGACGTTGACCCGATCTCGATCTGGCAGACCAACGAGAAGTCGCTGCAGCCGGATCTGCCGCCGATGATCAAGCTGATCGGCGAGGAGTACATGAAGGCCAAGCCGGACACCGTGATCAAATCGGCGCATGTCGGCATGGCGGCGTCCAACACCTACTTGTTCCTGACCGATGTGCTGCCGCGGGCGATCAAGAAATATGGCGGCATCACCTCGGACGATCTGCGCCAGGCGGCGGTGGACACCGATGTGCCGGATGGCGGCACCATGCTGGGCTTCGGCGCCAAGTTCGAGGGCCCGGGCCAGCCGATGGAAGGCCAGAACGAGCGCGCCTATCCGGTGATCGTGCAGTATATCGACGACAAGTCCTACGTGGTCTGGCCGCAGGCGCAGGCGGAACGTCCGCCGGTGCTGAAGCTGCCGGCCAGCTCGCCGTACGCGGCCCGGTGAACCTGCCTCCGTGCTGCAAGTCTCCGGCCTGTCCAAGCGCTTCGGCGGCTTCACCGCCGTCGCCAACGTGTCGTTCAAGGTCGATCAGGGCGAGATTCTCGGCCTGATCGGCCCGAACGGCTCGGGCAAGAGCACCATCTTCAACATGCTGTCCGGGACCCTGGCGCCGACCGCCGGCTCGATCCGGTTCGACGGGCGCGAGATCGGCGGCGCCGCGCCGCATCGCATCATCAACCGGGGCGTCGGGCGCACCTTCCAGATCCCGCGCCCGTTCCGCCGGCTGACCATCTTCGAGAACGTGACCCTCGCGGGGTTTTACGGCCAGGGGGCGAAGTCCGGCCATCATTCCCGCAGCCGGGCATTCGAGGCGGCGGAGCGCGCGCTGACGATGGTCGGGCTGACCACCGACCGCACCGCCCCGGTGAGCAGCCTCGGCGCCGCCGGGCTGAAGAAGCTGGAACTCGCCAAGGCGCTGGCGACCGGGCCGAAGCTGCTGCTGGCCGACGAAAGCCTGGGCGGCCTCGACGAGACCGAGATGGGCCAGGCGGCCGACATGCTGCGCCGCATCCGCGGCGAGCTCGGCATCACCATCATCTGGGTCGAGCACATCATGGGCGTGCTGATGCGCGTGGTCGATCGTGTCATGGTGCTGGACCACGGCGAGAAGATCGCCGAGGGCCTGCCTGAGGAAGTTGCCGCCGACCCGCGCGTGGTCGAGGTCTATCTCGGCTCCGACGCCGGGGAGGTGCAGGCGATGACGGCCGCGCGCGCCAGCGCATGACCGGGATGCTCAGCCTGAGTGGCGTGGACGCCGGCTACGGCGGCTTCCAGGCGCTGTTCGGCGTGTCGCTGGAGATCGCAGCGGGCGAGGCGGTCGCCGTGATCGGGCCGAACGGCGCCGGCAAGACCACGCTGCTGCGGGTGATCTCCGGCCTGATCCGCCCCACCGCCGGGGCGATCGGCATGGAGGGGACCGACGTCCTCGCCACCGCGCCGCACCGCATCCTGGCGCTGGGCGTCGCGCACGTGCCGGAGAACCGCCGGCTGTTCGCGCGCATGACGGTGGAGGACAATCTGCGCATGGGCGCCTATGTCGCCGCGGCGCGGCCGAAGTTCCGCCAACGGCTCGATTTCGTCTACGACCTGTTTCCCCGCATGGCCGAGCGCCGCCATCAGTTCGCCGGCACCATGTCGGGCGGCGAGCAGCAGATGTGCGCCATCGGCCGCGCGCTGATGTCCGATCCGCGGCTGCTGCTGCTCGACGAACCCTCGGCCGGGCTGGCGCCGGTGATCGTGCAGCAGGTCTTCCAACTGGTGCGCCGGATCCGCGCCAGCGGCCTGACCGTGCTGATCGTGGAACAGAATATCCACCAGGTGCTGCGCGTGGTCGATCGCGCCTATCTGCTGGAGGCGGGCAGCATCCGCACCAGCGGCACCGCCGCCGCGCTGCTGGCGAGCGAAACCATCCGCGAAGCCTATCTCGGCGTCTGACAGGCAAGGGAGCCCCGCCTGGATGTTCGGCATCTTCGACATCTACCTGCTGGAGGCGCTGATCAACGGCCTGCTGCTGGGCGGCGTGCTGGCGCTGCTGGCGCTTGGGCTGAACCTGATCTTCGGCGTGATCGACGTGGTGTGGATCTGCTACGTCGAGCTGATCATGCTGGGCATGTACGGGATGTATTTCCTGTACGCCGTGTCTCACCTGCCGTTCGTGCTGGCCGCGGTGATCTGCATCGCCGGCGTCGGCGGGTTGGGCATGCTGTTGCATATCCTGGTCATTGCGCCGCTGCTGGGGGCGGCGCCGATCAACCAGCTGCTGGCGACCGGCGGCGTGCTGTTCTTCCTGCAAAGCTTCGCCACCGTGGCGTTCGGCATCGACTTCCGCAACCTGGGCATCCGACTGCCGGTGCTGGAACTCTCTGGCATGTTCATCAGCTATGCCCGGCTGCTGGCCTGCGGCACGGCGCTGGCCGGTATGGTGCTGCTGTACCTGTTCCTGGCGCGCACCTATACCGGCACCGCGATCCGCGCCATCGCGCAGGACCGGCAGATCATGCCGCTGATGGGTGTGGATACGCGACGCATCTACCTGATCACCTCGTTCATCGGCGGCGCGCTGGCCGGGCTCGCCGCCTGCCTGCTGGTGCTGCAATACGACATCCACCCGTTCATCGGCCTGACCTTCGGGCCGATCACCTTCATGATCTGCGTGCTGGGCGGGCTGGGCAACATGATCGGCGGCTTCGTCGCCGCGTTCATCTTCGCCGAGATCATCTCGGTCAGCGGCCTGTATCTCGACCTTGAATGGGGCTACGTCTTCGCCTTCGTGTTCTTCATCGTGATGATGTTCATCCGCCCGCGCGGCCTGATGGCGAGACGGTCATGACGCGCCGCCTAGCCCGGATTTCTCACACTCTCGCGGGCGCTGGCTCGGTCCTTGCCGCGCCAAACGGTTTTCGCGCCTTGCGAATACACCCTGTATTGGCGGCGGCGCGAAAACCGTTTGACACGACAATGCCCTTCGCCATCGTCCCGCGACAGTGTGAGAAATCCGGGCTAGCGGCGAAGCTGCCATGAGGCGCGCGCTGCCCTGGGTGATCGGCGCGGCGCTGGTTGCGGTGCCGTTCGTCTATCACCAGCCCTACCCGCTGCACATCATGGTGATCATCCTGATCTGGTCGCTGATGTACACGTCGTGGTCGGTGATGGGCCGGTTCGGCCTGGTGTCCCTGGGCCATGGCGGCTTCATGGGGGTCGGCGCCTATGTCGTGGCGCTGCTGTGGAACTACCTGCACATCACGCCATGGCTCGGCATTCCGCTGGCGATGCTGGCCACCGCCGTGGTCGCGCTGCTGGTGGCCTATCCGTGCTTCCGCTTCCGCATCATCGGCCATTATTTCGCGCTGGTGACGCTGGCGCTGAGCGCGATCGTGCAGCAGGTCATCACCGCCACGCGCGACTACACCGGCGGATCGCTCGGCTACACGCCGAACCGCTACCACGGCGGCAGCTCGATCTACGCGCTGCAGTTCACCGACAAGCAGACCTGGTACCTGATCGCGCTGGGTGCCTGGGCGGTCGGATTGTTGATTTGGCACCGTGTCGATCGCAGCATGCTGCGCTACGCGCTGGAGGCGATCGCCGAGGACGAGGATGCCGCCGCCGCCGCCGGCGTGCACGTGACCGCGGAGAAGCTGAAGATCACGCTGCTCAGCGCGGCGATGACGGCCTTCGCCGGCGCGCTGTACCGCCAGTACCAAATGTTCATCGCGCCAGACACGGTCAGCGGCTTCGCGGTGTCGCTGCAGATGGTGTTCGCCGCGGTGGTCGGCGGGATCTACGTGCTGCTCGGCCCGACCGTGGGGGCGATCATCACCATCGTGCTCAGCGAGGTGCTGCGCATCTCGTTCGGCGTCGCCGCGGTGGGGTGGGACAATCTCATCTACGGCGCGCTGCTGGTGGTGTTCATCATCTTCCTGCCGCAGGGCCTGGTCGGATCGCTGCTGGCGAGCCGCCGCCGCGCCTGATCGGCGACGGCATGCCGGCCGGGCCGCCCTGCCATGTCGCGCCGGCGCCGTTGATTCCGCGCCCGCAGCGTCCCAAGTAGCCGCCAGCGATGCGCAGCCAGGTTGTCCCAGTCCCGTCTTCCGCGCGATGCGGGCCGCCGGCGACGCGGCCGGCCTGCTGCGGCGAAAGCCATGCCACGGCAGTGCCGGGGCGCGCGGCTGGGCTTTTTGCCTCCGGGATGCCATTGTCTGACCACGTTGCTGCGCCGCCGACGCCGTCGCGCCGCCCGGTACGCAAGGCGGAGCGCGCGTGGGTTTGACCTCATGAAGATCATCAGCTGGAACCTCCTTCGCCTGGTCGGCGCCTCCGCCTACGACACGGCCCGCCTGATCGCCCGGGAGCAGCCCGACCTGCTGCTGATGCAGGAAGCGACCCGCGAAATCGACGTGTTGCCGGAGCGGATCGGCGGCTACTACGCGCGCACGCCCCTGCCGGGCCATATCCATGGCCTGGCGATGTGGAGCCGGACCGAAATCAGCCCCCGGGTCCTGGTTCTGCCACCCGGGACGCTGATCCGCCGGGTCTGCCAGATCGTCGATCTGGGGGATTTCGCCATCGCCAACGTCCATCTGTCGCACGGGCAGATGCTGAACCGGCGCCAGTTGCGGCGGATCGCCCGGCTGCTGCCCGCGCGCGGCGCCATCCTCGGCGACTTCAATCTCGTCGGCCCGGCGCTGCTGCCCGGCTTCCGCGACGTCGGGCCGCGCCGGCCCACCCATGTCATGGGCGACATCGTGCCGATCCGGATCGACCGCTGCCTGGCGCGCGGCCTGGCCTGCACCGAGGCCCGCGTTCTGGCGCGCGAGGCCTCGGACCACTCCCCCATCCTCGTCCGCCTGGACGTCGCGGTCGCCACCGCGCCGCTGCCCGCGGCGGCCTGACGCCGGCAGCGGGGCCGGCCGGGGGCAATCGCGGTAGGGACGCGCATTACTGCGCGCCCCCCGCACAGAGCCGTACGAGCGGCATTCCCGCATACGGCTCCCACCTCGGGTGTTTGACGGCGAAGCGTTGCTCGGGCCAGGGATGGAGGATGCGCGGCTTCGGCAGGAAGTCCTCTGCCAGCCGCTTGATCCGCTCCCACGTCGTCTTGTCGCGCTGCCCGCGTCGCCGAAGCGACCGCCGCCAGAGCCGAACCACGCAGTCGCGGAAAGTCTGGAGAGCACGGATGTTGGTCGGCACCGCGTGATAGGCAAAATACCCGGTGACCACCTGTCGCAGCCACTCCCCTTGTCGGGGGATCGGCTGGTGCATCCGCCGCCGCATTTCCTCCGTCACCGCCAGAAGCTTCGCCTGCAACCGGTCGCGCCGGGATTTCCGCCATAGCAGGAACTTGCCACGTCGCGACTTGCCGCAGATCAAGGTAAAGCCCAGGAAGTTGAAAGTTTCCGGCCTGCCCAGCCCGCGCCTTTCTCTCCGCTCCGCCGCTCGGCGGCCGAATTCGATCAGGCGGGTCTTCTCCGGATGCAGCGTCAGTGCGAACTCTTCCAGACGTGCTCGCATCATTCCGAGGAACCGATGGGCATCGGCCTCGTGCTCGAACCCCACGACGATATCGTCCGCGTAGCGCACGACGATCATGTCGCCGGTGGCCTCCCGCTGTCGCCAGCGGTTGGCCCAGAGATCGAAGACGTAGTGCAGGTAGATATTCGCGAGCAGCGGCGAGATTACCGACCCCTGCCCGGTTCCCCTTTCACTGACAGTTACGACCTCGTCTTCGAGAATACCCGCCCTCAGCCATTTCTGGATCAGGCGGATGATGCGGCGGTCGCCGACCCGGTGCTCCACGAACCGGACCAGCCACTCCTGGCTGACCATATCGAAGAATGACCGGATGTCGGCGTCCAGTATCCAGTTCACCTTGGTGTTGCCGATCCCAACCACCAGGGCATCCAGCGCATCGTGCTGGCTGCGTCCGGGGCGGAACCCATACGAGAACCCGAGGAAGTCTTCCTCGTAGATCGCATTCAGCACCATCGCGACCGCGCGCTGGACAATCTTGTCCTCCAGCGCGGCAATCGCCAGCGGACGCTGTCGCCCATCCGGCTTCGGTATGAACCTCCTCCGGGATGGTTGCGCCCGATACGCTCCCCGATGGACCCGGTCGTGCAGGTCCTCGATCCTGTGATCGAGGTCTGTCTCGTAGTCCTGCCACGTCAGCCCGTCCGCTCCGGGAGCAGCATCCCGCCTGAGGGCATAGAACGCCGTCCGCAGCATCGGGACATCGACATGGTGGAGAAGCGCGGTGAACCTTTCCTTCTTCCTTTCCTTCGCAGCTTTCCGTATGCGGTCCAGCCCCTGTGACACGCTTGCCCGGTCCTGTGCCCGGCGAGTGCGCTGCTGGCCCACATTTCCCTCGGCCCCGGCCCTTGGCTCCACCCGCTCCGCATCCGGTTGCCCGGAGTTGTTCGCAGGCTTCACAGCTACTATGGCCAGGTCTGACTTCTCACCCCCGTGCATCGCCGGCTACGGCTCCTCACCTTCCCGACGCGGACCGGCAGTTTGCGCCACCGGCCAAGAATGAGATCTCTCGGTTCCCGAACAAGAAGCGTCCATGCATGCTGGGGTCTCTGACCGCGCCGGGTCGCCCACCGCTCGCGATAGCGCAGCAGGACGTGTTGCCTTCCAGGTTGGTAACCCTGTCGGCACCCGGGATTTCGGCCTTACGCGGCTCAATGGCCAGCCTGCACGCTCCCCTGCCGACGCTTCGCCCTGCCCCTCGCGGAACACGACGCACGGCGCGGGGCCGGCGTGACTCGCTAGGTCTTCACCGTAGTGGACTTTCACCTCCTGCTCCTTGCCGGTCTCCCGACGCACTACCAGCGGCCGGCATGGTTGACCGTTCGGCCGGTGTTGGGCCGCTGGCGTGAGGCTTGGTTTGGCGTTTGGCGCGCCGCCGTCCGCAGGGATCGGCCATCAAGTCTCACCCCGCCAGTCGGGTCCACAAGGCGCGGCTCCTGCGCGGGCCGGTCTCTGCGAAGCGGATGCCGGCCGGCGCGACCGCGGTGGCGCGCATGCCGGCGATGCCGGTGCCACGACCGCCCGCCCCGCCCGTCAGCCCGGCCCGTCGGCCCGATGCGGTCCGCCGGAGCGGGCCGTCGGCCTCACTCTCCCAGGATTGCGCCGACCGGCACGCCGGCTTCCGCGGCGGCGACCTTCCTGCCGCCGTCGGGACGCATCCGCCCGATCTCGATGAAGCCGCCCTGGCCATGCACGACGATCCCGGCCTCGGTCTGCGCCACCACCTGGCCGATCTTCTTGCCCTTCACCTCGGCGAAGGTGCGGGCGATGCGCTTGCGCGCGTCATACAGGAACAGCTTGCGGCCCTCGTGCAGCGTCCAGGCGCCCGGCGCGGGATCGCAGCCGCGGATCAGGTTGTAGGTGATGCCGACCAGGCTGGCCCAGTTGACCCGGGATTCGGCGGCGCGAATGATCCCTTCATAGGTCGCCTGCGGCTCATACTGCGCCAGCGCGGGCGCCTTGCCGGCGACCACCAGCTCCGCCACCTCCACCAGCGCCGCCACGCCCATCGGAAAAATCTTGCCGAAATACAACGACCCGAGCGTGTCCTCGGGTTCGATCCGCACCGCGCGGGTCAGGATGACGGGCCCCTCGTCCAGCCCGTCGGTCGGACGGAAGATGCTGAACCCGGTCTCGTCGCGCCCGGCGATGATCGCCCAGCTCATCGAGGACGCGCCCCGGTGCAGCGGCAACAGGGAGGGATGGAACTGGATCGTGCCGAACGTCGGGATGGTGCAGAAATCCTGCGGCACGAACTGGGTGACGTAGGCCATCACGCCGACCTCGACGTTCGCCGCGCGCATTGCCTCCTGCGCCGCCGGATCGGTCAGCTTGGGGAACTGGTGCACCGTCACGCCGCGCGCCTCGGCGGCCAGACGCAGCGGGTCGGGCCGGCCGGTCTCCGGCGCGCAGAACACCGCCGCCACGTGGTCGCCGCGGGCGAGGAATGCCTCCAGCGCGGCCTTGCCAAAGTCCTGCTGGCCGATGATGGCAATGCGCATGCGACATCCTCCTGTGCGTTGCTGGTCCCGCGCGCCAGAATGCACGCGGACAGGCCACGGGCAAGCCCCCGCGCGACAGGGCGATCGGGCGAAGCGAAGCAAGGTCGGGGCTCCGCCCCGAACCCCGCCAGGGGCTTTGCCCCCTGGACCCCCACCAGAGGCAGCGGCCTCTGGACTCCATGACTGGGAGTGTGGGGAGGGGAAGGGGGCGGGTGGGCGAGGCGAAGGGGCGCCGTCCGGCGCCCCTTCGCCTCGCCCACCCGCCCCCTTCCCCTCCCCACACTCCCAGTGAAGGGTTCCAAGGGCTCCGCCCTTGGCGGGGTTCCAAGGGGCAGCGCCCCTTGGTGGGGCCTGGGGCGAAGCCCCAGCCTTGCTTCGCTTCACCCCGGTTGCCCGGCCGCGTCAGTCGGGGCAGCGGGGCGCCCGATCGGCCCTCGGGCTAGCGGTTGGCGGCGTAGCCCTTCTTGTCCATGCAGGCGCGGGTCTGGTGCCATTGCTCGATCGGCAACGAGATCGGGTAGGTGAGGAACAGGCCGCCCCGGCTCATCACCAGCCGATGCGCTTCCTTGTCGCCCGCGGTCCGGCAGGCGGCCAGGTCCGCCTGATAGGTCGGCTTGGCCGCGTCGGCCGGATTGGCCGGCGTGTCGCTGCACGCGGCGACGCCCAGCAGCGGGAGGATCAGCAGAAACCTGCGCATGCGCCCTGACATGCCCGCCAGTGTAAGGGGGTCCGCCGCCGGCACCAAGCCGGGACCGCGCGCAGTCATGGGAGATCGCGGCCGGATCGGCGCATCGACGCCGTGGCCGGCGACGGCCGGCCATGACGTGGGGCGGCGCCGCTGGGTCAAACCTGCCGGGGGGGCCGGGATCGCTCGATCGGCCGCCCCGCGCCGGCACGGCGCAGCCACGCCGCGCCCCACAAGCGGTGCGCGGCGCGGGCTCGGCCAGAGCGTGATCGCTTCAGGCGGTATCGCCATGCAGCGTGAACCACGCGACCAAACAAGATGCTCTTATGGCGAACGCTGTTGGCTGGGATTCTGCCGCAGCGGGCGCACCCAAGCCATAAAGCCAGAATAACACGAAGACCACGGAGACAGGCCCACGGAGGGCACGGAGAAGGCCATCATGCGCGCCGCGCGAGAACCCGGCAAACTGCCCACAGGGAATGCCTTGCGCGCAGCGCAGTCAGTCCTTCTCCGCGCGCAGCGCAATCAATTCTTCTCCGTGCCCTCCGTGGGCCTGTCTCCGTGGCCTTTGTGTTATTCTGGCTTGCTGGCTTTGCTGCGGTTGCCCCGGGTCGCTGCGTAGCGGCGCACCGGCCACCGCCGGGTCGTCCGATCACCCAACAGGCTTCGCCATAAGAGCGAAACAAAACGCTACAATGCGATGACTTCGCCGATCGGCCGCCAGCCCGGCTACGCCGCGCGCACCTCGGAGACGAAGCCGCTGACCTCGGCGGACAGCAACTCGGCCTGCCTGGACAGGTCGCCCGCCGCGCTCAGCACCTGATCGGCCGCGGCGCCGGTGCTGGCCGCGCCCTGGCTGACGCCGGCGATGTTGGTGGTGACCAGCTGCGTGCTGCCGGCGGTCTGCTGGACGTTGCGCGCGATCTCGGCGGTCGCCGCGCCCTGCTCCTCCACCGCCGAGGCGATCGCGGTGGCGATCGTGCTCACCTCCTCGATCACCGTGGTGATGCCCTTGATCGCCTCCACCGCCTCGCGGGTCGAGGTCTGCAACTGGGTGATCTGGGCGGAGATCTCCTCGGTCGCCTTGGCGGTCTGCCCGGCCAGGCTCTTCACCTCGGAGGCGACCACGGCGAAGCCCTTGCCGGCGTCGCCGGCGCGCGCCGCCTCGATGGTGGCGTTCAGCGCCAGCAGGTTGGTCTGCCCGGCGATGTTGCTGATCAGCTCGACCACCTGGCCGATCCGCTGGGCGCCCTCGGCCAGCGCGCGCACCGTCGCGTCGGTGCGCCGCGCGTCGGCCACCGCCTGCTCGGTGATCTTCGAGGACTGCGCCACCTGGCGGGTGATCTCGCCGATCGAGGAGCTGAGTTCCTCGGCCGAGGCGGCCACCGTCTGCACGCCGGCGCTGGCTTCCTCCGCCGCCGCGGCGACGCTGGCCGCCTGGCCGTTGGTCTCCCCGGCGGTTGCCGACATCGCCCGCGCCGTTGCCTCCATCTCCGTAGCGGCCGAGGCGAGCAGCCCGACCAGGCTGGCGACCTTCGCCTCAAAGCCGCGCACCAGCGCGTCCAGCCGCGCCGCCCGCTGTTCCTTGGCGGCGCGTTCGGCCTCCTGCGCGGCGGCGAGCTGGTCGGCCTTGAGCATGTTGTCCTTGAACACCTGCACGGCGCCGGCCATGGCGCCGATCTCGTCCTTGCGGCCGAGACCGACGATCTCCGCCGCCATGTCGCGCTCGGCCAGCCGGCGCATCGCCCCGGTCATCGCGGTGATCGGGCGGGAGACGCCGCGGATGATGCCGAGCCCGGCCAGCGCCGACAGCAGCGTGGCAAGCACCAGCGCGCCGATGATCCAGAGCCGCGTCGAGGCATACAGCACCGCCCCGCCATCGGCGGCCACGTTTGTCGCCTTCATGTTGAACGCGATCTCGGCCTGCAACGCATCCTGAAACTTATTGAATTCGGTGCGCATATCGCCGCGGTAGGAAGCGATCGCCGCCGCGTCGTCCAGCGCCAGGAACTTGCTGTCCAGCGCCAGATAGGCCTGCCATCCCTGCTCGACCTGATCAACCAGTCGTCTTTCCTCGCCTTGGTTGACGAACGGCTCGAGAGCCTGGATCGCTTTTGCGGCCTGCTCGGCGACTCCGTGCATGCCAGCCGCTTCCTGGGCTTTCGCCGCGGCGGTCGGCGCCAACGCATGCGTCGCCTCGATCTGGCGGAAGCGCATCGTGTGATAGGCCAGCTCACCAAGGATTCGCGTTGATGGGAGGGCGTCGTCGCGTATGCCGGCGGCGACGGCATTGACGTCGCTCAGGCGTTGCACGGCAAACAGCCCCAGGCCGATCACGACGAGGCAGACCATGGTGAAGGCGAGCGTGACCTTCATCCGGACAGACAGGTTGTTCAGCGACGACAGCATGGGGATTGACCTCTCAACAGAAGATCGGAGCCGAACGGACGACCAGAGGGGGAGGTTGCTATGCCACGTCGGACGTTAATTTTCCGTCACTGTGCCGGCACCGCCACGGTTTCCGCGACCGCGCCGGCGGCCCTCCGATCCGACGTCCAGGTGCCCCGGTCATCCGTGCGCGCCCGTCCCGGTCGCGCGATTGACGCAACCGCGGCGCGCGTCCACCTCTGGCGGCATGCTCCGCCGCTTCGAAGCCCTGCTCGATCCGACCGCCCCGGCCCCGGACGCCCCGCCGGTGGCCGGGCTGCTGCGCTTCTACTGGCACTTCATCGGCCAGGCGCGCTGGCTGACCGCGGCGCTGTTCCTGGGCGGCGGCGTGATCGCCGTGCTGGACGCCGCGATCCCCGCCTTCATCGGCCGCGTGGTGTCGCTGGTCTCCACCCATGCGCCCGGGACGCTGTGGCGCGCCGCCTGGCCGCAGTTCGCCGCGATGGCCGCGGTGCTGCTGCTGGCGCGGCCGGCGGCGATGCTGTGGCAGAACGTCATGATCAACCAGGTGGTCAATCCCGGCCTGGCGAACCTGATCCGCTGGCAGAACCACTGGCACGTGGTGCGGCAGAGCTGGACGTTCTTCCAGAACGACTTCGCCGGGCGGATCGCCAACCGCGTGCTGCAGACCGGCCCGGCGCTGCGCGAGAGCCTGGTGATGACCTTCGATGCCGCCTGGTACATCGTGGTCTACGGCAGCAGCGCCGTCGCCCTGCTCGCCGCCACCGACTGGCGGCTGGCGGTGCCGATCGTCGCCTGGTTCGCCTGCTACGGGGCCATGCTGCGCTGGTTCGTGCCGCGCATGCGCGACCGTTCCCGCCGCGTCTCGGAAATGCGCTCGAACCTGACCGGGCGGGTGGTCGACAGCTACACCAACATCCTGACCGTCAAGCTGTTCGCCCGGGCGCGCGACGAGGATGCCTGGGTGCGCGACGCCGTCGATGACCACACCACGGCGTTTCGCGACCAGACGCGGATGATCACCGGCTATTCCATGAGCCTGATGCTGATGAACGCGCTGCTGCTGGTCGGCACCGCGAGCGTGGCGCTGTGGCAATGGAGCGCCGGGCGGATCGCGGTCGGCACGGTGGCGATGGCGCTGCCGCTGGCCTGGCAGATCGCCAACATCGCCGGCTGGGTGGCGCGCAGCGTCACCGGCGTGTTCGAGAATATCGGCACGGTGCAGGACGGCATGCGCTCGATCGACGTGGCGCGGCAGATGCCCGACCCACCCGGCGCCGTCGAGCTGCGCGTCGCCGGCGGGGAGATCCGTTTCGAGGACGTGGATTTCGACTACGGCCGCACCAACCGCGCGGGCCCCGCGGTGCTGCACGGCATCGACCTGACGATCGCGCCGGGCGAGCGGGTCGGCCTGGTCGGGCCATCGGGCGCCGGCAAGTCGACCCTGGTGAACCTGCTGCTGCATTTCTACGAACCCTCGCGCGGGCGCATCCTGATCGACGGCCAGGACGTGACGCAGGCGACACAGGAAAGCCTGCGCACGCAGATCGCCATGGTGACGCAGGACACGTCGTTGCTGCATCGCTCCATCCGCGACAACATCCGCTACGGCCGGCCCGCGGCGACCGACGCGATGATCGAGGACGCCGCCCGGCGCGCCCAGGCACACGACTTCATTCTGGACCTGGAAGACTGGCACGGGCGGCGCGGCTACGACGCCCATGTCGGCGAGCGCGGGGTGAAACTGTCGGGCGGCCAGCGCCAACGCGTCGCCCTGGCGCGGGTGATCCTGAAGGACGCGCCGATCCTGGTGCTGGACGAGGCCACCTCGGCACTGGACTCCGAGGTCGAGGCCGCCATCCAGGACCAGCTCGACGGGCTGATGGACGGGCGCACGGTGATCGCCATCGCCCACCGGCTGTCCACCATCGCACGCCTGCACCGGCTGGTGGTGCTGGACCGCGGCCGTATCGTCGAAACCGGCACCCACGCCGCCCTGCTGGCCCAGGGTGGCACCTATGCGCGCATGTGGCAGCGCCAGTCCGGCGGCTTCATCACCGACCCGGCCATCGGATCACTGGACGCAGCGGCACAGTAACCACATCCACTACGCCACAGCGCGCTCGGGTGGGCGAAGCAAGGCCAGGGGGCTGCCCCCCATGGTACCATTGGGACCCCCACCAGAGGCAGCGGGCTCTGGACTCCATCCGTGGGAGTGGGTGAGGGGGAGGGGCCAGCCAAGTGCCCAGAGGACGTCCAAGACCGGCCACCGGCACCTCAAGTCATTGAAATGACTTGGCGCGCCCGGAGAGACTTCGAACTCCCAGCCCCCAGATTCGTAGTCTGGTGCTCTATCCAATTGAGCTACGGGCGCAGTCAGGGGCGGGGGTGTAGCGGAACGCCTGCGGGGCGGCAAGGGCGCCACGCCGCTCGGCCGGGCCTTCGGGCGAGCGAAGCAAGGTCGGGGCTCCGCCCCGAACCCCGCCAGGGGGCTTTGCCCCCCTGGACCCCCCACCAAGGGCAAGCCCTTGGAACCCTTCACTGGGAGTGTGGGGAGGGGGAGGGGCGTGGGGGCGCGGCGAAGGGGCGCCGTACGGCGCCCCTTCGCCGCGCCCCCACGCCCCTCCCCCTCCCCACACTCCCAGTCATGGAGTCCAGAGGCCGCTGCCTCTGGTGGGGGGTCCAGGGGGGCAAAGCCCCCTGGTGGGGTCCGGGGCGAAGCCCCGACCTTGCCTTGGCTGGCTCTTGCGGCAGCGGGGCGCAGGTGTTAGTGCCCGGCCGCTTGTGCGATGGGGCCTTTGTCGATGTCGTTGACGTTTGAGACGGTAGCCGGGATCATTTCCGAGACCTGCGACATTCCACGTGAGAAGATCACGCTGGCGAGTCACGCGATCAACGATCTGGGCATCGACAGCCTGGATTTCCTCGACGTCGCCTTCGCCATCGACAAGGCGTTCGGCATCAAGATGCCGCTTGAGCAATGGACCCAGGACGTGAACGAGGGGAAGGTTTCGGGCGACCGCTACTTCGTGCTGCAGGGCCTGTGCGCCAACATCGATGCGCTGGTGGCGGCGAAGTCCGCCTGATCGCTCGGAATGCGTCTTGAATATTTCCAGATGGTGGACCGGATCAGCCTGCTCGATCCGGCGGCGCGGATCGCCCGGGCGGACTGTCGCGTGCCCGACGAGAGCCCGGTGTTCGAGGGGCATTTCCCCGGCCACCCGCTGGTGCCCGGGGTGCTGCTGATCGAGACCATGGCGCAGATCGGCGGCTGGCTGGTGCTGGCGACGCTGCACTTCACCCGCATGCCGTTCCTGGTCCAGGTCAAGGAGGCCAAGCTGCGCGCCTTCGTGGTGCCCGGCCAGGCGTTGCAGGCGGAGGCGACGCTGCTGCACGACGGGTCGGGCTTTGCCGTGGTGGAGGGGCGGATCACCTCCGACGGCAAGCCGGTCGCCGGGGCGGAGATCACCTACCGGGTCGTGCCGTTTCCGAATGAGACGTTGCGCGGCGAGATGCTGAAGACCGCGCGGCGCATCGCGGTGCCGGAGGCGTTTTTCGATGCCACCTGAGCCGGCCACACTGGTCAACGAGACGCGGGACGCGCGCGGGCAAGGCGCGCGGGACGCGCTGATCACCGGG
This sequence comes from uncultured Alphaproteobacteria bacterium, assembly GCA_963847615.1. Taxonomy (GTDB): domain Bacteria; phylum Pseudomonadota; class Alphaproteobacteria; order Acetobacterales; family Acetobacteraceae; genus Palsa-883. Next base: position 320,777 of record CAWKAN010000025.1, read on the forward strand.
ATCGGCCTGGTGTCCTGCCTGGGCGACGGCGAGGCGGCGCACTGGGCGGCGCTGGACGCCCCCGACGGCTTCCGCCCGGTGCTGGACACCGCGCGCTTTGCCCCCTGGATGGTGCACCCGATGGTGCCGCTCGAGCTGGACCAGCAGATCCCCAGGCGCGGCGACCAGCGGCAGATGGAGCCATGGCAGCGCATCGGCGTGTATGCCGCCGGGCGGGCGCTGGAGGCCGCCGGGGTCAAGGGCGACGCCTTGCTGCTGGGGACAATGGACATGATCGTCGCCGCCGGCGGTGGCGAGCGGGACTACGCCGCGGATGCCGCGATCCTGTCGGCGCTGCCGGGGGCGGCCGATCCGGGCACAATGCTGAACGAGCGGCTGCTCAACGACCTGCGCCCGACACTGTTCCTGGCGCAACTGTCCAACCTGCTGGCGGGCAACATCTCGGTTGTACATGGCGTGGTCGGCTCCTCGCGGACGCTGATGGGCGAGGAGGCCTGCGGGACCGACGCGGTGCGCGTGGCCTGCGCGCGGATCGCCGCCGGCCAGGGCGATCTGATGCTGGTTGGCGGGTCGTACAACGCCGAACGGCCGGATGTGCTGCTGCACTTCGAGATGGCCGGGCTGAACCGCAAGGCGGCATTCGCCGGGGTCTGGGACCGGCAGGGTTCGGGCGGCGGGCTGGTGCTGGGCTCGGTGGGCTGTTTCCTGGTGATCGAAAGCCGCGCGCACGCGGCGCGGCGCGGCGCGGTGCCGGTGGCGCGCATCGCCGGCGTGGCGACGGATCGCTGCCGCCGCCAGCCGGGGCAGGCGACGGCGAACGCGGCGCGGCAGGTTGCGGGCCTCGCGGCGGGGCTGCAGCATGGGTCGGCCGCGGTGCTGTCCGGTGCCTCGGGCGCGCCGGCGGCCACCGCCGAGGAGCAGGCCTGGCTGCACGGCCTGGGCCTGCCGGTGCGGGCGGTGGCGACGGCGCTCGGCCATGCGCTGGAGCCGGCGTTTCCCGCCGCGCTGGCGCTGGCGGCGATGGCGGTGTCCAAAGGGCGCCTGTTCGCGCCGCTGGAAGCGGCCGAGGCGGCGATGACGGCGCCGCTGCACCAGGCGCTGGTGACCGGCTGGGGCCACTGGCGCGGCGAGGCACTGGCGCTGGTGACCCGGGCCTGAGGCGACGGCACACCCCGGGGGCGAGGCTGCGGAGGCAAGGCTGCATGGGCGATCGGGGCATGGAAGAGCGGGATGGCAGCGGCCGGCCGACGGTGGTGGTCACCGGGATGGGCGTGTTGACCTCGCTCGGCCAGGGCCAGGCGGACAACTGGCGCGCGCTGACCGCGGGCGTGTCCGGCATCCGCCGGATCAGCCGGTTTCCGATCGGCGGGTTGAAAACCACCATCGCCGGCACCGTCGATTTCCTGCCGGTCGAGGAAATGTCGGCCCCGGCGCTGTCCGAACGGATCGCCGAACTGGTGATCGAGGAGGCGCTGGCCGAGGCGGCGATCGGCCGGATCGGCGCCGCTGGGGGCGATTTCCCCGGCCCGCTGTTCCTCGCCTTCCCACCGGTCGAGATGGAATGGGCGCAGCGGATCGCCCTGGCCGAGGCGTCCGGCGCCAACGAGACGGTCAGCTACGACGACCTGCTGCGCGCGGCCGGGACCGGCAAGTTTACGCGGTGGTACGAGCGGTTCCTGTTCGGCTCGATCGCCGAGCACCTGGCCGAACGGTTCGGCACCAAGGGCTCGCCGATCGGCACCAACACCGCCTGCGCCTCCGGCGGCACGGCGATCCAGCTCGGCATCGAGGCGATCCGCCGCGGCGAATGCACGGCGGCGCTGTGCGTCGGCACCGATGCCTCGATCAATCCGGAGAGCCTGATCCGGTTTTCACTGCTGTCCGCGTTGTCCACCCGCAACGACCCGCCGGCGAGCGCGGCGCGGCCGTTCAGCAAGGACCGCGACGGCTTCGTGATGGCCGAGGGCGGCGGCGCGCTGGTGATCGAGAGCCTGGCGCATGCGCGGGCGCGCGGGGCCAAGGTGCTGGGGGTGCTGGAGGGCTGCGGCGAGAGGGCGGACAATTTCCACCGCACCCGCTCCTCGCCCGACGGCAAGCCGGTCATCGCCTGCATGCAGCACGCGCTGGCGGATGCCGGGATCGCGCCGGAGCAGGTGGACTACATCAACGCGCACGGCACCGGCACGCCGGAGAACGACAAGATGGAGTGGCTGGGGGTGTCGGCGGTGTTCGGCGAACGGGCGGGGGCCATCCCGATCTCGTCGAACAAGTCGATGATCGGCCACACCCTGACCGCGGCCGGCGCGGTGGAGGCGGTGTTCTCGCTGCTGACGATCCGCCACGGGCGGTTGCCGCCGACCATCAACTACGAGACGCCCGATCCGGCGCTGCCGCTCGACTGCGTGCCGAATGTGGCGCGCGATGCGCGGGTGACGCACGCGATATCGAACTCGTTCGGCTTCGGCGGGCAGAATGTCTGCCTGGTGCTCGGTGCGCCGGGCTGAAGGGGGACGAGGCGTGGGCCAGCCCGCGAACGGACTGGCCCGCCTCCTACCGACGAATGATGGAAACCTTGACGCTGATGCGCAAGATCACCACTATGCGTGGCCAGAGGGTGCGATGGTTGCTGCATCGTAACCTCCTTGGAACGCCGGTCGGGGGTAGTCCCGGCCGGCGTCCGTATTTTCGGGCCATGATTGCTAACAAAAGCCTCCCGGAACCACCGCCATGATCCGCGCCTTGCAGTTGCTCGCCGATCGCGAGATCGCCGTGGTGGCGCGCGATGAACCGCCGCCCCCCGGCCCTGGGGAAGTACCGATTGCGGGTGCGAACGGTCGGGCTGAACCACATCGACGTGTGGGGCTTCCGCGGCATGGCGTTCGCCAAGCGGCAATTGCCGTTGACCGTCGGCGCCGAGGCGGCGTGCGAGGTCGTCGCGCTCGGCGACGGCGTCGAGACCCTGGCGCCGGGCGACCGCGTGGTGCCGTTCGCGGCGCTGACCTGCGGCAGCTGCCGGTTCTGCGAGCGCGGGCAGGACAACCTCTGCACCAACGTCGCCGGCGTGCGCGGCTTCCATGTCGACGGCTTCGCCCAGGAGATCACCAACCACCCGGCGCGGCTGGCGGTGAAGATCCCCACCGGCGTCGCGCTGCACGACGCGGCCTGCGTTGCGGTCGCCTATGCCACGGTCGAGCACATGCTGTTCGACAACGCGCAGCTTGAGCCCGGCGAGTGGGTGCTGGTGCATGCCGGCGGCTCGGGCATCGGGTCGATCGCGATCAAGGTGGCGAAGTCGATCGGCTGCACGGTGATCACCACGGTGGGCAGCGCCGACAAGGTGGCGAAGGCCAAGGCGCTCGGCGCCGACCACGTGATCAACTACCGCGAGGACCGGTTCGAGGGCGTGGTGCGCAAGCTCACCGCCAAACAGGGTGTCGACGTCGTGTTCGAGCACGTCGGCGCCGACACCTGGCAGGGCTCGCTGCTGTCGCTGCGCCGGGGCGGGCGGCTGGTGACCTGCGGCGCGACCTCCGGCCCCTCGGGCAGCATCAACCTGATGCAACTGTTCCAGCAGCAATACCGCATCATCGGCAGTTTCGGCTCGCCGATCTCGGCGATCGCCCGCGCGCTGGATCGGATCGCCGCCGGCGTGACCCCGGTGATCGACACCGTGTTCGCGCTGCAGGACGTGCGCGCCGGGCTGGAGCGGCTCGAGCGGCGCGATGTGTTCGGCAAGCTGCTGGTCGATCTCTAGCGCGCTGCCCGGGTTGTAGCGCGATGCCCTGGCTCTTCCGCATGCGTCGCCGCCTGGCGCTGTATGGCGATCGCATCGTCGGCCGGCTGGCGAAGTACCTGGTCGCGCTGCTGCGCCGCGCCGACCCGGACCGCGCGTCGGATGTCTGCGGCGCCGTGGCGCGGCGCATCGGGCCGTTGCTGCCGGCGCATCGCATCGGACGCGCCAACCTGCGCGCCGCCTACCCCGACAAGGACGCCGCCTGGATCGAGGCGACGCTGCGTGGGGCCTGGGAGAATCTCGGCCGCGTCGCCGGCGAATACGTGCATCTCGACCGGCTCTGGGACTTCGACCCGGCGCATCCCAACACCGGGCGCATCCTGACCGACGACATGGCGTTGTTCAAAGCGTTGCTGGAGGACGGCAAGCCGGCGCTGTGCTTCGCGGCGCATCTCGGCAATTGGGAGTTGCCGGCGCTGGCCGCGCACGCGCACGGCCTGCAGTCGGCGGTGGTCTACCGGATGCCGAACAACAAGGCGGTGGCGAAACAGATCGTGGCGATCCGCGCGCCGCTGATGGGCCGGCTGATCCGCAGCCGCGCCGAGGCGGCGTTCGAGATGGCCGGATCGCTGGAACGCGGCGAGCACCTCGGCATGCTGGTCGATCAGCGCTGGTCGCGCGGCGTGGACATCAGCTTCTTCGGCCGGCGCTGCAAGGCGAACCCGACCCTGGCGCGGCTGGCGCGGCAGTTCGACTGCCCGGTCGTCGGCGTGCGGGTGATCCGCCTGCCCGGTCACCGATTCCGCATCGCCGCCACGCCGCCGATCACGCTGCCGCGCGACGGGCGCGGCGTCGTCGACGTGGCGGCGGCGACGCAACTGATCAATAGCATTGTCGAGGGCTGGATTCGCGAGTACCCGGAGCAGTGGCTATGGTTCCATCGGCGCTGGCGCTGAGCAGGCTTGCGCCAGGAATGGCCCGCATGGAAATGGCAATGTCCGGCTGCAATCCCCAGATGTCTGCCGGTCAGCCCCGTCGAGAGGAGACAGGAGATGCGTAGGCTCACTTTACCGTGTGCGTTGCTGTTCGCCCTGGCGTCTGGCGCCGCGCTGGCACAGACCAACGTGCAGCTGACGCCCGAAGGGGTGCCGCCCGGCGCCAATCCGGCAACTGGCGCGCGCCCCGGCAATGTCATCGGTACCGGCATGTCGCTGCCGCTGGGCACCAAGGCCAGCAACATCGGCCCGTCCGACTCCAGTTCACCGATCGCGCCGAACCTGCCGGCGCCGGAGCTTTCCGAAGGCGCCTCGGCGCAGGCCTATCTGATCGCCGCGCGCAACGCGCTGGCCGCCGGCAAGACCGGCGAGGCGCAGCAGGCGATGGAGATGGCGCAGACCAGGCTGCTCGACCGCTCGGTGCCGCTGTTCCAGACGAACACGCCCAGCGCCAACCCGGTGGTCGCGCAGATCTCGCAGGCGCTGCAGGCGCTGGGGGTCGGCGACAAGCCGCGCTGCATGGCGTTGATCGAGGCGGCGATCCCCAACGCAAAGGCGGCCGAGGCGGCGAACTGAGGGCGGCATTCACGACGCCGACCGCGCGGGGTGCCGGATGGTTGGCGACAAAGGCGTATTCACCACAGAGGCACCGAGACACGGAGAAGGAAATTGACGGCGCTGCGCGCGAGGCCCGGCGGTGCTTCTCGGTGTCTCCGTGGTGAACCTTGCTGGATTATTCCGCCGCCACCGCGCGCAGCCGGGGCGCCGATCGCGCCGGATGCGTCGATCTCGGCAATGCGCGCGGCATCGAAGCGCAGCACGTCGCGCAGGATCTCCGTCGGTGTGCTCGCCCAGCAGCGGCGAGCGCTTCACTTCGGAGACACTGGCGGACATCTTGATCGGGTTGCCGACGCTGAGATATTTGCCGCGCGTCGGGTGATCGACCTCGACCACCGTGCCGGTGTCGCGCAGCGACGGTTCCTCGGCGATCTCCTTCATCGACAGGATCGGCCCGCAGGGGATGTCGTATTCGTTGAGGATGTCCATGGCCTCGAATTTCGTCTTGGTCATGGTCCAGTGCTCGATCGTGTCGAAGATCTGCTTCAGCCGCGGCAGCCGCGCCGGCGGCTTGGCGTAGTCGGGGTCGGTCTTCCACTCCGGCTTGCCGATCACGTCGCAGATCGCCTCCCACACCGGGGCCTGGCAGATGAAGTAGATGTAGGCGTTGGGATCGGTCTCCCAGCCCTTGCATTTCAGGATCCAGCCGGGCTGGCCGCCACCCGAGGCATTGCCCGCGCGCGGCACCGCTTCGCCGAACGAGCCATGCGGATACTGCGGATATTCGGTCAGCGGCCCGTGCGCCAGGCGCTGCTGGTCGCGCAGCTTGACGCGGCAGAGGTTCAGCACGCCGTCCTGCATGGCGACCGAGACCTTCTGGCCCTGCCCGGTGGCATTGCGCTGGAACAGCGCGCAGACGATGCCGAGGGCAAGGTGCAGGCCGGTGCCGGAATCGCCGATCTGCGCGCCGGTCACCAGCGGCGGGCCGTCATCGAAGCCGGTGGTCGAGGCGGAGCCGCCGGCGCATTGCGCGACGTTCTCGTAGACCTTGCAGTCCTCGTACGGGCCCGGGCCGAAGCCCTTGATCGAGGCGAGCACCATGCGCGGGTTCAGCGCATGGATGCGCTCCCAGGTGAAGCCCATGCGATCGAGCGCGCCGGGGGCAAAATTCTCCACCAGGACGTCGCAGGTCTGGATCAGCGCCTCGATGACCTCCTTGCCCTTGGGGTTGCTTGCTGTCGATGGTGATCGAGCGCTTGTTGTGGTTCAGCATGGTGAAATACAGGCTGTCCACCTTGGGGATGTCCTGCAACTGCCCGCGGGTGATGTCGCCGACGCCGGGTCGTTCCACCTTGATCACGTCGGCGCCGAACCACGCGAGCAACTGCGTGCAGGTCGGGCCCGACTGCACATGGGTGAAGTCGAGGATGCGGACGCCGTCGAGTGCTTTCATCTTATGCTCCTCCCTGCTTGGTCAGGGCGCTTTTCGGGTTGAGATTGCCGATGTTGCCGCTCTCGCTGCCCGCCGCCGGGTCGATCACCGCGTTGATCAGCGTGGGCTTGCCGGAGTCCATGGCCGCGTCGACGGCGCGCTTCAGCTCGTCCGGCGTGGTCGCATTGACGCCGACCCCGCCGAACCCTTCGATCATCCGGTCGTAGCGGGCGCCCTTGACGAACGCGGTGGTGGCCGCGTCGGCGCCGCCGCCCGGATTGACACCATCGCCGCGATAGATGCCGTCGTTGTTGAACACGACGACGCAGACCGGCAGGTTGTAGCGGCAGATCGTCTCCACCTCCATGCCGGAGAAGCCAAACGCGCTGTCGCCCTCGATGGCGAGTACCGGCTTTCCGGTCTCGATCGCCGCGGCGATGGCAAAGCCCATGCCGATGCCCATCACGCCCCAGGTGCCGACATCGAGGCGTTTTCGAGGTTGATACATGTCGATCACGCCGCGGGCCTGGTCGAGCGTGTTCGCACCCTCGTTCACCAGGATCGCGTCCGGCCGCTCCTTGATCACGTCGCGCAGCACGCGCAGCGCGGAGTGGTAGTCCATCGGGATCGAGTTCTTGCCGAGCCTGGTCGCCATCCGGGCGATGTTGGTTTCTTTCTTGGCCCGGATCGCTTCCGTCCATCCCGCCGGCGGAGGCTGCCAGTCTCGCCCATGCCGCGCAGCAGCGCGGCCACGCAGGAGCCGATATCGCCCACCAGCGGTGCGGCGATCTCGACGTTGCTGTCCATCTCGCGCGGCTCGATGTCGATCTGGATGAACTTCTTCGAACCCGGCGGCCCCCACTGCTTGCCTTTGCCGTGACTGAGCAGCCAGTTGAGCCGCGCGCCGATCATCAGCACGACGTCGCTGTCGGCCAGCACGGTCGAGCGCGCGGCGGCGGCGCATTGCGGATGGGTGTCGGGAAGCAGGCCCTTGGCCATGCTCATCGGAATGTAGGGAATGCCGCTCTTCTCGACCAGGGCGCGGATGTCGTCGTCGGCCTGCGCATAGGCAGCGCCCTTGCCGAGGATGATCAACGGACGCCTGGCGCCGCGCAGCACGTCGAGCGCACGCTCGACGGCGGCTTGTGCCGGGATCTGAGCCGGCGCCGGGTCGATCACCTTGACGAGCGAGCGGCGGCCGGCCTCGGCCTGCATCACCTGGCCGAACAGTTTTGCCGGTAGGTCGAGATAGACGCCGCCCGGCCGGCCGGACACCGCGGCGCGGATCGCGCGCGCGACGCCGATGCCGATATCGGGGGCATGCAGCACGCGGAACGCCGCCTTGCACAGCGGCCTGGCAACGGCGAGCTGGTCCATCTCCTCGTAGTCGCCCTGCTGCAGGTCGACGACCTCGCGTTCGGACGAGCCACTGATCAGGATCATCGGAAAGCAGTTCGTCGTCGCATTGGCGAGCGCGACCAGGCCGTTCAGGAATCCCGGCGCCGAGACCGTGAGGCACACGCCCGGCGACTTGGTCAGGAAGCCGGCGATTGCCGCCGCATTGCCGGCGTTCTGTTCGTGCCGGAACGAGATCACCCGTATCCCCTCGGCCTGCGCCAAACGGCCCAGATCGGTGATCGGGATGCCCGGGACGCCATAGATCGTCTTGATGCCGTTCAGCTTCAGCGCATCGATGACCAGGTGGAACCCGTCGGTCAGTTCGGTGTCGGAACCGCCGGCATTTTGTTCAACAGCTGCAGACATCAATCCCTCCGTGCCGTGCCGTGCCCGCCGCACAGCGTGAAGATCAAGTCCAGGCCATCGGCTTGCAGCGCCCTGGCGACCGGGCGGCCGCCGGAGACCGCCGTGGCGCCGCGGCTGCTGGCCTGCAACATGTCCGCCGCCGTCGTCGTGGCGGTGGCCGAGCCGGCCACCCTGGCCGTCGTTGCTGACATGACTGCGTTCCTCCCTGCCTTGCCGGCGCCGCTCAGGCGGTGCGCCGACGCCGTTCCTCGGTACCCGGCCTTGCCGCGCCGTCGAGGAAATCGCCGTATTTCTCGACATGCGCGGCAAGGCCCATGGTGTGCTCGCGGACCAGGCGCGCGGCCCGGTCGGCATCGTGCGCGGCGAGTGCCGCGATGATCGCGCGATGGTCGGCGATCGAGCGCTGCGCCCGGTTGCCCTGTCCCATCGTCACCGCGCGCACGGCGCGCATGTGGACGAACAGGGTTTCGGTCAGGCTGGTCATCAGCGCGACGCCGCCGAGCCGGATGATCGCCTTGTGGAATTCCATGTTGGCGCGGGAGTATTCGGTCAGTTGCGCCGACGGATCGTCCTGGAACGCATCGACCAGCGCGCGCAGCCCGGCCAGCTCGGCCGCGGTGACGCGCGGGGCGGCGAGACGGGCGGCCATGCTCTCGATGGCGGCCCAGACGGTGATCATCTCGATCACCTCGCGCTTGGTTTTGCGCACCACCTGGATGCCGCGGCGCGGCACGGAGCGGACGAAGCCCTCCTGTTCCAGCACCGAAAGGGCCTCGCGGATCGGCGTGCGGCTGACCCCGAGCTCCTGCGAGAGCTGGCGCTCGTCGAGCCGGATCTCGCCTTGGTGGCCGTAGATGTCCATGTTGGTGATGGCCTGCTTGATGGCGTCGCAGGCCTGCCGGCGCAGGCCGATGCTGACCTCCAGCGGGGCGATCGGCAGCCGCGGCGGCGCAGCCGGGTCGGGGCCGACTTCGTGGTCCTGGGGCGTTTTTGGCTCTCCCATGTATTATGAATATTGTATACCACAAACGCATGCAAGGTCGGGGCTCCGCCCCGAACCCCGCCAGGGGGCTTTGCCCCCCTGGACCCCCCACCAGAGGCAGCGGCCTCTGGACTCCATGACTGGGCGTGTGGGGAGGGGAAGGGGGCGGGTGGGCAAGGCGACGGGGCGCCGTCCAGCGTGCTGGACGGCGCCCCGTCGCCTCGCCCGCCCGCCCCCTTCCCCTCCCCACACGCCCAGTGAAGGGTTCCAAGGGCTCCGCCCTTGGCGGGGATCCAAGGGGCGGAGCCCCTTGGTGGGGTCCGGGGCAAAGCCCCGGCCTTGCTTGCGTCGCGCTCAGGCCGCGATGCCGAGCAGCCGCGCTGCGGTGCCGCCGAGGATGGCGATCCGTTCGTCGTCGCTCAGCCCCGGCGTGTTGAGCACGAGGTCGACTTCGGTGCTGGTCCACGGGAACGGGTAGTCGGTGCCGATCATGATCTGGCCGGGACCGGTTTCCGCGATCAGGTGGCGCAACGCCTCGGGCGTGAACACGATCGTATCGAAAAACAGCTGGCCGTCCCGGAGGTATGCCGTCGGAGGTTTTTTCGGCAGCGGACCGACCCGGTCGGGGAAGCACCGGCACACCGCGTCCGACCGGTTGGCGTAGGACGGCAGGAAGCCGCCGCCGTGTGCGGCGCAGATCTTCAGCCCCGGAAAGCGGTCGAGCGTGCCCTCGAAGATCAGGTGCGACAGCGCAATGGTGGTCTCCAGCGGGTTGCCGATCGTGTTGGTCAGCAGGCCGCTGCCGGCGAGCCGGCCGCTCGGCTCCAGTTCGCGCGTGCCGAGCGGGTGCATGAAGACGAGCACGCCGAGCTCCTCGCACTTGGCCCAGAACGGATGGAATCTCTGGGTTGGCGAGTTCCTCGCCGGCGACGCTGCCGCCGACGCCGACGCCGCGGAAGCCGAGCTGCCGGACGGCGTATTCGACCTGTTCGGCGGCAAGCTCGGGATGCTGCAAGGACGCGGTGGCGAAGGCGACGAAGCGTTCGGGGTTGGCGGCGCAGAATTCCACCAGCGTTTCGTTCTGGGTCTTGATGAGCTGGGCCGCGACGTCGCGCTCGGCGCGGTACCAGTAGGGGTTGATGCTCAGCGCCTCGACGTCGATGCCCTGCGCGTCCATCGCCGCGAGGCGCGTGCTGGTGTCGGCCATCAGCAGGCCCGGGGCTTCGAGTGGATGGTTGATCAGCGCGGCGGCGGCCGGAACGATGCAATGGGCGTGCACATCGACGGTCTTGATCCGCTTGCCGTTGACCACGACCTCGCGCCGCCGCGCGTGCGCGTGCGGGTGCGTGCCGGGTGGCGGGGCCGCGCCGGTCATCGCGCAGGCGACGAAGGCGAGGCTGGACAGGGTGTTCGCGAGCAGGTCCCCTGGTATCGGCATGGCTGTTCTTCCCCCCGGTGCTTTGGCGATCAGCTTACCTGATGATGGCGATGCGCGCGGAGCCCGCCGCAGGCGACGGCCGGCGGCGCAATTCGCCGGCCGCGTCGGCCGCGTCGCGATCGCGGCGGTGCGCGATGACATGTGCAGTCAATCTGGCATGGTTGCGCGAGCGTGGCAAAGACCGCCGCGCCGCCGCGCGCCACCGAACGGAGGCAGAAATGGACATCATGCCCGGCTTCACGCTTGCCGACATCGAGACCAGCGGGGCGCGCATCCGCCTGCGCCACGGCGGCAGCGGGCCGCCGCTGCTGTTGCTGCACGGCAATCCGCTGACCCATGTCGCCTGGCACAAGGTGGCGCCGCGCCTGGCCGAGCGCTTCCATGTCGTGGCCGCCGACCTGCGCGGCTATGGCGACAGCTCGGCGCCGCCCGAGGCGCCGGACCATTCGACCTACTCGTTCCGCGCCATGGCGCAGGACCAGGTGGAGGTGATGCGGGCGCTCGGCCATGACCGCTTCTGCGTCGCCGGCCACGATCGCGGCGGGCGCACCGTGCATCGCATGTGCCTCGATCATCCGGACAAGGTGCTGAAGGCGGCGATCCTCGACATCGTGCCGACGCTCGACATGTGGGCGGCGATGGACAAGGAGGGTGCCATCGGCGGCTGGCACTGGCCGTTCATGGCGCAGCCGGCGGATTTCCCCGAGCGCATGCTGGGCGGCGTTCCGGCTGACTGGTTCATGCGCAAGAAGCTGCTGAAGCTGACCGCCGACCTGAGCCATATTCCGCCGCCGATCTGGGACGAGTATGTGCGTTGCTTCAACGAAAAGACCATCCGCGGGTCGTGCGGCGACTATCGTGCCGCCGCGACGATCGACTGCGAACTCGACACCGCGGACCTCGGGCGCAAGCTGGCGATGCCGATCCTGGTGCTGTGGGGGGACAGCAGCAGCGTGGGCCGGCGGTTCGCCGATCCGCTCGGCCTGTGGCGGCGGCGCGCGGAGGACGTGCGCGGGGCGGCGCTGCCGGGCGGCCACTACGTCAACGAGGAAGCGCCCGAACAGGTGCTCGACTGGTTCCTGGGCTTCTTCGGGAGCCAGCTCGCGTTCCGGCCGGCTTGACGCGGCCCCGCGAGGGCCGCACATCGGTAGCATGTCCGATCCCTTCGTGCAGCCCGAGGAACCCTCCGCCGCCGCGGCGATCGCCGCGATCGGCGACGAGCTCGAGATGTTCGACGACTGGATGGACCGCTACCAGTTCATCATCGAGCTTGGCCGCAAGCTGCCGCGCTTCCCGGAGGCCTGGCGGAACGACGCGCATCGCGTGCCGGGCTGCCAGAGCAAGGTGTGGATGGAGGCGGTGCTGCGCGACGGGCTGCTGTATCTGGGCGGGCTGTCGGACGCGGCAATCGTCTCGGGCCTGATCGCGCTGCTGCTGCGGGTCTATTCCGGGCGCACGCCGGCGGAGATCGTCGCCACCGATCCGGTGTTCCTGAAGGACCTCGGCCTGCTGGAGGCACTGTCAACCAACCGCGGCAATGGCATCGCCGCGATGGCACGCAAGATCCGCGAGCTGGCGGCGCAACAGCGGGCGGCGTGACCGCCCGCGGCGGGCGCCGATGAAAACCGCGGACGGTCGCGCGCGGGGTTGCCCCGGGGCCGTCCAACAGTCAACGCCATAAGAGCGTTCTGTTTAGACATGCGGGCTAGGCGGCGACCGGTCTGCCCTCGGCCGCATCCCACATCAGCCGTGGGTCGAACCCCTCGGCGGCGAACATCGTCAGGATCACCACCCCGGCGAAGGCCACCGCGCCGAACCCGGGATCGATCGTCACCACCGCGCCGAACTGCACCAGCGCGATCAGGATCGATTCCATGAAGATGTCGATCATCGACCAGCGCCCGATGGTGTTGACGATCCGGTAGATCACGGTCCGCTCGCGCAACTGCCAGCGCGCGCCGACCTGCGTCGTCAGCAGCATCAGCACCAGCCCGAGCAGCTTCATGCACGGCACCGCGATGCTGGCCAGGAACACCAGCAGCGCCAGCGGCCACATCCCGGCGCTGAGCAGCTCCTCGGCGCCGCCGATGATGGTGTGCGGCGAGCCGGAGCCGAACTGCAGGAACATCATCACCGGCAGCACGTTCGCCGGGATGTAGAGAATTGCCGCCGCCAGCCCGAGCGCCCAGGTCCGCGCGATGCTGTTCGCCTTGCGGTGCTCCAGCCCCGCGCCGCAGCGCGGACAATGCGCGTGCACGCCCGGCGCCGGCAGGCTGACGAGGCCGCACGCGTCGCATCCCACCGCCCCGCGCTGCGGTCCGGCCAACGCGACCGCGGCGTGATCCACCACGACGTCCGGAATCCCACGGCGCTCCATCTCCTCCCAGACCGCGTGGCGGTCCAGCACCGCGTCGGTCGCGATCATGGTCAGCATCAGGGCGATGAGCGAATACACCGACAGGCCGATCGAGATGTGCACCATGCCCGGCATCTCGGTGTAGGCGACGAAGACGCCGAGCAGGAACACCTCGATCATCGACCATGGGCGGAGCTGTTCGGCCCAGCGGAACGCGGCGCGCAGGTGGCGCGGCGCCCGGGGCAGGCGCGGGCCCAGGCGCAGGGCGGCCAGCACGTAGGTCAGCAGCGCCAGGCGCAGCAGCGGCGCCAGGATGGTCATGAACGCCACCGGCACCGCCAGTTCCCACACCCCGTTCGCCTCCATCCCGCGCGGGCCGGAGAACATGGTGGCGGTGCGGAACATGCCGAACGTGCTGACGGTCATCAGCGATTGGCCGCAGCTGATGCCCAGCAGGCCCAGCGCGGTGACATTGAGGGCGAGCGCGCGGCCCAGCGAGTCATGGTGGGTGCGCCGCAGGACCGCGCTGCAACGCCGGCAGCGCGCGGCGCTGCCTGCCTCCATTGCCGGAACGATCTGGAAATAGCCGCAGTCGGGGCATTCGCGCAGCCGCGCCTGGCCGACCAGCGCCGCCGCGCCGTCGGCCGGCAGGCTCGGCGGATAACCGTCCGCCGCGGTTGCGGAAGCGTCGGACATCGCGCCGGCTAGGGCTGGCGCGCCGGCGCGCCGGGCTGGCGCAGCATCTCGGCGATCAGGTCGGCGAACTGGCCGATCGCGATGCTCATGGACCGCACCTCCTGATCCGTCCCGCCGGCGGCAATCGGCACCGTGGTGCGCAGGCTGCGCGTCGGCTTGCCGCGGTGCGGGTCGGTGAAGATCACCGCCGCCTGCGCGGTGAATGCCAGCGCGCCGGCGGCGTCGCGATCCATCCGCTGGACGTTCACCTCGACCGCCGCGTCCTCGGGACCGGAGATCGCCCCGGTGCTGTTGAACACCGTGCTACCCGGCAGGCGCTGGGTCAGGTTCTCCGCCAACACGCGCCCGATCATCTGTGCCAGCGGTTCGCCCCATTGCTCGTTGCTCAGCACCTCGAGCCGGTAGTTCTCGGACGAGCGCACGATATCCGGGCGTTCCAGGTAGCGGGCGACCGCCACCTGGTGCAGCATGACGAATGGCGGGCCGCCCGGCGCCGGCGCGCCGGGGACCGGTGCCAGCGTGTAGAGCAGCGGCGGGGGCGACGTGCCGCAGGCGGCGAGCAGCGCCGGCAGCAACGACAGCACCACCATCCGGCGCGCAACGTGGCGCATCATTCCGTCCCCCCAGCGGTCCGCCCGCGCACCAGCGCCTCGGGATGCGCGCGACAGCAGGTCGGCCAGCACGCGCACCGATTGCACCGCGTCGTTGAGCTGCAGCAGCAGCCCGTCCAGGTCGCGATGGAACTTGGTGTTGTCGCCGTAGCCGTTCTGCACCGAGACCACCAGCTTGTTCAGGTTGGTGAGGCCGGCTTGCAGGTTCGCGGCCATCTCCGGCAGCTTGCGCAGCGTCGGCGTCGAACCGGCGTTCAGCCCGGCCATGAATTCCTGCGTGTCCGCCAGCGTCGCGGACAGCGACTTCAGCGACTGCTTGACGTCCGGACCGTTGGCCAGCGTGTTGAAGCTGACGATCAGCGTGTTGAGGTTGTCGCCGATCTGCTGGAACGGGACCTTGTTCAGCTTGGTCAGCATCTCGCTGACCGAGTGCGTCAGATCGGCAAAGCCGCCTTCGACGGTCGGCAGCACCACCGCGCCGCCCTCGACGATGATCGTCGCTGCCGGCGCATCGGGAAAGAAGTCCAGCGCCACCTCCGACTGCCCGAGCAGCAGGTTCGTGGTCTTCAGCTCGGCGCGCAGGCCGTGCGCCACCAGGAAGCGCGCATTGTCGATCGGGCTGCCCTTTTTCAGCGCGGAGATATTGGCGAAGCGTTCCGGTTCGATCTCGTAGCGCACCGGGGTGCGCATCTGGTCGGTCTTGGGGTCGTACTCCATGGCGATTCCGGTCACGCTGCCGATGCGCAGCCCGTGGTAGGTGACCGGCGAACCGATGGCGAGGCCGGCCACCGAGCCGGAGAAATACCCGATGGCCGGCACCCGGCGGCGGAACGAAGCGTCGTTCGCGGCCTGCTGATCCGCATAGAGCTGAAACAACTCGTCGATGGCGCTGACGGGGGTTTGCAGGGCTTCGTCCGGCGTGTCGAAGGCCACGCCGCCCAGCAGCAGCGCCTTGATCAATTCCATCTCGACCTGGACACCCTGGGCGCCGAGCTTGATCGACACGCCGGAGGCATTCCAGAATCGCGACCCTTCATGCACGTAGGAATCGAACGGCGCCTTGACGAAGGCATGGATCGTCACGTGCTTGGCCATGTCGCTCAGGTCCCAGCCGAGGACCGTGCCGACCTGCAGGTCGCGATAGAACACCGGCGAGCCGACGCTGACGGAGCCGACCCGATCGGCCTGCAACAGGAACGTCCGGCCGGGCTCGTTGGAGATCAGGACGGGTGGATTCTCCAGCCCGGTGAACTGGGTTGCCGGCTTGCCCGGCGTCGCCGACGGCAGCAGTTCGACGTACGAGCCGGAAATCAGCGTGTCGAGGCCCGAGATCCGCCCGGCGAACAGGCGCGGCGAGACCACCCAGAACCGGGTCTGGTCGGTCAGGAACGGGATCGCCGCGTGCTTCATTTCCGCGGTGATGATCACCTGCGACGCGTCCGGACTGAGCACGACGCTGGTGATCAGGCCCAGGTCCACGTCCTTGTGCTTGATGTGGGACTGCCCGGCCTGCAGCCCCTCGCCGCCGCTGAAGGTGATGGTGATGGTGGGGCCGCGCTTGGAGATCGTGTCCCAGGCGAGCCAGCCGCCGATCAGGATCGTCACCACCGGGATCAGCCAGATCAGCGAGAAGCGCACCCGTCGCTTCACCTGCGCGCGCGGCAGGGGGGGCTGGTCGGTCATCGCGGAACTGGGCGGCGGCTGCGCCGCGGTGGGCTGCATCCTTCGCCGGCGGGGGAGGCGGGCACCTTGGTCAACCCGTTGGTTCGACGTCTTGCCACGGCACGTCCCTCCGCCTCGTCACGCCCGTTGCCGCGTATCCAAGAACACCGCCGGCCGGTAATGCCCGGCAGCGACCGCGGCCTGTCCTGACGCCGGCTATATAGCAGAACGCCACGCCTGCCTATGCGGTTTTGGCCGTGCCGGCGGGACGATCGGCCATCGCCCGGCGTCGTTTCTGCGCGGACAAGAACCCCGCGGCGGCGCATGCCGGCTGGCCTGTTGGTGACCGGAGAACCCGCGGCTGCCCGCGCAGGGGCAAGCCGGCCGGGAAGCCTGTCGATGATCCCGGCGCAACGATCCCGCCCGGGACGGACCGGCGGCCGGCCTCGGCGCTATCGTGACGGTCGCGAAAATGCCGGCGTTTGCGCTGCGCTCCGCGGCGGCAAGCCAGGACGCCGCACCGATTGGTGGCCGACTGGTCGCCCGCCGCCGACGGTCCTCGTCGTTGCCGGTGTCGAGCCGTTGGCAGGGGGCCCGGTGAGGCGCGCGGCCGGGCGGCAAAACGCCGCGGGCGCTACCGCCGGCACGAAATGCGGCCGACGGCAACGTTTCGGGTCCCTGGGATCGAGCCGGAGCGCGGCGCGGACCCGCCCATGCGGTTTCCCGCCCGGCATCCCTCAGCCCTGCGCGATCACGGCAAACCTGCGCGATCACGGCAAATCGCGCCGGCGATCGGCGCGGCTGCCCGGTCCGGTGCGGTTTGCGTGGCGCAGGCGGGGCGGTTTGCGGCAAGATTTACTGACTAACGGTTGCCCCGCCAGAATCCCGGATGCATCCCATCATGCCCCGCCTCCCGCAGCGCCGCCGGACGCGGTCGCCGCGAAGCTGCGAGACGAAGGGCTTCCGGACCAGGGGCGGCGGATCGGCGGATGCGGACCAAGCCGCGGGCGACGTGGCGCGATGCGATTGGGCGGCGGGATGGTGGGCCGGGGGCGTCGCCAGGGTTCACCGCGCGGGCGCGGCCGGGCAGTGGGGGGTGGACCATGGAAGACGGACAAGACCCTATGCAACAGCCTGCCACCGGGCCACGACCCGGTGGTGGCGCGGTGCGGTCGGGCGGGGGGGATGCTGGACCGGCCGGCGTCGACTGGCATCGCCGGGGCGGGCATGGTCGGGCAGCGGGGCGAGCCGTGAAACACGGGCAAGACCCCATGCAACAGCCTGCCACCGGGCCACGACCCGGTGGTGGCGCAGTGCGGTCGGGCGGCGGGGCGCTGGGCTGGCCGGCGTCGGCTGGCCTCGCCGGGGCGAGCATGGGCCGGCAGGGGGGCGAGCCGTGAACGACGGGCAAGACCCCATGCAACAGCCTGCCACTGGGCCACGACCCGGTGGTGGCGCGGTGCGGTCGGGCGGTGGGGTGCCGGGCCGACCGGCGTCGGCTGGCCTCGCTGGGGCGGGCGTCGCCCGGCAGGGGGGGAGCCGCGAACGACGGCCAAGACCCCATGCAACAGCCTGCCACCGGGCCACGACCCGGTGGTGGCGCGGTGCGCTCGGGCGGGGAATGCTGGACCAGCCGGCGTCGGCTGGCATCGGCGGGGCGGACGTCGGCTGGCAGTGGGGCGAGCCGTCGGAGACGGACAAGACCCCATGCAACAGCCTGCCACCGGGCCACGACCCGGTGGTGGCGCGGTGCGGTCGGGCGGGGGATGCTGGACCAGCCGGCGTCGGCTGGCATCGGCGGGGCGGGCGCGGCTGGCAGTGGGGCGAGCCGTGAAAGACGGGCAAGACCCCATGCAACAGCCTGCCACCGGGCCACGACCCGGTGGTGGCGCAGTGCGGTCGGGCGGCGGGGCGCTGGGCTGGCCGGCGTCGGCTGGCCTCGCCGGGGCGAGCATGGGCCGGCAGGGGGGCGAGCCGTGAACGACGGGCAAGACCCCATGCAACAGCCTGCCACTGGGCCACGACCCGGTGGTGGCGCGGTGCGGTCGGGCGGTGGGGTGCCGGGCCGACCGGCGTCGGCTGGCCTCGCCGGGGCGGGCGTCGCCCGGCAGGGGGGGAGCCGCGAACGACGGCCAAGACCCCATGCAACAGCCTGCCACCGGGCCACGACCCGGTGGTGGCGCGGTGCGGTCGGGCGGGGGATGCTGGACCAGCCGGCGTCGGCTGGCATCGGCGGGGCGGACGTCGGCTGGCAGTGGGGCGAGCCGTCGGAGACGGACAAGACCCCATGCAACAGCCTGCCACCGGGCCACGACCCGGTGGTGGCGCGGTGCGGTCGGGCGGGGGATGCTGGACCAGCCGGCGTCGGCTGGCATCGGCGGGGCGGGCGCGGCTGGCAGTGGGGCGAGCCGTGAAACACGGGCAAGACCCCATGCAACAGCCTGCCACCGGGCCACGACCCGGTGGTGGCGCGGTGCGGTCGGGCGACGGGGCGCCGGACCGGCCGGCGTCGGCTTGCCTTGCCGGGGCGGGCGTGGTCGGGCAGCGGGGCGAGCCGTGAAAGACGGGCAAGACCCCATGCAACAGCCTGCCATCGGGCCACGACCCGGTGGTGGCGCGGTGCGGTCGGGCGGCGGGACGCTCGGTCCGCCTGCCTCAGCTTCCATCGCCGGACCGGCGCGGCCCGGCAGCGGGGCGAACCGTGCAAGACCGACAAGACCCCATGCAACAGCCTGCCACCGGGCCACGACCCGGTGGTGGCGCGGTGCGCTCGCCCGGGGGCGGCGCCGGGGCGCGTGGCATCCCGCTCGGCCGCGCTGCAACGGCGCGACGCCCCCTCCCGCGCGGCGGGGGGGGGCGCGGCTGCTAGTCGTCGCGCGCGCCGATGGTGCGGGAACGAAACTCCTCCGGCACCGCGGCGCCGAAATCGGTGAAGGCGCGCTTCACTGCCTCCACCGTCGGGCCGAACACCTGCTTGCGGTTCTCCCGCGCCCAGACGTTCGAGCCCACCACCGTGTCCAGCGAGCCCTGGAACTGCGGCATCACGTAGCGCGCGAACAGCTCGAAGCTGCGCATCGTCTGCTCGCGCGTGGCCCATTCATGGGCGCGGAACAGGATGCCGCCGAAGCCGCCCTTGCTGTAGCCCAGCAACCGCTGGATCCCCTTGGCCACCGTCTCCGGCGAGCCGACCAGCGTGGTGCCCATCTTCACCCCGTCGCGCAGCGGGTCGTCGGCGCGGCCGGGCGGGCGGCCCAGCGTGTCCTCGAAATAGGTCTGGGTCTCGATCCGCTCGCCCTTGGCGACCTCGCGCAACGCCTGCTCGTCGTCCTCGGCGAGGTGCGCGTTGACCACGACGCGCCAGTTCTTGCGATCCATCGTCTTGCCGTGCTTGGCCGCGGCCTGTTCGGCGATCTTCCATTGGTCGGCCAGTGCCTCCGGCCCGCCGGGCAGGCCGGCGCCGATCGACAGCACGCCGACGCCGTGCGTGCCGGCGGCGATCATGCCGAACGGCGTGATGGTGCTGGCGACCGCGATCTCGAAGCATGGGTCGCTGTACGGCGCCAGGTGCAGGCGCGCATCGCGCAGCTCGAACCAGTCGGTCTTCATGCTGACCGGCTCTTCGCATTTCAGCAGCCGGATGATCGCGTCCATCGCCTCCAGCATGCGCGGGCGCTGGGTCGAGGGCTCGATGCCCAGCATGTAGGCGTCCGAGGTCAGCGCGCCCGGCCCGCAGCCCAGCATCGCCCGCCCGCGCGTCATGTGGTCGAGCTGGACGAAGCGCTGCGCCACCAGCAGCGGGTGGTGGTACGGCAGGCTGGTGACGCCGGAGCCGAGCTTGATGTGGCGGGTGCGCTCGGCCGCGGCGGCGATGATCAGCTCGGGCGAGGCGATCAGCTCCCAGCCGGCCGAGTGGTGCTCGCCGATCCAGGCCTCGGTGTAGCCGAGCTGGTCGAGCCATTCGATCAGCTCGACATCGCGGGCGATCGCCAGCGTCGGGTTCTCGCCCAGGCGGTGGAACGGGGCGAGGAAGATGCCGAATTTCATGCCGCGATGGGCCATGCGCGTTCACTCCAGCTTGCTCCCCGCGCGCGACGCCAGGGGGGACGACGGCGGGGGGGACGACGGCTTGGGTCCGATCATCGGTCCATGCTGCCGCGTCAGGGCCGGATAGCCAAGCCGGGGCGGTGCATGGCAGTCTGGCGGCGCCGGACGGACGTGCAATGCGCCGGCCCAAGGCGGCGCAAGGCGACGCCCAACGATGAACGAACCGATCGCGGTTGCGTAGCTTGGTGGCCCATTGGGCGGGATGACCGCATTTGGCTCGCGTCGCCGGGTTGCCTGGGCTGCTCACACGCGTCATTCTGGAATCGCGGCAACGCAAGAAAGCAAGTAATCAAGCGGACACAGAGTTGCACAGAGGGTCCACAGAGTTTCACAGAGAAACATTTTTTGGCGCTTCGCGCCGATGACGGATGTAACAGCCGGAATACCTTTGCGCGCAGCGCCTTTTGCCTTCTCTGTGAAACTCTGTGGACCCTCTGTGCAACTCTGTGTCCGCTTGATGACTTGCTTGCGGTGCTGCGGCACACTCAGGCTCACGCCCCACTATCAGGATTGAAGGCGACCCAGTACACTCGGGGTGGAATTATGCAGCCTGGCCTGGGCGCATCTCGAAGCGGCAATTTTTGGGCGTTGCCTAACATCCGGGAGGGGAGGAACGAAAATGCAACCTGCGGGGCGGCTTGCGGGCAAGGTGGCGATCATCAGTGGCGCGGCGTCCGGCATGGGCGCGGCGACGGCGCGGCGCTTCGGCAAGGAGGGCGCCAGCGTGGTGGTGGCCGACCTGCTGGAGGACGACGGGCGCAAGGTCGCCGCCGACATTGTCGCCGCCAACGGCACGGCCGGCTTCATGCGGCTGGATGTGACCCAGGAGGCCGACTGGAAGCGCGTGGTGGACGCCACCGTCGCGCAGTACGGCAGGCTGGACATCCTGGTGAACAACGCCGGGATCAGCGGCAGCGCGGTGACCGACCTGCTGGACACCGCGGCGTGGGACCGGCTGATGGCGGTGAACGCGCGCGGCGTGTTCCTGGGCACCAAATACGCCGTGCTGGCGATGCAACAGTCCGGCGGGGGATCGATCGTCAACCTGTCGTCGATCTCCGGCAACGCCGGGCAGACCATGACGCACATGGGCTACAACGCGTCCAAGGGCGCGGTGCGCACGCTGACCAAGTCAACCGCGGTGCAGTTCGGCGCCGACGGCATCCGGGCGAACTCGGTGCATCCCGGGTTGATGCCGCCGATGCGCACCTCGGGTGCCACCGCCGACCCCGAGGTGCGGGCGAAGATGCTGAAGGGTGTGCCGCTGCGCCGCGCCGGCGAGGTGGACGAGGTGGCGAACGCCATCCTGTTCCTGGCCTCCGACGAGGCGTCCTATATCACGGGAGCGGAACTTTATGTCGATGGCGGCTACCTCGCGGTGTAAGGCGCGGCCGGCGCCATCGCGCCGCGCGCGCGCCTGGCCGGGCGGTCACCGCTGGTGATCGCTCGCTCCGTCCTGCTCGACCTTGACGGCACGCTGTCGGATTCCCGCCCCGGGATCGCGGCGTGTTTCCGCCATATGCTCGGCGAACTTGGCCATGACCCGGCAGCGGCCGGCGACCTGACCTGGGCGGTCGGGCCGCCCATCGCCGTTTCTATCGCGCAACTGCTTGGGCAGTACGATGACGCCCGGGTGGACCAGGGCCTCACGGTTTATCGCGCGCGGTATTCCGCCGTCGCAATCTATGATTGCACGGTTTATCCGGGCGTCCTCGATATGCTGAAGGCGCTGCGCGACGCCGGGTGCGTCATGTGCATCGCCACGTCCAAGCGCCGCGACTTCGCGGAGCGGGTGATCGATCATTTGGGCCTGCGCGGCTACGTCGGTGCCGTCTACGGCGCCGAACCGGGCGGCAGCCTGGACCATAAGGACGATCTGCTCGCCCATATCCTCGGGCGCGAAGGTTTCTCCCGATCCCGCACCGTCATGCTCGGCGACCGGCTGCACGACATCCACGCGGCGCAGGCGAACCGCCTGCGGTCGATCGGCGCGGCCTGGGGCTACGGTGGCCGCGCGGAGCTGGAGGAGGCCGGCGCGGACGCGATCGCCGAGGTGCCGCAGGCAGTGCGCGAGCTGTTGGCGGCGGATCTGCCATGAGTCCGCCCGGCCGCAAACCTGGCTATATCGCGCTCGCCGGGGCAAGGCTCCGGGTCCCGCGGGCGCGCGGATCACGACGGAACGCCAGCATCGTTCCGCTTGAGGAGGGACCCAAATGCAACTGAGCGAACAACAACTCCGCCAGTTCGACGCGGAAGGCTGGCTGTTCTTCCCCGCGGTGTTCAGCCCCGACGAAGTCGCGGTGCTGCGCGCCGAGGCCGAGACGCTGTATCGCACCGAGCGCAAGGAGATCTGGCGCGAGAAATCCGGCGCGCCGCGCACCGCTTTCGCCGCGCACACCTACAACGAAGCGTTCCGCCTGCTCGGCGCGCATCCGCGGCTGATCCGCCCGGTGGAGCAGGTGTTCGCCGAGCGTCTCTACATGCATCAATACAAGATCAACGCCAAGGCGGCGTTCGACGGCGATGTGTGGCAGTGGCACCAGGACTACGGCACCTGGCAGCGCGACGACGGCATGCCGGAACCGCGGGCGATGAACATCGCGGTCTACCTGGACGAGGTGATGGCGATCAACGGCCCGCTGATGCTGGTGCCGCGCAGCCACAGGCATGGCGTGTTCGACGCCGGGCACGACCTGGCGACGACGTCCTATCCGCTGTGGACGCTGGACCAGGCGACGGTGACGCGGCTGGTCGCGGCGGGCGGGATCGTCTCGCCGCTCGGCAAGCCGGGCGGGGTGCTGATGTTCCACGGCAACCTGGTGCATGGCTCGGCCGGCAACATCACGCCGTATCCGCGCAAGATCGTCTATCTGACGCTGAACGCGGTGGCCAATTACATCCGCACGCCGACCCGCCCGGAGTGGATCGCGCACCGCGATTTCACCCCGATAGTGCCGGTGGCGGACGATGCGCTGGCGGCCTATGCGCGGCGGTTCAGTGCGGCAGCGGAATAGGCATTTCGCTGGCAAGGGCGGTCGGCGTCACGCGCCGCCGCGCCCCGTCGCAATGTCCCCGTGGCCCGGCCGATCGGCCGGTCGTTGCGCCGCCGCGATCAGCTGCGGCCGCGCAGGAACGCCTGGCGATCGGCTTCGGTCGTGATATGCGCCGCGAGCAGTTGCCAGAATTCATCCGCCGAGCCGGCGGCGGCGGACGCGCGCTTCACCAGGATCCCGGCGATCGGGCCGAGATGGCGCACCAGCTGGCGCTGCGCGCGCAGCATCTCGTCCGCCCCGACCGCGCCGCCGCTGCGGGTCGGCGCATCCGGCTGGCGTGCCATAACCGCATTGCGGAACTGCGTGCGTTCCTCGGGGCGTTCGATGCGTTGCTCCAGCGTCCCGCACAGTTCATCGAGCGAGCCGGCGCGGCGCATGGCGCTCTGCACCAGATGCCGCGCGATCGGACCGACATGCTGCGCCAGGTGCCGCTCGATCGTGCTCAGCGTCGCCTCGGTGAAGCTCGCGGCTGGCCCTGGCGTCCGCGGTCGAACCACGGTCCGGTCGTCCTGCCCGGGCGGCAGATCCAGCGCCGCCTGGCGCAGTGCCGCCGCCATGTCCGCGGCGGTGGCGAAACGGTCGGCGCGCTGCTTGGCCAGCGCGCGGTCGACCACCCCGGCGAGCGCGGCGGACACGGTATCGACCTTGCCGCGAAGATCGGCGGCCGGCTCGTTCACCAGGCGATGGGCGATCTCGACGAAGTTGCGGCCCGGGAACGGGCGCTCGCCGGCCAGCAGTTCATAGAGCACGACGCCGGTGGAGAACAGGTCGCTGCGCGCATCCACCGGATCGCCGCGGCATTGTTCAGGCGACATGTAGCTGGGCGTGCCGATCACCGAGCCGGCCTGGGTCAGCTCGGCACTGTCGAGCCGGGCGATGCCGAAATCCGTCATCTTCACGGTCCCGTTCGCCAGCAGCAGGATGTTCGCCGGCTTGACGTCGCGGTGCACGATGCCAAGGTCATGCGCGCAGGCCAGCCCATCCAGCACCTGGCCGACAATCGCCACCGCCTGGGCCTGGGGAAACCGGCCGGACCGCGCCATCGCCTGGCCGAGATCGCTCGCTTCGACATACTCCATCGCCAGGAACGGGTTCCCCTCGTGCACGGCGAAATCGTAGATGGCGACGATGTTCGAATGCGCGCAGCGTCCGGCGGTCTGCGCCTCGCGCTGGAAGCGTGCCACGTAGTCGGCCTGATCGGCCCCGCTCAGCAGGTCGGCGCGGATCAGCTTGATCGCCACCTTGCGGTCGATGACCGGATCGTGCGCCGCGTAGATCACGCCCATCGCGCCGCGGCCGATGATCCGCTCGATGCGGTAGCGGCCGATTGCGTCGGGAATGGCAGCGGCGTCGGTGATTTCAGCTCTCCAGCAGCTTTATCGCGTTCGCCAGGCTGCGCCGCATGCGGTTGAACGATTCGGCCAGCGAGGCGATCTCGTCGCGGCCGCGCACGGTGAATTCCGGTGCCGCCATGTTGCCGAGGCTGATCTCGCTGGCGATCCCCGAGATCGTTCGGATCGGCTTCACAATGACGAAGTGCAGCAGCAGGTTCAGCAACACGATGATCACCACGAACACCGCGAGCAGGGCGGTGAATGAGACCTTGAACGCCTCGCTGGCGCGGTTCAGTGCCACCTGCATCGGCACCGAGACGATCTTCGCGCCGATCACGTCGCCCAGCTTCCAGCCGAACCCGTTGGCGGAGCCGTACAGGTCGATCATCGATGGCGGCGCCGCGGCCGGCGTCGAATGACAGACCAGGCAGCCCTTGTCGGTGATGCGGATCGGCAGGGAGATCGACAGCACCGGACCGGCGGGCGTGTCGCGGGTGCTGGTGAATTCGGTCAGCGTCGGCTGGCTGTTGAATTCGGCGATGATGCCGCTCTCCCAGTCGGTTGCGCGGTCCGCCGGATTGGTCGGGTTCAGCGCCGCCTCCTTGTAGGTGTAGTCCGGGAACTGCTTAGACACCGCGCGCATGTTGGTCTGCGCGGCCCAGGACGGCACGCTATGGGGCAGGAAGCGGACCTTGACCTGCTCGGCCAGCAGCGGCCCGATCTCCTTGGCGGTGTAGTCCCGGACCGCCGAGGCCTCCGCCATCATGATGGTCGCCTCGTGCACCACCTCGCGGCGGGCGCTGTCCTGCACGATGCGCCACGACAGCGCCGCGGCGAGCGCCAGGCCGACGAGCAAGGCAGCCAGCATGACCAGGTTGAATTTGGCCTTGAGACCCATTCGCCTTCTCCTCGATACGCCGGCCGGTCAGCTGCCGCCGACCAGTCTGGTTGCCTGTTTGGCCGTCAGCCGGCCGGTCATCGCCTCGCCGATCTCGTGCTGGAAGCGGCGGATCGCGGCGCGCGTGTCGGGGCCGAAGACCCCATCGACCCGGCCGTCGTAGTAGCCCAACCGGACCAGGACGGTCTGGACGCCGCGGCGGTCGGCCGCGGTCATGGCTGCTTCGGCAGGCAGCGCCGGTTGCGTCGCGGCTGCCGCGGCCACGGGCGGCGCAGCACTTGGGGCGGGCGCGACCACGGGCGGCGCAGCGCTTGGGGCCGGCGGCGGCGGGGCGGGCGGGCCGACGAGATAGGCCGCGGCCGGCGGCGCACGCAGCGCCACGATGCTCGCCGCCTTGTTCCCGGCGAGCTGCTGCTGCACGGCGGCGAGCATTGGCGCGATCTGCACGGTGGGTGGCTTGAGGTTGGCGCCCAGGGAAGCTGCCAGCGGCGTCGCCGCATCGGCCGGCGTTGCCTGGCTGACGGCGATGTAGCCGAGGCCGTCCGGCAGGTCGCCCGGCGCGTTGGCGTCAAGCCCCAGCGCGGCGGGCGCCCCCGGGGCCGGCACGACATCGAGCGCCAGGACCGCGGACCGATTGCCATTGCGCGCCAGCATGCCGAGCAGCGACTTGACCAGCACGCCTTGGGTCAACACGTCGGCCGGGCGGGTGATGTTGGCAGAGCTCGGCAGCAGGAATGCCCGGTCGTTGAATGCCGTGGCGAAGCCGCAGACATAGACGAACGCCGGTCCGCCGGGATTGCCGGCCAGGTCGCGGCCGGCCTGGTTGATCGCCGCGTCGATGCCGCCGGTGGTCGCGTCCTCGCGCTCGACGACGTCGAACCCGGCACCGCGCAATGCCGCCGCGACCGCGTGGGCGGACAGCAGGCAGGCCGGGAGGGCTGGCAGCGCGGTGTACATCCCGTTGCCGATCACCAGCGCCGTGCGCGACGAGGCGGCACGCGCCGATGGCAGTCCTCCCGCGATGCCGATCGCCACCACCGCGGCGATGACCGCTGACCTGCTGGAAATCATGGCACTGTCTTGTCCCGCCCGTGTTTCTGCGATGTTCGCAGCCACTCCCGCCGCTTCTGTTAGCAGCAGCGTGGCCCGCCAGCTAGTAGTTGTCCTGGCCGCCAGTCCTACCGGCGCCGCGGCGACGCGGCACTGGCGGCGGGAGGTTATGCCAACCGGGCGAGGCGCGGCGATCGTGGCCGTCGCTCCCGCGGGCGATCCGCCCGGCGCCCCGATCCGGGAGCCGCCATGCGCGCCGTGCGCGGGCCGATCGGCCTGCTGGGCGTGCGCCCGGACGGTGACATGGACCAGCCGCTGCGCCAGGCGCTGGCGGCACTGGCGGACCAGGCGGCGGTGGCGATGGAGCGGGTCCGGCTGGCCAACGACGCCGCCCGCAGCGCGGCGCAGCAGGAGACGCAGAAGCTGCGCACCGCGCTGCTGTCCTCGCTGTCGCACGATCTGCGCACGCCGCTGGCCGGCATCCGCGGCGCCGCCGCCACCCTGCGCGAGGCCTGGGGCGACCGCGACGAAACCACGCGCGCCGGCCTGCTGCGCAGCATCGAGGACGACGCTGGGCGGATGACGCGGTTCCTGGCCAATATCCTCGACATGACGCGGCTGGAGACCGGCGAGATCGCGCCGCGCATCGCCGCGATGGCCTTGGCCGAGGTGGTGGAGGCGGCGATCGCGCGGGTGCCCGGTACCGCGCATGTCGGCGTCGATCTGCCGGCCGAGCTGCCGCGCGCCGCGGCCGACCCGGCGCTGCTGGAGCAGGTGCTGGACAACGCGGTAAAGTACTCGCCGCCGGGCGGGATCATTTCGGTCTCCGGCCGGCTCGCCGGCGACCGCGTCGCGCTGTCGGTCTCCGACGAGGGCATCGGCATCGCCGCCGAGGAACTGCCCTACGTGTTCGACAGCTTGTCCCGCGTCCGCCGGCAGGATCGTGTTGGCCCCGGAACGGGTCTGGGGCTCGCCATCGCGCGCGGCCTGATGGACGCGATGGGCGGCACGATCGAGGCGCAGAGCCCGCGCCCCGATGCACCGGCGGACGGCGCGCCCGGCACGATGATCACGCTGACCCTGCCCGTGGCGATATGAGCGGCGGTGTGGGTGCTTAACACTGCGCCGTTACGCCGCTTCCATCTCCGCGTGCACCACGCCAAGCAGCCGCGCCTGCAACGCCGCGTCGGCCTCCAGCGCCCGCGCGCTGCCCTGGTACGCGACCTGGCCATTCACCAGCACATAGGCGCGGTCGGTGATCGGCAGCACCGTCTCGGCATGGTGCTCGACGATCACCATCGCGACCCGTCCGCGCAGCCGCACCAGGGCGTCCATCACCTCCTTGACGATCGCCGGCGCCAGGCCCTCGAACGGTTCGTCCAGCAGGATCACCCGCGCCGGCACCATCAGCGCGCGCGCGATCGCCAGCATCTGCCGCTCGCCGCCCGACAGGCTTTCGGCGCGCGATCGTTGCAGGATGCGCAGCTTGGGGAACAGCTCGTAGACCTCGTCGAGCGAGGCGCCACCGGCGCGCGTGGCGATGCGCAGGTTCTCGACCACGGTCAGGTTGGGGAACAGCCGCCTTCCTTCGGGCACCAGCGAGATGCCCAGGCGGTTGATCTCGTACGGCTTGGCCGCAGTGATGTCCTTGCCGTCGATGGTGATGCGCCCGGCAGTTTTCGCCACCGTTCCGGTGATCGCGCGCAACGTCGTGGTCTTTCCGACACCGTTGCGGCCCAGCAACGCAATCGCCTCGCCCTCGTGCACCACCAGATCGAGCCCATCCAGCACCACGCTGCCGCCATAGCCGCCGCGCACCCCGTCCAGCCGCAGCAATTCCTTTTCCGCCGCCACCGCCGCGATCGCCACGCCGGGCGCCGCCGTCGCACGCGACGCGCCGAGATAGGCGGTGATCACCTCGGGATTGTTTGCCACCTCGGCCGGCTTGCCGTCGGCGATCAGCCGGCCCTGGTGCAGCACGGTGATGCGATCGGACAGCGCCAGCACGCGGTCGATGTCGTGCTCGATCAGCAGCACCGCGTGGGTCGTGGCCAATTGGCGGATCAGCGCGCCGACCACCTCGCGGTCCGCCTCGGCCAGGCCCGCCAGCGGTTCGTCCAGCAGCAGCAGCCGCGCGTCGGTGGCGAGCGAGATGGCGATCTCCAGCAGCCGCCGTTCGCCATGCGAGAGATTGGCGCAGGGCTCGGCGGCGCGCTCCGCCAGCCCGACCGCGGCCAGCAGCGACCAGGTGCGCGCGTTGACATCCTCCAGGCCGTAGGCGTCGCGCCACAGCGCGTGCCGCTGCGCGCTGCGCGCCTGCGCCGCCACGCGGACATTCTCGAACGCCGTCAGGTTGCGGAACACGCTGAGGATCTGGAACGACCGGCTGAGCCCGAGGCGGATGCGCTGGTGCACCGGCAGATGCGTGATGTCGCGCCCGGCGAAACTGATCGCCCCGCCATCGGCGCGCAGCAGGCCGGTCAGCATGTTGAAGAAGGTCGTCTTGCCGGCGCCGTTCGGGCCGATCAGGCTGTGCAGCCGATACGGATGCACCTCCAGGTCGATCCCCTGCGCCACCACCAGGGAGCCAAACCGCTTGTGCAGGCCGCGCACCGTCAGGATCGGCTGGTCGGCGTCCAGCGTTGCCGTGTCGGCGACCCACGGTTGGATCACTGCCGGGCGCGGCGGGATGCCGCGCCGGGTCAGCGTCCACTCCTCCCGCCCACGCAGCCGCTGCACCATGCCGATCATGCCCTCCGGCGAGGCCAGCGCGAACAGCATGACGATCGGGGCGAACAGCAGCCACCAGCTTTCGGTGACCGTCGACAGTCGATCCTGCAGCAGAATGAACGCGATGGCCCCCCAGAGCGGGCCGAGGAACTGGTGCACGCCGCCCAGCACCGTCATCAGCAGCGCGTCGCCGGCATGCTGCCAGCTCAGGTTGTCGGCATAGGCGCCGCGCAGCATGAACGACAGCAACGCGCCGGCGTAGCCGACGACGCCGCCCATCAGCACGAAGGCCTCGAACTTCAGGCGGAACGTGCTGTAGCCGAGGCTTTGCACCCGCTGCTCGTTGTCGCGCAGCGCCGCCAGCACGCGGCCGAACGGGGCATGCGCGATGCGCCACAGCAGCCACATCGCGGCGACCACGGTCACGATCGTGAAGACATGGAAGGTTTCGTCACCAACCAGCCAGGGGCGGGGAACGCCCTGCAACCCGTTCTCGCCGCCGGTCAGGTCGGTCCACTTGAACGCGACCTCGAAGGCGATCTGCGAAAAGGCCAACGTCAGCAGCGAGAAATACAGCCCGCGGCGGCGCAGGATGATCACCGCGATGGCGGCGGCGAGCAGCAGGGAGAACACGATGGCGAAGGCCAGTGCTTCGGCCTCGTTGCTCAGGAAGCTGCGCATCGGGATGGCGACGGCGTAGCCGGCACAGCCGAAGAACACCGAGGCGCCGAACGGCACCAGGCCGGTGTAGCCGACGAGCAGGTTCACCCCGGCGCCATACAGCGTGTAGATGGCGATCTGGGTGATCAGCCCGACCGGCGCGCCCATCGCATGCCAGAGCAGCGTCAGCGCGACCAGCACCAGCAGGATGACGGTGATCGGATGGCGGAGTGTGTTGGTCATGCCGCCGCCCCCCGCCACACATTGCGGCCGGCCCCCGGGTCGGCTCTCGGGTCCGCCCGATGGCAGGCTCCGGCTGTGACGCAGCGGCGCCGGCGCATCACCGGGCTCACTCGAACCGCTCCCACCGCTCGCCCAGCAAGCCGCGCGGACGCAACAGCAGGACCACCGCCATGAACACGTACATCACCGCGTTCGCGGCACTGGGGTAGAACTGGATGGTCAGCGCGGTCACCACGCCGACCATCAGCCCGGCGATCACCGCGCCGGCGAACGAGCCCAGCCCGCCGATGGTGACCACGACGAAGGCCGGCATGATCGCATTGGTCGACATCGACGGCGTCACCGTCCACAGCGGCGCGGCCATCACGCCGGCGATCCCGGCCAGGGCGCAGCCCAGGCCGAACACCGCGGTCAACACGCGGGGCAGGCGGATGCCGAGCAGGCCGACCATCTCCGGATCGCGCGAGCCGGCGCGCAGGATGCGGCCGAACGGGGTGAACTGCATGAACGCCCACAGCGCGATCAGCAGCAGCACGGTCAGCACGAACACCGCCAGGCGGTACTTGGTGATCAGCACCGGTCCCCAGAGATAGATGCCGGTGAACAGCGGCGGCTGGTTGAACGGTTGGCCGATGCCGCCGTAGATCAGCCGCAGCAACGCCTCGATCATCAGCGCCAGGGCGAAGGTGACGATCAGGCTGATCAATGGCTCCTTGTCATAGAGCCGGCAGATCAGCAATCGTTCCGCGACCATGCCGACCAGACCGACCAGCACGGGCGCCAGGATCACCGCCGGCCAACCGAAATACTGCACCAGGGTCACCGCGAAATAGGCGCCCAGGGCAAAGAAGTTGCCGTGCGCGAAATTCACGATGCCGAGCAGGCCGAAGATGATCGACAGGCCGATCGCGATCATCACATAGAGGCCGCCGAGCACCAGCCCGGCGGCCAACTGTGACAGCAGAACGTCGAGCATGGTGCCCGGCCGAACGGCGTGGTCAGGTCATCTTGCAACCGTTCCCGGCCGGCGAACCGAACACCTTGTCGAGGTCCGCGGCGTCCTTCGGCACCATGCCCTTGACGTCGAAATAGTCCCACTTGTCGGTGATCTTCGGCTTCACCTCGACCACCAGGTTCTTCAGCAGCATCTGGTGATCGCCCTTGCGCCAGTAATATGGGCTGGTCGCGGTGCCGCCCTTCCAGCTTTCCAGCCCTTTGATGATCGCCTCGGTCTCGGTCAACTTCACCGCGTCGATCGACTCGAACAGCGACTTCGCCGCAATCCAGCCCATCCACGCCTTGTCGGCGGCCGGCTTGCCGTATTTCTTCAGGTAGTCGGCGGCGAATTTCTGCTCATCCGGCGGGTTGCCCGGATTCTTGTACCACCACAAAGACGTATACAGCCCGGTGGCTGCCTCCGGTCCCACCGACCAGATGTCGGTGTCGCCGATGGCGATCTCGCAGATCGGGATCTTGCCCTTCATCCCCATCTCGTTCCATTGCTTGAGGAAGGTGGACAGATCGCCCGCCGGCACGCCGCCCAGGATCATGTCGGGCTTGGCCTGGCGGATCTTCAGGATGAATGAGGAATAATCCGGCGTGTTCAGCGGCACGCTGTCATCGCCGACGATGGTGCCGCCGGCCTTGGCCAGGATCTCCTTGAACGACTTGGCGATGTCCTGGCCGAAGGCATAGGCGGCGGTGAGAAAATACCATTTCTTGCCGTAGCCCATGATGTACGGCGCGAACATTGCCGCCTGGGTGGAGACCGGGGTGTTCAGCCGGAAGGTGTAATGATTGCAGTTGGCGCCGTTGATGGCGGTGGCGGCGGCGTTGTCGCAGACGAACGGGATCTTGAGCTGCGCCGCGGTGGCTTGCTCGGCCAGTGCGTTGGACGACAGCGAGCCGCCGAGCACGGCGCAGACCTTCGCCTCCTGCACCAGCTTCTGCATGTTCTGCTGCGAGCCCTGCGGGCTGGGCTCGTCGTAC
This sequence comes from uncultured Alphaproteobacteria bacterium, assembly GCA_963847615.1. GTDB lineage: Bacteria > Pseudomonadota > Alphaproteobacteria > Acetobacterales > Acetobacteraceae > Palsa-883. Next base: position 353,065 of record CAWKAN010000025.1, read on the forward strand.
CAGACCAGCTCGGCCGGGCGGCCCATGATCATGTTGCCGCGCTCGGCCAGCGCCAGGTAGGTGCCGTTCGCCAGGTACTCGGTCTGCGCGGCGATGTCGCCGGTCTTGGCCAGCAACAGGCCGATCTTGATCGGCTCGGCCGCCGCGGCATTGGCGATAGTGGGCATGCCCAGCGGGCTGGCCGCGCCAAGCGTCGCGGCACCCAACAGCGCCTGGCGACGGGTCATCGCCAGGCCATGCGGTCCTTTGATCATCGTTTCCTCCTTCGTGGCGGCCCGCCCCCCCGGCGCAACCGCGGCACGGCCGTTATGTTCGACATCACGCGCACTCGCAAGCCGTCCCGTGGCCGCGGGCGGAGCGCCAACCGCCGCGGCCGGGCGGCGCGATGGCAAACACCGCGGGCCTGCAATCGACTTCACCCAAGGGATCCGCGACGGGATCCGTCATCATCCGCCGTCGGCGGATCACTCGATGGCGCTACAGCATCTCGGGCCGGAACAGCGCGCGGCGGCTGATGATCCGTCCGGAAACCATGAACACGCCATCGCCAGTATAATGCAACGTCTCCGGATGCTTCGGCGCAGTCGCGACATGCGCCTTGACCACCTCGAAGATGAAGAAATTGTAGCGGTCGATCAGGCTGCCGTCAGCCAGCTTGCACTCGAAGTTGGCATGGCATTCGCGGATCAGCGGCGCGCCCACCTGCGCCGCCGGCTCGGCCGTCAGCCCGAACCGCGCGAATTTGTCGATCGCGGCGCCCGAGCTGTTGCCGATGCCGACCACCTCGTCGGTCAACGCGGTGGTCGGCAGGTTGATCACGCATTCGCCGCTGCGCCGGACCAGCGCGAAGCTGTGATTGCCGCTGGCGATCACGCAACCGACCAGCGAGGGCGTGAACTCCATGACCGTGTGCCAGCCCATGGTCATGATGTTCGTCCGGTCCTGCCACGCCGAGGAGACCAGGACGATGGGCCCGGGTTCCAGATACCGCCGGATGCCCGAGACCGGCAGGTTAACCTTCTTGTAGTGCCGTCGCATCGCGTCACCTCATCCACCGCGGATCTGCCGGCACACGGTGCCGGTAATCGGCGGTGGCGTCACGTGCGGGCCTGCGTGCGGGCTTGCGTGGCGGCCAGCACGAGGCGGGCGTCAACCCCGTCCGGACGCCGACGCCCGACTGCCGCCTGGCGGCACAGCTTGCCACTGGCGACATGCCACGCCGACCGGCGGCGCGCGCACGGCATTTGCCGTGCACCGGCAGGGTTCCCGGCCGGCACCTGGATGCAAGCCGGGAGTCCCGGGCCGTCGCTACTGAAACAGCTTCAGCGCATTCAATACCGTTTCGATCACACCCCAGGTCAGCGGAATGCCGACGAAGCCCCAGGCGAGGATCAGATGCAGCGATGTCGTGCCGTTGGCGGTCTGTGTGTTCATCGTCGCCTCCCTCAGTTCGCCATGCCCATTGCGTCGGATTCGTCCGGCACCATGTGATGCCGCTCATGCACCGCGGTGATGAACAGGTTGCACAGGAAGCCGACAACCAGCAGCGCCGCCATCAAATACATCGTGATGTTGTAGGCATCGGCTTTGGCCACGCCGTGATCGACGTTGTATTGGCGGATATAGTTCACCAGCACCGGGCCGAACACGCCGGCGGCCGACCACGCGGTCAGCAGCCAGCCGTGGATCGCGCCGACATAGCGGGTGCCGAACATGTCGCGCAGATAGGCCGGCACGGTGGCGAACCCGCCGCCATACATGCTGATGATGATGACGAAGCACAGCACGAACAGACTGACGCTGCCCGCCGCCCCGGCATAGGGTACCGTCGCGTACAGGATAAAGCCCAGCACGAAAAACACGAAATAGGTATTCTTGCGTCCGATATAGTCGGAGACCGAGGCCCAGAAGAACCGCCCGCCCATGTTGAACAGGCTCATCAGGCCGACGAAGCCGGCGGCCGCGCCCACGGTGACGCGGCCGGGGAACATCTCCTGGCTCATCGCCGAGGCCTGGCCCAGCACGCCGATGCCGGCGGTGACGTTCAGGCAGAGCACGAACCAGATCAGCCAGAACTGCGGCGTCTTCAGCGCCTGGTAGACGAAGACGTTGCTCATGGTGATCAGCTTCTTCGGCTGCGCCGGCGCCACGTAGCCTTCCGGCGCCCAGCCCGGGGCCGGCAACCGCACGATCGCCGCGCCAACCATCATGAAGCAGAAATACACCAGGCCGAGCACGATGAATGCCTCGGCGACGCCGACATGGGTGGCCGTGGAGAATTGCCGCATCAGCCAGACCGACAGCGGCGAGGCGATGAAGGCGCCGCCGCCGAAGCCCATGATCGCCATCCCGGTCGCCATGCCCGGCCGGTCGGGGAACCATTTGATCAGCGTCGAGACCGGCGAGATGTAGCCAAGGCCCAGGCCAATGCCGCCAAGCACGCCGTAGCCGAAATAGACCACCCACAGGTTGTGCAGGTAGACGCCCAGCGCGGCGACCAGGAACCCGCCGCCCCAGCACAGCCCGGCGGTGAACATCGCCTTGCGCGGGCCGCCTTCCTCCACCCAGCGGCCACCCATCGCGGCGGACAGCCCGAGCACGACGATCGCGATCGAGAAGATCCAACCGAGATCGGTCAGCTTCCAGTCGCCGGGCGCCGACTGGGTGATCCCCAGCAGCTTGGTCAGCGGCAGGTTGAACACGCTGAACGCGTAGACCTGGCCGATGCACAAATGCACACACAAAGCAGCCGGTGGAACCATCCACCGGCTGAAACCCGGCCCGGCAATAATTCGCCCTCGGCTGAACACCCCAGCCGGCATCGTCGTCGCACTCATTTTGTCTACCCCCCTTTGCTGCGGTCCTCTGTCGGGGCCGCCACGCAAGCCGATGATTGGTTGTCAAGTTGGCATTTTTGCCGTCAGGCGCTCGACCGCCTCGCGCACCCATGGATCGAGCTTTACTGTCTCGCCGTCCGGATGGGCGACGATACCGGCGCGCATGCGCGGGTCCCAGAAGCGGCGCAGATGCAGCTCGATCGCCGCCACCGCCTTGTCGTGCGGCTGGTGGGCGAAGAAGCGGCCGATCTGGTTGGCCATATAGGCGAGCCTGTCAGGCGACATGTTCCACCGCGCGCAAGGTGATCCGCTCCGGATGCGTGAATATCTCACTGCCGTCAGACCGCGCAACCCCGATCAGCGTGATACCGGCGTCTTCGGCCAGCCGCACCGCGAGCGCGGTCGGCGCGGACACCGCAACGATGACGGGCACACCGAGCATCGCCGCCTTCTGGATCAACTCGACGGAGACGCGGCTGGACAGCAGCAGCATCCCATCATCCGCCGCGACACCCTGCCGCGCCAGCGCGCCGGCCAGCTTGTCGAGCGCGTTGTGCCGGCCGACATCCTCGCGCAGGGCCAGCAGACCAGGCGATGCGTGCCAGAAGCCCGCAGCGTGCACCGCGTGGGTCTGCCGGTTCAGCACCTGCGCCGCGGGCAGCGCGGCCATCGCCGCCTCGACCGAGGTCGCGTCAAACCGCGCCGTCGAAGTCACGCGTGGCGGCGGTCGCACCGCCTCGGCCAGGCTCTCGATGCCGCACAGCCCGCAGCCGCTCGGGCCGGCGATACGCCGGCGGCGCGCCTCGGTCAGCGCGGCACGTTCGGGTGCCAGCCACATGCGCAGTTCGATCCCCTGCTCTTGCGCAACGATCGCCAGGTCCTCGATCTCGGCGGCGTCGCGCACGATGCCTTCGGTCAGGCTGAAGCCGACGGCAAAATCCTCCAGATCGGCCGGGCTCGCCAGCATCACCGCGTAGGCGGTCCGGTTGTAGGTCAGCGCGATCGGGGTCTCTTCCGGGATCGCCCGCGCCCCGCGCAGCAGCGTCTCGCCACGCAGGGCAAGACGCGACACGCGGCGCACGGGCGGTGGCAGGATCATGCGTGGTGGCGGGCGCAGGCCCGCTCCACATGCGTCATGGCCGGGCTTGATCCGGCCATCATTTCGCCGGCACGAGTTCGATGCGGCGCGCCACGCGGCTGTGCTCGGCGTAGCTCTGCTGCCACTCGCTCGGCCCGTTGCTCGGCGAGACCTGCACCGCGGTGACCTTGTATTCCGGGCAATTGGTTGCCCAGTCGGAATACTCCGTGGTGATCACGTTGGCCTGCGTGTCGGGGTGGTGGAACGTGGTGTAGACCACGCCCGGCGCCACGCGGTCGGTGATCTGCGCGTGCAATGTCGTGGCGCCGACGCGGCTGGCCAGGCGCACCAGATCGCCCTGCTTGATGCCGCGCTCCTCGGCGTCGTGCGGATGGATCTCCAGCACATCCTCCGGGTGCCACACGACGTTGGCGGTGCGCCGCGTCTGCGCGCCGACGTTGTACTGCGTCAGGATGCGCCCGGTGGTCAGCAGCAGCGGGAAGCGCGGGCCGACCTTCTCGTCGGTGGCGACGTATTCGGTGACGATGAAGCGGCCCTTGCCACGCACGAAGCCGCCGACGTGCATCACCGGCGTGCCGTGCGGCGCTTTCTCGTTGCACGGCCACTGCACCGAGCCTTCCGCCTCCAGCTTGGCGAAGGACACGCCGGCGAAGGTCGGCGTGGTGCGGGCGATCTCGTCCATGATCTCGGACGGATGCGCGTAATGCATGGGCAGGCCGTAGGCGTTGGCGATCGCCTGCGTCACCTCCCAGTCCGCCATGCCGGCGCGCGGCGCCATCACCCTGCGCACGCGGTTGATGCGCCGCTCGGCGTTGATGAAGGTGCCGTCCTTCTCCAGGAAGGTGGCGCCGGGCAGGAACACGTGGGCGTAGTTCGCGGTTTCGTTCAGGAACAGGTCCTGCACGACGACGCACTCCATCGCCTCCAGCCCGCTGGTGATATGGTGCGTGTCCGGATCGGACTGGGCGATGTCCTCGCCCTGGATGTAGATGCCGCGGAACGTGCCGTCGATCGCCGCGTCCAGCATGTTGGGGATGCGCAGCCCGGGCTCCGGATCCAGCGTCACACCCCACTCGCGCTCGAAGATCGCGCGCACCGCGGGGTCGGAGACGTGGCGGTAGCCCGGCAGCTCGTGCGGGAAGCTGCCCATGTCGCAACTGCCTTGCACGTTGTTCTGGCCGCGCAGCGGGTTGACCCCGACGCCCGTCTTGCCGATATTGCCGGTTGCCATCGCCAGGTTCGCCAGCGCCATCACCGCGGTACTGCCCTGGCTGTGCTCGGTCACGCCGAGGCCGTAATAGATCGCCGCATTGCCGCCGGTGGCATACAGCCGCGCCGCGCCGCGGATGGCCGCCGCCGGCACGCCGGAAACCTTTGCCACTTCCTCCGGACTGTTGCGCGCTTCGGCGACGAACGCCGCCCATTCGGCGAAGGCGTCCTCCTCGCAGCGGGCGCGCACGAAGTCCTGGTTCACCAGCCCCTCGGTGACGATCACATGCGCGAGCGAGGTCAGCACCGCGACGTTGGTGCCGGGCTGCAGCGGCAGGTGGAAGGCAGCCTCGACATGCGGCGTGTGCACCAGGTCGATACGGCGCGGATCGATGACGATCAGTTTTGCGCCGGCGCGCAACCGCTGCTTCATGTGCGAGGCGAATACCGGATGTCCGTCGGTCGGGTTGGCGCCGATCACCATGATGACGTCGGCGTGGTCGACCGAATCGAAATCCTGCGTGCCGGCCGAGGTGCCGAAGGTCGAGCTCAGCCCGTAGCCGGTCGGCGAGTGACAGACCCGGGCGCAGGTGTCGGTGTTGTTGTTGCCGAAGGCCGCGCGGGCCAGCTTCTGCACCAGGAAGGTTTCCTCATTGGTGCAGCGCGACGAGGTGATCACGCCCACCGCGCCGCGGCCATGCTGCGCCTGGATGCGCTTGAACTCGCGCGCGACGTGGCCGATCGCCGCGTCCCAGCTGACCTCGCGCCACGGATCGGTGGTCTTCGCGCGAAGCATCGGCTTCACGATGCGCTCGCGATGCGTGGCATAGCCCCAGGCGAAACGCCCCTTGACGCAGGAATGCCCGTGGTTCGCCTTGCCGTCCTTGTACGGCACCATGTTCACCACGGTGTCGCCGCGCATCTCCGCCTTGAAGCTGCACCCGACGCCGCAATAGGCGCAGGTGGTGACCACGGAATGTTCCGGCTGGCCAAGATCGACGATGGTCTTTTCCATCAGCGTCGCGGTCGGGCAGGCCTGCACGCAGGCGCCGCAGGAGACGCATTCGGACGCCAGGAACGGCTCGTCCATCCCGGCGGCGACCTTGGAGGCGAAGCCGCGCCCCTGGATGGTCAGCGCGAAGGTGCCCTGCACCTCCTCGCACGCCCGCACGCAGCGCGAGCAGACGATGCATTTCGACGCCTCGAACTGGAAATACGGGTTCGACACATCGGTCGGCGCGGCCAGGTGGTTGGCTCCGGCATAACCGTACCGAACATCGCGCAGCCCGACCTCGCCCGCGGCGTCCTGCAACTCGCAATTGCCGTTCGCCGCGCAGGTCAGGCAGTCCAGCGGATGGTCGGAGATGTACAGCTCCATCACCCCGCGGCGGAGTTGCCGAACCTTGTCGGACGCGGTGTGCACCTTCAGGCCGGGAGCCACCAGCGTGGTGCAGGACGCCGGCGTGCCGGGCCGGCCCTCGATCTCCACCAGGCACAGCCGGCACGACCCGAACGCATTCAGGCTGTCGGTGGCGCAAAGTTTCGGCACCTTGATGCCGGCCTGCATCGCCGCGCGCATGATCGAGGTGCCCTCCGGCACCGTCACCTCGTGCCCGTCGATCGTCAGCGTCACCGGCTGCGTCGCGAGACGAATCGGCGTGCCGTAGTCGATCTCCTGGATCAGCGGCATGGGTCCCTCCTTACGCCGCCGCACGCCGGGCGGGGTGGAAATCTTCCGGGAAATGGATCAGCGCGCTCATCACCGGGTATGGAATGAAACCGCCCAGCGCGCAGAGCGAACCGAACTTCATCGTGTGGCAAAGATCGGTCAGCAGCGCGAGGTTCGCATCGACATTGGTGCCCGCCATGATCTTGTCGATCACTTCCCGTCCGCGCACCGAGCCGATGCGGCACGGCGTGCACTTGCCGCAGGATTCCACCTCGCAGAATTCCATGGCGAAGCGTGCCTGCCGGGCCATGTCCACCGTGTCGTCGAACACCACCACGCCGCCATGGCCGATCAACCCGTCGCGCGCGGCGAACGCCTCGTAGTCGAATGTGGTGTCGAACAGCGTGGGGGGAAAATAGGCGCCGAGCGGCCCGCCGACCTGCACCGCGCGCACCGGACGGCCGGACAGCGTGCCGCCGCCGATCTCGTTGACCAGCTCGCCGAGCGTCAGGCCGAAGCCGGCCTCGAACAGCCCGGCATACTTGATGTTGCCGGCGAGCTGGATCGGCATCGTGCCGCGCGAGCGGCCGAAGCCCAGCGCCTGGTACGGCGCCGCGCCATCGGCCATGATGCCCGGCACGCTGGCCAGGCTGATCACGTTGTTCACCACGGTGGGCATGCCGAACAGCCCGTGATGCGCCGGCAGCGGCGGCTTGGCGCGCACCTGGCCGCGCCTGCCCTCCAGGCTCTCCAGCAACGAGGTTTCTTCACCGCACACATAGGCGCCGGCGCCGACCCGTTGCTCGATGTCGAACCCCGCGCCCAGCAGCCCCTCGCGCCGGGCGATCGCCAGCACCGCGTCGAACGTTGCAATCGCGTGCGGGTATTCCGAGCGGGTGTAGACATAGCCCTTGGCCGCGCCGGTGGCGAAGCCGGCGATCGCCATGCCCTCGATCAGCGCGAACGGATCGCCTTCCATCAGCATGCGGTCGGCATAGGTGCCGGAATCGCCCTCGTCGGCGTTGCAGACGATGTACTTGCGCGCGCCCGCCGCCTCCGCCGTGGTCTGCCACTTGATGCCGGTGGGAAAACCCGCGCCGCCGCGGCCGCGCAGGCCGGACTGGATGACCTGCTCGATCGTCGCCGCCGGGCCGATCTCGCGCGCCCGCGCCAGGCCCTGCAGTCCGCCATGCGCGCGATAGGCCGCGATCGACAGCGGATCGATCACGCCGCAGCGCGCGAAGGTCAGCCGGGTCTGCCGGGCGAGGAACGGGATCTCCTCCGGCCGGCCCAGGCGCAGCCGGTGCGCACCGCCCTCCAGCAGTCCCGCGTCGAGCAGCCAGGGCACGTCGGCCGGCGGTCACCGGCCCGTAGGCGATGCGCCCCGACGGCGTCGCCACCTCGATCATCGGCTCCAGCCAGAACAGCCCGCGCGAGCCGGTGCGCACGATCTCGATCCCCGGCTTGGCCAGCGCCGCGGCAACCGCGTCGGCGCCCAGCGCCAGCGCCGCGGCATCGCGCGGGACATAGACGGTGGCGGTCATGTCGCGGCCTCCAGTTCGGCTTCGACCCGCGCGACGTCGAGCCGGCCGAGCGGGCGCCCGTCCAGCATGCCGGCCGGGCCGACGGCGCAGAGACCCAGGCAGAACACCGGCTCCAGCGTCACCGCGCCGTCGGCGGTGGTGCCGTGCCACCCGACCCCAAGATGCGTGCGGGTCTTGGCGGCAAGCGCATCGGCGCCGAGCGATTGGCAGGCCTCGGCGCGGCACAGCCGCAGCACATGCCGGCCGGGCGGATGATCGCGGAAGTCATGATAGAAGGTGACGATCCCGTGCATCTCGGCGCGGGAGATGTTCAGCGCCGCGGCGAGCATCGGAATGGCGTCCTTCGGCACATGGCCGAACGCGCCCTGCAGTGCATGCAGGATCGGCAGCGCGGCGCCCTCCCGGCCGGCGTGCGCGGCGATAATCGCCGCCCCCCGCTCCTTGCTCCATGCTTCGAACCCGGCCAACGCGCCCTCCCGCTACGGTTTCGCCCCGTTCAGATCGGCCCTAATGGCGGCAGAAGCAACGCCAATGCAAGAAAGCCGCGCCGTGCCGCAATAGAACATTTCTATCAATCGGGCGGCGGCGACGCCAGCCAGGCATCGCTGAGGCGCTTCGCCTCGGTCACCAGCGCCGTCGTCAGCGGCCCCATCGGCTCGCGCTGGGGATAGACCAGGCCGACCAGCGGCGGCGGTGCCGGCTCGGCGATCGGGATGGCGCGGATCGGATCGGTCAGGCCCAGCGTCTCGGCCATCTGCGCCGGCATCACGCTGGCCCAGGCGCCGGTGCGCACGTGGCTGAACAGCACCAGCATGGAGTTGGACTGCAGGGTGGGCCGCGGTTCCACCCCGGCGTCGCGCAGCCGCCGGTCGATGATGCGGCGGTTCTGCATGTCCGGCGTCAGCAGGCACAGCGGGATGCGCCCGACCTCGTCCCAGCCGACGCTCGCCCGGTTGCCCAGCGGACTGTCGGCGGCGGTGATCAGCCGGTAGTGCTCGTGATACAGCGCGACGGCGCGCACCCGGCCGAGCGGCTCGTTGTCCAGATAGGTCAGCCCGGCATCGATCTCCAGGTTCTCCAGCATCGCCAGAACCTCGAGCGAGTTGCGCGACAGGATGGTGAAATCGACCTCCGGGTGGCGGGTGCGGAACGGCGTGGTCAAGGCGGCGACGATCGGCAGCGCGGTGGGGATGGCGGCGATGCGCAGATGCCCGGACAGGCCGCGCTGCAGCGCGCCGATCTCCTGGCGCATGGCGCGCGCATCGCCGACGATGCGCCGCGCCCAGTCGAGCACGCGCAGCCCCTCCGGCGTGAAGCCGATGAAGCGCGACTGGCGGTTGACCAGCAGGATGCCGAGGGTCTGTTCAAGCTGCTTCAGCCCGGCCGAGAGCGTGGGCTGGGTGACGCCGCAGGCTTCCGCGGCGCGGCCGAAATGTTGCTCGCGGGCCAGGGCAAGCAGCATCTCCAATTTGTCGATCATGGACCGGCCGAACTCATGGACGACCGCCACTCATGGACGGGCCCAACTCATGGACGGCCCCCACTCATGGACAGCCCTGGCATGAACGCGCCTGGGGGCGGCTTGATCGGGTCATCGTGATCCTCATGGAGGGGCGCGGCGTGGTGTATCCACCACGCCGCCGCCGCGCCGCGCGGATTATGCGTGCACCAGCGCGCAGCCGCCTTCGTTCAACGGCCGGAATGCCTGCTCGGCTGGCGTCGTCTTGACCAGCTTGTAGTAGTCCCAGGCGTATTTGCTTTCCGCCGGCGACTTGACCTCGAACAAGTACATCGGGTGCATGACCCGGCCGTCCGGGCGCACGCTGCCCTTGCCGAACAGCGTGTCGTCGGTCGGCATCGCCTTCATCTGCGCCACCGTCGCCCGCCCGCTGGCCTTGGCCCGGTCGATGCCGAGCGCCGCCATCGCCTTCAGGCAGTGCCAGTTCGCCGCATAATCGCCGGCCTGGATCATCGACGGCATCCAGCCGCTCATCCGTGCGCCGAAACGTTTGCCATACGCGCGGGTGGCCTCGTTCAGGTCCCAGTAGAACGCCTCGCTCAACAGCAGGCCCTGCGCGGTGGCCAGGCCGACGCCGTGCAGGTCGGGCAGCATCATCAGCAGCGCGGCCAGCTTGGCCTTCCGGGTGATACCGAACTCCTGCGCCTGCTTGACGCAGTTCACCGTGTCGATGCCGCTGTTGGCGAGACCGATTACCTTGCAGCCGGACGCCGCCGCCTGCAGCAGGAGGGCGGAGAAATCGGTGGTCTCGGGGAACGGCGTGTAGACGGTGCCCAGCACCTTGCCGCCGGCGCGGGTGACGAAGCCGGCGGTGTCGCCGGCGAGTTGATGGCCGAACGTGTAGTCGGCGCCGATGAAGAACCAGGAATTGCCGCCCGCGGCGACAACCGCACCGCCGGTGGATTTGCCGAGCGCCCAGGTGTCGTAGGTCCAGTGCACATGGTTCGGCGTGCAGAACTTGCCGGTGATCGCCGAACTGGCCGGGCCGGTCAGCAGCGCCACCTTGTCCTTTTCCTGCACCAGGCTGCAGATCGCCAGTGCGGCGGCGGAGTTGTTGACCTGGGAGATGATGTCCACCCCCTGCCGATCGATCCAGTCGCGCGCGATGGAGGCGGCGATGTCGGGCTTCGACTGGTAGTCGGCCACCATCACCTCGACCTTGATATCGGGGTGCAGCTGCATGAAATCCTCGGCGGCGAGCGTGGTGCCGACGACCGAGCCATGGCCGTTACTGGCCGCGTTCGGTCCGTTGAGGTCGGTCAGGATGCCGATGCGGATGGTCTTGGCGGCCTGCGCGCGGGCGCCGGGCACGGCAAGGGCAGAGGCGGCGAGCAGCGACCCGCCGAGTGCGGCGCGCCGGGTGATACGAACGGTCATGGAATGGTCTTCCCCAGTTGGCAACCCCCGGGTTGTGGCCGATTCGGCGCCGGGAGGAAAGGGCCGGGCGGGCGGACACCGGTCCGCGGCATGGCCTCGCGGGCGCAATCAAGCTGGCGAAATCCGCCACCATCGCTAGAGTGCCGCGTCGGAGGTCGCCAAGCGCATGCACGTCGCCACCAGTCCCGAATTCAGGCGCAACGCCACGCGCGCCATCGCCGACGCCTCCTTGCAGAAGGCGCTGGCCAACTCGCGCCCGCAATTCATGGCGCGGCGCACCCGCGCGGTGGCGGCGCTGCCGGAGTTCGAGGCACTGCGCGACACCGCGCGCGACATCAAGAACCACACCCTGGCCAACCTGGATTTCTACCTGGAAGCCTGGGAAGCGAAGCTGCTGGCGGCCGGGGGGAAAGTGCACTGGTGCGCCACGGCCGAGGACGCCGCGCGCCGCGGTGCTGGACATCTGCCAGGCGGCCGGCGCGCGCACGGTGACCAAGGGCAAGTCGATGATCGGCGAGGAGATCGCCATCAACGACCACCTGGAACGCGCCGGCATCACGCCGGTGGAAACCGACCTCGGCGAATACATCATCCAGCTTCGCCACGAGCTGCCGAGCCATATCATTGCTCCCGCGTTCCATCTGAACCGGGAGGACTGGGAGGCGCAGTTCCGCAAATCGCACACCGACCTGCCCGCCGACCGCGTGTTCCACGAGCGGCGCGACATCCTGACCGAAGCGCGCACCAAGCTGCGCGAACGGTTCCTCGCCGCCGATGTCGGCATCACCGGCGCCAATTTCCTGATCGCCGAGACCGGAGCAGCGTCATCGTCACCAACGAGGGCAACGGCGACCTGACGCAGACGCTGCCGCGCGTGCACATCGTGCTGGCCAGCATCGAGAAGGTGGTGCCCACGATGGAGGATTGCTGCGCGCTGCTGCGCGTGCTGGCGCGCTCGGCCACCGGGCAGGAGTTCTCGGTCTACACCACGTTCTCCACCGGCGCGCGGCGGCCCGACGACCTCGACGGGCCGGCGGAATACCACGTCGTGCTGCTCGACAACGGGCGCTCGGCGATGCTGGGCGGCGAATTCCAGGACATGCTGCGCTGCATTCGTTGTGCGGCCTGCATGAACCACTGCCCGGTCTACGGCGCGATCGGCGGGCACGCCTATGGCTGGGTGTATCCCGGGCCGATGGGCAGCGTGCTGACGCCGGCGCTGATCGGCGTCGACCAGGCGGGGCATTTGCCGAACGCCTCAACCTTCTGCGGCAAGTGCGAAAGCGTCTGCCCGGTGAAGATCCCGTTGCCGAAACTGATGCGCCACTGGCGGGAACGCGAATTCGAGCGGCATTTGACCCCGGCCACGGTGCGGCGGGGCCTGGCGCTGTGGGCGTTCTTCGCGCGCCGGCCCGCGCTGTATCGGTTGGCGACCCGCGCCGGCGCCGTGACGCTGGGTTGGCTGGGGCGCAAGCGGGGGCGGTTCACGTCGCTGCCGCTGGCGGGCGGCTGGACCGGCGGACGCGACCTGCCGGCGCCCGAGGGCGACACGTTCTTCGCGCGCTACGCCAAGGCGAAGCGGCAGACGGCGCACGGGGCCAGGCATGAGCGGGCGCAGCGCGATGCTCGGCGCGATCCGCCGCGCGCTGCGGCGCGGCGCACTGCCGGCGGATCAGGCGATGCTGCTGCGGGCGCGCCTGGCGGCGCATCCGCGCCAGTTGATCCCGGCGCGCAGCCAGCTGCCGCACGCCGGGCAGATCGCGCTGTTCATCGCCAATGTGGAACAGGAATTCGGCACCGTGGCGCGCGTGGCCGCGCCCGACGCGGTGCCCGAGGCGGTCGCCGCGTACCTCGCCGGCGCAGAACCTGCCGAGCGACATCGTGATCGCGCCGCACCCGGAGCTGCGCGCAATGCCATGGGTCGACGCGCCCGCTGCTGCGGCTGCGCGAGGGCCGCGCCGAGGCGTCCGACGCGGTCAGCGTGCAGCACGCCTTCGCCGCGATCGCCGAGACCGGCACGCTGATGCTGCCCTCGGCACCCGAGCGGCCGACGACGCTGAACCTGCTGCCCGATACCGCGATCGTCGTGCTGCGCGCGGAACGTCTGGTCGGCGCCTATGAGGAGGCGTGGGATCTGCTGCGCAAGGAGACTTGGCGGCATGCCGCGCAATGTCATGCTGGTGACCGGCCCGTCACGCTCGGCCGATATCGAGCAGGCGCTGGAACTCGGCGCGCACGGCCCGCGCCGGCTGCACGTGGTGCTGGTGGGCGACGCGGCGTAACCGCGCGCCGGGCTTCCCCGCCTACATCCCCAGCGCGCGGCGGTAGACGTCGAGCAGCGTCTCCTGCTCCTCCACGTCGTCGGGTTCCTGCTTGCGAATGCGAATAAGCTGGCGCAGCACCTTCACGTCGAAGCCGGCGGACTTGGCTTCGGCGTAGATGTCCTTGATGTCGCTGCCCAGCGCCTTGCGCTCCTCCTCCAGCCGCTCGATGCGCTCGACCAGGCTGCGCAGGCGATCCGCGGCAATGCCACCGGTTTTCGCCTCGGTCTTATCCACCACCTGCAACGCCATGGGTCCCGCTCCGATACCGACAAGGGCGGCGGGGATAGGCCCCAGGCGCCGGGTGGTCAATGGGCTAAGCGAACATCTCGCCCAGGCGGCGGATGGAGGCCAGCACTTTGTCCTGCGGCAGGCCGGGCCATTGCACGCGCATCACGAAGTGGTTGGTGCCGAGGCGTTCCTGCCAGCGGGCGATCTCCTCCTTCACCGAGACCTTGTCGCCGATGATGAAGCGGTCGCGCGCCACCTCCTCGAAGCTCATGTGCGCGGTGGGGCTTTCCATGCCCCAGGCGGCGTAGGAGTTGTATTTGTATTCCAGCGGACCGCGGCATTCGTCCATCGCGGTCTTGTGCTGCGTGCCGACGTAGCATTCGCGGGCGATCGGAAACTCGGTGACGGTCTTGCCGAGCCCGGCCAGCGTGTCGCGGTAGATCCGCATCAACGGCTCGGTGGCGCCCAGCGTGGTGGCGTTGGCGATCAGCCAGGCGTCGCCGATGCGTGCGGCGCGTTTCACCGCAGCTTCGACCAGGCCGGCGATCCAGACCGGCGGGCCGCCCGGGCGATGCGGCTTCAGGCTGATGCCGTGGTCCTGCACCGAATAGAAGCGGCCCTGGAAGGTGACGCGATCCTCGGTCCACAGCTTGCGGATCAGGGCGATGGCTTCGCTGAAGCGCGGGGCGCGCTCCGTCAGCGAGACGTTGAAGGCGCCGAACTCGCCGGCGCGGTAGCCGAGGCCGACCCCGAGGATGAAATTGCCGCCGCTGAGCACGTCGAGCGTGGCGGCTTCCTCGGCGACGTGCACCGGGTTGAGCAGCGGCAGGAGTAGAATATTGCCGCCGACGGTCATGCCGCGCGCCTCCGGCAGCAGATAGGCCATCAGCGGCGTGATCTGCAGCATCTGTAGCGGCGCGGTCAGGTAGTGGTGCGGGAACAGGACCGAGGCGAAGCCGGACTGGCGGGCGACGCGGACCTGCTCCACCAGTTCGGGGATGCGGGCGGCGACGGAGTTGCCTTCGGGGAACTGGGTGTTGATGAACAGGCCGATTTTCATGGGCAACTCCCCTGAGGTGCGCGGCAGCGTAGCAGGCGATGACGCCTTGGTCACGCTGCGGGGCGGCAGCGGCAAGGCGCTCCGGCGACGTAGCGCGATGCCCTCGGTTGACGGCTCATCGATCTTTGGCCCATCGGTCTTTGGCCCATCGAGCCATGGTTAGGTCGCGCGGCTGCGAATTACCCGGTCGGGGTTGGCCCGCACCTGCGCGTAAATGGCCGCCACGTCCTTGCGCCTGACCTTGCCGCGGTCGGTGCGTGGGAACCGAGGCGTGATCAGCACCGCAAAACTGCGTACATAGGGCCACCGGATCGGATCGAGCTGTGCCTTCAGATTGGGTGGCGGCGCGCCATTCGCGGTTTCGACCGCCACCAGCAGCGTGGGACTCTGGCCTGGGCCGTTGACCGCAACCAGGGCGGCCTCGACGACGCCCTCGATCAGCTTGATTTGCGCCTCGATCGGCGCCGGCAGCAGCTTCACGCCGCCAGCATTCACCCTGTCGTCCGCACGGCCCAGGACGATCAACCTGGCCGGAGCCGGCATGGTGCCGAGGTCGTTGGTACGGAACCATCCGTCAACGAAATATCTCCCGGTCATGGCAAAATCGTTATGATACCCCTCAACCATCGTCGGCGTCCTGACCTGGATCAAACCGGTCGTCCCGGGCGGCTGGGCGCGGCCGCCTTGGTCCACGATGCAGGCCTCGACGCCCGGGCACAGCGCGCCGACGTTGTCGTCGCCGAGCAGCGCGATCCGGCCGGTCTCGATGGACGAATACGCGTTGGTGAACGTCGCGCCCAGGAGCTCGCGGACCTGTCGGCGCAGCCGCGCGCCGACGGCGGCACCGACGGCCTCGACATGCATTGTTTGCCCGGCCGGCGGCGGTCGCGCGTGCCGCAGAATCCGTTGCATGTCGCCAACCATGAACAGCGCCATGTTCACCGCGCCCGATTCGATCAGGCCGGCCGCCTCCGTCGCATCGGCGAAGCGGAGCGTCCCACCGCGTTGCAGGGTGGCAAGCACACGGTAATAGGCCGACCGCAACGTCAGGTTGTACAGGCACAGAAAATTGGCGGGCGACTCAAGCCCAGCCAGCATCGTCCGGGCGAACCCGGCGACGTTCCGCTGCTGCGTCGCGTGCAGCATGGCGACCAGCTGCGGCGAGCCGGTGGTTCCAGAGGACCGGCACATCCGCACAATGCGGTGGTCGGGAATGTCCCGATCGAGCAGCGCAAGATCCGCGGGCCCGACCGCCGGTGCCTCCACCGCGCCCAGCCAGGCGTCGGTCATCACCAGGGTCGGCACCGGGACGTGCTGCGACGGCGCGTGCCGGGTGAGCAGCTGGTCGCCCTGGCGCAGCGCGACGCCGGCGATTGGACGCTCCGCTTCCGCGGCTTCGATCTGGCGACTTTAGCGGATGCGACGGGGCAGATCCGCCGCTCTGGCCTGTGCCGCTGGCAACCGCCCGGGCCGGTGGCAGGCTGACACCGTGCTCGCCGCCGTCAAGCCCGCAACGCGCCGCCTGCGGCGGTGGCCTGCGGCCCTCCTTCGGGTCAGGCCCGAGGGCATGCCTTGACCGCGGCGGCGCGCAGCGTCGGGGCCGAGATCAGGCCGGGACGAGGAAACGGCTCGCCGACCGAACCAGGAAACCGGCAAGAAAGCGCCCCTGGCCTGGCTGGAACATAACGAGAAATCTGTTACCCATGTGCCCGGTCCAAAGTGTTGCCCGTGTGCCCGGTTGAAAAGGGCGGAGCCCCGGCCTTGCCGCCTTGCCGCGTTCATCTTGGCTCAATGGTTTGCCGGGTAGGCTATTGGCATGCGGCTGAAGCTCTACCGTGCACCCAGGATAGCGGACGCGATGGCGCGGGTTCGCGCGGAGCTTGGTCCGGACGCGTTGATCCTGGCCTCACGCCAGGTCGGCGACGGCGTCGAGGTGACCGCCGCGCTGGAGCCGGAGGACACGTTGGCGCCGCCGCCGTTGGCGCCGGCCCGCGAGCCGCCGGCGTGGGCCGCGCTGGGGTACCATGGCGTGCCGGCGGCGTTGCACGCAGCGCTCGGCCGCGGCGACCTGCCCGGGGCGCTCGGCGCAATGTTCGGCTTCGCGCCATTGCCGCTGGCGGCGTCCGACCCGCCGCTGCTGCTGACCGGGCCGCCCGGCGCCGGCAAGACGTTGACCACCGCCAAGCTGACGGCGCGGCTGGCGATGGCCGGCGTCACGCCGATGGTGATCACCGCCGACGGAAGGCGCGCCGGCGCCGCCGAGCAGCTTGTCGCCTTCACCCGCGTGCTGCAGCTGGACCTGGTGATTGCCGACCATCCGGTCAGCCTGGGGCGTGCGCTGGCCCGGCGCCCGCACGGCGCGCCGGTGCTGATCGACGCGCCCGGGCTCGATCCGTTCGACCCGGCGCAGGCCGAGGAGCTGCGCACCCTGGCCGCAGTGGCCGGCGCGACGACGGTGCTGGTGCTGCAGGCCGGGCTCGATCCGGCCGAGGCGGCCGAGCTGGCGCAGGCGCACGCCGCGCTGGGCGCCACGCTGATGATCGCGACCAAGCTCGACCTGGCCCGCCGCCTGGGCTCGGTGCTGAGCGCGGCGAGCGCCGGGCGCCTGGCACTGACCGAGGCCGGTGTGGGCGCGGGGGTTGCCGACGGGCTGATCAGTTTCACCCAGGCCGAGCTGGCCGCCCGCCTGCTCGCCGCTGTGCCGGACCATCGCGCATGACCCAGCCGAGCCGTGTCGACGCACCTGGCAATGTCCCGGGGGAGGTCGCCGGGGGGGCCCTGGGCGCAGTGTCGGCAGCACTCCGGGACGCATCGTCGG
This sequence comes from uncultured Alphaproteobacteria bacterium, assembly GCA_963847615.1. Taxonomy (GTDB): domain Bacteria; phylum Pseudomonadota; class Alphaproteobacteria; order Acetobacterales; family Acetobacteraceae; genus Palsa-883. The sequence goes on from CAWKAN010000025.1 coordinate 370,749, forward strand.
CATCGCCTCGGGCAAAGGTGGGGTGGGCAAGACCTGGTTCGCCATCACCTTGGCGCACGCCCTGGCGCGGGCCGGACGGCGGGTCCTGCTGTTCGACGGCGACCTGGGCCTGGCCAATGTCGACATCCAGCTCGGCCTGACGCCGGCGCAGGACCTGGGCGCGGTGATCGCCGGGCGCGCCGGCCTGGCGGAGGTGGTGCTGCGCCACGCCGGGGCCGGCTTCGACATCCTGCCGGGCCGTTCCGGGTCCGGTGCGTTGTCCGGCCTGGATGCCGCGGCGCTGGAGCGCGTGCTGGACGCGCTGCGCGCGGCGGCGAGCGGGTATGACGTCGTGCTGCTCGATCTTGGCGCCGGGCTGGACCGCGCGGTGCGCCAGCTGGCCGCCTTCGCCGACACACTGGTGGTGGTGGCGACCGAGGAGCCGACCAGCCTGACCGACGCCTATGCGGTGCTGAAGCTGCATGGCGGCGACCGGCCCGGCGGCGATGCGCGCATCGTGGTCAACCAGGCGGGCAACCGGGCCGGCGGGGAACGCACCTATGCGACCCTGGCGCGCGCCTGCGCAACGTTTCTCGGCCACGCGCCGGCGTTGCTCGGCGTGGTCCGGCGCGACGAGCGGGTGCGCGACGCGATCCGCCGCCAGACGCCGCTGCTGGCGCGTCACCCGAATTGCGCCGCGGCCGAGGATGTGGAGGCGATCGCCGGCGCCCTGTAGCGCGGGCTGCCAGCCCGGTGGCGCGGGATCCGCCGCTCGCGAGCCTGGCCGCGCGGTTGCCCCACCTTGTCGGCGAGGGCGTGCGCTGATACGCGGGCGCCATGCGTCGTCTTGCCGCCCTGCTGCTGCTGTTCGCCCTTCCCGCCGTCGCAGTGGGTGCGCCGGACTCTCAGTCGGCGAACCCGCAACCGGGGACTTCCCCATCGGCGGAGCCGCAACCCTGCGCGGCGGCGCCGCAGTTCGTCACGCCCCAGAAACCACTGGGTCCGCTCAAGGCGGCGATCGAGGCCGGCGGGCCGGTCAATATCCTGGCGGTCGGCTCGGCCAGCACCACCGGCGCCAAGGACGCGCAGCCCGACGGCGCGTTTCCCTATCGCATGCTCGATGCGCTGCGGGCCGACCTGCCGCAGGTGACGTTCCATCTCACCGTGCGTGGCGGGCGCGGCATGTCGGCGGAGCAGATGCTGCCGCTGGTCAAGGACCAGGTGCGGCAGGCGCCGACCCAGCTCGTGCTGTGGCAGACCGGCACGGTGGAGGCGATCCACGCCATGCGCGCCAACCGCATGCGCGAGGTACTGCGCGAGGGGCTGGACGCGATCCGCCAGGCCGGCGGCAGCCTGGTGCTGATCGATCCGCAGTTCAGCCGCGCGCTGCGCGCCAACACCGACATCGAGCCATACGAGACGGAACTGCTCCTGGTTGCCGGGTTGCCGGACGCGGCGCTGTTCCACCGCTACGAGTTGACGCGGGCCTGGGCGTTGCAAGGCCGGATCGATCCGGAACGCGCGACAACCGACGCGCGCGCGGCGGTGCTGGCCCGGCTGAACACCTGCCTGGGCCAGGCGCTCGCGCGCTATGTGTTGAGCGGCGCCGGCATCGCCCCGCCCTGACGGCGCTGGTTGGCGCGGCGGTGGTTCGCCGCCGCGCCGTTGCGCATCGAACGCCGGTTCATACCCACGGCCCGATCGGGTGACCGACCGGCCGGCGTTGGGCCGTTGATATGAGTCCTGGTTTGGCGCGCGGCCGCCCGCTACTCCCCCGGGCAACCCCGCGCGCGGCACCATCGCCCGAAATGACGGCAGGGTCATCATTTCGCCCGCTGGGATCAGAACAATCCTTCGATCTGTCCGTCCTCGGTCAGGAAGATCAATTCCGCGGCCGGCACGCGCGGCAGGCCGGGCATCGTCATGATGTCGCCGCACACCGCCACGACGAAGCCGGCGCCGGCCGACAGCCGCACCTCGCGCACCGGCAGGATGTGGCCCTCCGGCGCGCCCATCACCGTGGGATCCGAGGTGAAGCTGAACTGCGTCTTGGCGATGCACACCGGCACCTCGCCGAAGCCGGCCTCCTCGAACCCGGCCAGCCGGCGCGCCACCGGGTCCGGCAGCGCAATGTCCGCGGCGTGGTAGATCTGCGTCGCGATGGTGCGGATCTTGTCGGCGAGCTTCATGCCAGTGGGATACAGCGGCCGGTAGGCCGCCTCGCCCGAGCGGATGCGCCGCAGCACCGCGCGGGCCAGCTCGGCCGCGCCCGGCGCGCCGTCGCCCCAATGGGTGCAGCGGATCACCTCCACCCCCTTCGCCGCCATCGCATCGCGCACCGCGGCGAACTCGGCATCCGTGTCCGAAACGAAATGGTTCAGCGCGACCACCACCGGCAGGCCGAACTTGCCCAGGTTCTCGGTGTGCCGCGCCAGGTTCGCCACGCCGCGCCCGACCGCGGCAACATCCTCCTTGCCCAGCCCCGAGCGCGGCACGCCGCCGTGCATCTTCAGCGCCCGGATGGTCGCCACCACCACCGCGCAGGACGGCGTCAGCCCGGCCGAGCGGCACTTGATGTCGAGGAACTTCTCGGCCCCCAGATCCGCCCCGAAACCCGCCTCGGTCACCACCACCTCGGCCAGCTTCAGCCCGAGCCGCGTCGCCATCACCGAGTTGCAGCCATGCGCGATGTTGGCGAACGGCCCGCCATGCACCAGCGCCGGCGTTCCCGCGATGGTCTGCACCAAATTCGGCGCCAGCGCGTCGCGCAGCAGCACCGCCATCGCGCCGTCGGCCTTCAAATCCTTCGCCGTCACCGCCTTGCCGTCGCGCGTCTGCGCCACGATCATCTTCCCAAGCCGGGCCTGCAGGTCGGCCAGATCGTTCGACAGGCAGAACACCGCCATCACCTCGGAGGCCACCGAAATATCGAACCCGTCCTCGCGCGGGAAGCCGTTGGCCACCCCGCCCAGGCTGCCAACGATGGAGCGCAGCGCGCGGTCGTTCATGTCCACCGCGCGCCGCCAGGACACCCGGCGCGCATCGATGCCGAGCTTGTTGCCCCAGTAGATGCTGTTGTCGACCATCGCGGCCAGCAGGTTGTTGGCCGAGGTGACGGCGTGAAAATCGCCGGTGAAATGCAGGTTGATCTCTTCCATCGGCACCACCTGGGCCAGCCCACCGCCGGCGGCGCCGCCCTTCATGCCGAAGCTCGGGCCGAGGCTGGGCTCGCGCAGGCAGATCACCGCGCTGGTGCCGAGATGGTTCAGCGCGTCGCCGAGGCCGACCGTGGTGGTGGTCTTGCCCTCGCCCGCCGGGGTCGGGCTGATGCCGGTCACCAGCACCAGCGCGCCGTCCTTGCGGTCCTGCACGCTGCGCACGAAATCCAGGCCGATCTTCGCCTTGAACCGCCCGTAGGGTTCCAGTGCCTCGGTCGGGATCCCCAGCTTGGCGCCGATCTCCGCGATCGGGCGCATCGTGGCGGCACGCGCAATTTCCAGATCCGTCGCCATCTAGGCAGCCTCCCTCTGTTGTATGCCGAGTTCATCCAGTGCCGCGCCCATCGCCGCGACCGCGCGCGCCATGTCGCTGGGCGTGATCGCGCCGATGCAGCCGACCCGGAAGCTCGGCCGCGGCGTGTTGAAGAAATTGCTGATCAGCACGCCGCGCGCCTTCAGCGCGTCGACGAAGGCTTGCAGGTTCCACGCCGGATCGGGCGGGGCGTGGATGTTCACCACCACCGGCCCCTGCGCCGCGCGCGCCAGGCAGGGGGTCAGGCCGAGGCCGATCGCGCCGTCGTAGATCACCCGCATGTTGGCGGTGTAGCGCGCCAGCCGGGCCGGCTGGCCGCCCTCGGCGTCGTACAGATCCAGCGCGGTGTTGATCGCGTTCAGCACCTGCGCCGGCGGGGTGAAGCGGAAGCTGCCGCCGCCGGTGCGCAGGCCGTGGGCATAGACGTCGGCGAGGTCGAACGACCAGCTCCCCGCGTTGCCGGCGCTGGCTTGCAGCCGGTCGATGCGCGCCACCGCGAAGCCGAGGCCGGGCACGCCCTCCAGGCATTTGTTGGAGGTGAAGACGGCGGCGTCGATCTCCGGCTGGGTTGCGATGTCGAACGGCAGCGCGCCGAAGGCGGAGACCGCATCCAGGATCAGGCGCCGTCCGGCCGCGCGCACCACCGCGCCGACCGCTTCGGGGTCATGGATCACGCCGCTGCCGGTCTCGCTGTAGACCAGGCCGACGTGGCCGATGGCGGGATCGGCGGCCAGCGCCGCGGCGACGGCGCTCGGCTCGACCGGCGCGGTCTGCGCGATCGGCAGTTGGATCACCTGGCGGCCGGCCTCGGTCGCCAGGCGGATCATGCGGTCGGCATAGGCGCCGGTGGTGGGGATCAGGAGCTTGCCGCCCGGCGGCACGAAGGTGCGGACCGCGGCCTCGGTCACGAAGTGCCCGCAGCCTTGCAAGGCCAGGGTGACGTGCGCGTCCGGCCGGCCGCCGGCGAGGCGCAGCAGGCGGGTGCGGACGCCGAGATAGAGCGGGCGGAAGTCGTTGTCCCAGGGGGCGAAATCCTGCGCCAGGGCGGCGCGCACTTCGGGCCGTGTCGTCACCGGGCCCGGGATCAGCAGTAGCATGGCGACATCCTGTTGCTTCCCCCCCAGTCAATGCGCGCTGGCACGGCCGGCATGTGGCATACCACGGTCGGGAAATCCACCCCGCACCCTTGTCCCGCGTGCCCCCCCGCCACGACCCGCCGATGCCGCGTCCCTTTCACCTCGCCCGCTCTTCGCGGGCTTGGGCCGCGAAGAGCGGACCAAGGCCTGCCCCCGGGCTTGACCCGGGGGTCGCGGAGCCCTTGCGACGCGGGTGAGGGAGGTTCCCGCGGCACCGCCCTCATCGCCGCGACCCCCGCCCCACCGGCCCACCCAAGCCGACCGCCTCCGCCGTCGCCGGCCGCGTATGGGGTCGTTGCGCGCAATCGCCACTCGGCCCCGCCGCGATCCCCGGCGGCGGCGCCAGCGCCCCCGGCCACCCCTCCACCGCCGCCGGCCCGAACCGCGCGGCGAGGACCTCGGCCACGCGCGGCTGCCAGGTCCGCGCCAACGGCGTGCCGCCGAGCACCAACGCCCGCGCCGCGCCCACCGGCGCCTCCCCCGGCGCGCCCCGCGCCGCGCCTTGCATCGGGTCGTTGCGCGGCGTGCCCGATTGGCACCCCGCTCCCGCGCCTTGCATGGGGTCGTTGCCACGCAACGCCAAGGCGGCGCGCAGCTGCCGCAGCATCACCTCCCGCGCCAGGGCCTCCGCCAACCCGGGCGATCCGGTCGCCCAGCCGACCGGATCGCCCGCCTGCTGCCCCGCCTGCTGCCCCGCCTGCTGCCCCGCCTGCTGCCCCGCCTGCTGCCCCGCCGGCGCCGCCGCCCGCGCCCCCGGCGCCGCGCCGTGCATGGGGTCGTTGCGCGAACCGCGCGCTCGGTGCCGCACCGCCGCGCCGCGCATGGGGTCGTTGCTCGAACCGCGCGCCGCGCGCCCCGCCTCCCGCGCCGCGGCCCCCGCCTGCCGCGCCGCGCGCTTCGCCCCGCGTGCCGCCGCGATCGCCGCCCGCCACTCCGCCTGCGCCGCCGCCTCGGCCCGCGCCGCCGCCCGCTCGGCCGCCCGCCCGCGCAGCGCCACCGCCGCCGCGCCGTCGGTCCCCCCGGCGCCCGCCCCACCCCGCGCCCGCGCCGCGCGCCGCCGCCGCCCCGCCCCGCGCGCTGGCGGCGGAGGCGCGCATGGGGTCGTTGCGTGCAGCGCCTCCCACGCCACCTGCGAGGGGTGCTTCGGCGGCAGCAGCTCCGCCGGCACCGTCTCCAGCCGCGCCGCCGCCTCGGCCGGCAAATACGGCCGCAGCCGATGCGCCATGCACAGCAGCCGGGTCCGCACCACCAGCGCCCGGACATAGCGCTGCGCCGTCCGCTGCGCCGCCCCGCTCATCGCGTAGCGGCCGTGCGTGGTCTTCGCCGCGATCATCCGCGCCAGGCCCGCCGCGGTGCACGGCCCGGTGCTCGCCCCGCCATGCAGGCGGCAGCGGCCGTTCGCCATCGCCAGCCCGAGGCACGGGCTGCCGGCCCGCGTCCGCGCTCCGCACGGCGGGGCGCGGTGGGGGGCGGCTGGGGACTCCGCGGTTGGCTGCGGTGGGGGTGCGCTGGCGCTCATGCCACGACCCGGGGGCGCGGCCGCTGCGTCCTGGCCCGCTCCGCCGTCGCCTGCTCCGCCGCCGGCGGTCGGCCACGCCGGCTGGTCGGGCGCGGCTGGGTCTTGCGCCACGCCGGCGCGCGGCCTGGGCGGCCAGATCTCCAGCGACCAGCCATCCCCCTGCTCCACGATGCCGCCCGCACGGCGCACGCCGACGCCGCCCCCCGCTTGCTCGGCCGCCGCCCGGTCGGCCCAGGCCGCGCCCGCTGCTTCCGCCGGCGCGGGCGCCCCCGGCGCCAGCCCCGCTTCAGGTTCCGGTGCGGCGGGCGGCGGCGCCTCCGCTGCGGCGGCGCGGGCGCCGGCCGCGGCGGCGGCCGGGGTCCCGCGGCACCAGACGCCGTCCAGCGCGTCCAGGTCGAACCCGTCCACCGCCCCCACGTCGCGGAACGGCATCACCCGCGTCTGCCGCCGCTCCAGCGCCCGCTCCAACCGCACCACCGAGCGCAGCAGGTCGTCGGTCGTGCGGGCGGTCAGGCGCCGCTCCGCCAGCGGCAGGCCGGGGGTCATCAGGCGCTCCATCATGTCATCGGCGAGGAACTGCACGACGACGAGCTGCCCGGCGAGGTGGCCCTGCGCCGGGTCCATCGGCACCCGGGCGGCGATTTCCTCGATGATCCGGGTGAGCCGCGCCCGGCGCCAGGAAGGGGAGGCATCGGCGGGCGGCGGCGGCATGGCGGTCAGCACGCCGTCTAGCAGGTCTTGGGTGATGTGGTAGTCGGGCATCGCCTCCTGGATGGTGCGAAAGGTAATTCCGTTGGAGGGATCGGGCATGATGCTGTGCTCCGGCTGAAATGGATGCGGGATAGTCACATATACTAACTAAATAGCGGAGGCAAACCCGATCGGGGGGTGGATGGGGGGCGTTGGGTGGTTTGCTGCCTGGTTGCGGTGGGGACGCCCACGGTCTGGGGCTTGGCGAGGTCCGCAAGCAAGGTTTCACCACAGAGAAGAAGCGAGAGCCACGGAGGGCCACAGAGGAAGCAAGGATGGCGCACCGCGGTGGCCGGGCACGCGCTTTCCGTCGTGGGCCGGCACCCTCTCTCCGTCATGGCCGGGCCCTTGTCCCCGGGCTTGACCCGGGGATCACCCGGCCATCCACCCCCCACCGGTGGTGCGTCGCCGGACCGGGGACAACCCTCAGCGTCGATTTCGCCCTAACGCAAGCAGCAGGAAGGTGAAACGCCGATGCACGCCGATCAGAAGGATGCACGCAGATGGCGCGCCTGCACGGTCACTGGGTTGGAGGTGAGCCAATAACGGCTCAGCCGGAATCTGCGTGCATCCTTCTGATCTGCGTGCATCGGCGTTAACCTTTCTTTTCCCTGGTCGCGGCAAAGCTGGTCCTTCGGCCTCACCGGCTTGCGCCAGATCCCGGGCATGAAGGGCGTGCGCTCCCGGTAGCCCGCGGCAGCGAACAGACTGGCGCCACCCGACCTCCGCTGTTTGAATGTCCGCCAGGGGTGGGGAGCGGTCACTCACCTCGGCGCCCATCAGACTGGCGTAGGTGGGTCGGTGGAGGGGCATTCATCAGTCAAGCAGACTGTGTGAAAACTCCGTGCCGTAACGGCAACAAGCAATCTCGTTACCGGGTATACCGACACTTTGAATCATTCGTGCCCATTCGGCCTCTCCGTGTCCGTCCGGAGACTTTGCAAGTCATATGAGTTGGTTACCGGCCGCCAGAATAACTGCTTGATCCGGCTCGATCTTGTATGAATCCCTGTGTGGCACCGATTTGCGAGGTGCCACATGTGGACGACCAAGAACCGCCCCCGCCACAACCGCGACAGGCTGCGCTATCCGAGTGACCTGACCGACGCGGAATGGGAGCATATCAGGCCTCTGATCCCGCCAGCCAAACGCGGTGGCGGCAAACGTCGCGTTGACATGCGGGAAGTCGCCAACGGCGTCATGTCTATCCTGAGCACCGGATGCCAGTGGCGCTAAATCCCGAAGGACCTACCGCCGCGCAGCACGGTGAACGACTATTTTTCTGGGTCCTCGCTGTTTCGTGTGGGTAGCAGCGGCCGCTGAGCTTCCCTGGGCCAACTGTGTCCAGCGGCAGGTCGCGGCCAAGGCCCACCCGGTGCGGCGAACCACCAGCCAGGTTTCTTGGTTCGGCTGAGCGCCGTTTCTTCGTCCCGGCCTGACGATTGCAGGGCGTCGCGCGCAGCCGCAGTCAAGGCATGCAATCGGGCCTGACCCGAGGGATGGCCGCAGGCCACCGCCGAAGGCGGCGCGCAGCGTCCTTGACGGCGGCGAGCACGGCGCCAGGCTCGATCAGGTCGGGCAACGAGGCCCGCGTGCGCCGCGTCGATTTCCACCCACACGAAACAGCGAAGAGCCGCAAAAAATCACCACCTCCCTGCCCTTGGCGGCGTCCAGGGACAGGCCCCTGGCCTTGCTTCGGTTCACGCAATTGGCCGCCGCATCGTGTGACTGCCTATAGTCGCTTCATGCCCGAGCCGACACCGCGCCGGATTGCCCTGCCCGACGCCCCGAGCCTGGTCGCCGGCCACGGCAGCGCGGCGATCCTCACCGCCGATGGCGAGCTGCTGGCCTGCCCGGCGGACGCGGCGGCGGTGGCGATCCGGGCGATGGACCCGCCGATGCTGGTGCATGCGCCGGCGACGCTGCGCCGGCTCGGCCTGCGGGCGCTGCCCTGCCTCGACCTGCTGGAGCTGTTCGCCTTCGTGCTGCCGGCGCGCCCCGCCGCGCCGACGCCGCGCGGCTTGGCGCTGGCGCTGGACCTGGACGCCTCGGCCGGCGGGCTGGAGGCCGAGGTCGCCTTGCTGCCGGAGCTGGTCGAGCGGCTGCTGCGCCGGCTGGCGGCGGGGCGGGACCTGGCGCTGAACCGCGACGCCGCCGCGCTGGCGGCGCGCATGGGCCAGGCCGGCTGGGGCTGGGCGCCGTTCGTCATGGCGGCGCTCGGCCGGGCCGACGCCGCGGCCTCGGGTGAACCGCTGCGGGTCTGGAAGCGGCTGGCGGAGTGGGAGGACACGGCGCCGCTGCCGCCGCCCTCGTCGCTGCCGGTGCCGGAGATCGAGGCGCGGCGGCGGCTGGCGGCGATGCTGGGGCCGGGGGCGGAGCAGCGGCCGGGCCAGGCGGATTACGCCGGAGCCGCGGCCGCCGCCTTCGCGCCGCGGGAGGTGCGCGGCGATCCGCACCTGGTGCTGGCCGAGGCCGGCACCGGGACCGGCAAGACGCTGGGCTACATCGCGCCGGCCAGCCTGTGGGCGGAGAAGAACCACGGCACGGTGTGGATCAGCACCTTCACCCGCCACCTGCAACGCCAGATCGACGCCGAGCTGGCGCGGCTGTTTCCCGACCCGGCGGAGCGGCGGCGGCGCGTGGTCGTGCGCAAGGGGCGCGAGAACTACCTCTGCCTGCTGAATTACGAGGAAGCGATCGGCCCGTTGGCGGGACCCAGCGGCGGCGGCCTAGGGAGCGGCCCCGGGGTGGGGCTGGGCGGCGGCGCGCTGCTGGCGGCCGCGGTGGTGCCGCTGGGGCTGATCGCCCGCTGGGCGCTGGCGACGAACGACGGCGACATCCAGGGCGGCGACCTGCCCGGCTGGATCGCCGAGCTGTTCGGCGCGGCGACGGTGCTGGGCCTGGCCGATCGGCGCGGCGAATGCATCCACGCCGCCTGCCCGCACTGGAAGCGCTGCTTCGTCGAGCACACCATCCGCCGGGCGCGGACCGCGCAGCTGGTGGTGGCGAACCATGCGCTGGTGATGGCGCAGGCGGCCTGGGGCGGGCTGGACGATGCCGCGGTGCCGACACGCTACGTGTTCGACGAGGGCCACCACGTGTTCGACGCGGCGGACGGCGCGTTCTCGGCCGAGTTGTCGGGGCTGGAGACCGCGGAGCTGCGCCGCTGGCTGCTCGGCGCCGAGGGCGGCCGGTCGCGCGCCCGCGGGCTGCGGCGGCGGCTGGACGAGCTGGTCGTCGGGCGCGCGGCGCTGGAGGCGCCGCTGGACGCGGCGTTGCAGGCGGCGCGGGCCTTGCCGGCGCCCGGCTGGTCGATGCGGTTGGCCGACGACGGGCCGGAACTGGCCGGCCTGGAGCAGGGGGGGCCGGAGCAAGCCGGGCCAGGGGCGGCGCGGCCAGGGGCGGCGTGGCCAGGGGCGGCCCGGCCAGAGCCGGCGCGGGCGAACCCGACCGAGGCATTCCTCCGCCTGCTGCGCCGCCAGGTGCTGGCACGCGTGATCGGCGACGGGGAGCCGGGCTCGCGCGCGTCCTGGGGGGCGCTGGAATGCGACCTGTTCCCCCCGGTGGAAGCGCTGCCGGAGGCGGCGGATCGGCTGGCCCGCGCGCTGGGGCGGATCGTCGCGCCGCTGGAGACGCTGCGCAGCCGGCTGGCGGCACGGCTGGAGGACGAGGCGGAGGACATGGACGCCGCCACAAGGGTGCGGATCGAGGCGACCTGCCGCTCGCTCGGGCGGCGGGCGATCGATCCGCTGACCGCCTGGCGCGGCATGCTGGGCGGCCTCGCCGAGGGCCCGGGCGAGCCGGGGCAGCGCCCGCAGCACGTGATGTTCCTGCGGCTCGACCGGCGGGCGGCGGGGGACCGCGATGTCGGCCTGCACCGGCACTGGCTCGATCCGACGGTGCCCTTCGCGATGAGCCTGGCGGCGCCGGCGCACGGGCTGCTGGTGACCTCGGCGACGCTGCGCGATTCCGGCGAGGCGGATGCCGAGCTCTCGTGGGAGGCGGCGGAGGCGCGGGTGGGCGCGCCGCATTTGCCCTCGCCGGCGATCCGCGTGGCGGTGGCCAGCCCGTTCGACTACGCGGCGCAGACCCGGACCTTCATCGTGACCGATGTGGCCGCGGGCGACCTCGGCGCGCTGGCGGCGGCCTATCGGGCGCTGTTCGTGGCGGCCGGCGGCGGCGGCCTCGGGCTGTTCACCGCGATCCGGCGGCTGCAGGCGGTGCACGCGCGGATCGCGCCGGCGCTGGAGGCGGCGGGCATCCCGCTGTATGCTCAGCACGTCGATGCGATGGACAACGCCACGCTGGTCGACATCTTCCGCACCGAGGAGGAAAGCTGCCTGCTGGGCACCGACGCGATGCGCGACGGGGTGGACGTGCCGGGGCGGGCGCTGCGGCTGGTGGTGTTCGAGAAGGTGCCGTGGGCGCGCCCGGACATCCTGCACCGCGAGCGGCGGGTCCACCTGTCCGGCGGCGATCCGAAGGGCTACGACGACCGGATCGCCCGGTTGCGGCTGCGCCAGGCGTTCGGCCGGCTGATCCGGCGCGGGACGGACCGCGGCGCCTTCGTGCTGCTGGACCGCCAGACGCCGAGCCGGCTGCTGTCGGCGTTCCCCGCCGGGGTGGCGGTGCGCCGGGTCGGACTGGCGCAGGCGGTGACGGAGGTCAGGGCGTTCCTGCGCGACGCCGACGAGGGCGGGTGAGCGAAAGCAAGGCCGGGGCTCCGCCCCGAACCCCGCCAGGGGGGCGTTGCCCCCCTGGACCCCCCACCAGAGGCAGCGGCCTCTGGACTCCATGACTGGGAGTGTGGGGAGGGGGAGGGGGCGTGTGGGCGCGGCGAAGGGGCGCCGTCCGGCGTGCCGGACGGCGCCCCTTCGCCGCGCCCACACGCCCCCTCCCCCTCCCCACACTCCCAGTAAAGGGTTCCAAGGGCTCCGCCCTTGGCGGGGTTCCCCAATGGTACCCATGGGGGGCAGCGCCCCTTGGTGGGGTCTGGGGCGAAGCCCCGGCCTTGCTTTCGTTCACCCGATTGCCCTGGCGGCGCGGGCGATCCACCGGGACAGCGCGCGGCCGATGCTTTACCGTCGGGGACCGGCCATCAAGGACGGGCACTGGCGATTGAACCATGCGAACCGGCGGAACCCTGCTGACGGTCCTGACGATTGCCGGCGCGCCGGTCCTGGCGCTGATCGTGCTGGCGGTCACCGGGGCGGCGACGCCGGCCGGCGCCGCGATCGCGATCGGCGCGACCCTGCTGGTGGCCGTGGCCCTGGCGCTGCTGTGGACCCGCGACCTCGACGTGCTGTCGGAGACGGTGCGCCGGTTGGGCGAGGACCAGCCTTCCGCCGAGACCCCCGCCCTGCCCGGGCTGGAACGCGTCGGGCGCGAGGTCGAGCGGTTGTCGCGCCGCCTGGCCGAGCGCTCGGCGCTGCTGGAGCGGCTGCGCCGGGCCGACGAGGCGATCGTCGAGCGGCTGCCCGACCCGCTGATCGTGCTGGCGGCGGATCGCTCGGTGCGCCGCGCCAACAGCGCCGCGCAGGCGGCGTTCGGTGCCGACATGGCGGCGGTGCTGCGCCATCCCGGCCTGCGTGGCGCGATTGACCGGGCGTTTGCCCCAGCGGCATCCATCCCGGCGGCATCCATCCCGGCGGCGTCCACCCCAGGTGGGGCCGCCCCAGGGGCGTCGATCCCAGGGGCGTCGATCCCAGGGGCGTCGGTTCCGGCGACGTCCACCATGGCGACACCCTCCATGGGGCCGTCCATCCTGGGGCCGTCCACGCTGGGGACGCCCACGCTGGGGGCATCCACTCCAGGGGCGGCCCAGGCGATGGTGCAGATCGCGGAGATCAGCCTGCCGGCGCCGGTGGCCCGCGAGCTGCACGCCACCGTCGTGCCGATGGACCCGCCGCTGGCCGACGGCGGGCGCGCCGTGGTGGTGCTGTCGGACCGCACGCGGGAGCGCGCGGTGGAACGCATGCGCGCCGATTTCGTCGCCAATGCCAGCCACGAGCTGCGCACGCCGCTGGCCTCGCTGATGGGTTTCATCGACACGCTGCGCGGCCCGGCGGCCGACGATCCGCCGGCGCAGCAGCGCTTCCTCGGCATCATGGCGGGGCAGGCGGCGCGGATGAACCGGCTGATCGACGACCTGCTCAGCCTGTCGCGGATCGAGCTGACCGAGCACCAGGCGCCGGCGGGGCGGATCGACCTGGCCGAGCTGCTGCGCGGGCTGGAAGCCGGGTTCGAGCCGCGGCTGGCCGAGCGCGGCGTGACGCTGGACCTGGCGCTGGCCGATCCGCTGCCGCCGGTGTTGGGCGATGCCGACCAGCTGCTGCAGGTGGCGCAGAACCTGCTGGACAACGCGGTGAAGTATGGCCGCGAGGGCGGCGTGGTGCGGCTGGCGGCGGCGCCGGCGGCGGGTCCGCGCTGGCCGGCGCGGCCCGGCGTGGTGTTGACCGTCACCGACCAGGGGCCAGGCATTCCGCGCGAGCACCTGCCGCGGCTGACCGAGCGGTTCTACCGGGTGGACGCCGGCCGCTCGCGCGCGGTCGGCGGCACCGGCCTGGGCCTCGCCATCGTCAAGCACATTGTCAACCGCCATCGCGGCCAGTTGGCGATCGAGAGCGAATCGGGCGTCGGCACCACGGTCAGCGTCTGGCTGCCGACGGCCTGATCCCGGGTGCCGGAAATTATTTCCCGCCCATTGTTTCGGGCGGCCTTGCGTAGCCGCATCATCATGCCGGCGAAGCATGCCCCGGCGGGAGCCCACCGGCATTCACCGATCGTTGCCCGCGGCGGTCGGCGCGCTCCGGTGATGCGACCTGGGCGCTGGCTGCATCGCAAGCAAGTCAAGGATTCCAACACGGAGGAAGCGCGGAGGGCCACGCAGGGCCACGGAGAAGCAAGAAATTTGGGCGCTTCGCGCTGTCGTCGGTTCCGGCCCCGCGCGCAGCGCATCGATGCCTTCTCCGTGGCCCTGCGTGGCCCTCCGCGCTAAAATTCTTGGCTCTTATGGCGTTGACTGTTGGACGGCCCCGTAGGGCGGAAAAGCGCAGCGCCTTCCGCCGTCGGACGATGGCGGGATATGTTGTTGGGGACGTCGGCAGATGCGAGCGGCTCGCCCGGCGGTGGCGGAAGGCGCTGCGCTTTTCCGCCCTACGGGACCGTCCAACAGTCAACGCCATAAGAGCGAAATTCTTGCTTACTTGCTTGCTTGCCTGCGGACGCTGCGAACCCGCCCAGGGCCGACCGGTCGGTCAACAATCGCGGCCAGGGGATGGGTGAATCCCGCAGGGCGGAGGCCGGGGGCCGGCATCCACGACTGTGCTTGCTGCATGCAGGCAAGGCGTGGATGCTGGCCTGCGCCCGGCATGCCGTGGGCGGGACGCCGCTGGGGCAATCCGTCCGCCGGTATCAGAACAGCCCGAACAGCCCGCGCAGAAATCCCGGCGTCAGCGCCGACAGCGGATTGACCGTCACGTCCGGATCGTCCAGCGCCCCGCGCACCGAGTAGTTCGCGGCAAACAGCCCGCCGCCCTGCTCGGGACTGAACAGCCGCCCCACCAGCGGAATATGCCCCAGCAACGAATTGAAGAAATACGCCGGCACGATGGTGCCATCGAGCGCGATGCGCCGCTGGTCGAGGTCGATCGTGCCCTTGGCGGTCAACCCCAGCGAGGAACTGAACGCCCGTGCATCGGTCAGGCTCAGCGTGTCCTCGGTCAGCCGGAACGGTGCCACCAGGTGGCTGAAGCCGAGCCCCGGCCCGCGCAACACCTCGACCAGCCCATACAGCGTCATCGCCTGCAGCAGCCGCGCCAGAACCGGTGCGTCGCCGATCCGGAAATCCGTAAGCTCGACGCTACCCGCGAGCGCATGATCCGGTGCCGCATCGTCATAGCCGCCGGTCACCCGCAACTGGCCGCCCTGCATGTGCCTGATCAGGTCGAGCCCGCCCAGCAGCTCGCCGGCATTCGCCGCGGTCGCGGTGAACGTGCGCCTGCCTTGCACCGGATCGATCCGGACCGCGAAGCTATCCTTCGGGCCGGTCAGCCCGTCCACCTCCAGGTGACGCAGCAGGCCGCCGTCACTGTCGGCCCGCGCCACCAGCGCGGTGACCGCGTGGTCGCCGGCCATGATCACCCGCGCGAAGCGCGCGTCCAGCATCCAATGCGGTCCGGACGGCGCCGCCGGCCGCGCGCGCGGCACGTGCGGCGTCGGCTGGCGCGTCAGCCGGGCCGACAGGTCGAGCGTCGGGCCGCTCAGGCTGACGGCGATCGGGCCCGCCGCGTCGCCCTGGCCGACCCCGGCGATCGGCAGCCGGATGGTGCCGCTCGCCTCGGTGCGGCCGAGCACCAGGCGGTCGATCCGCACCACCGCGGGCTTGCCGCCGATACAGCCGACGCTGCCCGTGGCGGCCGCCCCGTCGCCGCGCACGACGACGTTGTCGATGCCGCTCAGCCGGTCATGCGACAGCACGAGGCGCCCCGATGCCGTCAGCGCCACCCCGGCCGGCTTGCGCCAGGCCAGCGCGGTCAGCGCCACCGTCGCCGGCGTCAGGTCGGCGGTCACGGCGATGTCGCCGCCGCCGTCGCGCCGCTCGGTCAACGTCGCCTCCAGGCCGATCGGCCCCGCCAGCGCCTCGCCGGTATCCAGCCCGACGGCGGCGAGCTGGCGTTCGTTCGGACGGCCGCTGACGGTGATCCGCTGCAACACCTGATCGGGCTTGCCGGCCCGAAAATCCATGCCACCCTGCACGCTCGCCGGGATGCCGGCCAGCGCCGCCGTGCCGCCGAGCGTCATGCCATCGACGTCGGCATCGAGGTCGAACACGCCCTGGTCCAGGTCGCGCCCGGCGACGATCGCGGAGAGATGCACCCCCTCCAGATGCGCCCGCGCATGGATCGCGACCTGGTCCATGCGCACATGCTCGTCGAGCGGCAAGGACAGCGTCAGCGTCCCGGTCACCTGACCCGCCGGGTCGTTCAGCGGCAGCTTGTGCTTGTCGAGCAGTTGCAGCCGCGGCTCGCGCAGCAGCGCCAGGGCCTCCGGCACCGATCCGGCGACCTGGGCCTCGATGGTGGCATACTGGTCGCGGTGCAGCAGGCCGGTGATCCGCATCCTGCCGCCGCGCAGCGACAGGCCCGGGGCGGCGCCGGCCAGGGCTGCTGCGTTCGGGGCTGCTGCGTTCGGGGCCGCTGCGTTCGGCGCCGCAGCGGCCGGGGGCGTCGCGGTCGCGGCGCCGGTCCGGCCCGCCTCCTGCCGCTGCCGGCCGGACCGCAGGACGATCTCCAGCGTGTCCGGGTCCACGATGTTCAACACCGCCGCGCCGTTCTCGATCGGCGGCACCGGGCGCAGCCAGTGCACCACCAGCCCGTCGCCGGCGACCGATCCGCTCGCCCGGGTCAGCGTCACCGTGGACAGATCCGGCGCCGCCTCCAGTCCGAGCTCGACATGCCCGCCATGCGCCGTGCCGGCGGTGATGTTCTCGGTGACCCAGGCCCGCGCACCGCTCGCCACCCCGGCCGGCCACAACCGCGGCAGATCGGCAGCGTCCAGCCGATCGAGCTCGACGCCCAGCGCCGCGGTCAGATGATCCGTGCCGCGGTCCAGCCAGCCGGTCGCCCGCACCACACTGTCCGCGCTGCCCGGGCGGCCCGGCAGCATGAGCCGCAGGCCGCGCAGCGTGGCGTGGTCCGCCGTCGCGTCGGCAACCACAGTCCCGCCGGCGATCGGCAGCACGCCGTCCGCCACGTGGATGTCGCCGGCACCGGCCTGCAGCGCGAGATGCAGCGCGACCAGCCGCATCGCGTCGTCGAGCTGCAGGTCCGCCTCGCCACTGACAGGGAGGTCGAGCGCGCCCAGCGGCGCCGCGCGCGGCACCAGCCGGGCGATCGCCGCGGGCGTCACCGGGGTCAGCCGCAGGCGCAGCCGGACCGGCCCCTTGTCCGCCGGCAGGGTGGCGATCGCGGTCAGCCGCGCCCGCTGGTCGCCGAGCGCGAGCGACAGGTTGGCGCTGCCCTCCACCCCGCCTTTCGCGCCGCGGGTCAGGTCGAGTTCGGCGTGCGGCACTTGCCAGGTCGTGCCGAGCTGGCGGTCCACCACCACCAGCGCCGCATCGTGGATGCGCAACCGGTGCAACTGGCTGAACGGCCCGATGCGCGCCGCATTGCGATCGCTCGCCGGCGGCCGGGCCAGCTCGGCCAGCAGCGCCAGCAGCGCCCTGGCATCCATCGTGGCGCCCGCCGCGGCGGCCGCGTCCGGCGCCAACCCGCCGGCCACCGCCGCGATCGACCCGTCGGCCGCCCGGATCAGGCTGATGGCGGGCTGGTCGATCTCCAGCGCGCGCAGCGTGATGCGCCCGAACAGCAGGGCGTGCAGCGACAGCGAGATCGCCGCCCGCGGCACCGTGAGGACCCGCCGGGCCGTGCCCCCCGCGGTGGCGGACTGGCTGAACGTGACCGCGGTCAGCCGGAGGTCCAGCGGGCGGTCCAGGCCGAGCCGGTATCCCTCCCAGGCGAGCGCCGCCGAGCCGATGGTGATGTGCCCGGCTGTCATGTCCTGGTTCAGCGCCGCCTCGACCTGCCGGGTCAGCCAGGGCAGCTCCAGCGGCCCCTGTGCCAGGCGCCAGGCCAGGACGCCGACCGCCGCGCCGCCCAGCACCGCCAGCGCGACCGCCAACGCCGCCAGCCGGTGCAACAGCACGCCGGCGTGACGCGCGGCTTGACCTGGCAGCCGCCTCACCGCCAGCCTGCGCCGGAAATGGTCATGTCATGAGCCCTGCCCCGCCCCGTCCAACCCGGTCGCGTCCCGGCCCGTCCCGTCCCGGCCGGTCCCGTCCCGGCCGGTCCAGCCCCGGCCGGTCCAGCCCCGATTCGGCCGGCCCAGACTTGGCCGGCCCAAACTCGTCCGGCCGCAACCCGTCGGACCGCGAGCCGTCGGGCCCCACCCCGTCCGGCCAACACCCACCGGGCCGGCCGCCCTCCCGCCGGGCGAAGTTCCGTCTGCCTTCCTCCTGGCCGCGCCCGCACGACACCGGCGCGGCGCAGCGCCTGGTCGAGCGGTTCGTCGCACTTGGCCGGGCCGAGGCGCGCCTCGCCGCGCATCCGGCGGTCGCTGCGATGCTGGCGGCGCTCGGCGGCAACAGTCCGTTCCTCGCCGACCTCGCGGTGCGCGAGGCCGCGGCACTGCGCGCCCTCGTCGCCGAAGGCCCCGACGCGGTCGCGCAGCGCGCCCTGGCCGCCATCGCCGCGCTGCCGCCGACGGCGCCGCGCGCGCGCGTGGCGGCGACGCTGCGCCAGGCAAGGCGGGTGATCGCGCTGGTCACCGCCATCGCCGACATCGGCCGGCTCTGGCCGCTCGAACGCGTCACCACGACGCTGTCCGACCTGGCCGAGGCGGCGCTGCGCGGCGCCGTCGCCCACCTGCTGCGCGCCGCGCACGACGCCGACGAGCTGCGCCTGCCGGACCCGGAGGCACCCGAGCGAGGCAGCGGCTTCACGGTGCTCGGCATGGGCAAGCTGGGGGCCCGCGAGCTGAACTATTCCAGCGATATCGACCTCATCCTGCTCTGCGATCCCTCCGCCGACATCTACACAGCGCGCAGCGCGGGCGATGCCCTGGGCGGCTTCACCACGCGACTCGCGCGCGGCCTGGTCGCCCTTATGGAATCCCGCGACGCCGACGGCTACGTCTTCCGCACCGACCTGCGGCTGCGCCCCGACCCGTCGGTGACGCCGCCGGTCGTCGCCCTGCCGGCCGCCATCACCTACTATGAGAGCATGGGCCAGAACTGGGAACGCGCCGCCATGATCAAGGCGCGCCCGGTGGCCGGCGACCTGGCGCTCGGCGCGGCGTTCCTGGAGGCGATCCGGCCGTTCGTCTGGCGGCGCGGCCTGGATTTCGCCGCGGTCGCCGACATCCACGCCATGAAGCAGCGGATCGACGCGCACCAGGGCGGCGCGCTGCAAGGCGTGCGCAAGGGCGGGCACGAGGGCGGGCCCAGGCGCGGTGCGCCGGACCCGGTGGCGCGCATCGCCGGGCACAACGTCAAGCTGGGCGAGGGCGGCATCCGCGAGATCGAATTCCTCGCCCAGACGCTGCAACTGGTGTGGGGCGGTCGCGATCCGACCCTGCGCGCCCCCACGACGCTCGGCGCGCTGGAGCTGCTGACCCAGGCCGGCCACATCCCGCGCCCGGCCGCGGCCGAGCTGGAGGCGGCCTACCGCTTCCTGCGCGAGGTCGAGCACCGGCTGCAGATGGTCGCCGACCGGCAGACCCACGCGCTGCCGGCCCGGCCGGAGGAGCTGGAACGCTTCGCCGTCTTCATGGGCTACCCGGATGCGACGCGGTTCGCCACCGCGCTGCTGTCGCCACCTGGAGCGGGTGCGCGCGCGCTACGCCGACGTGTTCGAGCGCGTGCCGGAGCTGTTGTCGGGGACCGCGGCCATCGCCTCCGAGCTCGACTTCCGCGGCGTCGACGCGGTGCCGGCGGCCACCGAAGCCGCGCTGCGCGGCCTCGGCTTCGGCAATATCGACCGGATCACCCAGGCGGTGCGCGGCTGGCAGGCCGGGCACGTGCGCGCGCTGCGCTCGGAGCGGGCGCGTGAGCTGATGGCGCGCATGCTGCCCGCGGTGCTGGCCGCACTCGGCCGCCAGCCGCTTCCCGACACCGCGTTCAGCCGGTTCGACGCGTTGCTGTCGCGCCTGCCGGCCGGGGTGCAGATCCTGTCGCTGTTCCAGCGCAACCCCGGGCTGCTCGACCGGGTCGCCGCGGTGCTCGGCGCGGCGCCGTCGCTGGCCGACTACCTCGCCGGCCATCCCGGCGCGCTGGACGGGCTGCTGGCGCCCGAGGAGGCGACGGTCCCGGTGCAGATGCTGCGCGCGCGGCTGGCCGATGCGCGGCTGCTGGAGGAGGTCATCGCGGTCATCCGCGGCGCGGTGCGCGAGGCGGAATTCGCCATCGCGGTGGCGACGCTGGAGGGGCGGCTCGATGCCGATGCGGCGGGCACCCAGCGGGCGGCGCTGGCGGACGCGGCGCTGGACGCGCTGCTCGACCCGGTGCTCGCCGACTTCGCCTCCAGGTTCGGGCGGGTGCGCGGCGGCGCGATGGTGGTGGTGGCGCTGGGCAAGGCCGGCGGGCGGGAGATGATGGCCGGCTCCGACCTCGACCTGATGCTGGTCTATGACCACCCCGAGGCGGTCACCCAGAGCCAGGCCGCGCGCCGCGCCCTGGACCGGGGCGCGCGCGCCCTGCCGGCCAGCCAATGGTTCGTGCGCGCGGCGCACGCCTATGTCGCGGCGGTGACCGCGCCGGGGGTGGACGGCCAGCTCTACGCGGTGGACATGCGGCTGCGCCCGTCGGGCAACAAGGGACCCGTCGCGGTCTCGCTCGGCGCGTTCCGCAGCTACCATGCGCGGGATGCCTGGACCTGGGAGCGCATGGCACTGACCCGGGCGCGGGTCATCGCCGGCTCCGCCGCGCTGCGCGGGCAGGTCGAGGCGGCGATCGGCGCGGCGATCGCCTCCGCCGGCGCACCGGCGCGCATCCGTGCCGATGCCGCGGCGATGCGCGCCCGCATGCTGCGCGAGCTGCCGCCAGCGGGGCCGTGGGACGTCAAGCTGCGCCCCGGCGGCCAGGTCGAGGTCGAGTTCATCGCCCAGGTGCTGCAACTGATCCACGCCCGGCACGGTCCGGGCCTGTGCAGCCCGACGACGCGGATCGCGCTGGCCCGGCTGCGCGCGGCCGGGCACCTGCCGCCGGCCGACGCCGCGCTGCTGATCCGCGCCGACCACCTCTGGCGCACCGTCCAGGGCATGCTGCGCATCACCATCGGGCGCACCGCCCCCGCCGAACTGCCCGAGGCCACCGCCCGCCCGCTGCTGCGCGCCGCCGCCGAGGCCGGCGCGCCGGCGGTTGACTTGGCGGCGCTGCGTGCCAGCCTCGATGCCCTGGCCGCCGAAGTGCGCGCGGCCTTCATCCGTCATGTCGGGGAGATCAGGGGATGAGTGTGCAACAAGGCGATCGGGCACCGGCGTTCGAACTGCCGGCGAGCGGCGGACGGACCGTCAGCCTGAAGGCGATGAAGGGCAAGCCGTTCGTGCTGTATTTCTACCCGAAAGCCGACACGCCGGGCTGCACCAAGGAGGCCTGCGCATTCCAGGAAGCCCTGCCGCAACTCGGCAACATCGGCATCGACGTGATCGGCGTCTCGCCCGACAAGCTGCCGCCGATCGAGAAGTTCGCCGCCAAATACAACCTGACCTTCCCCCTGGCATCCGACGTCGAGAAGACCGCGGCCGCCGCCTATGACACCTGGGTCGAGAAATCGATGTACGGGCGGAAATACATGGGCATGGAACGCAGCACGTTCCTGATCGACAAGACAGGGAAGATTGCCAAAGCCTGGCGCAAGGTCAGCGTCACCGGCCACGCCGCCGAGGTGATGGAAGCAGCAACGGCGCTGGGCAAGTAACGCCCCCCGCAATCGGGCGAAGGCAGCAAAGCCGGGGCTTCGCCCCGGACCCCACCAAGGGGCGCTGCCCCTTGGAACCCCGCCAAGGGCGGAGCCCTTGGAACCCTTCACTGGGAGTGTGGGGAGGGGAAGGGGGCGGGGGGCGAGGCGACGGGGCGGCGTCCAGCATGCTGGACGCCGCCCCGTCGCCTCGCCCCCCGCCCCCTTCCCCTCCCCACACTCCCAGTCATGGAGTCCAGAGGCCGCTGCCTCTGGTGGGGGGTCCAGGGGGGCAACGCCCCCCTGGCGGGGTTCGGGGCGGAGCCCCGACCTTGCTTCCTTCGTTCAGCCGATGCGGCGGCGCAGGGCGGCGGACAGGCGTTCGGTCAGGATGACGATGACGAAGGTGACCAGCAGCAGCAGCGACACGGTGCGGTACTGGAACAGGTTCATCGCGGTGAGCAGTTCGAAGCCGAGGCCGCCGGCGCCGACGAAGCCGAGCACCAGCGACGAGCGGATGTTCTCGTCCAGCCGATACAGTGCGATGCCCAGCAGCGACGGCAGGACGCTTGGCACCACGGCGTGGCTGAACACCTGCAGGCGGCTGGCGCCGGTTGTCGTCAGCGCCTCCACCGGGCCCATGTCCATGTCCTCGATCACTTCGGCGAACAGCCGGCCGAGCATGCCGATGGAATGCACCGAGACCGCCAGCGCGCCGGGGAAGGGTCCCAGCCCGACGGCGGTGACGAACAGCAGCGCCCAGACCAGGTCGGGCACCGCGCGGCACAGCGCGATCACGCTGCGGGCGGTGGCGTAGAGCGGCCGGGCCGGCGTGGTGTTGTGGGCGGACAATATCGCCAGCGGCACCGCCAGCAGCACCGCGGCGGTGGTGCCGAAGAAGGCGATGTCCACCGTCTCCAGCGCCGGCCACAACTCGTCCGGCAGCTTGGCGAAGTCCGGCGGCATGGCGCGGCGCAGGATGTCGGCCATGCCGTGCGCGCCGGTGATCAGGTCCTGCGGCCGGGCCTGCACCACCAGGGTGGCCTGGGCGAGCACGACGAGGAAGACGAGCAGGCCGAGGAAGCCCAGCGCGCTGCCGCCCCAGCGCCCGGTCGCCAGCAGGCCGCCGCGCGCGGCGCGGTCGCGCAGGACGCGGTCCTTCACCGTGGCGCTCATGCGGCCGCGCCCTCGTACAGCGCCTGCATGCGGTCATCGGCGATCGCGGTTGGCGGGTCGTCGAACATCACGCGACCCTGGCGCATGCCCAGGATGCGGTCGGCGTAACGCCGCGCCAGCGCCGGCTGGTGCAGCACGCAGATCACCCCCAGCCCGTCCTTGGAGGAAATCCGCCGCAGCAGCCGCATCACCTCCTCGGAGGCTTCCGGGTCGAGGCTGGCCACCGGCTCGTCGGCCAGCAGCGCGGCGGGGCGCTGCGCCAGCGCGCGGGCGATCGAGGCGCGCTGCGCCTGGCCGCCCGACAGGGTGCCGGCGCGCTGTCCGGCGAAGCCGGCGAGGCCGACCTCCTCCAGACATGCCATGGCGTGCGGTTGTTCCGTGCGCGGCAGCACGCCGACGGCCGAGGCGACCGTCCGGTGCCGCCCGAGCGTGCCGCACAGCACGTTGGCGAGCACGCTGCGCCGGCCGACCAGCCTGGCCTGCTGGAACACCATGGCCATGGCCATCCGCGCCTCGGCCAGGGCGCGGCCGGACAGCAGGGTGATGTCGCGTCCGGCCACCTGCACGCGTCCGGCGGTCGGGCGCAGCAGGCCGGCGATGCATTTCAGCAACGTCGATTTGCCGCAGCCGTTCTGGCCGAGGATCACCAGCAGTTCGCCCGCGGCCACCGAGAGGTTGGCGCCATCCAGCGCCAGCCGCCCGGTTGCATAGCGCATGCCGAGGCCGTCGGCTTCGATCAATGCCTCGCGCATTCAGCTGTTCAGCTTCTTGAGGTCGATGTGCAGGATGTGCACCAGGTCGCGGATGTCGTTGAACGCGGCGTCGGTCTGCGGCACCAGGCTTGTGCCGTTGAAGCCGATGATCTTCTTGTCGTTGGCCGGCAGCGCGCTGAGGTCGAGGTTTTGCAGCACCACGGTCAGCCGTGCCTTGAAGCCGGCCGGCAGCGTATCGTGCACGCACATCGGGTCGATCGGGATCGGGTTCGAGCGCCACAGCTCGACGAACTCGCCCGGCTTGTAGACGCCGGAGAGCGTGGCGGAGGCGATCTGCTCGCTGTTCAGCTCGCCGGCGATCACCTTGTGGTTGCGCAGCGCCTCGAAGCTCGCGGCGTGCGAGCCGGCGTAGTAGCCCTTGATCCCCTTGTCGGGGTCGATGCCGTTCTTCGCCAGCCAATAGGCCGGGAACAGGTGGCCGGAGGTGGACGCCGGATCGGCGTAGGCGAAGCTTTTGCCGGCGACCTCCGACAGCTTGGTGACGCCCGAGCCGGGCCAGGTGGCGATGCCGGCGGTGTAGCTGTCGGGCTTGCCTTGCTTGTCGGCGAACGAGGCGACGGCTTCGGCCTTCGCCACTTCGTGCGCCAGCACGTAGCCGAGCGGGCCGAACTCGGCGAATTCCAGCTTGTCGTTGCGCATCGCCTCGATCTCGGCGTTGTAGCTGGTGGCGATGAACACCTCGACCTTGCAGTCGAGCTGCTTGCTGATCAGCTCGGCGATGTGGCCGTAGATCGGCACCAGCTTCGCGGTGGCGTCGTAGGGTTCGACGCCCATGCGGACGGTGCCGCCATTGGGACAGTCGGGGGCGGCGGCGAGGGCTGCATGGGCAGCCAGGGCGATCCCCGCCGCGGCGGCGAGGGTGATCAATCGGTTCATCGGGAGCTCCGTTCTACCGGGGACTGGTGGCGGCGGCCGCGCGGCCGCGCCGGGTCCGGTTAGCCGACGGGTGCGGCAGTCCGGTTGCGATCGGATGAAGCTTGGATGACAAGCCGCGGCGACAGGCGACAAGCGACCGGGTTGTCCGGACCGCTCGGGATCAAGCGGCCTGTCGGACCGAATTTTCCAACCGGATGGTTGGAGCGGTGGAACGCTGTCGAATCGGCTGGCTGGGGGGGGCGGTCCGCTTGGCCGCCGGCCCGGATGTCTCACGCTGCGGCGGGCCGATGTCGAGGGGGTCTTGTCGCGACCCACGGCAGCGCTCGGGGTTGGCCCGCCGCCGCCGATGCCTTGGGTATTCGCCAGGCGTGCCAAGCCCCGTGGTACCGTTGGGGCACGGCGAGGCCCGCGCCCGCGGGCGCGCGAGACGTCCGGGCTAGACCCCCCAGCAGATGAAGTGCGGGTTCTCCCAGCCGGGCTTGCCGTAGCCGAGCCGCGCGCCGTCGGTGGTGACCACGCGCCCGCCGGCCGCCTCCAGCACCGCCTGCGGTGCCGCGGTGTCCCATTCCATGGTGCGGCCGAAGCGCGGATAGAGGTCGGCAAGCCCCTCGGCCACGCGGCAGAATTTCAGTGCGGAGCCGTAATTGAGCGTGCGCGCCACGCGCCGCCCGGCCAGGTAGGCGTCGAGCTGCGCGGCGTCGCCATGCAGCCGGCTGGCGACGACGGTCAGGCCCTCGTCCGGCGGGTTGCGGGTGTGGATCGGGGCCTCGCCCAGCTTGGTGCGCTTCCATGCGCCGCGCCCGACGATGCCGGTGAACATCTCGGCCAATGCCGGAATGAACACCACGCCGAGCGCCATGCGGCCGTCGCGCACCAGGCCGATATTGACCACGAACTCGTCCTTGCCGGCGGCGAACTCGCGCGTGCCGTCCAGCGGGTCCACCAGCCAGAGGGCCGGCCCCGGCGCGGTGATGCGCCCGGCGGCCACCTCTTCCTCGGCGATCACCGGGACGTCCGGTGTGGCGGCGCGCAGCCCGGCGACGATGATCGCCTCGGCGGCGTGGTCGGCTTCGGTGACGGGAGACCGGTCCTCCTTCCGCGTCACGGCGAAGCCGCGCGCGCGGATCGCGAGAATGGCCGCGCCAGCCTGCTCGGCAAGGCCAACGGAAAGCGCCAGAAGAGCTTGATCATCCATCGCCTGGTGATACCGGTGGGGCGTCGGGCTGGCAACGCGCGACGTCGTGGCGACCGCGTTCCTCGGGTTCGACCGGACGTTCACGGCGCCCTGGCAGCCAAACCCGCACGCACCGTGGTCGCTACAGCGAGACGATCAGCGCAATCCCGGCGGCGAGCGCGGCCAGCACCGCGGCATGGGACTGGAAGGGATGCCGGCGCCGGGGCTCACGCGGCCGGACATCGCGCCCGCACAACAGCACCAGGTAGTAGCGCGCCCAGGGCAGGCGGACATGGCGACGGATGTCGAGCGCGTGGTCCATGGTGTAGCGCATGCCAAAGGCGTGCTGGATGGCGGTGAGCTGGTCCTGGGTGAAGCTGGCGCGCAACTCGGCCGGCACGCGCCACAGGAAGCGGGCGATGAAGGCATCGCTGGGGGTGCGGACCGGCGGCGTCAACCGTTTGGCAACCTTTGCTCGTCGAAGGTTGCCAAACCGTTAACGCAGCGGGCCCGGCGCGGTCAAGGGCGAATTTCGTTACATGCAGTCGTATTCGGATGGGTTCAGGCGATCAAGCCCGGCGAGGTCTGTGCGTCCAGCGGCCAGATCGGACGCTGCACGCGGGTGTAGGGAATGCGCCGGTAGTCGCGGCTGAGCGGGCCATCGGCATCGACGTAGATCACCCGCCGCGCGATCGGCCCGAACGCCGCCATGAAATGGTTGGTGGACTTCACCACCAGCAGCTTGCACCGCGCCGGCTCGATGTTCAGGTTACGGAACAGTTCCAGCCCCAGCGCCTGGGTACGGTTGGTGATCAGCACCACCTCCACCCCGCCGATCGTCACCGCGGCACAGTCGCCGAGCGGCACCCGGGTCGGGCCGAAACTCTGCCAGGCGTCGCGTGCCAGCGCGGCGACGGTGACGGTCGCGTCGATCGGCTGGCCGGACGTCGGGCCGATCTTGCCGCCAAACCGCAGCGGAAAGCTGGCGCCGAGCCCGGCATCGAAACACAGCCGCACCGCGATCGGGTCCCAGATCGGCCCGACCGCCGCCTGCTGCGCATCGCGCGCGATCAGCCCGCGCAGGATCGTGGTGTTGTCGCTCGGTGCCCCGCCGCCGGCATTGTCGGCCGGATCGGCCAGCACCACCGGGCCGCCGCTGCTGCCGAGCGCGGCGTCGAGGCCGTCCTCGACCGACAGATACTCCGGCGCCGTCCTGCCGCGCATCGCCACGAATTCCTCGCCGATCGCGGTCGCCAGCACGTCGGCCTTCGCCTTGTCGTTGTCGGTGACGACCAGGATGCGCCCGGACAGCTCCGGCACGTCGGCATAGGGAAAGCAATGGCCGATGGAGACCGACAGCACGCCGTCCTTGCCCTCCATCGCCGCGGTCCGGTCCACGAAGGCGCGCATCAGGGGCAGGGTGGTGGGGTAGGAGCCGATCTGCCGGCAGTCGTACAGCGACATCACCGGCTTGATCTGCTTGCGGATCGTGCGCAGCACCAGCGTCAGCAGGTCCTCGGCCCGCTCCACCACGTCGGTGTGGGGAAACTCCTTGTACAGCACGATGATGTCGGACAGGTGCACCCGCTTCAGCGTCAGATGGCAGTGCGGATCGAGCTCGACGCCGATGACGCAGCCCGGGCCGACCAGGACGCGCACCCGGGCGATCACGTCGCCCTCGGTGTCGTCGTGGCCGTGCGCGACCATGGCGCCGTGCAGCCCCAGCAGCACGCCGTCCAGCGGCAGCGCCGCCTTCACCTGCGCCAGGATCTCGTCGCGCATGAATTCGTAGTCGGCGCGGTTGGTGGTGCCCGCCGGGCTGGCGGCGAAGCAGCTGCCCTCGATCAGGGTGAAGCCCTCGGCGGCGGCGCGGCGGCGGGCGACGAACAGCGGCGCGGTGCACATGCGCGGCGCGTCGGCGGGGTGCTCGCCGGGGCGGTAGAACACGCTCTCCTTGTAATGATCGAGGCTGGTGGGCATCGGGGAGAAGGTGTTCGTTTCGGTGGCAATGGTGGCGCTGAAGATGCGCATGGACGGGTCCTTCAAGTGAGCCGGCGTGAGGCAAGTACACCTCTCCCGCCCTTCGCGGGAGAGGTCGGGTCGCGCAGCGACCCGGGTGAGGGTGGTGCACGCGGCCCCAACCCTGACCCGGCCTCGCTTCGCTCGCCGACCTCTCCCGCGAAGGGCGGGAGAGGTGTACTTGCCGCGCGCAGCACGGCGCCGACGATCGCAGCCTGCGCCGCCGTAAGTGCCGCGGGCGAGATCACCAGGATGCATCTGCCCGCCCGACAGCCGCGTCACCGTCCCCGCCGCGTTGATGACGGTGGGGACGCCGAAGCGGCGGTAGACGCTCATGCCGCGGCGGCGAGCGGTGTGCGCTGGCGCACCAGGTCGGCGGCCTTCTCCGCGATCATGATCGTTGCGGCGTTGGTGTTGCCCGACACCACGGTCGGCATCACCGAGGCATCGACCACGCGCAGCCCCTCGATCCCGTTCACCCGCAGCTCCGGATCGACCACCGCCATCGGGTCGCTGCCCATCTTGCAGGTGCTGGTGGGATGAAACACCGTGCCGCCGCAGGCGCGCGCGTGCTGCAGCATCTGTTCGTCGGTCGCCACCGCCGGGCCGGGCAGGTATTCCTCGGCGACGTAATGTTGCAGGTGTGGCGTGGCCAACAATCGGCGGCCGAGCAGCAGCCCGTCGATGATCGTCCGCCGGTCGGTCTCGGTCGCCAGGTAGTTCGGGATCATCGCCGGCGGGTCCTGCGGGTTGGCCGATTTCAGCCGGATCTCGCCGCGGCTTTCCGGGCGCAACTGATAGACGATGATGGTGAAGCCGGACCACGGATGCAGCCCGTCCTGCGGGCGGTCGGCGCTGAAGATCGAGATCGACATCTTGATGTCGGGCGTCGCCAGCTCGGGCCTTGTGCGGGCGAACAGCGCCACCTGGGCGGAGATCGCCGCCATCGGCCCGCGCCGCAGCAGGTAGTATTCCAGCCCGGTGCGCAGCTTCTTCAGGTTGCTCTGCATCACGTCGTTGACGGTGATCGGGATAGCGGCATTTCAGCTTGATCGGCGCCGAGTAGTGGTCCTGCATCGCCTGGCCGACGCCCGGCAGGTGATGCACCACCTCGATGCCGTGCGCGGCAAGCTGCGCCTGCGGCCCGACGCCCGACAGCAGCAGAAGCTGCGGCGAGTTGATCGCGCCGCCGCACAGGATCACCTCGCGCCGCGCGCGGACGCTGAACGGCAGCTTGTCCTGGATGAAATCGACCCCGGTCGCGCGCTTGCCCTGGAAGCTGACCCGTTGCGCCAGCGCACCGGTGATCACCCGCAGATTGGGCCGGTCCATCACCGGATGCAGATAGCCTTTCGCGGTCGAGCAGCGCCTGCCCCGCGCCGTGGTGGTCTGGTGGTAGCCGACGCCGTCCTGCGTCGCGCCGTTGAAGTCGGGGTTGTCCGGATAGCCGAGATCGTTGCAGGCACGGATGAACGCCTCGCAGATCTCGTGCTTGTCCGGCACGTCGGAGACCGCCAGCGGGCCGCCGGTGCCGTGCCAGTCGTCGGCGCCGCGCACCTGGTGCTCGGCCCGCTTGAAGTAGGGCAGCACGTCGCTCGCCGACCAGCCGGCGCAGCCCATCTGCCGCCACAGGTCGAAGTCCTCGTGCTGGCCGCGGATATAGACCATGCCGTTGATCGAGGACGACCCGCCCAGCACCTTGCCGCGCGGCCAGAAGATCCGCCGCCCGTTGGCGCCGGGATCGGGCTCGGTCTCGTAGCACCAGTTCACCGAGGGGTCCGCGAAGGTCTTGCCGAACCCGAGCGGAATGTGGATCCAGCGATTGTCGTCCTGCCCGCCGGCCTCCAGCAGCACGACGCGCGTGGCCGGGTCCTCCGACAGCCGCGCCGCCATGACGCAGCCGGCGGAGCCCGCCCCCACCACGACGAAATCCGCCTCGATCAATTCGGTCATTGCGTTTCCCCCAGTGCTTGTCGGCCCGTGCTTGTCGGCCAGTGCTTGTCGGCGCGCGCGCCGGCGTTTCGGCCGTGCGCGGTCGCTTGCTAGAAGCCGACCCGATCGCCGCCCTTCAGGTGCAGGATGGCGCGCGCCTCGGCCGGCGTGGCGATCTCCAGGCTGAGCTCCTCCAGGATGCGGCGGATCTTCGCCACCTGCTCGGCGTTGGATTTCGCCAGCGCGCCGCGGCCGATATAGAGACTGTCCTCCAGCCCGACGCGCACGTTGCCGCCCATGATGCCGGCCATCGTGGTGAACGCCATCTGGTGGCGCCCGGCGGCCAGCACCGACCAGACATAGGATTCGCCGAACAGCCGGTCCGCCGTCTCCTTCATGAACAGCAGGTTGCGCTGGTCGGCGCCGATGCCACCGAGGATGCCGAAGATGGTCTGCACGAACAGCGGCGGCTCGACGATCTTCTGGTCCAGGCAGTAGGCCAGGTTGTACAGGTGGCCGACATCGTAACATTCGAATTCGAAACGGGTGCCGTGCGCCTTGCCGAGGCGCTCGACGATGCCGGCGATATCCTTGAAGGTGTTGCGGAAGATGTGGTCGTCGGTGCGGTCGAGATACGGTTTCTCCCAGGCGTGCTTCCACTCCTTCACCCGGTCGCCGGCGCGCGCGATGTTGAAGTTCATGCTGCCCATGTTGAGGCTGCACATCTCGGGCTTGGCCAGCAGCGGCGCGGCCAGCCGATCGTCCAGCGTCATGTTCAGCCCGCCGCCGGTGGTGATGTTCACCACCGCATCGACGTTCTGCTTGATCACCGGCAGGAAGCGCATGAACACCGCCGGATCGGGGGTGGGCTCGCCGTTGCGCGGGTCGCGGGCGTGCAGGTGGATGATCGCCGCGCCGGCCTCGGCCGCGGCGATCGAACCGTGCGCGATCTCCTCCGGCGTGATCGGCAGGTAGGGCGACATGCTGGGCGTGTGGATCGCACCGGTGACGGCGCAACTGATGATGACCTTGTTCGCCATGACGGCTCTCCCCTGACGCGCGAAGCGGGGAGTCTGTACCGCAATAGGCCGCCCGGCCAGGGGGGTGACGGGGGGCGCGACGGGGGGGGCGCGAGCCGGGCAACGGCAAGTGCGGGCGGCGGGAGGCGAGCCGATTCGCGGCGCAAGAGACAGCGCTTGCCAGCGGGCCAATGCCCGGCCTAATCGGGTCTGCGACGCCGGCCGGCGTCAACGCAGGCGACCTGTCCCCGTAGCTCAGCAGGATAGAGCACAGGATTCCTAATCCTGGGGCCGTGGGTTCGAATCCCGCCGGGGACGCCATTCATGTCAAGGTCTTGGCAGAAAGTCCCACCGCCAGGGCCCGCTCCGGGCAACACCTGGGGTGACACCGCGGACCTCGGCGGGGCAATGGGCGCGCTGGCCAGCGACGGAACGGTCCCAGCAACGTCTGAATCGGCGCCCAGCCTCAGGGCAATCGGGGAAAACAAAAGCAAGCCCGGGCTTCGCCCCGGACCCCACCGAGGGGCGCTGCCCCGCATGGTACCATTGGGAACCCCGCCAAGGGCGAGCCCCCGGCCTTCGCCGGGGCAGGCTCTTGGAACCCTTCACTGGGAGTGGGTGAGGGGGCGGGGACGGGTGGGCGCGGCTGGCGCCGGGGCGCCCCGGCGGCCGGGACCGCGCCGCGATCCACGAGCGGGATGCGGCTGACCGGGGCGGGCGCACCCAAACCGCGGCTCGCGGCAACAACCCCATGCAACAGCCTGCCACCGGACCACGAGCCGGTGGTGACGACGATGCATTGCTTGCCTCAGGACGGCCGATCGGGTGATCCCGTGCCGCGACGGGGCCCAGGCATCCACCGCGCCGCGGCGGACCCGGCTGGCCGAGCGAACCGTGCCGCAAGCGAGCGGATCGGCCGTTGGTCACCGCGAATCCGCAACATCGGCCCCGACCGCGGCGCGGTTTGCCTCCGGCATCCCTCAGGGCAATCGGGTGAAGCGGAGGCAGGTCGGGGCTCCGCCCCGAACCCCGCCAGGGGGCTTTGCCCCCTGGACCCCCACCAGAGGCGGAGCCTCTGGACTCCATGACTGGGAGTGGCTGAGGGGGAGGGGGCGTGTGGGCGAGGCGAAGGGGCGCCGTCCGGCGTGCCGGACGGCGCCCCTTCGCCTCGCCCACACGCCCCCTCCCCCTCAGCCACTCCCAGTGAAGGGTTCCAAGGGCCCGCCCTTGGCGGGGTTCCAAGGGGCAGCGCCCCTTGGTGGGGTCCGGGGCGAGGCCCCGGCCTTGCTTTCGTTCACCCGATTGCCCTCCGGCATCCCTGCCCCGCCCTTGACTCCCGCGGCGCGCGGCGTATGTCTCCGCCACCTTCAACCGGCCCGCGCGCGCGCGGGCAAGCCGTGTTTCCCCGCCGAGGCGGTCGCGAAGCGCGCCAGCCAGACCCATGCCGGCCCCTCGATCCCAGCGGCCGGCCCCAGTCAACGGAACCCCACACCTCATGGCATCACCGCCACCGCGCTCGCCGCCTCGCAAGACCATTTTCAGGGCGAAGATTTCGCCTCCCTGCTGGATGAAACCCTCGGCAAGGACACCGGCTTCGACGGCTCCGTCGTCACCGGCCGCGTCGTCCGCCTGACCGAGGAATTCGCCATCGTCGATGTCGGCCTGAAGTCCGAGGGCCGCGTCGCACTCAAGGAATTCGCGCCGCCGGGCGGCAAGCCCGAGGTCAAGCCCGGCGACGTCATCGAACTGTATGTCGAGCGCTATGAAGACCGCGACGGCTCGATCGTGCTGTCGCGCGAGAAGGCGCGGCGCGAGGAGGCCTGGACCAACCTGGAAAAGGCGTTCGAAAGCCAGCAGCGGGTCACCGGCAGATCTACGGACGGGTCAAGGGCGGCTTCACCGTCGACCTCGGCGGCGCCGTGGCGTTCCTGCCGGGCAGCCAGGTGGATATCCGACCGGTGCGCGACGTCACCCCGCTGATGGGCTCGCCGCAGCCGTTCCAGATCCTCAAGATGGACCGGGCGCGCGGCAACATCGTGGTGTCGCGCCGCGCCGTGCTGGAAGAAACCCGCGCCGAGCAGCGCAGCGAGCTGATCCAGGGCCTCAAGGAAGGCATGATCCTCGACGGCGTGGTGAAGAACATCACCGATTACGGCGCCTTCGTCGATCTCGGCGGGGTGGACGGGCTGCTGCACGTCACCGACATCGCCTGGCGGCGCATCAACCACCCGAGCGAGGCGCTGCAGATCGGCCAGCAGGTCAAGGTGCAGGTCATCCGCTTCAACGCCGAGACCCAGCGCATCAGCCTGGGCATGAAGCAGCTCGAGGCCGACCCGTGGGAAGGCGTGGCGGCGAAGTATCCGCCGGGCGCCAAATACACCGGCCGCGTCACCAACATCACCGACTACGGCGCCTTCGTCGAGCTGGAGCCGGGGGTCGAGGGCCTGGTGCACGTCTCCGAGATGTCGTGGACCAAGAAGAACGTGCATCCCGGCAAGATCGTCGCCACCAGCCAGGAGGTGGAGGTGATGGTGCTGGACGTGGACAGCTCCAAGCGGCGCATCTCGCTCGGCCTGAAGCAGGTGCAGCGCAACCCGTGGGAGCAGTTCGTCGAGGAGCATCCGATCGGCTCCGACGGTCGAGGGCGAGATCCGCAACATCACCGAATTCGGCCTGTTCATCGGCCTGTCGGCGGACATCGACGGCATGATCCACATGTCGGACCTGTCCTGGGACGAGCCGGGCGAGCTGGCCATGGCGAAGTACGAGAAGGGCCAGGTGGTCAAGGCCAAGGTGCTCGACGTCGATGTGGAGAAGGAGCGCATCAGCCTCGGCATCAAGCAGCTGCAGGACGATCCGGCGGCGACGGTGCTCGACAGCGTGCACAAGGGCGACGTGGTCACCTGCGTCGTCACCGCGATCCAGTCGAACGGCATCGAGGTGAAGGTCAGCGACGTGCTGAACGGCTTCATCCGCCGCGCCGAGCTGGCCCGCGACAAGGCCGACCAGCGGCCGGACCGCTTCGCGGTCGGCGAGAAGGTGGACGCCAAGATCATCGCGGTCGACCGCGCCGCCCGCAAGCTCACCCTGACCATCAAGGGCAAGGAGGTCGAGGAGGAGAAGCAGGCGATGGCCGAGTTCGGCTCGTCGGACTCCGGGGCCTCGCTGGGCGACATCCTGGGTGCGGCGATCCGCCGGCGCAACCAGCAGACCACGGACGAGCTGAGATTCAGTTGTCAGTTGTCGGTCGTCAGTTGTCGCGTTGCCGCGCCGCGGTGACGCTTACTGCTGGCAACTGACAACTGGTCACTGACGACTGCTTCATGTCGCTGGAAACCGACCTTCTGCTGGATCGGCGGCGCCTGAAGCGGCGGCTGGTCGTGTGGCGCACCCTGGCGGTGCTGGCGCTGGTCGGCGCGGTGCTGGTGGCGTGGCGCAATGGGGCGCGGCCGCTGGCGCGGCGCGCGCATGTGGCGCGCCTGACGGTGAGCGGGATCATCACCGAGGACCGCGCAGCTCGATCGGCAGGTGCGCGCGCGCTGGCGGACGACCCGCGTCAAGGCGCTGATCGTCGTAGATCGACAGTCCCGGCGGCAGCGTCGCCGGGGGCGAGGCGCTGCACGACGCCATCGCCACGGTGGCCGCCAGGAAGCCGGTGGTGGCGGTGATGGACGGCATCGCGGCCTCGGCCGGCTACATGATCGCGATGCCGGCGGCGCGGATTTTCGCCCAGCAGGGCACGCTCACCGGCTCGATCGGCGTGCTGCTGGAGACCGGGCGAGGTGTCCGGCCTGCTGAAGACGCTCGGCGTCTACGGTGGACGACATCACCTCGGGGCCGCTGAAGGACCAGCCCAGCTTCACCAAGCCGCTGACGCCGGAGGGGCGGACGGTGCTGCACGGGCTGGTGATGGACATGTACGACCAGTTCGTCGGCATGGTCGCCGCCGGCCGGCACATGGATCCGGCCCGGGTGCGCGAGCTTGGCGGACGGGCGGGCCTATACCGGGCGGCAGGCGTTGCAGCTCGGTCTGGTGGATGCGATCGGCGGCGAACGCCAGGCGCGCGCCTGGCTGGCCGAGGCGCACGGCGTCTCGGCCGAAGCTGCCGGTGGCGGATGTTCGGCGCCGGCGGGCTGGCCGACGCGGCTGTTCGCGGGCAGTCTTTCGATCCTGTTCGGAGGAGCTTGGAAAAGCTTCTTTCCCAAGGACGTTATGCTTGACGGCGGGTGGGCAGCTCTGGCAACGTCCCGGGCGGAATTGATCCGTCGGGGGCCTGCCATGACCAAGTCGGAACTCATCGCCGAGCTCGCGGACGGCCAATCCGCATTTGCGCTCGGCGCCGACGTGGAGGTGATCGTCAGCACGATCTTCGACGAGATCACCCCGGCGCTGGCGCGCGGCGATCGGGTGGAGCTGCGCGGCTTTGGCGCCTTCACCGTCAAGCACCGCAACGCCCGCACCGGGCGCAACCCGCGCACCGGCGAGGCGGTGCCGGTGGACGAGAAGGTCGGTGCCCTTCTTCAAGGCCGGCAAGGAACTGCGCGAGCGGGTGAACCGCGGCAAGCCGTCGCGCGGGCGGGCCTGAGCCGCGCGCATGCGCATCCTGCGCCTGGTGGTGGTGATCCCGCTGCTGGGGCTGCTGGTGCTGTTCGCACTGTCCAACACCGCGCCGCTGGAGCTAACGCTTTGGGCGACCGGCATCTCGGTGAAGCTGCCGACCAGCCTCGCGATCCTGGGCGCGATGGCGGTGGCGTTCCTGGCGGGCGCGTTCCTCGTCTGGGTCGGCGAACTGGGCCAGCGCCGGCGGGCGCGGCATGCGGAGCAGGCGGTCGCCCTGCTGGAGGAGCAGGTGAAGGCGCTGAAGGCGCAATTGTCGCCGCCAGGCCCGCACGGTGGATAGGCGCGTGGCCGCTGGTTTGACGCCCTCGCGCGGTGCCGCCCCCGATCGCGCCGACCCGACAGCCGCTGCCCCGCACGATGCTGGTCCGCGCGGCGCGGCGCGGGTGATCGCGGCGCTGGACACCACCGACCTCGCCACGGCGCGCGGCTGGGCGGCGGCGATCGGCCCGAACTGCGGCCTGTTCAAGCTGGGCCTGGAGTTCTTCCTGGCGAACGGCGCCGCGGGCATGCGTGCCATCGGCGGCCGGCCGGTCTTCCTGGACCTCAAGCTGCACGACATCCCGAACACGGTGGCCGGCGCGGTGCGCGCGGTGTTGCCGCTGGCGCCGCGCATGCTGACGCTGCATGCCGCCGGCGGGGCGGCGATGATCGCCGCGGCGCGCCAGGCGGCCGAGGCGGCGGGCGAGGCGCGGCCGGTTCTGCTGGCGGTGACGGTGCTGACCAGCCTGGACGGCGCCGCGCTGGCGGCCACCGGGGTTATCGGCACGCCCGCCGAGCAGGTGCTGCGCCTCGCCCGGCTGGCGCTGGCCGCCGGGGCCGACGGGCTGGTGTGCAGCCCGCTGGAGGTGGCGATGCTGCGCGCCGCCCTTGGGCCGGGACCGAAGCTGGTGGTGCCGGGCATTCGTCCGGCCGGGGCGGCGGTTGGCGACCAGGCACGGGTGATGACGCCGCGCGCGGCGGTGGCCGCCGGGGCGGACTGGATCGTGATCGGGCGGCCGATCACCGGCGCGGCCGATCCGGCGGCGGCGGCGGCGGCAATCGCGGCCGATTTGGCATGAGCGACCCCTGGCATGAGCGACCCCTGGGGCATGCGCGATCCGCGGGGCAGGCGCGGCGCGGGGCGCCGAGCGGTGCCCGGAACATGAGCGGCGCGCGGGTCAAGATCTGTGGGCTGAACAGCCAGGCGGCGGTCGAGGCCGCGGTGGCAGCCGGTGCCGACTGGCTGGGGTTCGTGTTCTTCCCGCCCTCGCCGCGCTTCGTCACGCCGGCGCGGGCCGCCGCGCTCAGCGCGCCGGTACCCGAGGCATTGCCGCGGGTCGGGCTGTTCGTCGATCCGACCGAGGCGGCGATCGCCGAGGTGCTGGCCAGCGTGCGGCTGGACGTGCTGCAGGTGAATGGCACGACGATGGCCCCGGCGGCGCTGCGGGCGCGGTTCGGGCTGCAGGTGTGGCGCGTGGTCGGGGTCTCCGCCGCCGCCGATCTGCCGCGCGGGATGGGCGGGGCCGACGCACTGCTGCTCGACGCCAAGCCGCCGAAGGATGCCACCCGGCCGGGCGGCAATGCGACGGCGTTCGACTGGGAGCTCCTGCGCGGCTGGGCCGCGCCGGGGCCGTGGCTGCTGGCCGGCGGGCTGACGGTGCAGAATGTCGCCGAGGCGCTGCGCGTCACCGGAGCGCCGGCGGTCGATGTGTCCTCCGGCGTGGAGAGCGCCCCCGGAGTGAAGGACCCGGCGCTGATCGCGGCGTTCGTGGCGCAGGTCAGGCGCGTTGGCGCGTCGCCCGGCCGCGGTTGATCGCGTCGAGCCGCCGGACCGCGCACGGCAGGGCAAGCGGGCGAACCGAAAGAAAGCCGGGGCCTCGCCCCGGACCCCACCAAGGGGCGCTGCCCCTTGGACCGCAGGGCAAGCCCTTGGAACCCTTCACTGGGAGTGGGTGATGGGGAGGGGGCGTACGGGCGAGGCGAAGGTGCCGTCCGGCGCGCCGGACGGCACCTTCGCCTCGCCCGTACGCCCCCTCCCCATCACCCACTCCCACGGATGGAGTCCAGAGGCTCCGCCTCTGGTGGGGGGTCCAGGGGGGCAAAGCCCCCTGGCGGGGTTCGGGGCGGAGCCCCGACCTTCCTTCGTTCGCCCGCTTGCCCTGCCGCGCACCGGACACGCCGCTCTGCCGGCGACGCCGGCGCGTCAGTCGCCGGGATTGGCCTTGGCGAACGCCGCCATCTGCTCGGGGCTGGCCGCCTTCTGGTATTTCGCCTGCCAGTCCTTGTACGGCATGCCGTAGACGATCTCCCGCGCGTCGGGGTCGGCCAGGCCGATGCCCTTGGCCTCGGCCGCCTCGCGGTACCAGCGGCTCAGGCAATTCCGGCAGAACCCGGCCAGGTTCATCATGTCGATGTTCTGCACGTCGGTCCGCTCGCGCAGGTGCTCGACCAGGCGGCGGAAGGCGGCGGCCTCCAGCTCGGTGCGGGTGGCGGGGTCGAGTTCGGGTGTCGGCATTGGAACCTCCTGTCGCTTTGCCGCACAAGATGGCGCGCGGCGCGGCGCTTCGCCATACTCCAGGCGCATCGCGACGGAGGACGCACGGCGAATGGCCGAGGAAGTGACCGCTGGCATGGCCCAACGGACGCACCAGGGACGACCAGCCGAGACGGGCGGCGAACCAGGCAAACGAGCCAGCGAATGAGCCAGGCAATGATCTGGGACGACGCGCGCGCGCGCACGGTGCTGCGCGCCCTGTTCGACGCGGCGGTGGCCGCGGCCGACCCGCGCAAGGTGCTGGCCGCCCACCTGCCGGACCGGCCGAAGGGGCGCTGCGTGGTGGTCGGCGGCGGAAAATCGGCCGCCGTGATGGCCGCCGCGCTGGAGGACGCCTGGCCCGACGTGCCGCTCACCGGCACCGTGGTCACCCGCTACGGCCATGCCGTGCCGACCCGCCACATCGAGGTGATCGAGGCCTCCCACCCGGTGCCGGACGCCAACAGCGAGCGCGGCGCCCGCCGGCTGCTGGAGCGCGTGCGCGGCCTCGGCCCGGACGACCTGGTGCTGGCGCTGATCTCCGGCGGCGGCTCGGCGCTGCTCGCCGCCCCGGCGCCCGGGCTGACGCTGGCCGACAAGCAGGACATCAACCGCGCGCTGCTGGCCTCCGGCGCGACGATCACCGAGATGAACTGCGTGCGCAAGCACCTCTCGGCGATCAAGGGCGGGCGGCTGGCCGCGGCGGCGGCGCCGGCGCGCGTGGTCACCCTGGCGATCAGCGACGTGCCGGGCGACGAC
This sequence comes from uncultured Alphaproteobacteria bacterium, assembly GCA_963847615.1. GTDB lineage: Bacteria > Pseudomonadota > Alphaproteobacteria > Acetobacterales > Acetobacteraceae > Palsa-883. Next base: position 408,978 of record CAWKAN010000025.1, read on the forward strand.
CCGGCGGTGATCGCCTCCGGCCCGACCGTGCCGGACCCGACGAGCTTCGCCGAGGCACGGGCGCTGATCGCGCGCTATGGCATCACCCCGTCGGCCGCCGTGGCCCACCGCCTCGCCGCCGCGACCGACGAGACGCCGAAGCCCGGCGCGCTGGCGCACAGCGACTTCCGCCTGATCGCCACGCCGATCATGGCGCTGCACAAGGTGGTGGAAACCGCAAGCGGCTTCGGCCTGGCGCCGCTGATCCTCGGCGACGCGCTGGAAGGCGAGGCCGCCCAGGCCGGCATCCTGTTCGCCGGCATCGCCCATTGCGTCGCCACGCATGGCCAGCCGCTGGCCCCCCCCGCCGTGCTGCTGGCCGGCGGCGAGACGACGGTGACGATCGGCCACGGCCCCGCCGGGCGCGGCGGGCGCAACACCGAGTTCCTGCTGTCGCTCGCGCTCGCCCTGGGTGGCAGCCAGGGCACTGCAAGCCGGGGCATCTGGGCCGCCGCCGGCGACACCGACGGGATCGACGGCACGGAGGACGCCGCCGGCGCCTTCGTCACTCCCGACACCCTGGCCCGCGCCCGCGCGGCCGGCCTCGATCCGCGCGCGACGCTGACCGGCCACGACAGCTACACGCTGTTCGCCGCGCTCGGCGACCTGATCAAGACCGGACCGACGCTGACCAACATCAACGACATCCGCGCCATCCTGATCGTCTGAGGCACCCCACCCATGGCAAGTCGCCCCAAGATCCGGCGCCGCCGGCGCACCAAGATCATCGCCACGCTCGGCCCGGCCAGCTCCACGCCGGAGGTCCTGGCGCGGCTGTTCCAGGCCGGGGCCGACATCTTCCGGCTGAACTTCAGCCACGGCACGCACGAGGACCATGCCGCCCGCTTCACCATGATCCGCGAACTGGAAGAGCGCGTGGACCGCCCGATCGGCATCCTGGCCGACGTGCAGGGCCCCAAGCTGCGGGTGGGTCAGTTCTCCGGCGGGCGGGTGTTTCTGCAGACCGGCCAGGCCTTCCGCCTCGACCTGAACCCCACCCCGGGCAACGCCGAGCGGGTCAACCTGCCGCACCCCGAGATCATCGAGGCCGCCCGGATCGGCGCCACCCTGCTGCTGGACGACGGCAAGCTGCGCCTGCGCGTCACCCGCAAGCGCGCCGACGGGCTGGAGACCGAGGTCGTGGTCGGCGGCCCGCTGTCCGACCGCAAGGGCGTCAACGTGCCCGACATCGTGCTGCCGATCCCGGCGCTGACGGTGAAGGACCGCGACGACCTCGCCTTCGCCGTGGCGCACGGCGCCAACTTCATCGGCCTGTCCTTCGTGCAGCGGGCCGAGGACGTGGCCGAGGCCAAGGCGCTGGTCGGCGGCAAGGCCTGGCTGATGGTGAAGCTGGAGAAGCCGCAGGCGCTCGACAACCTCGACGCGATCCTGCGGCTGACCGACACGGTGATGGTGGCGCGCGGCGACCTCGGCGTGGAACTGCCGCCGGAGGAGGTGCCGCTGGCGCAGAAGCGCATCGTGCGGGCTTCGCGCGCGCTCGGCAAACCGGTGGTGGTGGCGACGCAGATGCTGGAGAGCATGATCTCGGCCCCGGCGCCGACCCGGGCCGAGGCCTCCGACGTCGCCACCGCGGTCTACGACGGCGCCGACGCGGTGATGCTGTCGGCGGAGACCGCCGCCGGGCAGTACCCGTTCGAGGCGGTGAACATGATGGACCGCATCGTCGCCCGGGTGGAGCAGGACCCGGGCTGGCGCGCCGGCATCGAGGCCTCGCGCGCCGATCCGGAGCACGCCACCGCCGACGCCATCGCCGCCGCCGCACGGCAGATCTGCCACACCATCGGCGCCGCGGCGATCGTCGCCTTCACCGCCTCGGGTTCCACCGCGGTGCGGGTGGCGCGCGAGCGGCCGGAGGCGCCGGTGATCGGCCTCACCCCCCACCTGGATACCGCGCGCCGACTGGCCGTGGTCTGGGGCGTGCACGCGGTGGTGGCACCGGACGCGCATTCGCTGACCGAGGCGGTGGTGCGCGCCGGCCGCGTGGCGCAGGCCGAGGGCTTCGCCCGGCACGGCGCGGAGATCGTGGTGACCGCCGGCGTGCCGTTCGGCCAGCCCGGGACGACCAACGCGTTGCGGGTGGCGACGGTCCGTTAGCGGCCACCGGGCGGGTTCGCCTGGTCCGTTCCGTCGGGGGCGCTCCGGGGGTACGGCAGCAGCGCCGGGCTGCGGCAGGCGGGCGCCGACGCGTTGGCGGCGGCGCCCCGGCAACCGGGACCGGCCATCATGGCGTTACGCCGCGCCAGGACCGGCGCGACGCGGTCGGCAACGCGCGGGGTGAGCGCGAAGACCGCGTGCCATTGCGCGCCGACGCCCAGCGAGCGGCGGATAGTGGCGGCGGTCTGGTCAACATCGCGCGCCGGCGGCGCGTTCCGGAAGCGCATCGTCCCGGCATCGCCGAAGGCCGCGTGCCGGGCGTCGGCATCCGACTCGCGCAGCGCGCGCAGCCGCAGGCGGGGGGTTTCCAGGACTGGTACGGCGGGAGGCTCGGACATCATGTTCCTATAGCGGATCGAAACCTTGCCGGTTTATCGCCGACGCGCAGGTCCGATGCTGGCCATTCTGCATCAGGTCAATGGTTTGATACACTGCGGCGTTTCGGCGCAGCGTCGGCTGCAACGGCGCCGCCGGCGGAGCGTCCTGGTGAAGCCGGCGGCGCGGGCGCCATCCTGGACACGCCCCGGGGGATTGGACCCGGGCAGCCCCCTATGCTACGGCCGGCCCATGTCCCAGTCCGCCTCCAGCCCACTCATCGTGGTGCTCAACGGCCCGAACCTGAACATGCTCGGGCTGCGCCAGCCGCACATCTACGGCTCCGACACGCTCGACGATGTCGAGGTGCTGTGCGCCGAAGCCGCCGAGGCGCTCGGCCTGGCGATCGACTTCCGCCAGACCAACGGCGAGGGCGAGCTGGTCACCTGGGTGCAGGAATGCCGCGGCCGTGCCGCCGGGATCGTGATCAACCCGGCCGGCTACAGCCACACCTCGGTCGCCCTGCTCGACGCGCTGCTGGCGGTCGAGCTGCCGGTGATCGAGGTGCATATCACCAACATCCATCGCCGCGACGAATTTCGCCACCATTCCTACGTCTCCAAGGCGGCCACCGGGGTCATCTGCGGCTGCGGCATCCAGGGCTATGCCCTGGCGCTGACCGCAATCGCCGACCTGGTGCAGAACCGCCCATGAGGGCCGCTGCCATGAGGATCGGGGCATGAGCCGCATTCCGTTCGACCCGGACGCGATCCGCGCGCTCGCCGCCCTGCTGACCGAGACCGGCCTGGCCGAGATCGAGCTGGCGGAGCGCGACAGCCGCATCCGCGTGGTGCGCGCGGCACCGGCCGCCGGCGTCGTCTCGGCACCGCCACCCGCGGCACTGCCCGCGGCGCCGGCCCTGCCGGCGACGCCGCAAACCGCGACGGCGCAAGCGGCGGCGGACGCCCTGCATCCCGGAGCGGTCACCAGCCCGATGGTCGGCGTCGCCTATCTCGCGCCCGAGCCCGGCGCGCCGGTCTTCGTCAGCGTCGGCCAGAGCGTTGCCGCCGGGCAGACCCTGCTGCTGATCGAGGCGATGAAGACCTTCAACCAGATCCAGCGCTCCCAAGGCCGGCACGGTCACGCGAATTCTGGTCAGCAGCGGCGCGCCGGTCGAGTACGGCGAGGCACTGATGATCCTGGAATGATCGCGTGTTCCAGAAAATCCTCATCGCCAATCGGGGCGAAATAGCGCTTCGCATCCAGCGCGCCTGCCGCGAGCTCGGCATCCCGACCGTCGCGGTGCACTCCACCGCCGATTCCGAGGCGATGCACGTGCGCCTGGCCGACGAGAGCGTCTGCATCGGCCCGCCGCCGGCGAAGGACAGCTACCTGAACATCCCGGCGATCCTGTCGGCCGCCGAGATCACCGGCGCCGACGCGCTGCATCCCGGCTACGGCTTTCTGTCGGAGAACGCCAATTTCGCCGAAATGGTCGAGGCGCATGGGCTGAGCTTCATCGGTCCGGCACCGCAACATATCCGCATGATGGGCGACAAGATCGCCGCCAAGACCGAGATGGCGGCGCTCGGCGTGCCGCTGGTGCCGGGCTCCGACGGCGCCGTGCCGGACGTTGCCGCGGCGCGCGTGGTGGCCGAGCGGATCGGCTATCCGGTGCTGGTCAAGGCGGCGGCGGGCGGCGGCGGGCGCGGCATGAAGGTCGCGCACCGGCCCGACGAACTGGAGGACGCGTTCAGCCTGGCGCGCACCGAGGCGCGCACCGCGTTCGGCAACGATGCCGTCTACATCGAGAAATACCTCGACCGGCCGCGCCATATCGAGCTGCAGATCATGGCCGACTGCGCACGGCAACGTGGTGCATTTCGGCGAGCGCGACTGCTCGCCTGCAGCGGCGCCACCAGAAGCTGCTGGAGGAAGCCGGCTCGCCGGCGCTGACCGCCGCAGGCAGCGCGACGCGCTCGGGCCAGGTGGCGACCGCAGGCGCTGAGCCGGATCGGCTACCGCAACGCCGGCACGCTGGAGTTCCTGTATCAGGACGGCCAGTTCGCCTTCATCGAGATGAACACGCGCCTGCAGGTCGAGCATCCGGTGACCGAGATGGTGTGCGGCATCGATCTGGTGCGCGAACAGATCCGCATCGCCGCCGGCGCCGACGCTCGGCTACGGGCAGTCCGACATCATGTTTTCCGGCCACGCCATCGAGTGCCGCATCACCGCCGAGGACCCGGTCACCTTCATGCCGACGCCCGGCCGCGTCACCGCGTTCCACGCGCCCGGCGGGCTGGGCGTGCGGGTGGATTCGGCGCTGTATGCCGGCTGCGTGGTGCCGCCCTACTACGACAGCATGGTGGCCAAGCTGATCGTGCACGCGCCGACGCGGGCCGACGCGATCGGGCGGCTGCGCCGCGCGCTGGCGGAATTCGCGATCAGCGGCATCCAGACCACCATTCCGTTGCATCAGCGGATCGTCGAGGCCGCGTCGTTCCAGGCCGGGGATTATACCATCCACTGGCTGGAGCGGTTCGTCGCGCAAGAGTGATATCAGGTAGCGAAAGGATTGACCCACCGGCACCGCGCCACGTCATGGCCGGCGAAGAGTTGATCCTTTCGCCACCTGGTATTCGGATGGTCCGCAAGCCAGCAAGTTTCACCACAGAGGCACGGAGGCACAGAGAAAGGAAATGACTGCGCTACGCGCGAAGCGCATCGGCTGCCTGCTCTGTGCCTCCGTGCCTCTGTGGTGAATCTTGCTGGCCGAAGATCGCCCGTCGCCGCCGCATCCAGCAGCATCGCGACCGTGCGTCGTCCGATCCGGATCCGCGACGCGGTGGCTGGCCGCCATCGCGACCCACTCACCCGGGCGATTCGTCAAACCGCGAAAAGGACCGGACGATCGCACGTGGTGCGGTGTAGGGCATTTTATCGCGGACGCCGAGGACCTTGCGCTGCGGTTCGTTCGCCGCGGCGAGCCAGCCGTATCAGGGCGTTATGCTGCTGCGCATGGGGCCCGGCCCAGCCACCCCGGCAACACCGGCATTGCAAAACAGCCAGTTCGCTACAGCGATGTACGCAGCAGCTTGCCCCAGCCCGGCAACGGCGCGGGATGGCCGATCGCGCGCAGCGCGCCCCACAGCGTGACCTGGTTCGTCGTCACCACCGGCTTGCCGAGCGTCGCCTCCAGCCGATCGACAATGCCCTGGGTGCGCCAGTTGCCGCAGGCCAGCATCACCGCGTCCGCCGCCGGCTGATCGACCGCGCAGCCCAGCTCATAGGCCGTCGCTTCATCGAGCAGGCCGATCTCCAGATTGGCCACATGGCCCAGCGCGCGATGCGTCAGGACCCGCACGCCGCTGGCCTCGATGAACGCCGCGGCGATGCGGTTCACCTCGTCGCTCCAGGGTGCGGCGATGGCGATGCTGCGCGCGCCGAGCGCCGTCAGCGCCTGCATCATCGCGGTCGACGCGGTGGTGGCGGGTTTGCCCGAGGCATCGGTGATGCGCCGGATCAGTTCCTGGTCGTAACCAAGCCCTTTGCGCGACGACGGCGCGGTTGCCGCCAGCACGATGACATCGACATCGGCGTCGGCCAGCTTGCGGCTTTCCTGCTCAATCTCCTCGACGATGCTGACCGTGGCGTTCGGATCGACCGTGCGCAGCACCAGCCGCGCGGTGTGCAGCGTGATCGCGGCGGGCAGTATCTGGCGATACTCGATCTCCTGCGTCGTGCTGGAGGAAGGCGCCAACAGGCCGATCCGTTTGGTGTCCTCGCGTCGTGCCATGGCAGGTTCCTTTCGTGATGCATGCCGCGGCGCGGCCATTGCGTTCAATCAGCCAAGCCCGGCCAGTTCGCGCCATTCGGCCTCGGTCAGCGTGCGCACGCCCAACTCCGCCGCCCGGCGCGCCTTCGATCCGGCATCGGCGCCCAGCACCACGAGATCCGTTTTCTTCGAGACGCTGTCGGTCACCTTCGCCCCCATCGCCTCGGCGCGCGCTTTGGCTTCGGGCCGCGTCATCGTCTCCAGCGCGCCGGTAAACACGATCGTCTTGCCGGCCAGCGCGCTGTCCGCGGTTTCCGCCGGCGCCGCGTCTTCGATCATCAGCTCGCGCGCCAGTTCGTCCAACGTGCGCACATTGCGCGCCTCGTCGAAGAAATCCGCCAACTCCTCGGCGATCGCCGGGCCGATGCCGAGGATGCTGCCCAGCGTCTGGCGTTCCTCCGAGCCCACCGTGGTCGCCGCCAGCATCTGCGCCCGCCAATTCGTATAGCTGCCGTAATGGCGCGCCAGCAGCCGCGCATTCGCCTCGCCGATGCGCCGGATGCCGAGCGCGTAGATGAAGCGGGCCAGCGGAATGACCCGCCGCGCCGCAATCGCGCGCGACAGGTTGCGCGCCGACAGCGTGCCCCAGCCCTCGCGCGCGGCGATCTCCGCCTCGCGCGAGGGCAGCCTGAACAGATCCGCGGGGCCTTGCAGCCAGCCCTCGTCGTAGAATTCCTGGATCGTCTTCTCGCCCAGCCCGTCGATGTCGAACGCCGGGCGCGAGACGAAATGGATCAGCCGCTCCACCCGCTGCGCCGCGCAGATCAGCCCTCCGGTGCAACGGCGCACCGCCTCCCCCGGCGGGCGCACCGCGTGGCTGCCGCAGACCGGACAGGTGTCCGGGAAACCGGTACGGTTCGGCATGTTTCGGCCGCCGCTCCGGCACCACGGAAACGACCTGCGGGATCACGTCGCCGGCGCGCTGGACCACCACCGTGTCGCCGATGCGGATGTCCTTGCGGGCGATCTCGTCCTCGTTGTGCAGCGTCGCGCGGCTCACCAGCACGCCGCCGACATTCACCGGCTCCAACTCGGCGACCGGCGTCAGCGCGCCGGTGCGCCCGACCTGGATATGGATGCCTTGCAGCAGCGTCGTTGCCTGCTCGGCGGGGAACTTCCAGGCGATCGCCCAGCGCGGCGCGCGCCCGACGAAGCCAAGCCGGCGCTGCAAGCCCAGGTCGTCGATCTTGTAGACCACGCCGTCGATGTCGTAGCCGAGCCCCGAGCGTTGCGCGGCCATGTCCTGCTGGAACGCGGCCGCCGCTGCCGCATCCGGCAGATGCTTCGACAGCGGATTGACCTGGAAGCCCCACTCGCGCAGCCGGTGCAGGTAGTGCCAGTGGGTGTCGGCCACCGCCTCGCTCGCCTCGCCCAGCGCATAGGCGAACAGCGACAGCGGCCGGCTGGCGGTGATCGCCGGATCGAGCTGCCGCAGGCTGCCGGCGGCGGCGTTGCGCGGATTGGCGAATGGCTTCTGCTCCGCCTTGGCCTGCGCCGCGTTCAGCGCCAGGAAATCCGCCTTGGTCATGAACACTTCGCCGCGGATCTCGATCAGCGCCGGCGCATGGCCGTGCAACCGTGTAGGCACCGAGCCGATCGTGCGCAGGTTGGCGGTGACGTCCTCGCCCTCGGTGCCGTCGCCGCGCGTCGCGCCGCGCACGAACCGGCCATGCTCATAGGTCAGGTTGATCGACAGCCCGTCGATCTTCGGCTCGCCGACAAAGGCCAGCGGTGCCTCCGCCGCCAGCCCCAGGAAGCGGCGTGCGCGGGCGACGAACTCGGCGAATTCCGCGGCGTCGAAGGCGTTGTCCAGCGACAGCATCGGCACCAGGTGGCGCAGCTTGGCGAAGCCGCTCTCCGGCGCGCCACCGACGCGGCGCGACGGCGAATCGGCGCGCACCAGGTCGGGGAACCGCGCCTCGATCGCGGCGTTGCGCTGGCCCAATTCATCATATGCGGCGTCGCTGATCTCCGGTGCGTCGAGCGTGTGGTACAGCCGGTCATGATGGGCGATCTCGCGCGCCAGGCGTTCGAGCTCCGCCGCGGCCTCGGCCGCGCTCAGCGCCTCGACTGCCGGCGCGCTCGCCGCGTCGCGTTCGCCCCGGCGCTCACGCGGGCGCGCGCTCACGGCGCCGCGCTCATATCGGCGTTCAGGCCAGAGGCGTTCAGGCCGGAAGCGTTCAGGCTGCGGGCGTTCAGGCTGCGGGCGTTCAGGCGAGAGGCGTGCAGGCTGGGGGCGTTCAGGCAGCAGGCACTCACGGTGCCACGCTCACGCCGGCGCGCCCAGCAGGTCGTCGGCCGCGGCGCGCGCCGCCGCCGTTACCGTCTCGCCCGCCAGCATGCGCGCGATCTCCTCGCGCCGCGCCCCGCCATCCAGCACGTCGACCAGCGTGGTCGCGCGCGCCCGCCCGGTGGCCTTGGCCACGCGCAGATGCGCGCCGCCGCGCGCCGCCACCTGCGGCGAATGGGTCACCACCAGCACCTGCACCTGCCCCGCGACGCGCGCCAGGCGCTCGCCGACCGCCGCCGCGGTGGCGCCGCCGATGCCGGAATCCACCTCGTCGAACACCAGCGTCGGCACCGTGGAGCCGCCGTGCAGCACCACCTTCAGCGCCAGCATCAATCGCGACAACTCGCCGCCCGAGGCGATGCGCGCCAGCGGCCCTGGCTCCTGGCCCGGATTGGTGGCGATCAGGAAGCGCACCTGGTCGGCGCCCTGCCCGCCCCAGTCGGGCTCCGCCAGCGCGGTCACCTCGGCGTGGAACCGCGCCTTGTCCAGCCGCAGCGGCGGCAGTTCCTTCGCCACCGCGCGATCCAGCCGCAGCGCGGCGGCGCGGCGCACCGCGGTCAGCGACAAGGCGGCTTCGGCATAGACCAGGCGCGCCGCCGCCGCCGCCTGCTCCAGTGTCGACGACTTCGGCGGCCCCGGTTTCCAGCGCCGCCAGCCGCGTCGCCAGCGTGTCCAGCAGCAGCGGGCAGTTCGCGCCACCGTCACCGCGTGCTTGCGCGCGGCGGCGCGCAGGGCGAACAGCCGCTCCTCGGCGCGCTCCAGCAGCCGCGGATCGGCCTCGGCCTCCGCCGCCAGCCGGGTCAGCAGCGTCTCGGCCTCGGCCAGCGCTTCCTCGGCGCGCTCCAGCGCCGCGGTGGCCGGCGCCGCCGGGTTTTCCGCCTCGGGCTGGCCCGGCACGATCAGCCGTTGCAGCGCGCGGGCGGCGGCGCGCAGCGCCGCGGCCGGGCCGGGACCGCGGCGGTCGCGCCCGCCGGACGCCGGGGTCAGTTCGGCCAATGCGGCGGCGATCGCCTCGGCGCGGCGTTCGCCCTGTTGCAGGCGCTGCCGCTCGGCCGCCAGCCGGTCTTCCTCGCCCTCGGACGGGGCCAGCCGGGCCAGCTCGTCCACCGCGTGGCGCAACCATGCCTCGTCGCGCTCGGCCGCCTCGATTCGCTCGCGCGCCGCCGCCAGCGCCGCCAGCGCCGCCCGCCAGTCGCGCCAGGCCACCGCCACCGCGTCGCGCAGCGCCGGCGCCACGCCGAAGGCATCCAGCAGCGCACGCGTGGCTCGCCGGATCGGCCAGGCCCATCTGCTCGTGCTGGCCCTGCACCTCGACCAGCAAGGCGCCGGCGCGGCGCAGCAGCGCCACCCCCACCGGCTGGTCGTTGAGGAACGCGCGGGAGCGGCCGTCGCGCCCCAGCACGCGGCGCAGCACGATCTCGTCCTCTGCCTCCAGCCCCTGCTCGGCCAGCAGCGCGGCGATCGGGTGGCCCGGTGGCGGGGCGAAGCAGGCGGTCACGCTGGCCTGCTCGGCGCCGGTGCGCACCAGCCCGGCCTCGGCCCGCGCGCCCAGCGCCAGACCCAGACTGTCCAGCAGGATGGATTTGCCGGCCCCGGTTTCCCCGGTCAGCACGGTCAGGCCGGGGCCGAACCCCAGGTCCAGCCGCTCAATCAGCACCACATCGCGGATCGACAGCGCCGTGAGCATGTTGACCGGTCCGGATCCGGTCTCAGAAGATGGAATGCCAGGTGCGCGAGAAGAAGCCGCCGCGGCCGCTCACATCGCTCGGCGCCGGCGCGCCCTGCACCAGGTCGTTGTTGCGCAACTGGTCGTAGGTGTCGGCGTACCAGATATTGCCGGGGTAGTTGTAGCCGAGCACGGCGGCGGTTCGCTTCGCCTCGTCCTTCAGGCCGAGGATCAGGTAGATCTCGACCAACCTTGCCAGCGCTTCCGGCACCTGGTTGGTGGTCTGGAAGTCGTCCACCACGCGCTGGAACCGGCCGATCGCCGCGGTGTACATGTGCTGGCTCTCGTACCAGCGGCCGATGGCCATGTTGGCGCCGGCGAGATGGTCGGTGCACAGGTCGATCTTCAGCTTCGCGTCGCGGGCGTAGGTGCTGCCGGGGAAGCGGTTCACCACCTCCTGCAACGCCGCCATCGCCACCTGCGTGCTTTTTTGGTCGCGGGAGACATCGGTGATCTGCTCGTAATAGCAGAGCGCCCGCAGGTAGTAGGCGTAGGCGACGTCGCGACTCGCCGGATGCAGCTTGATATAGCTGTCCAGCGCGGTCAGCGCCTCGCTGTAGTGGTTCTGCAGATACTGGGCGTACGCCGCCATGAGCTGCGCGCTCGGCGCCCAGGTCGAGAATGGGTAGTTCTGATCCACCGCGTTGAACTGGTCGATCGCCGATGGGTAGCGCTGCGCGCGCAGCGCATCGACGCCGTTGTTGTAGAGGGTTTCGACCGGCACCGACGCCGAACCGGATTGGTCGTCCTGCTGGTCGGATTTGGAGCCGCAGGCGCCGAGCAGCGGCACCAGCAGCACCAGGCCGAGCGCGAAGCGGCGGAGCGGCCGTCGCCGCGAGGCGACTCGGGCCGGACGAAGAGCGGTCGTGGGGGTGGCGATCATTGTCATCGGCGGCGCTTATAGCATGCGGGCAAGCAACGCGAAGAGGGCGCCGCGAGAAGGTTGGGATGGGCGCGGGCGAGGCGCAAAGCGGTCAGATCGCCGGACCATCAGCGCGTAAGAGGCGTGCGGCGGTAGAGGCGTGCGGCGGCAGTGGCGTGCGGCGCTCAGGCGGCCGCCAGGGCCGGCACGTCCGTCGCCATGCGCCAGGCGGTCCGATCGCCGAGCAGGGCCCGCAGCACCCGGTTGTTCAAGGCATGGCCGGAGCGATGCGCGGTGAAGCTGGCGGACAGCGGCGCACCGGCCAGCGCCAGATCGCCCACGGCATCCAGCAGCTTGTGGCGGACGAATTCGTCGTGCATGCGCAGCCCGCCCGGGTTCAGCACGCGGGCGGCGTCGACCACCACGGCGTTGTCCAGGCTGCCGCCGCGCGCCATGCCGGCGGCGCGCAACCGCTCGATGTCCTCGGCCAGGGCAAAGGTGCGGGCGCGCGACAATTCCCGGCGGAAGCTGTCGGGCGTGAGCCGGAGGGACAGCGCCTGCCGGCCGATCGCCGCCGCGGCGAACTCGATCGACATCGTCAGGTCCAGCCCGTCATGGGGCAGCCGGGCCGGGCCGAGTTCGGCGAAGCCATCGCCGTCGCTGACGCGAACCGTGCGCAGCACCTCGATGCGCCCGCGCGGCGCGTCCTGCGCCACGATGCCGGCGCAGTCGATGAGGAACACCAGATGGGCGGCCGAACCATCGAGCGCCGGAAGCTCCGGTCCATCGACCTCGATCAGCGCATTGTCGATGCCACAGCCGGCCAGCGCGGCCATCACATGCTCGACGGTGGCGACCCGCGCTGTCGGATCGGCGGGATCGGCGAGCACGGTGGCGAGCCTGGTATCGACGACGAGGTCGAATTGGGCGGCAATGCTGCGGCCGAGGTCGGTGCGGCGAAACACGATGCCGTGGTCCGCCGCCGCGGGACGCAGCGCCATCTGCACCCGGCGCCCGCTGTGCAGCCCGATGCCGACGCAGTCGATCGACGCCTTCAGGGTGGTCTGGCGGGCCATGGCGTAAGAGGCAAGTCCAGCCGAAATCAAGGCATGCTGCATGCCATCCATCGCATCGCCCCTTGTGCGGCCCCTGGCCGCATCGACGGAAGCGCGACCAAGGGTATGTTACCGGGCCGCCGCACGACGTGGCCAGTCAATGATTGTTGCCAAATATTTCGGCGCAACCCTTTGATCTTGCAGCGCTTGCCGCGCGACAGCACAATGTCGCGCGCGGCGCGGCGCGGCGCGACGCCGGCGGCGCAACGCGGCCGCCACGGCGCTAGCGCCGCGGCGACGTGGCGGTGCCGGAGGTCTGGCGCAGCAGGAAATTCGGGATGCCGATCCCGATGTCCTCGGCCGTGGTCTGGCGCACGGTCGGGCGCACCGGCTCGGCGACGGGTTGCGGTTCCTGGGTCGCCGTGGGCGGCGGGGCCTCGGGTTCCGCGGCGTGGCGGAAGCCGAACCGACCGGTGACGCGACCGAACAGCGAGCGAGACTGCGACTCGACCCCGCTGGCGTGCGGCGCAGGCGGCTGGCTCACCGCGGCCTTCGGCTCCGCGGGTGCGAACAGGGTGCTGGCCGGCGCGCGTCCGCCACGCGGCGGCGCGGTCGGGGACGGCGCACCAGGCGATGCCGAGCCGTTGGACGCCAGCCCGTGGGTTGCCGCTCCCGGCGCGGCGTGTTGGTGAGGCGCCGGGGCGATCGGCTCGGCCTGCGGCGCCAGGGTCGGCTCGATGCGCTGCGGCGCCTCCGCCCGCGCCATCGCCGTCGGATCCTGCGTCAGCATCGGCTCCGAGGCGGCGCCGAGCTCGGTCGGCTCCATCGCATACTGCTCCGAAGCCGTGGCGCGCATCTGCGTGATCGGACCCGCGCCCACCGCCGCGCCCACCGCCGCGAAGCCGGCGTCGCGCTGCATCACCGGCATGGTCAGGTGGTCCTCGCTGCCAACCACCTTCAGCCGTGGCGGCTGAGCCTGTAGCCCGGGCGGGGCGTCGATCCCGGTGGCGACGACCGAGACGCGGATACGCCCCTCCAGCGACGCGTCGATCGCCGAGCCGAAGATGATTTCGGCCTCGTCGTCCACCTCCTCGCGGATGCGGTTGGCGGCCTGATCGACCTCATACAGCGTCAGGTCGTCGCCGCCGGTGATGTTGATCAGCAGGCCGCGCGCGCCGGACATCGAGGTGTCTTCCAGCAGCGGGTTGTTGATCGCCGCCTCGGCGGCGCGGATGGCGCGGTTCTCGCCGTCCGCTTCGCCGGTGCCCATCATCGCCTTGCCCATCGCCGCCATCACGGTGCGGATATCGGCGAAGTCCAGATTGACCAGGCCCGGCGCCATCATCAGGTCGGTGACGCCGCGCACGCCCATGTACAGCACCTGGTCGGCCATCTTGAACGCCTCGCGCCAGGTGGTGCGCTCGGTCGCCATACGGAACAGGTTCTGGTTCGGGATGACGATCAGCGTGTTGACGTATTGCTGCAATTCGTCGATCCCGGCCTCGGCGGCGCGCTGGCGGCGCTTGCCCTCGAAGTCGAACGGCCGCGTCACCACACCCACCGTCAGGATGCCGCGCTCCTTGGCCATGCGCGCGATCACCGGCGCCGCGCCGGTGCCGGTGCCGCCGCCCATGCCGGCGGTGATGAACAGCATGTGCGCGCCATCCAGTTGGCGCATCAGCTCGTCCGCCGCCTCCTCGGCCGCGGCGCGCCCGATCTCCGGCTTGGCGCCGGCGCCGAGGCCCTGCGTGATGTGCGGGCCGAGCTGGATGCGCCGATCCGCCCGGCTGTGCATCAGCTGCTGCGCGTCGGTGTTGGCGACGATGAACTCCACGCCCTGCAGATTGCCGGCGATCATGTTGTTGACCGCGTTGGTTCCGCCGCCGCCAACGCCGATGACGGAGATGCGCGGCGTGAAGTCGGTGTGCGTGGGTTGCACCACGGTGAGATTCAGTGTCATGCGGTCTTCTCCCCTAGTCGGTTCGATTCGGTGAAGCTGTCGTTGCACGATCGCGGATAATTTATTTGTCGCGGTCGGCCGCGACTCGACGATCGGCTGCGCCGGTCCGGTCGGCCGAGACCGGCGAACTGCGTGCGACAGGCCAATTGCGTGCGGCCGGACCAGTGCGCCGGATGGGCCGATGGCCTGCGGCGGTGTGCGGCGCGCAGCATCAGAAGCGTTCCTTCAGGTATCTGAAGAAGCGGGCGAACGATCCGCTGGCCGGGGCGCTCTCCATCTCGATGTCCTCCAGCGTGCGGCCCGCGCCGGCCGCCCAGGCCAGCAGGCCCGCCGCGGTGGCAAAGGCGGGGCCCGAGGCGCTGTCCGGCAGGCCACGCAGCGCGAAGGGCCGTCCGAGTCGCACCGGCTTGTTCAGCATGTGCGCGGCCATCTCGCGCACTCCGGCGAGTTGGCAGGAGCCGCCGGTCAACACGACGCGCGCGCCCATCGCGCGCGTCAGGCCGGCGGTTTCAAGCCGGTCGCGCACCAATTGGAAGATCTCCTCGACGCGCGGGCGGACCACGTTCACCACCATGCTGCGCGGCACCTTGGCGAACTGGTGCTCGTCCTCGCCGACCAGCGGCACGGTGAGGAATTCGCGCTCGTCGTCGGCGCACGACTGCGCGTTGCCGTGCAGCGTCTTCATCCGCTCGGCATGCGCCACGGTGGTGACCAGCTCGCGCGCCAGGTCGCTGGTGATGTGCATGCCGCCGACCGGCAATTGCGCGGTGTGCAGCAACTGGCCCTCGGCGAACACCGCGACGCCGGTGGTGCCGCCGCCCATGTCGATGACGGTGGCGCCCATGTCGCGCTCGTCCGCCACCAGCGTGGCAAGGCCCGCGGCCATCGGCGCCGACACCACCTCGGCGATCTCCAGGTCGCAGCGCGCGATGCAGGCGCCCAGCGTGCGCAGCGCCGAGGCCGCCGCATCGACAATGTGCAGCCGCGCCGTCAGCGTCGAGCAATACAGGCCGCGCGGATCGGCGACGTGGTCCGTGGTATCGACCATGAAGGATAGCGGCAACGAGTGGATCACCTCGCGCCCCTCGGAGGCGGAACGGATCCGCGCCTCGAGCATCACGCGGCGGATGTCCTGTTCGACCACGATGCGCCCGCCGGCGGCGGCATTGCCGATCGGCCACTGCACGTTGAACAGCCGCGAGTTGGGCTGGCCGCAGGACAGGTTCACGGTGACCGCCTGCAGCGTCGTGTCGGCCATGTCCTCGGCCTGGCCGACCGCGGCGCGGATGGCCCGCTCGGCGTCCTCGATGTTGACGATCCCGCCGGCGCGCACGCCGCGGCCGCGCTGCCAGCCGAAGCCCAGCACGCGCAACGATCCGTCGCCCTCGGTACGCCCGATCAGGCAGGCCACCTTGGTGGTGCCGATGTCGAGCACCCCGAACGGGCCGGCGCGGTGATGGCGCGCGCGCTTCGGCTCCGCGGGCTCCGAGCGCGGCGGCGGCAGGCGGCGCGACATGTCGTTCATGGGCGCGCTCCGCGCATGTTGGCGACCGCCCCGCCCAGGCTGGTTTTGGCGGCCATTCCGCGCATTGCGCCTGTTCCGCTCATGTCGGCTTCTTCGTTGCGGGATCGGCGGCCGGTTCGGCGCGTGGGCGCAGCACCAACCGATCGGGCAGGCGCATATCGACCACCTCCAGCGGCCGATCGAGCAGCGCGTGGTCCTGCTGCAGCGCCGCCAGCCGGTCGAGCGCCGCCGCCTCGTGGCCTTCCGGCAGCAGCACGCTCATCCCGCCGCGCAACTGCAGGTTCCAGCGCCGCTCGCCGACGCGCACCGCCGCCACCATGCGCGCCATCAGGCCAGGATGATCGGTCAATGCGACGATCAGCGCCGTCGCGGCCGCCGGCGCACCCGGTCCCACCACCAGCGGCAAGTAACGGAATTGCGCGACGGCCTCGTTGGTCAACACATGGCCGTCGTGGTCGATCAGCACGAACCGGCCCTGGTTCTGCCAGATGGCGAAGGGCGGGTGCTCGACGAGTTGCACGACGATGGTGTCGGGCAGCCGGCGCTCGACCGTCGCCTGCTTCACCCAGGCCAGTTTCTCGACGTTGCGCCGCGCGGCATCGAGCGAGAAGCCGAGGATCGGTTCGCCCTTGGAGATGCCCAGCGCCGCACGCAGCAGCGGCTCCGGCGTGTTGGCCCGGCCCTCGATGACGATGCTGTTGACGCGCAGCCCGAGCACGGCGGTGGCATTGCCGATGCGCTCGCGCAACGTGGCCAGCGAGGCCCGCGACGCCTCGCCTGCGGCGCCACCCGACGCGTCGCCTGGGGCGGTCGCGTGGCGCGCCAGGGCCGCGCCCAGCAGCAACACGACGCCGATGCCCAGCCAGCCGGCCGGACGCAGCTTCTTCCAGCCACGCCGCAGCCGCAGCCGCAGCGGCGCCGGCCGGTCGTTGATCGAATTGCGCGGCTGGCGGGTCACGCGCGGCATGCGGCCTGCTCCACCATCCAGGCGCATAGCGTGGGAAAATCGATGCCGAGATGCGCCGCCTGTTCCGGCAACAGCGAGGTCGGCGTCAGCCCAGGCTGCGTATTGATCTCCAGCAGCACGAGGCGGCCCGGCTCGCCCGCGGTGTCGTCGTAGCGGAAGTCGCAGCGCGAGGCGCCGCGGCAGCCCAGCGCGCGATGCGCCGCCAGCGCCATATCGAGCGCGCGCGCATAGGTGCCGGGATGCACCGCAGCGGGAATGATATGGCGCGAGCCACCGTCGCTGTATTTCGAGTCGTAGTCGTAGAACATGCCGGCCTCGGCGAGGATCTCGGTGACCGCGAGCGCCCGCTCGCCCATCACGCCCACGGTCAGCTCGCGGCCGGGGATGTATTCCTCGACCATCGCCGCGCGACCGAAGCGCCAGGCGCGTGCCACGTCGGCACGGCGGTTGTCGCCCTGGCGGATGATTTCGACGCCGACCGAGGAACCTTCGTTGACCGGCTTGACGACGTAGGGTCGGGGCAGCGGGTCGCCGGCCTCCAGCTCGTCCACCGCCACGACACGACCTTGCGCCACCGGCAGCCCGTGCGCGGCGAACACCGCCTTGGCCGCCCCCTTGTCCATCGCCAGCGCCGAGGCGAGGACCCCGGAATGCGTGTACGGGATGGCCAGCCAGTCGAGCACGCCCTGGATCGCGCCGTCCTCGCCGAAGCGGCCGTGCAGGGCGTTGAACACGGCATCGGGACGCGGCGTCAGCGCGGCGATCACCGCGGCGAGGTCTTCACCCACCTCGATCGGCGTGACCGCGAACCCGGCGCCGCGCAGCGCGGCGATGACCTGCACGCCGGACGACAGGCTCACCGCGCGTTCGGCCGAGATGCCGCCGTACAGCACCGCGACCCGGCGCCGTGGGTTCACCTCTCCCACGCAGTGCGAGAGGTGGGCGCGCGCAGCGGCGCGGGTGAGGGTCGGGCCGTGGGCACCACCCTCACCCGGCGAGCTCCGCTCGCCGACCTCTCCCGCAGGCGGGAGAGGTGTACGGATCTCGCTCATGGCACCACCTCCGGTCCGCGCGCGGGGATGCCGATGCGATGGATCTCCCACTGCAACCGCACGCCGCAGGCGGCGAACACCCGCCGGCGCACTTCCTCGCCGAGCCCTTCAAGATCCGCCGCGGTCGCGGTCCCGGTGTTGATCAGGAAGTTGCAATGCTTTTCGGAAACGACCGCGCCACCGCGGCCAAGCCCGCGGCAGCCGGCGGCATCGATCAGCTCCCACGCCTTCAACGAACTCACCTCGGGCGGCGGGTTGCGGAAGGTGGACCCGCCGGTGCGGGCGCGCACCGGCTGGGACGCCTCGCGCGCCGCGCGGATCTCCGCCATGCGCGCCGCGATCGCCGCCGGCGCGCCGCGCCGCGCCCGCAGCCGCGCCCGCGTGACGACGGCACCCGCCGGCAGGCCGGCATGGCGATAGGCGAAGGCCAGGTCAGCCGCGCTCATGCGCCGCGCGCTGCCTTGGCGCGAAACGATCTCCGCCCAGTCCAGAGCGCCGGCGACATCGCCGCCATAGGCGCCGGCGTTCATCGCCACGGCGCCGCCGATGGTGCCGGGAATGCCGGACAGGAATTCGATGCCGGTCAGCCCGGCGGCGGCGGCATGTTCCGCTACCGTGACATCCAGCGCGGCGGCGCCGGCGATCACGCCGTCGGTCTCGACGGCAATGGCGTTGAAGCCGCGCGCCAGCCGGATGGTGATCCCCGGCAGGCCGCCGTCGCGGATGATCAGGTTCGAGCACGCACCCAGCACGTGCATCGGCAGGTCGCGCGGCAGGGCCGCCAGGAACTGCGCGAGGTCCGCCGCATCCGCCGGGCGAACCAGCACCTCGGCGGCGCCGCCGACGCGGAACCAGGTGAACGGGGCCAGCGGCGCATCGGCCTGCGCGCGCCCGCGCAACGGCGGCAGCATGTCGATCAACCCATGGCTGACGGGCGCTGCCATCATGGTCCGCCTCCGGCGGCTCGCCGGCCGACGGTTGGATGTCCGGCGCCCGGCGGTTCGCTGCCCGCACGGCCGGGACCGGGATGTCCGGATCCGGCGCGTCCCCCGCCGGATGGGCCGGCGTTGGCCTGCAACACCGCCAGCTCGGCGGGCAGCGTGGCAGCCCATTGGGTGATCGAACCGGCGCCGAGGCAGACGACGAAATCGCCCGGCTTGGCCATGGCGTGCACCATCTCGGCCAGCCGTGCCGGGCTGGGCAGCGGCACGACGCTGCGATGGCCGCGCGCGCGCAGCCCGTCGACCAGCGCGTCGCGATGCACCCCGGCGATCGGTGTCTCGCCGGCCGGATAGACATCGGCGACGATCACCGTGCCGGCGTCGTTCATGCAGGTGCAGAACTCGCTGAACAGCGAGTGCAGCCGCGAGTAGCGGTGCGGCTGCACCACCGCGATGACGTCGCGCGCGCCGGCCTGGCGCGCCGCCTTCAGCACCGCGGCGATCTCCACCGGGTGGTGGCCGTAATCGTCGATCACGGTGATGCCGCCGGTCTCGCCGGTCTTGGTGAAGCGGCGCTTGACGCCGCGGAAGGCGAGCAGGGCGCCGCGCAGCGTGGCCTCGGCGATGTCCATCTCGACGCCCACCGCGATCGCGGCCAGCGCGTTCTGCACGTTGTGTTGGCCCAGCATCGGCAGCCGGAACGGTCCCAGCTTGCGCTCCCGCTTGCGCGCGCGATCGGCGACCATCACGTCGAAGGTGGCACCGGAACGGTCGGTGTTGACGCGCTCCGCGCGCACATCGGCCTGTGGCGAAAATCCGTAGGTGACGATGCGATGATCCGACAGGCGCGGGATCATCTGCTGCACCGCCGGATGGTCGATGCACAGCACCGCGAAGCCGTAGAACGGGATGTTGGAGACGAACTGGTCGTAGCCCGCCAGCATCGCCTCGGCGGTGCCCCAGTGGTCCAGGTGCTCGGCGTCCATGTTGGTGACGATCGCGATCACCGCCGGCAGGCGCAGGAAGCTGCCGTCGCTTTCGTCGGCCTCCACCACCATCCATTCGCCGGCGCCCAGCCGCGTGTTGCTGCCGTAGGCGTTGATGATGCCGCCGTTGATCACGGTGGGATCCAGCTTCGCGGCTTCCAGAATCGCCGCGACCATGCTGGTGGTCGTGGTCTTGCCGTGCGTGCCGCCGACCGCGATCGACCATTTCAGCCGCATCAGCTCGGCCAGCATCTCGGCGCGGCGCACCACCGGGATCAGCCGCGCGCGCGCCGCCACGACCTCGGGGTTGTCGCGCCGCACCGCCGACGAAACGACCAGCACCTGCGCGTCGCCGAGATTGGCCGCGTCGTGGCCGATGGCGATCTTCACCCCGGCCTCGCGCAGCCGCTTCACGTTGGCGGAGTCGCTGATATCGCTGCCCTGCACGCGATAGCCGAGCGTGTGCAGCACCTCGGCGATGCCGGACATGCCGATGCCGCCGATGCCGACGAAATGCATGGTGCCGATCGAGAGTGGCAGCGCCCTCATGGCGTCACCTCCTGGCGCACCAGCGATTCCACCAGGTCGGCCAGCCGCGCCGTGGCATCGGCGCAGCCGACGCGGCGCGCGGCGCGGGCGGCGTGCGCCAGCATGTCGGGTTGGTGCAGCAGCGACACGAGCCGGTCCGCCAGCAGCGCCGGGGTGAAATCGCGCTGGGCGATGGCGGAGGCGCCGCCGGCGGCGACCAGCACGCGCGCGTTGGCGCTCTGGTGGTCGTCGATCGCGTTCGGCAACGGAACCAGGATCGCCGGCCGCCCGGCGACCGCCAGTTCGGCAACCGACGAAGCGCCGGCGCGCGAAATCACCAGATGCGCCGCCGCGAGGCGCGCCGCCACATCGGGGAAGAACGCCGACAACTCTGCGGCGACGCCGCTCTGCGCATAGGCGGCGCGCACGCGCGCGAGGTCCTCCGCACGGCACTGCTGGACGATGGCCAGCCGGGCGCGCAAATCCGCCGGCAGCAGGGCGACCGCGTCGGGCACCACGTCGCTGAACACCCGCGCGCCGAGCGAACCGCCCAGCACCAGCAGGCGCACCGCACCGTCCGCGGGGGCGCGGTCCGGCGGCACGTAGCCTTGTTCCGCCAGGGCGGCGATGGCAGGGCGCACCGGGTTGCCGGTGACCACCGTCGCGGCGACCTCCGGCACACGCTCGGTGGCGGCGAAGCTCAGTGCCAGAACCGTCGCATGGCGCGCCAGGAAACGATTGGCGCGGCCCAGCACGGCGTTCTGTTCGTGCAGGATCACCGGGCAACGCCGCGCCGACCTGCGGCCCGGCAGGCGTGCCGCCAGCACGGGCGCGACCGCCGGATAGCCGCCGAACGCCACCACCGCGGCAACATCGAGCCGGGCCAGGATCCCGCGCGCCTGCACGACGCCGCGGGCAAGTGCGGCAAGCGCCGCGGCGCCGCGCAGCACGCCGCGCCCGGCGATGCCCGCGCCGTGGATGACGAAGCGCTCATGGCCGGCGAACACCGGGCTCTGCAGCCCGGCCGAGCGCGCATCGCACAGCAGCACGATGCGCCTGCCGCGCGCGAGCAGTTCGCTCGCCAGCGCTTCGGCCGGGAAGAAATGCCCACCGGTTCCACCCGCAACGATCGCCACGGGATGCACTGCCGGGCCTCTCATGCCACGGCCTCGACCAGCAGCGCCCGCATGAACAGGCCCCTCATGGCGCGTCGCCATGCCGTCGCCGTCGCGTCAGCGCCAGCAGCATGCCGATGCCCAGCGCCACCGCCATCACCGATGACCCGCCATAGGAAATGAACGGCAAGGTCATCCCCTTGGTCGGAATGAGTTGCAGCGACGAGGCCATGTTGACGAAGGCCTGCAGCCCGAAGCCGGTGATCAGCCCGGCGCAGGCCAGCACGGTGAACGGATCGGGCTCCTTCAGCAGTTGCAGCAGGCCGCGCAGCACGATGAAGGCGAACACGCCGATGATGACCAGGCAGACCACCATGCCGAACTCCTCGCCGACGACGGCGAAGACGAAATCGGCGTGGGCGTCGGGCAGCACGTCCTTGACATGGCCCTCGCCGGGGCCGCGGCCCCACAGGCCGCCGTTGCCGAACGCCTCCAGCGCCTTCATGGGCTGGTAGTCGGCGGCGGCCCCGGCCGCCCCGGGGTGGAGAAATTCCTGCACCCGCTTCTGCACGTGGCTGAAGAACAGATAGGCCGCGACCCCGCCCCCGCCGATCCCCAGCGCGCCCAGGCCGACCAGGAACAGGTTCAGCCCCGCCAGGAACATCTGGGCGAAGAACACCATCGTGATCACGCCCAGCATGCCGATATCCGGCTGCGACTTCAGGCAGAAGGCGATCAACACATACAACCCGATCGCGATCGTCATGCCGGGGAAGCGCGGCACCTGCTTGCCCTCGGCGATCAGCCAGGCGGCGGCGATGGCGAAGCAGGGTTTCAGGAATTCGCTCGGCTGGATCTGCATCCCCGGCAGGGCGATCCAGCGGCGGGCGCCCTTGATCTCGATGCCGACCAGCAGGGTCATCGCGGTCAGCGTCAGCGCCGCCACGCAGCCGATCAGCGCGATGCGGCGCACGTCGCGCGGCGACAGCAGCGACACCCCCACGACGATCACGCCGGCGACGGCGAGGAACACCACCTGCTTCAGGATGAACATGTCGCGCGCGACATGGATGCGCTCGGCCACGGCGGGGCTGGCGGCCAGCATCATGATGTAGCCGAAGCCGATCAGCACGCCGACCGCGCCCAGCGTCCAGCGATCGACGGTCCACCACCAGCGGCCCAGCAGCGAGGCGTCGGCGCGCGACAGCGTGGGCATCAGGCCGCCCCCCGCGCGGTGTTGCCCAAGGGGGGGCCTGGCGGGCAACCAAGGCGGCCACCAGGGCGGCAAAGCGATCACCGCGCTGGTCATAGCCGGTGAACTGGTCCCAGCTCGCGCAGGCCGGCGACAGCAGCACGATCGGCGCGCCGGTGCGCCGCGCGGCGGCGAGCGCGGCGGGCACCGCCTGCTCCAGCGTGCCGACGATCTCGTGCGGCACATGGTGCGCGGCGAGCGTGGCGGCAAAGTCCGCTGCGTCGCGGCCGATCAGCAGGGCCTGCGCGATGCGCGGGAAGTATGCCGCCAGAGGCTCGATGCCGCCCTCCTTCTGCATCCCCCCGGCAATCCAGACGATGCGCTCGTGGCAGACCAGGGCGCGCGCCGCCGAATCGGCATTGGTCGCCTTGCTGTCGTTGATGAACACGACATTGATGCAGCCGGGGCCGTCGATCTCGCCGACGCGCTGCTGGCGGTGCGGCAGGCCGGGATAGGACAGCAGGCCGGCAGCGACGGCGGCGCGCGACACCTGGAGCGCGAAGGCCATCGCCGCGGCGGCGGCGGCATTCTGCGCGTTGTGCGCGCCGGGCAGCGCCGCCGCCCCGGCCAGGTCCACGATCGGGCCCTCGGCATCGCGCAGGGTTCCCCGGTCGCACCAGATGTCGGCCCCCGCTTCGCCCGAGCCTGCCCCACCCGAGCGTGCCTCGCCCGAAACCGTGACCACCCTGGCGGGGCGCGTGCGCAGCCAATCGGACATCGCCCGCGCGCCGGCGTCGTCGATCCCCACCACCGCCAGGTCGTCCGCGGTCTGGCGGTCGAAGATCGCGCGCTTCGCCATGGCGTAGCCCGCCATGTCGCCGTGCCGGTCGATGTGGTCGGCGCTGAGATTGAGCATGACAGCGGCATCGAAGCGTACCGATTCGAGCCGCTCCAACATGTAAGATGACATTTCCAGGACATAGATGCCGCCATCGCCCAGCAGCGGCAGCGCCAGGGCCGCCGGGCCGAGATTGGCGCCCGCCGCCACGCTGCGCCCGGCGCCCGCCAGGATGTGCGCCAGCAGCGCGGTCGTGGTGGACTTGCCGTTGGTGCCGGTGATGCCGACGAAGCGCGCGCGCGAGCCGGCCTTGCGCACCGCCTGGAACAGCAGCTCCACGTCGCACAGGATCGGCACCCCGGCCTGGCGCGCGCGCGTTGCGGCGACATGCGGCTTCGGCTGCAGATGCGCGATGCCCGGCGACAGCACCAGTGCGTCGTAGTCGAACGCGCCGGCGGCCGGATCGCGCAGCGCCAGGTTGCCCGTTGTGTCGTGGGCGGCCGCCGCGCGCGCCGCGGCATTGTCGTCCCAGGCGTCCACCGCCGCACCCATCGCCGCCAGCGCGCGGGCCGCCGGCAGGCCGTTCCTGCCCAGCCCGGTGACGTGGAAGCGCTTGCCGGCGAACAGGTCGGCGGGGAAGGCGCCGATCATGGCGTCCCGGCGCGTCGACGCTGCCCCGCGCATGGTGGCTTCCCCGCTCATCGGATCTTCAAGGTCGCCAGACCGACCAATGCGAGGATCATCGAGATGATCCAGAAACGGATCACGATGGTCGGTTCGGACCAGCCCTTCTTCTCGAAGTGATGGTGCAGCGGCGCCATCAGGAAGACGCGCCTGCCGGTCCGCTTGTACCAGACCACCTGGATGATGACCGAAACGGTCTCCACCACGAACAGCCCGCCGACGATCATCAGCACGATCTCGTGCTTGGTGGCGACCGCCACCGCGCCCAGCGCGCCACCCAGCGACAAGGAGCCGATGTCGCCCATGAACACCGCGGCGGGCGGGGCGTTGAACCACAGGAACCCCAGCCCGGCGCCGATCAGCGCCGAGCAGAACACGCACAGCTCGCCGACGCCGGCCACGGCGTTGAGCTGCAGGTATTCGGCGAAGATGCGATTGCCCACCAGGTAGGCGATCAGCGCGAACACCCCGGCGCAGATGATGGTGGGCACGATCGCCAGGCCGTCCAGCCCGTCGGTCAGGTTCACCGCGTTCGAACTGCCCATCATCACCAGGGCGGCGAACACCGGGTAGAACCAGCCGAGCGGGATCAGTGCCTCCTTGAACACCGGCAGGGCCAGTTCGGTCGCCAGCGGATCGCGCGTCAGCCAGGTGATCCAGGCCCCGGCGATCAGACCGATCACCCCCTGCACCACCAGCTTGACGCGCCCGGAAACCCCCTTGTGGTGGCGCCGCGTGACTTTCAGGTAGTCGTCGACGAAGCCGAGCGCGCCGTAGCCCAGGGTGACGAACAGCACCGCCCAGACATAGAGGTTGCGCAGATCGGCCCACAGCAAGGTGGAGATGCCGAGGGCGAACAGGATCAGCACGCCGCCCATGGTCGGCGTGCCCTGCTTCTCGATCAGGTGGCGTTCCGGCCCATCGGTGCGGATCGGCTGGCCCTCGCCCTGCACCGAGCGCAGCCACCGGATCACCCGCGGGCCGACGATGAAGGCGACGAGCAGCGCCGTCAGGCACGCCGCGCCCGAGCGGAAGGTGATGTAGCGGAACAGGTTGAACAGGATGAACTGCTCGGCCAGCGGACGCGCCAGGTTGAACAGCATCAGACGCCACTCCCCAGCCGGTCGAGCGCCTCGACCACGCGCTGCATCCGGCTGCCCAGGCTGCCCTTCACCAGGATCGCGTCGCCCGGGCGTACCGCGGCGGCAACCAGCGGCGCCAGCGCCGCCGAATCGGCCGCGTGCACGGCGTGCAATCGTTCCGGGGCCGCGTCGCACAGGCCGCGCATCAGCGGGCCGCAGGCGAACAGCAGATCGGCCGCCTCGCCCACCGGCTCGGCCAGCGCCAGGTGCTCGGCCGGCCCTTCGTCGCCCAGCTCCAGCATGTCGCCGAGCACGGCGACCCGCCGCCGTGCCGGTTGCAGCCGCAGCACCGCCAGGGCGGCGCGCATCGAGGCGCCATTGCCGTTGTAGCTCTCGTCGAGCAGCAGCGCCGTGCCAGCCGACGCTGTCCCGCGCGGCCCGTTCTCGCCCGGTATGACCCCATTGGGCCTCACCCCATTGGGCATCGCGCCATTGGGCATCACCCCATTGGGCACCGCGATCGCGCGCCGCGCGCCGCGCCCGGCCACCGGCGCGAACCCGGCCAGCGCCTCGGCCGCCGCCCGCACATCGGCGCCCAGCGACGCGGCAGCGGCCAGCGCGGCCAGCGCGTTCATCGCCATGTGCCGTCCCGGCGCATCAATCCGCAGCCGCGCCTCGGTGCCGTTGACGCGAACGATGAGGGTGGAGCCGTCGGCGTCGGGATCGGCGGCGAGAAGGCACGCATCGGCAGTCGGATTGGCGCCGAAAGTGGTGATTCGCAGTGCCTCATCCCGCGCCGCCCCGTCCAGGCTCGACCTGGCGGCGGTCCGCAGCAGCGCGAACAGCGGACTGTCCAGCGGCAGCACGGCCACCCCGCCCGGCAGCAGTCCGCGCAGGATCGCCGCCTTCTCCTGCGCGATCGCGGCGATCGAGCCGAGATGGCCGACATGCGCCTTCTCGACCGTGGTGATGACCGCGACGTGCGGGCGGGCCAGCCGCGCCAGCGGGGCGATCTCGCCGGCGTGGTTCATGCCGATCTCGACGACGCAGAACCGCGCCGCGGGCGGCAGCCGCGCCAGGGTCAGCGGCACGCCCCAGTGGTTGTTGTAGGAGGCCGGTGCGGCATGCGTCGGACCGAACCTGGCCAGGATGCGGCGCAGCATCTCCTTGGTGGTGGTCTTGCCGACGCTGCCGGTGATCGCCACCAGCCGGCCGGTGAAACGCGCGCGGGCATAGGCGCCCATCCGCGTCAGCGCGCCCAGCGTGTCGTCCACGCGCAGCAGGCGCGCGGCGCCGCCACCGTCGCGATGCGTGCCGTCCCGATGGGCGCCTTCGGGAGGGATCACGTCGCGATGCACCATTGCCCCGGCGGCGCCCCTGGCCAAGGCGTCGGCAACGAACGCATGGCCGTCGCCCGCGTCGCCGCGCAGCGCGACGAACAGATCGCCCGGCGCCAGGGTGCGGGTGTCGATCGACACGCCGGAGGCGGCGAAGTCCGTGACCATCGCCCCGCCGGTCGCCTCGATCAGGTCGCGTGGGGACCACAATGGGGTCATGCGGCGCCGACCAGACGGCGTACCACGGCCACGTCGTCGAACGGGACCACCGTGTCGCCGATCGTCTGGCCCTGCTCGTGGCCCTTGCCGGCAACGGCCAGGACATCGTCCGGACCCAACGCCGCCAGCGCCGCCGCGATTGCCGCCGCGCGATCGCCGATTTCCCGCGGGATTGCCGCGGCGCCGACCGCGCGCGCCGCGATCTCGGGTGCGGCGGACGAAACCGCACCCATCCCGGCGCGGATCGCGGCACGAATGGCGGCCGGGTCCTCGCCGCGGGGATTGTCGTCGGTGACGATCACCACGTCGGCCCAGCGCGCCGCCGCCGCGCCCATCAGTGGGCGCTTGCCGCGATCGCGGTCGCCGCCGGCGCCGAACACCACGTGCAGCCGGCCGGCGGTGTGCGGCCGCAGCGCGCGCAGCAGCCGCTCCAGCGCATCCGGGGTATGGGCGTAGTCGACATAGACCGCGGCGCCGTTCGCCAGCCGCGCGGCCAGTTCCATCCGGCCGCGCACGCCGGTCAGGCCCGCCAACCGGTCGAGCGCATCGCGCACGCCCAGCATCTCGGCCAGGGCAGCGGCCAGCAGCGCGTTGTCCGCCTGGAAGCGCCCGGGCAGCGGCAGCACGATCTCGCGCCGCGCGCCGCCGGCCTCGACCAGCAGGATCTGGCCGTCCGGGCGGGGCGTGGCGCGGAGCAGGCGCAGCGCGGTGCCGGCCTCGCCCACCGTGCGCAGGTCAAGGCGCCGCCGACCGGCGATGTCGCGCAACGCCGCCAGGGTTACCGGGTCCATGTCGGCATTCGCCGCCACCGGCGCGCCGGTCGGCACCAGATCCTCGAACAGGCGCAGCTTGGCGGCGCGGTAGGCCGCCTCGCTGCCGTGGTAATCCAGGTGGTCGCGCGTCAGGTTGGTGAAGCCGGCCGCCGCCAGCCGCACGCCGTCCAGCCGATACTGGTCCAGCCCGTGCGAGGACGCCTCCAGCGCGGCGTGCGCGACGCCGGCGCGGGCCAGGCCGGCCAGCGTCTCCGCCAGGGTGACCGGGTCGGGCGTGGTCAGGCCGGGACCCGGCTCGAAGCCGGGCGCGATCAGGCCGAGCGTGCCGAGGCTCGCCGCCCTGGTGCCGCCGGCGGCCCAGATCTGGCGCAGGAACTCCACCGCGCTGGTCTTGCCGTTGGTGCCGGTGACGGCGACCACGGTCGCCGGCTGCGGGCCGGCCAACGCGGCGGCCATCTGCGCCAACCGCCGTCGCGGCTCGGGATCGAGGATCAGCGGGCGCGGCGGCACCCCTTGCGGCCAGTCGGTGCCTTGCGGCGCCAGCACCGCCACGGCCCCGCGCGCCACCGCGTCGGCGATGAACGCGCGGCCGTCGGCCCGGCTGCCCGGCAGCGCGGCGAACAAGTCCCCCGGCACCACCTGGCGGCTGTCGGCGGTGATGCCCACCACCTCGAGCGCGGCGACCGACTGCCAGTCGGCCATGTCGGACCAGGGCTGGCCAACCCCTGAACGGGCCGGCCCGACCTGGATGGGCAGCTTGGGGGTGAGATCCTGGCGCATGAGATCAACGAGACGCACTGGCGGGCAGCGCAACGGGGCGCCGCACGGTGGAGGGCCGCCCATCCGGGGACAGTTCAGCCGAAACCGGCAGCAGCCGCACCGCCGACGGCGCGGCGACCGCGGCTTCGTGCCGTGGATCGGGCCGCGCATCGGGCCGCGACGTGGGCGCGATCCTGGTTCCGGCGTGCGGCGGCATCCGCACCGGAACCGCGGCGGCCGGCCGGGAGCCAGCCCGGTCCACCGCCTTCGCCGCGGCGATCGCCGCGCCCTGCGGCGAACCGGGACCCATCGCCGGGGGCGCGCCCGGCGGACGCATGGGCTGCAGCGGAATGGCGAGCGCCTGGTTGATGGCGTCGGCGTCCCGCAGGTCGGGCAGCAGCCCAAGCATCGGTGCGACCCGCGCGATCACCTGGCCGGCCGCGGGCGCGGCCACCATGCCGCCGGTCGAGAAGCCGTACGTGCTTTTGTTGCCGTGCGGCTCATCCAACATCATGTACACTGCATAGCGCGGCGCGTTCATGGGAAACACGCTGATGAAGGCCGAGACGTTGGTGTGCTTGCGGTAGCCGTGCGCGCCGACCTTCTCCGCGGTGCCGGTCTTGCCGCCGACATAGTAACCCGCCACTTCCGCCTTCTTGCCGGTGCCCACCGTCACCACCAGGCGCATCAGCTTGCGCAGGATCAGCGAGGTGGACTCCTGCATCACCCGCACGCCCTCGGGCTGGGTGTCGGGCGGCACGGCCAGGATGGTCGGGCGGACCAGGATGCCGCCGTTCACCACCGCGGCGGTGCCGCGCACCACCTGCAGCGGCTCGATGGCAATACCGTGGCCGAAGCCCACCGTCATCACCGTGGTTTCCCGCCAGGTGGACGCCGGCTGGTACTGCGGCGCGATCGCGCCCGGCAGTTCGATGGGCGAGCGTTGGAACATCCCCATGGCCTTGAGCCAGGCGCGCTGGCGCTCGGCGCCGACATCCGTCGCGATATGCGCGGCGCCGATGTTCGACGAGTAGGCGATCACCTCCGGCAAGTACAGCCAGCGATGCTTGCCCTCGTAATCGGTGATGGTGTAGCGCCCGATGCGGATCGCCCGCGAGGCATCGAACTGGTCCCAGATGTGAATGATCCCGCCATCCAGCGCCATCGCGGCGGTCTGCAGCTTGAACGTGCTGCCCGGCTCGTAGCGCCCGCTGATCACGCGGTTGAACTGTTGGTCGTCGGTGCTGGTGTTGAACGCGTTCGGGTCGTAGTCGGGCAGGCTGACCATGGCCAGGACCTCGCCCGTGTTGACGTCCATGACGATGCCGCAGGCGCCGATCGCCTGAAACTCGTCCATCGCCTTGGACAACTCGTCGCGGACCACCGCCTGCACGCGAACGTCGAGCGACAGGCGCAGATCCTTGGGGTCGGTGCTCAGCCGGCGGTCGAACGACTTCTCCACTCCCGCCGCGCCGTGGTTGTCCACATCGACGCTGCCCAGCACCTGTGAGACGACGCGCCCCATCGGATAGCGCCGCACCTCGCTGGGGCGGAAATCCACCCCGGGAATGCCCAGCCCGTTGACCGCCAGCTCCTCGCGTGGGGTGATCTGCCGCTCGACGAAGGCAAATCGCAGGCGGGTGTCGGACAGGCGGCGCTGCACCGCGGCGGCGTCGATGCGCGGCAGCACGTGCTTGAGGCGGCTGGTCGCGTCCGCCGGATCGATGATCTGGCGGGGGTCGGCGAACAGCGCGACCGAGGGCAGCGAGATGGCCAGCGGCTGGCCGTTGCGATCGACGATCGTGGCGCGATGATCGAACGCGGCGAAGGTTGGCGGCTGCGACGTCGGTTGCGCATCGGGCGGCAGCACCGCCAGCGGTTCCGGGCGCGGCAGGCGCGGGTCGATCACCGTCGCCATCGTCAGCTTGCCGACCACGGTCAGGAACAGCAGGGCGAAGCCGCAGGCGGACAGCGCCAGCCGCCGGCGCGTTTTGCGCAGCGCGGCGCGCCGCGCGAGGTCGGGCGCGGTGATGCGCACGGTCTCGATGCGCGGCACGGTGTCGGCGCTCGGCGCGCCGGGACGGCTGGCCGGAACCCCGCTGAGATGGCGGCCGAGCCAGCCAAGCGGCGCGGAATCCGGCGATGGCACTTCCGGTGGCCCACCGAGCGGCGGCCCAGCGTCCGGCGGCCCAGCGTCTGGCGGTGCGCCCAACGGTCTGGCGTCCCGCCGTACAGCGTCCCGCGGCGGGGCATTTGCCTTCGGCCGGTTGGCGCGTGGATCGATCGGGTCGGTCATCGCCGCGCTCAGTTGCCGGTGGCGTCGAACGAGGTGGCCCTGACCGGCAGCGGCACCGGCGGGGCGACGGCGCTGTGCGCCATGCCCAGCAAGGACCCGGCGATCGGCACCGGCGGCACGCCTTGCGGCGCGGGCGCCGGGCGGCTCAGCTCGGCGACCTGCGGCGACCGGCTCGGCGCGCGTGGCGGAGCCGGACGGGCCTGAGCCACGTCACGCGCCGGCCGCGGCAGATCGCTCGGCTTGTGGTCGATGGGGCGGGCCTCGACGGCGAGCCTGCTGGGTTCGACCTTGGCAGGCTCGACCTTGGCGGGCTCGGTCCTGCCGGGGTCGTTCCTGGCCGGCTGGGCAACCTGGTCCGCCGGCGCCGTCCCCTGGGTGGCGGCCACGGCCCGCGGGGCGGCGGCGGTCGCCGTGGTGGGCGATCCTGCCGGTTCTGCCGCCGCGATCGGCGTCGTGTCGGACCCGGCATCGGCCGGCAGGTCGGGCGACGGCGTGTCGGCGCCGGGCGGCGGCAGCGCACGCGGCGCCGGCAGCCGGCTGTCGAGATCGGCCATCGCCACGAACTGGCTCGGCGTCACCGGTGTGATGTCGAGGTACTGGTTGGCCAGTTGCTGCAGCCGGTCGGGACTGCCGAGCACGGTCCACGCCGCGGCCAGCTCGCGCGTCTGCATCTTCGTCGCGGTGATCGCCTTCACGGCGCGCTCGATCTGCCGATCGACCACCTGCGCCTGGTGCTTCGTCTGATAGAGAAAGAACCCCGAGCCGCAGGCCATCAGCACGGTGACGCAGGTGAGCGGGCGGATCATTGCGGGACCTCCGCGGCGCCGGCGCCGTTATGGTCCGCGGCGCCAGCGCCGTCATGTTCCGCGGCGCCAGCGCCGTCATGTTCCGCGGCGCCAGCGCCGTCATGTTCCGCGGCGCCAGCGCCGTCATGTTCCGCGGCGCCAGCGCCGTCATGTTCCGCGGCGCCAGCGCCGTCATGTTCCGCGGCGCCAGCGCCGTCATGTTCCGCGGCACCAGCGCCGTCATGTTCCGCGGCACCAGCGCCGTCATGTTCCGCGGCGCCAGCGCCGTCATGTTCCGCGGCGCCAGCGCCGACGCGCTCGATGGCGCGCAGCCGGGCGCTGCGGGCGCGCGGGTTGGCGCCGAGCTCCGCCGCGCCGGGACGCAGCGCGCGCTGGGTCAGCAGGCGAAACGCCGGCGTCGGCCGCGCCTGCAAGCCGCGCGGGTCGTGGCGGGAGGGGGCGGCGTCGCGCCCGGCGGCGGCGACCATGAAGCGTTTGACGATGCGGTCCTCGAGCGAGTGGAACGCCACCACGACCAGCCGCCCGCCGGGCCGCAGCAGCCGGGCGGCATCGGCCAGCGCGCGCTCGATCGCCGCCAGCTCGTCGTTCACCCGGATGCGCAATGCCTGGAAGCTGCGGGTCGCGGGATCGATGCCGGAGCGGTCGGGCGGCAGCACGGCACGGATGATCTCGGCCAGCCGCGCGGTGGTCTCGATCGGCGCGGCGGCGCGGGCGGCGACGACGGCGCGTGCGATGCGCCGTGAGGCGCGCTCCTCGCCGAAGGTGAACAGGATGTCGGCCAGGTCGCGTTCGCCCAGGGTGTTGACCAGCTCGGCCGCGGTCGGCCCGGCGCGGTCCATGCGCATGTCGAGCGGCCCCGTGGTGCGGAATGAGAAGCCGCGCGCCGGGTCGTCGATCTGGAACGACGACACGCCGAGATCGAGCACCACGCCGTCCAGCGCGGTGACGCCGTGCGCGGCGAGCAGGGCGAACAGGTCGGCGAAATTGCCCTGCACCAGATGCAGCCGGCCGGGGAACTGCGCGGCGAGGTCGGCGCCGCGGGCGATCGCGTCCGGATCGCGGTCGATCGCCCACAGCGTGCACCGCGCGGCACCGAGGATCGCCCGTGCGTAGCCGCCGCCGCCGAAGGTGCCGTCGAGGTAGATGCCGCCGTCGCGCGGACGCAGCGTGGCGAGCACTTCGGCCAGCATCACCGGAATGTGACCGCTCATTGCGCGGCCGCCGGGGACTGCGCGTGCGGCAACGCCCGCGGCGGCGTCAGGTCGCGGGCGCGGATCCGCGCCTCGGCGCGGCGGCGTTCGGCCGCGGCGGGCTCCCAGATCTGGAACGTGGCGCCCATTCCCATGAACACCACCGCCTCGGTCAGCCCGGCATGCGCCGCGAGCTGGTCGGGGATCAGGATGCGCCCCTCCTTGTCGGCCTCGACCGGGTAGGCGTCGGCATAGATCGATGTGGCGAGATCGTCATGCTCGGTACTCAGCAGGTTGTAGTGCTCGAGTGGCGTGGCCAGGGTTTCGAACCGGCTGGTTGGCCAGGCCTCAATGCAGGGGTGCAAATGCGACGGCCGCAGCACGAGCTGGACCCCGGCGGCGCTGGCGTCGCCGGACTGGCCCCCGGATTGGCGCCCGGATTGGCGCAAGGCAGCACGAAACGAAGCCGGGACGGACACGCGGCCCTTGGCGTCAAGTCTGTTCTGATGACTGCCGAGGAAGTTGGTCATGCGCTCGCACGTCGCCCCGCATGGGAAAACGTGGGATACCATGTCCCTTTATGGGCCGTCAAAAAGAATTGAGCGCGTTACTTGGCATTGGCCGGGAAAATCGCATCACAGGTCAGCGACATTGCAGTAGTACGGGGCAGTGGTACGGGGTGGTTCGTGGCCAGCGATCCTTTCGGCCGAGTATTCTCTTTTTGTTCTTGTGCGTAACCTTGTGTGCAAGCCTGTGGACGAGGCTGCTACACCCTGCGGCGCGCCAATGGAAGCACCAGTGGAAGCACCAGTGGAAGCACTGGTGGAAGCACCGGTGGAAGTAAATGTGCCAGACGGCCTGTAAGCCGGGTTCTGTCCGCGCCGCCCCGACTGCTTCCGTTTCCGGAAACCCCCCGAGGCGAAGCGGGACGACCATTCCTCTGGGACGCGCCTTGCGGCGCGCCTCCCGCGACCAACCCGGACGACGAGGCGGGAACGCCTCTGCGGCCACGGGACGAAGTGGGGCTTCGTCCCATGCCGCCGGCCGCCCCTATTCGGTCTTGCTCCCGGTGGGGTTTGCCGTGCCGCCCCTGTTGCCAGGGGCGCGGTGCGCTCTTACCGCACCGTTTCACCCTTGCCCGCCGACCTTCGGGTGGCGTCCTCCAGGTCGCCCTGACGGACCAACCCTGAGTGTGCGGGCGGTTTGTTTTCTGTGGCACTGTCCCTGGGGTCGCCCCCGCCGGCGGTTGGCCGGCACCGTATTCCCGTGGAGCCCGGACTTTCCTCTGCCCACCGGGCGAACCCGGCAGGCAGCGGCCGTCCAGCCGTCTGGCGGGGGAGACATGGACGCGGGTCGGCCAGGCGTCAAGCGGCCAGGCGTCAAGCGGTCAGGCGTCAAGCGGTCAGGCGTCAAGCGGTCAGGCGTCAAGCGGTACCGGGGCGGTTGCGGGTGGGCGGGAGCGAAACGGCCTGGCCAGCGCGGTTCGTCGCGGCGGATCGCGTGGGTTTGGGGGCTCCCTTCCCTCCCGCACCCAGTGCCATGGACCGGCTCCAGAAGCCTCGCCCTTGGTAAGGCCAGGGACGAAACCTCGCCTTGCTTCCCCCGGCTGGGCGGGCGCGTTCCGCGACGCCCTTTGCAAGCCTGGGCGTGCTTGCTATAGGCGCGCCTCCCGTATCGGCGGGTGCAGGCGGGCGCATAGCTCAGTTGGTAGAGCAGCTGACTCTTAATCAGCGGGTCGTAGGTTCGAATCCTACTGCGCCCACCAAAGCCGGATCAAAGACTTAGACGCCTGCGCTCCGGCCTTCGCGCCAACGTCACGCGGCGAACGTAACCGTCGGGGCCTGTCGCGGCGGCTTTGCGCGCGCGACGCGACACCGGCGCGGACGTCGTCAGCAAAGACTTGACCATGCGCCGCAACAGGCGGCCCGTGCTCGGGAGAAATAACCAAAGGAAACCACCGATGGCCGAAATTCCTCGGGAAGTGTTCCGCCAGATGCTCACCCTACTTTCGACGACGCCCTATCATGACCTGCCGCTTGCCGAGCGCGGCGGTTGGCTGCCGGTGGATGTCCGCGAAGCGATCGCCAAGGGCTGGGTTGTCGCCGATGGAGCGAATGAGGGCATGTTCGGCCAACCCGTGAAAATAACCGCGAGCGGTCGGGGCGCCTTGGCACTGCTGCCGTACCCGCCTTTCCGCAGGTAACGTGGCGTCGGTGAAGATGCCGCGGCGGAGCCGGTAACGCTGCTGCGCCGTTGGGCGCGGCATTTCGCATCGGGCGGTGTGAGCGTGACATGACCGAGGGGGGCCGCCTTGGGTCAGCACGGCGTCGGCATGCTCTCGCCGGCTTGGGCCCCGCCAAATCCGATGCGACGTGACATCCGCTGCGACGTTGACGGACGCCGCGAGCCGGGCAATCGCCTGAACCGAGAGAAGGTCGAGGCATACCGGCGGCCCAAAGTCTTGACCCATCGGCTGGTGCTGGGCCGCTGGTATGAGTTTCCACCGGCAAGACCGACCCACCATGAATGAAGCTTGTCCGATGAATGGAGACAGCTCGCGGGCTTCGCAACACTTTCTGTTTAGTCTTGGTTTGGCGCGCGCCCGCCCCGCCCTCAGTCCGCCGCCGACAACGCCGTCGGCGAGCGTGCGAAGGCCGGCATCACCTCGCGGGCAAAGCGGCGCAGATTGTCCCGCGCCGCGCCGCCGCCGGTCAGCAGCAGGTAGCGCACGCCCAGCTTCTCCAGCGCCTCGATCTTGCGGCAGATCTCGTCCGGGGTGCCGTACAGCGCGCTGTCCTCGTTCGCCACGGTGGTGTCGGCGAACGACATGATGCTGGCCTTGTTGTCCCCGCTCGGCGTCTGCGCCAGCACGTGCGCCCGCCGCTGCGCCGCCAGCCGCCGCTCCAGCGCCGCCTGCTTGTCCGCCGCATCCTTCGCCACGTAGAACGCCCGCGCCACGCCGACCTCCATCGGGTCGAACACTCGCCCGCGCGCCTCGACCGCCTGGCGGAACCAGGCCAGCCGCTCGCCGGTGGCATCGAACGGGGCGAACTGGTCCAGCAGCAGGTTGTGGCCCCGCTCCGCCGCCTTGCCGATCGAGCCGCGGCTGCCCGCCCCCACCCAGAACGGCGGGTGCGGCTTCTGCGCCGTCGGCGGCTCCACGATCACCTCGTCGAACTGCCAGTATTTGCCGCGATGGCTGAACGGCGTGTCCGAGGTCCACGCCCGGGTGATCACCGCCAGCGCTTCCTCATAGCGCGCGTCGGCCTCCTCCATCGGGATGCGAAACCCGGCGAACTCGTTGTGCCGGTAGCCGCGGCCGACGCCGAAATCCAGCCGCCCGCCGGACAGCAGGTCGAGCGTCGCCGCCTGTTCGGCCAGCAGCACCGGGTTGTGCCACGGCAGCACGATCACCGCCGTGCCCAGCCGCAGCGTCCGGGTCCGCGCGCCCAGCCAGGTCAGCAGGTTCAGGCTGGCCGAGACCTGGCCGAACCCGGTGAAATGGTGCTCCACCAGGAAGGTGCTGTAGAAGCCGAGCGCCTCGGCCTCCACATTGTAGTCGATGAAATCGCGGAACCCCTGGCCGCTGTCCACATCGGGGCCGCCACGCTGGGCCTGGGCACTACCGAACAGTCCGAACCGCATCGCGACCTCCCGCATCGGGATTGCAGTGGCGCCCCGGATTGACGCAACTGGGCGCAGCGCCGACAAGCGCCCGCCGATGTCGGACGCCGCAGCCTGGATTCTGAGCGATGACTACGCCGGGTTGCAAGCCCAGGCGGTCGGCCTGGCCGAGGCCGCCGGCCTGCGCCATGAGCTTCGCACCCTGGTGCCCCGCGCGCCCTGGCGCTGGATCGCGGCCGGGCTGTGGCCGGCGCCGCTGTCGGTGGTGCCGGACGCGGTGCGCGGGACGCTGCCCCAGGTGGCGATCGGGGCCGGCGGCAAGGCGGCGGCGGTCGTCGCGGCACTGCGCCGGCGCGGGGTTGCGGCGGTCCAGGTGCAGCACCCGCGGATGGACCCGCGCCGCTTCGACCTCGTCGTGGTCAACCGGCACGACGGGCTGACCGGCCCGAACGTGCTGGTCACCCGCACCGCGCTGCATCGCGTGACCCCGGAGCGCCTGGCCGCCGAAGCCGCGATCTGGCGCGCGCGGCTCGCCGACCTGCCGCGCCCGCTGGTGGCGGTGCTGGTCGGCGGCTCCAACGGGCGGCACCTTCTCGACCGGGACGCCGGCACCAGGCTGGCGGACCAACTCGCGGAGATGATGCGGCGCGACCATGTCGGGCTGATGCTGACCCCCTCGCGCCGCACCGAGCCGGCGGTCATCGACGCCCTGCAGGCGCGGCTGGCCCCGCTCGGCGCCTGGGTCTGGGACCGCGCCGGCGACAACCCCTATTACGGCATGCTCGCACTGGCCGACGTCATCGTCGCCACCGAGGACAGCGTCTCCATGGTCTCCGAGGCGGTCGCCACGGCCGCGCCGGTGCTGCTGGCCGAGCTGCCCGGCCGGTCGCGCCGGATCGAGCTGTTCCACCAGGCGTTGCTGGCCGAGGGCCGCGTCCGCCGCTTCGCCGGACGCTGCGAGGTCTGGCCGACCGCGCCGCTGAACGATACACCGCTCGCGGGGGCCGAGCTGCGCCGGCGGCTCCGGCTGTAGGCGCGACTTCGCCCCCCAGCCTGTCTTCGCCCCCAGCCTGTCTTCGCCCATAGGCCCACTTTCGTCCACAGGCCCCACTTTTCGTCCACAGGCCCCACTTTTCGTCCACAGGACTGACGCATGCTGCAGATCCATACCTTCGACCAGCGCGCCGGCGGCAACGTCCTGTACAAGGCGCTGGCCCATCCGCTGGCGGCCGAGGCGATCGCCCGGCTCTACGCGCGGCTGCGGGCGGGCGCGCCGGTCGCCGTCTACGACCCCGACGGCATCATCGAGGCGCTGATCGCGCTCTATCCGGACCTGCCCGCGCCGGCGGGCCTGTATGTGCACGACGTCCAGCAGGTCGGCCAGACGCGCGCGGGCCATGCCACGCAGCCGCTCACCGCCCTGCCGGGGTCGGGCGCGCGCGCGGTGCTGGTCGCCGCCTTCGACGCCGGGCGCATCGCCGCGCGGATCAAGCCGCTGCTGCCCGCCGGCGCGACCATGCTGACGCTGGACGAGGCGCGCCTGCCGCCGGAGTTGCTGACCAACCCCGGCCGCTACCTGGACCGGCTGAACTTCGCCACCAACTTCGCCTTTTTCCGCGACGCCGACGGGCTGTCCACCAGGCTGGTGTCCGCCAACTACTGGGCCGGCTACGGCGCCGGGCCGATGCGGCTCTGGCTGCGCCTGTTCGCCGCCGACGGCACCGCGCTGGCGACCTGGGAGCAGGCGCTGCCGGCCGGCCCCGGCGGCTTCGCCATCGACAGCCACGAGGTGCGCGCCCGCTTCAGGCTTCCCCCGTTCACCGGCCAGTTGCTGGTGCACGCGATCGGCGCCGCCGGCCACGACGTGGTGAAATACGCGCTGGACACGTTTGGTTCAGACCGCGTGGGCGCTGCGGACCGCGCGGCTGCCTCGGACGATGCGGCTGCCGCGGACGGCGGGGCCGCCGCAGGCAGCGGCGCCGCGGCCAACCGCGCCAGCCTGTCCTGCACCCACGACGCCAACGCCTGGCCCTCGGATCGCTATGCCGGCCTGCCCGCCCCGCGCGACGACGAGCGCGTGGTGCTCTGGCTGCAGAACAGCCACGCGACGCCGATCCCGCCCGGCGCCGTCGCGCTCGACCGCATGGGCGCCGAGCAGCCGGTGGCGCTGCGCGAGCCGGTGCCGGCCTTCGCCACGCTGGCGCTGGATGTCGCGACCCTGCTGCCCGAGCTGCGCTGGCCCGCCCAGATCGAGCTGCGCGCCGGCCGCCACGTCGTCCGCCCGCGCTACGAGGTGACCCGCGCCGGGCGCACCCGCATCGCCCATGTCAACGTGGAGCGCGCCGACCTGCGGCCCGACCCGGGCATCCGTGCCCTGCCCGCCGACCTCGGCCGCGGCTACCTGCTGCCGTTCCCGGTACTGCCGCGCGAACGCTTCCGCACCATCGTCCAGCCCACGCCGATGGCCGAGAGCCAGGCCGACCTGCCGCTCCGACTCGACGTGTTCGACACAGCCGGCCGCAAGGTCGCGGAACGCTTCCTCGGCCGGCTGGCGCGCGATCACGACCTGGCGCTGGACCTGGCGGAGGTGACCGACCTCGCCGCCGGGCACGCCGAGCTGGTCTACGACTTCCGCGACGGCGGCGGGGCCGACGGCTGGCTGCACGCGCTGTTCCGCTACGAGGACCGCGCCTCCGGCCATGTCGCAGAATCCAGCTTCGGCGCGCACGTGTTCAACACGCTGATGACCTACCGCGACGAGCCGCAATCCTATCACGGCGCGCCGCCGGGCCTGTCGACCACGCTGTTCCTGAAGCTGGGCGACGGGAAGCCGGGCGAGGGTCAACCGGGCGAGAGCCAACCGGGCGCGGGTCAACCGGGCGCGGCGGCGCGGCGAAGCTTCGCCGTGCTGATCTACCCGGCCTCGGCGCCATTCCGCCCGACATCGTCCACCGCGCTGCTGCTGCGCGACGCGGCGGGCAACCAGATCGCCGAGGCGCGCATCGAGATCGCCTGCTCCGGCTCGACGATGGTCTGGCCCGACGCGGTGTTCGCCGGCGCGGCGCTGGCGCAGGCCGGGCCGCACGGCTACGTGCTGGTGCGTGACCCGACGTGCCGGCTGTTCGGCTACCACGGGCTGATGGACGACCGTGGCGGGTTCTCGCTGGACCACATGTTCGGGTTCTAGCCGCACCAACGGCCCTGTTGGCTGACCGATCGGCCGGTGTCGGACCGTCGGTATGGGTCCTGGTCTGGCGCGGCCGCCCCCCTGACTCCCCTGTGCCACCAACCCCACGGCTCACTGCACCGAGCGAAGAATTTCCGCTGACCCGACGACAACATACTGGCCACGTTGATTCTTCCGGCTTGCTGGCCACGCCCGTGCGGTTCGCGGCAAAGCTAATTCAGCCGCCGATGAACGCCGATGAACGCCGATAAGGCCAATGCCTCACCGGCCGAGGACAATGCGTTTGACCTGCAGCCGCGGGTTGCCGAAGTTGCGCAGCAGGCCGAGCTGCAGGCCCGTGGCGCGAAGGTAATTGATGGCTCATATGGCGTTGACGGTTGGACGGCCCCGTAGGGCGGAAAAGCGCAGCGCCTTCCGCCGTCGGACGGTGGCGGGATATGTTGTTGGGGACGTCGGCAGATGCGAGCGGCTCGCCCGGCGGTGGCGGAAGGCGCTGCGCTTTTCCGCCCTACGGGGCCGTCCAACCGTCAACGCCATAAGAGCCTAATTGATGCATTGGGCGCGATGGAGCTCACCCAGCGTCTTGACCGCCTTCAGCTCCACGATCACCGCTTCCTGGACCAGCAGGTCCACCGCGTCGTCACCGACGATGACCCCATCGTCCATCACGGGAACGCCGCGCTGCTGCAAGACCGCGCGGCCGGCCTTGCGAAGCTCATGCGCAAGGGCGTTTTCGTCCACCTTCTCAAGAAATCCGGTCCCAAGAGCGTTGGAGACAGTCAGGGCACTGCCGATGATCCGCTCCGTCAGACGATCCAGCACGGTGTCATCGGCGTTCATCGGCGTTCATCGGCGGCTAAAAATTGCTTCCCTCCTTCGCACCACCACCTTGCCGAAAAGTTGACGGATACATCTGCCCGCCCACGAGAAGCCGCGGCACGTCGCGTGACCGATCGCCAGCACCTGCCTCGCCGGCCCAACCGACCCTGCGGAACTCCGCGGCGGATCAGAGGTCCCAGCCGTGATCCGCAACCCCCCGGTCCCCAACGCAGCGACGTGGCCGCGGGTGGCCGGCTGACGGAGAGGGATCTCGCCACCTTCATGACCGGCCCATCCACGCGCGGTAGAGCGTTCCGGCTCGACCCCGCAGGTGGCATGGCGGCTCTCCGTCGGGACAGTTTTGGTTGCGGCTTAACGCCGCGCTATGCAACCCCGCGCGCGATACCATCGCCCGAAATGATGGAAGGGTCATCATTTCGGGCCGCCGCCAGCGATCCCGACGGCTGCGCCTGCCGACCTGAGCCCCCGGATCCCCGCGGCCGCCCGGCGCGCCGCCCAGCCGCACGCAGGCCCAGCCGCCCGCAGGCTCAGGCGCAACGTTCCTGCGCGACCAGCATCGGGCCGGCGGGGCCGCGCGCATCGGCCAGCACCTCGGGCCGCGCCAGCGCGCGCTCCAGGATGTCCATCGTCGCGCGGCCGACATAGTCACTGGCCGGATCGGTCGTCGCCACCGCTTCAAGATAGGCGCGCGCGATGATGCGGCCCAGCGGCGGCGGATTGTAGAGCAGCCGCTTGATCAGGAACGGGTTGAAGCTGAGCGGGTTGTAGCCGGCCTTCAAATAGCCCCGCCTGATCAGCAGTCGTTCCACCGGGGTGCCGGGCTGGATGCCGATGAAGAAGATGAACGGCAGCACCCGGTCGCGGCCGAACATGGCATACAGCTCGTTGATCCGCGCGATGGTCGCCTGCAACGTCTGAACCGTCTCGCCCGGCGCGTTCAGCGGCAGGTAGAGCTTGATCTGCTGGTCGGTGTGACCGTTCGCCTTCAGCAT
This sequence comes from uncultured Alphaproteobacteria bacterium, assembly GCA_963847615.1. GTDB lineage: Bacteria > Pseudomonadota > Alphaproteobacteria > Acetobacterales > Acetobacteraceae > Palsa-883. Next base: position 450,171 of record CAWKAN010000025.1, read on the forward strand.
CCTGAACGCCGCCATCTGCTGGTCGAGGTGGTAGCCCAGCGTGAGCTGATCGATCATCTCCTGCGATCCGGTGAACGACAGATCGACGCTGCCCATGCCGCTGGCCCACAGCTTCCGCGCCAGCGCCGGCGTCAGGTGGTTGAGGCGAAGATAGCCGAACCAGGTGACCGCGGTCCGGCGCGCCAGCATCGCATCGAGAATCCGCTCGACGTGCTCGGTGCTTTGGCGCGTGGAGCAGAACTGCGCGTCGGTGAACCAGATGCGGCGGACGCCGTACTGCTTGTTCAGCGTCTCGACCTCCTTGGCCACCTCGTCGGGATCGCGGTAGCGCTGCCGGTGCCCCTCGATCTGGTTGTAGAGACAGAAATGGCACTGGAACGGGCAGCCGCGCTTGGTGTGCACGCCGATGTCGCCGTCGAGGTAGTCGCGAAAGGCGGGAAAGATCGTTTCGACGTAGCCGAAATCGACCGCGGTGAGCCTGGCCAGATCGAAGGTTTCGCCGCGCGCGCGATGACTGATCGCCCCGGCGCGGTCCTTGTAGAAGACCTCGCCCCGCGGCGCCGCGAAGCCGTCGACGATCGACAGCATGGCGTCCTCGCCCTCGCCGACGACGACCACGGTGTCGGAGGGGCATTTCGCCGCGACGTGCCGGGCGAAGATCGAGACGGCGGTGCCGCCGACGACGATGCGCGCCGCGGGCAGCAGTTTGCGGGCCAGGCGGAAGTAGCCGAAGTTGCGCAGCCGGCTGGCGACGTAGTCGTGGATGATGCGCAGCGCGTCCTTCGCCGCCTTCAGCCGGCGCCACCAGCGCGGCGAGTGGTCGAAGTTCAGCACCACGTCGAGCGCGTCATCCTCCGGGTGCGGCCCGAAGGACTGCATGTTGCGCCAGGAGAACGCGACGATGTCCGGAAGCTGCCGCATCAGGCGCTCGGTCAGGACGCGCTTGCGGTCCGCCGGCGCGACCACGGCCAGGTCGAGGATGTGCTGCTCAAGCGCCGGCCGCTGCTTGTGCACGTAGTCGGCGACGTAGACGACGCCCCCGGGATAGATCTTCCAGCAGGGCAGGCGAACGTACAGAACGGAGCGGGCAACCACGGACATCGAGCCTCCGTCGAGGAAGGCGGCCTTTGGGACATGCCCCGCGGCGCCGGGCATTGATGCAGATCATTGCCCCGCATGCCGCCAGCCAGGTCGTCCAGGCGGCACGGCGCGCCGGCGGCCCCTCGCCGCGACTGCGGCGGGGGAAAAATCGGGCGGGCGCGAAACCGACCGGCCGGGACGCGGCCGGCCCGGACGCGTCGTGGCCAGGATGCCGACCGGCAGGTCGCCGCGGCTGTTGCGGCGTGGTCCTTAACAGCACGGCACGGCTGGCAGGGCACGGCAGGCAGGCAGACATCGCGGCGATGCCGGCCATGACGGGAGCGCGGCAAGTGCGATAGAACGCCGGCGGGGACCGCAACATCCCCGCATCCGCAAGGAACCCCCCACCGCATGCCGACACCCACCGCCCCCGGCTTCCTGATCGGCCTCATCGGCGCCGGCATCCAGGCGTCGCGCAGCCCTGCCCTGCACGAGGCGGAGGCGGCGGCGCAAGGCGTGCGCTACTTCTACCGGCTGATCGACCTGGAGGTCCTCGGCCTCGGCGCCGATGCGCTGGCGGATCTGCTGACCGCGGCCGAACGCATGGGCTTCGCCGGGCTGAACATCACGCATCCCTGCAAGCAGACGGTGCTGCCCCTGCTGCACGAACTGTCGCCCGACGCCCGCGCGCTCGGCGCGGTCAACACCGTGGTGCTGCGCGACGGCCGGCGGATCGGTCACAACACCGACTGGTTCGGTTTCGCCGAGAGTTTCCGCCGCGGCCTGCCCGACGTCGCCCGCAGGCGCGTGGTGCAACTCGGCGCCGGCGGCGCCGGCGCGGCGGTGGCGCACGCCGCGCTGACCGTGGGGGTGCAGCACCTGACCCTCATCGACACCGATCCCGCCCGCGCCGCCGCCGTCGCCGATGGGCTGGGCACGCGCTTCGGCGCCGGGCGCGTCACGGCGGGGAGCGACCTCGCCGCCGCGGTCGCCGCTTCCGACGGGGTGATCAACGCCACGCCGATCGGGATGGCGAACTACCCCGGCCTGCCGCTGCCGGCCACGCTGCTGCGCCCGGCGCTCTGGGTCGCCGAGATCGTCTACTTCCCGATGCAGACCGCGCTGCTGCGCACCGCCCGCGCGCTCGGCTGCCGCACGCTGGATGGCGGCGGCATGGCGGTGTTCCAGGCGGTCGAGGCGTTCCGCCTGTTCACCGGGATCACCCCCGACGCGGAGCGCATGCGCCGTCACTTTGCCGCAATGGATGGGCTGGTTCAGTAACGGTTCGGTTCGCTGCCGGGGTTGGCGTGCGCGATCGCCGGTTCGTGCCGCTTCAGCGCGGCCTCGCCGGCCACGCGCAAGATCCGTTGCATCCGAAACGATCTGGCATCCGACAGGCTGCGCCCATCGCCCCGGCGCCGCTGCGTCAGCCCGCCCCTTCTCCTGTCGTTCCATCCGCTCGAGACGCCGAAGCGCCGGTTTTCGTGTTCCCCCGGTTGTCGTTCGCTGCGCGACCGACTATTGAGCGCACAGGGGCAAATGGAACCGATCTGGGGATAGCGCGTCGCCAGAGCGGGCACAGTACGCGCTGCCAGGGTAAGGACGCACACAAATGAACCGACAGACACGCACTCCCCTCATTGCGCGCCGCAGCATGCTGCAGGCGGGCCTTGGACTGGCCGGCGGCCTCGCACTTCCGGGCCTCGGGATCGAACGCGCCATGGCGCAAGGACTGCCGGCGAAGATCGGCACCTTCCCCGAGGGCGCCAGCGGCCCCTCGGTGTTCGTCGGCATCACCACGCCGCTGACCGGTCCCTATTCGGCCGACGGCACGGACGAGCAGCTCGGCTACGAGCTGGCGATCGCCGAGATCAATGCCGGCAGCCCGATCGCGCGCAAATGGGGCCTGAAGGGCAAGGGCGTGCTGGGCAAGACGGTCAAATACGGCGTCGCCGATTCTGAAACCAAGCCGAACGTCGCGGTGCAGGCGCAGACCCAGTTCATCCAGCGCGACAAGGCGATCATGATCACCGGCTCGGTCAGCAGCGCCACCGCGATCGCGCTGGAGGAACTGGCGCAGCGCGACAAGGTGCTGAACATGGTCGGCCTGTCGGGATCGAACGACACCACCGGCAAGAACTGCCAGCGCTACGGCTTCCGCTCGCAGCCCTCGGCCTACATGGCCTGCAAGGCGCTCGGCCCGGTGCTGGCCAAGGCGCTCGGCAGCGGCAAGAAGGCGGCCTACCTGGTGCCGGACTACAGCTACGGCCATTCGGTGTTCGACAGCTTCAGCCAGTCGGTCAGCCAGTCCGGCTGGACCGTATCGACCCAGCAGGTGGTGCCGCTCGGCACGACCGATTTCAGCTCCGCCCTGCTCAATATTGCCAACAGCGGCGCCGACGTGTTCGTCAACATCGCCTTCGGCGCCGACGCCGTCGCCTCGACCAAACAGGCCCAGCAGTTCGGCGTGATGCAGAAGATGAAGCTGGTGGTGCCGAATATTTCCTCGTTCCAGGCGAAGGAACTCGGCGCGGCGCTGATGCAGGGGGTCTACGGCACGTTCGACTTCTGGTGGACGCTGCAGGACCAGTATCCGTTGGCCAAGGACTTCGTGCAGGCCTTCCTCGCCAAGCACAACTACCACCCGCGCTGGGGCGCCCATATCGCCTACATGCAGACACTGCTTTGGGCGGTATCGGTGGAACGGGCGAAGACGTTCAACCCGGTCGCGGTGATCAAGACGCTCGAGGCCTCGAAATCGGCGCCGTATGAAACCACGCTCGGCAAGGTGTGGTACCGCGCGGAGGATCACCAGCTGGTCCGCCCGGTTCCCGTCGTGGTCGGCAAGACCCCCGGGGCGATGAAGAACCCGGACGACTTCTACGAGGTGGTCGAGGTGGTGCCCGGCGAAGGGTTGATGCAGCCGTTCGCGGAGACCGGATGCCACATGGGCGCCTACAGCTAAGCCCGGCCGAACACCACCACCGCCATGCCCAGCCTGCCGCTGCTGTTGTCCCAGGCCTTCAACGGCCTGGCTCTGGGCTCCATGCTGGCGCTGGTCAGCAGTGGGCTGACCATCATCCTCGGCACGCTGGGCGTGTTGAACTTCGCGCACGGCGCCCTGTTCATGCTGGGCGCCTATGCCGCCTATGTCACCTTGCAGGGCACCGATTCGTTCGTGCTGGCGCTGCTGGTGGGCTCGGTCTTCATGCTGCTGGTCGGCGTGCTGATGGAACGGGTCCTGGTGCGCCTGTTCTACAGCCGCCCGCCGGAGGACCAGATCCTCGTCACCTTCGGCGCCGGCATCGTGCTGGTCGAGGCGGTGCGCGCGATCTTCGGCGGCAACAGCCAGCGCGTGCCGGTGCCCAGCTGGGGCGAAGGCGTCACCCAGCTCGGCTTCCTGATCTACCCGACCTACCGGCTGGAGCTGATCGGCATCATCGCGCTGACGCTCGGCGGGCTGTGGCTGGTGCTTTACCGCACCTCAATCGGCCTGGTGGTGCGCGCCGGGATCGAGGATGCCGGCATGGTCGGCATCCTGGGGATCAATGTCCGGCGCGCCTTCCTGCTGGTGTTTGCGATCGGCGTGGTGGCGGCGGGCTTCGCCGGCATGCTGTACGCGCCGATCGTGTCGGTGACGCCGGACATGGGCGGCAGCTTCCTGGTGGAATCCTTCGTCGTCATCGTGGTCGGCGGCCTGGGGTCGTTTCCCGGCGCGGTGCTCGGCGGGCTGATCGCCGGGGAGATCATCAGCCTCACCAGCGCCTTCGATGCCGCCTATTCCGACGTGATGCTGTACGCGGTGATGGCGCTGCTGTTGGTGGTTCGCCCGCAGGGCCTGTTCGGCACCGAAGGCCGCGTATGAGGCAAAGCGACCGGACTGACGCGCCTTCCGTCAAGTCGGACGGTTGGCATCGCGCGCCTGGTTGCTTCGGCGAACCAGCCCGCCGCCGCGCGCCAGGCCAGGACCCATGCCAGCGGCAAGACGATCTGATGCAGAGCCAAACAGGCGGGCTTCCGGCATGAGGCGCCTGCCGTTCCTGCCGGAACTGTCGCTGGTCGTTGCGCTGGCGGCGATGCCGTTCGTCTTGCCCTATCTCGGCGGCTCGTACGACCTGATGGAGCGGGTGTTGGACTGGGGCCTGCTGGGCCTCGGCTTCGACCTGCTGTTCGGCTGGACCGGGCTGCTGTCGTTCGGCCAGGCGGCGTTCTTCGGCACCGGCGGCTTCGTCGCCGCCTGGCTGCTGGTGAACCACGTCATCGGCAGCGTCTGGATCGCGCTGTTCCTCGGCACCGTGGCCGCCGGCGGGTTCGGCCTGCTGGTCGGCACCCTGGCGGTGCGGCGCATCGGCATCTATTTCGCCATGATCACCCTGGCGTTCGGCCAGATGGCCTACTTCCTGGAGAACTCGCCGCTGTCGGCCTACACCGGCGGCGAGAACGGCCTGCCCGGCGTGCCGGTGCCCAGCATCGGTTTCGGCGCGGCATCGTTTCCGATCGCCACCGGGCTGCCGATGTACTGGCTGCTGGCGGCGTTCTTCCTCGCGGGCTTCATCCTCGCGCGGCGCATCGCGCATTCCCCGTTCGGCCTGGTGCTGCGCGCGATCAAGGAGAACACCGCCCGCGCCGCGATGATCGGCCACGCGGTGCCGCAGTACAAGCTCGCCGCCTTCGTCATCGCGGCGCTGTATGCCGGCCTCGCCGGCGGTCTGCTGGGCGTGTTCCAGAGCTACATGCCGCCCGATGCCTTCGCGCTCGACACCTCCGCCCAGCTCGTCGTGCAGACCATCATCGGCGGCGTCGGCACGCTGATCGGCCCCGCGGTCGGCGCGGCGATCTGGCTGTGGCTGCGCGACAACCTGCAGATGGTGCCGCACGTCGGCGCGCTGTGGAAACTGATCCTGGGCGTGATCTTCGTCGTGCTGGTGACGGTGCTGCGTCGCGGCATCTGCGGCGAGATCCGCCACCGCGCCACCCGCCGCGCCCGTGCCGCCGCCGAGGCCCTGGCGCAGGCCGAGGGCGCGGCCCGCCCGGCCGGCGAACTGCGCGAAGTGCGGGCCATGCCGATGCCGCTGACCGCACCGCTGATCCACGCCACCCCCGGCCTGCCGGCGCTGCGCGCGATCGACCTTGCCAAGCATTATGGCGGCATCCGCGCGGTCGATGGCGTTTCGTTCGAGGTGCCGCAGAGCTCGATCCACGCGGTGATCGGCCCGAACGGCGCCGGCAAGTCGACGCTGTTCAAGATGCTGCTGGACGAGGTGCACCCCACCGCCGGCGAGGTGCGGCTGTTCGGCCGGCGCATCACCGGGATGGGTGCGACGCGCACCGCGCAGCTCGGCATCGGCAAGAGCAACCAGCTCAACCAGTTGTTCCTGGACCTGACGGTGCGGGAGAACCTGCGCATCGCCGCGCTGGCGCGCCGGCGCGGCTCGTTCCGGGCGGATATCCTGCGCGGCGCCGACAGCATCGCCGCGGTCGAACGGCAGATCGAAGCGGCGCTGACCACCGTCGAACTGGGCGAACGGGCGGAGACGCCGGTCCACGTGCTGGCCTACGGCGAGAAGCGGCGGCTGGAGATCGGCATCGCGCTGGCCACCGGGCCCAACGTGCTGCTGCTCGACGAGCCGCTGGCCGGCATGAGCCCGGAGGAACGCATCAGCACCCGCGCGCTGATCCGCGAGATCGGGCGCAGCCGCACGCTGCTGATCGTCGAGCACGACATGGACGCGGTGTTCGATCTCGCCGAGCGGATCACGGTGCTCTACGACGGCACCCTGCTGGCCGACGGCACGCCCGATGAAATCCAGCGCAACCAGGCGGTGCAGGACGCCTATCTTGGGGGGCTGCACGAACATGAGCCTGCTTGAGATCGAGGCGATCAACAGCTTCTACGGCGACAGCCACATCCTGTTCGACGTGTCGTTGCGGGTGGAACAGAACGAAGTGGTGGCCCTGCTGGGACGCAACGGCGCCGGCAAGACCACGACGCTGCGCACCATCATGGGGGTGATCGCGCCCGGCAGCGGCACGATCCGGCTGGACGGCCAGCCGATCCAGGGCCGGCCGCCGTACGAAATCGCGCGGCTGGGGATGCAACTGGTGCCGGAGGAGCGGGCCATCTTCGGCGCGCTGACCGTCGAGGAGAACCTGCGCCTGGCGGCGCTGACCGCGCCCTCCGCCTGGCCGCTGGCGCGGGTCTACGAGGCGTTCCCGCGCCTGGGCGAGCGGCGCCGCTCCGGCGGGCGCAGCCTGTCGGGCGGCGAGCAGCAGATGCTGGCGATCGCGCGCGCGCTGATCCGCGACGCGCGCATCATCCTGCTGGACGAGCCGTTCGAGGGCCTGGCACCGCTGATCGTGCGCGACCTGGTGCGCGTCAGCCGCGAGCTGGCGGCGCAGGGGCGGACAATTGTGATCGTGGAACAGAACGTCGTGGCGGCGCTGAGCTTCGCCGACCGCGTGTATGTGCTGAACAACGGCCACGTGGTGTTCGAGGGCACGCCCGACGACCTGCACCGCGACACGGCGCTGATGAAGGCGCATCTGGGGGTGTGATACCAGGCGTCCGAATGATCGACTCTCCGGTCGTACCCGTATCGTCATGCCGGCCCCCGGGTCCGGCATGACGAGGGCGCGGCGCCGATCGGTCAATCCTTTCGCCGGCTGGTATGAATCGCGGTAGGGACGCGCATTACTGCGCGCCCCCCGCACAGAGCCGTACGAGCGGCATTCCCGCATACGGCTCCCACCTCGGGTGTTTGACGGCGAAGCGTTGCTCGGGCCAGGGATGGAGGATGCGCGGCTTCGGCAGGAAGTCCTCTGCCAGCCGCTTGATCCGCTCCCACGTCGTCTTGTCGCGCTGCCCGCGTCGCCGAAGCGACCGCCGCCAGAGCCGAACCACGCAGTCGCGGAAAGTCTGGAGAGCACGGATGTTGGTCGGCACCGCGTGATAGGCAAAATACCCGGTGACCACCTGTCGCAGCCACTCCCCTTGTCGGGGGATCGGCTGGTGCATCCGCCGCCGCATTTCCTCCGTCACCGCCAGAAGCTTCGCCTGCAACCGGTCGCGCCGGGATTTCCGCCATAGCAGGAACTTGCCACGTCGCGACTTGCCGCAGATCAAGGTAAAGCCCAGGAAGTTGAAAGTTTCCGGCCTGCCCAGCCCGCGCCTTTCTCTCCGCTCCGCCGCTCGGCGGCCGAATTCGATCAGGCGGGTCTTCTCCGGATGCAGCGTCAGTGCGAACTCTTCCAGACGTGCTCGCATCATTCCGAGGAACCGATGGGCATCGGCCTCGTGCTCGAACCCCACGACGATATCGTCCGCGTAGCGCACGACGATCATGTCGCCGGTGGCCTCCCGCTGTCGCCAGCGGTTGGCCCAGAGATCGAAGACGTAGTGCAGGTAGATATTCGCGAGCAGCGGCGAGATTACCGACCCCTGCCCGGTTCCCCTTTCACTGACAGTTACAACCTCGTCTTCGAGAATACCCGCCCTCAGCCATTTCTGGATCAGGCGGATGATGCGGCGGTCGCCGACCCGGTGCTCCACGAACCGGACCAGCCACTCCTGGCTGACCATATCGAAGAATGACCGGATGTCGGCGTCCAGTATCCAGTTCACCTTGGTGTTGCCGATCCCAACCACCAGGGCATCCAGCGCATCGTGCTGGCTGCGTCCGGGGCGGAACCCATACGAGAACCCGAGGAAGTCTTCCTCGTAGATCGCATTCAGCACCATCGCGACCGCGCGCTGGACAATCTTGTCCTCCAGCGCGGCAATCGCCAGCGGACGCTGTCGCCCATCCGGCTTCGGTATGAACCTCCTCCGGGATGGTTGCGCCCGATACGCTCCCCGATGGACCCGGTCGTGCAGGTCCTCGATCCTGTGATCGAGGTCTGTCTCGTAGTCCTGCCACGTCAGCCCGTCCGCTCCGGGAGCAGCATCCCGCCTGAGGGCATAGAACGCCGTCCGCAGCATCGGGACATCGACATGGTGGAGAAGCGCGGTGAACCTTTCCTTCTTCCTTTCCTTCGCAGCTTTCCGTATGCGGTCCAGCCCCTGTGACACGCTTGCCCGGTCCTGTGCCCGGCGCGTGCGCTGCTGGCCCACATTTCCCTCGGCCCCGGCCCTTGGCTCCACCCGCTCCGCATCCGGTTGCCCGGAGTTGTTCGCAGGCTTCACAGCTACTATGGCCAGGTCTGACTTCTCACCCCCGTGCATCGCCGGCTACGGCTCCTCACCTTCCCGACGCGGACCGGCAGTTTGCGCCACCGGCCAAGAATGAGATCTCTCGGTTCCCGAACAAGAAGCGTCCATGCATGCTGGGGTCTCTGACCGCGCCGGGTCGCCCACCGCTCGCGATAGCGCAGCAGGACGTGTTGCCTTCCAGGTTGGTAACCCTGTCGGCACCCGGGATTTCGGCCTTACGCGGCTCAATGGCCAGCCTGCACGCTCCCCTGCCGACGCTTCGCCCTGCCCCTCGCGGAACACGACGCACGGCGCGGGGCCGGCGTGACTCGCTAGGTCTTCACCGTAGTGGACTTTCACCTCCTGCTCCTTGCCGGTCTCCCGACGCACTACCAGCGGCCCGAAATGATGACTCTTGCATCATTTCGGGCCGCTGGTACCGCGCGCGGGGTTGCCCGGGGAGTTGGGGGCGGCCGCGCGCAAGGCAAGACTCATACCGACGGCCCGACGCCGGCCGATCGGTCAGCCATTAGGGCCGTTGGTATGAGAGGCGCGCGGCGCGATCCGGTCAGAACGTGACACGCACGCCGCCGAAGCCACCGATCGGCGCCGCAGGGCTGTAGCTGCGCGGATCGCTTGCCCCGGGCGCTTGGGCGAGAAACACCGAGCTGGTCGGCGAGAATGTGCCGAAGGTGTAATAGCGCGCATCGGTCAAGTTCTGCACCCAGGCGAACAACTGGATATGGTCCGTCACCTGGTAGGTGGTGCTGAGGGTGAGCGTGACATAGGCCGGCAATGTCGGCGTGAGATTGGCCTCGTCGCCCAACAGGTAGGCGCCGCTCGCGGCAATGGCCGTGAGGCCCACCGTCCACTTGTCGGTCACCTTGTAGTCGGCGCCGACCTTCAACTGGTTCGCCGGGATGCCGGCCAAGCGGTCGCCGGGTCGGACGGTGATGCTGCCGTCGGCGTCGGCGGCCGGATTGTTGCCCGATGCCTCGACGAAGCCGGTCTGATAGGTGGCATCGATGTAGGAATAGGCGATGTAGGCGTGCCAGCGATCGGTCTTGAGCTGCAGCCCGGCGTCGATGCCCTGGCGGCGGGTCTGGCCGATATTGGCGAAATACGCGCGTCCCTGCGTGACGCTGTTGACGAACCCGATGTCGTCGTCGAGCAGGCTGTGGAACAATGCCAAGCTGTAGCTCACCTTGACGCCATCGAACGGCGCGAAAGCACCACGCAGGCCGGCCTCCACCGTGTGTGCCACGACCTGTTTGAGATTCGGATCGCCAACGAAAAAATTGGCCAGGCTGCATGAATTGGCCGGGCCCGCGCAGGACAGCTCGGCCGGCGTCGGCGCGCGGTTCGCCTCGGCATAGCCGGCATAGGCGGTCAACCAGGGCGTGACCACATAGGTGACGCCGATCGCCGGGTTGAAGTGGTTGTAGCTGTGATTGCCGCTCAGATCCCCACCGTTCTGATCGGTCAGATCGATCACCGCCGCATTGAACCGGCCGGACGCCGTCAGCGCCAGGCGCGGCGTCAGGTTCAGCGTGTCGGCCACATAGAAACCGTACGCGGCATTGGAAATCGCGACGCGGACCGGCGAATTTGTTCCGGGTTCGTCGATCACCACGCCAGGCCCGACGAAGACGCGGTCGAGCGGCGTCAGCCCACCGATGTAGGACGTGGCGCTGAACAGGGTTTGTGCGCCGTCGAAGCTGACGCCCGCGACGGCGTGGTTTTTCAAACCGAACAGATCGTCGGTATTGGTCACCTGGGCCGACGCGCCGTAGGCATTGGTGTTGGTGGTCTGCTGGTCCAGTTCCGAATAGGGGCCGCCGCGCAGGAAGTCGGCAATCGTCGCGCCGCCCAGCGTGGTGCTGTACTCCCCCGGGCCGGAGCACAGCAGCCCGGATCCGTCGTTGCAGGGCGTGTCGTTTGGCGCGTTGCCGTTTTCCACAAGCTGGCGGAAATACCGATAATAGGCCACCGCCTGGACCGAGGTCGTATCGGTCACGTCAAGGTTGCCCGTCAGGCTCACCGCGGCATATTGATTGCCGATCTGATTTGGCGCGGTGAACTGGGCGCGCGGGTCCGCGGCCAGCAACTGGACCGGCGCGGTGCCAGGGCCGTTGAGCACGTCGTGCGCCAGCGTGACATTGAGGTGCAGTTCGGCCCGCTCGCCCCGCCAGCCGACGTCGCCGTAGAAATTCTGCAGATCGGAGGATTGCAGATCGCGCCAGCCGCCCTGGTGCAGCACGTTGGCGGCCACATAGGTCGAGGTGTTGCCGGACTGCTTGCCGTACTGGAACTCCCCCTGGACTTGGCCGAACGAACCGCCGGACAGGTCAGCCTCGAAACCATGATAGGTGAAGCCGTTGTTGAGCTGGACATTCACCGAGCCGCCGAGCGCGTTGAGCCCGAACACCGGGTTGGACCCCTCGAGATTGATCCGGTCGATGGCGATGTCGGGGAGCAGATCCCACTCCACCGTGTCGCCGAACGGCTGATTGAAGCGAACGCCGTTGACATAGACCGCGAGCCCTTGCGGCGTGCCTTGCAGCGGCGAGGCGGCGAAGCCGTGATAGACGAAGGTCGGCTGAAACGGGTTGCCCGAAGCGGAGGCCAGCGAGACGCCACCGACCTGTTGGTTCAATGCTCCCGTCAGATCCGGCGTTCCCTGGCGCTTCAGGTCGTTGCTGTCCAGCACGTGGGTTTCGGCCGGGACCGTGTTCCGATCGACGCCCGAGCCGATCAGCGGGGAGGCCCCGATCACCTCCACCGGGGGCAGCATCGTTGTCCCTGGCGCGGACGCGGGCGATGGCGCGGCGGCCGGCGCGGTGGCCGGCGCACTTGCCGGCGCGCCTGCCCGCGCGCTCCCCGGTCCTGGGCCAGCCGCATCCTGTGCCCATGCAACGGCCGCAAAACCGTGCAGCAGCAGCACGACCGCAAGGACGCGCCGCCCGATCGTGCTTCGGCCGCCCGTCGTGCGGTACGCCGGGTCCGCGCGGGCGACGGCGTTCAATTTTCCAGCCGGAACCGGACCGGAACCTCGGCGACCGCGGAAACCGGAATCCCGGCGCGGGTCGCCGGAATGAAGCGCCACCGGCGCACGGCCGACTGGGCGGCCGCGTCAAGGCTGGGATAGCCGCTGGTCTGCGCCACGTTCACGGCCAGCGGACTGCCGTCCGCCGCCACGCTGACGCGCAGCATCACGCGGCCTTGCTCGCGGCGTCGCAAGGCGATCTGCGGATAGGTTGGTGCCTCGTTGGTCTCCATCCCCGCGACCGGGCGCGGCGCGACCAGTGGCGCGGCCATGGCGGAGCGGGCATACGCCGTGGCAGACGGCGCCGCGGCCGGCGCGGGTGAGGGGGGCGGGGCGGACGCGGCGGGCATCCGGGCAGGCTCGGCCCGAGTTGGCGGTGCGGCCCGCCGGCGTGGCGGTGGCGTTTCGGTCGCGCGCGGAACGGTCTGGTCCACCCGTGCAGCGCGACGCGCCGGTTCGGGGTGGAGCGCGAGCGGCCACTTCGGCGCGGGCACGGCCGCGACGGCGGATGCGAGCGGGGGTGCGGGCGCCGGCGGTACCAAAGCCGGGGGGGCAAGCGGGGCTGCGGGTGCGGGCACCATCGGGGGGGCGGACGCCTCCCGGGTTGCCGGCGCAGGCGGTGCCATCATGGCGGGTGCCGGCGTCGCCTCCGGCGGTGGAACCGGCGGCGGCGTTGGCGGGTTGACCGGCGGCTCCGAGTGGCTCGCGTCCGCGGGCGCGGCGAGGACGTCATGCGACGCCGGAGATGCCGCATCGGTCGCCGACGGCGATGTCACGGGCGCGGGCTCGAACAGCAGCGTGACACGCGCCTCGGCCGGTGTGTCGGGCGTTTCAGTGTGGCGCGACAGAACCAGCGTGAGCGCCAGCAAGCAGGCGGCATGCGCCAGAAACGACAGCGTGATCGTTGCGGCAGGCACGGTTGCCGCGCGGTGATGCGGGAAGTGCGGTCGTTCCGCCGTGACGTGGCCGGGCAGAGGCTGTGCGATCGCGCGCATCGAGCGCCAGGAAAGGCCGCTTCGGGGTAGGGCGTACGCTGTGTGGCTGTTCTGGACCATTGTCCGCCCGACGCTCAATGCAATGCGTAACGGCGCTTTTCGCCGATCGCCATGTTGGTTGCCGGATCGGGTACGCGGATGGCCATACCGATCGTCAACCTATCCCTTGATGCCCCCCATGGTCAGGCCTGCCACCATGAAGCGGCGGAGCGCGAAATAGATCGCGATCGGCGGCAGCGAATAGATGATAGCGATCGCCATCATGTAATTCCATGGCGCCTCGTCGCTGTCGAAGAATTGATCGATCGTCACCGCGACGGTCATGTTCTTGGTGGATGACAGTAGAAGGAACTGATAGATATAATCGTTCCATGTCAGAATCAGGGCGTAGACGCCGACGGCGACCAGGGCGGGTGCCATCAGCGGCAGATAGATGTGCCAGATAGATCTGAATCGGCGTCGCACCGTCGATCTTCGCCAACTCGTCCAGTTCCATCGGGATCAACTTGGCGTATTGGTGCATGATCAGAATGGCATAGGGTGTGGCGAACGTCACCATTGCCGCAACCACCGACCACAGGCTGTCCACCAGGCCGTACTCGTGCATGATGTGAACGTACGGGATGACCAGGAACGCCGTCGGCAGCACGTAGGTCAGCAACGCGAAGTCGGTGACGATCCAGCCCTTGCGCAGGCGCATCCGGCTCAACGAAAAACTCGCCAGCGAGCCGATCATCACGGTCAGCAGCATCGTCGCGATGCCCAGATAGATGCTGTTGGCGAACTGATGCCAGAAATGATCCATCAGCCAGTAATCTTCCGTCCAGACCGAACGGAAGCTGGAGAAATCGGGATCCGGCGGCCAGAGGCTGCCGGTGAATTCATCGGCGTCGGAATCGAGCGCCATCAGGACCATGTTGTAGACCGGCAGCAGCGTCCAGATCAGCAGCCCGACGCCAAGGGTGATGCCGGCCGCCTTGGTCCACAGCCGCCGCCTGCGAGCGCGCGACCGAAGTGCCGGCCGGCCGCCCGGCGTGCTCAACACGGCGCTCATAACTGCACGCCTGTCGCACGGGTACGCCGCATCAACCAGATCACGACCGGAATCAGGATGGGCAGTGCCGACATCATTGCCGCCACACCAAGGTCCGGGTAGCCGAAATCGAAGGCCTCGTGGAAGCCGTAGCTGGCCAGGACGTTGGTTGACATGCCCGGTGCGCCCGTGGTGACGAAATACACCGTGGGGAAGTCGCCGAGCGTCCAGACGGTGGAAAGCAGTGTGCAGACCAGGTAGACGTTCGCGAGCAATGGGAACGTGACGTAGATGAGACGCCGCGCGCCGGCGGCGCCGTCGATCGCGGCTGCCTCATAGATATCCTGCGGGATCGCCATCCGCGCGGCGATAAAGACCAGCGTCCAGAACGGCAGCCATTTCCAGATGTAGGAGACGATATTCGCCCCCATCGCCACCCACTGGTGGACGAGAAACAGCGGTCCGTCGTGGCCGGTGACAGCCCGGATCAGGCTGTCGACCAGGCCCCACTGGGTGACGAGCATGAAATGGATCGAGGTGAAGACGACCATCGCGGGCAACACCCAGGGTATCAGGAAGATGGCCAGCAGCGCGCGGATCCACCAGTTTCGGATCACGAAGAACCCGGACAGCAGAAACGCGAGAAACATCTGCACATTCACGCCGATCACGACGAACAGCAACGTGTTGATCGCCGTGGTGACATAGGTTGGGTCGGAGAAGAGCATTCCGTACAGCGATGGATTGCTGCCCATCCACAGGCCGAAGATGACGGGATAGACAACGAAGGCCGCAAACACGACGACATAAGGGATGATGAAGGCGATCGCCCATGTCGTGTCGGAACCTTGCAGGCGAAAGCGCCAGGGCGGGCGCCGCGATTGGCTGACCGACATGGGCCGACCGAACCCGGCGACCTGCTGCGTGCTGCTCATCGTTCCACCCCCGCGTTGCCGCGGCGAAGGTGCCTATCCCTTCACACCGCCCATCGTCAGACCCGCCGTCATGTACCGCCGGAATCCGTAATACAGGATGATCGGCGGCAGCGCATAGATGATGGCGGTCGCCATCATGTAGTTCCACGGCGACTCGTCGCTGTTGAGGAACTGCGCCAGCGCAACCGCGACCGTCATGCTGCTCGTCGACGACAGTAGCAGGAAATTGTACAGGTACTCATTCCAGGCAAGCAACAGCGCATAGGTGCCGACGGCAACCAGCGCCGGTGTCATCAGCGGGATATAGATCCGAGAATAGATCTGCAGCGGGTTGGCACCATCGATGCGAGCGGATTCGTCCAACTCCATCGGGATGGACTTGCCGTACTGCGAGAAGATGAAGATCGCGTAGGGCGTGGCGAATGTCACCATCGCCGCGATGACCGACCAGAGATGGTTCCCCAGGCCATAGATCTGCATGATCCGGTAGAACGGAATGGCCAGGAAGGATGCCGGAATGACGTAGGTCATCAGTGCCGCGTTGCTGAGCAGCCAGCCCTGGCGCAGGTGCATCCGTCCGATGGTGAAGCTGGCAAGCGAGCCGATGAGCAAGGTCAGGAACGTCGTCATCAGCGCGACGAACAGGCTGTTGCCGAACTGGTGCCAGAAATGCTCGAGGTACCAGAAGCCCTCGGTAAAGACGATGACGAAGCTGTGGAACGTCGGATGTTCCGGCCAGAGCAGGCCGCTGAAGATGTCGTCATGGGCGGAGAATGCGACCGAGACCATGTTGTAGATCGGCAGCAGTGACCAGATGAGCAGCAGGAACCCGAACACCAGGCACACTGCTTCCATGAGGTAGCGTCGCAGTCGGTAGGTCCGCGGCGACGCGAGGCGCCTTCCGGCGGTCGTGGCACTCATAGCTGTTTCTCCGACATGCGAAGCTTGCGCATCAGCAGGAACACCAACGGGATCATCACCGGCAGCGCCGTCATGACCTCCGCCACGCCCAGACGCGGCAAGGACAGGGTGAACGCGTAACGAATGCCCAGTGTGGCGAGAACCTCGGTCGACATGGCCGGCCCACCGCCGGAGACGAAGTAGACCGCGTTGAAGTCACCAAGAGTGAAAATCGTTGACAGCAGCGTGCAGACAAAATACAGGTTCGCCATCAACGGCCAGGTCACATTCGCGAACCGGCGGAACCCCGTGGCGCCATCCACCGCGGCGGCCTCGTACAGCTCCTGCGGAACCGCCATCCGCCCCGCCAGGAAGATGATTGTCCAGAACGGCATGTTCTTCCAGATATAGGCGGCGATATTGCACGCCATCCCGGACCAGTGGTAGTTGAGGTAGACTGGCCCGTCGATCCCGAACAGCCAATACAGCAGATTGTTCAGCAGGCCCGTACTGGCCGTCGAAAAACCAATGGATCGAAAGGAACGCCGGCAAGGCCGGCGTTGCCCAGGGCAGGATGTAAAGCATCAGCAGGGCCTTGACCCACCAGCCCTTGCGCATGAAGAAGCCGGACAGCAGGAAGGCGCCGATGATGTGCAGGTTCACGCCGACGCCGACATAGATCAGCGTGTTGACAACGGCCATGCTGTAGCGCGGATCCTCGACCAGGTCCGAGTACAGGGCTGGCTCACTGCCGAGCCATAGCCCGTAAACGACCGGGTAGACGACGAACAACAGGAAAATGGCAATGTATGGCATGGCGAAGCCGAGCGCCCAGACGTGGTCGGGGCCGAACAGACCGCTGTGCCACGTTCTGCGCCGCAGCCGGACTGTTCCGATGGCCTGGCCAACCGGAACAGCCTGCTGTGTCGTGCTCATGTTCGCCTCGCCAGTCCTAGGTGACGGTGAATTTCGAGAAGATCTGGTCCATCCGCTTGAAGGCCTTGTCGATCGCCTGCTCAGGCGACATGCCGTTCTTCACGACATCGGCGACGGTGCTTTGCTGGAGCTGTTCGGCGGCGACCTGGCCCCAAGCCGGGTTGAAGCCTTCCCATGGCGGCAAGGTCGGGCTCAGCACGCATTCGTGCACATACGGCGCAAGACACGGCTCGCCGCTGTTGAGCCACCAGGGATCGTCCTTCACGACCTGTGGTATCGCCGGCACCCAGCGGCCCAGGCCAGCCTTGAGGTTCTCGTTCATCACCTTCGGCTGCATCCAGTACTTCATCAGGTCCTTGGCGACCTCGACACTCTTCGCCCCCTTGGGGATGAAGCCGCCACCGACGCCAGTCTGGTTTTCGATCAGAGTGCCATTCTTGAACTTCGGCATGCCGAGCGTCACGATATCGTGATAAAACGCCTGCTTGTCGTTGATCATCGCCAGCTCGGTCGACAGCGTGCCGTCGAAGTCCATGATGAACAGCTTCTCGTGGAAGCCGTTGTTGTCGTCGGCATCGTTCCAGCTCAGCGCTTCGGGCGGGACAATGCCTTTCTTATACAGGCCGGCCATGAAGCCAGTGGCACTGATCGCCGCCTGTTTCACCTGCGGATCGTCGGTATGCAGCTTGCCGTCCGACGTGACCATGCCCTTCCCGCCGTTGGCGATGAGCATGTGTTGATACAGGTTGTTGCCGTCGTTGGGTCCGACGGTGGTCACCTGCAGGCCGAGCGCGTAGACGTGCCGCATGCCGCTCTTGCGCAGGGGTTCCTGCATCGGGCCGAAGAATTCCCAGCGCGCATCCCAGGTATCCGGGATGTCGGAGACCTTGAAGCCGGCCTTCTCGACCAGGCTGCCCCAGATGTGGAACGGCGTGCCGCCCTGCTTGATCGGGCAGAGGTAGAAGCTGCGTTTCTTGTCGGCCTTGTTGTAGAACGCGGCCCCCACCCGTGCCGTGTCGCTGAGCATCTTCTCGTAGGGCGCAACGACGTCCGATACGTCAACGAACTTATCGTTCCAGGCGTTCTGCGCGATGATGGTCGCCGGCGCATCCATGAAGATCAGGTCCGGCACGTCGCCACTGGTGATCGCCGAGATCGTTTTCTGATTCTGCGCCATGAACGGCATGATGCTGTAGTCAAGCTTGTTGCCGCTCTCCTTCATGTAGTCCTCGGCAACCTTCTTGAACGCCGCGTCCTCCTGGGGAATGAAGCCCTGATTGACCCACACGGTCGCAGTCTTCGCCTGTGCGTTGGCGATATAGGGTCGCGCCAGCGTGGCGGCTGCCACCACTCCGAAAGAGCCGCCGACGACCGCCCTACGGCTGAGTTTGCCCATGGTTCGTCTCCGTTTCCCTGTTTACGGCGTACCCTTTGTCTGCGGGCGCGCCTTGTTGATTGTTTACATATGCAACTCGTCTGCCCGCGACGCAGGGCGCAAAACACTCTTGCAAGATCGAGATTACGTCATGTCACGGGTCGGCACGGCACGTCGTGCGTGCGGCAAGGCCAAACGGCGCCATCGCCCGCAGCACCGGCTTGCGGACTTTCAAAGCACTATCAACCGTTTCCGCGCGGCCCACTGACCGAGCCACGCGAACGACGGACGAACACTACCGGCACGACGCCGCGTCGTCCATCACTTTTGTATGTGCCGCCCGGCGCCGGGAGGGCAGCTCCCAGGCGCCGCGTCGCGCGGCCGTCAGCTCTTGTAGTCGGGCTCGCTGCGATCGAGCATCCGCTTCAGCGCGTCGAAGTGCCAGTCGTACGGCTTGCGTCCGCCATAGCTCTCGCCCTTGCGATAGCAGGCCCAGGTGTCCTGGATGACGTTCTCCGGCAGGTGCTTGAGCGGCCGGCCGGTCCACATCGCATAGAGCTGCACCTGGGCCACGCGCTCGGTGTAGTACAGCAGGTCGTAGGCCTTGGCGACCGAGGGGGCGACGATGCCGACGCCGTGGCTGGCCATCATCAGCACTTCCTTGTCGCCGATCAGGCCGGCGAGCCGCTCGCCCTCCTCCGGCTCGAACGCCGGGCCGGTATAGGCGTTGTCGTAGGCGGTGTGCATCATGATACCGAGTTCGGTCTGGCCGATCGGCAGGATGCTCTGGTCTTCCAGCCGCGCGAGCGCGCTGCCGAACGGCATGTGGGTGTGCAGCACGCAGACGCCGTGCGCCACCAGCCGGTGGATCGGTGCGTGGATGCAATAGCAGGAGCGCTCGATCTCGCCCTCGCCGGCGAGCAGGGTGCCGTCATAGCCGACTTCCATGAAGCAGCTTGCCGTCACCTCGGACCAGTGCAGGCCGAACGGGATCTGGTAGTAGCGGTCGTCGTGCCCCGGCACGCGCAGGGTGAAGTGGTTGAAGATGCCTTCGTGAAAGCCATGCTGCACCGCCATGCGATGCGCCGCCGCCAGATCGATGCGCGCCTGCCATTGCGCGGCTTCGCTCTCGGTCGTGGTCCCGATTGATTCCAACGGCATCTGCCCCTCCTGCCCGACACGGATTTCGCAGTGCAGCATCGCCCGGCGGGGAGCTGGCGTCAATCCGCACGTGGCGGGAAACAGCCAAACTGGTGGGGTGAACGGTGCGTGCGGTCTCGTGCTGCAACCGGGACGTTCGGCCGACGTCGCGAAAGCTCCGCCCCGGCGCGCGACGAAACCAGACCAGGCGCTTCACGCGACGCGCGTCTCGCCGGCGGCCTCGGCGTGGCCCCAGTGGCTGGTTCCGCCGGACCGAGCTGGCGAACCGCCACCCGGTCGGCAAGCCTGCCCCCGCGCCCAACCAACCTACCGCCGGATTAAGCCTGCGTCATGCATCCCCCCGGCCGCCGCCGCACGCTTGCAAAGCCCGACGGTTCCGCTATGCCGACCGGCCAGCCGGCCCAGGCGCAACGGTCTCAGCCAACGGTTTCAGGCAGAGGAATGAGGAGGGAAAGGCGTGACCGACGGCCCGACCACGGCGGCGCTGATCGAGATCGAGCATCTGACCAAGCGCTTCGGCCACTTCACCGCGGTGGACGACGTGTCGTTCAACGTCGCGCGCGGCGAGGTGCTGGGCTTTCTCGGTCCGAACGGCGCCGGCAAATCGACCACCATGCGCATGCTGGCGGCGTTCATGCCGCCGACCTCCGGCACCGCGCGGATCTGCGGCCATGACGTGCAGACCGACAGCATCGCCGCGCGACGCCTGCTCGGCTTCCTGCCGGAGGGCGCGCCGACCTATCCCGACATGACGGTGCACGGGTTCCTGCGCTTTGTCGCCGCGGTGCGCGGCTATCGCAACGGCGCGCTGGACGAGCGCATCGGCAAGGCGGTTGCGCTGACCCATCTCGAG
Organism: uncultured Alphaproteobacteria bacterium; assembly: GCA_963847615.1. Lineage (GTDB taxonomy): Bacteria > Pseudomonadota > Alphaproteobacteria > Acetobacterales > Acetobacteraceae > Palsa-883. Next base: position 470,673 of record CAWKAN010000025.1, read on the forward strand.
CCGGTGCTGGCGCAGCCGATCGAGACCTTGTCGAAGGGCTTCAAGCGCCGTGTCGGCCTGGCCCAGGCGCTGCTGCACGACCCGCCGGTGCTGGTGCTGGACGAGCCGACCGACGGGCTCGACCCCAACCAGAAGCGCGAGGTGCGGGCGCTGATCGCCGAGATGAAGCCGCACAAGGCGATCGTCATCTCCACGCATATCCTGGAAGAGGTCGAAGCGGTCTGCACCCGCGCGATCATCATCGCCGCCGGACGCGTGGTGGCCGACGAGACCCCGGCGGAACTGCAGCAGCGCCACCCCTCGGGCCGGCTGGAGGACGTGTTCCACCAGCTCACGATGGATGAGGTGTTCGGGGAACCCCTGCCTGGGGCACAGCAAAAGGACGCCGCCTGAGCATGCCCATCGCATCGACCGTGTGCTGCGCGCATCCGCATCGACCGTGTGCTCGCGCACAACCTTCATCGTCGCGCGCCGCGAGCTGGGCGGCTATTTCGCGACGCCGGTCGCCAGCGTGTTCATCGTCATCTTCCTGGTGCTGCAGGGCGCGCTGACCTTCAACCTCGGCAATTTCTTCGGCCGCGGCCTCGCCGACCTCGTTCCGTTCTTCACCTTCATTCCGTGGGTGTTTCTGCTGCTGGTCCCCGCCATCACCATGCGGCTGTGGGCGGAGGAGCGCCGGCTCGGCACCATCGAGCTGCTGCTGTCGCTGCCGATCACCCAGGCGCAGGCGGTGGTGGGGAAATTCCTCGCGGCCTGGGCGTTCTGCGCCATTGCGCTGGCGCTGACCTTTCCCTTCGTCATCACCGTCAACATCCTGGGCAACCCGGACAACGGGGTGATCGCCTCGGGCTATGTCGGCGCGCTGCTGATCGCCGGGGCGTTCCTGTCGGTCGGATCGGCGATGTCGGCGACGACCAAGAACCAGGTCATCGCCTTCGTGCTTGGCCTCGCGGTGTGCTTCCTGTTCGCCATGGCGTCGTATTCGGTGGTGACCGACTTCCTCAGCCAGAACATCCCCAGCCTGGCGGCGATCGCCCGCCGGCTCGCGGTGATCGAGCGGTTCCAGGACTTCACCCGCGGCGTGGTCAGCGCGCGCGACCTGGTGTTCTTCGCCTCGTTCATCGGCTTCTGGCTGTTCGTCAACGCCGTGATCGTCGAGCGGAAGAAGGCGGACTAGACCGATGCAGCGCCGCACCCTGTCTGCCGCTATCAGCGTCATCGCCGTCGCCGCGATCGTGATCGGCGCCAACATGTTCGCCGATGCGCGCCTGGCCAACGTGCGCGTCGATCTGACGCAGCAACATCTGTATACGCTGTCGCCCGGCACGCGCCAGGTGCTGGCCGGCCTGACCGACCCGGTCACGCTCAGGCTGTTCTACTCGCGCAAGCTCGGCGCCGCGGTGCCGGCCTATGGCGCCTACGCCGATCGCGTGCGCGAGATGCTGCAGCAATATGCCGCGGTGGCGAACGGCAAGGTCAGGCTGGAATATTACGATCCGGAGCCGTTCAGCACCACCGAGGACCATGCGCTGGCCTATGGGCTGCAAGGCGTGCCGGTCGATCAGTCGGGCGAGCAGGTGTACTTCGGCCTGGCCGGGACCAATCTGCTGGACGATGAGCGCACCATCGGCTTCTTCCAGCCGGAGCGCGCGCCGTTCCTGGAATACGACCTGACCAAGCTGGTCTACGAGCTGTCCAATCCGCAGCGCCCGGTGGTGGGCGTGATGTCGGCGCTGAAGCTGGACGGCGATCCGCGCCTGATGATGATGAACCAGGGCCGGCCCGGCGGGGCCGGGCAGCCCTATGCCTCGACCACGCTGCTGCGCCAGACCAACGACGTGCGCACCGTGCCGACCGATGCGCAGGTGATCGACCCGGCGATCCAGGTGCTGCTGGTGGCCGAGGTGCCGGACATCTCGGCAGCGACCCAGTACGCCATCGACCAGTTCGTCATGCGCGGCGGGCGGCTGATGGTGATGGTCGATCCGTGGAGCGAGGCGATGGCCGCGGCGCCCTCGCCCACCGGCCTGCCGCCGGACGACACCAGCGCCGACCTGCCGGCGCTGTTCAAGGCGTGGGGGATCGAGTTCAATCCGAAACTGGTGGTGGGCGACCTGGACACCGCGTGGCGGGTGCGGACCGGGGCAACCGACCGGGTGCAGGCGGTCAACTACGTTGCCTGGTTCAACATCCGTGACGGCATCAACCACAACGATCCGGCGACCGCCGATCTGCAGCAGGTCAGCGTCGCCTCCGCCGGCTTCATCGCCAAGGCGCCGGGGGCCGACATCACGTTCACGCCGCTGCTGATCTCCGGCCTGCAGACCGGGCTGCTGCCGGCCGATGAAGTCAGGATGCCCGATCCGGCCAAGATCCTCGCCGGCTTCAAGCCGTCGGGCGGGCCGCGGGTGATCGCGGCACGGGTGCGCGGGGTGCTGAAATCGGCGTTCACCGACCCGCCGCCGCTCGCCAAGGGGCAGCAACGGCCGGCGAATTTCCCGGCCTATATCGCCGCGACGAAAGCCCCGGCGAACCTCGTGGTGGTGGCCGATTCCGACATCCTGGACGATCGCTTCTGGGTGCGCATCCAGGATTTCTTCGGCCAGTCCCAGGCGGTGCCGTTCAGCGACAACGGCCCGTTCGTTGCCAACCTGATCGATACGCTGGCCGGTGGCGACGCGCTGCTCGGGCTGCGCGCGCGTGGCGTCTCGGCGCGGCCCTTCGTGCTGGTCAACCAGATGCAGAACGAGGCGGAGGCGCGGTTCCGCCAGACCGAGCAGACGCTGCAGCAGCACCTGGAAGCGGTGCAGAAGCAGTTGCAGACGCTGCGCCAAGGGAACAACGGCCAAGGGAACAACGGCCAGGGGAGCAACGACCAGAGCGGCGACCAGTCGGTGCAGCCGGTGATCACGCCGGCGCAGCGCAGCGCGATCGACGCGGCGCGCCAGGACGTGCTGGCGACACGCCAGAAGCTGCGCGCGGTGCAGTACGACCTGAACCGCGGCATCGCACGGCTGGAGACCGAGCTGCGGCTGTTCGACATCGTTCTGATCCCGGCGCTGCTGACACTGCTGGCGATCGGGCTCGGCATTGTCCGCCGCCGGCGCCGGGCGCGGGCCTCGGCACCAGGACCCAGGACATCGGCGCCCCCTGGGTCGGAGCTGCGGGCATGAGGACGCGCAGCCTCGCGGCGCTGTGCGTGCTGGGCGCGGCCTCGCTCGCCGGCGGCTGGTTCTTCGGCACGGCGCGCGAGCCGGCCGAGCAGACCACCATCGCCAACGGCACGCTGATGTTCCCCGGCCTGACCGCGCGGCTGGGCGACGCCGCGCGGATCGAGATCACCCACCAGGGCAGCACGATTGCCCTGGTGCGGCTGGGCGACAAACCGGGCTCGCCCTGGGGCCTGGTGCAGCGCGACAGGTATCCGGTGCAGACCACCAAGCTGCGCGCCATGCTGACCGCGCTGACCGAGCTGCGCCTGGTCGAGCCGCGCACCACCGATCCGGCGCTGTTCGGCCGGCTCGGGCTGGCCGATGCGGAGCAGAAGGACAGCACGGCAGATCTGCTGCGGATCTACGGCAAGACGGCCACGCCGATCGCCGCGCTGCTGGTCGGTCATCGCCGGGTGCACACCGCGGGCAATGTGCCCGACCAGGTCTACGTGCGCCGGCCCGGGGAGACGCAGACCTGGCTGGCCGAGGGCAGCCTGCAGGTGGACGCCGATCCGCAACTGTGGCTCGATCGCGATCTCATGAACATCGACCACGCGCGCATCGCCAGCGTGGTGGTGCACCGCGGCGGCGCCGAGCTGGATTTCACCGCCCGGGACGGCAGGCTGCTACTGACCGCGCCGGCCAATGCGCCGAAGCTGGATGACTACAAGCTCGAGGACCTGGACCGTGGGCTGGAGTTGCTGACCTTCGAGGACGTCGCGCCGGACCGGGACGCCGTGGCGCACAAGGTGGGCGCGCCGATCGGCACCGCGGTGTTCACCACCACCGACGGGCTGGCGGTGCAGGTGACCGTGCTGAAGGGCGAGAAGGCGATCTGGGCACGGTTCAGCGCCACCGCCGCCGCCCCAGGAAGCGACAAGGTTGGCAGCGGCAAGGGCGGCAGCGACACGGCCAAGGACACGGCGGCGAAACTGAATGCCAGGTGGTCCGGCTGGACGTTCCAGCTCGGGTCATGGAAGGAGGCGGCGCTGACACCGGATTTGGACATGCTGAAGGCGCCGCCGCCGACGCCGGCCTCGACCCCAGAGGCCGCGCCATCGCCCGCGGTACCGGCCGCGCCGAAGCCGTGACCGATCGGGAATATCCGGCGCGGCCGATCGTCGGCATCGGCATCGTGGTGCTGAAGGGCGATTGCGTGCTGCTGGTGCGCCGCGGCAAGCCGCCCGGGGTGGGCAACTGGACGTTGCCGGGCGGCGCGCAAGACCTCGGCGAGACCTGCGAGCAGGCGGCGCGACGCGAGCTGGCGGAGGAGACCGGGCTGGCGGTCGGCGCGCTGCACCTGGCGGCGAACGTCGACAGCATCCGCCGCGACGCCGCGGGGCGCATCCAGTTTCATTACACCATCATCGACTACGCCTGTCGCTGGCAGGCAGGCGAGCCGGTGGCCGGGTCCGACGTGACCGAGGCGATCTGGGTCCCGCTCGCCCGCCTGGACGAGTACGGGCTGTGGAGCGAGGCGCACCGGGTGATCGCCATCGCCCGCGGGTTGGTCGGCTAGCGGCCTGCGTCACCGATTCTGCGGCGGTTTCGCGACCCGCTTGCGGTACTCTGCCGAGGTCGCAGGCGGACGCGGAACAAGCGCACTATAAGCAACTCCGGGCACGGGTACCGCTGCGCAGGGACTCTGCCCGCTTGCCCGTGGCTTGATCCCGGCGCTGGGAAGGCCCGCCGCCCGACGAACGGCCGAGCGCATGAGAGGCGTGCCGGGCTTGCGCTGCATCACCTCGGCCTCTCCGGGCGGGTTACGATGTGGTGCATCGCAGGTGCGTCAACACGTCCGTAACCATCTGTCCGCGGCACCGCGAAGGAAGAATTTTGCCGCAGATGAAGCAAGGCGATGCACGCCGATGCACGCAGATGGCGCCGTGCTGAATGATCTGTCGGGGCAGGTGATCGGCGGCGCGTTCACCGTGCTCGATACGCCTGGGGCCGGGTTCCTGGAAACGGTCCATGAGGATGCGTCGGCTTTTGCAGTTCCTGCGGCTGGTCTATCGGTTGTGCAACAATGTGCCGCCAGGGTGTACTACTGGAACGAGGTGGTCGGCGACGACTTCGTGGACCTGCGGGTCGAGGACGCACGTCCGGCTGCGCTGACCACCGTCAAAGCACTGGACGACGCACGCATGCCCCGGCTGCTTGCCCCTTGGGTCGGATGCCATGCGCCAATGACCGCAAGGCGACCGGCCCGTAGCTCCGCCCGCTGGTTGGATCCGCCAAGCCGCGCCTGGAGATCAAACGCGTGGCGCACGACCGGTGAACCGCACGGACCCATCGGCGTGCATCGGCGTGCATCGCCTTGCTTCATCTGCGGTAAATTCTTGCTTGTCCTGCCGCGCCACCAGCGCGCAACGCGGGCCGAGGCGGTAGGCGATCGCAGCCTCCCCGAGCCACGGCCGGACTGTGCTCAACCGGTCAGGATCACGGTGCAGGGGCAGCGGTCAGCTGCCTCACCGGTTTGGTGGCGACGTTGCGGTTCGCTTACGACGCCATCAGGGACAACCGATGCAGCGTGAATCCCGGCAATATCAACGACACGGGGGACTCGCGCAGGATGGCTTCCGATAGGCGAAGTCATCCCCCTCTGGCTTTTTTGTTTTGGCGCGTGGTTCACGCTGCACGGCGATGCCGCCTGAAGCGATCACGCGCTAACGCGCGCCGCCGCCGGCGCTCTGCCGCTGACGTCCGCAGGGACCTGACGCGGCCACGCAGCTCACTCGATCCGGCTGAACACCAACCCCTTCGCCCGTCCGCCATCGACGTGCAGGCCGGTGATGCGTCCCTGCAAGTCGCGCAGCACCCGCGTATCGAGCCAGCCGCGATACAGCGTCAGCGGCGTGTAGATCCGCATGACATCACCCTCGATCGGCGCGATCTCCCAGGGCTGGCCTGTCCGCAGCAGCGGGCCGGCCACATGCAAGTCCGCACCGCTGGCGGTGGCGGTGATGGTCCAGGTGGCGGCGGTGTCGGGGTTGGCGTAGCGGCCGGGCAGGTCCGCCGGCAGGGTCGCGCCGGGCGCGACGCGATGCAGGGTCTCGACGATGCCGGCGTCGCGTTCCACCTCGATCGCCGCGTCCGCGCAGCGCAGGGTGAAATCGCCGGAGCCGCGGCTGGTGGCGAGCCGGCCGTCCGCGGTCGGCAGCAGGAAGCTCGCCACGCCATTGATGCTGGCGGTGACACGGTCTTGCGCATCGCGCGCGACATCCACCGTGGCCCCGGTCTCGCGCGCGAGATAGCATCCGGCCAGCGTGGCGGCGCCCGCCCAGTCCGGCAGCGGCGGCACCTGGTGCACGCCGGGCGCACCCTCGATCAGCGCGTCCACCAGCTGGAACGCCAGGTCATGCGGGTCGGCGGTCGCATCGTTGCTGATGCAGATCACCGCGGCGCGCTGGTCCGGCAGGCGCACGAAGCTGGTCTTGAACCCGGGCCACAGCCCGTCATGGCCGACAATGCGCACGCCGCGCCAGCACTGCAGGCGCAGGCCACAGGCGTAGCTGTTGGGCGCGCCGCTGACGAACGGCGGCGTCGTCGTCAGCGCCGTGGCCAGCGCCTCGCCGTGGCGGCGCGGCAGGCCGAACTGCGCATGCCACAGCGCCAGGTCCTCGACCGAGGACACCAGCCCGCCCTCGCCATGCAGCGGGAAGTTGTGCAGCGCCCGGCGCCAGCCGTGCCGCGCTCCCTCGGGCGCGGGCAGGTAGCCGGTGGCGAGGCCGGGCACCAGCTCGCCGGTACTCGGCGTGTGGCGCGTCATGGTCATGCCGAGCGGGGCAAAGATGCGGCGGTCGAGGAACCCGGCCAGGCGCTCGCCGCTGACCTGCTCGACGATGCGCCCGAGCAGCATGAAGTTGGCGTTGCTGTACAGGTAGCGCGTGCCGGGGGGAAAATTCAGCCCGCGCTGGCGGCAGACCGCGTCCAGCAGGTCCGCCGCGCCGCATGGCTGGCCGAGATCGACGCCGCCCAGGCGCATGATCTCCAGCATGTCGCGGATGCCGCTGGTGTTGTGCATCAGATGGGCCAGTGTGATGCGATGGCCGAGATCGGGGAACGCAGCGATGTGGTCGCGCACATCGTCGTCGAGCCGCACTCGCCCCTCCGCCGCCAGCAGCAGGATCGCGGTGCAGGTGAACTGCTTGCTGACCGAGGCGATGCGGAAGGTCGTTTGCGGGCCGATCGGAATGCCGAGCTCGATGTTCGCCATGCCGGCGGCGCGGTGGACGACGAGGGCATCCGCCTGGACGACGCCGATCGCCACGCCGGGGCCAGTGGTCCAGTGCCACGGCGCCAGCGTCCGATCGACGATCCGTTGCAAACGCAACAAGTCGAGGCCGGTCACGCCCGGCTACTCCACCAGCGCGCGCAGCTCGGCCGGCCGGCGCAGCACGACATAGCCGGCATCGAGATCCACCACCCCGCCATCGCGCCACACCCGAAGCTGCTTGTTGACGCTCTCGCGCGTCGAGGCGACCAAGGTCGCCAGGTCGCGCTGCGACAGCTTCACGTCGATCCGCACGCCGCCCGGCGCCGGGCGGCCGTAGTCGCCGGCAAGTTTCAGCAGCAACCGTGCCAGGCGCCCGGGCAAGTCGAGCAGGGCGATCGCCTCCAGCGCCATGCTGGTGCTGCGCAACCGGGCGCACAGCACCGCCAGCAGGCGAAGATACAGATCGTCGTTGGCGCGCAGGAACGGCACCAGGTGCCGCCGTTCGACGACCAGCAGCGCGGTCTCCTCGATCGCGCTCGCATCGGCGCTGCGCGGCTGGCCGTCGAGCAGCGCGATCTCGCCGAACACCTCGCCGGGATTGATGACGTTGAGCGTGATCTCCTTGCCGTCGGAAGAGATCGCGCTGATGCGCACGCGTCCGCGCAGCACGGCCATCATCGAATCGCCGGTGTCGCCCTTCTGGAAGATGGTCATGCCACGCCGCACGCGGCGTTCGCTCGACAGCTTGAGGATACCGTCCAGCTCGGCCGGCCGCATCGCCTGGAACAGCGGGCTGGCAAGCAGCGCCGTCCGCCTGGTGTCGCGATCGAGCCCGGCCACGTCGTGCCCTCGGTTGCTTTGCCCCAACCCGTGCAGTATGCGCGCCTTGCGCGCGTAGCGGAATACCGCCGCACCAACCTGACCAGGAGACCGGATCATGCCGCTGGATGGGCCCAAGCTGGCCGAGGCGGTGCGCTTTGCCCAGGCGCACGAGACCCCCTGGCCGCGCGATCTGCGGGCGCATATCGAAGCCGGCTATTTCGAGTCTCCGCCGCACAACGAGATCCTCGGGCCGATCCGCCCGCGCGGCGCGCCGAACGGACTGGTCCTGCGCCACGGCGAACCGATCGCCTGCTGGGGCGATACGCGCCAGGCGGATTTCACCTTCAGCGTCGCCAAGAGCTATCTCAGCCTGCTGGCCGGCGTGGCGGTGGCCGACGGGCTGATCGGCGAGCTGGACGAGCCGGTCCGCCGCACGGTGGACGACGGCGGCTTCGACGGCCCGCACAACGGCGCGATCACCTGGCGGCAGCTGTTGCAGCAGACCTCGGAATGGTCGGGCACGCTGTTCGGCAAGGCCGACGTGATCGACCACAACCGCAGCCTGGCGACCGAGGGACGCGGCGCGACGAAGGGCGAAGCGCGGCCGCTGCACGCGCCGGGGACGTTCTGGGAATACAACGACGTGCGGGTGAACCGGCTCAGCCTGGCGCTGCTGCGGCGGTTTCGCCGGCCGTTGCCCGAGGTGTTCGCCGAGCGGATCATGCGCCCGATCGGCGCCTCGGACGACTGGCGCTGGCACGGCTATCGGACCTCGGCGGTGGAGATCGACGGGCGCCTGATCTGCTCGGTGGCCGGCGGCACCCATTGGGGCGGCGGCATCGAGATCCATGCCGAGGACCAGGCCCGCATCGGCCGGCTGATGCTGCAACGCGGCCGGTGGGATGGCGTGCAGCTGCTGCCGGAGGCATGGATCGCGCAGTCGGTGACGCCGTGTGCGCTGAACCCGACCTATGGCCTGCTGTGGTGGCTCAACACGCGGCACCTGCGTTATCCGCACGCGCCGGAGGACAGCGTCTTCGCGGTCGGGGCCGGCGGCAACCTGACCTGGATCGACCCGGCCAACGACATCGTCGCGGTGCTGCGCTGGATCGACCCCGCCGCGGTGGATGGGTTCATTGCGCGCGTGCTGGGCGCACCGCTCCCGTGCTCGGCGGGCTAAGCCCACGAAGCGCGGGCGCGGCGGACGGCCGCGGTTCCCGTGGCATCGCATCTGCTCTAACCTCGCCGACGACGCCAGGACAACGCGCATGATCGCCAGGACCTACGAGACGCTGGCTCTGTCGGAGCCGCAACCGCACACGCTGCTGGTCACGCTGAACCGGCCCGAGGCGGCCAACGCGATGAACACGCAGATGGGCCTCGATCTGCTCGATCTGTTCGATGGGCTGGCCGCGGCGCCGCGCACCTGCCGCGCCGTGGTGCTGACCGGCTCGGGGCCGCGGGTGTTCTGTGCCGGAGGCGATCTGAAAGAGCGCAACTTCATGACCGACCAGCAATGGCAGGATCAGCACCTGATCTTCGAGCGCGCGATCCGCGCGGTGATCAACTGCCCGGTGCCGGTGATCGCCGCGGTGAACGGCGCCGCGTTTGCCGGCGGCATGGAAACCGCGCTCTGTTGCGACTTCATCTACGCCGCCGAGCACGCGCGCTTCGCGCTGACCGAGGTGACGCTGGGCATCATGCCGGGCGCCGGCGGGACGCAGAACCTGCCGCGCGCGGTGGGCGGGCGGCGGGCGAAGGAGGTGTTGCTGACCGGCAAGCCGTTCACCGCCGCGCAGGCGTATGAATGGGGCATGATCAATCGCATCTGCCAGGCCGACACGCTGCTGGGCGAGGCGCTGGAAACCGCGGCGACGATCGCCGCCAACGCACCGATCTCGGTGCGCCAGATCAAGCACGCGGTGAACCAGGGGCTGGGCGTCGATCTGGCGACCGGCATGATGTTCGAGATCGAGGCCTATAACCGCATGGTGCCGACCGAGGATCGCCGCGAGGGCATCCGTGCGTTCAACGAGAAGCGTCAGCCGAATTTCCAGGGACGCTGACCGCGTCAGGAGGAACCGTCATGAACGTGATCACCGATATCGCCGCGCAGGGACTGACCCGGGCGCTGTCCGAGCAGGCCCGTGGCTTGGCCTATGCCGACCTGCCGGAGGAGATCCGCGCGCTGGCGCGGCAATGCGTGCTGGACTACGTGGCCTGCACGCTGGCCGGCGCGGCGGAACCGCTGACGACGATGCTGCTGGCCGAGATGGCCGAACAGGGCGGCCGGGACGAAGCCGGCGTGATCGGCCACGCGGCGCGGCTGCCGGCCGCGTCCGCCGCGCTGGTGAATGGCGCGGCGGCGCATGCGCTGGATTTCGATGACGTGAACCTGGCGATGCCGGGCCATCCCTCGGTGGCGATCCTGCCGGCGCTGCTCGCCCTGGCCGAGGCGCGCGGCGCCAGCGGGGCCGCGGTGATCGCCGCGTTCGTCGCCGGCTACGAGCTGCAATGCCGCCTCGGCACCACGATCGCGCCCGGGCACTACGACGTGCTGGGCTTCCACGCCACCGCAACGGTCGGCAGCTTCGGCGCGGCGGCCGCGTGCGCGCACCTGCTGGGGCTGGACGCCGACCAGGCGGCGACCGCGCTGGGCATCGCCGGGACGCAGGCGGCGGGGCTGAAGTCGATGTTCGGCACCATGTGCAAGCCGCTGCATGCCGGCAAGGCGGCGTACAACGGGCTGCTGGCGGCGAAGCTGGCGGCGCGCGGCTTCACCAGCCGCACCGACGTGCTGGAATGCGCGCAGGGCTTCGCGCGTACCCACAGCCCGGACTTCAATCCGGAGCGGGCCTTCGCCGACCCGCCGGGCGGCTTCCACATCCGCAACAACCTGTTCAAGTACCACGCCGCCTGCTACCTGACGCACGCGCCGATCGAGGCCGCGCGCCAGCTGCGTGCGCAGCACGGCGTGACGCCCGACCAGGTGGCGCGGATCCGCCTGCGGCTCGACGAAGCGTGCGATCGCGTCTGCAACATCGCCGCGCCGCGCAGCGGGCTGGAGGCGAAGTTCAGCCTGCGCCTGACCACGGCGATGGCGCTGGCCGGCGTCGATACCGGCGGCCTGACCAACTACTCCGCGGCAACCGCGGCCGACCCGACGCTGATCGCGCTGCGCGACAAGGTGGAATTCGACTTCCGCCCGAAGACCGGCCCCACGCGGGCCGAACTCACGCTCGAGCTGACCGACGGCACGCGGCTGACGGCACAGTATGACTCGGGCGTGCCCGCCAGCGACGTTGCCGACCAGGGTCGACGGCTGGAGGAAAAATTCGCCGCGCTGGTGGAACCGATCCTCGGCCGCGGCAAGGCGGGCGACCTGCTCGGTGCGATCGATCGGCTGGACACGCTGGCGGACCTGCGCGGGCTGACGGCACTGTGCGCGGCGTGACGGGCAGGCGCGAGACGGGCAGGCGCGAGACGGTCAGGCAAACGTGGCGAAGATCTCCTCGAACGCCTTGAGCTGATTGCCGGCCGCCGAGGACGGCACGATGATCGGGGTGCGGACGCCGGCATCGCGCCAGGCCGCGATGCCGTCGCGGACCTGATTCGCCGGGCCGAACAACGCGCAGTCGGCCAGCCAGCGGTCGGTCAGGTAGGTCGGCACGTCGTCGTTGCGGCCCTGGTCGATGGCGCGCTCGATCGCCGCCATCTCCTCGACGTAGCCGGCCTCTTTCCAGTAGTTGCGATAGTTCGGCCGGAATGCGTAGGAGGTCAGGGCGCGCCGGCAGACCGCCTTCGCGGCATCGACGTCGTCGGCGATGCAGGTGGGCAGCATGTTGCCGATGAAGAAATCTGGATCATTCCGTTTCGATTCGGGCAGGGCCGCAAGCGAGGTGGCCATGTGCGAGCGGGCGGCGTTGGCGAACACCACGCCCTGGCCGATCTCGCCGGCCAGCGCCACCATCCGCGTGCGCAACGCGGCCAGGATCACCGGCGGCATGGCGCCCAAATCCTGCTCGGCGCGCAGCCTGGCCACGAAGTTGCGGGTGTCGGCCAGCGGTTTGCCGGGGGTGACGCCGAGCCGGGCATGGGACGGCGCATGGGCGATGCCGATGCCGAGGTGGAAGCGCCCGGCGGAAACCTCGTGCAGGAAGGCCGCACTTTGGGCGAAGTCCAGCACGGACCGCTGGTAGATCGGTGCGATGGCGGTGCCGAATGGGATCCGCGTGGTGTTCCAGGCCAGCGCCTCGCACAGCGACATGTTGCCGAAGATGCTGGGCGCCCAGATGCCGGCGAAGCCGCGACGCTCGATCTCCCGCGCCAGCTCGACGGTACGGCGGCGGCGCGACGGCACGGCCACCAGGCTGACGGCGGGCATGAACGCGAACATGGCGCATCCTTACAGCATGGGCGTGGGGCGGCAAGGCGCGGCGCATTCGGCCGTCGTGGGGGTGGCGGAATGCGCTGCGCTTTTCCGCCCTACGGTCCCGTGCTGGTATCGGGCGATGGAACGCGGGTTCGCGGCGCCGTTCGACCATCCCCAAGGCCGGGGCCCGACCGGCTTTGGGCAAGCCCCGCCTGGCGCCGCTGCGGTCGTTCCGCGTGGGGCACGACCATCGCATCGGGTGAACCAGAGGATGGGAGTTGCAAGCGGATGTTGATCGATCATCGCACTTACACGCTCAAGCCCGGGACAATGAGCCAGCACCTGAAAATCTACCGTGATTACGGCTTCGAGGTGCAGCAGCGTTACCTGGGCGAGCCGTTGGCCTACCTGGTGACGGAATCCGGCGAGTTGGACACGTTCGTCCATATCTGGGTTTATCAGGACGCCGCGGACCGCGCGGCCAGGCGCGCCGCGCTCCAGGTCGATCCGGCCTGGCAGACCTATCTGGCGAAGAAGGCCGCGGCCGGCTGCGTCATCAAGCAGCGGAACAAGCTGATGATCCCGGCGGAGTTCGCGCCGATCAAGCGCTGAAGCCGGCTCGGGGGGCTGGAAACGGCGCCGGGTGGCGGGACCCGGTGCCGGAGCAGGGGCGGCGGTTCGATCGCGGCAAACAGCCGTCGCACCCAAACCGGGCCGGGCCGGGCCGGGCTGGGGCGCGGCGGACCGTCGGGCCTGCGCCGGATTGTTTCAGGCGAAACCGCCGCCGGACGGCTTTTGATCTGAATCAATGTCCGCCCCCGGGCTCATCCGGCAGCATGTCGGTTCCATGCAAGAGGGCGGGGGCTCCAAGCCATGACCTATGACGATCCAGCCTGCGCCTATTGTCCGTCCAACGTGCGCGCCTGCCGCGCCGGGGATGCCGAGGCCCGCGGCCCCGGCTTCTGTCCCAGCAAGGTGGACCCCGACACCCAAGCCGCCGCCCGCGCGCTGTACGATGATCCGGAGACGCGGAAGATCGCCCACCACTCCGCGCTGGTGGAATCGGAGGGCTACTGCAAGTGGACCCGGGTCGAGGAGATCGTGCAGTTCGCCAAGAAGATGGGCTATCGCAAGATCGGCATCGCCAACTGCATCAGCTTCGTCGAGCACGCCTATGTGCTGTCCGGCATCCTGGAAAGCCACGGATTCGAGGTCGTTTCGGTCGCCTGCAAGAACGGCAACATCCCCAAGGAAGCGCTGGGCATCCAGGAGCACGAGAAGATCCGCCCGGGGAACTTCGAGGCGTTGTGCAATCCCATCGCCCAGGCGGAGATGCTGAACGCGCACGGCAGCGAGTTCAACGTGGTGATGGGCCTGTGCATCGGCCATGACAGCCTGTTCTTCAAGTACGCCAAGGGGATCAGCACCGTGCTGGTCGCCAAGGACCGGGTGCTGGGGCACAATCCGCTGGCCGCGTTGCAGCTCGCCGACAGCTATTACAGCCGGCTGTGGGGTCCGGACCGGCCGGCCAAGCCGCCCAAGCTGCCCGTGGCCGGCCGGCGCAAGGGCGGCTGACCGGCGGGGGCGCCACCCCACCGTGGCGCGGGTCGGGCGGATGCCGACCCGGCAATGCCGCCGCTGATCGCCGATTTGTAACCATGCGAGAACGTCTGGCGCGGCTTGCGCGACCAGCCGCGGCCCGCTGTAATCCGGCGCATGGCAATCCTGGTAACCGGCGCGGCCGGGTTCGTCGCCCTCAACGTCGTGGAACACCTGCTGGCGGCGGGCCGCGAGGTGGTCGGGCTGGACCGCATTCCGCTGCCCCGCCGCGCGGCACGGGAGTTCGCCGCGCTGCCGGGGAAGTTCACCCTGATCGGCGGCTCCATCCTGTCGGCGGCCGACCTGTCGCGGGCGCTGACGATGCGGCCGATCGAGGCGGTGATCCACTGCGCGGTGATCACCGCCGGGACGGGGCGGGAAACCGTGGACCCCGGCTCGATCGTCGCGGTCAATGTCCAGGGGGCCGTCAACACGCTGGTGGCCGCCGCGCGGCGCGGCGTGCCGCGCTTCGTCTATCCCAGCTCGGGCGCGGTCTATGGCACCGCCGCGGCCTCGGTCGATTTGATGGATGAGGACACGCTGCGCCCGGCGCCGGTGACCCTGTATGGCATCAGCAAATTCGCCGCCGAATCGATCCTGCCGCGCGTCGCGGCAACCCAAGGGGTCAGCCTCACCGCGGCGCGGCTCGGCGTGGTGTACGGGCCGTGGGAATACGCCACCGGCGTGCGCGATACGCTGTCGCCGATGCTGCAGACGCTGGCGTTGGCGGCGGCGGGGACCGAGGTCGTGTTGGGTCCGCCCTGGCGGGGGGACTACACGCTCTCGCGCGACATCGCCGCCGGCCTGGTGGCGATCGCCGACGCGCCGGCGCTTCCCAGAACGGTCTACAACCTCGCGACCGGCCGGGCGACCACCGCGGAGGATTGGTGCCGCGTGCTGGCAACGCGCCTGCCCGGTTTCCGCTGGCGCCGCGCGACCCAGGACGGCCCGTACAACGTTGACAGCCACGCCGGCTTACATCGTGGTGCGATGGACATCCGCCACATCACCGCGGACACGACCTATCGACCGGCATTCGACCTGGCACGCGCGGCGGACCACATGCTGGCGTGGAGCAACGCGGCCTAGTCCCCGGCGTCACAGAGTCTGCGGCGATGTCGCGATCCGCTTGACTTTACCGAGGTCGCGGGCGGACGCGGAACAAGCGCACTATGAGCAACCCGGGGCACTGCTACCGCTGCGCAGGGATGCTGCCCGCTTGGCGGTGGCTTGATCCCGGGGTTGGGAACGCCTGCCGCTCGACGGACGGCCGAGCGCATGGGGGGCGTGCCGGGCTTGCGCTGCATCACCTCGGCATCTCCTGGCCGGTTACGATGCGGTGCATCGCAGGTTTGTCAACGCTTCCGTAACTATCTGCCCGCGGCATCGCGAAGGAAGAATTTTGCCGCAGATGAAGCAAGGCGATGGACGCCGATGCACGCAGATAGCGAGCGGCTGAATGATCTGTCGGGGCAGATGATCGGCTGGGCGTTCGGCGTGCTCGATGCGCCTGGGGCCGGGTTGCTGGAAAAGGTCGATGAGAACGCGCCGGCATTTGCAGTTCGTGCGAGAGCCTGCCCCGGCGAAGGCCGGGGTCCTATCGGTTGCGCAGCAGTGTGGCCCAAGATGTACGACCGTGACGTGGTGGCCGGTGACGACTTCGTGGACCCGCGGGTCGAGAACGCACGTCCGGCTGCGCTGAAGACCGTCAAGGCGCTGGACGACGCACGCATGCCCTCGGGCTTCTTGACCCGGAGGTCGGATGCCATGTGCCAATGACCGCAAGGCGACCGGCCCGCAGCTCCGCCCGCGGCGTCATTTCGGCAAACCGCGCCTGGAGATCAAGCGCGTGGCGCACGACCGGTGAACCGCACGGACCCATCGGCGTGCATCAGCGTGCATCGCCTTGCTTCATCTGCAGTAAATTCTTGCTTGCCCTGCCGCGCCACAAGCGCGCAACGCGGACTGAGGCCGCAGGCGATCGCAGCCTCTCCGAGCCACGGCCGGCGTGTGCTCAACCGGTCAGGATCACAGGGCAGGGGCACCGGTCATCTGGGTCAGCGATTTTGTGGCGACGTTGCGGCTTGCTTACGACGCCATCAGGGACAATCGACGGAGCATGAATTGCGGCAATAGCAACGACACGGGGCGCTGGCCCGGCAGCGTTGGGCAACGCGCCGCAATTTGCTGCGAATTCGACGCGAACCGCTCCGGTCCGCCGACCGTTTGCCGGCGCCGCGCGACGTTGATGGTCGCGCGTGCAGTGGCGACCAGCAACGCCCGGGCAGCCGGTTCAGGGCTTCGCCGGCACCGCGTAGTTGTCCGACAGGTACTTCACGATGGTGGCCGCGGTCTCGTCGTCGAACGGTCCCCCATAGGCCTTCTGCATCTTTTCCACCTCGGCCTTCCATCCCTGGGGCGTCAGGAACACCGAGTTCATCCGGATGTAGTTCGGGGTGTGGCAGGTGCTGCAGGTGGCCATGACGACGTCCTGGCCCGGCCCCGGCTTCAGCTGCACCGTCTCCTGCGCCAGCACGGGGGTGGCGGCGAGCAGCGTTGCGATCGCGATATAACGGAACATGTGCGCCTCCCCTATGCCACCGTGACCGCGATCATCTGCGGCACGTTGTTGTGATACCCGGCGGGATTGAACTTCAGTTTCTCCACCTGCGTCTCGCCGGCGTTGTTGGTGGCGCGCGACGAGATCGTGTAGTTGCCCGCCGCCAGCTTGCCGGTGGGCAGGCTGAACGCGCGGAACGCGAAGCGGCCAAGGTCCGGTCCCAGCGCCGCCGGCTTCCATGTCCTGCCGCCGTCGAGCGAGACCTCGACCTGGCGGATGCCGTGGCCGCGATCCCAGGCGACGCCCTCGATGGCGAAGCCGCCCGCCGGCAGCCGCGCGCCACCGACCGGCGTGGCCACCAGGGAGTTCACCACCATCTCGGTGATCGGCCACGAGGCCGTGTTGTCCTGGCTCGGATACGGATGGTCCACCGGGAACATGCCGGCCGGCACGCGGTAGGCCTTCTGCATCCAGAAATTCTCGAGCGGCTTGCTGCTGAGCCGCAGGCCGTTGACGTGCTTCATCCAGTACGTCGCCGTCCAGCCCGCCACCACGAGCCGCGCCGGATAGCCGTTGAGGTGCGGCAACGGCGCGCCGTTCATCGACGTGGCGATGATCACCTCGTCGGCCAGCGCCTTGTCCATCGGCAGGCTCTTCCGGAAGTCCGGCGTCGTCGGCAGCACCGGGCCGTCGGCGCCGTCCAGCCAGACCTCCACCGCGCCGGGCTTGATGCCGGCTTTGGCCAGCACGTCCTTCAGCCGCGGGCCGCGCCAGACCGCGTTGCCCATCGCGCCGTAGCCCCATTCCACCCCCGCGACATGCGGCGAGGACAGGCCGCGGCGATTGCCGGAGCACTGGCACACCGCGGTGATCTCCACCTGCGCGAAGGTCTTCTGCAGGTCGTCGAGGCTCAGCGTGACCTGCCGCTCCGCCGCGTCGCCGCCGATGCTGAGCGAATAGTTCGCCAGCGCCGTCATCGGCGGGATGTTGGCCAGGTGGTAGCGGACGAAGAACCGGTCGTTCGGCGTGATCGCGGTGCGGAACGCGTCGATCGGGGTTTCGTAGTTGGGCGGCCGATCGGCCAGCTCGATCAGCGGCTGCTTGCCGGGCAGGCTGCCCAGCGTGGCTTCTGCGCGCGTGCCGTCCGGCAATTGCGGGCTCATCCAGCGCGGCTTTTCGGCAGCGCTTGCCGCCCCGGCGGCAAGCGCGGCGGCACCCATGCCGGTAAGAATCTCCCGACGATTCATCCTTCACCTCCCCTTGGCCGGGGCTCCCGCCGGGGCGGCAAGGACGGCCGCACGCGCAGGTATCCCGGATCCTCTGAACCGGCACGTTCTGTTTTGCCGGTCTTCCAGGGATAGGATTTCTCATTTTTTCGAACGACTGGCAAGGATTTACCCCGGCGGTCGGGGCAATCGGCGGAACGCAAGCAAGGCCGGGGCTCCGCCCCGAACCCCGCCAGGGGGGCGTTGCCCCCCCTTCCCCCTCCCCACACTCCCGGTGAAGGGTTCCAAGGGCTCGCCCTTGGCGGGGTTCCCAATGGTACCATGGGGGGCAGCGCCCCTTGGTGGGGTCCGGGGCGAAGCCCCGACCTTGCTTCGCGTCACCCGATGGCCCTGGGGGTGGTGGCACGATCGTTGCAATCCTGGTGGCCCGGCGATATGCCACCGGCAGGATCGCCCGCGCGGGCGGGCGCACGAGGTGATCGCATGACTGTGAGCACGCGGCGGCGGCTGGTCGGCCTGATGGTCCTGGTCGGGATGGGGCTGGCCGTCGTGGCATCGTCCGTCCGGGCCGAGGTGCCGTCGCACGTGCCGGGGACGCTCTGTTTCACCAAGTGGTTCTGGTGCTACGCGCAGCCGCCGGGCCCGCCGGGGACCAACTGCGCCTGCCCGTCGCCGCAGGGCCCGATCCCTGGCGTCAGGGGCTAGGCAGGCATGGAACAGGCCTGGCTCGACCACCTCATCCTGGATGCCGAGCGGGTCGCCGATGCGGCGGTGCGGCTGAAGAACCTGCGCGTCGAGGCGTTGCTCAACTGCATCTCCGAGGCGCGGCGGGCAGCGGACGATGCCGGGCGGGAAGCCAGCTACAACGCCTTGATGAACGAAATGCCGCCGGTGCTGCGCGCGCTCGATCCGATCACGCTCGATGATCTGCAGACCTCCTGGGACATGCATCGCGGCTTCCGCCACCAGCGCGGACGCTCCATCGGCTTCTGGCTGCTGAGCGTCACCTTGCTGATCCTGGTCGGCTACCTGACCTCGCTGTACGACCGGGCTACCGAGATCGCGCAGGTGATGGATACCCTGCAGCACGAGCGGCTGTCGGAGCAGGCGGTCAAGCTGTTCTACCTGGCGCGGGACCATGCCGACGACATCACCTCGGCGCAAACCACCGGCCAAGAGACGCTGGTCTCGGAGACGTTCTTTCACACGCTGGGCGATTTGCAGGAGGCGCAGGGGCGCATCAACAGCATCGTCACCGACTTGTCGGGGATCACCCAGGAGCTCCAGTTCTGGAGCCGGCGGTTGTATGACGGGTGCCGGGTCGTGCGGCTCGCCATCAGCGGGATCCAATGCACCGATCCGGCGATCGAGGATCTGCCCGCCGCGCAGCGCGCATTCGCCGGCCAGGCCGGCTACAGCAGCCTGCCGCCGGCAAACCTGGAACAACTGATAGCCACGTCCGGTGGCGTGGGCGTCGCCGCCGCGCCGCCGCCGGGGGCGGCAGGACCATCGTCACCGCCGTCGTCACCGCCGTCGTCACCGCCGTCGTCGCCGGCGAACTGCGTGGCCGGAAATGCCTCGCTCGACGGCGTCTGCGCGGTGCTCGACAGCGCCAACGCCTTCTTCGCGAGCGTCGGTCTCGACCAGATCTCCATGCGCGAAAGCTCGCGGCTCAATGCGCTGTATATCCGCCACATCCAAACCGCACTGGATGCCCTGCGCTCGTGGTTTCTTCCCGCCGCCTATGGCACCCTCGGTGCCGCGATCTTCTTCACCCGGCGTTTCCTGAACCCGGCGCTGCCGAATCCCGACGCGCTTCGGGTCATCTACCGGATCCTGTTCGGCGGTTTCTCGGGGATCGTCTTCGCCTGGTTCTGGACCCCGCTGCAGGAGCAAAGCGGGGGCGTGTCGGTGGCGTCGTTTTCAGCCTTCGGGATCGCCTTCCTGGCCGGATACAGCACCGACATCCTGTTCCAGCTGCTCGACCGGATCGTGGACGCCGTGAGCCAGCAGCTACGCAGATCCCCCGGCGCGGCGAACCACGCGGCACGCGCCGAGGCTGCCGTCACGGCGCATGGGGCGCGGCCCAGTGGCGAGCGATCTCGTCCCGCGGTGTGATCCAGACGCCGGGAAACGCCGCGACGGGTCGAGCAGGCGCTGCAATCCGACGGCGCGGCCGGGATGGCAGATGATGCGGGTGTGCAGGCCGATCGACAGCAGCTTCGGCTGGGTGCGGGCGGCCGGACTCACCCGCCCCGATAGGGAGTCGCCACTTTCGGCGGGCGGCACTGGTCCGCTCACCTCACGCGGCGTGGCAGCTGCTACTTCCGCAGCGCCGCCACCCCGAGCTCGGCCCACATCCAGCCGAAATCATAGGCGCCGGCCAGGTTGCCGGCGGCAAGTTGACTCTCGGAGCCGTTCTCCAGGTATTTCAGCCATTCGACAACCCTCTTGCGCCCGGCCGCGCTGCGTGCCGCTTCGCGCGGCGAGACATTGCCGAGCGCGGGGACGGGAAGATCGAGCTGCGCGCGATAATGCTGGTCCATCATCTGCTGCACGATCTGCGCCTCGATCTCGGGCGGGATCGAACGCGCTTGCGGTGCCGCGTCCGCCGGCTGGGCGGCGAGCATCTGGTCCACCGTTTCGATCTCCGTCAGCGGCGCGCCGACCAGCCCGTCGAGCATCGGCGCCAGCAGCGCCTGGCCACGTGCCGCGCGGGCGCGCGAGTTGGTGCTGAACACGACCGCCTTGTCGGTCAGCCTGACGCTGCCCAGCGTGACGCCGTCGGGGTCGAACAGGGTTGGTCGGCCTGCCGCGGCTGGCGCCGGCGGGGACGGCGCGCCGGCGGGCGGTTCGGCCCAGGTCCAGATGTCGTCGCCGTCACGCTCCAGCACGGCGGCGCCATCGAGGCGCGCCCGCAACGCCGCCGCCGTGGCGCCTGGGCGCAACGGAAAGCGGACATTGCAGAATTCGATGTCATCGCCGTCGAAGTTCACCAGGTGCGGGCGCTTGCGTTGCAGCACCCGATCCAACGCATCCTCCAGCCACGTCGCCGACAACAAAGGGGCCGCCGACCATGTGAGCAGGACATCGGCTATCGCCCGTTGCGCCTTCGGCTCGACCTCCTCATCGAGGCCGGCCGCGGCCTGCTTGATCGAGCGGCGCAGCCGGCGCCGCTCGGCCCGCAGGGCATGCAGCGCCTCGTCGGCCAGCCGAAGGTCGAAGGCCAGCGTGCCGCCCGTCATGACCTGTTTGCCGTTCAGCGTGACGATCCGTGTGGCGAGGCGGTCCCAGGCCTTGAGCGTCTGGGTCGCCATGTGCTCGGCGACGCGGACCGGCGGGCCGCCGCGCAGCAGGTCGCGCGCCAGGAAGGACTGTCCGGGCACCACCTCGCTGACCTCGTACAGGCTCATTTCGGAATCGCGCAGCGCCGTCATGTAGCGCTTGTTGATGACGGCTTCCTTCCAGCCGCGGCGCTTCAGGTAGTCGTCGACGAGATTGTGCTCCTGCTCGCCCAGCGTGCGCGTCACGAAGTCCTCGAAGGCGCAGCCGAACAGGATCATGGCCTGATGGTCGCCCAGCAGTTCGCCGAGCCTGGCCACCTGGACCCCGGCCGCCTCGCAGACGACGCCGACGTGCTGGTACAGGACCTCGCGGAACGCCTCGGCCCATTCGGGGCGTTCCATCCACTTCATCAGGCCGGACAGGTCGGTGTGGGAGGCCATGCGGTGCACCGTGGGTGGTGGGTGGAGGCGCAAGGGTAGCCCGATCGCGTCGGGGACAGAAGGCGCGGCAGGAAATCGGCCGGGGCAATCGGCCGGGGCGATCGGGGCGGTCAGTGAAAATCCCGCGTCCTGACCTTGATCCCGCCCGCGCGCGGGCTCGCGCCTTCGGGATGGGGGCCGTTGGGATGGGTAACGGCGTCGCCGCGGCCGTGCGCCAGTGGAAAAGCGTCGTCGCGCTGGCCGACGCTGGCCAGCAGGGCGGAGAGATCGGTCAGGTGGTCGGCGACGACGTGGATCACCTCGCCCTCCTTCTGCACCTTGCCGCGGCAGGCGAGCATGCCGGCCGACATCACCAGCCGGCGCTGCCGCTCGAACAGCGCGGGCCAGACGATCAGGTTGGCGTGGCCGGTCTCGTCCTCGATGGTGATGAACACGACGCCGCTGGCGCTGCCGGGGCGCTGGCGCACCAGGACGACGCCGGCGATGGTCGTGCGCGCACCGTCGCGCAGGTCGGCCAGCGCGGCACAGGGGACGATCCGCTCACGCGCCAGTTCCGCGCGCAGGAAGCCAACCGGATGGCGGCGCAGCGACAGGCCGGTGCTGCGGTAGTCCTCCACCACCTCGTTGCCTTGCGGCATTGACGGCAGCGCCACCCTCGGTTCCGCCGCTTCCTCGGCCGCCGCGAACAGCGGCAAAGCGGTGTCCGCCAGGCCGCGTATGTCCCACAGCGCCTGGCGGCGATCGAGGCCCAGCGCGTGGAACCCGTCGGCCTCGGCAATGCGCTCCAGCGCCGCCACCGGCACGCCGGCGCGCTGCCACAGCTCGGCGATGCCGCGATAGGGCTGCCCGGCGCGCGCGCCGATCAGCGCCGCGGCGTGGGCGTTGCTGAGACCCTTCACCAGGCTCAGGCCGAGCCGGACGGCGAGGCGGCCGCGCTCGGCCGGTTCCAGCGTGCAGTCCCAGCGCGAGGCGTTGACGCAGACCGGGCGGACCGCCACGCCGTGCTGGCGGGCGTCGCGCACGATCTGCGCCGGGGCGTAGAACCCCATCGGCTGGGCGTTCAGCAGCGCGCAGCAGAACACCTCCGGATGGTGGCACTTCAGCCAGGCCGAGGCGTAGGCGATCAGCGCGAACGAGGCGGCGTGGCTTTCGGGAAACCCGTAGCTGCCGAAGCCCTCGATCTGCGCGAAGGTGCGTTCGGCGAAGTCCCGCGCATAGCCGCGCGCGACCATGCCGGCGATCAGCTTGTCGCGGAAGGTCGAGACCGAGCCGGTGAACTTGAACGTCGCCATGGCGCGGCGCAGCTGATCGGCCTCGCCCGGGGAGAACCCCGCGCAGACCATGGCGACGCGCATCGCCTGTTCCTGGAACAGCGGCACGCCGAGGGTCTTTTCCAGCACCGCGCGCAGTTCCGGGGTCGGGTAGTCGATCGGTTCCTTGCCCTCGCGGCGGCGCAGGTAGGGATGCACCATGTCGCCCTGGATCGGCCCCGGCCGCACGATCGCCACCTGGATCACCAGGTCGTAGAAGGTGCGCGGCTTGAGCCGCGGCAGCATCGACATCTGCGCCCGGCTCTCGATCTGGAACGTGCCCAGCGTGTCGGCGTGGCGGATCATTGCGTAAGTGGCCGGGTCCTCGGGCGGGATGGTCTCCATGCTCAGGCGCAGGCCGCGATGCGCCGCCAGCAGGTCGAAGGCGCGGCGCAGGCAGCCGAGCATGCCGAGCCCCAGCACATCGACCTTCATGAAGCGCAGCGCGTCGATGTCGTCCTTGTCCCACTCGATCACCTGGCGGTCGTCCATCGCAGCCGGCTCGATCGGCACCAGCTCGTCCAGCCGGTCCTCGGTCAGCACGAAGCCGCCGGGGTGCTGCGACAGGTGGCGCGGGAAGCCGATCAGTTCGCGCGACAGCTCCAGGGTCAGGCGCAGCCGGCGATCGTCGAGGTTGAGGTTCAGCTCGGCGGCCTGCTGCTCGGCCACGCCTTCCTCGCCCCAGCCCCAGATCTGCCCGGCCAGCGCGCCGGTGACGTCGGCGGACAGGCCGAGCGCCTTGCCGACCTCGCGCACCGCGCCGCGCGCGCGGTAGCGGATCACGGTGGCGCACAGCGCGGCGCGGTCGCGGCCATAGGTGTTGTAGACCCACTGGATGACTTCCTCGCGCCGCTCGTGCTCGAAGTCGACGTCGATGTCGGGCGGTTCGCGGCGCTCGGCGCTGATGAAACGTTCGAACAGCAGGCCGGAGCGGGTGGGGTCGATCGCGGTGATGCCGAGCACGTAGCAGACGGCGGAGTTGGCGGCGGAGCCGCGGCCCTGGCAGAGAATCCCCTTCGATCTGGCGAAGCGCACGATGCTGTGCACGGTGAGGAAGTAGGGCGCGTAGTCGAGCTGGGCGATCAGCGCCAGTTCGTGGCGGAGCTGGCGGGCGACGGCGTCGGGCAGGCCGTCGGGATAGACGCGGGCGGCGCCGTCCCAGGTCAGCGTCTCCAGCGCCTGTTGCGGGGTCTGGCCGGGGATGCGGGTTTCGCTGGGGTATTGGTAGCGCAGCTCGTCGAGCGAGAAGCGGCAGCGGTCGGCGATCTCCAGCGTGCGGGCGACGGCGTCCGGGTGGCGGGCGAACCGGCGGGCGATTTCCTCCGGCGGGTGCAGGTGGCGGTCGGCGGCGCGCTCGCGGCGGAAGCCGGCGGCGTCGATCGTGCAGCCGTGCCGGATGCAGGTGAGCACGTCCTGCAGGATGCGGCGTCCTGGCGCGTGGTAGAGCACGTCGCCGGTGGCGACGGTGGGGATGCTTGCGGCGGTGGCGAGGTCGGCCAGGCGTTGCAGGCGGACGGCGTCGTTCGGGCGGCGGCGGACGGTCAGCGCAAGGTAGCCGCGGGCAGAAAAATCGCCCCGCAGACGGCCGAGCGCGGCGTGGACGCCTTCGTCCGCCGCATCCGCCAGCAGCACCGCGATCAGCCCCTCGCCATGCGCTGCGAGGTCCGCCCACCCAAGCGAGCACACCCCCTTGCCGGCGCGCCGCTTGCCGATGGTCAGCAGCCGGCATAGCCGCGCATAGGCCGGTCGGTCGGTCGGGTAAACCAGCACCGATGGCGCGTCAGTCAGATCAAGCCGACACCCGACCACCAGCCGGACGCCGGTGTCGCCGGCACGCTGGTGCGCCCGCACGATCCCGGCCAGCGAGTTGCGATCGGTGATCCCAAGCGCCGCCAGCCCCAGCAGGGACGCCTGGGCGAACAGCTCCTCGATATGCGAGGCGCCGCGCAGGAAGGAATAGTTGCTGGTGACGTGCAGCTCGGCGTAGCCGGTCATGCCACCAGCCTAGCAGCCCGTCTGGTCTGGCACAAAACAAGAACAGAATATAAGCCGACACCGCACCGGGCTGATGTCCGACTGCAGCGCGGCGGCCTCGACCTATACGTCGCCGCCGTCACGCCGCTTGGCGCAGCGCCTCGGCCTCGATCCGCACCAGCGAGCGCAGCCCGACCACTTGGCGGAGGTTGCCCTCGACCAAGTGGACCACCTCGGCCGGCATCGCCTGCATGGCGATCTCGACGTGCATCAGCTCGGCGCCGCGGTGCGACCACATGCGGTCGGGGATCAGGTCGCGCCTGGCGAAGGGCTCCAGCAGGCGGGACAGCAGGCCAGGGAACGGATCGGCGTCCAGCATGAAGCGGACGGCGACGGATGCGGGGTGGTCGGGGGACATGGAAGGCTCCGGACTCGGCAGGACAGCGAATTGGGCGCGGGTAATCCCGGCTGCTCAGGCAGCCGGGCGGCTAATTCGCGTGTCGAGGGTCCGGAGGCGCATGTCGGATGCGTAGCACGATTGCGCCGATTGAACCAGAGGGGGATCAAAGTCACGGAAGCGTGCGGCAATTTGCCCCTGCTTGCTGGCTGCCTCGGCGGCGCCCAGGGCAATCGGGTGAAACAAAAGCAAGCCGGGGCTTCGCCCCGGACCCCACCAAGGGGCGCTGCCCCTTGGAACCCCGCCAAGGGCGAGCCCTTGGAACCCTTCACTGGGAGTGTGGGGAGGGGGAGGGGGCGTATGGGCGAGGCGAAGGGGCGCCGTCCGGCATGCCGGACGGCGCCCCTTCGCCTCGCCCATACGCCCCCTCCCCCTCCCCACACTCCCAGTCATGGAGTTCCAGAGGCTCCGCCTCTGGTGGGGGTCCAGGGGGCAAAGCCCCCTGGCGGGGTTCGGGGCGGAGCCCCGACCTTGCTTCGTTCACCCGATTGCCCCAGGCGCCGGCCCCGGCTTGCTTCCGCCGCCGGCGGGGCGCGTGTAGAAGCCGCGCATGTCCCGATCGCCCCGCCATCATTTCCCGCCCCCCAGCCTGATCACCACCACCGAGGAGCTGGCCGCCGTCTGTGCCCGGCTGCGCCAGCAGGACTTCGTCACCGTCGACACGGAGTTCATTCGCGAGCGCACCTACTGGCCGGAACTTTGCGTCGTGCAGCTCGCCGGCGAGGACGAGGTCGCGCTGATCGACGCGCTGGCGCCTGAACTCGACCTGGCCGCGCTGGGCGCGCTGCTCGCCGACCAGGCGGTGACCAAGGTGTTCCATGCGGCGCGGCAGGACATCGAGATCTTCGTGCTGAAATTCGGCGACGTGCCGCGCCCGCTGTTCGACACCCAGGTGGCGGCGATGGTGGCCGGGTTTGGCGACCAGGTCGGCTATGAGGCGCTGGTCGGCGGGCTCACCGGGGGTTCGATCGACAAGGCGCACCGGTTCAGCGACTGGGCGGTGCGCCCGCTGTCGCCGGCGCAGGTCGCCTATGCCGCCGCCGACGTCACCTATTTGCGGGAGATCTACCGCAAGCTGTGCGCCCGGCTCGACGAAGACGGCCGGCTCGCCTGGGTGGCCGAGGAGATGGCGGTGCTGACCGATCCCGCCACCTATCGCGCCGAGCCGGAGGCGATGTGGCAGCGGCTGCGCTCGCGCAGCTCCAACCGGCGCTACCTGGGTATGCTGCGCGCGCTCGCCGCCTGGCGCGAGCTGGAGGCGCAGCGGGTGAACATCCCGCGCCAGCGGGTGGTGCGCGACGAGATCCTGCTGGAGCTGGCGGCGACCGCACCGGCGACGGTCGAGGCGCTGGCGCGCACCCGCGGCCTGTCGCGCGGCTTTGTCGAGGGGCCGATGGGCGCGGGGCTGCTGACGGCGATCGAGGCGGCCAGGCAGGTGCCGCCGGAGGCGCTGCCGGAGGCGCCGGCGGAACGCCCGGGGCCGCGGCCCTCGCCGGCGCTGGTGGCGCTGCTCAAGGTGCTGCTGGCGGCGAAGTGCGAGCAGCACCACGTCGCGGCGCGGCTGGTCGCCAGCACCGACGACCTCGAGCGGCTGGCGGTGGAGGCGGCGCCCGACGTGGCGGCGCTGCACGGCTGGCGGCTGCAGGTGTTCGGCGAGGCCGCGCTGGCGCTGCGCCAGGGGCGGATCGCCCTCGGGGTCGCGGGGCGGGAGGTGCGGCTGGTCGAGGTGCCGGGCTGACGCCCTGGTGCCGGGCGGGCGGACAATGCGGGCTCATATACCGGTTGCGCGGAAGAATCTGGCCAGAAGGCGCGCCAAAGGCGCTGTGGGCCAACGATCGGTGCCAGATTCCCTCGGAGTTCGGGTATATCAGTAGCTCAGCATGACGGTGACCTGGTCGGCGTAGGTGCCGACATGCGCGCCGGACTGGCGTGCCGGGATGCGGCCGTACAGGGTGACCGCCTGGCGGAACGGGGTGGTGAGACCGACGACACCGGAGACGGCGACGTTGCCGCCGGCGCCGCCGGCACTCCGCCACGGCACGGTCCGCGCGGGATCGACATAGAGCTGATAGCGTAGCGCGTAAGGCCCGTCGGTGAGCTGGCGAGCGGACGGCCCCCCCGTGTCGACCAGGGAGATGGACGCCTGGAGCGGGACGGGGCTGGTGCCGGTCGCGGTGCAGGTCACGGTGATCGTCGCGGCGAAGTCGGCCGGCGCGTTCGAGAACGGCACGTATCGGCCGAAGGCGAGCGGCGTGGCGACCAGGCCGCAACTGAGGCCGCCGCCGGCCCAGGCCGGCGCCCAGGCCGGCGGCGGGGCCAGCGCCGCGAGCAGCGCCACCGCCACCAGGATGGCGGACCGCCCCCGCCTGGTTCGCCGCCGCGGGGTCATTGGCACCGCAGCGGGCCGATCACCGGGATGTCGCCCGCCACCGGCGTGTAGGCGAATTGCGCGGTGCAGCTTGCCCCGCTCGGCAACACCACCTGGAGTCGGTTGCTCGGCTGCAAACCGGTCACATAGGCCTCGCCGTCATAGCCGACCGGCTGATCCTCGGCGCCGGCGACCCGGGCGACGGACCCGAGTGGAATGGGCTTGCCGTCGCCGTCCCGCAACGTCAGCAAGGCCGCATGCACCTTGCGGATGTGGAAGTCGACGACGACGCCGGAGCGGTCCGGCGGGCGCAACAAAACCGCGGTCTGCCCGACATCGATGTCCGCCGGCAGCCGGGTGGTGTCCACCGCCAGGCGATTGTTCTGGTACGACAACAGCGAGGGCACCAGGAGATGCCCGCTGGAGTCCGTCTCGCCGACCAGCCGGTTCTCGTACAGCACCGGGACGCCGGCGACGCCGCCGGTGCTCACCACGGCGAAGCTGTCGCCGATCTGATCGCTGGCGAATGCGTGGCCAGCGGTCCAGGCGAGCGCGCCGCTCGCCCCGGCGCGCACCGCGCCCTGGCCCGGCGACTGGTCCACCCCGCCGGTCACGCGGCCCCAGGGGCTGAGGAACTCGGCTTCCGCCATCCGCTGCGGCGCCACGCCCTCCTGATCGTGCAGCCGGTAGCCGTAGTCGTTTTGCACCAGCGCGGATTTGGCGACATCCAGCGAGGCGCCGGCGCGTCCGTTGTCCAGCGAGCCCCCGGTCGAGGCCGAGGCGGCGGGGCCGAACGCGAAGCTGAGGCCGATCGCCACCCCGTAATTGCGATCGTCGCGCAGATCCTTGAACCCGGTGGCATAGAACGAGGCGACCCCGGCAACCGGGATGCTGTAGCTCGCGGTGACCAGCGTGACCGGCTGGTTGGTGAAGAAGGCGTTGGCCGGCTGGGAAGCGAGCCCACGCGCCACCCCGGTTCCCGGGACCTGATCGATATAGCCGACGCCGACGCTGCCCCACCTGCCGAGCTGGTAGCCGAGGCTGGCGTTCAGCGTCGATCTCGGCACCGGGGTGCCGGACGCGGCGGCGATGTCGCGATAGCCCGCGGTGGCGAAGCTGGCGTTCACGCTGAAACTCAGATCGCGCGCGGCCCGCCGGAAACCGGCGGAAACCAGGCCCCCGGTCGCGCCCCCCGGGCCCGCGGCAAGGTCACCGCGGGCGGTGCTGGCGGACGCCGCGGCGTTGATGACGCCAAGCGAGCCGAGCTTGACCACCGCGCCGCCGCCGAGCAGACCCAGCGCGTCGGTGGCTTCCGCATGGTTCTCCAGGGTCAGCCAGTCGGTCAGCCCGTAGCGCAGCGATCCGCTCATCGCCGAGCCGGCATAGTGGTCGGTGCGCAGCCCGTAGTCCTGCCGCACCGCGCCCGCCTCCAGCGAGTAGCTGGCAAGCCCCGGTCGCAGCAGCGCGGCACTGGCGTAAAATGGCAGCGTGACCAGGGTCTGGCGGCCGAGCGCATCCACCACCGCCACCGCGATCTCGCCGGCGCCGGTCACCACCGGGAGCGTCCGTACGGCGAAGGGACCGGGTTCCACCGGTTCGCTGAACTGGCGGATGCCGTTGACCATCACGTCAACGGTGGAGGGCACCGCGGCCGAGGCGCTGAGCACCGGCAAGGGATAGGTGACCAGGTCGGGGCGCAGGCCGAAATCGCTGCTCACCTGGCCGCCGCCCAGCCGCACCGCCCGGCTCCAGGACAGCGCCCCGGTAATCACGTCGCCGGCGCGCCAGCGGCGCAGCGCATCGGCATCGGTGTAGACATACGCGGTGTCCAGCCGGACCATGGTGTTCTCCCCGGGATCGGGGGTGAGGTTGACCAGGCCGGTGGTTTGCAGCACGCCATAGGGGCCGAAGCCGCGCAGGTCGAGCAAGGCCCCGCCGGTGGTCTGGCGCGCGGTGCCGGCGGTCTGCTGGACGGGGAAGGTGCCAACGAGGTCGTAGTTGAGCAGCCCGCCGTAGCCGGGCCGCGCCAGCGGTGCCAAGGGGACCGCCGCGGATCCGCCGGCGAGTTCGGTTGGCAGCAGCGCGGCATCGCTGGCCTCCACGACCAGCGTCTGGCTGGCCTCGTCCACCTGGGCGCGAAGGTTCGCCAGCGCGGTGAGCGGGATCGGCTCGGTGCCGGCGGCGAGGTCGCGCGACAGGGCGAAGCCGAGGTCGCGCAATTCGGCCGGCGTGGCGTACAGCGCGCCGTCGCGATCGATGAACGCGCCCACCCGGCCGGTGGGACGGCCGTTCAGCACCACCTCGAGCGCCAACTGGCGTTCGGATGCCGCGGCGACGGTGGCTGCCAGCAGCGCTGCCACGAGTACGGCGGCGCCCAGGCGACCGCGGCTCACGGGGTCAAGGTCAGCTCGCTCTTGCCTGCCTGGGTGGCGACGCTCAGGTGCAGCGGACCTGCCGGCCCGCCGGCGCGGCCTTGCACGATCCAATGGCGCTCGGCGCCGGCCAGGATGTACGGATTGGTGCCGCGGGAAACCACTTTCGGGTGACTGCCGTCGGCCAGCGTCACGCCGATTGCCCGCACCTTGTCGTAGGCGGGTCCCGCATTGCTGGCGGTCAGCACGGTTTGCCCGCCGGGGCCGCGCTCCGCCCGCCATTGCAGCGTCGGGCGGCCCGCGACAACGTCACCCACGATCACCGGCAGCGACAGGCGCAGGGTGAATGCGATCTGTCGGTTCCGCGCCGTCGCCGGCGGCACTTCGTCCAGCAACAGGCGGTAGCTGCGTTGCCCGCCGGCCGCGATCCTGCCGCGCAACAACAGCCGCATGGTCTGCGACCCGCCATCAGCGACGGTGAAAATCGGTGGCGAAACGATGATGTCCTGGGTTGGCGCCAGAGCATCCGCGTCCCCCGCCTGGGTCCAGCGATAGGCCCGGGCCTGTATCGCGGTGGGTGCGCCACCGCGGTTGGTCACCTCGATCGTCGCGGCGGTTTGCCCGGCGGCGAGCGTGACCAGGACCGGGGAGATTTCCAGCGCGGCCGCCTGGACCTCAGACGCGAGTGGGCAGCCAAGCAGCAGCAGCGCTGCCAAGACCAGTGTCGGTCGCATTTTGCGAACCCCTGTGATGCCGGCGTTTATAGCTGTAGCGGAATAACCCGCGGATCGACGCGGCGCCCCCGTCGTGCCGGCGACGGCGGGCGGCCGCGACTTTGCTTGTTGCGCGAAGGCAAGTCGTGGCTGCCGGTCCCCGGGCTGCGCCGGGCGTGCTTCGCCGGCATGACGATGCGGGTAGCACCGGACGGTCGGTCATTCGGACGCGCGGCACTAGTAGCTGACGGTGACCGTGACCGTGTCGGTGTATTGATCGGTGGTCAGGGTCTGCGATCCCGGTATCTGGCCATAGACCGTCAGCGCTTGTGCGCTTCCGGTGCCGGTGCCCTGGACCGTATCGACCTCGAGGTTGTCGCCCCAGTTGGCGCCCCCGGCACTGACCGCGGAAAGATTATATGCCAGGGTGTTGGCGGGGGTTACGCCCTTCAGGTAACGCTGGGTGCTGACGTAGTTCAGACCGTAGTCCAGCGCGACGTCGTAGGTGGCGCCGCTGGTGCAGGTGACGTTGACGGTGGCATTCGCGTTGGTAACGCTGGCCCCCGTGTTCACCGTGAGGAAGGCCAGCGTACTGGCGGTCACGCTGCACACGGCCCCCACGCTGCCGCTGACGCCGATGGTGGTCGTTGCTGTCTGCGCGGCCCAGGCACCCTGGGCGACCACGACGCCGAGCAGGGCAGTCGTGGCGATGAGAAGGCGTTTCATGGGTCGTCATCCTTTCTATATTGTCAAGATCGGTGACCCGCCGCGCCCTGGACTTGTTGGTTTCGGCGCAGCACCTGATCGCCTGTGCGCTCAAATTGTTAACAGATTGTTATTCCGTCATAACTTTCTCTGCCGGCAGGGCGCCTGCCCGACCGGGGCAGTGGCAC
Organism: uncultured Alphaproteobacteria bacterium; assembly: GCA_963847615.1. GTDB lineage: Bacteria > Pseudomonadota > Alphaproteobacteria > Acetobacterales > Acetobacteraceae > Palsa-883. Next base: position 502,492 of record CAWKAN010000025.1, read on the forward strand.
CGGCTGGGCGTTCTTCCGGCATCGTGGCGTCGCCGATGGCTGGGTTTCGCGAGACCGCGGCAGGCCGATCGAGCCGCGAGATTATTACCGCCTCCGCGCCGCCGCCGCCCCGATCCGGCGTTGGAAAATCCGAGTTTTGTTGCTATTATCGTAATCGGAACGGTGGCGGAATTCCGCCGTTCCGCCGCCTGGAATCGGATGATGCCGGCGCTGCGCGCCGGGGATTTTTGCCGGTTTATCCGGCCACCGCAAATATTGACGCTTCACTCCTTTTTCGCGCCTGGCATCAATACTCGAATTCGTACTTGATCCCCACGCTGGCGGTATCGGCACTGCCGCCAGCGCCGGTTGCCGACGGGCCGGTGGCGGTGCCGGCGGTCGAGGTGCCGGCGGTCGCCTCCAGCTTCAGCCCCTTGGCCAGGTCCACCTGGACCACCGCCTGGGTGCCCGTCCCGGTGACGTTCTGCCGCGCGCCGACATACACGTCGCGCCCCACGTAGCGTCCCGCCTCCAGCGACGATCCCGCCCCGATCGTCAGCCGGTCGAGGCCGAGCGCGTCGCGCAGGCTGTCCAGCGGATTGGCCAGCGTCGGCGCCACGCCGGTCAGGGAGGCGAGGGTCGCCACGATCTGCGCGATCTCCAGCGGGCCGAGCGTGGCCGCGGATTTGCCGTACAGCAGATAGGCCAGCACCTCGTCCTGCGGCAGGTTGGGCACGCTCGACAGGGTGATCTTCGGGTGGCTCGCGGTGCCGGTGATGGCGAGCGTGGCGATGACGTTGGCGGTCGTCGTGGTGGCGGTGAAGTCGAGCGACGGATCGGTCAGGCTGCCGCCGTCGAAGCCGACCTGGCCGGTGGTGAAGGTCAGGGTCTGCCCGGCGATGCCGTACTGCCCGCGGCGCAGCGCGAAGCCGCCGCTCGGGATCGGATCGATGGTGCTGCCGCGCAGGCGCACGCTGCCGCCCATCTCGGCATTCACGCCGCGCCCGCGCACGAAGATCTGCTGCGGCGCCTCGATGGCGAGATCGAGCGCGAGGCGCAGTTGCGGGGCCGGCCTGGGCGGCGGCCTGGCGCCGGCGACGCGGACGTTCAGCACCGCGATGCCGGCGGGCAGGCGCTCCGGCACCCGGATATCGGCATGGCGGACGAAGATGTGGCCGCCGGCGGTCAGGCGCCCGGCCTGCTCGCCGCTCGGCATCAGCTCGCCGCGCAGGGTCAGGTCGGCGTCCAGCTCGGCGGTGAGCAGATCGCTGGCCAGCGGCCGCGCGTTGTGCGCGGTGATGGTCAGGTCGAGCGGCCGGCCGGGCGCGGTCAGCTCGAGGGTGCCATGGGCCTCGATCGTCCCCGGTCCGGCCTTCGCGGCGAACCGCGTCAGGCGCACGGTGCCGCCATCGGCCGCCAGGCTGGCGCTGATCGCCGCGATGTCGATCCCCTGCGCGAAATCGCGGAAGCTGCCGTCGGCCAGGTGCGCCTCGCCGGCCAGGGTCGGCGCGGCCAGCGGGCCGGTGACGGTGGCATCCAGGCTGACGCGGCCGCGCGCGCGCTGCCCGCCTTGGGTCAGCAGCGGATCGGTCGTCGCCAGGTCCAGCGCGCCGGTGGCCCGCAGGTCCAGCGCCCCGGCGGCGGTCAGCGGCACCTCGCCGGTCACCGTCAGCCGCGTCGTGCCGGCCGTCGCCCGCAGATCGACCCGCGCTTCGTTGCCTTGCATCGTGGCGGTGAGGGTCGCCGCGGCGGCCGGCATGGCGCGGCCGGGGCCGGTGGCGGCACGCAGGCCGCGGGCAGTGACGCGCAGCGTGCCGGTGGGCCGGGCCAGCGTGCCGGTCAGCCTGGCCTCGGCGTCCAGCGTGCCGTCGAGCGCCGGCGGTGGGGTGGCCAACGCCGCGGTGGCCGGGGTCGGGGTGGCGGGCGGTGGGTTGGCCGGCGTGGGGTTGGCCGGTGCCGGGGTGGAAGGCGCTGGCATGGCCGGGACGAGGTCGGCGAGGGCCGCCAGCCTCACCGCCAACCCGGCCGGCAGGCCGCGCAGCCGGGCGGTCAGGTCCAGCGCCGGGGTCAGCCGGCCGTTGGCCTCCAGCACCGCCTCGGCCAGCCCGAGCCGCAGCTTCTCGACCGCGACGCCGGCGGCAAAGCCGATCCGGGCCGGTGCCAGCAGACGGATCGGCGTCTGCCGCCACTCCGCGGTCAGGCTGGCAAGCGTGACGGTCCGGTTGGCGGTGTCCAGCGTGCCGGCCGCCTCGACCTGGGCCGGCGCGCCGGCCAGCGCGGGCAGCGTCGCGGCCAGCCGCAGCGCCGGGGCGTCCAATGGTCCCTTCGCCTCGATCCGCGCCGCGCCGCTGATGCCGCCGGCGGCGAGGCCGTCCAGCGTCAGGTGGCCGTCCAGGCGCGGGTGCGCCAGCGGATCGGCGAGCCTGGCGTCGAGCGTGGCGCGCGCAACGGTGGCGGTGCCCGGCAGGCCGGCATCGGTGGCCGTGACGGTCAGGCTGGCGCCGGCGGCGGTCGAGTCCAGCGTGCCGCTGAGCGATCCGCGCAGCGCACCCCCGCCCGAGGTTCCGGCGCGCGAGGTTGCGCCGCCCGAGGTTGCGCCGCCCGGCTGCCCGGCGCCTGACGTGCTGCCGCCCAGGGCAGCACCCAGCAGCGGCTGCAGGTCATCCAGCCGCGTCATGGCGAACGACAGCCGGCCCAGCGGCAGCGGCGCGGCGGGATCGACCAGCAGCGTGCCCTCGGCGTGGGCGCTCTTCCACTCGGCCCGCTCGATCGCCACGCGGACCCGGCCGTTCTCGCGCGAAGCGGCCACGTCCAGCGACAGCTTCGCGCCCAGCAGCGTGCCTTGCGCCACGATGTGCCCGGTCGGGGCGTCCGGCAGGCCGGCCAGTGCCACCTGCGCGCTGACCGCGCCCGGGGCGATCCCCTTGGCGCCGATCTCGCCGGTCAGGGCGGCGCTGACGGTCAGATCGGCGGGGACGCCGCTGGCCTTGCCGCTGGCGCGCAGCGGACCGCTGAGGGTCGGGCTCACCGCGGCCAGATCGGCGATCGCCAGGTGCCAGTCGAGGTCGAGCGCGTCCGGCGCCGCGGTGCCGGTCATACTCGCCGACAGGGCGCTGCTGGCGATACCCAGTTGCGACAGGTGCAGCGTCCGGCCGCGCAGCGTGGCGTGCGCGTCGAGCCTGGTATCCGGGCCGAGCAGCGCCGCGGCGGGACCGGGGCCATTGGTGAGGCCGAACCGGCCCTGCACGGCGAGCTGCGTGTCCGCCCCGTGGCGGGCCGCGTGCAGGCTCAGCGCCGCGTCGCCGCTGAGGTCGATGCCGGCAGCGGCGGCGAGCGGGGCGAGCGCCGGCACGGCGAGCTGCACCTGGGCCTGTTGCGCGCCCGCCGTCGCCGCGGTGCCCTCGATGGTGAAAAGTCTGTGGTGCAGACTGAAAGCGAGCGGGCGGTCCGCCGCGTCCAGACGCAGCGTGGCGGCGACCAGCAGCGGCGCGTCGGCCAGCACGTCGGGCCGCGCGCCGGGCAGGCGGATGTTGTCCAGCGCACCGTCCAGGGTCAGCCGGCCGGAATTCCCCTGGATGTCGGCGGTGATGCGGCCGATGCCGGCCTGGCCGAGCACCAGCCCGTTCGCCACCAGCCGGACGTTCGCATCCGGTTTGGCGAAGGCGCCATGCAGCGAGCCGGTCAGCGAGATGCCCTGCCAGGCCAGGTCGGGGCGCGGGGCCATCGCCGGCGCCTCGGCCGTCACCGCGAGGTCGGCGGCACGGCCGGTGAGGTCGAGCCGGCCGGTCACCCGGGCACGCAACGCCCCGGCGGTGAGCGTGGCCTGCGTGGCGATGGCGTCGAGCGGGCCGGCGAGGGTGGCCTCGGCAGCGATGGCGCCGATCGCCGGCAGCGCGGCCAGTGTGCCGAGCAGCCCGCCCGCCGGCTCCGCGACGTGCAGCGTGGCGTGCAGGCCGGCGGGGTCGAGACTGGCGTCCAGGTCGTAGCTGCCTTGCAGGTCCAGCCGGCGCAGCGCGAGCCGCATTGTGCCCTGGTCGAGGGCCAGCACGCGTGCCGCGCCATCGACCTCCAGCGCCGCGGTTTGGCCGCCCGTCCGCTCGCCGGTCTGGTCGCCGATCTGGTCGCCGGTGGGGCGCAGCACCGGCGCGGCCAGATCCAGCCGCGCGATGTGCAGCGCGGCGATGTCGAGCCGCACCGGCAGCGCGAGCGTGAAGTTCGATCCCGACGCCAGCGGGCGGCGCGCCACCGCCACGCGGTCGGCGGCGAGGCGCTGCACCACGGCCTCGCCGGCGAACAGGCGCAGCGGGGACCAGGCGAGCGTCAGGCCCTCGATCGTCAGCCAGCGGCCGCGCTTGTCGCTGACCTCGATCCGGGCGACGCGCGCGGCGCCGAACAGCCAGCCGGACAGGCCGCTGACGCGCACCGCGCCGTCGGTGAGCACCGGGACCAGGTGCTCGATCGCCGCGCGCCCGGGCGGCGTGGCACTGCCGCCGAGCACCGCGGCCAGCAGCAGCGCCGCCAGCAGCAGCGGGGTGCCGAGCGCCACGCCGACCCATTTCGCCGCGCGCCGCATCAGAACGCCTGCCCCAGGCCGATATAGACCTCGAACGCATCGCCGCCGGGCGGGCGGTTCACCGGCGCGGCGACGTCCAGCCGGATCGGGCCGATCGAGGTGTCGTAGCGCACCCCCGCGCCGGCGCCGATGCGCCAGGCGCCGGCGAGCGGCGGGCCGTTGGCGGTGACCTGGCCGGCATCGACAAACATCGCCGCCCCCCAATTGCCCCACAGCCGCTGGCGCAGCTCGATCGCGCCGGCGCCGATCGCGGTGCCGCCGGTCGGCCGGCCGTCGGAGAATTGCGGCCCCACCGACTGGTAGCGGTAGCCCCGCACCGTGGCGCTGCCGCCGGCGTAGAAGCGCTGGTCCGGCGGCAGGGCGAACTGCCCGGCGCCGGACACCTGGCCGAGCAGGCCGCGCACCGCGATCACGCTGCGCCCGTTGCCGCTGAGGTCGATATAGCTTGCCGCCGAGGCCTGCATCACCACGAAGCTGGCGTGCGGGGCGGACAGCGACTGGGTCGGTGCGATCGTCAGCGCCGCGCGGAGCCCCTTGGTGGGGTTCAGCAGGTTGTTGCTGCTGTCGTATTTCACCCCGAGCGGCAGGCCGATCAGGTCGTAGCTGCGCCCGACGCCCTGCTGGGTGATGTACTCCTGCTCGGCCGCGACGCCGCCGCTGGCAGTCCAGTGCGGCGACAGCTTGCGGCTGAGCGCGGCGCTCTGGATCAGGGCGTCCTGGCTATAGGCCTGGAAATCCTGGCGCAGCGCATCGACCTCGAGCTGCAGCGACTGGTCGCGGGCGAGAAAGTCCGGCTTGATGAACTGCGCGCCGAGCTTGTAGCCGGGGCGGGGCTGCGCGCTGCCGCCGCCGGAGGCGCCGGCGGTCAGGTTGAGCTGCTCGGCGTTGCCGAACAGGTTGCGGTGGTGCCAGCCGGCGGACAGGCCGAGCCCGAGGTCGGTGGAATAGGACGCGCCGACATCGACCGAGCGCGGCTTGCGCTCGGCCACGACGATGTGCAGCGGCAGCCGGCCCGCGGGGTCGAGGGTATTGGCGGGTTCGATCCGGACCTCGGAGAACAGGCCGATTCCGGCCAGGTCCTGGCGGGCGGCCTCGATCTTCGTCGGGTCGAAGCGCTGGTTCGGGTGCAGGGTGAGGCGGTTGCGGACATAGGCTTCGTGCACCTGCTTGAGGCCGGTGATGCCGATGGCGCCCAGGTTGACCCGCGGACCGGCGTTGACGGCGAAGGCGACGTCGAGCGTGAAGGCGGCGGGATGCAGCGTGGCGCTGGGCGGGGCGACGGTGGCCAGGGCGTAGCCGGCGTCGCGCAGGGCGGCCAGCAGGTGGTCGCCGGCGGCGAGGACGGCGGCGGCGCGCGCGGGGTCGCCGCTGTGCAGGCCGAGTGCCTGGGCCATCCCCGGCGGCAGGCTGCCGGTGAGGCTGACCGCGCCGAGGTGGAACAGCTGCCCGAGGTCGAAGCTGGCGGCGATTTTCGCGGGCGGCGCGGCGGGCGCGGCCTGCAGCGCGTCGATCAGGCCGGGGTCGTCGAGCGGGCTGGCGTCGAGCGTGAGGCGCGGCCTTGCCCTGGTAGTAGCCGAAGCTGTGCAGCGCGGTGCGGAAGCGGTCGCCGTCGTCGCGGGCGCGCGCGACCAGGGCGAAGGGGCCGACCGGCGCGGTGGCGCGCAGCGCGATCAGGATGGAGGCGTCGTGCAGCAGCTGGTCGATGTCCGGGTTGCCGGTGGCGGCGAGGGCGACCTCATAGGGCATCGGGTCGGCGGCGCGCGGGGCGGGGCCGGGCGCGGTGAGCAGCAGCAGCGCCAGCAGGCAGGCGATGGCGCGGCGCGGGGCGCGGTCTCGGCTGGTCCATCGCTGCAATCGTGGCTGCTCCCGTCATTTTGGCCTGCCCCGGTTGGTCCCCGGGGAGGTTAGCATATGGGGCGGCGGCGCCGGATCACGGTCGGGGGAGCGGCGGGTGGGTGGGGTCGGGACATTGAGCGCGCCCGCGCGGAATGAGGTGATGAGCGGCAGCCGGATGCCGTGCAGCGTTGGGGGCGGTTGGCACGACGAAGCACCTTCTCCTGGTGTACGGGGGATGGAAACGGGCAGGAAGACCATTTTCCGTACAGCCGGGCTACACAGTGGCGGACATAGGCCCAGCGCCGTGACGTTTGGCAGGCTTCACCGTCACCCCGACGTCCTGGCCGAGGATAGTCAGAAACGCCATCAACCTGTCCGCTGAGACGGACGCCTTGCGGCACCGCAGCAGGGCCGATACCGGCGCTTGCATCGCGCCCAGCAGGCGCACCGCCCGCGTTGGGGTAGGCTTCCGGTCCGTGAGGATCCGATAAATCCACACCGTCACCTTGGCCTCGCCCAATGCCACTTCGGCGTTCGGCAGGCCAAGCCCGGCAAACACCTTCCCGCTGCCGACTGCGTGGGTCGTCGCCATGCTCACCCTTCCCGCAATCTGCCGGACTGCATCTGCTGGGCCAACCGAAGGCGAGCGCGAATGAGCGCGATGTCCTGCTGTAGAGACGGGATGCCGCGTTTCCGCACAAGTCGGGGTGGAATATCCGCCCCGGAGCGCCTAGTCTCTCGCCATGGACGACACCCCAACCCAAGCCATTGCCCCCGCCTCGTGGCGTGAAGCCCTTGCCGAAAGCGAGGCGGAGCTTGCGGCGGGCCACATCGTGCCCGGTGAAGTCGTCCGGCAGATGTTCCGTGAAAGTATCGCCCGGCTTGAGGCCAAGCAGGATGCCGCATCGTCGCGCAAGGCCGCCTCGCGCCGTTGATCGCCTACACCCCGCGGGCCATACGGCAAGTTGGCGTCCTCATACAGCACTACGAAGAGCGCCAGCGCATCGCAGCGATTTGCGCCTTGCGGGCCGCGCTGGACCAGGCCGAACGGAAGATCGAGAGCAACCCAGCCGCGGGACTTGCCGCGCCGCGCCCCTATCCGCGTCTCGCCCGGCCGGGCACGGCTTGGGTGAAGGCCGGCCGGTATTGGGTTGCCTACAGCACCATGCAGCCGCCCGTTATCGTCGCCGTGTTCTACGAAACCGCCGACATTCCGGCCCGCCTGTAGCGCGGCCGGAGCCGGGCGGGCTCCGCGCCGCTACACCGTCTTCAAGCCGCGCCCGTCGCTGAGCCACATCGCCTGCCGGGTGAACCAGTCCGGGTCGGCCACGCCCTGGTTCGGCAGCACGCCGTAGCGGATGAACGCGCGCAGCAGCGCCGTCTCGTGCGACGGGTCCGCCATGGTCTCGATCGCCTCCAGCAGGAAGCATTTCAGCGCCGACGACCCGGTCTGCACGTGCCGGCGCAGGCAGCGCCGCAGCAGCCCATTGTTCGGCCGCCCGGCGTAGGTCCCCGCCGGCGGCGCCATGGCGTTGATCGCCGCCAGCACCAGCCGGCGCTGGCCGAGCGGGTCGCGCCCCGCCAGCACCGCCGGCGCGATCGGCGGCGCCATGGCGATGCGCAGCCGCCCCATGCGGTACGGCAGGTGGAACTTGTAGCCCAGCGACTGGGCGGGCAGGCCGCCGCTGATGCGGATCGGCACGATCGGCCGGCCCAGCCGCAACGTCACCTCCATCAGGTCCTTGGCCATCGTGTTGACCGGCTGGCCCTCGTACAGCTCGCGCCAGGCGCCGACATGGACCAGCAGCGAGCGCCCCTCCAGCTGCGTCGGCAGGCCGAGCAGGAAGTCGCGCGCCGGCTTCAGCTCGTGCGGCACGGCGACGACCTGGATCGCCTCGGCCGCCGGATGGTGCAGCCGGCGGAGCTGCTCGGCCAGCAGCATGCAGTGCTCGCCGTAGTCGTTGTCGAACAGCCCGGGATGGGTGACCGCCAGCAGCTTCCCGCCGGTGATCGCCAGGTGCAGGAAGGCGATCAGGAAGGATTCGTAGCTGGTCTGGTGATTGGCATAGTAGCAGGCCGGCGTGCCCAGGAAGCGCAGCGAGGACCCGGCGTGGTCGAACAGGTGGTCGATCGGCGCCAGGGCGAGGTCGGTGGGCAGGCCGATCCCGGGCAGGCGGGCGCGCAGCGCGGCGCGGATCTCCGCCAGCGACAGCGGATCGGGCGGCAGCGGTGCCCGTGCGAAGGGGGCGGGGTGGCGCGGCGGGGCGGCCTCGGCGGGCGGCGCCGCGGGCGGGTGGGCGAGTTCCAGGTCCATGCGTCAGGGTTGCCGGACCAGGATGCGGCTGTCGTGTGATCGTTGCATGAAACGTCCAGCCGGGCGGGGCGGAGGTAGTGATGCCTCGGGTTCCCATGTGTGGCGTGGCAGCGTGGTGGCCCGACTGCGCGCACCGTCAGCCCCGGCCAAGCTGCCGCTGCTGGGGGCGGCGGAGGCTGTCCTGGCGGTCGTGCCGCGCGCCACGAACCGGATTGGTCCGGGGGGCGCCGCGCCTGGTCAACGCCATGCGGCGGCGTGGCCTGCGCTGCCTCGCTGGGTCTCCAGGTTGGACATCTCGGCGGCTTGCGGCGCGACGCACCCGACCGCAGCTTGGGCAGCATGGCGGGACGGGAACCGGGGTGCCTGCGAGGTCGATGCGCAGCGCGGCAATCGCGTTCGGGCTTCGGCGTTGGGCGCGCCTGGATTCGAAACATGCCGCTCCGCTTCACCCGATTGCCCTGGCGTCCCGCACCCTCGGGCTGGAAACGCCAGCGTCGCGTGCTATATCCCCGAGACCTGTCGTGGGAGGATCGGATGCCGGAGCAACGGGCGACGCCGCCGGACGAAGGGCGGAAGCCGGGTGTCGAACGGCCACAAGCCGGTCAGCCGGATTTCGAGGAATTGCCGTTCAGCCCGTCCAAACCTCCGCTCGGCTTGCATGCCAAGCCATTGATCAAGAGCCGGATCGACCTTGCGGAGCTGCGCAAGGCGCTGAAACGAGCCGGTGTCGATCCCGACCAATAAGCGCTGGCCGTCTTCGGGCGGCGTCAATGGAGCCGCGACGTTATCCATGCGATCGCTGGCGGGACCACGGCGGCGCCTGCGGCCGTAATCACGCCAACCCAAAGCGCGCTGATGAGCCACCTTGGCGCTGACCAGCGTGCGCGCCAACACGACGTTCTGTTGGTGGCTGGTCTTGATCCCTGTTTGCATGGCCGCGGCGATATAGAGGTATCCGGTTGCCGCGTTGAGCGGGTTTAACACCTCGCGTATCCAGAGATCCTCGGGCTCGAAGGCCGGCGGTGTCCAATCCTGCGGCCGCAACCCGATGAGCGCGGTCCGGGCTGTGGCGCCCCAGGCCAAACCGGCGCAGACGAGGCCGACCGCCGCCCAAATCGGCAACCAACTGTTGCTGTTGAGGGCCAAGGCAGCGGCACCCAAGGCGGCGAGGGCCAGGGATATCGCCTGGCCGAAGACGGTTGTGAGTTTGGTCGTGAGGCTGTCGCCCGCGGCGAGTTGGGCCTTCACAGTTTCCTGCGCTTGGCGCAGCACCTCCAACGCAAGCTCCTGGTTGAGCGCGGCGGCGTCGACCGACCCTACGGCGCCCGGCGCGACCGCCATACCGCTACCCCTCGATCCGCTCGATATCCGCCCCGCACGCGGCCAATTTCTGCTCCACCGCCTCGTAGCCGCGATCCAGGTGGTAGACCCGGTTCACCACCGTCTCGCCCTTCGCCGCCAGCCCGGCCAGGATCAGCGAGACCGAGGCGCGCAGGTCGGTCGCCATCACCGGCGCGCCCGACAGCGCCGGCACGCCGCGCACGATCGCCGAGGCGCCGTGCACGTTATCATGACAAGCTCAGACGCCGCTACAGGCTCAGACACCGCCTGTTGGCAATTGGCTCGCGCTCGTGACCACGCGGTAATCGACGCCCAACGCGTCGGTGAAGTGAGCCTTGCCGCAAGCAATCTTGCGGCGCTCATCCGGTCGCAGCCTGGTGAGGTCGAGCGTGTCCTTGGTTTCGCGCACCAGATACAACGCGATGTCTCCGTCCTCTGGATCGGTCATCACAATCGCCCAATCCGGGTTGTAGCGCCCGATGGGAGTATCGACCGTGAACCACCCAGGCAGCTTGATGTATAGCTTGACGTCCTTTCGGCGTTCGAGGTCTTCAATGAAGCGACGTTCCACGCCTTCGGACTCGAACGGAACGCCGTCGTAGAGATGCGTGCCGCCCACGCCGTCCGTCGAATTGCTCGGGACGATGTAATCCTCCCAGGTCGGGATTTCGTCCTTGAAATCCGTCATCTCGTACCAGGTGCCATCCTTCTCATAGCGGATTCCGCCAATCAGTTGCTCGGCCAGCTTGTCCTTGATGATGTTGACGGCCGCCATCGCGAAGTCGTGCGGGTTGTCGAGCGCTGCCTGCTTGTTGCTGGTGGCACGGAAGATCGCCAAAAGCGTGCGGCGCGAGAGGCGCATCGGCGGCGACGTGTTCTCCATCAGACCTTCCATGATCTCGATCAGGTTCGGCAGCGGATAGCGGCCGGCCAGATCGACCGCTGTGCGTGCGCCGCTCTGCACGATCGGCTCGAACATGTCCTCGAACAGACGGGCGCGCATCTCTGCCTTCGCGATGGTGATACGCGGCCTGCGGATTTCGGCCCGATCGAGTTCGGGCACCACGTCGGCGATCAGTTTCGGCGTGTCGATTGTCACCGCATAACGGGTACGGTGTTTGATGCGGTCCCAGAGCTCCTTGAACTCCGGCTTCAGCAGATAGGCCTTGCGCAGCTTGATCGCGGTTCGCTTGCGCGCGTTGGGTGGTGGCGGGGGCACGCCTTCCCGCCCGTACTCGGCTTCGATCTCGCGTTGCAGGCCGGAGACAAACCGTTCGTAGCTTTCGCTGGCCACGACGGTCAGCACGTTCACCGCCGAGTCATGGACACGCTCGAGGGACTGATCAACCGGGAGCCGGACGCCCCGGCCCACCTGCTGGCGGCGCTCGGTATCCGATCCGACTTCACGCAGCGTGCAAATCTGGAACACGTTGGGATTGTCCCAGCCCTCCCGCAGGGCAGAGTGGGAGAAGATGAACGCGGTGGGTTCATCGAATGACAGCAGGCGCTCCTTGTCGCGCATGATCAGGTTGAAGGCGACTTCATCCTCCCGGCTCCGGCCGGACGTATCCATGAACTCAACCGCGCCGCCCCGCCGGTTCCTGCTCGCGAAGTAGTGTGCCTCGACCTGCATCGGCGCTTTGTCGCGCCACTCCGGGAAGTGCTGCTTCGCCTCGTTGAAGCACTTGACGTAGAGCAGGCGGAGCTTGCCGTCCTCGGGCACGAAATTGTCCACCCGATCGACGAAGAACAGCGACAACACCTTGATGCCGCGCTCGCGATAGCGGCGCTGCTTGCGGAAATGCTCCTCGATCGTATAGCGGATCTGCTCTTCCAGGATGGTGTCGCGCTCGGTGCCAACTTCGGCTCCCAGCCGGACCTCGACGTTGTTGGCGAAATGCACGAACCCTGACCCGGCGTTGATTTCGTCAATGACGAAGCCTTGGTACTCGGCGCGGCCGGTCTTCTCTTGCAGATCATTGCCATGGCGGAAGCCGAGCGTGGTTTCCTTGATCGCGCCGCTCTTCATCAGCTTGTGCACGGTCAGACGTGCCGTCAGCGTGCGCTTCGCCGTGGTGATCTGCTCCACGCGGATGAAGGGCAGGTTGGCGTTGTCCTCCTGCACCACGGAGGCCACCTCGATGCGCTTTACCAGGCTTTGTCGGTAGGCGTCGAACGGGGTCAGGCGGTAGATCACATTGTACGGATTGCGGTGGGTCGCGCTGTAGCGCAGCGCGAACAGCGGATCGAGCGCCGCCAAAGCGCGCACCCGGTTCTCGCTTTCCATGTTCTGCGGTTCGTCCAGGATCAGCACGGGATGGACTGCCTGGATCAGGTGGATCGGCTTCTCGCCCTGGAGCTGGTCGGTGGCAACGCGGATCACGTTCTCCGCCCGGGCGAAGGCGTCGATCGTCATCACCATGAGCTCCAGCCCGTCGGACAGCGCGAAACCGCGCACCTGCGAGAGGTTGGCCGAGTTATAAACGGTGAAGCGGTAGGGTGGATTGTCGTAGAGCGCCTTGAGGTGGCGGTCTGTCATGCGCAGTGCGGCCAGGACGCCTTCCCGCACGGCGACGGAGGGGACCACCACGACGAACTTGCGCAGGCCGAACCGGCGGAACAGTTCCATGGCCGTGCGGAGATAGACATAGGTCTTGCCGGTGCCGGTCTCCATTTCCAGGGAGAAATTGGCGAAGCGCGTGGCGCGGCTGCCGGTTACGGTGTCGATCGCGGCTTCGATCACCGCGAGGCCCGGGTCCGGTTCGATGCCGCATTGCGCCTGCACCCGGTGCAGATTGCCGAGAAGGTCCGCCTCGGTGAGATCGAGCCGGTTGGGGATGGCCTGGAAGCTGGCGCCCCGCGGCACGACGAGCTGGCTGCGGATGAAGGCCTGGCCTTCCAGTAGGCCAACGGTGGCGTCGATCGCCTTGACCTGGTGTTCCTGCGCGGGGTCGAAGCGGAATTCCATGCCGGCGGCTCAGAGCACTTTCAGCCGGCATTGTAGCGCAAGGTTAGACGCCAGCGTGTCGTCCAATGCCGCGTCGCGGCAGATGAAGACCCTGTCGCGTGCTAGCCCAAGTGATGCGAGGTCTCCGGACTGGAGTTGATCGTCCAGGCATATGATGAAGTTCTGATCACGATCCGTATCGGTAACACGAAAGAACCGGCCTATCAAATTAGGAATTTCCTCAATTCTTGTTGTCAGGCTGTATCCTTCGCGAAGGATCACCTCCCAAATGACATCCTCGGGCTGCCACCCGCCGACAAGAGTGTCGACAAAGGCTTCAAGCTGCGCCGAATATACCATCGCGTCTTTCTCCGCGATGCCGGACCATCGTCGTACACTCGAAGGCCCCAGGCAGAAGCTCCGTACACCCAGATTTTCCGGCCCTTCGGAATCGTCTGGGTCGCGCTTTCCATTGCCGGATTTGATCCGGGAGATCGCTTTCTGGATTCGCGTGCGGGCAAGGTCTGCAATTGTTTGCAACGGTGATGAGCTGCCGTCGCGGGCGATTCGTTCAGGTAGCTGCACGACGACAAACCGACGATTACTTCCGTCCTCATGGTTAAGGTCCAGGACGGCCTGAGCAGTTGTGCCAGAACCTGCGAAGAAATCCATGCAAATATCGTCACCGGCAGTCGCCATCTTCAGAACCTCCTTGATAAGAGAGCTGGGCTTCGGATTGTCAAATTCGACGCCGGGTCCCATGAGATCGGTGAATTCAGCTTTCGCTTGACGGTTCTGATCGACCTCAGTCCATATCGTAGGCCATGGAATGCCCGGATCGTTGGGAGCAGTCTCAATATAATATGGCATCCAACCATAACTGCGCTTGATCCATTGGGTTAGTCCCTGCTTTTCTCGCTGTTTCCATGTTTCGAGAGACAGAACCCAACGCCCCTCCCACCCCTCTGGCGCGATCGGCCAGACCTCGGTGCCGTCCGGGGCGGTGATCGGAAACCACATCGTCTGGCGGTCCTCCCGTCGAGCTTCCTTGCCGTTTTTCCGGAGTTGACGTCTGCGCGCTAAGCGGCCGTCTGGCAGCTCAAATGGGTACGCCCGCAAGATCTCAGGTTTCCTCTTCTTCTTTAGGCCAGCAGCCTGTGCATTTCGCGCGAAAACGACAATATAGTCATGATAATTGCTCACGAATCTAGTTTCGTCATTCCGACTCGGGCTGTCCATCTTTTGCCAGATAATGGTGCATATGAAGTTCTCCTCTCCAAAAATCTCGTTTGCTACAACTCGGAAGTTGTGAACCTCGTGATCGTCCAGGCTCACAAAAATCACACCGTCCTCGCGTAATATCTGCCGCGCCAGCGCAAGCCTCGGGTACATCATGCTCAGCCATGCCGAGTGAATCCGCCCCGAGCGCTCCGGCAGGCTCGTCAGATAATCGCCGTTGCCGTTCTTCTGCCCCGTGATCCGCAGATAGTGGTCCAGCGGATCGGCAAAATTGTCCGGGTAGATAAAATCGTTACCTGTGTTGTAGGGCGGATCGATATAGATCAGCTTCACCCGCCCGAAATACGCACGGTAGAGAACCTTCAGGACCTCCAGGTTCTCGCCTTCGATGAACACGTGCTGCGCCGCGTCGAAATTCACGCTCTTCGCCCGGTCCGGGCGCAGCGTCGCAGCGGTGGGGGCCTGCAGCATCGCCATCGCCTCGCGCCGGCCCGCCCAGGAGAACGTGTAGCGCTCGTCGCCCGCCTCCACCGCCCCGCCCACCAGCGCCTTCAGCCGGTCGAGGTCGAGCTGCCCCTCGCTGAACACCTCCGGCACCGCAGCGCGCAGACGGGCCAGGGTTTCCGCACGCAGGTCGGGCGAAAGGTCGGCGATCCGTTCGCGGGCGGGGGGCTTATCGATCATGCGAGGTGGATTCCGGGCCGAGTCTGGTGTGAGTGTAGGATGGCGAGTGTACGCAGATGAAGACCGTCGGGAGATCCGTGATAGATGCGCCACATGACCAGCGTGAGGGCAATCGGCTACCTGATCATAGGGCACGGACGGCCGTCGGCCGCTATCACCCCTCGATCCGCTCGATATCCGCCCCGCACGCCGCCAGCTTCTGCTCCACCGCCTCGTAGCCGCGGTCCAGGTGGTAGACCCGGTTCACCACCGTCTCCCCCTTCGCCGCCAGCCCGGCCAGGATCAGCGAGACCGAGGCGCGCAGGTCGGTCGCCATCACCGGCGCGCCCGACAGCGCCGGCACGCCGCGCACGATCGCCGAGGCGCCGTGCACGTTGATCCGCGCCCCCATCCGGTTCAGCTCCGGCACGTGCATGAAGCGGTTCTCGAAGATCGTCTCGGTCACCATCGCCGCGCCCTCGGCGACCGCCATCAGCGCCATGAACTGCGCCTGCATGTCGGTGGGGAAGCCGGGGTAGGGCTCGGTCATCACGTCGGCGCCGTGCAGCCCGTTCAGCCGGCGCACGTCCAGCCCGTCGGCTGTCCTCGGTGATCGTCCACGCCGGCCTCGCGCAGCGCGCGCGCCACCGCGCCGAGGTGCTCCAGCCGCGCCCCGCGCAGCCGGAGCTGCCCGCCGGTGATCGCCGCGGCGCAGGCGTAGGTGCCGGCCTCGATGCGGTCGCCGATGATGCGGTGCGCCGCGCCGTGCAGCCGGTCGACGCCCTCGATCACCAGCTTGTCGCTGCCGATGCCGCCGATCCGCGCGCCCATCGCGTTCAGGCAGGCGGCCAGGTCGCCGATCTCCGGCTCGCGCGCCGCGTTGGCCAGCACGGTCTGGCCGTCGGCCAGGCTGGCGGCCATCAGCAGGTTCTCGGTGGCGCCGACCGAGACGAAGGGGAACACGATGGTCGCCCCGCGCAGCCGCCCGGCCACCGCGGCGTTGATGTAGCCCGCGTCGAGGTCGATCCGCGCGCCCATCTGCTCCAGCCCCTTCAGGTGCAGATCGACCGGACG
This sequence comes from uncultured Alphaproteobacteria bacterium, assembly GCA_963847615.1. GTDB lineage: Bacteria > Pseudomonadota > Alphaproteobacteria > Acetobacterales > Acetobacteraceae > Palsa-883. Next base: position 518,458 of record CAWKAN010000025.1, read on the forward strand.
GGTGCCGATGGCGCAGCCGCCGGGCAGCGAGACCCGCGCCTCCCCCATCCGCGCCAGCAGCGGCCCCAGCACCAGCACCGAGGCGCGCATCTTGCGCACGATGTCGTATGGCGCCTCGGTGCTGCCGATCGGCCCGCCGAGCGACAGCGTGCGCCCGTCATTGCCCACCGGCTCGATCGCCAGGCCGTGCTGGGCGAGCAGCGCGGTCATGGTCTGGATGTCGGCCAGGCGCGGCACGTTGGACAGCACCAGCCGGTCCTCGGTCAGCAGGGCGGCGGCCATCAGCGGCAGGGCGGCGTTCTTGGCCCCGCCGATGACGATCTCGCCGGACAGCGGGCGGCCGCCACGAATGCGAATACGGTCCATGTGGGTCGGGGCCTTTCCTGGCAGAGGCGAAGTGAGGGTCGAGAGCGAAAAGCTCCCCCCTCCGCGTCACGCCGGCGTCGGCCGGTCTCCATGACTTGCCTGCTGCACGAAGGCAAGTCGTGGCTGCCGGCCGGCGCCGGCGTGACGCGGAGGGGCGGGCGGGGTCACCCCCCTGTTACATCTTCGGCAGCGCGACGCCGCGCTGGCGCATGTATTTGCCGGCCTTGTCGGCGTAGCTGATGCCGCATGGTTCGTTGCCCTGGAGGAACAGGAACTGGCAGATCCCCTCGTGCGCGTGGATCTTCGCCGGCAGCGGCGTGGTGTTGCTGATCTCGATCGTCACCTGGCCCTCCCATTCGGGTTCCAGCGGGGTGACGTTCACGATGATGCCGCAGCGGGCGTAGGTGGACTTGCCCAGGCAGATCACCAGGATGTCGCGCGGGATGCGGAAATACTCGACCGTGTGGCCGAGCGCGAAGCTGTTCGGTGGGATGATGCAGACATCGGATTTGCGGTCAACGAAGCTGGAGGGCGCGAAATCCTTCGGGTCGATCACCGCGGAGTCGATGTTGGTGAACAGCTTGAACTCGTCGGCGATGCGCGCGTCGTAGCCGTAGCTGGACAGGCCGTAGCTGATCACCCCGTCGCGCTTCTGCGCCTCGACGAAGGGGGCGATCATGGCGTGGTCCTCGGCCATGCGACGGATCCAGCGGTCGGACATGACGGGCATCGGCAGGGCGACTCCAGGCGGGCGTGGTGGGACGGGGTCTAGCCCGGATTTGTCGCATTGTCGCGGGTGCTGGCTTGGTCCTTGCCGGATTGGACGCAGCGGGCGGAGGGGTGCCGTCTGGCCGAAGCCAGATCCAAGGAAGCGCCCCCTCTGGCCGGGGCCGTCAGTTGGTCTCGGTGCAAGCCCCCGTCAGGCCCCATCAGGCATCGTCAGGTCCCGTCATTCGCGCGACGCCAGACGGTGCTTCCCGGCATGGCTCCAAGCGACCACAGCCTCCCGCACCTGGTTGAAGAGCCTGGGCGGGAGGAACCCATAATCGTAGCGGTCGGCGTTGCCGATCTTCCGCAGATCGTACCCCGGCCAGAGAAACTCATTGCCTTCGGCGACGACGACCCACGAACGAGCATCGTCCAGCCCGAGATGCCGCTTGACCATACCCGGAATCTCGACCGCAGCGGCGGGATCGGCCGGTGCGCGATGAGTGATGGGCAGCACGGTGACGACGGTCGCACCGTCGGTTTCGCGTTCAACCGCGAGCACGATCACGCTCGGCCGGTCCTTTCGCCCTTCCTCGCGTCCGGCTTGGTGCTCGTGGTGCCAAAGATAGGCGTAGGAAATGACCAGGCCCGCCTCGGGGGTGGGGATAGCCATGCCGCTCGGCTATTTCCGGTCGAGCAGGGCATCGAGGTGCGCGTGCCGCGCATCCATGCGGGACGCGCCGATCGCCTTCACCTTCTCCTCGGGCAAGTCGGCAGTGGCGAAGCTCCGCCGGCTTTCCCGAAAGCGCCTGAATTCCTCGTATTCGTCCGGCCCGACGAAGTAGCCGGTGATCTGGCCGTGGCTCGACACGGCAACGGCGGCGCGCTGGGCCTGCATCCGATAGCGACCGAAGTTGCGGGTGAACTCGGATGCGGGTACGGCGGGTGTCATCATCGAATCCCCCTTTTTTGCAGCCTCATACCAACCTGCGGAAGGATTGGCCCTTCGGCGGCGCCCATCACCCAGGGCCGGCCCCATGTCCGGCCCCATGTCCGGCCGCAGGCCCGCCCGAGGACAGGCGGAGCCTGCCCCCGGCGAAGGCCGGGGGGCCGGCATGACGGGGGCGCGGCGCCAATCGGTCAGTCCTTCCGCCGGTTGGTGCCAAATATGCGCATCTCACGTAAAAAGCGCAAGTCGCGCAAATGCGCTTTGCGCGGATGCGGCATGGCTGCTTGGACTGAACCCTTGAAATCAGGCGCGGAATTCCAGCGTGACGCCGAACGCCGCGCTCGCCGGAACCACGACGCGGTCGGCCTCGCGCACCACGCCGGGCACTTGCATCGCCGCTGCGGCCTGGTCCAGCGACCGGGTGCGCAGGGTCAGCGCCGCCATGAAGCTGTCGCGCCCTTCGGCCGCCGCCGCCGCGGCGCCGAATTGCGCGGCCAGCGCTTCGGGCGTGACCACGTCGAAGCGCGACAGGCCCAGCAGCAGCGCGCAACCCTCGGCGGAGCGTCGCACCGCATCGGGGCCGAACATCCGCGCGAACAGCCCGCCAAGCGCCGCGGGGTCGCGCGCGGCGATCACGGCGCGGGCCACCCCGATCGCGCCGTTGGCGTGGTGGCGCCATTCGTCGCGCCACACCAGATCGCGGGTGGAATGATGACAGAAATACAGCCGCCCCGCCTGCGTCACGCCCGGCTTCAGGCGGACGGTGCGGAAGGTCGCGTCGCGCGCGCCGCCGGCAAGCTCGACCGGGCGGGAGAATTGCAGCGGCGGCTCGACCGGCACGCCGGCCGCATCCAGCGCGGCGAACACCGCGGCGGAGTCCTCGGTGCCGAACACCAGGCCGTTCAGCCCAAACGGCGAGGCCATGATCTCGGGCCGGCCGTTGTCGCCTGGCGGCGCGGCAATCAGTTCCAGGTACTCGGTGCCGAAGATCGCCAGGTGATTCATCGACCCAAGGGTGTGAAAGCCGCGCGGCGTCAGGGTGAAGCCGAGCCGGCGATAGGTCTGCTGCGCCGCGTCGAGGCGGTCGCGCACATTGACCACGACATGATCGAGGGTCGGCATCGGCAGCGTCATAACGCCCTCCCGTCAGCGGGCCCGCACGGCGGCGGCGCGCCGGGCCAGCGTCAGCACCGCGTTGCGGCAAATCACCTGGTCGGGCGCGCCGGTACGCTTGCAGGCGCGCTCCGCCTCGGCCAACGCGGCCAGCGCGGCCACCAGCACCGGCGACGGCCACAGGCCGAGCGCGCGCGAGAACGGGCTGACGCGGCGGAAGAACACCGGCGGCCGCGCCGCCTTGGTCGCATCCGCCGGCGAGGCGCCCGCGTCCATCGCCAGCCGCGCGCGGTGCAGCCGCTGCAGGTGCATCAGAGCGGCGCGGATCACGCCGACCGGCGCGGCGCCCTCGGCGATCGCCAGCTCCAGCGCGCGGTCGGTGGTCGGCACCTCGCCCTCGGTCGCGGCGAACAGCGCGTCGTCGAGCGACAGCCCGGCCAGATCCCCGACGCAGGTCATCGCCGCCGGCAGGTCCACGGTGCCGCCGGGCCCGGCATAGAGGGCGAGCTTTTCCACCTCGGCCTGGGTGGCGGCGCGGTCGGCGCCGAGCTGCGAGGTCAGCCAGGCCAGCGCCTCGCGATCGACCTGCACGTCGGCGGCGGCCAGCAGGCGGCGGATGGTCTCGCCCAGCGCGCGCGCCTCCTCCGGGTAGCACGCGATCGCCGCACCGTCCGGCGCGGCGTCGAGCAGGGTGCGCAGGCGCGAGCGGGACGCCAGGTTCGCCCCCTCGATCACCACCAGCCCGGGGGCGGGGCCGGCGAGCACCGCCTGCACGGCGGCGGTGGCGGCGGCGTCGGTCGACCTCGCGCACCCGCACCACGCGCCGCCCGCCGGTCAACGACAGCGTGGCGGCCTCGTCGGCGAGATGGGCCAGGTCATCGCGGTCCAGCTCGGCGACACGGAACGGATCGTCCAGCGCGCCGGCCACGGCACGGGTCATCGCCTCGGCACGCACCCGAACCAGGCCGGCATCCTCGCCATAGAACAACACCACCCGGCACGCCCCCGGATCGGCCAGGAACGCCTCGACCCGGCGAGCGTCAACCCGCATCCGACGGGCCTTCGGGGGAACGAAGCAAGGCCGGGGCTCCGCCCCGGACCCCGCCAGGGGGCTTTGCCCCCCTGGACCCCCCACCAGAGGCAGCGGCCTCTGGACTCCATGACTGGGCGTGTGGGGAGGGGAAGGGGGCGGCTGGGCGAGGCGACGGGGCGCCGTCCAGCATGCTGGACGGCGCCCCGTCGCCTCGCCCAGCCGCCCCCTTCCCCTCCCCACACGCCCAGTGAAGGGTTCCAAGGGCTGTGCCCTTGGCGGGGGTGCAGGGGGCAGCGCCCCCTGCCGGGGTCCAGGGGCGGAGCCCCTGGCCTTGCTTCGCTTCGCCCGCGTGCCCGCCGGACACGCGGGTCAGCCTGCCTGGGCGGCGCGTTTGCGGAAGAACGCGGCGAGTTGCAGCGTGATCTGATCGGCGACCTCGCCGGCGAGGCGCTTTTGAATGGTTTCGTTCTCCAGGTCCGCCGCGAAATACTGCGTGTCCAGGATGTTCTCGGCGTCCGCGGCGCGGGCCGAGCCGTTGATGATGTTGGTGCGGGCGAGGTCCTGGGCGTGCAGCGTCCAGGTGGCGTGGCCGATCAACCGCACGCGCGTGACGGTGTGTTCGGCTGGATCCCGAGGGCGCTGCCGGTAATCCAGAAATTGACCGCCAGGTCGTAGCGTTGCGCGGTGGCGCCGCTCGGCGCCTTCGAACCGGTCCTGCAGCGCCTGGCGCAGCAGCATGCCGGGGCGATCGGCGATCAGGTTGACGTTGATGGCGGCGAGTTCGCGTTGCGCCGGGCCGGCCTGGCCGGAGGCGGTCGGCATGTAGACCGGCTGGAACCCGCAGCCGGCGAGCGCGGCCCCGGCGCCGAGCGCCAGGAACGCGCGGCGGGGCAATCTCCGGCGGCATGCGGGACGCGGTCATCCGGCGACCACGAAATTGACGATGCGGTTGGGCACGTAGATTTCCTTGACGATCCGCTTCGCCGCCAGGGCGCGTGCCACATTCGGCTTCGTCCTTGGCCGCGGCGAGGTTGGCCTCGCGCGGGGCGTCCGGCGGCACCTCGATGGTGCCGCGCAGCTTGCCCATCACCTGCACGGCGATGGTGACGGTCTCGGCGACCAGCAGCGCCGGGTCGGCGTCCGGCCAGGGCAGCTCGGCGACCAGGTGCGCCGCGGCGGGGTGCAGCCGGGCATGCAGCTCCTCGGCCAGATGCGGCATCATCGGCGAGATCAGCCGGGCCAGCGTCTCCATCGCCTCCCGCCGCGCCCAGGCAAGGCCGGTGCGGTCGTCGGCGCGGTCGGCCTCGGCGATGGCGTTGGCGAATTCGTACAGCCGCGCGACCGCGACGTTGAAGGCGAAGCTTTCCAGCGCCTCGGTGACCGCCGCGATGGTGCGGTGGGTGGCGCGGCGCAGCGCGCGCGCCGGCCGTGGCCGAAAGCGTCTCCGGCACGCGGCGCCTGGCCGGCGGCGCGGCAAGCGCCTCGGCCAGGCGGAACACCCGCTGGGTGAAGCGGAAGGCGCCGGCGACGCCGGCTTCGGTCCACTCCATGTCGCGCTCGGGCGGGTTGTCGGACAGGATGAACCAGCGCGCGGTGTCGGCGCCGTAGCGCGTCGATGATGGCGCCGGGATCGACGGTGTTGCGCTTCGACTTGCTCATCGCCTCGACGCGGCCGACGGTGACGGGTTCGCCGGTCTGGCGCTGCACGATGGCGCCCGTCGGGCCGCTTCTCGATCTCCTCGGGATACAGCCAGCTGCCGTCGGCGGACCGATCGGAGCTTCGTGGTTGACCATGCCCTGGGTGAACAGGCCGGCGAACGGTTCCTCGACGCCGATATGGCCGGTCTGCTGCATCGCGCGGGTGAAGAAGCGGGCGTAGAGCAGGTGCAGGATCGCGTGCTCGATGCCGCCGATATACTGATCGACCGGCATCCAGTGATCGACCGCGGCGCGATCGACCGGGGTCGTCCGCCGTCGGGCTGCAGTAGCGGGCGAAATACCAGGAGCTGTCCACGAAGGTGTCGAAGGTGTCGGTCTCGCGCCGGGCCGGCGCGGCGCAGCGCGGGCAGGCGACGTGCTTCCAGGCCTGGGTGGTGATCGAGCGGGTTGCCGGGCTGGTCGAAGGTCACGTCGTCGGGCAGGCGCACCGGCAACTGGTCCGTCCGGCACCGGCACGATGCCGCAGGCCTCGCAATGGATCACCGGGATCGGGCAGCCCCAGTAGCGCTGGCGCGACACGCCCCAGTCGCGCAGCCGCCAGTTGACCACGCCGCGGCCGACGCCGCGCGCTCCAGCGCGGCGATCGCGGCGCGCTTGGCCGCCTCGACATCCAGCCCGTTCAGGAAGCCGGAGTTGAAGATCGTGCCGGGGCCGACATAGGCCGTCTCGGCCGATGGCGAAGCTGGCCGGGTCGGCGCCCGGCGGCAGCACCACCGGCGGCACGCGCAGGCGGTACTTGCGCGCGAAATCGAGGTCGCGCTGGTCGTGCGCGGGGCAGCCGAAGATGGCGCCGGTGCCGTATTCCATCAGCACGAAGTTGGCGATCCAGACCGGGTAGGTGGCGCCCGCGATGAACGGGTGGCGGACCCGCAGGCCGGTGTCGTAGCCGTGCTTGTCGGCGGTTTCGATCGCCGCCTCGCTGGTGCCCAGCCGGCGGCATTCGGCGATGAAGGCGGCGGCTTCGGGGTCGCGGGCGGCAACGGCGGCGGCCAGCGGATGCTCCGGCGCCAGCGCCAGGAACGACATGCCGTACAGCGTGTCCGGGCGGGTGGTGAACACCTCGACCTTGTCGATGCCCTGGCCGATCTGGGCAAGCGGTGCCGCCGGATGGAAGGCGCCGTGGCCGGCCGGGGCGGCGTCCGCCGCTTGCGGGACCAGCGCGAAGGCCAGGTGCGCGCCCTCGCTGCGGCCGATCCAGTTCGCCTGCATCAGCCGCACCCGCTCCGGCCAGCGGTCGAGCGTGTCGAGCGCCGCCAGCAGCTCCGGCGCGTAGTCGGTGATGCGCAGGAACCACTGCGACAGCAGCTTCTTCTCGACCGGCGCGCCGGAGCGCCAGCCGCGGCCGTCGATCACCTGCTCGTTGGCGAGCACGGTGCCGTCGACCGGGTCCCAGTTGACCCAGCTTTCCTTGCGCTCGACCAGCCCGGCCGCGCAGGAAGTCGAGGAACAGCTTCTGCTGGTGGCCGTAATAGGCCGGGTCGCAGGTGGCGAACTCCCGCGCCCAGTCGAGCGAGAGGCCCATGCGCTGCAGCTCGGCGCGCATCGCGGCGATGTTGTCCCAGGTCCATTTGGCCGGGTGGATGCCGCGTTCGCGCGCGGCGTTCTCGGCCGGCAGGCCGAAGGCGTCCCAGCCCATCGGGTGCAGCACGTCGAAGCCGCGGGCGCGCTTGTAGCGGGCCACCACGTCGCCCAGCGTGTAGTTGCGGACGTGCCCCATGTGGATCTTGCCGCTGGGGTAGGGGAACATCTCCAGCACGTAGTATTTCGGCTTGCCGGTCGGTGGGGACGTCGGCCACGCGGAAGCAGCCGCGTTCGGCCCAGGCTTGCTGCCATCGCGGCTCGGCCGCGTGGAAGTCGTAGGGCGGCTCGGCCGCGTGGAAGTCGTAGCGCGGCTCGGCCGCGTGGGAGTCGGAACGCGGCTCGGCGGGAGGGGCGGCCACCTCGGTGCGGATTGCGTCGGTCATTCGGGGGCAGCCGTGCTCATTCTGGCTGGGGGAGTGGGTGCGGGGCGTGGTGCGGATCGCAGCAAAGCAAGCAAGCAATCAAGCGGACACAGAGTTTCACAGAGTGCACACAGAGTTTCACGGAGAAGGCAAATGGCGCTGCGCGCAAGGCGCTGCGGCCGAGGCACCAGTCCCCAGCGCGAAGCGCCAAAAAATCTGCTCTGTGAAACTCTGTGTGCACTCTGTGAAACTCTGTGTCCGCTTGATTGCTTGCTTTCCGCGTCAGCGCCGCACTTCAGGGTTGACCCGCCGCAACCCCGTAGATCCGGATTAACCCACCGTAAACCGCACCGCGTGATCCTGCCAAGGGCGATACACCCCTGGGCAGCGCATGACTGTTCCCGATGGCAACGACCTGACCCAGCGCATTATCGGGCTGGCGATGCGCGTGCACACGCGGCTCGGCCCAGGCCTGCTGGAAAGCGCCTACGAGCGGTGCCTGTGCCACGAGTTCGACCGAAACGCGCTTGCCTATGCACGGCAGATCGATCTGCCGCTGGACTATGATGGTGTGATTCTCGACTGTGGCTATCGGGCGGATATCATCGTGAGCAACGAGGTGATCCTGGAATTGAAGTCCGTCGAGCATATCCTGCCGTTGCACGAGGCCCAGCTCCTCACCTACCTGCGCCTCAGTCGATGCCGCATCGCGCTATTGCTCAATTTCAATACACTCCGGCTGAAGGACGGCATCCGCCGGCGTGTGCTGTGACCCGTCACGGATCGGCTGCCGGTCCGGCGTTGCCGTACCCTGCCCCGGCGGAGCGGCACCGACGACGATGCGGGCGACGGTTTCGCTTGCCGCCGGGCGCCGCGCGGCGTGCCCGGCCATCGCCGTGCAGCGCCGCACGGCGGCGCGCAATCCAGCCGCAGCCTGGGCCGGCCTATGCCTGGGCTGGCCTATACCTGGGCCAGCGGCAGCCTGGGCCAGCCGCAGCCTGGGCCGGCGTCAGCCGGGGTTGGACTGTTCGCGCAGTTGGCGGGCGCGCGCGAGCACCTTGTCCTCGATCTCGCTGGTGGTGACTGGACTGACCGGGGCGTCCACCCACTGGCCGTTCTCCAGCACCTGGCGGAAGATCGCGACCTTGATCCCGTCGCTGCGCAACTGGCGGCCGAGGATATAGGCGGTCGCCTTGAAGCGTTCGCCGGTGCTGCCGGCGGGGGAGTACCAGTCGGTGATGATCACCCCGCCGAACGGGTCGGCGGAGGCCAGCGGCATGAAGTTCAGGGTGTCCAGCGCGCCGCGCCACAGATAGGCATTGACGCCGAGCCCGGCGCCGGCACCGGAGTCGTTGCGGTTCTTGGAGGTGCCGAAGGTCAGCCCGCCTTCCCCGAGCAGGGTTGACTGGGTGCCGCCACCCGGCGGACCGGTATAGCTCGGCTCGGCCGGCGCGCCGGTCTCGCTGCGGCATCCGGCGAGGGTTGCGCCACCGAGCAGAAGCACGCCAGTCAGAAACAGTCTTCTCGCCATTGTTCGCCCTTTGGTCGGCCCGATAGCTGGCCGGTCTGAACCCCGATCCGCGCGGTGATGCAACTCGGCCCATCCGCCGCCGCTGGCGCGCTTGCAGCGCCAGCCACCCCTGGCAACGGGAGCCTGCCGTCCCCGACAGGGGCCTGCTTAGCTCGCCTGCCCGGCGAAGCCAAGGGTGCGCTTCAGCCGGGGCGCCGCCGCCACCTCCAGAAACAGAAACGGCGGGGAGAGCCCCCGCCGTTCCATGCCGCGAAGATCGCTGGAGCTTACCAGCTCACTTTGGTGCCGATCATGAACGCCTGCGAACTCACAGTGTTGTACTGCGTCGTGTCCTGGCCACCGAGCAGGTTGATACCGCCCTGATGCGCCTGACCCCACAGGAATTCGGCGTAGGCATTGATGCCGGGCGCCAGGGCGTAGACCGCGCTCGCCGCAGCACCCTCGTCGTAACGCTGTGTGTGGAAGCTTGTCGAACGTCGAGCCGGTCGACTGGAAGTTGAACCAGGACACGCCGAGGGTGATCGGCCCGGTTGCGTACTGGGCACCAACGACATAGGCGATCGCGCTCTTGCCGCCGTTCGGCTCCAACGACACCTGGCCGTTGTAGTCGCCGAGCAGCACGTTGCCGCCGACGGAGAACCCAGCATATGACAGCACAAGGCCGAAGTCGCCGACACTGAAGCCCTTGTAGGCGTTGCTGGTGGTCAACGGCTGGCCGGGGCTGACGTTGCCGGAACCCGAATAGCCGGCGATGCCATAGACGCCGACGCCGCTGAAGTTGCCCTGGTAGCGAGCCATGGCTTCGAACATGTTGTTCGCACGCGCCTCGTCGCCGAGGGTTGACGAGGTCGTCAGGTTCGCGCACCCGCTGCCCGCCACGGTGCACGAGGCATCCTGGGCAACCGAGTTGTCAGGCGCGTAGCTGACGGCGAGGTCGAAGCCGGAAAAGCTCGGCGACAGGTAAACCGCCTTGGAAATGGCATACTCCTTGCCGACACCGGACCAGAACGGCCAGGTGGGCTGCCCATTCGCCACCATCGCCGGCGGCAGGTCGCCGTTCCACGCGCCGGTGCCGAACTGGAAGGTCGTCACGCCGTTGTCGAACTGGCTGAACGGGCCGTCGTCCTGACCGAAGCGGAAAATGCCGATGCTGTTCGAGCCGAGATAGACCGCTTCACGCCGCACATACAGCGTGCTGCCCGAGCTGGACCCCGAGGGGCTGCTGCCGAACGCGGTGCCGTTCGACGGCGCGCCGGAAGAGAAGCCGTAGCCCTGGCCGATGAAGTTCTGGCGGATCTCGACGATGGCGCCGTAGCGCATGCCGTTCGTCGCCATCGCGTTGACGCCCGGATACAGCCGGAAGTAGCCGAGTATCTGCTGCGGCTGGAGCTTGTTGGTGGTGGTGACCGTCTTGGCGGGAGTCGTGACCGACCACTGACCCCCGTAAGAATTACCCGAACCGTGGTGGTATGCGTAGTTGGCGTTGGTCCAATCGTGGTTCGTACTCGCGTCCGACCATTTTATCCATACGTCGTTGTTGGTGCTCGCCGGGGTAATGGTCGAGGTCGTGTAGTTGTAGCCGTCGCCACCGGCGACCGAGGCGTACATCGCTATGCGCCCATTGAGATGGACGACAAAGCTGCCGGGCGTCGGCGCGGTCGGGCCCGCAGCCGCGGGGGCGCCCTGACTGTTATTCGAATTGTTGCCGCCGAGAAAGGAGGTCGGCGCCGTGACGTTTCCCAACGGTGCCATCGGCATCGGCGCCGGCGTCTGGGCACTGGCGAGGCCGACTGATCCGAAGACCGCCACCCCTGCCAACAAGAGCTTCCGCATCTACATCCTCCTCCAAGTTCGCTGGGTGACCCAGCCATGATCCGAGGCCCCGCTCCGTATCCCCACCAGGCTGCCCCGCCGTTTCCGACGTAGGCACCCCCCGAATGCGGGGCGGCCGGACCTGACGAGACTATGCTGAGAAATTGGGTCGGTCCGCAACGGTCCTTCGCGGCCTCGGATGGCTTTCGCGAGACAGTGTGACATCAACGCCACAGAACCTCATTGCGCGGGGGAGGCGGACGGCGGCTCGAGCAGGGCGTCGATGGCGCCGACGCCGCGGCAGAGGCGGCGCGGCAGCCGGCGGATCGATCCGCCGTCGATGCCGCCGAGCGCCGCCACCGGCAGCGCCGCGGCGCGGGCGAGCCGCGCCCAGCGCGACGGCCCCAGCGCCGCGGCGCCCGGGTGGCTGCGCGTGGCGAAGGCCGGCGACAGAAAGGCCAGGTCCGCCCCGGCGCGGGCGGCGCGGCGCAGCTCGGCCGCGCCATGCGCCGAGCTGGTCAGCAGGGCGCCGCGGCGCCGCAGGGGCAACGGCGCGCCCGCCGGCCACCGCCCCGCGCGCAGATGCACGCCGGCGCCCAGCGCCGCGGCGAGCCGCAAGTCGCCCGCCACCACCAGCGTGAGGCGGCGCACCCGGCAGAGCCGCGCCAGGTCGCGGCCCAGCGCGGCGCGCGCCGGGTCGGAGTCGTGGCGCAGCACCACGCCGGCCAGCCCCTTCGGCAGGCGCGCCACGGCCGGGCGCGGATCGGCCAGCCGGCGCGCGTCGGTGAACAGCCACAGCGGCGGCAGGCGGGGCGGCCGGTTGCGCCGGCGCACCGTCGCCCGCGCCCAGGCCAGCAAGGCTGCATCCATCACGCGCGCCCGGTACGGTGGCGTGGGATCGGCGTCACCCAAGCGGCACGAAAGTTCGTGGGAGGCGCGGGGTATCCGCCGCGGGGTCCGCCCTGCTCCCACAGCGCATCAGGCTTGCCAACAGGAGCAAGACAACGCCCAACGATGAACCAATCGAGCGCGGTTGCGCGGGTTCGCGTCTGGTTGGGGCGGGTGACCGTATTTGGCCGTACGGCAGACCCGTATTTGTTGCTTGTCCGCATCAGTCCGCGCCGCAGGAAGCAAGCAATCAAGCGGACACAGAGGTACACGGAGTGCACACAGAGTTTCACAGAGAAAGAAAAAGCTGAGCTTCGCGACAATCGTTTCAAATTGACCCCCGGACCCAGGCGCGAAGCGCCAACATGATCTTCTCGGTGAAACTCTGTGTGCACTCCGTGTACCTCTGTGTCCGCTTGATTGCTTGCTTTGCCGCGGCACACCCGGCCTCGCGCCTGACCCCGTACGCTCACCCTGACCGCCATCGGGAGCGGCGGCGCCCCCAAGTACATCCGAAATGGAATTATGCCGCCTGTCCAGGTCCAGCTCGAAGCGATAGTTGCGGCTCGGGCAACTGCTTCCTCGGGGTAGCCGGCCGGCGTGGCGCCGCCGCGCCCCTGCGCGTGCGGCGCCCGCGTCATGTCCGCCGAAGCCTGCTATGAAGCCTCCGACCGAACCCACAGCCCGGCCAGCATGAGCAAGCGCAAGCACGCGATCGAGGCCTTCTTCCAGCGCGCCGTCCAGGCGCAGGCCGCCGGGCAGGGCGGCACGGCCGAACGCATGTACCGCGAGATCCTCGCCGCCGTCCCGGCCCATGCCGACAGCCTGCACATGCTGGGCGTGCTGGCGCTGCAGGCCGGCCAGCCGCAGGGCGCGCTGGCGCTGCTCGACCAGGCGATCGCGGCGAACCCCAGGGTGGCCGCCACCCACCTGAACCGCGCCGGCGCGCTGCACCGGCTCGGCCGCGCCGAGGCGGCCATCGACGCCTGCCGGGCGGCGCTGCGGCTCGACCGCGGCAGCGCCGAGGCGCAGCAGGTGCTCGGCCACGTCCTGAGCGACCTGGGGCGCGCCGAGGCGGCGCTCGGCGCCTACCGCGAGGCGGCGCGGCGCAAGCCCGGCCTGTTCGACATCCACAACAACCTGGGCGTGGCGCTGCGCCACGCCGGACGGCTGGAGGAGGCCGAGCAGTCGCTGCGCGAGGCGCTGCGGCGCGAGCCGGGAGAGCCCGGCATCACCGCCAACCTGTCGAGCGTGCTGAAGGAGCTCGGCCGCCTGACGGAGGCCGAGGCCTGCCTGCGCGACGCCCTGCGCGCCCGGCCGGACGACCCGGTGCTGCGCTACAACCTCGGCCTGCTGCTGCTGCTGGCGGGCCGGTTCGCCGAGGGCTGGGCCTGCTACGCGGCGCGCGACCAGACCAAGGCGGTGCCGGCGCGGGGGTTCCGCCAGCCGCGCTGGACCGGCGAGGCGCTGCACGGGCGCACCCTGCTGGTGCACGCCGAGCAGGGCCTGGGCGACACCATCCAGTTCTGCCGCTACCTGCCGCTGCTGCTGCGGCGCGTCGGCGGGACGGGCCGCGTCATCTTCGAGGTGCAGCCGCCGCTGGCGCGCCTGATGGCCGGGCTGCACGACGCGCCTGCCGCGCAAGCCCCCTGCCCTACCGGCCCCGCGCCCGACGCCCCCCCGCCCGACGCCCTCGCGCCCGACGCTCCCGCGATCCTGCGCGCCGGCGAGGCGCTGCCGCCGTTCGACCTGACCTGTCCGCTGCTGAGCCTGCCCGAGCGCTTCGCCACCACGGCGGAGACCGTGCCGCACGCCGTGCCGTACCTCGCCGCCGAACCCGATCGCGTGGCGCGCTGGCGCGAGCGGCTGGGGCCGCACGGGGTCAGGATCGGCATCGCCTGGCAGGGCAACAAGTCGAGCCAGGCGGAACTCGGACGCTCGGTGCCGCTGGCGCAGTTCCTGGGGCTGGGCGGGCTGCCCGGGGTGCGGCTGATCAGCCTGCAGAAGGGTCATGGGCTGGACGACCTCGCGCGGCTGGCGCCGGATGCGCTTGTCGAGACGCTGGGGGAGGAGTTCGACGCCGGGCCCGACGCCTTCCTCGACACCGCCGCGGTGATGATGAGCCTTGACCTGGTGATCGCGTCCGACACCGCCGTCGCGCATCTGGCGGGCGCCCTGGCCCGGCCGGTCTGGGTCGCCTTGCAGCATGTGCCGGACTGGCGCTGGATGCTGCCGCAGCCGGATCAGGCGCCGGGACGCAGGCAGGGCGGCGCGGCGGGCGGCCCGGCCGCTCCGCCCGCCGATCCCGGCCCTGATGTGTCCGGCGATACACCTTGGTACCCGACGATGCGACTGTTCCGTCAGACCCGGCGCGGCGACTGGCCTTGCGTCTTCGCCCGCATCGCGACGGCGCTCGCCGCCTGGATCGAGGCCGGCGCGATGCCGGGCGGGACAGCAGCCGGGACAGCGGTCCGGATAGCGGCCAGGATACCGGCATGAGCGACGCCGCGCCGCTGCCGCACGTCCCGGTCTCCTGGGGCGAGCTGGTCGACAAGAAGACCATTCTGGAAATCAAGGTGGCGCGCCTGCACGCCCCCGAGGCGGTGGCCAACGCCAGGCGCGAACTCGCGGCGCTCGCCGCCTGCATGGAGGCGCTGGCGCCGCGGCCCGACGGGCTCGACGCCCTGGAGGCGGCGCTGCGCGACGTCAACCGCCGGCTGTGGGATATCGAGGACGCGATCCGCCGCAAGGAGGCACAGCAGGCGTTCGACGCGGCGTTCATCGCGCTGGCGCGCGGCGTCTACCGCAGCAACGACGAACGGGCACGCCTGAAGCGCGCAATCAACCTGCTGCTGCGCTCCGGCATCGTCGAGGAGAAGCAGTATGCACCATATTGAGTTAGGCCCGATTGAGGTGGACCCGGCACGTCCTGGCCTGCCGCCCGCCGCACCGGGCACCGGAGACCGAGGCCGATGAACGACCTGCCCCCGCCGCCAACCGCCGCCGCCGTCGCCGCGAACCTGGCCCGCGTGCGCGCGCGCATCGCCGCCGCCGCGGCAGCCGCCGGAAGGCAGGCCAGCGACATCACGCTGGTTGCCGTCTCCAAGACCAAGCCCGCCGAGGCGGTCCGCGCCGCGCTCGCCGCCGGCCAGCGGGTGTTCGGCGAGAACCGCGTGCAGGAAGCCGGGGACAAATTCCCCGGGCTGCGCGCCGACTACCCGGACCTGAAGCTGCACATCATCGGCGGGCTGCAGACCAACAAGGCGCGCGACGCGGTGCGCCTGGCCGAGGTGATCGAAACGCTGGACCGGCCGCGGCTGGCCGACGCCATCGCCGCCGCCATCGCCAGGGAAGGCCGCACCCCGACCCTGCTGATCGAAGTCAACGTCGGCAACGAGGCGCAGAAATCCGGCATCCCGCGCGCCGAGGCCGACAGCTTCATCACCGACTGCAAGGCCCGCTTCGGCCCCGCCCTGGTCGGCCTGATGTGCGTGCCGCCGCACGACGAAGACCCGCGGCCGCACTTCACCTGGCTCGCCGAGCGGGCCGCCCGCCATGGCCTGCCCACGGTCTCCATGGGCATGTCCGCCGACTTCGAACTCGCCATCGCCTGCGGCGCCACCTGGGTCCGGGTCGGCAGCGCGATCTTCGGCGCCCGCTGAGGCACGGCGCGCGGCGCGGCAGCTCGGGGCTTCGCCCTGGGCCGGGCTGGTACATCCCACCGGAAGCGGCGCCTCCGTTCGGATGGCTAAAAAGCCAGGCGTCAGCTTGGCAAGTGGAACCGGCTCAAAGCGGTCCGGTTTCCGGCGGGGCGTACTGGTGCCCTGCGTCACCGACTCTGCGGCGATTTCGCGACCCGCTGGCGGGACTGTACCGAGGTCGCCGGCGGACGCGGTCGCCGCGCACGATGAGCGACTCGGGGCACTGGTACCGCTGCGCGGGGATTCCGCCCGCTTGCCGGTGGCTTGATCCACGGGTTGGGAACGCCTGCCGCTCGACGAACGGCCGAACGCATGCGAGGCGCGCCGGGCTTGCGTTGCATCACCTCGGCCTCTCCGGGCCGGTTGCGATGTGGTGCATCGCGGGCGCGTCAACACGTCCGTAACCATCTGCCCGCGGCACCGCGAAGGAAGAATTTTGCCGCAGATGAAGGAAGGCGATGCACGCCGATGCACGCAGATGGCGCCGTGCTGAATGATCGGTCGGGGGAGGTGATCGGCTGCGCGTTCAGCGTGCTCGATACGCCTGGGGCCGGGGTCCTGGAAAAGGTCCACGAGAACGCGCCGGCATCTGCGGTTCGTGCGAGAGCCTGCCCCGGCGAAGGCCGGGGTCCTATCCGTTGTGCAACAATGTGCCACCGGGGTGTACGACATGAACGTGATGGTCGGCGGCGACTTTGTAGACCTGCGGGTCGAGGACGCATTTCCGGCTGAGCTGAACGCCGTCAAGGCACTGGACGACGCGCACATGCCCCGGGGCTGCTTGACCCTTGGGTCGGATGCAATGTGCCAAGGACCGCAAAGCGACCGGCCCGCCGCTCTGGCTGCCGCTTGATTTCGCCAAGCCGCGCCTGGAGACCAAACGCGTGGCGCACGACCGGTGAACCGCACGGACCCATCGGCGTGCATCGGCGTGCATCGCCTTGCTTCATCTGCGGTAAACTCTTGCTTGCCCCGCCGCGCCACCAGCGCGCAACGCGGGCCGAGGCCGCAGGCGATCGCAGCCTCCCCGAGCCCACGAGGTACTAGCTGGGGCGGGATGGCGGAGCGGCGCGATCAGGCGCTTGGGAGCATGCGCCCCAGCGGTCGTCCGGCGAACAGGTGGACGTGGAAGTGCGGCACTTCCTGGCCGCTGTCGGGGCCGGTGTTGGCCAGCAGCCGGTAGCCCTGGGCCTCCAGGCCGAGGTCGCGGGCGATCCGGCCGACCGCGCGGGTGAAACCGGCGATCTCCGCCGCGCTGGCGTCGGCCGCGAAGTCGGCGAATGAGCAGTACTTGCCCTTCGGGATCACCAGCACATGGGTCGGCGCCTGCTGGTGGATGTCGTGGAAGGCCAGCGCCCACTCATCCTCGTAGACTTTGTTGCAGGGGATTTCGCCGCGCAGGATGCGGGCGAAGATGTTGCTGTCGTCGTAGGGCGGCAGGCCGCTGACCGGCATCGCGAGCTCTCCTGCTGAGGCGGATCAGGGGATTTTCGTCGTCTCCAGCCCAAAGGCAACCGGCAGCTGCGCGGCGCGGGAGGCTTTCTCGGCGATGCCGCTGACGCCCTCGCGGCGTTTCAGCTCGGCCCAGACGTCCTCCGGCGCGACCCCGGCGGAGACCCACAGCACGATCAGGTGGTAGAGCACGTCGGCGCTCTCGGCGATCACCGCCTCGCGGTTGCCGAGCACCGCCTCGATCACGCATTCGACCGCTTCCTCGCCGAATTTCTGCGCGGTCTTGGCGATGCCGCGCGACAGCAGGCGGGCCGAGTGGCTGACGGCGGGATCGGCGGCGCGGCGGCTGAGGACGATCGACCACAGCCGGTCGAGCACGGCGGCGGAGGGACCCAGGGCGAGCGGCGGCGGCCGGCCGGGCGGCTGGGGTGCTGCGGCGGCGAGCTGGCCGGTGGCGAGCTGGAGGGCTTTCAGCCGCTTGGCGGACTTGTCGCGACCAGTCTTGGTGCGATCTGGCTTGGTGCGATCTGGCTTGGTGCGATCTGGCTTGGCGGGCTTCGGCTTGGCGGGCTTCGGCTTGGCACGGCCGGTTTTGGTGCGATCCGGCTTGGCCGGTTTGGCGCGGTTGGCCTTCGCCGGCTTGGCGCGCTTGCGCTTGTCGTCGGACTTGCCCATGGGCGCCTCGCCGTCAGGCCGCAAGGCGCGGCAGGCGCACCGGCAGGCCGGCCGCGTCCAGCGCCGCCTTCACCTGCGCGATGGTGAAGGTGCCGAAATGGAACACGCTGGCGGCGAGCAGCCCGGTGGCGCCGGCCTGGGCGCCCTCGACGAAGTGCCGCAGCGTGCCGACCCCGCCGGAGGCGATCACCGGCAGGCGGACCGCGCCGCACACCGCGCGCAGCAGCGGCAGGTCGAAGCCCTTGCCGGTGCCGTCGCGGTCCATGCTGGTCAGCAGGATCTCGCCGGCGCCGAGGGCGGCGACCTGGCGGCACCAGGCGATGGCGTCGATCCCGGTCGGGCGGCGGCCGCCATGGGTGAACACCTCCCAGCGGTCGGGGCCGGCCTGCTTGGCGTCCACCGCGACCACGACGCACTGGCTGCCGAATTTCTCCGCCGCCTCGCGCACCAGTTCGGGCCGCGCCACGGCGGCGGAGTTGATGCTGCACTTGTCGGTGCCGGCCAGCAGCAGGCGGCGCATGTCCTCGATCGTGCGGATGCCGCCGCCGACGGTCAGCGGCAGGAACACCCGCGCGGCGGTGCGCGAGACGACGTCGAGGATGGTGTCGCGGTTCTCGTGGCTGGCGGTGATGTCGAGGAAGCACAGCTCGTCGGCGCCGGCGGCGTCGTACAGCGCGGCCTGTTCGACCGGGTCGCCGGCATCGCGCAGGGCGACGAAGTTCACGCCCTTGACGACGCGGCCGTCCTTGACGTCCAGGCAGGGGATGACGCGCAGCTTCAGCATGGTGCGAACTCTTACAATCAGGATGCGTGAGCGTGGCAAGCATTATGCCTGCAAGGCGGGCACGCGCCATGGCGCGGCTGCGGATGACTTGCCGGGTTGTCCGGGTATAGTACCCGCCAGCATATATAGTGCCGCTCAGCCGGAAAGCAGCGCCAGCGCGGCGGCCGGGTCGATGCGGCCGTCGTACAGCGCGCGGCCGACGATGACGCCCTCGATGCGGCCGCCGCCCGCTGCGGCATCGGCTGCGGCCACGTCGCCCAGGGCGGCGAGGGCGGCGAGGTCGGCGAGGCTGCCGACGCCGCCCGAGGCGATCACCGGGATCGCGACGTGGCGCGCCAGCTCGGCGGTCTGCGCGAGGTTGAGGCCGCTCAGCATGCCGTCGCGCGCGATGTCGGTGTAGATGATCGCGGCGACGCCGGCGTCGGCGAAGCGGCTGGCCAGGTCGCGCGCGGTGAGGGTCGAGGTCTCCGCCCAGCCCTCGGTGGCGACGAAGCCGCCGCGCGCGTCGATGCCGACGGCGATGCGGCCGGGGAAGGCGCGGCAGGCGGCGCGCACCAGCTCGGGGGTCTTGACCGCGGCGCTGCCGAGGATGACGCGGCGGACGCCGGCGGCGAGCCAGGCCTCGATCCCGGCCATGTCGCGGATGCCGCCGCCGAGCTGCACCGGCACGCTGGCGGCGGCGAGGATGGCGGTGACCGCCGTCGGCGTTCACCGCGCGGCCGGCGAAGGCGCCGTTGAGGTCGACCACGTGCAGCCAGCGGAAGCCGGCGTCCTGCCAGGCGCGGGCCTGGGCGGCGGGGTCGGTGGCGTAGACCGTCGCCTGGTCCATGGCGCCGCGCCTGAGGCGGACACAGGCGCCGTCCTTCAGGTCGATGGCGGGGTAGAGGGTAAGGCGGGTCATCGGCGTGGGCCGGCGGCGCGGCACGGCTGGTGGCGGGGCGCGGGGTGAGGCCCAGGGGGGCGCCCAGGGGGGCGCACGGGGGGGGGGGCGGCTTGGATGGCGGGGTGGTGGGGTCGGGTCTGGGTCATCCGCCGCCTTATAGACCGGAAATCCGGATAGACCGGAAATCCGGCTGGCGATCGCCTGATCGCCGGGCCCTGAGCTGCTAAGCTGCGAACCCCTCTGCTCACTGCACCGAGCGAAGAAACGCCACCGACACGACGAGAACAGACTGACCAGGTTGATGCTTCCGGCTTGCTGGCCACGCTCGTAGCGTTGGTGGCAGAGCTGAGTCAGCCGCCGATGACCGCCGATACGGCCAATGCCTCACCGGCCGAGGACACCAGCCCGCAGTTCTCCCACTGTCGCGGGCGTTGGCTCGGTCCTTGCCGCGCCAACAGGTTTTCGCGCCTTGCGAATACACCCGGTATTGGCGGCGGCGCGAAAGCCTGTTGGCACGACAATGCCCTTCGCCATCGTCCCGCGACAGTGGGAGAACTGCGGGCTAGGTTTGATCTCCAGGCGCGGGTTGCCGAAGTTGCGCAGCGGGCGGACCGGCAGGCCAGTGGGGCGAAGAGTGGGGCGAAGAGTGGGGCGAAGAGTGGCGCGAAGCTCGTTGCTGCATTGGGCGCGACGAAGCTCAACCGGACCAGCGTCGGTTTCCGGTCGCGGACCATGGTCTGCTGGACGCGGGGATCGCGGGCAGCCGCGGCGTCGCCCGCTCACCGCACGGCGTCGCCGTTGGTCGCCAGCGCGTGGATCGGTCTCCGGGCGAACCTGGCTGCTGCGCCTGCCCGAGGTCCAGGGACGGCCTCGGCTTGATCCAGATCAAAGCAGCTTGGCAGAGGGCCAGCTAACGTGTTAATAAGTCAATAGGTCGGGTGAATCAAATAAGGGACCCTGGCGGCGGCCGCGTGATGGAAGTTGTCAAGCTTTCAGAGCAGAGGCACGGCCGGACAGGGGCTGCCTGAGAGGGCAAGCGGCAACCAGGACTAAGGTCATGGCGGCGGATCGCCGGTGGTTAGCCGGTTGCCGTTCGACCATGCGTGGAGTTGGGGCATGACAGTCATTCCGCTCATCGTTGTGGCGCTGATTTTGATGACGCAGCCGGCGGTCTGGAAATTGGCCGTGCGATTGCGCAGGCGTCGCCGGCCGGCGGCGACCCCCCAGGCGGTCGTGGCCGCAATCATTGGGCCGAACATGGGCGAGACAATCGCGGAGCGGGGTGTTGGACGACCCGCCATGGTCGCCATTGCGCAGCGCTACCCGGACGGCTCTCGATGAACCGTCCAGGCCGGTGGCTGGACACTGGCTTGATCGAGCGGCGAGTGGACAGAACCTAACGCTTGGTGCCCCGCGAACCCCGCCTTTCTGGCGGAAAGCCACCAAATCGGCTGGAGTTTTTCCTTTTGATTTTATCCGCCAGGCAGCGGCCTGAACTGCCCTTGCGGCGCGGCGCATGCATTCGAAACCGGCCGGTCGGTCGGCTCACCGGTTTGGCGATGACCTGACCGCTCGCCTGCGGTCCTGGCCGGGACTTCTCGCGGGTGCCGGCGCGGTCCTTGCCGCGCCAACCGATTGTGGCGCCGCACAGGGCGGTCAGTTGCTGCCGGGCTTGTAACGTCGCGTTAGTGCTATTGCCCTAACCTGCGGCCCCGATTTCGACCCGGAGTTTCCCCCCATGCCCCTCGCCACCGCCGGCATCACGGCGGATGTCATCCGCGGGATGATGCCGCCGTATCGGCTCGCCACCGACCTGCCGGCGGTCATGCTGGCCGCAGTGCCGCCGGCGGCGGACACACCGGCCGGCTGGCGGCACGCCCGGGCGGCGTCCGGGCCGGCGGTGCCAGCAGCGACGCCGGCGTGGCCGGATGCACCCGTGCGACCGCGGGCGGGGAAACCGCACGCAGTGCGGCACAACCCCATGCAACAGCCTGCCACCGGGATACGACCCGGTGGTGAGCTGGTGGCGGTTGCGGGCGCCCCGGACGTGGCAGCCGCGTGCGCTGCCGGGGCGGCGGCCGGGCCGGCAGTGCCAACCGCGACGCCAGCGTGGCCAGATACGTCGGGGCGACCTCGGGCGGGGGGAACGCGCGCGGCGTGGCACAACCCCATGCAACAGCCGGCCACCGGACCACGATCCGGTGGTGAGCCGGTGGCCGTTGTGGGCGCGCCGGGCGTGGCAACGGCGCGTGGTTGTGGGGCAGCGCACGGGCCGGCGGCGCCAACAGCAACGGCGGCGCGGCCGGATGCGCCGGCGCGGCCGCGGGCGGGGGAAACGCGCGCGGCGCGCAACAACCCCATGCAAGAGCCTGCCACCGGACCACGATCCGGTGGTGAGCCGGTGGCCGTTGTGGCGGCCGCGGCAGCGGCAGCGGCGCGGGCTGGCGGGGCGGCGCACAGGCCGGCGGCACCAACAGCAACGGCGGCGTGGCCGGAGGCGTCGGCGCGGCCGCGGGCGGGGGAAACGCGCGCGGCGCGCAACAACCCCATGCAACAGCCTGCCACCGGGCTACGACCCGGTGGTGAGCCGGCGGTGGTTGCGGCGGCCGCAGCAGCGGCGCGGGCTGGCGGGGCGGCGCCCAGGCCGGCGGCACCAACAGCAACGGCGGCGTGGCCGGAGGCGCCGGCACGGCCTCGGGCGGGGGAAACGCGCGCGGCGCGCAACAACCCCATGCAACAGCCTGCCACCGGGCTACGACTCGGTGGTGAGCCGGCGGTGGTTGCGGCGGCCGCGGCAGCGGCGCGGGCTGGCGGGGCGGCGCCCAGGCCGGCGGCACCAACAGCAACGGCAGCGTGGCCGGAGGCGCCGGCACGGCCTCGGGCGGGGGAAACGCGCACGGCGCGCAACAACCCCATGCAACAGCCTGCCACCGGGCTACGACCCGGTGGTGAACCAGCGGTGGTTGCGGGCGCCGTGGGGGCCGGCAGTGGCGCACGCTGGCAGGGCGGCGGCCGGGCTGGCGATGCCGTCAGTGGTGCCGGTGTGCCGGAAGCGCCGGCGCGGCCTTGGGCGGGGGGAACGCGCACGGCGTGGCACAACCCCATGCAACGTGAGGACGGTGGGTACCGGGCAGCGGTGCGGGGCGACGGTCGGCACGGCGCTGCCGCGGCCGATCGGCGCGGTGCCTGCCATGGCGGCGCCGGCTGGGGGCGGATGGCCGGCACGAGGGCCGGCCATGACGGCGAGGGCGGGGGTGGCGGCGCGCTTGGCGCGATGGCGGGGCACAACCCCATGCAACAGCCTGCCACCGGACCAGGATCCGGGGTGGGGGGGGCCGCCATGGCGGCGCCGGCTGGGGGCGGATGGCCGGCACGAGGGCCGGCCATGACGGCGAGGGCGGGGGTGACGGGCGCGCCTGGCGCGATGGCGGGGCACAACCCCATGCAACAGCCTGCCACCGGACCAGGATCCGGGGTGGGGGGCGCCGCCATGGCGGCGCCGGCTCTGGGGGCGGATGGCCGGCACGAGGGCCGGCCATGACGGCGAGGGCGGGGGTGGCGGGCGCGCCTGGCGCGATGGCGGGGGCCAATCCCATGCAACAGCCTGCCACCGGGCTACGACCCGGTGGTGAGCCGGCGGCGGTTGCGGGCGCGCCGGGCGTGGCAGCGGCGGGCGCTGCCGGGGCGGTGGCCGGGCTGCCGGGGTGGCGCCCGGGCCGGCGGCGCGGCGCCCGGCGTTCGAACCAGCGCTCAGCCCGCCGGCGGCTGCAGCAGCTTGTAGTAGAACAACCCGCGGACCGACTTGCCGCGCACCCGCGCATACATCGGGTGCTCGCCCCAGCGCTGGTAGCCGAGCGTCTCGTACAGGTGGATCGCCGCCTGCTGCGTCTCGCGCACATCCAGGTTCAGCACCTGGAACTTCATCGCCCGCGCGGCCTCCTCGACCCCCAGCGTCAGCAGCCGCGCCAGGCCGTGGCCGCGCGCATAGGGCGCGATGAACGCATGCATCAGCTGCGCGCTGAACGCCTGCGCCTCGTTGTTGCGCGGCGGGCGGACCAGCTGCGCCGAGCCGACGATGGTGCCGTTCAGCCGGGCGACGAACATCTGGCGCTCCGGCACCAGCAGCAGGCCGCGGAAATACGCCTCCAGCGCGCGGCGCTCGGGCGGGCGGACCCAGCCGAAGCCGCCGCCCTCGATGATCGCGGCGTGCGTCGCCTCGCACAGCGCGTGCATGTCCTCGTCGGAAAACGCCTCGATGCGCTCGACCGCGAGGTCTGCCTGGGGTTCGGCCGGCGGATCGGCCAGCGGCGCGGACAATGGCGCGGACAAGGGCGGATCGGCCATCGCTCAGGGGGTCCAGCGCAGGAAGTTGGCGAGGATGCGCAGACCGACCTCCTGGCTTTTCTCGACGTGGAACTGCGTGCCGGCGCGATTGCCGGACGCCACCATCGCCACCACCGTGCCGCCATACTCGGTGGTCGCGATCACCTGGTCCGGCGCCGCGCCGGTGAGCGCATAGCTGTGCACGAAGTAGGTATGGTCGCCCGGCACCAGCCCGTCCAGCAGCGGATGCGCGCCGGGCGTGAAGTCGAGCGCGTTCCAGCCCATCTGCGGCAGCCGCAGCCCGGGCGCCTCCAGCGCGGTGATGTCGCCCCGCAGCCAGCCGAAGCCCGGCGTGACCGCGTGCTCCAGCCCGCGCTGCGCCATCAACTGCATGCCGACGCAGATGCCGAGGAACGGCGTGCCGGCGCCGGTGGCCTGCTCGATCGCCTCGCGCATGCCGCGCACCGCCGCCAGGCCGCGCGCGCAATCGGCAAAGGCGCCCTGGCCGGGCAGCACGATCCGCGCGGCCCGCGCGACCGTGTCGGGATCGGCGGTGACGGCGACCTCGGCGGCGATCCCGGCCCGCTCGGCCGCCAACGCCAGCGCGCGCGAGGCGGAGGCAAGGTTGCCGCTGCCGTAATCGACCACCGCGATCCGCATCATCGGACGCCGCGGCGCGCTGGCGTCATCTCAGGCACCCGCGCGCGCCAGCCGCTCGCCGAGGTCGCGGCGCCGGTCGAGCAGCCGGGCCCACGCGGCCTCGGCGTTGCGCGCCACCACCACCTCGGCCAGCGTGAAGCGCCGGCGGGCCAGCGCCCAGCGGCGCAGGTCATGCCCGGACAGGCCTTGCAGCAGCAGCAGCCCGGCATCGAGCACCAGCCGTGTGCCGCCCGCGGTCAGCGTGTCGACCGCCAGCCACGCGGCGAACGCCAAGACCGCCGGCAGCCAGGCGCGACGCAGCGCGAACCAGAGCGGGCCGAGCAGTGCGGCGCCGGGGGAAAAACCCTCGCGCACCAGCACCGGTGCGGCGTCGTCGCGCAGGTGCACCGTCCAGACCCTCACAGCGCGCCCTTGGTCGAGGGCACCGCATCGCCGACCCGCGGGTCGAGCGCCGCCGCGGCGCGCAACGCCCGCGCCGTCGCCTTGAAACAGGCCTCGGCGACGTGGTGCGCGTTCTGCCCGGCCCGGCGGACCACGTGCAGCGTGATCAGCGCGTTGAAGGCGAAGGCGCGGAAGAACTCCTCGAACAGCTCGGTGTCCATCTCGCCGATCTTCGGCTGGGCGAAGGCCACGTCCCAGGCCAGGAAGGGCCGGCCGGAGATGTCGATCGCCACTTCGGCCAGCGCCTCGTCCATCGGCACCAGCGCCTGGCCGAACCGCGCGATGCCGCGCTTGTCGCCCAGCGCCCGCGCCACCGCCTGGCCGAGCACGATGCCGACATCCTCGGTGGTGTGGTGGAAGTCGATGTGCAGGTCGCCAGCGGCCCGCAGCGTCAGGTCGAACAGCGCGTGCCGCGCCAGCGCCGTCAGCATGTGGTCGAGAAAGCCGATCCCGGTGGCAATGTCCGCCTGGCCCGACCCGTCGAGCGACAGGGTCAGGGTGATGTCGGTCTCCGATGTCTTGCGCGCCAGACTGACGGTGCGAACCATGCCCAAGCACTACCGCGCCAGCGGGTGTCAGGCCAAGAGGCGATCGCCGGAAGGCGGCAAGGCCGGGCTTCGCCCGGTCCAAAGTGTTCCCCATGTGCCCGGTTGAAAAGGGCGGAGCCCCTGGCCTTGCCTGCGGTCTCCCGATTGCTCTGCCGCGACCGAGCCGCGGGGTTGCCGAATCACTCCGCCGGCCGCATGACGAGGCTCCCTGCGGCGCCCCTCCGTGTCGAGAGCCATGCGAAGCATTCCACTGCTGGCAACCTTGTGCGCTATATTGGCGGCCTGCGCGCCGGACCGGCCGCCGCCGGCCCCTGCCGCGCCACCGCCCGAACCGGTTGACGGCACCTATCGCGGCACCTCCACCCGCTTCCAGGCCGACAACCGCAGCTGCCCGCACCCGGGTCTGGTGCTGCTGGTGGTGCAGGATGGCCAGTTCCAGTTCCATTGGAGTTACGGCGTCTACATCGACGCGACGATTGCCCGTGACGGCACCATCCAGGGCAGCGCGCCGGATTTCACCCTGGTCGGCAGGCGGGCGGGCAAGCGAATGGAGGGCGACGTGACCAACGGGGCGTGCGGACTGCACTTCACCGTGGTCAGGACGGACCACTGACGCCCAAGGCGGCGGCCCGTCGCCGGGCACGGCAAGGGACCGAGGTTCGTCCCCCTCGGCCGGGTAAACGATCGCTTCATCCGGCGCGGTGAGGATGTCGTCGGTGCCGGGGCTGACCGACCCGGCCGGACGGCGGCAAACCGGGCGGCGGCGGGACGAGGGGCTACCGGCGCGCTGCCATGCGACGGCCGGCTCGACCAGCTTTGGGCAGGGCGCGACGCGCGGCTGGCCGGCCCGGCGGGGCGCAGCCGATTGTGACTTGAAGACATGCAGATATCTTTATATAGCGGCGCCGACCGCAGAGGAGCACCCCATGCCGACGACCGCTGACTACAAGGTAAAGGACATCTCGCTCGCCGAGTGGGGCCGCAAGGAGATCGCCATGGCCGAGGACGAGATGCCCGGCCTGATGGCGGTCCGCGCGGAATATGGCGCCGCCAAGCCGCTGGCCGGCGCGCGCATTGCCGGCTGCCTGCACATGACGATCCAGACCGCGGTGCTGATCGAGACCTTGCAGGTGCTCGGCGCCACGGTGCGCTGGTCGTCGTGCAACATCTTCTCCACCCAGGATCACGCCGCCGCGGGCGTCGCCGCCGCCGGCGTGCCGGTGTTCGCCTGGAAGGGCATGAACGAGGAAGAGTTCTGGTGGTGCATCGAGCAGACGGTGCGCGGGCCGGCCCAGGGGACCGGCGCGCCCTGGACGCCGAACATGATCCTGGACGACGGCGGCGACCTGACGCTGCTGATGCACCGGAAATACCCGGCGATGCTGGCCGACGTGCGCGGCATCTCGGAGGAGACCACCACCGGCGTGCACCGGTTGCGCGACATGGCGCGCGACGGCACGCTGCTGACCCCGGCGATCAACGTCAACGACAGCGTCACCAAGTCGAAGTTCGACAACCTGTACGGCTGCCGCGAATCGCTGGTGGACGGCATCCGCCGCGGCACCGACGTGATGATGGCCGGCAAGATCGCCGTGGTGAACGGCTTCGGCGACGTCGGCAAGGGCTCCGCCGCGTCACTGCGCAACGCCGGCTGCCGGGTGATGGTGACCGAGATCGACCCGATTTGCGCGCTGCAGGCGGCGATGGAGGGCTACCAGGTCGTCACCATGAACGATGCCGCGCCGATCGGCGACATCTTCGTCACCGCCACCGGCAACCTGGACGTGATCACCATCGATCACATGCGGGCGATGAAGCACCGCGCCATCGTCTGCAACATCGGCCACTTCGATTCCGAGATCCAGATCGACGCGCTGCGCAACTACACGTGGGACAACGTCAAGCCGCAGGTGGACGAGGTGGTGTTCCCCGACGGCAAGCGGCTGATCGTGCTGTCGGAAGGGCGGCTGGTGAACCTGGGCAACGGCACCGGGCATCCCAGCTTCGTGATGAGCGCCAGCTTCACCAACCAGGTGCTGGCGCAGATCGAACTGTTCACCGCGCCCGCCGGCAAATACGCGCGCGACGTCTACACCCTGCCGAAGCTGCTCGATGAGAAGGTGGCGGCGCTGCATTTGGCCAAGGTCGGCGCCAAGCTCACCAAGCTCAGCGACAAGCAGGCCGGCTATATCGGCGTCGATGCCGCGGGGCCGTTCAAGCACGATCTGTATCGCTATTAAACATTCGTTCATCCCTGGTCGATTTCATGCTGCGGTCACGCACCGGAGATGGCGAAGGGGCTACCACCTCCCTAGCTTAGAGCCAGTGCAGCGCGGGAGGACGAGCCGTTGTCAGCCACCATGGAACCCCTGGATCGACCGCTGACCGAGGCGGTGCGCCGTGCGTTGCGCACCGCACCGGGCGATGCCGCCGTCAGGGACCTGCTGTTCCTCGAAGCCTGGGAGATGCATCCGCCGGCGGACATCGCCAGCACGCTGCGGGCCGGGCAGATCAGGCGCGCCAATCCGCTGCTGGCCGAGGAGATCCGCGCCGAGCTGCGGGGCGGGCGGATGCCGCCGGTCAGCTCGCGGCCACAATGAGCAGCACGCCGCCGACCACCAGCACAAGGCCGGCGATGTCGCCCGGGCGCAGCGTCTCCTTCAGGTAGAAGCGGCTGAACAGCAGGGTGAACACGATCTCGACCTGGCCGACCGAGCGCACCAGCGCGATCTCGGTCAACCCGTAGCCGATGATCCAGCCCGCCGAGCCGCAGGCGGACAGCGTGCCGACCAGCGATGAGCTGCGCCAGGTGGTGAAGGCCTTGCGCAGCTCGGCCGGGTCCCGCCAGGCCAGCCAGGCGCCCTGCATGAGTGTCTGCAGCGTGTTGGTCAGCAGCAGCATGGCGAGCGCGCGGACGAGCAGGCTGGGCGCGAGCACCGACTGGTTGCCGAGTTTCAGGAACACGGCGGTGAAGGCGAACAGCAGGCCGGCGCCCAGCCCGCACCGCGCCGCCGGCTGCACCGTCGCCGCCAGTATGTCGCGCGGTTTCAGGCCGCGGCCGGCGAGCGACAGGGTCAGCACGCCACACAGCCCGACGCAGAGTCCGGCGATGGCGGCCGGGCGGATGGTCTCGTGCAGCAGCAGCCAGGCGACGAGCGCGCTCTGCGCTGCCTCGGTCTTGGCGTAGGCGGTGCCGACGGCGAAGTTGCGGTAGCCGAACGCCATGATCAGCAGGTTGGTGGCGAGGATCTGGGTCAGCCCGCCGGAGGTGGCCCAGAGCAGGGTCCAGTAGGTCAGGGTGGGGTGGGTCGTGCCGGTGATTGCCAGGGCGCCGAGCAGCAGAAGCAGGGCGGTCGGGGCGCCGTAGAGGTAGCGGACGAAGCCGGCCCCGTTCACCGAGAGCAGGTGGCGCAGGTTCTGTTGCAGCGCGGTGCGCCAGCATTGGAACAGCGCGGCCGTTACGGTCACGGGTATCCAGATGGGCACGCGGCGTCCCCCCTCGGGTCCGGGCGATGCCGGATGGGTCCGGTGCCGACGAGGACCGTCCTGGCGCTTGGGGGCCAGTCAACCCGCGCTTGTCGGGCAAGCACCCTCCGACCGCTATGCGCCCATCCCCGACATTCCCGGCGATCAAAGCGTCTCCCGAAACCGGAAGTTCATTCAGGCGGGCCGCTTTCGCTGCCAAAAACGGGAGAGCTCCCGCCTCGGGTTGGGTGCAGCCCCCAAACCCT
Source organism: uncultured Alphaproteobacteria bacterium (assembly GCA_963847615.1). Taxonomy (GTDB): domain Bacteria; phylum Pseudomonadota; class Alphaproteobacteria; order Acetobacterales; family Acetobacteraceae; genus Palsa-883. Next base: position 547,718 of record CAWKAN010000025.1, read on the forward strand.
GGCAGACCGCCACATCCGCGCGATCGATATTTATTCCAGGCCCCCTGCCGCGACAGCGGTTAGTGCAACCCAAAACCGATGATTTGGCCTAATCATCCGGACGCTCAAGCAAGCTGGGAAACGGGGCAACCTCCAGCATGGAATTTAGTGTCAACAGGGTGAACACCCGACCATCGGTATCCCGGACAACCGGGCCGAGTGCATCATTGATCCGGGTCCAGCCAATGCCACTTAACACGGCGATAAGCGGTACTCCCCCAAGCCTAACTAACTCATCTCTCAGGCGGTTGAAGCGCAGTGCCTTGTCTCTGGCTGTGCCGCCATTGTTCGTGCCTTTGCACTCAAGCATCGCTTTCAAGCTGTCATCGCGAGGATCGAACACGACAAAATCGGGAGCAGGCGTTACATGAACCTCAAACCGCTCCGCGATATCAGCCTGGTTGTGACTGCCGGTTCGAATGAAGCTGAGGTCATGTTCGGTGAACAGCACTTCAACAGCATCTTCAATGAGATCGCCCCGTCTGGCGGATGTGGCGTCCAGCATCTGCCGGAAAGCACCGCCATAATGCCGTTGGTGTAGGAAGACTTTCAGCGGCACACCCCCTGCCGCGAAGTCGCGGACGCTGGCCCATCCATTGGCAGTATCCGGCTTGTCCTGTTTGCTACGCAGGCCCGGGGGAGCCTCGCCAAACAACTCACCATCCATCACTTTTACGACGGTACGCGCCGCGATGGTGGCGCGTCGAGCCGCCCTTACGGCAGCGGCACGCGCTGCCTGCCTCGGTTCAGTAGCGACGGTAGCTCGCTCCATCGCATCGATCTGCGACGACGACAGTGGCTTGAGGTTGGCAGGGCCGGCAGCAAGAACCGAGGAGTGGGCGAACTCCTCCTTCGTCAGTCCCAGCAGCGTCCTGAATACGAGAAGCGTCCCCGGGCATTCAACCAGGGCTTCGGCGAGATCCGCTTCCGCGACCCGAGAGAAACCGGCGGTCAGTCGATCAGCCTCATCGTAGGCTCTGAAAAAATGAGCGGGCTCGTAGAACGGCGCTTCGTGAATGTACGCAAAGTCAGGCGCGAGATGGGGCATATAGAGTGCGCGAGCCACGGCTGCGTAGATGGTGCCGTGTTCACCAGTGCCATGCCGTTGCGGGACCAACCTGATCTGCTGAACTCGCTGGGTCCAAGTCTCCGCCCCTAGAATTGCATTGATCGTGGCGTCGATTGTCACGGCTCAACCCAGGCGAGCGCTGATGAGCTGCCCGGGGATGTCGTCGGCGACGTCGGCCGCAATCCGGCGCAACGCGTCCTCGACGAACTGCTGGTGAATCTCGAAGCCACCCGAGCGGCGGCCTAATCGACGCGCCACGACAACGGTGGTCGCTCCTCCGGCGAAGGGATCTATGACAATACCCCCAGCCGGCGATGCAGCTTTGATGAAAAACTCGGCCAACCCCTCCGGCATTGCCGCGGTATGCGCGACGCCGCGATGTTGATTGTAGGTCTGAGAGACGCTCACGACATTCCCGGGATCGGCACCGCCCAGCAGGTAGGTTTTGGTCCGATCACGGCCGAACCCTGCTTCTGTACTGCGGCGCCCCGCCGTGTCCCGTTTACGCCGAGCAATCTCGGCCTCGTCCGCCTTATAGGGCACCCGGACAGCATCAAGATCGAAGTGAGGCTTAGCCCCCCTGGCGAAATGATAGACATACTCAAAGCTGTCTTTGGTTCGTGGACCGAACCTTCCCGGGACACCATTGGGCTTCGCCCAAACGTAGGTCTCAATCCAGCGCCAGCCCATGTTCTGAAGGGCTAACACCAGTTGGTAGACATAGGGATGACGCTGGCCCTTCAGCGGACCCTTGTTGGCGACCCGGTTCTTGATATTGATAATTAGACTGCCGCTGGGCTTCGCAGCCTCGTACATGCTGCGTGCGAAAGGCAGAAACCAATCGACATAGCGATCCGGGTGGATGCGGCTGTAGGCGCGCGCATCGGCGTACGGCGGGCTGGTGAAGAAGAGGTCCACACTTTCCCGCGGCAGTTGATCGAGCAACTGCTCAGCATCACCGTGTAGCACGCCGTCTGCCAGAATGCGGCGCAACAAATCAACCGGCTGGTCACGGGTAGCAGCCGACATCCGGGCGAACAAGCCGTCGGCACTGTGGACCAGCTTCAGCGCCGTTTGCCTACTCATTGGCGTCCTGCTGAACCGATGCTCTGTGAGGGGCGAACACGCAGCGTCCCCGTCTTTCGATCATGGCCTGCCCTCACTTTGCCTTTCATTTCTGACTAACCCGGCATGCCGAGTCATGCCTAGAGCCAAGCCGAGAACATATCGTGCACAAGGGGCTCGGTAAACAACTTTTCGCTCGGCGCCAGATGTGCTGCCTTAAGGGCGCGGGATTTGCGCCGTTTTGTGCCGGTTCGCCATCGTTCTGCTGCAGAGCCTGACCTTGCCGGGCTATCGAGCGGAAAACCCTTATTTGTGGGTTCAAACGTCCGTTTTCTTTAATCTCAAATTGGCACCGGCCCTTCCGCTCCCGGCCAAAGCCGGCCGACGGTCGGTGCTTGGAGTCTACCCGACGGACGTCTGCTGTTGGAAGCCGGGCTGCCGTCCGCGGACCGGACTAAATCGGCGGCTCCCCACCCATTGCAGAAATTCAAACCGACCCACCGGCCATCGAGCGGGGAAGACTGCCGCTCCCCGCGAAGCGCCTTGCGGATGGCTCTACTCTGCCCTGAGGAACCGGGCCGATGCGACCGGGGATCGCGTCGGTGGAAGACGGGCGCGACGCGCGTGGCCTCGGTGCGGCCGGGCCCAGGTGCCGTTCGTCCTGGGGCACCGCGGCCGATCCCGCGCGGTTCTCCCTGTGCTCCGTGAGTCCTCCCTTGCTTTCTCCGTGTTAGATTCTTGCTTGCTGCCGGCCGAGCGCCCGGGGGCCGCCCGGCTTGGCCCGCGCCGGTGACCGGCAGGCCTCACCGCCCGACAGCCGATCAGGACACACCATCGGCGTTCATCGGCGTTCATCTGCGGCTTATTTTCTGACTTCGGCCAAGACCGGTCGCGCCGGGGCTGGCTGGCCCGTTGCCGGCGTGGGCATCGCTCCGGCGGCGGATTACGTGGCGCGGCGGGGCGGCTTGGTGTAAGATTGGCTAACTACATCCTAACGCGCCAGGATCTCAGATGCAACCCATTCCAGACCTCGCCCCGGTCCCCTCGCCCGACCCGCTTGTCGCGCAATCGCGCAACGACCCCAGGCAAGGTCGAACGGCGGGGCCGGGCGAACCGGACGCGCGTGTGCCGGCTGAGACGGAAGCAAGGCGTGGCTGGTCCGCCTGCGCGGGCCATGACGGCGGGGGGGGCGGTGTAGGTGGCGGCGAGGCCGGCCTGCCGCGGATCGGCAAGCCGCGCGGCAACCCGAACCTGGCGCCGCGCTGCGGGGCGAAGACGCGCGCGGGCCTCGGCTGCCGCGCGCCGGCGATGGGCAACGGGCGGTGCCCCGCGGGTCAAGCCCGCGGGCAGGCTCCGCATGGCGGGTGCAGCACCGGGCCGCGGACGCCGGAGGGGCTCGCCAGGCTGGCCGCCGCGCGCACCACGCACGGCCGGCATGGCGCGGCCAAGCGGGTGCCGCGCCGCCACCATGGGACGGCGATCACCCGGGCCAGGGTGTTTACCGACGCGGATGAGCTTGGGCGGTATCTGTCGCCCGACCTGGTGGCGCGGCTGGACCGGGGGCCGCCCGAGCTGGCGTCGCCGATTTACCCCGCGAACGTGCCAAGTGCGCCAGTGGCGGACAAGACCCCATGCAACGTGGGGCGGGATGCACGGGGGCGGTTCGCGGCGGGGCCGCGGCGGGTGGTGCCGGGGTGCGTGGTGCGGGGGCGCGTGGTGCGGGGGCGGGCGGCGGAGCGGGAGATGGCGCGGGCGGAGGCGGCGGCGCTTGCCCCGTGGAAGGCGGGGATCGCCCAGGCGCGGCTGGCCAAGCGGCTGGTGCTGGCGGGACGCCGGGCGGCTCGGATCGCAAAACGGCGCAACGACCCTATGCAAGGCCGTGCGACTTGTGGGGGACCCGCAATCGGCGCCGTTGCGCAAGGACCCCATGCAACGGCGAACGGTGCCGGGACCGACGCGGCGCGGTGGGCGGCGCAAGGTGCGGCCGGTCGCGCCGCGATGGAACCGGCCGGGCGGGGTGTTGCGACGGGCGGCGGGGCTGCAATCGGCGCCGTTGCGCAAGGACCCCATGCAAGGTCGGGCGGTGCCGGCGCCGACGTGGCGGTGCGGGCGGGGCAAGGTGCGGGCGGTGGCGCCCGGATGGCACCGGGCGGGCGCGGTGCCGCGACGGGCGGCGGGGCGGCAATCGGCGCCGCCGAGCAACGACCCAATGCTGAGCCTGCCACCGGGCGGTTGTCCCGGGGGTCGGACGGTGCCGGGATGGCGGCGGCGGGCGGTGCGGGGTTTTGTGCCCTGCGGGTGGCGGCGCCTCGCGCCTCCGACGAGGGGTGGGGGAAGGCGGCCATTGACGACAAGGAACCCTGGCAACCTGGCGTGCTGTGGCCACCGTCGGGCGGGCTGCGGGCCCGGCTGCTCGGCACCACCAGCCTCGATAGCAGTCCCGCCGCGGTCATGGTGCGCGGCGGGATGCCGGCGCTGATCGCCGCCGTCGCCGCCGGCGGTGACGTGCGGGCGGCGTTCGATGCGCTGTGCAAGTGAGGGCGGGTGGAAGTGGTGGGTGGGTGGCGGAAGGCGCTGCGCTTTTCCACCCTACGCGGTTGCCGGCGAGTTGGGCTGGGGGCAGGCTGCGCCCCCACCATTCAGGCGGAGCGCGTCATGATGTGTCGAAATGCCGTTCGTCCCAACTCGGCTCGCACCAGCACGGCGCGCCCCAACTCGGCGCGCCCCAACTCGGCGCGCCCTTGGGGCCTGCTGTTGGCCGCGGGGTTGGTGCTGGCCGCGGCCTCGGCGCGTGCCGAGACCGTGCTGCGGCTCAGCGAGACCGCGACCGTGATGGCGCATCCGGACGAGCTCGATGCCGCGCTGCGGGCGGAGGTCACGGCCGCCGATCCGGCCGAGGCGCAGCGTCGGGTGAACGCGGCGATGGCCGGGGCGTTGGCGGCGGCCAAGGCGGTTGCCGGTGTCACCGTCAGCACCGGCGGCTATTTCGTCTGGCACGTCGGCCCGACGCCACAGGACCGGACCGAGCGCTGGCAGGCCAACCAGTCGATCGAGCTGACCAGCCATGACGGCGCCGTGCTGCTGAAACTGGTCGGCGAACTGCAGCAGAAGGGGCTGGCGGTGGGGCAGCTCGGATGGCGTCTGTCCGACAGCGCGACGCGCGCGGCGCGGGCCGAGGCAACGCGCAAGGCGATCGCCGCGCTGCGCGGGCGGGCCGAGGCGGCGGCGGCGCTGCTCGACCTGCGCTTCGGCTCGTTCAAGGAGGTGCGGCTCGACAGCACAAACCCGCCGCCGTTCGCGCCGCGGATGATGCTGATGTCGGGCCAGGCCGCGGCGTCGCCGGCGCCGCCGCCGAACGCCGAGGCGGCGGATGTCGGCATCAGTGCCACCGCGGAGGCTGATGTTGTTCTGCTATCGAAGTGACATGGTCAGCGGCCGCGGAACACCGGCTGGCGCTTGGCCAGGAAGGCGTCGCGGCCCTCGCGGTGGTCCTCGGTCAGGAACAGCGTGCTTTGCAGGTCGCGCTCCTGATCCAATGCCGCGTCCAGCCCTTCGGCCAGCAGCCGCTTGGTCAGGGCCAGCGGCAGCGGCGCGGTGGCGGCCAGCGCCCGGGCACGCTCGCGCGCGAAGTCCAGCGCCGCGCCGGGTGCGACCACGTGGTCAACCAGGCCGATGCGCTCCGCCGCCGCGGCGTCGATCTGCTCGCCGTACAGCAGCAACTGCCGGGCGCGGCCCATGCCGACCCGCTGCGGCAGCGTGTGATTGAGCCCGAGGTCGGCGATCAGCCCGATGCGCCCGAAGCCGGCGCCGAAGCGGGCGTTGTCCGCGGCGACGATGGTGTCGCAGCACAGCGCCAGCGACAGCCCGGCGCCGACCGCATAGCCCTCGACCGCGGCGATGATCGGCTTGGCGCCGTGCACCATCAGCTTGACCAGGCGATGGGTCAGCCGGAAACGCTCCCGCCCGGCGGCGAGATCGCCGACCTGCATGCCGCTGATGTCGCCGCCGGCGCAGAAATGCCCGCCGGCGCCGGTCAGCACGATGGCCCGGATGTCGGGGGCGTGCTCGGCGCGGTCGAACGCCTCGATCAGCGCGGCGCGCAGGGCCATCGACAGCGCGTTGCGCCGTTCGGTGTGGTTCAGCGTCAGGACCAGCGTCGCACCGTCGCGGGCTTCCGCCAGTTGCGCCGTGCCCTGGGCTGCCTCAGTCATCGTTTCGCTCCGGTGGTGCGGCGGGAGGCGTGGCAGGCTTTGCTCCGACCGCGTGACGCAATGCGTTCGACCGCCGGTTGCCGCAAGTGCCCGCAGCGGGGATGGCGCGGCCGTGCGCGCACCGGCGGCGGTGCGCGGCGGCGACGCGACGCGGGGATGGCGTTCGGCACATGACGCCGTGAGCGTAGCGGCAGTCGCTTCGGGTCGGCAACCGCGGGGGCCGGCAGATCGCTTGCCGGCGGGGGGCGGCCCGGCGAGTCCACCTTGGGCCGGCGAGGCCGTGCGGCGGGCGCGGCGGAAGACGCTTCGCTCTTCCGCCCTACGGTTGCCGCGTCTTGTTACGGAGTTCGAACTTCTGAATCTTTCCGGTCGAGGTCTTGGGCAGCGGCGCGAACGTCACATGGCGCGGGCATTTGTAGTGGGCGAGGTGGACGCGGCACCAGGCGATGATGTCGGCCTCTGTCACCGCCGGCGCATCCGGCTTCAGCGTGACGAACGCGTGCGGCGTTTCGCCCCAACGCTCGTCGGGTTGCGCAACGACCGCCGCTTCCATCACCGCCGGGTGCTGGTACAGCGCCTCCTCGATCTCCAACGAGCTGATGTTCTCGCCGCCGGAGATGATGATGTCCTTGGCGCGGTCCTTCACCTCGACATAGCCATCCGGGTGCTGCACCGCGAGGTCGCCGGTGTGGAACCAGCCGCCCGCGAAAGCCTCCGCCGTCGCCTGGGGGTTTTTCAGATAGCCCATCATCACGGTGTTGCCGCGCAGCATCAGCTCGCCCATCGTCGCGCCATCCGCCGGCACCGGCGCCAGCGTCGCCGGGTCGCGCACCGTCGCTTCTTCCAGCATCGGCGTGTTGACCCCCTGGCGCGCCATGAAGGCGGACTTCGCGCCGATCTCCATCGCGTCGAGCTGCGGCTGCCACATGCAGACGGTCGAGGGGCCGAAGCTTTCGGTCAGCCCATACAGATGGGTGACGGCGAAGCCCATCGCCTCCATCTGGGCGATCACCGCGGACGGCGGCGCGGCGCCGCCGGTGGCGATTTGCACCGTCTGCGGAAAGTCGCGCCGCGCCGCCGCGGGCGCGTGGATCAGCATCCCCAACACCACCGGCGCGCCGCACATGTGCGTCACCCTGTGCTCGGCGATCGCGGCGAACACCGGTGCGGCATCGACCCGGCGCAGGCAGACGTGCACGCCGCCCGCCAGGGTCACCGCCCAGGTATAGGTCCAGCCGTCGCAATGGAACATCGGCAGCGTCCACAGATAGACGCTGCGCGGCGACAGCCCGAAGGTCAGCGCATTGGCGCAGGCGTTCAGATAGGCGCCGCGATGGTGCAGCACGACGCCTTTCGGATTGCCGGTGGTGCCGGAGGTGTAGTTCAGCGAGATCGCCTGCCATTCGTCATCCGGCCGGCCCACCGGAAACGCCGGATCGGCGTCGGCGATGAACGCCTCGTAGTCCATGGCGCCGAGGCGCTCGCCGCCGACCGCCAGCGCGTCGTCGATGTCGATCACCTGCGGCCGGTGCTCCAGCAAGCCAAGCGCCTGCGCCATCACCGGGCTGAACTCGCGATCGGTCAGCAGCAGCTTGGCTTCCGAGTGGCGCAGAATGAAGGCGATCGAGCTGGCATCGAGGCGAAAATTGATCGGGCACAGCACGGCACCGAGCATCGGCACGCCGTTATGCGCCTCCAGCATCTCCGGCACGTTGGGGGCCATGATCGCGACCGTGTCGCCCTTGCCGACGCCGGCGCGGGCCAGCGCCGAGGCCAGCCGGCGCGAGCGGTCGAGGAACTGCGCATAGGTGATGCGGCGCGCGCCATGGATCACCGCGACGCGCGGCCCATAGACATGCGCGGCACGAACCAGGAACGAAACCGGCGACAGCGGCACGTGGTTCGCCGCGGTACGATCGAGGTCGTGATCGAAGATGGACACACTGCGCTTCCTTGCCTGCCCCGGACCCTTCGCCTAGCGTAAGCTGGTGCATCACCCGCAACAAGAAACGCCGCTCAGAGGGCACCCGCATGGCCGAGGCCATCAAGCTGACAGTCGAGAATTTCATCGCCACCGTGGTCATGGACCGCCCGCCGGTGAACGCGCAGAACCACGCGTTCCGCGAGGAGATGATCGGGGTGTTCGATTCGCTGACCGATCGGGACGACGTCCGGGTGGCGATCCTGACCGGCACCGGCAAGATGTTCTCCGCCGGCGCCGACATGAAGGAGCGGCCGAACCCCGACATTCCCGGCGAATACTGGAAGTTCAACCGCGGCGCGCGCGAGTGCTTCAACGCGATCCACGAATGCGCCAAGCCGGTGATCGCCGCGGTGAACGGTCCGGCCCTGGGTGCGGGCGCCGGGCTGGTGGCGGCGTGCGACATCATCCTCTGTTCCGACAACGCCCAGTTCGGCATGCCGGAGATCGATGTCGGCCTGGCCGGCGGGGCGGCGATGCTGCAGACGCTGTTCGGCCATTCGCGCGCCCGGCGCATGTTCTACACCGGCTGGCGCGTGCCCGCGGCCGAGCTGTACCGCACCGGCGTGGTGGAATGCTGCGTGCCGCTGGAGCAACTGATGCCGGAGGCGATGCAACTCGCCGCGGAGATCGCCTCGAAAAGCCCGATCGGCATGCGCTACGCCAAGCAGTCGATGAACACCACGATGCACATGCCCGCGCGCGACGGCTATCGCTTCGAACAGGGCGTCACGGTATTCCTCTCGAAGACCGAGGACGCGCAGGAGGCGCGGCGGGCCTTCATCGAGAAGCGCAAGCCGGTGTTCAAGGGACGGTAGGGCAAAGCCAGGATGGATCTGCAACTGCACGACAAGACGGCGCTGGTGACCGGCGCCAGCATGGGGATCGGCCGCGCGATCGCCAAGGGGCTGGCGGCGGAAGGCGTGCGGGTCGCGGCGGTGGCGCGGCGCACCGAGCTGCTGGAAACGCTGGCCGACGAGATCGTCGCCGCCGGCGGCAAGCGGCCGGCGCTGATCCGCCAGGACATCATGGCCGACGATGCCGCGACCAGCCTGCGGGACGCGGCGCTGGGCGAACTGGGCACGGTCGACATCCTGGTCAACAGCGCCGGCGGCAGCCGCGTCCTGCCGATCGATGCGCCAGAGGAACGCTGGACCGAGGCGATGACGCTGAACTTCACCCGCCAGCGCCAGATCGCCCATGCGCTGCTGCCGCAGATGATCGACCGGCGCTGGGGCCGCATCATCAACATCACCGGCAAGTCGGAGCCCGAGCACCTGAACGCCGCGTTCGCCGCCAAGGCGGCGGTGCACGCCTGGGCGAAGGGGCTGTCGCGCGAGGTGGGACAGTTCGGCATCACGGTGAACTCGATCCCGCCCGGGCGCATCATGAGCGAGCAGATCCGCCGCAACTACCCCGAAGACTACCGCAAGCAGTTCGCCGAGACGGAAATTCCGCTGCGCTTCTGGGGCGAGCCGGAGGACCTGGCGGTGATGGCGGTGTTCCTGGCGAGCCCGCTGGCACGCTACGTCACCGGGGCGGTCATTCCGGTGGATGGCGGCCTGCGCCGCTATCAATTCTGATCGGGGCGCACGGCATGTGCCGGATGGTGCCGACGGGGTTTGTGCAAGTACGCAAGATCGGCAACCGGCGGGCTGACCGGAGATACCTGGGTCATATCGAACGAGGGGAACTGCCACGATGATTGAACGCGAGATGATCGTCACCACCAGGCACGGCAGGATGCCGACATTCCTGGCCGCGCCGGACGGGCCTGGGCAACATCCCGGCATCATCTTCTACATGGACGCGCCGGGCATCCGCGAGGAACTGCGCAACATGGCGCGGCGCATCGCCAAGTACGGCTATGTCTGCCTGCTGCCCGACATGTATTACCGGCTGGGCACGGTCCGGTTCGATATCCCGCGACGCGACGACGGCATGTCCGGGGTGATCCGCGCATCGATGCTTCACCTCACCAACGCGCGGGTAATCGACGATACCGCCGCACTGCTGGCCTGTTTCGACACGCTGGACAACGTGACCCCCGGCAAGGTCGGCTGCGTCGGGCATTGCATGAGCGGGCAATACATCACCACGGTGGCGGCAAAGTTTCCGCACCGCGTGGCGGCCGCGGCGTCGCTGTACGGGGTGGGGATCGTCAGCGACAAGGACGACTCGCCGCATTTGCTGTTGAACGAAATCAAGGCCGAGCTGTACTACGCCTTCGCCGAACACGACCGGTCGGTGCCGGAGCAGGTGCCCCCGGCGCTGAAGGCGGCGCTGGAGAAGGCGGGCACCAGGCACGAACTGCACGTGTTCCCCGGCACCCATCACGGCTTCTGCTTTCCGGAACGCCCGGACTACGACACAATGGCGGCGGAAGAGACCTGGCGGAAGATAGTTTCGCTATGGGACCGTAATCTGAAGTAGGCCGGACATGGACCTGATCCTGCGCAACGCACGCCTGGCCCATGCGCCCGAGGCACCGCCGGTCGATATCGGTGTTGCCGACGGGCGCATCGCGGCGATCGAGCCGCACCTGCAAGCCGAGGCGGCGGAGTACGACGCCGCCGGCCTGCTGGTCTGCGGCGGCTTCGTCGAGACGCACATCCATCTCGACAAATCCTGCATCCTTGATCGCTGCGCGCCGGAGACCGAGCGGCAGGCCAATGCCGTGCCGCGCGTGGCCGCGGTGAAGTCGAGCTTCACGGTGGACGATGTCTACGCGCGCGCCAGCCGCACGCTGGAGAAGTGCATCAAGCACGGCGCCACGCGGATGCGCACCCATCTCGAGCTGGATGGCGGCGTCGAACTGCGCAGCTTCGAGGCGATCGAGGCGCTGCGCCGCGACTACGCCTGGGCGATCGACATCGAGGTGTGCGCGTTCCCGCAGGAGGGGTTGACCAACAATCCACGGGCGGACGCGCTGCTGGTGGAAGCGCTGAAGCGCGGCGCCAAGGTGATCGGCGCAGCGCCCAACTACGATCCCGACCACGCCGGGCAGATCCACCGGGTGTTCGACCTGGCGCGCGAGTTCGACGTGGATATCGACATGCACCTGGATTCCGGCAACTCGCCGGAGGCGATGGACATTCATCTGGTCTGCGAGCTGACGGAGAAATACCGGCTGGGCGGCCGCGTCGCGGTCGGGCACGGCTGCAAATACTCGACGCTGCCGCCAGCGGAACTGCAGGCGCTGGCGCGGCGCATCGCCGATGCCGGCGTGGCGGTGACGGTGCTGCCGGCGACCGACCTGTTCATGATGGGGCGGGACCAGGACCACTCGGTCCGGCGCGGGCTGGCGGATGCCAATCTGCTGGCGGAGCACGGGGTGAATTGCTCGATCTCCACCAACAATGTGCTCAATCCGTTCACCCCGCTGGGCGATTGCTCGCTGCTGCGTATGGCCAATCTGCAGGCCAATGTCTGCCAGATCAGCCACGCGCACCGGCTGCGGGACTGTTTCAATATGTTGACCGAACGATCCGCCCGGCTGATGAACCTGCTTGATTACGGCATCAAGCTCGGCAATCCCGCCGATCTCGTGGTGCTGGACGCGACGACGCCGGAACAGGCGGTGCAGGAGATCTGCCACCCGCTTGCCGTGTTCAAGCGGGGCCGGCGCACCGTCACCCGCCCGCGCGCCGAGCTGCACAAGCCGCATTGAGGTTTGCCATGCCAGCTCCCTTCCAAACCAGCGACGGGGTGCGGATCGCCTACCATGTGGACGACTTCACCGATCCGTGGACCTCGCCGCAGACGCTGCTGTTGCTGCACGCCGCGATGGGCCATTCGGGGCGCTGGTATGCCGCGGTGCCGGCGCTGGCGCGGCGCTACCGTGTCGTGCGGATGGACCTGCGCGGCCACGGCGACTCGCAGGTGCCGCCGGCGGACCGGCCGCTGAGCATGGATCGCCTGGTGCAGGATGTGCGCGAACTGCTGCGCCACCTGGCGTGCGGCGCCGCACACATCGTCGGCAATTCGGCCGGCGGCTATGTGGCGCAGAACCTGGCGATGCAGTCGCCGGAGCTGGTGCGCAGCCTGCTGCTGTTCGGCTCGACGCCGGGGCTGAAGCACAGCCAGGCGAAGGACTGGCTGCCGCGCGTGGCCAGCGAAGGGCTGCGAGCCTTCCTCGCGGCGACCATCGAGGATCGGTTTCCGCCCGGGCACGATCCCGCCCACATCCAGTGGTTCCTGGACGAAGCCGCGAAGAACGACCCGGCCTGGATCGGCCGCTTCGTCGGACTGATGACGACGTTGTGGTGGGCCGACGACCTGCACCGCATCCGCTGCCCGACCTTGCTGGTGATGCCGGGCGCGGAGACGGTCGGCGGGACCGAGAACTACGCGGTCATGCGCGCGCGGATTCCCGATGTGGAACTGATCGCCTACGAGGGGCTGCCGCACAACATGTGCGACATCGTACCGGAACGTTGCGCCGCCGATGTGCTGGCCTTCCTCGACCGACGCTTCGGCCAGGCGTGACCGCCATGCGTCTGTCCGACATCGCCCAGGTGATTCGCAGCAAGAATGCCGGGCCGCGCCGGTTGACGCTGGACGTGATGTTCGCCTCCGACGCCGATTACCAGCGCGTGGTCCAGTCCCCGGCGTTGCGCCGCGAGGCGATCGGGCGGCTCTACCGGGTTCCGCCCGAGGACGTGGCGGTGATCCCCTATCCGCTCGGGCGCGCGATCAAGATCACGCTGCCGCGCGCGACCGCCGGCGATCCGGGCGACCGCGACGTCTACGGCGCGCAGCAACACGCGCCGCTGCTGGGGATCGAGATATGAGCGCGTCGCATCGCATTCTGGATGACGTCCGGCGTCGGCAGCGGGCGATGCGGTTCCTCGGCGCCTCCGGCCAGCTGGGCTATGGCATCCCGACGCCGGCGTTCAACGCCGGGCTGTTGCGCCAGCCCGATCTGATCGGCTGCGACATGGGCTCGATCGACATCGGCCCGACCTATCTCGGCAACGGCGAGATGGCCACCTCGCCGGTGGCAACGCAGCGCGATCTGCGCAAGGTGCTGCTGGGTGCGCGGCGGGCGGATGTGCCGCTGGTGATCGGCTCCGCCGGCTCGGCCGGTGCGGCGCCGCACCTTGCCGCCACCCTGGCGATGATCCGCGACATTGCGACGGCGGAAGGGCTGCATTTCCGCATGGCGGTGATCCGCGCCGACATGCCGCGCGCGCTGCTGAAGCAGGCGGTGCGCGACGGGCGCATCACCGGCCTGGACGGGATGGCGGCGCTGACCGAACCGGACATCGACGCGGCCTCGCACATCGTCGGCCAGATGGGCATGGGGCCGTTCCGCCGCGCGCTGGCCGCAGGCGTCGATGTGGTCGTCGCCGGGCGCGCCTGCGACACCGCGATCTTCGCCGCGCTGCCGACGATGCTGGATTTTCCGCCCGGGCTTTGCGGGCACATGGCGAAGATCATCGAGTGCGCCTCGTTGTGTTGCATCCCGGGCGGCCGCGATACGATCCTGGCGACGCTCGACGGCGACGGGTTCGAACTGGAGAGCATGAACCCGACGCGGCGCGCCACCCCGACCTCGGTCGCGGCGCACAGCCTGTACGAGCAGGCCGATCCGTATAGCGTGATTGAACCGGAAGGCCGCGTCGATCTGCGCGATGCCCACTACGCCGCGCTGGATGACCGGCGCACGCGCGTCACCGGCGCGCGCTGGGTGCCGAGCAGCGACCCGACAATCAAACTCGAAGGTGCTGCCTGCATCGGCGAGCGCGCGGTGCTGCTGGCGGGCGCGGCCGATCCGCGCTTCATCGCGCGACACGCCGAGATCCTGTCGGCGGTCACCGAGGTGGTGCGGGACCTGGTGTGCGAGGACCAGCCGCAGGACTACACGTTGCGTTTCCGGGTCTACGGCGTGGACGGCGTGCGCGGCTTCGCGCCGGACGGCGAACCCACGCCGGGCGAGGCCTTCATCCTGGGCGAATGCATCGCGCCGACGCGCGCGCGTGCCGCCGAGGTGGTGCGCACCACGAAGCAGTACCTGCTGCACCACGGCTATCCGGGCCGGCTGTCCACCGCCGGCAACCTGGCGTTCCCGTTCACGCCCCCGGAGGCGTCCCTCGGCCCGGCCTATCGTTTCAACGTCTACCACCTGATGCGCGTCAGCGACCCCGACGCATTGTTCCCGGTCGAGATCGAAACGCTGTAGCTCGGCGGAAGGCGCTGCGCTGTTCCGCCCTACGCCGGCTACGCCGAGATTGGTAGGGCGGAACAGCGCAGCGCATTCCGCCACCCCGCGCCTCGGCCGCGACCGGGCGCTATCGCGCCGGCGGCCGCGCCGCGCGGAACGGCGTGCCGGACTCGGCCAACTGCCGCAGCAGCGCCGCAGGCGCCCAGCGCTTGCCGTACTGCTGATGCCAGGCGGCGATCTGGTTGTAGACCTCGCGCACGCCGATCCCGTCGGCCCAGAACATCAGGCCGCCCCGATAGCGCGGGAATCCGAAGCCGTGCAGCCACATCACGTCGATGTCGCTGGCGCGATAGGCGATGCCTTCCTCCAGGATCCTGCAGGCTTCGTTCACCGAGGAGAACAGCAGGCGGCGCAGGATCTCCTGGTCGGTGAACGCGCGCTGCGGCACGCCCATCTCGGTGGAGATCTGCTTGATGATGGCGGCGACCTCGGGATCGGGATGCGGCGTGCGGTCGCCCTTCTCATACCGGTACCATCCGGCGCCGGTCTTCTGGCCATGGTGGCCGAGTTCCACCAGGCGGTCGGCGATCGGCAGCTTGCGATAGGTCGGATTCGCCGCGGCGCGGCGGCGGCGGCCGGCGGCGCTGATGTCCAGGCCGGCCAGGTCGCCGACCGCGAACGGGCCCATCGGATAGCCGAAATCGACCATCACCTTGTCGACCTGCTCCGGCAGGCAGCCTTCCTCCAGCAGGATGACCATTTCGCTATTGAACGGGGCGCGCGAGCGGTTGGCGAGGAAACCGTCGCAATTGCCGGCGACGCCGGCGATCTTGCCGATCCGGCGGCCCATCTGCATGACCGTCAGCAGCGTCGTCGGGCGAGGTCTTCGCGCCCCGCACCACCTCGAGCAGCTTCATCACGTTGGCCGGGCTGAAGAAATGCGCGCCGGCCACGTCGCCCGGCCGGTGCGTCATCGCGGCGAGCTGGTCGATGTCGAGCGCCGAGGTGTTGGACAGCAGCAGCGCCCCCGGCTTCATCACCTCATCGAGTTTGGCGAAAATGGGTTGCTTGACGTCCATCTCTTCGAACACCGCCTCGATGACGATGTCGGCGTCCTTGATGTCGTCATAGTCACCAACCGGTTCGATGCGGGCGACGCGGCGCTGCATCTCGTCCTCGGCCAGGCTGCCGCGCTTGACCGAGGTGGCGTAGTTGGCGCGGATGCGCGCCATGCCGCGGTCGAGCGCGTCCTGGGTGGAGTCCATGATTTTCACCGGGATACCGAAATCGGCGAAGCTCATCGCGATGCCGCCGCCCATCGTTCCGGCGCCGATCACCGCGGCGGTGTCGAATGGCTTGGTGGCGGTGCCGGGCGGCAGGTCGGGCAGCTTGGCAACCTCGCGTTCGGCGAAGAAGGCATGGCGCAGGGCGCGGGCTTCGGCGGAGTTCTCCAGTTCCAGAAACAGCGCCGACTCGCGACGGATGCCGTCGTCGAACGGCAGCGTGCAGGCGGCCTCGACCGCGGCGATGCAGTTGTACGGGGCCTTCTGGTTGCGCGCGCGGCGGGCGATGGATTTGCGCATCGCGTCGAAGATGGTGGGATCGGATGTGGCCTCGTCGAGCTTGTCCGCGCGGTCGCGCACGCGCGGCAGGGGACGAATGGCGGCGATGCGGCGCGCATAGGCGATGGCGCTGTCGCGCAGCCCGGCCTGATCCGGAATGACCTCGTCGAGGATGCCGAGCGCGCCGGCCTCGCGCGCGGGGACGTGGCGGCCGGTGACGATCATGTCCATCGCGGCCTTGGGGCCGATCAGCCGCGGCAGGCGCTGCGTGCCGCCGCCGCCCGGCAGGATGCCGATCAGCACTTCGGGCAGGCCGACCTTCGCGCTGTCCACCGCGATGCGGTAGTGGCAGGCGAGCGCGATCTCCAGCCCGCCGCCGAGCGCGTAGCCGTGGATCGCCGCGACGACGGGTTTCGTGCTGGCATCGAGGATATCGTAGACGCGCTCGCCCAACGGCAGGCGCTTGCGCCCGGTGCCGAAGCCGCGGATGTCGGCGCCGGCGATGAAGCTGCGGCCGGCGCCGATCAGCACCATCGCGGTGATCGCCGGATCGGCGAGACCCTGTTTCAGGCAGTCGATGATGCCTTCGGCGACGCCCGGGCCGAGCGCGTTGACCGGCGGATAGTTGACGGTGATGACACCGATGTCGGCCTCGCGGGCGAGACTGACGAGTGGCGCTTCGGACATTGGCGTTTCCTCTGTTGGCGCCGTCACGTCAGGGTCGGCTTGACCCGGCGTTCGGCGCTGCGGCGGCGTGGCAGGCCGGGCCAATCCCGGCCAAGATGGAGCGGGCAGGCCGGCCCCGATCGGGTCGCATCACAGCACCGCTTCGGCAACGATGCGCATGGCCTCGATGCTGGCCCCCTTCAGCACGAGCGTGCCGACCGCGTGCTGCTTCGCCACCTGTTGCCAGGCGGCGAGGCGGTCCTTGATCCGTGCGGCGGGGCCAACCAGAGAAATCTCGTCGATCAGCTTGTCGGGCACCGCGGCGGCGGCTTCGGCTTTCTTGCCGTCGAGATACAGGTCCTGAATGGTCTTCGCCGCGCCCTCGTAGCCGAGCTTGATGGCGACGTCGTTGTAGTAGTTCTTCGCCCGCGCCCCCATGCCGCCGATATAAAGCGCGAGTTCGGGGCGGATCGCGTCGCGACAGGCCGCCACGTCCGGCCCGACCTTGGCACGGACATAGGGCGCGACGTCGAAGTTTGCCAGGGTTTGCGGCCGGCCCGCCTGCTTCATGCCGGCCAGGATCGGCTCCGAGACGATGTCCGGTTGCTCCGGCGAATAGAAGATCGGCAGCACGCCGTCGGCGCATTCGCCGGCCGTGCGCAGCCCGGCGGGCGTGATCGAGGCGAGGTAGAACGGGATGTCCGGATTGCCGTGCGTGATGCTGCGCAGCGCGCGCCCCAGGCCGGTGGCGTCCGGACCGGCATAGGGGATCTCGTACTCCGCGCCGTGGAATTCCAGCGGCGCGTTGCGCTGCAGGATCTGGCGGATGATCGCGATGTATTCCTTGGTGCGCGTCATCGGCTTGCCGAAGCGCACGCCGTGCCAGCCTTCCACCACCTGTGCGCCCGAGACGCCGAGGCCGCACAGGAAGCGGTTGTTCGACAGGATCTGCAGCGTCATCGCGGTCATCGCCGCGCAGGTCGGCGTGCGCGCCGGGATCTGCATGATCCCGGTGCCCGCCTTGATCTTCGTCGTGCGCGACAGGATCCAGGTCACCGGCGTGACGGCGTCGGTACCATAGGCCTCGCCGGTCCAGACCTGGGCGAAACCGAGCCGCTCGGCTTCCAGAACGCGCTCCATGTCGAGCTTCGGGGCGGGCCCCGACATGTCGACCGTGATGCCAAGCTGCATGGCGCGCCTCCGCTAACGCACCTTCGTCATGATGTCGTCACGGAAGCGCTGCATGTTGTCGAGCGTGGCCGCCAGCGAGGCACCGAACAGGCCGAAATCGAAGCAGGCGACGCCAACGTCCGACAGTGCCTTGATGTCGCCGGCAAAGTCGGCGGCACCACCGGTGAACAGCTTGCGCTCGCCATCGACCGTGCCCTTCGGCTGCGCCTCCGGGTTGGATGACACGCGATAGGCGAGACCGACGGCGGCGGCGGGACGGTCGGCCTTCTCGGTCAGGCCGCGCAGCTTGGCCGCGCCGGCCTTGAAGCGCGTCAGCGTATCCATCGGGAATTGCGGGTTGGTGCCGATCGGATACCAGGCATCGCCGTATTTGGCGGTGCGCCGCATGGCCGGGCCGCTCTCGCCACCGATCCAGATCGGGATCGATTGCTGGACCGGCTTCGGCGGGAACAGCACGTCGGAGAATTTCACGTATTTACCGTCGAACTTCGGGTTGTCGGCGGTCCACAGCTCCTTGCACACCGCCATCCATTCATCGGTCACCGCCCCGCGTTCGGCGAACGGCGGCGCACCGATGGCGATGAATTCCTCCTCGCACCAGCCGGCACCGATGCCAAGCGTCAGGCGGCCCTTGGAGAGATAGTCGATCGTCGCGAGGATCTTCGCGGTCAGCACCGCCGGACGGTGCGGCACGACCATCACCGAGGTGACGATGCGCAGCTTCGATGTCGCGGCGGCGATGAAGGCGGCGGTGGTGAGCTGCTCCAGCCGCGGCGCGGCGGCGCCGGAGGGGAATTCGCCGGAATCGGAATACGGGTAGCGCGACGCGATGCTGGTGGGGATCATCACGTGGTCGCTGACCGTGACGTAGTCGAAGCCCAGCGCCTCGGCCTCGGTGGCGATGCGCACCAGGCTGTCGGGCGCGATCAGGGGGCCGCTGGTTGGCGCGCTGCAACCGATCTGCATTTGTTCCTCCCGCTTGAATTGCGCTCCTGCCGTCGATAGCACACGATGCCGAAGCGCGACACAGCGGGGGAAGCGCATGGACTTCGGGATCCATTTCGGCACGCGTGGCTGCCTGGCGTCGCGGGACAACATCATCACGCTGGGACAGCGGGCCGAGGCGCTGGGCTACGCCTATCTGGGCGTTGCGGACCATCTGGTGGTGCCGGTGCAGAGCGACGTGCGCTACCCGTACATGGAAAATGGCATCTGGCCGGGCACGCCGACCGGGGAGTGCCTCGATGCGATTGCGACGCTGGCGTTCCTGGCCGCCTGCACGCGGCACATCAAGCTGTTGACCTCGGTCGCCGTGGTGCCATATCGGCCCGCGGTGCTGGCGGCGAAACTGTTCCTGACGGCCGATGTGCTGTCGGGCGGACGGGTGATCGCCGGGGTAGGGGCGGGGTGGATGCGCGAGGAGTTCGAGGCGTTGGGCACGCCGCCCTTTGCCGAGCGGGGCGCGGTGACGGATGAATACCTGGCGGCCTGGAAGGCGCTGTGGACCACGCCGCGCCCAACGCTGCATGGTCAATACACGAGGTTCGCGAACGTGGTGTTCGCGCCGAAGCCGGTATCGCAGCCGCATCCGCCGATCTGGGTGGGGGGGAAAGCCCGCCGGCGCTGCGCCGCGTCGCGCGGTTCGGCGACGGCTGGTACCCGGTGTCGAACAACCAGCAGATCCGCTTGAACACCCCGGAGCGGTTGAAGAACGGCATCGACGGCATGCGGCGCGTGGTGGAACAGGCCGGGCGCGATCCGCTGTCGGTGGACGTGGGCTACCTCTGGTTCCTGCCGCCGAACGAAACCGCGCAGACCGGGGACGATGGCGAGCGGCAGTTGTTCACCGGGTCGGCCGCCGACTGGCAGGAAGACGCCGCGGCGCTGGCCGCGGCCGGGGCGCGGCACGTGATCCTGTATTTGCAATGCGCAACGATCCAGCAGACCCTGGACATGATGCAACGGGTAAGCGAGACGGTGGTACGCCCTTCATGACCCACGACGACGACCTGATCGACTGGATTTCCCGCGCCACGCTGCCGGAGCTGACGACCGCGGCCGTCGCCCGGCGCGATGCGGCCTTTGGGCGGCTGATCTCCTATTCGCGCAAGGTGTTCATCCCGCTGACCAAGCTGTGCCGCGACGTTTGCCATTATTGCACGTTCGCGGAACGTCCGCGCGCCGGCCGGCCAGCCTACCTGTCGCCGGAGGACGTGCTGACCATCGCGCGTGCCGGCGCCGCGGCGGGATGCACCGAGGCGCTGTTCACCCTGGGGGACAAGCCGGAGCTGCGCTACGGCGCGGCGCGCGACGCGCTGGCGGGGCGCGGACACCCGACCACCATCGCATACCTGCGCGAAATGTGCGCACTGGTGCTGGAAGAAACCGGACTGCTGCCGCACCTGAACCCGGGCGTCATGACCCGCGAGGAGATCGCCGGACTGCGCGAGGTTTCGGCCAGCATGGGCATCATGCTCGAATCCAGCAGCGCCCGGCTGTGCGCGCCGGGGGGCGTGCACCACGGCTCGCCCGACAAGCTGCCGGAGGTGCGGCTGGAGATGATGCGCCAGGCCGGCGAGCTGGCGGTACCGTTCACCACCGGG
Organism: uncultured Alphaproteobacteria bacterium; assembly: GCA_963847615.1. Taxonomy (GTDB): domain Bacteria; phylum Pseudomonadota; class Alphaproteobacteria; order Acetobacterales; family Acetobacteraceae; genus Palsa-883. The sequence goes on from CAWKAN010000025.1 coordinate 568,271, forward strand.
ATCCTGATCGGCATCGGCGAGACGCGCGCGGAACGGTTGGAATCGCTGGCGGCGATCGCCGCGCTGCATCGTGCGCATGGTCACATCCAGGAAGTGATCGTGCAGAACTTCCGCGCCAAGCCGAAGACCAGGCGGGCGGATGCGCCGGAGCCCGACCTCGACGACCTGCTGTGGAGCATCGCCGCGGCGCGGCTGATCCTGCCGGACGCGGTGCACGTGCAGGCGCCGCCGAACCTGTCGCCCGGGGTGTACCAGACGCTGATCGGCGCGGGGATTGACGACTGGGGCGGCGTCTCGCCGGTGACGCCCGATCACGTCAATCCGGAGGCGCCCTGGCCGGAGATCGCGGCGCTGGCGGAACGGACCGCGCGCTTCGGCAAGATCCTGGTGCCGCGCCTGCCGGTCTACCCGAGCTACGCGCACGCGGCCGAGCGGTGGCTGGCGCCGAAGATCGCGACGCGGGTACGGCGCTCGATCGATGCCGAGGGCTGGGCGCGCGATGACGACTGGGCGCCCGGGCTCACCGCCATCCCCCGCCAGCCGGCGCCGCTGCTGTCCGAGGTCGATCCGCAGGTGGAAGCAGTCATCGCCAAGGCGATGGAGGGACGGCGACTGGACGAAGCCGAGATCGTGCGTCTGTTCGGCGCGCGCGACCTGGACTGTCAAAGGGTGCTGACCGCGGCGGACGAGCTGCGCCAGGCAGTCAGCGGCGAGGTGGTTCGCTACGTCGTCAACCGCAACATCAACTATACTAACATCTGTTACTACCGCTGCAAGTTCTGTGCGTTCTCCAAGGGCAAGACGCACGAGGCGCTGCGCGGCACGCCGTACGATCTGGCGCTGGAGGAGATCGTTCGCCGCGCCGAGGAGGCGTGGCAGCGCGGGGCAACGGAAGTGTGCCTGCAGGGCGGCATCCATCCGGACTACACGGGCGAGACCTATCTGCGGATCTGCCGCGCGATCAAGCAGGCGGTGCCCGGGATGCACGTGCACGCGTTCTCGCCGCTGGAGGTGACACAGGGCGCGGCAACGCTGGGGCGCAGCCTGTCGTCGTTCCTGGCCGAGCTGAAAGCGGCGGGATTGGGGACGCTGCCGGGAACGGCGGCGGAGATCCTGGACGACGAGGTGCGGGCGGTGATCTGCCCGGACAAGGTCAACACCGCGCAATGGGTGGAAGTGCTGCGCGCGGCGCATCGGCTGGGGCTCAAGACGACGTCCACCATCATGTACGGCCATGTGGAGCGGCCGATCTCCTGGGCGCGGCATCTTCTGGTGCTGCGCGACCTGCAGCAAGAGACCGGCGGGATCACCGAATTCGTTCCGCTGCCGTTCGTGCACATGGAAGCGCCGATGTACCTGCGCGGGATGGCGCGCCAGGGCCCGACCCTGCGCGAGGCGGTGCTGATGCACGCGGTGGCGCGGCTGGCGTTGCATCCGCTGATCACCAACATCCAGACCTCGTGGGTGAAGATGGGGCCGGAGGGGGCGGCGCTGTGCCTGAACGCGGGCGCGAACGACCTCGGCGGCACGCTGATGAACGAGAGCATCTCGCGCGCGGCCGGCACGCAGCACGGCCAGGAGTTTCCGCCCGAGGCGATGGAGACGCTGATCGGCTCGATCGGGCGGGTGCCACGCCAGCGAACGACCGCCTATGGCGCGGTCGGCAATGACCGACGGGCGTCGTCGTTCGGGGCGCGCGAACTGGCGCCGGTGGTGCAGACGCCGCCGCGGAAGGTGATGGCGGACTAGGCCGGCACGCAGCCGGGGCGAGCCGCGCGGCGCCCCTCGTCCCGGTCGGGATCGCGTCGCCCATCCGTTGCGAAACCGGTGCGGGCGGACCGTCGGGCAAGCCAGGCCGCGGCGGTTCCGTTCAGCTCAGGCCGAACTGGTGCAGCAAGCGCAGGGTCCGCGTCGGCATGGCCGGCGCGGCGCGCAGCAAGGCGCGCAGGTCGTCGGGATGGTCGATGTCCAGCGCGAACCCTGGCAGCGGAACGATTGTCGGTTCCATGCCGTGCCGGCGCGCGGTCGCGAGATGCGGGAAATAGCTGTTGTCGCCGAAGCGCAACGCCATGACCTCCGGCGGCAGGCACAGCACGCCGTTGGACCCCAGCTCGTCGTGCGCCGGCGCGATGGTGAAGGACGGCGCGTCGCGGCGGGCGGCGACCAGCGCGTCGATTTCGGCGGCGGTCACGCGGGGAATATCGCCGGGCAGCGCCAGCATGCCGGCGCGGCCCTCGCCGGTCAGGGTGCGCGCCATGGCGGCAACGGCGCCGCTGTGGCCGGCGGTCGCATCCTCGGTGATGACGCGGGCGCCGTAGCGATGCGCGAGGTCGGCAGCCAGCCGGTCGAGCGTGTTGACCAGGATGCCGGCAAGCCTGGCGCCGGCGAGGGCGGCGAGCACGTCCTCCAGCATGGTGGCGGCCAGGGTTTCGCGCTGGGGCTGCGTCAGCAGCGGCGACAGGCGCTGCTTGGCGTTGGCGAAGGCCTTGACCGGCAGCGCGGCCCAGATGTCGGGACTGCTGGCCATGCGCGGCCCGATCAGTCCGCCGCGCCAACCGCGGCCGCCGCGTCCAGCACCACGCGCGCCAAAGCGTCGCGATCCGCCAGTGTCAGCATCAGCGTGCTGGTCACCGTGACGCGCGGATGCAGGCCGTCCATGTCGGCGGCGTCGGCCTGGTCGACCACGTAGGCATCAAGCAGGTCGCCGTACCATTCAGCGACGGCGCGGGCCGACGGCTCCAGGCCGAGTTCAACCATCATCTTGGCGGTGGGGCCCTTGACGGCGCGGCCGGCGATGATCGGCGAGACCGCAACGACCGGCGCGCGGCAAAGCTCCAGCGCGATCCGCATGCCCGGCAGGGCCAGGATCGGCTCGACGCTGATGAACGGATTGGATGGGCAGATCACCACCGCGGTCAGTGCCGGATCGGCGAGCAGCGACAGCAACTCCGGATGCGGCTCGGCCTCGCCCTCGAACGCCAGTTCCCGCACCGTCGGTTCGCAGCGATGCCGGACGAAATAATCCTGGAAATCGAGCCAGCCGCCATCCGTCAGCACGCGGGTGCGCAGGCGCCCATCGGTCATCGGCAGGATGCGCGGGCCGACGCCAAGCCGGCGGCTGACATCGGCGGTGATCTCGGTCAGCGTCTCGCGGGCGCGCAGGCGGCGGGTGCGCTCGACGTGCATCGCCAGGTCGCGGTCGCCCAGGCGGAACCAGGTCGCGCCGCCGAGCGTGGCGAGGGTTTCCATGAAGCTCCAGGTCTCATCGCGCCGGCCCCAGCCGAGCTGCGGATTGGCGAGCCCGGCAAGCGTGTAGACCAGCGTATCGATGTCGGGAGAGATCGACAGGCCGAGATGCTCGAAATCGTCGCCGGTGTTGGCGACGATGGTCAGCTGTTCCGCCGGCAGCACGCGGCTCAGGCCAAGTGCGAGCTTGGCGCCGCCGACGCCGCCCGACAACGCAACGACGCTCATGGGAACAGGTCCTCGGCTTGGGGGCGGATCAGTTCGGCGGCCGGGCTGTCGGGAGCCGACCAGGCAAGGCCGCGGACCAGCACGACGGGGCGCGCCTCGGCCGCCTGGCCCTGCAGCAGCGACGCCGCCGCGGCGATTTCGTCGGCGAAACCGATGATGCTGACCTCCAGCGTGCGGCCGAACAGGTCGGGCGAGCCGCGCAGGTCGATCAGGCTGGGCAGGCCGGCGGCGCCGATCGCGATGCCGGCGGTGCCGCGGCGCCAGGCGCGGCCGAAGCTGTCGCTGATGATGACGCCGACGCGCGCGCCATAGTGGGCCGCCAGGCGGGCGCGCAGGCGCTCGGCGCTGGCGTCCGGGTTCTCCGGCAGCAGCAGCACGCGGTGGATGCCGTCCGCCGGCGCAACGTTCGACTGGTCCACCCCCGCATTGGCCATGACGAAGCCGAGCCGGTGCTGCACGATGATCAGGTTCGGGCGGCTGCGCACGACGCGGGTGGATTCGCCGAGAATCACCTCCACCAGGCGCGGGTCCTTGCCGACCGAAGCGGCCAGCGCGACGGCGCGCGCGCCGGGCGTGACGGTGGCGAGATCGACGATGCGGCCCTCGGCCTTGGAGACGATCTTCTGCGCCACCACCAGCACGTCGCGCGCTTGCAGTGCGTGGCCGGCACGGTCCAGCGCCGCGATGATCAGCGCGGCGAGGTCGGCGCCGGGCTGGACCAGCGGCAGGTCCGGCGGGGCGAACAGCTGCAACGCGGCGGCGTTCGGCATCGATCGGGCGATGGCGGAAAACGCTACGCTTTTCCGCCCTACGCGAAGGCGCGGCGCAGCTTCGGCAGCACCACCTCGCCATAGAGCCTGAGGAACCGTTCCTGGTCCGGGCCGGGGGCGTGGAACACCAGGTGGCGGAAACCGAGCTCGACGTACGGGCGGATCTTCTCGATGTGTTCGTCGGGATCGGTGGAGACGATCCAGCGGCTGGCGGTGCGCTCCAGCGGCAGGGCGGCGGCCAGGCGTTCCATTTCGCTGGGGTCCTCGACCGACATTTTTTCCTCCGCCGTCAGCGCCAGCGCGGCCCAGTGGCTGGTGTCTTGCAAGGCGCGCTGGCGGTCGGTGTCGAAGGAGACCTTCATCTCGATCAGCCGGTCGTAGCCGGCGTCGGGCTTGCCGGCCAGGGCGATGCCCTCGGCGACGTTGGGCAGCAGGGTTTCGGTGTACAGCTTCCAACCCTTGCCGGAGGTGCAGATGAAGCCGTCGGCGGAGCGGCCGGCGTATTTCGCCACCTGCGGCCCGGCCGCGGCGACGTAGATCGGCACCGGGACTGCGGGCTTGTCGTAAATCGTGGCTTTTTCGGTGCGGTAGTGCTGGCCTTCGAAACTGACGCGGTCCTCGGTCCACAGCTTGCGGATCAGCGTGACGGCCTCGCGCATGCGGGCGAAGCGTTCCTTCATCTCCGGCCAGGCCATGCCGGTGGAGGGGACCTCGTTCAGCGATTCGCCGGTGCCGATGCCCAGGATGACACGGCCGGGGAACATGGCGCCGAGCGTGCCGAAGACCTGCGCGACCACCGAGGGGTGGTAGCGGAAGGTCGGGGTGAGCACGGAGGTACCCATCACGATGCGGCTGGTGGAGGCGCCGAGCGCGCCGAGCCAGGCCAGCGCGGAGGGGGCGTGGCCGTCGGTGTGCTTCCACGGCTGGAAGTGGTCGCTGACGAAGACGGAGTCGAAGCCAGCCTGCTCCGCCAGGACGGCGAAGCTGAGCAGTTGGCGCGGGCCGAACTGTTCGGCGGACGCTTTGTAGCCAAGCTTGAGCACGATGGTCGCTCCTGCGGGTTTGGACGAGACGCTAGCCTCGACGGATTGAGGCGGCAACCTGGGCCAGGGCAATGGAAGCGAAAGCAAGGTCGGGGCTCCGCCCCGAACCCCGCCAGGGGGCTTTGCCCCCTGGACCCCCACCAGAGGCAGCGGCCTCTGGACTCCATGACTGGGAGTGTGGGGAGAGGGAGGGGGCGGGTGGGCACGGCGTCGGAGCCGCCCCTCGCGAGGGGCGGCTCCGACGCCGTGCCCACCCGCCCCCTCCCTCTCCCCACACTCCCAGTCCGGGGTTCCAAGGGCTCCGCCCTTGGCGGGGTTCCAAGGGGCAGCGCCCCTTGGTGGGGTCTGGGGCGAAGCCCCAGCCTTGCTTCAGCCGCCCATTGCCTGGTGCATGAACAGTCGTTTCAGCGGCGCCACGCGGTGCACGGCGGCGATGCCGAGGTCGCGCGCCAGGCGTACCACCCGGCTGTCGTTGCTGAACAGCCGATCCAGCGCGTCGGTGGCCGCCAGCATCGCCAGGTTGTCCGGCCGGCGTTGCCGCTGGTAGCGCGCCAGCAGTTCGGGCGCGCCGGGGTCCGCACCGGCGGCGACCGCCTCGATCACCAGCTCGGCCAGCGCCGCGACGTCCTGGAAGCCCAGGTTCAACCCCTGCCCGGCGATCGGGTGGACGCCGTGCGCCGCGTCGCCCACCAGGGCCAGCCGCGCATCGACATAGCGATGCGCGATCATCGCCGCCAAGGGGTAGCTCCAGCGCCGCCCGATCGGCCGCACCGCGCCCAGGTGCTCGCCCAGGCGGCGGGAGATTTCGCGGGCGAAGCGTTTGTCGTCCAGCCCCAGCATGATTTTCGCCAGCCGATCGCGCTCGGTCCAAACGATTGCCGAGACATGGGGCGCCGCCACATGCGCCGCGTCGGTCGTGGCGCACATCGGCAATTGCGCGAACGGCCCGGACGGCAGGAAGTGTTCCAGCGCCGCGTTGTGGTGCGGCCTGTCGTGCGCGACGGCGCAGACGATGCCGGTCTGGCCGTACCGCAGGCGGGTGACCGGGATGCCGGCCGCGTCGCGCAACGCGGAACGCCGTCCCTCCGCCGCGACCACCAGCCGGCAGGCGATGTCCGGGCCGCCTTCGATGTGCACCACGGCGCCGTCCGGCCGGCGCGCCACCTGGGCCTCGGCGGGGGCGAAGACCTGCAACGCCGGCAGCGCGGCCATGTGGGCGTTGAGCGCCACCCGCAGGCTGCGCGCCTCCACCATCCAGCCGAACGGGCCGGCGGCCTCGCCCAGCTCGGTCACGGCGAAATGCAGCTGCAGCGGGGAGGCGGCGCGCCCGACCCGCCCGTCGGTCACGCGGATGTCGAGGATCGGGCAGGTCGGCTCCGGCAACCTGTCCCACAGGCCGGCCGCGTCGAGCAGGCGGCGCGGCCCGGCGGCGATCGCGTAGGCCCGCCCGTCGAAGGCCGGGTGTTCCATCGGCGGCAGCGGCGCGCGGTCGACGATCGCGGTGCTGACACCCGCCATGGCCAGCCGGCAGGCGAGGGTGCCGCCGACCGGCCCGGCCCCGACGATGCAAACCTCGACCCGGACCGGGCCGGCTTGCGGCGGGCCTTGGGGGCCGTCATGGCCGACGCAATGGGGGATGCGCGGAGGTTCGCTCATGGCGCTGCGGTACGACCTCGTTGGGCGTGGTTCAAGGGGTGCGTATTGGGCGCTTCATTCATCAGCGGTTTCCGGGGTATAGTTATGGTCGCATACGAAGAGTCGGCCCCGAAAGGTGCAACCAGGCATGGCGATGGCCGCCCGAACGCGTTCCGCCGATCTGTCCAACCAGAGTGCCAGGGACCAGGCTGGCGGTGGCCAGGGGGTCGGACGACTGGCCTCGCCCGCCGTGGTCGCGCTGATGCGCCAGCGGACCGCGCGGCTGGGCGGGCTGGCGCTCGGGCTGCTGGGCCTGACCTTGCTGGTGGCGCTGCTCAGCTACGATCCGCGCGATCCGTCGTTCGACACCGCGACCGCGCGGCATGCCAGCAACCTTGCCGGGCCGGTTGGCTCCGTGGTGGCCGATCTGCTGCTGCAGGGCTTCGGCCTCGCCGCCGCGCTGCCGGGCCTTGCCATGCTGGCCTGGGCCTGGCGGATCGCCTCGTATCGCGGCATCCGCAGCCTGACCCTGCGGCTGGCCGCGACGCTGGCGGCGCTGCCGACCCTGGCGGCCGCGCTCGCCGCCATTCCGCTGCCGCAAGGGCTCGCCTGGCCGAGCGTGGCCGGGCTGGGCGGCGCGATCGGCGCGCGGCTTGGCCATCTGGCGGTGGCGGCCGGGCGGCACGGGCTTGGGCCGCTGGGCGCGGCGCTGGTTTGGGCGCTCGGGCTGACGCTTGCCGTGACGCTGACGCTGCTGGCGCTCGGGCTGACCGCCGGCGAGTGGCGAGTGGCGGGCCGGACCGCGGTCGGGGCGGCGCGGCTGTCGATCGCGGGCGGACGGGCCGGCCTCGGCGGTCTGGCGTGGCTGTTGCGCCACCTCGGCGCCCTGGGCTGGCCGTTCCGGCGCCGGGCGCGCCACGGCGCCACCCATGGCTTCCACCATGGCGCCCTGGGGGACACCGAACCGCTTGACCACCGAATCGACCACCGAGTTGGTCCTTGGGGCCGCCTGCGCTTGCTGTTCCGCCGGCGGTTCGCCGGCCACGCCGCGCCGCACAGCCAATGGCACGGCCACGACCTGGAGCCCCACCTCGCCATGGTGGAGCACGACCCGCGCGCCGCGCCGTTCGTCGATCCACGCGACCATGCGGCGCCGCCCGCCCCGCGCCCGGCCTCGGCGCGCCCCGCCGTGCCGCGCGGCGCCCGCCCGTCGCGGGGCGTGCAGGAGGTGTTGCCGCTGGACGAGCCGCGCTGGCGGTTCCCGTCGCTGAGCCTGCTGAAGCCGGCGCCGCCGCGCGCCGCCACCGGACCGAGCGCCGAGGCGCGCGAGGCCAATGCGCGCCTGCTGGTGGGCGTGCTGTCCGACTACGGGGTGCAGGGCGCGATCGACGACAACCATCCGGGGCCGGTGGTGACGCTGTACGAACTGGTGCCGGCGGCCGGAACCCGCAGCGCCCGCGTGATCGGCCTGGCCGACGACGTGGCGCGCAGCCTGTCGGTCACCGCGGTGCGCATCGCCACCGTGCCCGGGCGCAACGTGATCGGCATCGAGGTGCCGAACGCGCGGCGCGAGACCGTCTACCTGTCGGAGATCTTCGCCAGCGAGGCCTGGCGCACCTACCCCGGGCGGCTGCCGCTGGCGCTGGGCAAGGACATCGGCGGCGCGCCGGTGATCACCGACCTCGCGCGGATGCCGCATTTGATGATCGCCGGCACCACCGGCTCGGGCAAGTCGGTCGGCATCAACGCGATGATCCTGTCGCTGCTGTATCGCATGCCGCCGGAACATTGCCGGCTGATCCTGATCGACCCGAAGATGCTGGAACTGTCGGTCTATGAGGGCATCCCCCACCTGATGGCCCCGGTGGTCACCGAGCCGGCCAAGGCCGTCACGGCACTGAAATGGACCGTGCGCGAGATGGAGCGGCGCTACCGCTCGATGAGCCAGCTCGGCGTGCGCAACATCGGCGGCTACAACGAGCGGGTGGCCGACGCGCGCGCCAAGGGCGAGGTCATCTCGCGCCGGGTGCAGACCGGGTTCGATCCGGACACCGGCCGCCCGACCTTCGAGGAGCAGCCGCTGGCGCTGGAGCAGTTGCCGTTCATCGTCGTGGTGGTGGACGAGATGGCCGACCTGATGATGGTCGCCGGCAAGGAGATCGAGGCCGCGGTGCAGCGGCTGGCGCAGATGGCGCGCGCCGCCGGCATCCACGTGATCATGGCGACGCAGCGGCCCTCGGTGGACGTGATCACCGGCACCATCAAGGCGAATTTTCCCACCCGCATCAGCTTCCAGGTGATCAGCAAGTTCGACAGCCGCACCATCCTGGGCGAGCAGGGCGCGGAACAGTTGCTGGGCCAGGGCGACATGCTGTTCATGCACGCCGGCGGGCGCATCGGGCGCGTGCACGGCCCCTTCGTCTCCGACCAGGAGGTGGAGGAGGTGGTGAAATACCTGCGCTCGCAGGGTGAGCCCGCCTATGTGGACGCGGTGACCGAGCCGGACGACGACGACGCGACGACCCCGGCGCTGTCCGCCGCACCGGGCGGCGAGGGCGAGCGGGGGCTGTACGAGCAGGCGATCGCCGTGGTCGGGCGCGAGGGCAAGGCCAGCACCAGCTTCATCCAGCGCCACCTGAACATCGGCTACAACCGCGCGGCCAAGCTGATCGAGCAGATGGAGAAGGACGGCGTGGTCGGGCCGGCCAACCATGTCGGGCGGCGCGACGTGCTGATCCGCCACGGCGGGGATGAGGATTGACTCCCCGTCGCACTCCCTCCCCCCTTTGAGGGGCTTGGCCGCGCAGCGGATCAGGTGGGGTGGGCGGGCAGCACGTCCGACGCGTGCGGTGCGCCGCCGACACCGAGCCCATTCCGGAACGGCGGGGAAGCGCGCTTCGTTACGGCACCGCGCACGGGGTTGCCTGCCAAATCTCGGCCGCGTACTCGGCGATGGTGCGGTCGCTGGAAAACCGTCCTGAACCGGCAATGTTCAGGATGACCTTTCGCGCCCAGCCCTCCTGGTCGGCGTACAGCGCCAGCAGCCGCCGGTCCGCCTCCAGATAGGCCGTGAGGTCGGCCAAATGCATGTAATGGTCGCCGCCGGTCAGCAGGGCGGCGCGCAGCGGCGCGAACACGCCCGGCTCGCGACGGCTGAAATGGTCGGAGAAGATCAGGTCCAGCGCCGCCCGGGTCTCCGGTTCATTGTCGTAGTGCCAGCGCGGGCTGTACCAGCCGCGGCTGCCTTCCACCTGGTCGGCAGTCAGCCCGAACAGGAAGAAATTGTCCTCCCCCGCCGCCTCCGCCATCTCGATCGTCGCGCCGTCGCGGGTGCCGATCGTCAGCGCCCCGTTCATCATGAACTTCATGTTGCTCGTCCCGCTGGCCTCGTAGCCGGCGGTCGAGATCTGGTTGGAGACATCGCTGGCCGGGATCACGCGCTCAGCCAGGGAGACGCAGTACTCCGGCAGGAAGACGACGGCGAGCCGGCCGCGCACCGCTGGGTCGGCGTCGATCGTGCCGGCCAGGTTGTTGAGGAACTTGATGATGACCTTGGCAAGCTGGTAGGCCGGCGCCGCCTTGCCGGCGAAGAAGAAGGTGCGCGGCGCCATCGCCAGCGCGGGGTTCTGCCGGAGCCGGTTGTACAGCACGACCACGCGCAGCGCGTTCAGCAGTTGCCGCTTGTATTCGTGGATTCGTTTCACCTGGCTGTCGAAGATCGACTCCGGGTCCACGCTGACGCCGGATGTTGCCTGCAGCCATTGCGCGAAGGCCGCCTTGGCGTCGCGCTTGGCCTTGCGCACCGCGGCGCGAAAGCCGCTGTCGCCGGCGAGCGGCCCGAGCTTCGCCAGCTGCGTGAGATCCCTGATCCAGCCGTCGCCGATGGCCGCGGTGATGGTCCTGGCCAGGGCCGGGTTGGCGAGCAGCAGCCAGCGCCGCGGCGTCACCCCGTTGGTCTTGTTGCTGAAGCGCTCGGGGTAGAGCTCCGCCAGGTCCTTGACGGTCACCGTGCGCAGCAGGCGGGAATGGATCGCGGCGACCCCGTTGGTGCTGTGCGAGCCGACGATGGCGAGGTTGGCCATGCGAATCTTCCTCGGTTCGTTCTCCTCAACCAGGCTCACGCGCTGAACGCGCCCGGCGTCGCCTGGAAAGCGGCTCCTCACCTCCTCGAGCAGGCGGCGGTTGATCTCGAGGACGATCTCCAGATGCCGCGGCAACAGGCGCTCGAACCACGCCAGCGGCCATTTCTCCAGCGCCTCGGGCAGCAGCGTGTGGTTGGTGTAGGCGAGCGTCCGTTTCGTCAGGTCCCAGGCTGCGTCCCAGCCGAGGCCTGCCTCGTCGAGCAGGATCCGCATCAGCTCGGGGACGGCCAGGCTGGGGTGGGTATCGTTGAGCTGGATCGCGACCTTGCCGGGGAGCTGCTGCCAGTCGGCATTGGTCCGGCGAAACCGCCGCACGAGGTCCGCCAGCGAACAGGCGACGAGGAAATACTCCTGCACGAAGCGGAGACCCTGGCCCATGCTCGTGGTGTCGTCGGGATAGAGCACCCGCGTCAGGGACTCGGCCGAGAGCTGTCCGGCCAGCGCGCTGACGAACTCGCCGGCGCTGAACGCCTGGAAGTCGAAGACGTTGGGGACCGCGGCGGCCCACAGCCGCAGCGTGTTGATGGTCTTGCCGCCATAGCCCACCACCGGGCGATCGAACGGCACGCCGATCACGCTCGACGGGCGGCCGACGATCACCCCCAGCGTCCCGCCGCGTACCTCGAACGAGCAGCCGAGCTTGACCTCGACCGTCTCTTGCGGCCGCGCGACCTCCCACGGATCGGGCCGGCGCAGCCAGTTGTCCGGCTGCTCGCGTTGCCAGCCGTCCGCGATGGCTTGCCGGAAGATGCCATATTCGTAACGGAGTCCGTAGCCCATCGCGGGGAGCTGCATGGTGGCCATCGAGTCGACGAAGCACGCCGCGAGGCGGCCGAGCCCGCCGTTCCCCAGGCCGGCGTCGGGCTCCTGCTCGAGCAAGGCGAGCGGGTCGAGGCGCTTTTCCTCGATCAGCCGCCGCGCGATCGGATCGAGCAGAAGGTTGAGCACGTTGTTGGCCAGCGAGCGTCCGATGAGGAACTCCATGGACAGGTAGTAGATGCGCTTGGGGTTCTCGCGCGCGTAGGTTTGTTCCGTGCGCAGCCATCGCTGCGAGAGCACGTCGCGCACCGAGCGGGCGCAGGCCTCGTAGCGCTCCCGCCAGCCCACGGAAGCGCTGTCCACGACGTTGTCGAACATGAGATGGCGCTCGTAGAGCGCATCGCTCGTCCCGGTGAACCGGATCGGACCGCACCCGTACTGCTCGAGCAGGTCGTTGATGCAAGGCGACCCCGCGCCGGCCGGCGGCCTGTCTGGGTTCATGGGCTCATCCTCCGCGCATGACCGATGGCGTCGCCCGGCCGGTCACCGGCTTGGCCCCGGGGCATCGCCGGCACCGGCCGCGGCGACTCTGCGCGCTTCCGCAAGGCCGCGCGAGAGCCGCGCCGGGCAACCTCATTGCAGCCTCCCGGGTCCGCACGGCTGGCACCTGCGCTACGCCGGCGGCACCGGGCGCGGCTTGCCGGATGCGTCGACCGCCACCATGACGAACTCCGCCGCCGTCACCTTGTGCCGCTCGCCCAGGCCGCGCGGCAGCGCCCAGGCCTCCACCGCCAGCGACATCGAGCTGCGGCCGACACGGATCACCTCGGTATAGACGCAGACCACGTCGCCGACCTTGACCGGCAGCAGGAAGCTCAGATGCGACACCGCGGCGGTGGCGGTGCGCCCCTGGGCGCGCGCGGCGGCCGAAACGCCGGCGGCCAGGTCCATCAGCGACATGATCCAGCCGCCGAAGATGTCGCCGGCGGGGTTGGTGTCGGCGGGCATCGCCACGGTGCGTAGCGCCAGCTCGCCCCTTGGTTGCCCGTTGGATGGTTGCATCTTGGATTTCTGCCCGTTGGATGGTTGCCCGTCAGGCGGTTGCGGGATGGGCGATTGGGTGCCGGGAAGCTGGGTTTCGCGGGTCGCCATGGCCTGTCCTTCCGGTCGGGGTTAGGATCGCGCCATGCTGCGACGAACGCCGGCGGAGCGCGAGCGATGAGTCTGCCCTTGTCGACCCCCGAGCCGATCCTGCTGCGCCGGGATGCCGATGCCGTCGCCTGGCTGACGCTGAACCGGCCGGCGGCGCGCAATGCGCTGTCGATCGGGCTGATGGAGGCGCTGGACGCCGAGCTGGTGCGGATCGAGGCCGATCCGGCGGTCAAGGCGGTGGTGATCGGCGGCGCCGGCCCGGCCTTCTGCGCCGGGCACGACCTGCGCGAGCTGCGCGCCACGCCGACGCGCGCCGCCTATGAGGCGACCTTCGCGCTGTGCGCCCGGTTGATGCTGCGCGTGGTGCGGCTGCCCAAGCCGGTCATCGCGCGCGTGCACGGGGTGGCAACCGCGGCGGGCTGCCAGCTCGTCGCCAGTTGCGACCTGGCGGTGGCGGCGGACACCGCGCGCTTCGCCACGCCGGGGGTGAACATCGGCCTGTTTTGCTCCACCCCGATGGTGGCGCTGTCGCGCGCGGTGGGGCGCAAGGCGGCGATGGAGATGCTGCTGACCGGCGAGCTGATCGATGCCGCGCGGGCGCGCGAGATCGGCCTGGTGAACCGGGTGGTGGCCGAGCCGGCGCTGGACGCGGCGGTCACGGCGCTGGCCGGGCAGATCGCGGCGAAAAGCCCGTTGACCCTGGCGATCGGCAAGGCGGCGTTCTATCGCCAGGCGGAGATGACGCTGGACGCCGCCTATGCCTACGCGGCCGAGGCGATGACGCGGAACATGCTGGCACGCGATGCCGGGGAGGGAATCGATGCGTTCCTGGCGAAGCGTCCGCCGGTCTGGACCGGGACCTGATGTCGTCCGCCCGGCTGCTTGGCTGCCGCGGCCGAGCCGGCGTTGCCGGTGCCGCCGCGCCTCCCCTCGCCACGGGGTTCGGCGCTTGACCCCGGTGCCGGATTTCGGTTTTCGCTGCGCTGAGCCGCACGGCGTGGTCAACCCGGTGCGCGCCCCCCGGATGATGCCGCCATGAAAGACCCGTATCAGATCCTGGGCGTGCAGAAGACCGACACCGCGCACGCGATTCGCGCCGCCTACCGCAAGCTCGCCAAGACGCACCATCCCGACCTGAACCCGGGCAAGGCCGAGGCCGCGGAGCGGTTCAAGGAGATCAGCGTCGCCTACGACTTGCTGTCGGACCCCGCGAAGCGCGCCCGCTACGACCGCGGCGAGATCGATGCCGCTGGCAACGAGGTGCCGCCGCAGCGGCCGTTCTATCGCGATTACGCCGACGCCGCGGGCCAGCAGCGCTATCGTGGCCACACCGCGTTCGACGCGGAGAATCTGGAGGACATCCTGGCCCAGGCATTCGGCGGGCGCGGCGGGTTCGCGGGCCGGGGCGGCCAGCACTTCACCGCCCGCGGCAGCGACGCGCGCTACACGCTGACCGTCGGCTTCCTCGACGCGGCCAACGGCACCTCCCGGCGCATCAGCCTGCCGGAGGGCAAGACGCTGGACGTGCGCATCCCCGCCGGCGTGCGCGACGGCCACGTGCTGCGGCTGAAGGGCCAGGGCATGCCGGGCCTCGGCGGCGGTGCCCAGGGCGACGCGCTGGTGGAGATCGTCGTCGCGCCGCACCCGCTGTTCCGCCGCGAGGGCGACGACATCATCATCGAGCTGCCGGTGACGATCCAGGAGGCGGTGGTCGGCGCCACGCTGGAAGTGCCGACCATCAAGGGCAAGGTGCGGCTGACCATCCCGCCCAACTCCGGCAGCGGCACGCGGCTGCGGCTGCGCGGGCGCGGCATCCACGAGGGCCACCAGTTCGTGCAGCTCCACATCGTGCTGCCGCCGACCGAGGAGCCCGAGCTGGCGGCGTTCCTGAAGTCCTGGTCGCCGCAGCACACGTTCAGTCCGCGCGATGGGCTGGAGGAGGGCTGATGCGCCTCACCGCGGTCGCCGCGCTGTTCTCCGACCTGCCGGAAGCCGAGCTGACGAGCTGGGTCGCGCGCGGCTGGGTGCAGCCCGAGCCGAGCGACGGCGGCTGGGAGTTCCACGCGATCGACGTCGCGCGGGTGCGGCTGATCCACGACCTGCACCATGCCATGGCGATCGACGCGGCGACGATGCCACTGGTGCTGTCGCTGCTGGACCAGGTCTACACGCTGCGCGGTACACTGCGCGAGCTGCTGCACGCGCTGGAGGAGCAGCCGGAGGCGGTCCGCACGTCGGTGCTGGCGACGCTGCGGCGCGACTGACGGCGGCGCGTATTGCCGCCCAGGTCGTTCCTGCGGCGGCCCCCAGCCGTCGGATAATGTGGCGGCGGTGGGAGGTTCATCCTAAATCCGGCAGTTGAAGGCTAATACCAGGTAGCGAAAGGATCGACTCTTCACCGTCATGGCCGGCGGAGGCCGGCCATCCACGACTTTTCTGTTGCCAGCAAGGAACCCGTGGATGGCCGGCCTCCGCCGGCCATGACGTGGTGCGGTGCCTGTGGGTCAATCCTTTCGCCACCTGGTATAACTCATTGGAATCACGAAGTTTCTTTCAACTGCTTCGCAGTTGTCTCATCCGTGAGATTCGAACGGCAGATCAATGAGTTAGCGGCAATGTCGCGGGGTCAACTGCCGGATTTAGGTTCATGCCGGCACGCGCCGCGCCCCGGCGCCCGACGGCAGCAGCACCGTGATCGCTAGACAGATGGCCAGCATGCCAGCCGAGCCCCAGAGGCAGGCCGGCATGCCGCCGCTCTGGGTCAGGATCCCGGACAGCAGGATCCCCATCAACCGCCCCGCGGCATTTGCGGCGTAGTAGAAACCGACATCCTCGGCCGCCTTCTCGGACCCCGCGTAGGCGAGGATCAGGTAGGAATGCAGCGACGAGATCACGGCGAACACGAAGCCGAAGACCAGCAGCCCGACAACCAGCACGAGGTCGGGCCGGGGCACGCCCGGGGCGGCGATCAACAGCGCGAGGCCGACCGGGATCACGGTGAGCATCGCTCCCCACAGGCGCGCGGCGGGAACCTCGCGGCTCAGCCCGTCATGGCTGCGGGTGACCACCGCCGGGGCGATCGCCTGCACCGCGCCATAGGCGATGGTCCAGGCCGCGACGAAGCCGGCGACCTGCATGTACTGCCAGCCATAGCCGTACAGGAACACCGGCAGCCCGACCACGAACCACACGTCGCGCGAGCCGAACATGAACACGCGCGCCGCTGCCATCAGGTTGATGGCGCGCGTCTTGGCGAACAGCTCGCGGAAGCTTTTCGAGGACTTCGCCTTGCCCAGCGCTGCGCGGCAGCGACAGCGCCACCCCGGCCAGCACGACCACGAGCATCGCCGCCATCAGCCACAGCGCGGGCCGAAAACCCACCACCTGCAGCAGCAAGCCGCCGATGAAGAAGCCCGCCCCCTTGGTGGCGTTCTTCGAGCCGGTGAACCACGCCACCCAGCGGAACAGCTGCCCGGCGCCCTGCTGCGAGGTCGCCTTGATCGCGCTTTTCGACGCGGTCTTGGTCAGGTCCTTGGCGATCCCGGCGATGCCCTGCGCGGCCACCACCCAGGCGACCGAGGCCGCCGCGCCCCAGGCCGGGTCCAACGCCGACAGCATGCAGAGACCGCCGATCTGCAGGACCAGGCCTGACGGCCAGCATGCGCGGGATGCCGAAGCGCACGGCCAGCCAGCCGCCGCCGACATTGGCGAAGATTCCCGCCGTCTCGTACAGCAGAAACAGGAAGGCCAGCATGAACGGCGTGTAGCCAAGCCCGTAGAAGTGCAGCAGCACCAGCATGCGCAGCGCGCCATCGGTGACGGTGAACAGGAAATACGCGCTGGTGACGATGGCGTAGTTGCGAACGCCTTGGTGGGTTGAAGA
The DNA here is from genome assembly GCA_963847615.1 of uncultured Alphaproteobacteria bacterium. Taxonomy (GTDB): domain Bacteria; phylum Pseudomonadota; class Alphaproteobacteria; order Acetobacterales; family Acetobacteraceae; genus Palsa-883. The sequence continues at coordinate 585,129 of CAWKAN010000025.1, forward strand.
CATCAGGCGCCGCGCTCGATGACGATGTTGGCGAGATCGACCATGCGGCAGGCATAGCCGACCTCGTTGTCGTACCAGGCGTAGACCTTCAGCAGCGTGCCGTCGGTGACCAGCGTGCTCGGCGCATCGACGATCGAGCTGCGGCTGTCGTTGAGCGTAGTCGGCGGAGACCAGCGGCTTCGGCTCGAAGCCGAGGATGCCGGCGAGCGGGCCCGCGGCGGCGGCGCGGAACAGCGCGTTCACTTCCGCCGCGTCGGTCGGGCGGGCCAGCTCGAAGACGCAGTCGGTGAGCGAGGCGTTCAGCACCGGCGCGCGGACCGCGTGGCCGTCCAGCCGCCCGGCGAGCTCCGGATAGATCAGCGCGATGGCGGTGGCGCTGCCGGTGGTGGTCGGCTGCAGCGACAGCATCGCCGAGCGGGCGCGGCGCAGGTCCTTGTGCGGCGCGTCGATCACCACATTGGTGTTGGTCGGGTCGTGGATCGTGGTGATCTGGCCGTGCCGGATGCCGATCGTCTCGTGCACCACCTTCACCACCGGGGCCAGGCAGTTGGTGGTGCAGGACGCCGCGGTCAGCAGGCGGTGCCGCGCCGGGTCGTAGCTGGCGTCGTTCACCCCGACGACGACGTTGAGCGCCGCCTGGTCCTTGACCGGCGCGGCGACGATCACCCGGCGCACGCCGCGCGCGAAATACCCCGCCAGCTTGTCGGGGGTGAGGAACTTGCCGGTGCATTCCAGCACGATGTCGCAACCAAGCTCGCCCCAGGCGACCTCGCCCGGGCTGGCGGCGGCGCTGAAGCCGATGCGCCGATCGTCGATCCGGATGGCGCGGTCGTCCTCCACGTCGAAGGCGGTGCGCCAGCGGCCGTGCAGGCTGTCGAACTCCAGCAGGTGCGCGGTGGTGGCGGCGCCGCCCTTCACCTCGTTGACGTGGACGATGTCGAGGCGGTTGCCGGCGCGCGGGTCGTCTTCCGGGCGATGGATGGCGCCGCACGCGGCGCGCAGGGCCAGCCGGCCGATGCGCCCCATGCCGTTGATGCCGATCCGCATGGTTCAGCCGCCGCGGCTACGCGCCAGCGCGCCGACCGGCCCCTCGCCGATCTCGTCCAGCCGTGCCCGCAGCGCGATGCGGTCCAGCGTCGCGAACGGCAGGGAGACAAAAATCTCGATCCGGCGGCGCAGGCTGGCGTAGAGTTCGTTCAGCAGAATCGAGCGCTCGGCGGCGCTGCCGGCGAACTTGGCGGGATCGGGCAGCGGCCAGGCGCCGGTCACCGCCTTGTCGCCGAAATCCGGGCAGGCCTGGTCGTCCAGCGTGTCGCACAGCGCGATCACGAAATCCATGCGCGGCGCATCCGCCCCGGTGAAGGCTTCCCACGACTTGCTGTGCAGCCCCGCCACGTCATGGCCGAGCGCCTGCAGCTTCGCGAGCACCTCCGGCATCGGCGCCGCCGCCGGGTCCGAGCCGGCGGAGTAGGCGCGAAAGCGGTCGGCGCCGACCCGCGCGAGGATCGCCTCGGCCATGATCGAGCGCGCCGAGTTCCGCGTGCACAGGAACAGCACGTTGAAGGCCGGGGTCATGGCGTTGGTTTCCTCGGGGAGCGGTGGCAACAGGCGCGCGATATCGCCGCACAGCTCCGGGCGGCCGGCGCAGCAGGACTCGGTCAGGAACCCGAGCAGCGCGCGCAGCGCGACGAAGCGGGCGGCATAGACCACCTGGCGGCCCTGCCGGGTGGTCTGTACCAGGCCGGCACGCTCCAGCGCGCTGAGGTGGAACGAGGTGGTCGAGGCGGGCAGGCCGAGCCGCTCGGCGATCGTCCCGGCCGGCAGCCCGTCCGGTCCGCGCTCGATCAGCAGCCGCAGCGCCGTCAGGCGGCTTTCCTGCGCCAGGGCGGCGAAGATCTCGACGGCGGAGTCAATTTCCATGTTTCCAAGCTACTCGAAATATCTGCCCGTGTCAGGTGTCATTTTCATATCAGGCCAACGGCCGTCGTTGCTCGACCGCTCGGCGGGTGTCGGGCCGCCGGCATGAAGGTCTTGATTTGGCGTCCGGCCACCGCACCAATCCCCGGGGCTAACCCCCCGACACCCCACGGGCAACCCGTGCGCGATCCCATCGGGCCGCAATGATGGAAGTGTCATCAGTGCGGCCCGATGGTGTCATGCGCGCCATCGGCATCAGGCCGTCGTCGGCTTGTGCGCCTCGATCGTCGCCGAGCAGACGTAGTTCTCGATCCCCCGGCCCGCCGCCCAGGTTGCCACGTACTCCCGGCTCTCCGGCTTCACCGCGATGCTGATATCGACAAAGCCGGCAGCAGCGAGCCAGTCCTCGATCGCGGCGGGCGCGGCCGCGCCGGCCACGCAGCCGCACAACAGCGCCTTGTCGCTGGCCAGCTCGGGCGGCAGCGGGGCGATGTTGACGACGTCGGCGATGGCCAACCGGCCACCGGGCTTCAGCACCCGCAGCGCCTCGCGGAACACCTGCGGCTTGTCGGGCACCAGGTTGATCACGCAGTTGGAGATGATGACGTCGGCGGTGTTGTCGGCGACCGGCAGGTGCTCGAGCTCGCCCAGCCGGAATTCGACGTTGCCGGCGCCGATGCGCGCGGCGTTGTCGCGCGCCTTCTTCAGCATCTCATGCGTCATGTCGACGCCGATCACCCGACCGGCCGGCCCGACCTGGCGCGCGGCGAGCAGGCAGTCGAAGCCGGCGCCGCTGCCCAGGTCCACCAGCACCTCGCCCGGGCGCAGCGCGGCGATCGCCTGCGGGTTGCCGCAGCCGAGGCCGAGATTGGCGCCCTCCGGCACCGCGTCCAGCTCCGCCTCAGTGTAGCCCATGCGGCGGGCCTTGGCATCCACCTCGGGGGCATCCACCTCGGGGGCGTCCGCCGCGGCTGTGGTCGCCGCGGAGGCCGGGCCGCAGCAGGCGGTGGCGGGCGCGCAGCAGGAGGCGGAGGCAGCGGCGGCAATGCTGCCGTAGCGGGCGCGGACCAGGTCCTTGATGTCGTCGGTGTCCATCTTTGTCCTCCGTTGGGTGCAACCATGGGGGTGCAGTAAATGGGGCTTGCCGTGGCCGGGGAACGGCCCTGCGACGGCGGGGTGGGCGATCAGGCCGCGGTCTCGCGCGGCAGGAAGGCGGCGGTGCGCGCCGGGTTGTGGGCAGGGCTGCACACTCCGGCCGCCGCGCCGCGGCCGCAGCAATTGTCGGTCAGGTACCGCACCAGCCCGTCCATCGCGGCGAAATCGGCGGCGTAAATGAGCTGGCGGTGCAACCGGCGCTGCGTCACCAGGCCGGCGCGGTGCAGGTGCTGGAGATGGAACGTCAGCGAGGACGGCGGGATGCCCAGACGCTCGGCGATTGCCCCGGCCGGCAGCCCGTCGGGACCGCACTCAACCAGCAGGCGGAACAGCGCCAGCCGCTTGTCGTGCGCCAGCGCGCTCAACGCGTTGACAGTCTGGAGTGCGTCCATTGGCGGGCCGATCCTTTGATGCAAGTCGAAATTACCCCGCGCCGCAGACACTGTCAACGACTATTCGAGGAAAATCGAATTAACGGCCCGATGCAGCTACGGCAAGGGCGGCGGGCGATCCGCCCCCCGGCATCGCCAGCACCCGCTCCCGCGGAAAGACGATGTGCACGGTCGTGCCTTGCCCCGGCGTGCTGTCGATCGTCAGCGCGCCGCCGTGCAACCGCATCAGCCGTCGGCTGATCGCCAGGCCGAGGCCGGTGCCGCCGAAGCGGCGGCCGATCGAGGGGTCGGCCTGCTGGAACGGCTCGAACAGGCGGTGCAGCTCCGCTTCGTCCATGCCGATCCCGGTGTCGGTGACCACCATCGCCACGCCGCCGTCCGGGACCGCCACGATATGCGCCGTCACGCTGCCGCCGGCCGGGGTGAACTTCACGGCATTGGCCAGCACGTTCAGCACCACCTGGCGGACCGCGCGCTCGTCGGCGCACACCGTCGCGACACCCGGTTCGGCGGCGCAGATCAGCCGCACCTCGCCCGCCTCGGCGCGCGGCTGCAAGGTCCGGCAGCAGGAAGCCAGCTTGTGGCCGAGATCGACCGGCTGATCGCTCAGCTCGTAGCGGCCGGCCTCGATCTTCGACATGTCCAGCACGTCGTTGATCAGGGCGAGCAGATGCTGGCCGCCGGCGTGGATTTCCCTGGCGTAGTCAGCGTGGCGCGCGCCGGCGTCGTTGCCCGGTTGGTCGCGGATCAGCTCGGAGAAGCCAAGGATCGCATTCAGCGGCGTGCGCAGCTCGTGCGTCATGGTGGTAAGGAATTCCGACTTCGCGCGATTCGCCGCCTCGGCCTGTTCCTTGGCCTGACGCAGCTCGGCCTCGGCCTGCACCGCGGCGGTGATGTCGCGCCCGGTACCGCGATACCCGGCGAATCGGCCCGCATCGTCGTGGAACGGGTTGCCGCTGATGCTGACGTGGCGCTGCCGCCCGTCATTGCCGGCGTGCCGGTAGCGGAAATCGCGGAACTTGCGCCCGGCCTCGCAGTCCGCCCGATGCACGGCCCATCCCGGCTCGGCCAGGTCGGCGCCCGCCCGTTCCCAGCGGGTCTGGCCGATATAGGACCCGTCCGCGGGGCGCAGGATCGGCGAGTCGGTCGAGATCCAGGTGAAGCGCAGCGCGGCGTCCTGTTCCCAGAACCAGTCGGAGCCGGTTTCGGCGAAATCGCGAATCCGCCGTTCGCTGGTGCGCAGCGCCTCGGTCGCGCGCTGCAGGCGCCGGAATTGACCGACGATCACCGCGAACAGCGACGCGATGCCGACCACGCTGACCAGCGCGGCCACTGCAAGAATGACGGTGTGACGTCGCCAGCCCGCGAATGCCGTGGCCTCGACGATCGTGACATCGACCACCAGACCATAATCGTTCACCGGGCTCACCGCGACGATGACTGGCACGTTTTCAAAATATCCCGGCGAGCGGTAGGTACCGCCCCCGGCCGCCAGCGTGGCATGCCAGGGCGACCCGGGCGGCAGGCGCCGACCCACCGTCGCGGCACCGTCGGGATAGCGCGCCAGGACCAGACCATCCTGGCGCAGCAGCGTGATCGCCTCGCCGGTCTGCGCCAGGATCGCCTGGTACTGTCCGGTCAGGTAGGCGACATCCAGCGCGCCGATGACCAGCCCGAGGAACGCGCCGTGCGGCCCGTCGATCCGGCGGACCAGCAGCAGCGTCGGCACGCCGGTGATGCGGCCGTGCCGCACCGCGGCCAGGTAGGGCGCGGCGTCGTCGTGCGTCGAGAGATAGCGGAAATAGTCCCGATCATGCACGTCGAGGCCGGGCAGCGACGACGCGCTGGATCGGTTCACCAGCCGCCCGGTCGCATCGATCAGGGCGATCGAGCTGGCCTGCTGCAGTTCGCGCAGGCGCGCGTGCAGGATATCGGTGATCGCCGCACCGGCGAGGTCGTGGCGCAACTGCGCCGCTGAGGCGACGCCCAGATCGGCGACGCCCGACTGCACATCGCGCAGAACCAGATCCACCACCCGGATGTAGCGCGAGGTGTCTTCCGCCAGGACCCGCGACAGCTGCGCCAGGCCGCGGCGCTGGTCCTCGAGTACCGTGCGATACTGCACCTGGGCATCGAGGCCGGCCGCGCCGAGCGCGAAAACGACCAGTGCGGCGCAGGTCAGCCAAAGGCCGGCGGCGGAACGCAGGCCCCCGCTCCGCGCTGTCGGTGCGATGTCGCCATCAGCCAGCGGCGGATCCTCCCTGCGCGCCGCCCGCAACCACCGGCGGCGCATCGCGGCATGCCACGCCGCGGCACAAATCGGCACGCCCCTCGGGACGGGTTGGCGCTGGCGCGGCTTTCGCGTCGCGTCGCACCGCTGTGCGATAGACGAACCGTCCCGAAGTGCCGTAAGGCATGGCATGATCGCGGTTACCGATTTCTTACGCGCCACGCGGCTGCGCCAGCCGCATGGGTTTTTCACCCGCCGCGGCGGCGTCTCCAGCGGGCCGTTCGCCACCCTCAATTGCAGCCTGTCGGGCCAGGACCAGCGCGCCAACGTGCTGGAGAATCGCGCCCGCGCCGCGCGGGCGATCGGTGCCGATCCGGCTGGCCTGGTCGGCGTCCACCAGGTGCACGGCACCGACGTGACCCAGGTGACCGAGCCGTGGACCCCGGGCAACGGCCCACGCGCCGATGCCATGGTCACCGACCGGCCCGGCATCGCGCTCGGCATCGTGACCGGCGACTGCGCCCCGGTGCTGTTCACCGATGCCGACGCCGGAATTATCGGCGCGGCGCATGCCGGCTGGCGCGGCGCCGTCGCCGGGGTGCTGGAGGCGACGCTCGCCGCCATGCAGGCGCGCGGCGCGGCGCCGGCGCGGGTCACCGCAGCCATCGGTCCCTGCATCGCCCAGGCGTCCTATGAGGTCGGCGCCGACCTGCGCGACGCGGTGCTCGACCGCGATCCCGCCGATGCCCGGTTTTTCGCGCCCGGCGGCCGCGCGCTGCATTGGCAGTTCGACCTGCCGGGCTACTGCGCCGCGCGGCTTGCCGCCGCCGGGGTGGGGGCGGTCGAGGTCCTCGCGGTCGACACGCTGAGCGACGCGGCGCGCTTTTTCAGCCACCGCCGGCGCACGCTGGTCGGCGGAGGGTTGATCGGGCACCAGATTTCCGTCATCGCCCTGGCATGAGGGTGCGGCGTCTTCTCCGGCTTGTGGCCGCGGTGCTTTTGCCGACGCTACTGCTGGCGGCCTGCGGCGACCTGCCGCAGCCATTCCTGGGCAATCCCGGCGCCCGGGGGCGGATCCTGGCGCAACCGCCGACCCCACGGCTCGCGGTCCCGGTTCCGGGTCAGGCGCTGCTGTCCGACCAGGGCGCCGACGCCTTCGCGACCGCGCTGGCCGCCGCGCTGCAGAACCAGGAGGTGCCGGCGGTCGCCGGACCGGCCCAGCCGGGCGATTGGCGCCTGGCGGTCACCGCGGGACTGCATGGCGGGACGGTGGTGCCGGTCTACGCGGTGATCGATCCCAAGGGGCGGGACCAGGGCAAGGCCGAGGGCAAGCCGGTGGCCAGCCCCGAGTGGGTCGCCGCGACGCCGGCCACCCTGGCCCGCGCGGCGACCGAGGCCGCCCCCGGCATCGCCGACCTGCTGAGCGGGATCCAGGCGGCGCTGCAGCAGGCCGACCCGAACAGCCTGTACAATCGGCCGGCCCGGGTGCAGGTGCTGCCGGTCACCGGCGCGCCCGGCGACGGCAACCTGGCCTTGACCCGGCAGATGCGAACGATCCTCGCCCGGCTTGGCCCGGTCGTGCAGCAGACCGCCGCGGGGGCCGACTTCATCGTCCGCGGCCGGGTGAAGATGGTGCCGATCGCCGGCAAGCAGCAGCGGGTGGAGATCCAATGGAGCGTCGTCAATCCGCAGGGCAACGAGCGTGGCCGCGTGGTGCAGCTCAATGACGTGCCCGCCGGCTCGCTGAACGGCTATTGGGGGGATGTCGCCACCACGGTGGCGCAGGAGGCCGCCGGCGGGGTGCGCGACGTGATCCTGCGCCAGAGCGGCCGGGCGCCGGGCGACCAGCCGAGGGCGGTCAAGCCGGGGACGCAGGCGGCGACCCGCGGCGCTTCGCCCCCAGCCAAGCCGGTATCCAATTGACCGGGGCTCGCCCTGGAATCAGCGTAGCCGCCCGCCGCGGCAAACCAGCCGGGCGCCGCAAACCGCGCTGGTCACGCTTCTGCCATGTTGCTAGAAGGCGGCGCACCGCTAGGGGCCGGACCGCATGAAGATCGTCGCCTGCAACAGCAACCGGCCGCTGGCCGAGGCAATGGCGGCGACGCTCAATCTGCCCCTCACCCGCGCCGCCGTCCGCCGCTTCGCGGACATGGAGGTGTTCGTCGAGATCCACGAGAACGTCCGCGGCGAAGACGTGTTCGTGGTGCAATCGACCTCCTACCCGGCGAACGACAACCTGATGGAACTGCTGATCACGCTGGACGCGCTGCGCCGCAGCTCGGCGCGGCGGGTAACCGCGGTGATCCCGTATTTCGGCTACGCGCGGCAGGACCGCAAGACCGCCCCGCGCACGCCGATCTCGGCCAAGCTGGTGGCCAACCTGATCACCGAGGCCGGGGCCAACCGCGTGCTGACCATGGACCTGCACGCGGCACAGATCCAAGGCTTCTTCGACATCCCGGTGGACAATCTCTACGCCGAGCCGCTGTTCACCCGCGACATCCGCGAGCGCTTTGACGGCCGCGACATCGTCATCGTCTCGCCCGATGTCGGCGGCGTGCTGCGCGCCCGGGCCATCGCCACGCGGCTGAACCGCGATCTGGCCATCATCGACAAGCGCCGCGAGCGGGCCGGGCACTCCGAGGTGATGAACGTGATCGGCGACGTGCACGGCCGCGACTGCATCCTGGTCGACGACCTGGTGGATTCCGGCGGCACGCTGTGCAACGCGGCCGAGGCGCTGCTGGGCGCCGGCGCGCGCTCGGCGAGCGTCTACACCACGCACGGGGTGCTGTCGGGCGGCGCGGTGGCGCGCATCGCGGCCTCGCCGATCGAGACGATGACGATCACCGATTCGATCCCGGCGACCGAGGCGGTGCGGCTGGCGCACAACATCCGCCAGATCACCGTGGCACCGCTGATGGCCGACGCGATGCGCCGGATCAGCGAGGAAAGTTCGGTGAGTTCGCTGTTTGATTGAGGGGGTGGGTCGGGGGGCAGGGCGCCGCCTCAGGCACTCGTTCCGTGCCTACCCCGTTGTCACCCACAGCAGCCATATCTAGGGGCGCCGTAGATGACCGGTGCAGTCCCTGGACGCTCCCCTTGACGCTGCGGCGTGGGTGTGGGCGAAGTCTGGGGTATGGAGTTTTGGACCGTCATTCTACCAGCTCTCGCGGCAATCTGCACAGTTGTGCAGACGATTTACATCATGGTTACCTTTCACTCGGCGCGCCAAACCATGAGCGACCCGGCCAATACGGGGGCAGCGACGGGTTTAGGCCGACGGCATTTCCTAGTGATGGCGGGGCTTTCGCTTGTAGCTTGGGGTGCCGTAGGGTTTGGTTACTATGATCGGCATTCTCGGCAGGCGCCCTCCGCTGCCGCAATGGTCATTACCGATATACCGGTGGCAAAGATTCACACCGACCTACAACTCCAGTTTTATGGGGGGGCTCGGGCCCCCATGGAAATTAAAAGGGAGAATGTTCTTAGCTGGTATACCCTCTGGAACCCGGGAGTAGTTATCCGCACCTCACAAGAGGGCGGCAAGGAGAGCGATAAGATCATCAAGCCGCTATACTGGACTATAGTAGTTGCGTTCGATAGACCGACTAACGTAAATCAGATTGTGATCGATGCCCCCTCGGGATTTCCTCAATACGAGGTCAAGTGGGTAACGACTACATACGCTCTGATTGTAACGACGGATGACATACCCGCTGGCGTTGTTGACATACGGTCAAATGATTAGACGTCTTCTAATCTGTCCCCTACATCTCCAGCACATAGGACACGACATGCATCATCCGACCACACTCCCCGTCCATCCTCAGCCGAACTAGATAGTAGCTATCGGTTAGTAGTACAGGGACCCGGAGAAGGAAAGTAATTGCGCTTCGCGCGCAGCGCATTCACCCCCTTCTCCGTGTCTCTGTGCCTCTGTGGTGGAACTTTCCTGCGGTCTCGCGCGTGCCGCGGGCCACCGAACGTCGCAACAATCCCACCCGACTTGAACCCCCCGGCCGGACCGGTAGCATCCGCCAGCGCCCACCTTGCGGGCGGGGAGGGAAAAGACCGTGCGCCAGATGACACTCGTCGCGTTCCTGCAGGCGCAGAACTGCACGAACTTCGTCGGCTCCTGGCGCCATCCGGAGGCGGCGCCCGACTTCACCTCGGCCGACTACTACCGGCGCATCGCGCGGACGCTGGAGGCGGGCAAATTCCACCTCGGCTTTTTCGACGATCGCCTGGCGATGCCGGACCGTTACGGCAGCGACCATTCGCACACCGTCGCCAACGGCATCCGCTGCGTGAAGATGGACCCGGTGACCGTCCTGACCGTGATGGGCATGGCGACGGAGCGGCTGGGTCTCGGCGCCACCTATTCCACCTCCTATTACGAGCCGTTCCACGTCGCCCGCGTGTTCGCCACGCTGGACCTGATGACCGGCGGGCGCGCCGCGTGGAACGTCGTCACCTCGTTGAACGACGGCGAGGCGCTGAACATGGGCTTGGCGGCGCACCCGGCGCACGACCTGCGCTACGACCGCGCCGACGAGTTCCTGGAAACCGTGATGGGGCATTGGGATTCGTGGGAGGATGACGCGATCATCCTGGACAAGGCGACCGGGCGCTTCGCCGATCCGGCCAAGGTGCATCGGCTGGACCACAAGGGCCGGTTCTTCAACTCGCGCGGGCCGTTCACCGTGCCGCGCTCGGCGCAGGGGCATCCGGTGATCATCCAGGCCGGGCAGAGCGGGCGCGGGCGCGCCTTCGCCGCACGCTGGGCGGAGCTGGTGTTCGTGGCCTACCACGCGCTGGGGCAGGGCAAGGCGGACTACGCGGCGTTCAAGGAGGCGGTCGCCCGGCATGGCCGCGACCCCGAGAGCGTGCAGGTCGCCACCGGCATGTACGCCGTGATCGCCGAGACCCGCGCCGAGGCCGAGGACAAGGTGGCGCTGATCGACAGCCTGCCGCGGATGGAAGACCGGCTCTCCTTGCTGTCGGAGCTGGTGAATTATGATTTTTCGAAGAAGGCGCTCGACGACAGCTTCAGCGACGCGGAGCTGGCGGCGCTGACCGGCGGCCAGGCGGTGATCGACCGCGTGACCAAGGCAACCGGCAAGGCCAATCCGACGGTGCGCGACTTCATCGAGGTGACCGGCCGCGGCACGCTGCACGACCATCCGCGCTTCATCGGCAATCCGAAGGATGTTGCCGACGCGATGGAGCAATGGGTGACCGAGCGGGCCTGCGACGGGTTCGTCGTGGCTGCCTCGCACGTGCCCGGCGCGCATGAGGATTTCGTTCGCCTGGTGGTGCCGGAACTGCAACGACGCGGCATCTACCACAAGGACTACGCCGGTCCGACGCTGCGCGAGACCCTGGGCCTGCCGCGCCCGGCGATCGGCGCCTGGCGCGGTGTCGCGGCCCGGTGAAGCTGTTAGACTTGGCCATCCTGAGGAAGGACACCGATGAAGCTCTATTATGCCCCGGGCGCTTGTTCGCTCGGCATCCACGTGCTGCTGGAGGAGATCGGCAGGCCGTATCACGGCGTGGTCGTCAACCTGCGCCAGGGTGAGCAGTTCCAGCCGGGCTTCACCACGGTCAATCCGAAGTCGAAGGTGCCGACGCTGGAGCGCGACGACGGCTCGGTGCTGACCGAGTTCCCCGCGATCGCCTATTGGCTGGCGCGCACCAATCCCGCCGCCGGCTTGCTGCCCGAGGACGTCGACAGCCAGGCTCGCGCGCTGGAGGCGCTGGATTACGTCGTCGCCACGGTGCACATGCAGGGGGCCTCGCGGATCTTCCGGCCGGCGAATTTCACGCCGAACGCGGCGGACGAGGAGACGGTGAAGGCGCGCGGCCGGACGATCTTCGAGAAGGGGTTGGGGGTTCTGAACGCGGCGCTGGAAGGCAAGGAGTACGTTGCCGGAGCGTTCTCGATCGCCGACGCGGCGGTGTTCTATGTCGAGTTCTGGGCGGCCAGCCCGCTGAAGATGACGCTGCCGGCGAACTGCGCCGCGCATTACCGACGCATGATGGCGCGCCCGGCGGTGCAGCGGACGCTGCTTGCGGAAGGCCTGGCGGTGGCCTGACCGTGAACAATGTTCCCGTTCCGGAGCCGGGCCTCGATCCCCTGGCAGCCATCACCCGCGTTGGCTTCTGGTTCCTGCGCCACGGCGAAACCGACTGGAACGCGCAGGGCATCTCGCAAGGCAACGTAGACATCCCGCTGAACGCCGTCGGCGTCGCGCAGGCGAAGGCGGCGGCGCCGTTGCTGCGCCACCGGGGGATCGCTTCCATCGTCGCCTCGCCGCTGTCGCGCGCGCGGGTGACGGCGGAGATCGTTGCCGAAGTGCTGGCCCTGCCGGTGCGGATCGATGCCGGGCTGCGCGAGGTCGCGTTTGGCGTGCAGGAAGGCCAGAAGATGACCGACTGGTTCAGTAACTGGATCGCCGGCACCTGGACGCCGGAGGGGGCCGAGACTTTCGCCGCGCTGCGCGCCCGTGGGGTCGCAGCGGCGAACCGGGCAGTGGCGCTGCCGCCGGTCGTGCTGGTGGTGGCGCATGGCGCGCTGTTCCGCGCGCTGCGCTCGGCGATGGGGTTGGAGATCAATGTGCGCACGCAGAACGCGGTGCCGCTGTTCTGCGAGCCGACCGCGTCGGGCTGGAGGCTGATGCCGGCGATGTAGACGCCGCTATTCTTGCCGATGCGATGGACCAGGCGATGGTATTATACCAGGCGTCCGAATGATCGACTCTTCGGCGTCGCACCCTCGTCATGCCGGCGCAGGCCGGCATCCACGACTTCTTGCCTGCGTGCAGCAAGCAAAATCGTGGATGCCGGGCCTGCGCCCGGCATGACGAGGGTGCGACGCCAATAGGTCAAACTTTCCGCCACCTGGTATTACTGGACGCGGGGATACGGATATCGATGGACGGCAAGGGCGGTTGGATGGACAACGTGTTCATCGAGCGGCTGTGGCGCAGCCTGAAATACAAGTGCGTCTATCTGCATGCGTTCGAGACTGGTTCGGAACTGCGGAGCGGCCCGACCCACTGGGTCGGCTACTACAATGCCCGCAGACCCCATTCCAGCCTCGACGGGCGAACACCAGACGAGGCCTATGCCGCCGGCCTGGCGGGCAACGGTGAGAACCAGAGATTGGCGGCCTGAGGTGAACCAGAACCAAGCTTAGCAAAGCCGCCAAATTGTCCGACGAGTGGAGACCACCGCAGATACCTCAAGTCAAACACCTCCAAGCAGTGCACACATTCGCGGTTCCGCCATGGCTGTATGCTCTATGCTCTACGAGTTGAACCCCACCATGCCGACGTTGCGGTTGCTGCCATTGATTGAGCGGTTCGCCGCCAGGCTCGCCCAACTACCGGTCTTTGCCGATACTTTCGGCGCCGTCTGAAAATGAGGGGAGTGGTGAGCCCCGCCCCTGGTCGAGGCCGCGAACCTGCTCAAGATCGACCATTCGCTGAAGCTGGAGATTTCCGGCCACACCGACGATACCGGCAGCAAGGCGCACAACCTCCAGCTTTCACAGGGCCGCGCCGAAGGCGTGATGCGGGTGCTGGTCGCCAAATTCGGCATCGCCCCCAACAGACTAACAGCCAAGGGCTACGGGACTTCAAAGCCGGAGGCGCCGAATGACTCGGATGCCAACAAAGCCAAGAACCGGCGCGTGGAACTACGGAAGACCTAGCCCGCATTTCTCGCACTCTCGCGGGCGCTGGCTTGGTCCTTGCCACGCCAGGGGGGGCGCCTTGCGAATACAACCTGTATTGGCGTCGGCACAAAAATCCCCCGGCACGACAATGACCTTCGCCATCGTCCCGCGACGGGGTGAGAAATACGGGCTAATGTCCCTCCAGAAAGTCGGCAAATTGCGGGCGACGGAGATTTTTGCTGCCGGAAAGCAGAAACCGCCGCCGCGCTGCAGCAACGACGGGGGAAGTTGCCGGCGCATCCAACCTCCCGGGGACGCCATCGCCCGCGGGCCGAACCGACTGCCGGATTTTCCGGACAGACGCTCGGAACGCGGCAATGTCCTGCGGCGGGTGCGACCGCGCGCAAACCGGCGGCCGGGATGCGGCGTGGTGCGCATCGCCAGAAGCCCCCCGCCGCGCCGGAGCCACGGTGCGCGAATGCCATAGGGTGTCGCCCCGGGAGTGTTCGGCACCCGGATTCCATACCCGCAATCCCGGCGTTCCCGGGCCGATCCGTCACGCCCTCCGCCTGCATAGGAAAATTTACTTGACATAGATTCGTGCCCAGGCTAAGCACGTCCTGTCAACGGGCGAGGTGCGCCCGCCGGCATCCCGCTCCCTTCCTCACATCCGCTGCCCGGCCAGGCCGGGGTCCGCCGCTCGTCTCGGCCGGGCCCGGCTTGCGATGGGCTGTCGCCGTTCCAGGATCGCGAAACCAATCATGCGCCAGGCTGATCCCCCGATCGTGCGGTTCCATCGCCTGATCGACGAGGCGCGTCCGCCGCAGCGGGCGGATCGTTCCGCGATCGGCACCCTGCCCACCCGCGCCTATCGCTATTGCGAGGCGGTGCGCAGCGCCACCGGCTTCGGCTGGTGGATCTTTCCGCCGACCGATCTGCGCATCCTGTGGGACGGCCACGACATCTTCTGGCACCATGACAGCCTGGAGGACTGGTTGCCGCTGCTGCCGTCGGCGCAGTTCCCCTGGTTCTCCAGTCGCTTCGACGAGGCGGCGCCCGAGACGCTCAAGGGCTGCGCGCCGCCCTTCCTGACCGCGCTGCCGGAACCCGGCACGTTGCAGCTCTGGACCGGGCTGATGGCCCGCACCGCGCCGGACTGGAGCCTGCTGGTTCGCGCGCCGGCCAACCTGCCGTGTCCCGGCGGGCACGTGGTGTTCGAGGGGATTGTCGAAACCGACCGCTGGTTCGGCCCGCTGTTCGTCAACCTGCGGCTGACGCGCACGCACACGCCGATCCGGCTGCGTGCTGACTTTCCGCTGGCCCAGGTTCAGCCGCTGCCGCGCAGCGTCTACGGCGACACCACGCTCGCCGCCAGCAGCTTCGTTGGTGATATGGCGGACTTCAAGGCGGACGACTGGGCCGATTACCATCAGACCATCGTGGTGCCGAATGCCGATCCCGACCGGCCGTTCGGCACCTATGCGGTGGCCAGCCGCAAGCGCGGCAAGGATGTCTGCCCGATGAACCATTCCGCCTGATCCCGTCCCGCATCGCCAAGGTCAGGCCTATTAAAGGATCGTCATGGACAAGCTGGATGTCGTCACCGCGATCGCCAATCCGATCCGGTGGCAGAGCCGCGCGCGGCTCTGCCGCCAATTTGCCGAGCAGATGCTGGACTCCGGCGTGCGCCTCACGGTGGTGGAGTGCGCCTACGGCGATCGGCCATTCGCGTTCGCCGACAATCCGCACATCACGCACGTCCCGGTGCGGGCACGCAGCCTGCTGTGGATCAAGGAGAACCTGCTCAACATCGGTCTCGGCCGACTGCCGCAGGACTGGCACTACGCCGCCTGGATCGACGCCGACATCACCTTCCGCCGCCCCGACTGGGCAACCGAAACGGTTCACGCGCTGCAGCAGTACGACGTCGTGCAGCCCTGGTCGGATTGCTACGACCTCGGGCCGAACGACGAGCACCTGCAGGTCCACCGCTCATTCTGCCGCCTGGCGCACGAGGGCGCGCCGATCGCCCCCGGCAATTACGCCTTCGCCCATCCGGGCTACGCCTGGGCCGCGACGCGCCGGGCACTCAGCCTGCTCGGCGGCCTGATCGAGACCGCCGTGCTGGGCGCCGCGGACCACCACATGGCGCTGGCGCTGCTCGACCGGGTGCGCGAGAGCGTGCCCGGCGGCATCAGCGACGGCTATATGCGCCCGCTGCTGCGCTGGCAGGACCGCGCCCGCCAGCAGATTGCCGGCAATATCGGCTACCTGCCCGGCAGCATCGAGCACGACTGGCACGGCGCGAAGACCAAGCGCGCCTATGTCGATCGCTGGTCGATCCTGACCCACAACGGGTTCGATCCGGAAACGGACCTGATCCGCAACACCTGGGGCGTGCTGGAGCTGACCGGGAACAAGCCGCAGCTCCGCCTCGATATCGACCGCTACTTCCGCGCCCGCGACGAGGATTCAAACAGCCTCGGTTGATCCCCTGCCCGGCTTTGCGTCGGCGTTGACGCGGCGAGCGGCGCCGCAGTCTGGCACCCCTTTTTCATTTGGAGATAGTTGCAATGGATATCATCGCCATGATCCAGGCAGTGCCTGGCGTGGGCCCGTATCTGCCGTACGTGCTTGTCATGTTCGGCATCTGCGCCGTGATCGCGGCACAGCTGCCGCCGCCGAAAGAACCCACCTCGCTGTACGGCGTGGTCTACCAGTGCGTGAACCTGCTGGGCCACAACTACAACCAGGCGCGCAATGCGCTCGCCGCCCCGGTCGCGGCCCCCTCGGCGAGCCCGCCCACCGCCATGCTGGTGCTGCTCGCCGCGTTGAGCCTGCCGCTCGGGCTGGGCGCCTGCTCGGGCGCCGGCAGCAATCCGGCGGCCGACGTCGCCGCGCTGGAAACCGGGCTGACCGCGGCCGAGAGCCTGGCAACCGCCTATATCAGACTGCCGATCTGCACCGGCACGAACGGCCCGCTCTGCTCAACCGCCAGCATCGTCGCGCAGATCAAGGCGGCCGACGCCCAGGCCTACACGCTGGTCAAGGCGGCCGAGGCCGCCGCCGGCAATGCCGCTGCCCTGGCGGCCGCCGAAACCGCCGTCACCGCCCTGACCACCATCACCGGCACTCTGCCGACACAAGGGAGCTAACCATGCCGACCGCACTCATCACGGCCCTGATCCAAATCGTGCAGATGGGCATCACCGTCGCCCCCGAAATCATCGCGGCGGCACGCACCGCGGTGGCGCTGATCGAAAGCGGGGCCGCTCCGACAGCGGCGCAGCAGGCCCAGATCGACGCGGCCCTGAATGCGGCGCACGCGGCTCTGCAGGCCGCCGCGCCGGCCTGATGTGCGATCGGCCCTTTCCGGCGGCGCGCCGCCGGAAAGGGCAACCGCGCGCTATACGGCGGCGGCGGGTGGCGTGGCAGCCTGCGCCTGCGCCCGCCGCGCCTGCCACAACGCGACGAAATCGATCGGCTGCAGCAGCACCGGCGGGAAGCCGCCGTCGCGGGTCACGTCCGCCAGGATGTTGCGCGCGAACGGGAACAGGATACGCGGACATTCCACCAACAGCACCGGCTCGACCGCGTTGTCCGGCAGCCCGCTCAACGTGAAGATGCCGGCATAGGTCAGCTCGGCGACGAACGCCGTGGCCGGCACCGCGGCGTTCTGTCCGTTGCCCTGGGACGGCTCGTGGGCTTCGGCGCGGATCACGAGCGCCACCTCGAACACGCTCTGCCCCTCCTGCACCCGCCGGGCCTGCACATCGAGATTGATGTTGACCTGCGGCTGTCCGCGCAAATGGGAATAGATCTGCGGCGCGCCCGGGACCTCGAACGACAGGTCCTTGACGTATTGGATGTTCACCACCAGCGGCACCTGATGCGGCGCAGCGCCGGGCCCTGGCGCGGGAGTTGTCTCTGACATTGCATGCTCCGTTTCAGGTCACGCCGAGGCCGACGCACCCAATGCACGCCCGGTAGCACGAACGCTATCCCCCCGCCAACCCGACACACCGGCGACGCCACAAACTTACCCTGAAAATCCGGCCCGTGAAATTTCTGTGCTGCCGCGGCGGCAGGCGAGGAACCCGCGCGTCTTGACAGAAACCACTGGTAAAAATTGCGATTATCGTCATTGAAGAGACAATTTTACCCGCGCCGGATCAGGATTTGCCGGTGCAGAACTGATACCAGCGCGCGACGGTCTGACGGCTCGCCGGGGCGTCGGGCGGCTGGAACGGGTCATGGGTTGGCACGCGACCGGCCCAGCAACTCCCTGGGCAACCCCTCACGCGACGCCACTCGGCGGGAGGCTCCGCGCTTCCGCCGGTCGGCATCCGATCATGTCCCATCCCGTTGCGCCGGGCTGCCTCGCCCGCCACGCGGTCAGCCCGCCATGCGGCGAATTTCCGGCCAAAACAGCGCATTCGATGCCGCCGGTCTTCCTGGGCGCAGCAACCTGTCCGGGCCAATCCCGATTTCCGACAATGTCGCGAGATGATGGCAACGGGCATTGTCGTCGCAAGGGCTTTTCGCACCGCCGCCAATACCGGTCATATTCGCCGGGCGCGAAATACCGTCGTCGGCAAACCCCGCGCCAGCACCGGCGAGAGCGTGAGCCCCCGGGGCTAGACCCGCCAGGTGACCTCCGTCGGTCCCGGAACGGTCGGGTCGCAGCGCAGCGATTGCCCGTTCATCACGCTCTGGCCTGTCATCGACAGGATAAACCCCCAGTGGCTGACGACCAGCGTGTCCGCCCAATCGGCCAACGCGGCCATTTCGGCCCGGAACAGGCGCGCCCGATCCATGATGAACGCTTCCGGCTCCTCGATCGGCGGCCACCAGACCTCGTCGATCGTCGAGAAGTCATGCCCCGGCCAGGTGCGCTCCAGCTCGGTGCGCGGCGTGCCGATGTCGCAGGCGAACTTGTAGCGCTCGCGCACGATCGGATTGACGAACACCGGCACGTCCAGCGCCGCGGCGATCGGCGCGGCGGTCTGCAGGGCGCGAGTGTACGGCGAGGCGATGATGCGACCGATCCCCTCGCCGCGCAGGTGCTGGGCCGCCTCCGCGGCCTGCGCGTGGCCAAGCTCGGTCAGCGGCGCGTCGATCACGCCGGGATCGACGCGCGACGCGCCGAAATGCAGGTTGAACTCGCTCTGGCCGTGCCGCATCAGGATCATGCGCCGGCATTACAGGCGGCCCGGCGGGCCGACAATCCCCACTGCCTGGATACCGGTTTCGTTTGTGTTACGCGCCCCGGCCGCCTATCTCTCTCGACACGGATGAGAGAGAGCGGGAATGGGTGACGGCAGTTTTCCGATCGACCTGGTGCTGTTTGGCATGATCGCGGCATTCCTGGTGCTGCGGCTGCGCAGCATCCTCGGGCGGCGGACCGGGTTCGAACGGCCGCAACAGCCCTATCAGCCGCCGGCCGGCCCGACCGCGGCCGGACCGGTGATCGACGGACATGCGGAGCCGGTCCACCCGCCGACCCACCGGACGGTCCCCGAGCCGGTGAGCGCCCTCGGCCAGACGCTGGCGCGCATGCAGGCGGTGGATCGCAGCTTCGATCCGGCGGGCTTCCTGGATGGCGCGGAAAAGGCGTTCCGCCTCATCGTGACCGCCTTCGCCTCCGGCGACCGGACCACGCTGCGCAGCCTGCTGGCGGACGACACCTACCGCGCGTTCGAGCAGGCGATCGCCGCGCGCGAGGCGGCCGGACAGCAGCAAGTCAGCGAGATCCGCGCGGTGCCAGGCGCCAGCATCGAGGCGGCGGAGCTGAACGGCACCGTGGCGCACGTCACCGTGAAGTTCGTCTCCGACCAGATCAGCCTGACCCGCGACCAGGCCGGCAACCCGGTCGCCGGCACCGACGCGGTGACCGAGATCACCGACCTGTGGACGTTCGAGCGCGACCTGTCCGCGCAGGACCCCACCTGGCGCCTGGTCGCTGCGCGCAGCGCCTGACACGCAGCGCCCGAAATGAGGCGTCTCCCATCATGTTGGGCGCCGGCATGTTGGGCGCCGGGCAGCGCGCACGGCGTTGCCCGGAAACGCCGGCGGGCGGCAGCCGCGCACCGTCCCACCCCGCCTGCCGGCGATCCCGCACCGCCTGCGCGGTCGGCCCCCGGGACACTGGCCAGGCGATCCGCTGGGGCCAGGCGATCCGCTGGGGCCAGGCGATCCGCCGGCTGGCTTTTCGCGGCACTGGGGCTGGCGGCCTGCGCCGTACCGCCGCCGTCAGCGCCGCCACCGGCACAACCCCCGGCTCTGACCATGACCGCCGTGCCGTTCAGCGCCCTGCCCGGCTGGGCCGAGGACCATCTTTCCGCCGTCATCCCGCCGTTGCGGCGCGAATGCGCGCTGTTGGCCGGCTTGCCGGACGAGGCGGCGCTGGGCGGCGGCACGGCGGCGGTGCCGCGCGGCGGACGTGCCGGGCAGTGGCGCCCCCTCTGCGCCGCGGCGGCGGCGGTGCCGGCCGGCGACGACGCCGCGGCGCGGGCCATGCTCGAGCGCGAGCTGCAACCCTATGCGATCGGCGACAACGGCAAGCCCGAAGGCTTGTTCACCGGCTATTACGAACCCCAGGTGGACGGCGCGATGCGGCGCGGCGGGCGGTATCAGACGCCGCTGCTGCGCCGGCCGCGCGATCTGCTGCAAGCCGATCTCGGCGCCTTCGCCGCCGACCTGCAGGGCCGCTCGATCGCCGGGCGGATCGAGGGCGGCAGGCTGGTGCCGTACTACGACCGCGCGGCGATCGAGCACGGCGCCCTCGCCGCGCAGCATCTGGCGCTGCTGTTCCTGGCCGATCCGGTGGATGCGTTCTTCCTCGAGATCCAAGGCTCCGGCCGGGTGCGGCTGCCGGACGGGCGCATCGTCCGGGTGAGCTACGATGGCCAGAACGGCCGTCCCTATGTGCCGATCGGCCGGCTGCTGATCGAGGGCGGCGAACTGACGCGCGAGGCGGTCAGCCTGCCGGCGATCCGTGCCTGGCTGGCGGCCCACCCGGACCAGGCGCCGGCACTGATGGACGCCAACCCCTCCTACGTGTTCTTCAGCGTGCTGGCACCGACGCCACCCGACGTCGGGCCGCCCGGCGCGCTCGGCGTGGCGCTGACGCCAGGGCGCTCGCTGGCGGTGGATCGTCGCTTCCTGCCGATGGCCGCGCCGGTGTTCGTCGCCACCTCCAACCCGCTGGACGGCGCGCCGTGGCGGCACCTGCTGCTGGCGCAGGACCGCGGCGGGGCGATCAAGGGCCCGGTTCGCGGCGACATCTTCTTCGGCTGGGACGCCGCGGCCGAGGCGATGGCGGGGCGGATGAAGCAGCCTGGCACCGCCTACCTGCTGCTGCCTCGCGCCGCGCCGGGCGCTTGAACATGGACCAGCCCCTCGCGCCGACCCGGGAGGCGCTGCTCGGCGCGCATCGGCTGATCTGCGACGACTGCCTGGCCGTGCTCCCCACGCTGCCCGCGGCGTCGGTCAACGTGATCGTCACCTCGCCGCCGTACAATCTCGGCATCGCCTACCGGCGCTACCGGGACAACCGGGCCGAACAGGACTATCTCGACTGGCTGCTGCGCGTCGCGACCGAGCTGCGGCGGGTGATGCGGCCCGAGGCGTCATTCTTCCTCAACATCGCCGGCTCGTCCACCGCGCCATGGCTGCCGTTCGAGCTGATCGTGCGGCTGCGCGGACTGTTCGCGTTGCAGAACCACATCACCTGGATCAAGTCGATCGCGATCGGGCGCAACTCGGTCGGGCACTACAAGCCGGTCGGCGGCAAGCGGTTCCTGCATCACAACCACGAGCACATCTTCCACCTGACCTTGTCCGGCGCGGTGCCGCTCGACCGGCTGGCGATCGGCGTGCCGTTCAAGGACAAATCCAACATCGCCCGGCGCGGCCACGCGCGCGACCTGCGCTGCCGCGGCAACACCTGGCACATTCCCTACGACACGGTGCAGAGCAAGGCGGAGAAATTCCACCACCCGAGCACGTTCCCGCTGGAACTGCCGCGCTGGTGCATCCGACTGCACGGGGTTCGCCAACCGGTGGTGCTGGACCCGTTCATGGGCACCGGCACGACGCTGCTTGCCGCGGCGCTGGAAGGCGGCCAGGGGATCGGGATCGAGCTTGATCCGTCCTATCTGGCGGTTGCGCGGCAGCGACTGGCGACCATGCAGGCCGAGCTGGTTCCCGGCGCGCCGCCGTAGCCCGGATGTTTCACGCTCTCGCGGGCGTGGCCCCGCCTTGCCGCGCCGGCGCCGCAGGCGCTTGGGCGCGCCGGACCAGGCCGCGCCGGGCGATCAGGCGAACGAAAACAGGTCAGGGAAGCTGGGCGGGAGTTCCGGCAGGCGGCACAAGCGGGTAGGGCGCGGGCAGCAACGGGCCGTCCATTGGGGGCGAAAAAACCCCTGGCCTCGCGTGCCGCGGCGGGCGGTCTTGAGCGATTGGCCAAGGAGGCAGAGTATCGGGCGAGACGCTGGAGGGGATAACGATGCCGGAAAGCCCGATGGACAAGACCGTGTTGACCGAGACGCGCCTGCCGCTGAACGGCATCACCGTGCTGGACCTGACGCTGGCCCGCGCCGGCCCCACCGCGGTGCGCCACTTCGCCGACTGGGGCGCCAACGTCATCCGCATCGAGCCGCCGGCCGGCGAGGGCGAGGACGTCGCCGGCCGCCGTCACGGCTTCGACTTTCAGAACCTGCACCGCAACAAGCGCGCGATCACGCTGAACCTCAAGACGCCGGAGGGCCATGCCGCCTTCATGCGCCTGGCGAAGACCGCCGACGTGATCCTGGAGAACATGCGCGCCCAGGTGAAGCATCGCCTGAAGGTTTCCTACGACGATGTGAAGGCGATCAACCCGCGCATCGTCTACGGCAGCATCAGCGGATTCGGCCAGGACGGGCCCTATGGCCCGCGCGCCGGCGTCGATCAGATCGCCCAGGGAATGGGCGGGCTGATGTCCATCACCGGCGAACCGGGCCGCGGCCCGATGCGCGTCGGCATCCCGATCGACGACCTGACCGCCGGCAACCTGCTGGCGCTGGGCTGCATGATGGCGATCTTCGACCGCGAGCGCACCGGGGTTGGCCGCTGGGTGACGACCTCGCTGCTGGAGGCGCAGATCTTCATGCTCGACTTCCAGGCCAGCCGCTGGCTGATGGAGGGCGAGGTGGCGGGCCAGGCCGGCAACGACCACCCGACCGGCATCCCCACCGGCGTGTTCCCGACCAGCGACGGCCACATCAACATCGCCGCCAGCTCCTCGCGCGTGTTCACCCGCTTCTGCGAGGCGATCGGGCGGCCGGACTGGCTGGCCAAGGAAGCGTGGAAAACCCAGGTCGGCCGCAGCAAGGCGCGCAAGGAGATCAACGCCGCGATCGGCGAGATCACCAAGACCAAGCCGGCCAACCACTGGATCGAACTATTCGAGGCCAACGGCATCCCCTGCGGGCCGATCTACAGCATCGACCAGGTGTTTGCCGATCCGCAAGTGAAACATCTCGGCATGGCGCGGCCGATGCACAGCAAGGTGGTCGGCATCAAGGAGGTGGTCGCCTCGGCGATCAACATCTCCGGCTTCTCCAAGGACATCCGCATCCCGACGCCGGAGGCCAGTTCCAGCACCGACGAAGTACTGCGCTCGGTCGGCTATTCGGACGCCGAGATAGCCGACATGCGCAAGAAGGGAGCCATCTGACATGGACACGATCGTCAGCGGCGGCGTGACCGTCGAATACGCCGGCGGCAGGATGCTGGCCGCGAAGGAGGACGGCATCGGGCTGATCACCTTCAACCAGCCCGAGAAGCGCAACGCCATGTCGGTGGAGATGTGGATCGGCCTGGGCGAGATCCTCGACGAATTCGCCGAGGACAGCTCGGTCCGCGTGGTGATCCTGACCGGCGCCGGCAGCAAGGCGTTCGTCTCCGGCGCCGATATCAGCCAGTTCGACAAGCTGCGCTCGAACGCCGACGCGCAGCAGGAATACGACCGGATGACCGGCGTCGGGCGGGCCAAGTTCCAGGCGTTCCGCAAGCCGACGATCGCGCGCATCCGCGGCTTCTGCCTGGGCGGCGGGCTGGCGATCGCCATGCAGACCGATCTGCGCATCGCCGCGGAGGACAGCCAGTTCGGCATTCCGGCGGCGCGGCTGTCGATCGCCTATGGCTTCGAGGGGCTGCGCAACCTGATCAACCTGATCGGGCCGGCGCATGCGCGGATGATCCTGTACACCGGCAGCCGGATCGACGCGGCGGAGGCGGAGCGGATTGGGCTGATCAACAAGATGGTCCCCGCCGAGGATCTCAACGAGGCGGTGCTGAGCATCGCGCGCACCATCGCCGACAACGCGCCGCTGTCGGTCGCCGCGTCCAAGCTGACGATCACCGAGGTCATGAAGGACCCCGCCGACCGCGACATGGCGGCGGTGCACGCCGCCGCCAAGCTGTGCTTCGACAGCGAGGACTACAAGGAAGGCCGCCGCGCGTTCATGGAGAAGCGCCCGCCGGTGTTCGTCGGGCGATAGCCCGCTTGTGCTGGTCGGGCGATAGGGCGATCCGGGCGGCGGGGACGGTCATTGCCACTCGGCGTCCAACCTCGATTTCCACGGTCGGGCCAACCGTCTGCGGACCCATCCGGTTCGGTTGGCGCGACCATGGCCAAGAGCCGTCGGCGCCAGGCGCAAGCGGACGGGTCAACCGCCGCCCGATGTCAGCCACGGCGGCACCGGCAGGTTCTTGGCGCGCAAGAACTCCGGGTTGAACAGCTTGGACTGGTAGCGGCTGCCGCCGTCGGCCAGGATCGTCACCACCGTGTGCCCGGGGCCCAGCGCCTTGGCCACCCGCACCGCCGCGGCGATATTGATCCCGGCCGAGGTGCCGACCGACAGCCCCTCATGGATCAGCACGTCGTAGATGAAGCCCAACGCCTCGGCGTCGGGGATCTTCTCGGCGTCGTCGATCGGCGCGCCCGCCAGGTTGCCCGGCACGCGCGACTGGCCGATCCCCTCGGTGATCGAGCTGCCGGCGACCGTCAGGTCGTTGCTTTTCACCCAGCCGTAGAGGCCGCTGCCCTCGGGGTCGGCCAGCACGATGCGGACCTTGGGGTTGCGTTCCTTCAGCGCCAGCGCCACCCCGGCCAGGGTGCCGCCGCTGCCGCAGGCGCAGGTGAAGGCGTCCACCTTGCCATCGGTCTGCTCCCAGATCTCGCGGCCGGTGCTGATGCGGTGGCCCTCGCGGTTGGCCAGGTTGTCGAACTGGTTGGCCCAGAGCGCGCCGGTCTGCTCGGCCAGCCGGCGCGACACGTGGACGTAGTTGTCCGGGTCGCGATACGGCTTGGCCGGCACCAGGCGCAAATCGGCGCCGATCATGCGCAGGTAGTCGATCTTCTCCTTGCTCTGGGTCTCCGGCATCACGATCACGCTGCGGTAGCCGCGCGCGTTGCCCACCAGGGTCAGGCCGATGCCGGTGTTGCCGGCGGTGCCCTCCACCACCGTGCCGCCCGGCAGCAGCGCGCCGCGCCGTTCGGCGTCGGTGATGATATACAGGCCGGCGCGGTCCTTCACCGACCCACCCGGGTTCATGAACTCGGCCTTGCCCAGGATGTTGCAGCCGGTCGCCGCGGAGGCGCCGCGCAGGCGGATCAGCGGCGTGTCGCCGATCGAAGCGGCCAGGTCGTCCTGCCAGCGCGTGCCGTGATACAGTTGCGTCATCGCGTCCTCATCCCGCCGGAGACAGTCAGATGGTTGACAATGTGCCGCCAGCCCAGGTGTGGGAAGCCCTCCGGTCGGACCCGAAGGCGCAGCTGATCGACGTGCGGACCGAGGCCGAGTGGAATTACGTCGGCCTGCCCGACCTCGCGCCGGCGGGGAAGCAGGCCGTACTGATCCAATGGCAGGTCTATCCTGCCATGCAGGTGAACGGGAATTTTGCCGCCCAGCTCGCCGAAGCCGGCTTCACGCCGGAGCACCACATCTACTTCATCTGCCGCAGTGGCCAGCGCAGCCTGGCCGCGGCGCAGGCGGCGCAGGCGGCGGGTTTCCCGCATGTCTACAACGTGGCCGAGGGGTTTGAGGGAGGGCCCGACGGCGCCGGCCACCGCGGCACGATCGCCGGCTGGAAGGCACGCGACCTGCCCTGGCGGCAGCGTTAGGAGGCGACGCGAATGGCCCCCCGCGTCGAGCCCGTCGCCTCCGATGCGACGCTGCCCGCCAGCACCGGCGTCGTGGTCATCGGCGGCGGCATCATCGGCACCTGCACCGCCTTCTTCCTGGCGCGCAAGGGCGTGTCGGTCACCCTGTGCGAGAAGGGCCACATCGCCGGCGAGCAATCCAGCCGCAACTGGGGATGGTGCCGCAAGATGGGGCGCGACCCGCGCGAGATCCCGCTGGCGATCGAGGCGATGCGGCTGTGGGGCGAGATGAACGCGGCGGTGCAGGCCGAGACCGGCTTCCGCCGCACCGGCATCGTCTATCTGTGCAAGACGCCGGCCGAGCTTGCCAGGAAGGCCGCCTGGCTGGAGGCGGCACGGCCGTATCAGCTCGACACGCGGATGCTGACGCGCGCCGAGGCGGCCGAGAGGCTGCCCGGGCTGGCGGGGGAGTGGGCGGGCGCGCTGTATACCGAAAGCGACGGACGCGCCGAGCCGCAGATGGCCGCCCCGGCGATCGCCGAGGCGGCGCGCCGGCTGGGCGCCGGCATCCTGACGCAGTGCGCGGTGCGTGGGATCGAAACGAAAGCCGGCCGGGTCGCCGCGGTGGTGACGGAAAAGGGCCGTATCCAGTGCGACTCGGTCGTGGTGGCGGGCGGCGCGTGGTCCAGCCTGTTCTGCGGCAACAACAACATCCGGCTGCCCCAGCTCAAGGTGCTGTCGTCGGTGATGCGGACGGAACCGCTGGCGGGCGGGCCGGAGGCCTCGGCCAGCGGCGCCGGCTTCGGCTTCCGCAAGCGTCTCGACGGCGGCTACAACGTCGCGAGCTGGGCCAGCAACGTGTTCGACCTGACGCGCGACGCGTTCCGCTTCCTGCCGGACTTCCTGCCGGCGGTGAAGACGCAGCGGCAGAGCTACCGCATCCGCGTGGGCCGCGCCTTCATCGCGGACTGGCAGATCCCCCGCCGCTGGTCGCTCGACGAGACCACGCCGTTCGAGCGGGTGCGCACGCTCGATCCGCAGCCGCATCAGCCGATCCTCGATCAGGCGCGCGGTGCGATCACCGCGGCGTTTCCGGCGTTCCGCGAGATGCGGATCGCCGAGCGTTGGGGCGGGATGATCGACGTGACGCCCGACATCGTGCCGGTGATCTCCGGGGTCGATACGCTGCCGGGGTTCTTCATCGCGACCGGATTTTCCGGCCACGGCTTCGGCATCGGTCCGGGGGCGGGACGACTGATGGCGGACCTGGTCACCGGCGATGCCCCGGTGGTCGATCCGACCGACTACCGGTTCAGCCGCTTCACCGACGGGTCGCGACCGGCGCCGTCACCGTTCGCCTAGCCCGGATCTCTCATACTGTCACGGGATGATGGCGATGGTCATTGTCGTGCCCCAAGGGACCAACGGGGGGTTTTCGCGCCACCGCCAAGACCGGGTGTCTTCGCCAGGCGCGAAAACTCTCTGGCGCGGCAAGGACAGAGCCGGGGCCCGCGAGAATGTGAGAAGGTACGGGCTAGCCCCCCGCGTCGTTGATATTGCCAGGATTCATGCTCCATCGATCGTCCCTGGATCGCGTCGCAAGCAAGCCGCGACGTCGCCACAAGATCGGTGACGCAGAGGACCAGTGCCCCCGCACTGTGATCCTGACCGGTTCAGTACAGTCCGGCCGTGGCTCGGAGAGGGTGCGATCGCGCACCGCCCTGGCCCGCGTTGCGCGCTTATGGCGCGGCAGGGCAAGAAAGAGTTTAACGCAGATGAAGCAAGGCGATGCACGGTAGAGTTGAGGAGGGGCGCGGTGCCGCGTAAGCAGTCCGTCTCCCCTCCGCGCTCATCAAACCGGACGTGCGGATTTCCCGCGTCCGGCTTTCCGACTGGCTTCGTGGCAGGCTCACGACAGGACGCCCTTGTGGCGGCATTTGCGCGGTTGCAGCACGCCCATGGTGCTGAACACCGCGTCCTCGCGGATTTGCCGGGTGCCGCACGACGGCAGCTTGTGGCGCCGGGCGAGAAAATTACGCACGTGGTCATACAGGTGCGCCTCGATCACCCGCTCCGCGGCGTAGTGCGAGCCCGGGCTGAAGTAGCCACACCTGTACCGCCCCCGGTTTCCTGGACACAAGCCAAGGCTAAGCCGCCTGCTTCATGACGGCCTGATTCCAAGCGGCTCTGGCATCGGCGGGGCTGCGGAAGCCATTCTTCTCGATCAGCCAGGCGGCGTTGTAGCGAACGATAAAGTCGCGCACGGCGGCACGAACCTCGTCGATGGTCTGATAGATGCGGCCATGAACGATCTGCTCCGTGAGGGTGCGGAAGAACCGTTCGGCGACGCCATTGGTTTCGGGTTCCCCGACGAAAGCATAACTCGATCTCCTGCCCCAGAAGCGGATCTGGTTCTGGAAGTGCTCGGCCATGAAGGCGCTGCCATGGTCGTGGCGCAGCGCGACGCCGCGGGCAGCGGTGGCACCGAGATGGCCGAAGATGGTCTTGACCGCCATGCCGATGGCCTCGGCCGCGGCGTAGCGATCGCCGCGCTTGCTGACGTTCCAGCCGGGGCCTCGGCGTTCCAGTGCTCGACGACGCTGAACAGCCAGACCTTGCCGACCTGCACGGTGGCGATCTGGGTGGCGTCGGTCGCCCACATGAGGTTGGGCGCGTCGGTGGTGATGCGCCCGGTGTGGCCGTCCGGTTGGCCGGTGCGTGCGCGGTGCGGCGAGAGCAGGGCGGCCTCGCCCATCAGCCGCAGCACGCGCTTGCGGGCGACCCGAATGCCGTCGAGCACGCGCAATCTTGCCCAGACCTTGCGATGTCCCTCGCCGTGCCAGGGCGAACGGGCGAGGTCGGCGCGGATCGCCGCGAGCAGCGCCGCATCCGACACCGTGGGCTTCGGCCCTCGCCGGCGCGGCACTTGCGTCTGCGACGTCGGTCCCGGTGGTTGCCGCCGTCCTGCGTAGAACGACGAGCGCGGCACGTCGAAGGCCTGGCAGACGCGCGCGACGCCGTAGGCCCGGCCGGTGGCGGGGGAGATCGCGGCGGCCGTCACCGCGACCTCCTGCGGGCCAAAGGGCCGGCGTGTCCGATCCGCGCGCGCAGCAGTTCGTTCTCCATGCAGAGCTCACCGATCCGCTGCATCGCGGCGGCGAGTTCGACGCTTTCAGCGTCGGCCGCACGGTCCTTGAGCGCGGCGTCGATCGCCGCCTGCGCCCGGTCGCGCCAGCGCTCCAGCCGATACAGCGGCACGCCGCGTTCGCGCGCGAGCAACTCGCTCGGTTCGCCGCGCATCAGGCGCAGCACCACCTCGCGCTTACGCGCACGCGCCAACGCTGCCCCGGCGCCCGAAGGCCCACGCACGGAGGCCCCACGCACGGCGCCGCAAGCTGGCCTGTGGGCAGCGTGGACGGGCGACGCCCGCCCACGCTGCCCACAGGTCCATCAGCCGACAAATCCATGTTGGAGTCCTTGGGGTTCGACATCTGCCTGCTCCGTTTCGCTCGACAATACCGTGTCCAGAGAAATCGGGGGCAGCTCAGAAGGAGCTTCGAGCAGTTCACCGACGCAAGCTTGCTTCGCCTTCCCGCACAGCCGCACGCGAAAGATTTCAAAGCAAACCAAATCCTGATTCTCCTCGGCCTTCCGTTTCCTCGGCGTTGGATTTTTCCAGCAGACTGCTAGGCTCGCCGCCCAACGCGCGGCACGCGAACCAGGAGCAAAAACCATGGCGAAAGTCGCAGTGATCACCGGCAGCAACGGCCTGATCGGCCAGGCGACCTGTCGCCGCTTGGCGCAGGCGGGCTATCTCGCGGTCGGCATCGATCTCGGTGCCGAGGGCGCCGGCAACTGGCCGCACTACCAGTGCGACCTCAGCGATCTCGATCGGCTGGAGACGACGCTGGCCGCGATCGAGCTCGAGCAAGGCCTGATCCGCGTGCTGTTCAACAACGCCGGCGTCTATCATCCGGACAGCGACTTCCTCGACGTGCCGCGCGCGCAGTTCGACGCGACGCTGGCGGTCAACCTGCGCGTGCCGTTCTTCGCCTCGCAATGGGTGGCCAAGCGGCTGATCGCCGCCGGCCAGACCGGGGCGATCGTCAACACGGCATCCTCCGCGGGCCAGCGCGGCAGCTCGGTGGTGGAGTATGGCGCGTCGAAGGCGGCGGTCATCAATCTGACCAAGAGCCTTGGCACGCGGCTGGGCCGGCACGGCATCAGGGTGAATGCCGTCGCGCCGGGGCTGATCAACACCGCAATGGGCGCGCGCACGCCGCCGGTTGCCAAGGCGCGCGCCAAGGCCAGCGCGCTGGGCCGCGCCGGCGAACCCGACGAGATCGCCGCGGTGGTCGAGTTCCTGGTAAGCGACGCCGCGTCCTTCATCACCTGCGCAACGATCGACGTGAATGGCGGCGCCTGAGACAGCGCCGCCGCGTCGCCCGCCAGGCAAGCGTCGTCGGAGTTCTCGCGTTAGGCCCAGCCGAGTTCCTTCATGGCCCAGCCGGCCTTCCAGATCTTCGTCATGTGCCGGATCTTGTCGCCGGCGAACTCCATGACATAGACGTAGTCCGTCGTCGTGCTCTTGCCGGTCGGCGGGCAGGGGCCGCCCTGTCCGGTATGGGTGGCGGAGAACACGCCATAGGCGCAGACGCTGTTGCTGTCATTGTCGGTGGCGAGCGACTTTACCGCATAGCGTCCGTCCGGCATGAACGTGAGCAGCCCCTTCATCCAGTCGGCATAGTCGCGCAGCGTGCGCACGCCGGCCAGCGGCTCGGCCTGTGCCGCGAAGCTCGCATCGGGCGTGCAATGCGCCTGGCAGGCCTCCCAGCCCTTGCCCGCTTCGCAGGCCTCGAAGAATTGCCTGGCAACCATCGTGATGGCCGACATGTTTCCCCCCCCTGTCATTTCGCTGGCCAACCAGCTCCCGACGCGCGGCGGGCCGGCCTGGCAGGGGCGACACTGCGCCGCGCTTGCGGATCGATTCAACCGACATCGCCGATTGGTCACGTCGATTTGAGCGCGAGCACCTGCCCGAGCCGCTTCCCCCGCCGGCCCGGTCGCGGGCCGACCGGGCCGCGCGACGACCGCCCGAGCCTACCGCCCCACCGTCAGCTCGAACCGCGTCATCGTGTCCAGGTCATCGCCGAACCACGAGGTGATCGCCGCCTCGCGCTTGCCGACGAACACCGGCGCGCCGTCGCGCAGCACCATCGGCATGTCGTGCCCCGGCACCAGCAGCGTGTCCGGCCGCTTGCGCCACAATTCCCACATCGCCTCGATCGAGGCCGCCGTCAGCGCCGGATCGATCGTCATGTCGGCCGCCCGCGTCAGCAGCTCGGCCCGATTCTTCGCCGCGTCGCCGGTGAAGATCACGTCGCGCGTCCCGCCCGACAGCACGAAGATCATGTGCCCCGGCGTGTGCCCCGGCGCATCATAGGCCACCATCCCCGGAATGACCGTGTCGCCGTGGCGGAGCACCCGCAACTGCTGCGAGGCCTTCAGCTCGCGCACATACAGCTCCGGCACCGGCGTGCGCCCCCACGGCGCCTGCACCGCCCAGTCGATCTCGCGCGCGCCCAGCCAGATCGTTGCCTTGTCGAACAGCACCCAGTTGATCGCATGGTCGTGGTGCGCATGGGTCAGGATGACGTCGGTGACTTCCTCCGGCGCCAGCCCGTGGCGTTGCAGCCCCGCCAGCAGGTTGGCGCGATGGCTGAACGTGCCGACATCGACCAGCGCCACGCGCCCGGCGCCGCGCAGCAGCACGATGGTGCTCCAGCCCAGGCCGCCATGGCAGACCGACTTGCCGGGATAGCCCTGCACCAGGATATCGAGCTGATAGTCGTCCGGTTTCATGGCGCGCCTCTTTCGGTGCATGGTGGCGGGCGGAGCCAAGGAACCATAGCGATGATCCTGCTGACCAACAACGAGGGCACAATCGGCGCGCCCACCACCGCGCGCCACCTGGCGGACGGCCAGGACGCGCTGGATGCGATCGAGGCCGGCATCAAGCTGATCGAGGCCGACCCCAGCGTGCGCACCGTCGGGCGCGGCGGCTGGCCTAACCTGCTGGGCGAGGTCGAGCTGGACGCCTGCCTGATGCACGGCAGCACGCTGCGCACCGGCGCGGTCGGCGCGCTGCAGGGTTTCCTCCATCCGGTCAGCGTCGCGCGCGAGGTGATGCGCCGCCTGCCGCACGAGCTGCTGGTCGGCGAGGGCGCCGCCCGTTTCGCCCACGAAATCGGCGCCGAGCCGGCCGACAACCTGATACCGGACTCGCAACGTGCCTGGCAGGCCTGGTTCGACGCCGAGCTGACGCCGGCGCAAAAGCGCGCCTGGCCCGACATCCCGCTGGCCGAGCTGTGCCAGCACGCCATCGACCCCGAGGTCGGCCGCGACACCACGGTCTTTCTCGCGCAGGACGCCACCGGGGCGATCTGTTCCGGCACCAGCACGTCCGGCTGGGGCTGGAAATACCCAGGCCGGCTCGGCGACAGCCCGATCATCGGCGCCGGCTCCTATGCCGACACGCGCTACGGCGCGGCGGCCTGCACCGGCGCCGGCGAGATGGCCATCCGCTGCGGCACCGCGCGCTCGATCGTGCTGTACATGAAAAAAGGCGCCAGCGTCGAGGACGCGGTGCACGAGGCGGTGGACGACATGCGCCACCTGCAAGGCGGGCTGATCAGCCGCGTGACCATCCACGCCATCGATGCCAGGGGCAACCACAAGGTCGTCGCGGTGAACGGCGCCGGCGGCAACGTCTACTGGCTGTGGCGAAAAGGCGAGGCGGCACCTGCGTCATTGCGCGCCGAACCGATCGTCATCACCAGCGCCGCAAGCAAGCCGACGGCAGGTTCCCGTTACGCCCAGTGATACGCCCAGTGACGCGCGGGGTCAGTCATCGGGCTGATTGACGAAGATCAGCACGGCCAGGATCGACAGGGTGAACCGGAACGCCGCTTCCTGGCCGTTCCAGCTTTTCGATTGCCACATCGCGAACCATTCCCCGGCGACCACCATAAAACCAAAGAACCACAGCAGGAAGCCGAGCCCGGCGCCGAGATAGACGAACCGCTTGGCGTGTCGGAAGTGCGCCGCGTCCGCGCGCCGGTGCCGCGCCATCGCAATCGCGCCGCCCCCGAGCGTCACTGCGGTCGCCCCCTCGGCAAGAATGATGCCCCAATAAGCCACGCTCCAGACCATGGGCGAGGTGATCTGTCGCCCCTTCAGCGCGTTGCCCGGGAACGTCGTGTCCATGCTCAGAACATGCTGCACGAACGCGTAGTTCGAGCCGTAGTCTACAAGATTGTCATACCAACGGCCCTAATTGCTGACCGTTCGGCCCGTGTCGGGCCGCTGATATGAGTTTTGGTTTGGCGCGCAGCCGCCCCACCAACCCCGCGCGCAATACCAGCGGCCCGAAATGGTGGAAGAGTCGTCACTTTGGGCCGCTGGTACCATACGTCACCACCAGCGCAAACAGCGCGAGGCAACCGACCATCACCATCTTGACGAAACGTGCCTCGATCATCGTGTCCTCCCCAACGCCGGCACCCCGTCATGGCCGAGTGTGAATTTCTGCTTCCGGGCCCCAGCGCCCCATGGGGCCACCGCCAGCCGAGATCAGGCGCGCATCGGCGGACGCGTTCCCAGGACTTCGGCGAATTGCAACAAGTAGCCGTCCGGATCCTCCACCAAAAACTCCCTCTGGCCGCATTCAAGATCGCCAACCCGGTACCAGGCGTCGCTTGGCTGTTCGAACAGCGGCCAGCCTGCGCCGTGGAGCGCAGCAAGCACCGGGGCGATAGACGGCATAGTCATCTGGAGGTTGATGCCGCGGCCAAACGGGCGCTGCAATTCGGCCGACTCCCAGCGTCCGTTCCGTTCGCAGAGCATGATTTGCAGCCGCTCGCGAACGAGATAAGCAAATCGAGCGGCTGGGCGATCATATGCAACGCCGAAGCCAAGCAGATTGCACCAGAAAGACAGGCTTGCCCGAATGTCCGTAACGCTAAGCTCAGGAACCAAGGCTGCCCAACCATCCAGCGGCGCGTTTCCTCTGCCAGGACTGGCAGCGCGGGCCACCGGGTCCTTGAGCAACGGTTGGGCCTGTCTTGGGTCAGCAATGTCCCGAGCCATCAGGTGCGCTCCTCAGGTGGGGCACTCTATGCCAGGTTGCCCGCCAACGTCTGCTCAACTTTGCCAAGCCAAAGATCGAAACAGGACCAGCGCGCTGCGGTCGCGACTGGTGCGACCGGGAAGGATGACCCGGGAGGCATCGATTCCGATTAAGCGACGCAACGACGCTTGGCGCTCGTTCCGGTGCCGTGCTACAGCGGCGCGCACCCCCTACGACAAGACGGCCCACGCCATGATCGAAACCCCTCGTCTGCTGCTGCGGCCTTGGCGCGACAGCGACCGCGCGCCATTCGCCGAGCAGAATGCCGACCCCATCGTCATGCGCTTCCTGACCGGTCCGCTCACCGGCGAACAGAGCGACGCCTACGCGCAGCGGGTCCAGCGTCACCACGCGGAGCACGGCTTCGGCAAATGGGCCGTCGAGGCCCCCGGGGTCGCGCCGTTCATCGGCGCCGTCGGACTCAGCCACGTGCGCTACGCAGCGTCCTTCACCCCGGCCGTCGAGGTCGCCTGGCGCCTGCATCGCCGCTTCTGGGGCCAGGGCTACGCCACCGAGGCGGCGCGCGCGGCGATCGCGGACGGGTTCGGCCGCATCGGGCTGGCGGAAATCGTTGCGGTCACGACGCTCGGCAACCTCGCCTCGCAACGGGTCATGCAGCGGTTGGGCATGACACGGTCGATCGAATACGACCACCCCTTGCTCCCCGCGGACAGCCCGCTGCGCCGGCACATTCTGTATCGCCTGCCGGCGCCCGCGTCCGCGCAGGCGTCCGACCAGCCGTGACCAGGAGGAACCCGCCCTAAACCACCTTGCGCGCCCGCAGATCGGCGATCTCCGCCGCGCCATAGCCCAGCTCGCCCAGCACCGCGTCGGTGTGTTCGCCCGCCTCCGGCGTCGGGCTGTGCACGCCCCACGGCGTGCGGCTGAGTTCCACCGCCTGGCCGATTACCTCCACATCGCCCAGCACCTTGTGCGCCACGTGGCGGGTGATGTTCAGGTGCTTCACCTGCGGATCGGCGAACACCTGGTCGATGCGGTTGATCGGCCCGCACGGCACGCCCGCCGCGTTCAGGATCTCGATCCATTCCGCCGCGGTCTTGGTGCACGTGATCGCGTTGATCGCCGCGCTCAACTCGCCGCGGTGCCGCGTCCGCTCCGCATTGGTGCCGAACCGCGGGTCGGTCGCCAGCTCCGGCGCACCGATCACCTTGCAGAAGCGCGCGTAGATCGCGTCGCCCGCCGCGCCGATGTTGAAGTGCCCATCGGCCGTCACATACACCCCGGTGGGCGTCGAGGTCGGGTGGTCGTTGCCCGCCTGGCCCGGCACCTCGTGGCCGATCGTCCAGCGCGCCGCCTGGAAGTCGAGCATGGCGATCTGCGCCGACAGCAGGTTGCTCTGCACCCATTGCCCCTCGCCGGAGACCTCGCGCTCCAGCAGCGCCACCAGGATGCCCATGGCGCAGAAGATCCCCGCGGTCAGATCGGCCACCGGGATGCCGACGCGCACCGGCCCCTGGCCCGGCAGCCCGGTGATCGACATCAGCCCGCCCATGCCCTGCGCGATCTGATCGAACCCGGGACGTTCGCGATACGGCCCGTCCTGGCCGAAGCCGGAGATCGAGCCATACACCAGCCGCGGATTGATCGGCTTCAGCGACTCGTAGTCGATCCCCAGCCGGAATTTTACGTCGGGCCGGAAATTCTCCACCACCACGTCGGCGCCGGCGACCAGCCGCTGCAGGATCGCCACCCCCTCCGGCGCCTTCAGATTGAGCTGCATGCTGCGCTTGTTGCGATGCAGGTTCTGGAAGTCCGGCCCGTGCCGCTCGCCGCCCATGCCGGAATCGCCCTCCGGCGATTCGATCTTGAGCACGTCGGCCCCCCAGTCGGCGAGCATGCGCGCGCAGGTCGGTCCGGCGCGCACGCGCGACAGATCGAGCACCTTGAAGCGGGCGAGCGGCGTGGCCTTCATGAAGCCTCCATGTCTGCGAGCTTGGCGACGCGGCGACGGAAATCCGCGTCGGTGGAAAACCGGGCGGCAAGATACAGATCAACCAGGTCGCGCGCGAGCCAGGGCCCGACGATCTGCGCGCCGAGGCACATCACGTTCACATCGTCATGCTCGACCGCCTGGTGCGCGGAGTGCGCGTCGTGCAGCACGGCGGCGCGGATGCCCTTCACCTTGTTGGCGGCGATCGCGGCGCCGACCCCGGTGCCGCACACCATGATGCCGCGCGCCGCGGCCCCGGACAGCACGCGCGCCGTCAGCGCCTGCGCGACGTCGGGAAAGTCAACCGGCGCCGGATCGAAACTGCCGACATCCGTCACCTCGTGGCCGCTGCCGCGCAGATGGGCGATGATCTCCTGCTTGACCGCGAAGCCGGCATGGTCGGATCCGATGACAAGTTGCATGGTCCACGCTCCCGTCCATCCCGCGGCCTGGCGCCGCGCCGCCAGGTCCCGACCGGGGCCACGCCGCCGGGCCGGCAGCTTCCCATGCCGGGGCATCGGAGTCACGCTGCGCCGAACACGGGGACTGACCAGACGGGGACTGATACCAGGCGTCCGAATGATCGACTCTCCAGCCGTGCCCGCATCGTCATGCCGGCCTTCGACCGGCCATGACGTGAGCCGAGGTGCCGCGGTTCAGCCGCCCAGCCGCCCCGCCATCGTCGCCACGAACGCCGCGCGCGGCATGAACCCCGGATCCTTCGCACAGGCCGCCTCGGTCGCGCGCAGGATCTCCTCGTCCGACAGGCTCAGGTCCAACGGCTCGCCATGCGGCTGCGGCACGTGGAACGGCGTGTGCAGATACGCCTCCAGCGTGTTGCCCTCCGGGTCGCGGAAATAGATCGACCAGGCATTGCCGTGGCTGACCAGCCGCAGGTCGGTCGCGCCATGCGCCAGCGCGCGCCGGTGCACCTCGCGCAACTGCGCCAGCGAGTTGACCAGGAACGACACCTGGTTGATCGGGTTGAACCCGCTGTCCTCCGGCCGGCCGGTCACCAGCACCACCTGGTGATGCTCCCCGGGATCGGCGCTCATGAAGGTCAGGTGCATGCCCGGCGCCCGCCCCGGCCCCTGGTCGGTGACCATCAGCCCCAGCACCTCGGTGTAGAACTGCACCATTGTCTCGCGGTCGCGCACGAAGATGCCCATATGCGCCAGCCGGGCGCGGATCGCGTTCATGCGCGCGCCTCCGTCTCCTCGGGCGGAAAGTTCATCTCGATGGCGATCCCATCGGGATCCAGATAGAACAACTGCGTCATGTTCAGGCGCGGCAGCACCCGCTCGTCGTATTTGATCCGGTGCTGCTCCAGCTTGGCGCGCATGGCCTTCAGCCCGATGCTGGCAAACGCGATATGGTCCAGCCGCCCGGTCTCCGGCGTGCCCTCGATCGGCTTGTCGCCCTTGCGGTTGTAGATCAGATGCACCGTCGGCACGCCGCCGCAATACAGCCAGTAGCCGGGGAACCCCAGCGGCGGCCGGTCGCCGACCGTCAGCCCGACGATCTCGGTGTAGAAATCCTTCGTCGCCTCCAGGTCGCGCACCTGGATGGTGAAGTGATTGAGCGATTGCGCTGGCATCGTGTCCTCCCCCTCAGAACTGGTTTTCCGGCTCCAGGCCAAACATGATCTGGCCGCAGCTTTCGAAGTGCAACTGTCGCCCCTGCGACTGCTGCGCCACGGTGTGGATATCGCGCAGCCGGCGCGCGAACGGGTTGGCCTCGAACACCGCGGCCGAGCCGGTGGCATGATACAGCGTGTTCACCGCCGCGCGCGCCTGCTGGATCGCCCAGGTGGAGGCCAGCCGGATCAGCATCCGCTGCTCCGCCGTCTGTTCGCCGGTCTGCTCCACCGTCCGCCAGGCGTCCTCGTGCACCTGGTGCAGGAAGGCGCGCGCCGAGCGCACCTGCGCCTCGCACTGCGCCAGTTGCGACTGGATCACGTTGTTCTCCCGCATCGGCCGGGATGCGCCGCGCGACGTCTTGTTGGCCGGCAGATCCAGGAAGTCGTTGATGGTGGCGCGCGCGACGCCCAGCGCCACGCCGGCGAACCCGGCCGAATAGACCTGGTTGGTGGTGAAACGATACAGCGTCCCGCTCTCGCGCCGCTCGCGCGGGTCGTCGCGCGACATGCTGTGGTGCTCCGGCACGAACAGGTTCTCGACCACGTATTCGTCGCTGCCGGTGCCGCGCAGCCCGACGGTGTGCCAGATGTCGTTCATCCGCACGCTGGACTTCGGGAACAGCATGGTGCGCTGCGCCTTGCGCCCGGCGACGCGCATATGCGCGCCGAGCCAGCTTGCGTGATGGCTGCCGCTGGCGAAGCGCCAGGTGCCGCTGATGCGGTAGCCGCCCTCGACCGGCTGCGCCTCGAACGGCGCGCCGGGCGGACCCCAGGCGAGAATCCCGGTCGCCGGGCCGAAGATCTCGCGCGCCGCCGGTTCCGTCAGGTACGCCGCGGACATCGAGCAGCCGTTGTTCTGCCCGATGCACCAGGCGACGGACGCGTCGGCCTGGGCCAGCGCCTCGGTCACCTGCGAGAAGATCGCCGGGCGCAATTCGGCGCCGCCCAACGCGCGCGGCTGCAGCATGCGGAAAAACCCGCCATCGATCAGCCGCTGCACCAGCGCGGGTGGCAGCTCGCGCCGCGCCTCGATCTCGGGCCCGAGCGCGGCGATCTCCGGGGCCAGCGCGCGGGCGCGCGCGATGAAGTCCACCTCTGGCGTCATGCCGTCCTTGGTCGTCTCGATATCCATCAATCAAGGCCCCCGACTTTCGCGCCCAGAGTGGAACCCGGCGCAACGGCCGTAAACCCCGCATCCAGCGCCACGGCGGCCGGTCAACCGCGCCGCCGCCGGCAGTTTGTTTCGTTGGCGCGGCAGCAGACCGGGTCAGCTGCGGCTTGTCAAATCGCTGTCCGAGATCGGCAGGCTGCGGATGCGCTTGCCGGTCACGGCGAAGATCGCATTGCACACGGCGGGGGCCACCGGCGGCGTGCCTGGCTCGCCGATGCCGCCCCAGCGCGCGCCGCGGCTCGGTGTCAGGTAGGTTTCGATGCGCGGCGCCTCGGCCATCCGCAGCATCCGGTAGGTATCGAAATTGCCCTGCACCACCGCGCCGTCCTTGATCGTGATGGCATCGAACAGCGCCGCGGTCAGGCCGTAGATCACCCCGCTTTCGATCTGCATCTCGACCAGTCGCGGATTGACCACGTGGCCGCAATCCACCGCGGCGACGACGCGGCGCACCTTCACCTCGCCGCGCGGGCTGACCGCCACTTCGGCCACCTGGGCCACGATGGTGTCGAAGGATTCGTGGATCGCGATGCCGCGGCCGCTGCCGGCGGGCAGCGTCTTGCCCCAGTCGCCCTTCTCCGCCGCCGTGTCCAGCACGCGCAGGAACTCCGGCCGGTGCGCCAGCAGCTTGCGACGGAACCGGTACGGGTCCTCGCCCGCCGCGTGCGCCAGCTCGTCGATGAAGCCTTCCACCACGAAGGCGTTCTGCGAGCTGCCGACGCTGCGCCAGAACATCACCGGGATATGCGTGTTCTTCAGCACGCATTCGACCCGCTGGTTGGCCACCGCGTAGGGCTGGTTGACGAGGCCCTCGACCGCCTGCCGCTCGACCCCGCTGGGCACGTCCCCCCAGCCGAGCGAGCGGGTGATCGACCCCACCGCGGTCTGCAGATGCAGCGCGTTCAGCGAGCCGTCCGCTGCCAGGCTGGCGCGGCAGCGCAGCGCCGCCTGCGGGCGGTAGCGGTCATGGCGGATGTCGATCTCGCGCGACCACAGCAGCTTGACCGGCTTGCCCACGGCCTTCGCAACGATGACCGCCTGGACCAGCTCGTCGTTCATCGATCGCCGGCCGAAGCCGCCGCCCAGGAACTGGTTGTGGATCCGTACCTTGTCCGGCGCCACGCCGGCGGCGCGCGCGGCAAGCTGCAACGCCATATCGGGGTTCTGCGTCCCGATCCACACCTCGACGCCCTCCGGGCGCACCTGCGCGGTGCAGTTCAGCGGCTCCATCGGCGCGTGCGACAGGTACGGCACGTCATAGGCGGCCTCGACGAACTTGCCCCGGGTTAGCGCCCGCGCCGTGTCACCATCGTTGCGCGCCACGACCAGCGGTCCGTCCAGCGCCGCGCGATAGGCGGCGCGGAACATCGCGCTGTCCGTGCCGGCCCCGGCACCCGGGTTCCATTCCACTGGCAGATCGGCCGCGGCCTGAAGGGCGCGCCAGAAGCGGTCCGCCACCACCGCGAGCCCGCCCGGCACCGGCACCACCGCCAGCACGCCACGCCGGCCGATCACCTTGCTGGCATCATAGGATTTCACCGTCCCGCCCGGCACCGGACACAGCGTGACCGCGGCATGGACCATGTCGGGCAGCCGCATATCGATGCCGAACATCGCCTGCCCGGTGGATTTCGCCCGCGTATCGAGCCGCGCCAGCGGCTTGCCGACCAGGGTGTACTGATCGGGCGGCTTGATCGCCGGCTCCTCGGCAAGCTGCACCTTGGCGGCCGCCGCGGCGAGGGCGCCGAAGCCCAGCGCGCGGCCGCCCGCGATGTCGCGCACCAGCCCATCGCTGGCGTTGCACGCGCTGATCGGCACCCCCCAGTGTTGCGCCGCGGCGGCGATCAACCGCACCCGCGCACTGGCACCGACCTGTTGCATCGTCGCGTGCAGCGTGCGGATCGAGCGGCTGCCGCCGGTGCTCATCGAGCCGTAGGCGTGCGTCGTCAGGTTGCGGTTCGCCGAGGCATAGTCCGCGCGCACCTTGCGCCAGTCGCAGCCAAGCTCCTCGGCCACCAGCATCGGCAGCGCGGTGAAGATGCCCTGCCCCATCTCGGACTTGGAGACGCGAATCGTCACGCTGTCATCCGGATCGATGACGATCCAGGCGCTGACCTCCGTGGCGCCATCGGCGCCGGCGGGCCGCACCCCCAGCACCATCCCGCCGGCGGCGCTCAATGCGGCGATGACGAAGCCACGCCGGCTGAGCGTGGCAAGCTGCGGCTGATAGGTCATCGGGGTTCCCCTCAACCTTTCGCCAGAACGGCGGCGCGATGGACCGCCGCGCGGATCCGCGGATAGCTGCCGCAGCGGCAGATATTGGTGATGGCGTCATCGATGTCACGATCGCTCGGCTGCGGCGTCCGTTGCAGCAGGGCCACCGCCGCCATGATCTGACCGGACTGGCAATAACCGCATTGCGGCACGTCGAGCTCGATCCAGGCGCGTTGCACCGCGTGGGATGCATCGTGCGACAGCGCGTGGAGCATCGTGCGACAGCGCGTGGGAGGCATCGTGCGACAGCGCGTGGGAGGCATCGTGCGACAGCGCGTGGGAGGCATCTTGCGACAGCCCCTCGATGGTCAGCACCGAGGCCCCATCGACATCGCCCACCCGCACCACGCAGGACCGCGTGAGCGCACCGTTCAGGTGCACCGAGCAGGCGCCGCATTGTGCGATGCCGCAGCCGAACTTGGTGCCGGTCAGGCCCAGTTCGTCGCGCAGTACCCACAGCAGCGGGGTTTCCGGCTCGACATCCAGCGCGTGCTTCTGGCCATTCACAGTCAGTGAGATCATGACACCCTCACGCAGGTCGCAAGCTGGTGCCGATCGCAGCGCCGACCGGCAAGCGGCCCATTATAGCCCCAGGACGACAAATCGAGGAGTCGTCCACCGAAGCCGATTGCGCCAGGCCGCTTCACTGCCTAGGCTGGCGAAAATCACGTATCGCCGAACAGGGGAGACGCATGCCGCGTGGGCCCGATCCGCTTTTGACGCCCAATCCGCCGCATGCACCCGCCGGCATGGGCCCTGGCGATACCAACGCCACGTCCGACGCGAATTTCGCCGCCGCCGCGACGGCAAGTCGGCCGCGTCTGCCGGCGGGCATTGCCGCAACCGCGGTGCTGGACGCCAACTCCTCGCCGCGGCCGATCGATAATTCCGCAGCAGAACCGACCAGGCTGATGCAGCTGGTCGGCGGCGGCGATGCGATGGCGGGTCCCGCTGACGACGTCATCGCCGTGTTGGCGCGTCGGGCCGCGCCGCCGCCCATCGCGATCGCGTGCCACGCCGTCCCTCGCGCCGCCCCCGCGCCCTTCGTCCCCGCGCCCTTCGTCCCCGCGCCCTTCGTCATCCTGCAGACCGGCGAACCGCGGTTCCATGGCCATATCCCGCCACCATGATGCGCGTCGACTTACACCATCACGTCTGGCGCGTGGCGCGCGGCGACTATCACTGGCTGACCCCGGATCTGCCGATCCATCGCGACTTCACGCTGGCCGATCTGCGCCCGAAGCTGGGCGACATCACCGCCACGATCCTGGTGCAGGCCGCGCCAACGGATGGCGAAACCGCGTTCATCCTGACCGAGGCAAGCGACTCCCAGGGCCTGGTGCACGGCGTGGTCGGCTGGACGGACCTGGCCGCGCCGGATGCCGTTGCGCGCGTCGCGGCGCTGGCCGAGCGACCCTTGCTGAAGAGCCTGCGTCCGATGCTGCAGGATATCGCCGACACCGAATGGATTCTGCGCCCCGCGATGCAGCCGGCGCTGATCGCCCTGGCGCAATGCGGGCTGCGGTTCGACGCGCTGATCCAGCCGCGCCACCTGCCGGCGCTGCGCACGCTCGCCGCCCGCCACAAGGCGCTGCGGATCGTGATCGACCACGCCGCCAAGCCAGCGATCGCGCAGGGCGCGTTCGAGCCATGGGCGAGCGACATCGCCCGCGTCGCACGCGACACCGACGCGTGCTGCAAACTCTC
Source organism: uncultured Alphaproteobacteria bacterium (assembly GCA_963847615.1). GTDB lineage: Bacteria > Pseudomonadota > Alphaproteobacteria > Acetobacterales > Acetobacteraceae > Palsa-883. Next base: position 627,585 of record CAWKAN010000025.1, read on the forward strand.
CGGCCTGGTCACCGAGGCCGCGCCCGACTGGCGCCATCCCGACTGGAACCGCAACGACCTGCGTCGCACGGTCGATCACCTGCCCGGCTGTTTCGGGCCGACGCGCCTGATGTGGGGCAGCGACTGGCCGGTGGTGGAACTCGCCGGCGGCTATGCGCGCTGGCGCACCGCGACCGATCATCTGCTGGTTGGTTTCGATACCGCGTCGCGCGACGCGATTCTTGGCGGCACCGCCGCCATCTTCTATGGCCTGGATGCGACCGCATGATCCGCGTCACCGACCAGATCGTGATCGACCCGCGTGACATCGCAGAGACGTTCATGCGCGCCAGCGGGCCGGGCGGGCAGAACGTCAACAAGGTGGCCACCGCGGTGATGCTGCGCTTCGAGCTGCATGGCGCCACCTGCCTGCCGAGCGATGTCCGCACGCGGCTGGAACGGCTGGCCGGCAAACGCCTGTCGCAGGACGGCGTGTTGGTGATCACCGCGCGCCGGCACCGCACGCAGGAACGCAACCGCGCGGCGGCGCTGGCGGCCCTGGTGCACCTGATCCGCCGCGCCTCGGTCCGCCCGGTCAAACGCCTGCCAACGCGCCGCAGCAAAGCCTCGGTCGCCGCCCGGCTCGAAACCAAGGCGCACCGCGCCCGTACCAAGGCCGCCCGCACCGCACCCAGGTCCGATGACTGATCGACAAATCGCCGCAAGCGCGCCCGCCGTTGCGTAACGGACAGATCGCCCGCCGCGGCCGCGACACCCGGACCAGCCGCATGCGGAGCGAGGTGCGCAATGTCCGACCCATGGTGTCGGACAGGACCCGGCTTGGGCCGACCGGTTCGGGGTTGTCGGCCGCGCGGCGGCCCGGAGCCGTGCTGCCGCGCCGCCGCCGCCACGCCGGCCGCCACGCTGGTGTCGAATGAAGTCGCGTCTGGCCGACATCGCCAGCCCGCAAGGCGGCGGCCCGGCCTGGCATGCCCTATTGCGGGGCGCCCGTTGCCACGAACCGCGCCGATCCGACCGCCGATCTCGCCGCAAGGGGCCGGTCGGGCGCGCCACCGGCCCGGCGAAAAAAAACGCCACCCCATTGATTTAGATCAAAGCGCGGTCCCGTCCGCCGCGCTTTAAGGGCTGCATAAGCGCGCCTGTCCCCCCCTCCTTCCCAAGCGCGCAACCTGGGCGCGGAGGGCCTTGTGCCCTCCGCGCCAATTCTCGTACAGCTACAGCCACAACGCGGCGCACGGTCACTCCAGGCCGAGCGCGCGCGCGATCAGGACCAACGCCAACCCCGACAGGATGGTCAGCGCAATGCGCCGATGGTGATGCGGCTTGGCGCGGTAAAACGCCCAGGCCCCCAAACGCGACCCGACCAGCAGCGCCGGACAGGCCAGCGCGGCAAACAGCAGCGTCTGCCGATCGATCAGCCCCGCCACCGTCAACGGAACGATCGCCACAATCGCGGTGAACGTGAAGAACACCAGCGACGTCGCGCGCACCACCGTCGCACTGTGCGGCAGCGCCATCAGGTAAGCCACCACCGGCGGCCCGGACATCCCCGCCACGCCGTTCATCACGCCGGAGGTCACCCCAACCAGCGCAACCAGCCAATTCGCGGGCTGCACGGACAGCCGCAGGCCACGCCCGAGCACCGCCACCGAGCCAATGATCAACAACCCGATGGTGAACCGCGCCTGGTTCGCCGAAAGCTGCGTCAACAGCCACAGCCCCAGCGGCGTGCCGACCACCATCCCGGGCGATAGCCACACCAGCGAACGCCAGTCGGTGATCCGCGAGGCCGTGCGCAAATCGACCAGACTCGCCAGCGATTGCAACAGCACCGTCAGCGGCACCACATGCGTCGGCGGCAACACAAGACTGAGCAACGGCACCGCGGCAATCGCGAAGCCGAAGCCGGTGAAACCTCGCAACAACGCGGCAAGAAACGCGCTGAGCACCACGAACAGAATTGAAACAACCATGCGCGGCACACCCTGCGGCGCGCCCGGCGGATTGTCCATCGGCTGAATGAAGCAAGGCCGGGGCTCCGCCCCAGACCCCGCCAGGGGGCTTTGCCCCCCCATGGCACCATTGGGACCCCTACCAGAGGCGGAGCCTCTGGACTCCATCCGTGAGAGTGGGTGATGGGGAGGGTTCCAAGGGCTCCGCCCTTGGCGGGGTTCCAAGGGGCAGCGCCCCTTGGTGGGGTCTGGGGCTAAGCCCCGGCCTTGCTTCCTTCGGCGACGAGTTTGACCTGGTTTGACAGCAGGGCTTGTCAAACAGAGTAGTGAACAGCATCATCTGCTCCGAGGTCCGGGGAAACCAGCCGGAGACAGAGACAATATGTCGAAAGTTCACTGTGTTGGTGGGCATCGATCAGATCAGATCACCGGTTTTGCGGCGGTGGTCCGGATTGCATTGTACGGAGCGGTGATGTCCCTCGAACGATTGCGGCGATATTGTGGCCGTAGCCATGGTGTGGCGCTGCGTAGCTGGTGTATATTGCTCGCGACAGTTGTGCTGCCCCTGGCGCCGATCAGCGCATCCGCGCAAAATGTGCCCGATTCCGGCCCGTCCTGGCTGGGCGAGGTGGGCGCTGCCACCTATTACAGCAACAAATATCAGGGCCGCCGCACCGCGTTTGGTCCGCGGTTCGACCAGCGCAAGCTGACGGCGGCGCATCCCTGGCTGCCAGTCGGCACAAAAGTGCGCGTCACCGTGCCCGGAACAGGCAAATCGGTGATCGTGACAATCACCGACCGGTTGTATGCAACGTGTTGCGTCATCGATCTGTCCACCGCAGCCGCGCGGCTGCTGGGGATGATGCGCGGCGGCGTGACCCAGGTCAGTCTGTCGCCCGCCTGACACGATCGCCTCGGCTATGCCATGATGCCCGCGCAAGCGCGGGGGCGACGGATGCAATACGATTCGCACGGATTGGAACTCAGCACCGACTCGGCGGCGGCGGCGCGCGCCTTCGACCACGCGGTGGCGGGGTATGTCGGCTATCGCGCCGATGCCGGGCAACGGCTGGTGCCGTTGCTGGCCGCGGATCCGCAATTCGCGCTGGCGCATTGCTTCAAGGGCTACCTGACGATGCTGTCGTACAAGCAGGCGAACGTTCCACTTGCGAGCGATGCCTTGCACGCAGCGCAGCGCTGGGCGGGTACCGCGACGGCACGCGAGCAGGCGCATCTCGCCGCGCTGGCTGCCTGGATCGATGGCGAACCGGATCGGTCCAGCACGATATGGCGGCAGATCCTGGCCGCCCATCCGCGCGATGTGCTGGCATTCCGCCTGATGCACTTCACCGATTTCTGGCTCGGCCGCCCGGATCGCATGCTGACCGCGGTGCGCACGGTGGAACCGGCCTGGAGCGCGGAATTGCCGCACTACGGCACGCTGCTCGCCTGCCGCTGCTTCGCGCATGAGGAATGCGGCCTCTACACCGAAGCCGAGGCCGCCGGCCGCGCCGCCATCGCGCACGACCCCACCGATGTGTGGGCCGCGCACGGCGTCGCCCATGTGCTGGAAATGCAGGGCCGCCGCGCCGAGGGCATCGCCTGGATCAACGCCCTGCGCGGCAACTGGGACGGCGCCAGCAACCTGCGCCATCATCTGCTGTGGCACGCCGCGATGTTTCATCTGGAACGCGGCGAAACCGATATGGTCCTGGCGCTGTACGACACCGAATTCCGCAACCTCGCCGCGCCGCTGACCCAGGCGCAGCCGGATCTCTACATCGACGTGCAGAATGCCGCCTCGATGCTGTTCCGGCTCGGTCTGCTCGGCGTCGATGTCGGCAACCGCTGGGAGGAGCTGGCCGACAAGGCCGAGGCGCGCACCGGCGACTGCATCTCCGCCTTTACGCTGCCGCACTGGATGATGGCATTGGCCGCGACCGGGCGCAGCGCGGCGGCCGGGCGCATGCTGGCCGGGCTGCGCGACGCGGCGCAGGCCGGCAGTTCGCACGCGGCGCTGGTCGGCACCATCGCCCTGCCGCTGTGCGAGGCGGTGCTGGCCTATGGCCAGGGCCAACCCGCGCGCGCGGTCGCGCTGATGCGCCCGGTGCTGGGCGAGATGTACCGCCTCGGCGGCAGCCACGCGCAGCAGGACGTGCTGGAGCAGCTCTACCTGCATGCCGCGATGCGGGCGGGGCTGGACGCCGACGCGCATCTGCTGCTGGAACGCGCCGCCGGGCGCTCCCGGCTGCCGGCGCAGCGCCGCATCGGCTATCGCGCGGCGGCGGCGCGCCTGGGCTTCGCCTGACTGCCGGGCTTCTCACGGCCGCGCGCCCGGTCCACTCTGGCCGGGCAAAACGCCCACGGGAGGGCATCGCATGGTCACGCCGCCCCAGGAGAAGGCGCCGCCGCTGTCGTGTGACTGCCACTTCCATACTTTCGGTCCCTACGACCGGTTCCCGCTGGACGCCGGGCGGCGCTACACGCCGCCGCCGGCCCTGGTGGCGGACTACCTGGCGATGGCCGACACGATCGGGCTGCAGCGCATGGTGATCGTGCAGCCCAGCCCGTATGGCACCGACAATCGCGCGACGCTCGACGCGATCGCCGCCTTCGGCCGCCATCGTGCCGTGGCGGTCGTGGTGATCGACGACAGCCTCGCCGACGCGACATTGCGCGGCATGAACGACGCCGGCGTGCGCGGCGTGCGCTTCAACCTGGTCTCCGGCAACGGCACGCCGGTCGATCAGTTGCAGATCCTGGCGCGCCGCCTCGCCCCGCTCGGCTGGCACATCCAGGTCTACGCCGAGGGCGAGACGATGCTCGAGCTCGGCGATGTGCTCGGCCAGCTGCCGGTGCCGATCGTGATCGATCATTGCGGGGGCGTGAAGGCCGCGCTGGGCACCGCGCATCCACAGTTCCGCGCGCTGCTGCGCCTGCTGGACAGCGGCCGCGCCTGGATCAAGACCTGCAGCTATCGCGTGTCCTCCACCGGCGCGCCGTTTGCCGATGCCGAGGCGATCGTGAAGGCGCTGGTCGCCGCGGCGCCGGACCGCTGCCTCTGGGGCACCGACTGGCCGCACCCGGGGATGGACCCGGTGCCTGACGCCGGCAAGCTGTTCGACCAGTTCTGCGCCTGGGTGCCCGATGCGACGACGCGCCAGCGCATCCTGGTCGACAACCCGGCGAAGCTCTACGGTTTCGCCGCGACGTAACGAAGGGAGACAGGTTCCGTGAAGGTCGGGTTCATCGGCGTCGGCAACATGGGCGGGCCCATGTGCCGCAACATCATCAAGAACACCAACCACGAGGTGGTGGTGTTCGATCTCGATCCGGCCGCGATCCAGCGCTGCACCGCGCTCGGCGCCTCGTCCGGCGGCTCGGTCGCCGACGTGGCGAAACGCTGCGACGTGGTGATCACCTCGCTGCCGATCCCGCGCATCGTCGAGGAAGTGGCACTCGGCGCCGCCGGCATCACCGAAAATGCCAGGCCGGGGACGGTGTATATCGATCTGTCCACCAACGCGCCGGCAACCGCGCGCCGCCTGGCCGAGGGCGCTCGCGCCAAGGGCCTGGGCATGCTGGAGGCCCCCGTCTCCGGCGGCGTCGCGCGCGCCACCGACGGCAGCATCGTCATCATGGTCGGCGGCGTCGCCGCCACGTTCGAACAGCAACTGCCGTTGCTCAAATCCTTCAGCGCCGAGGTGATCCATGTCGGCGATGTCGGTTTCGGCTCCGTCGCGAAACTGATCAACAACATGCTGGCGTTCTGCAATTCGGCGGCGGCGGCGGAGGCGCTGATGATGGGCAAGCGCGCCGGCATCGACATGGCGAAGCTCGACGCCGTCATCCGCAACGCCAGCGGCGATTCCAGCGGCTATCGCAACATGGCAACCAAGGCGCTGGCGGGAAACTATGCCGCCACCTTTGCCCTCGACCTGGCCCACAAGGACCTGCGCCTGGCCATGGAACTCGCCGATGAGGTGGGTGTCCCGGGCATGGTCGCGCCGCAGGTGCTGAACCTGATGCGCATGGCGCGCGGCATGGGATTGGGCGGCATGGACTCCACGTCGATCATGCGCGTCTACGAAACCACCCTCGGCACCGACGTGCGCGGCTGACCGGAGGAAGGTCAGGGCTCTGCCCTGAAACCCGCCAGGGGGGCTTTGCCCCCCCATGGTACCATTGGGACCCCCCACCAGAGGCGGAGCCTCTGGACTCCATCCATTGGGTGGGTTCCAAGGGCTCGCCCTTGGCGGGGATCCAAGGGGCAGAGCCCCTTGGTGGGGTCCAGGGGCAAAGCCCCTGGCCTTACTCCGCCGCCGCGCGACCGGTGTTGCGATGATGTGCGGCGCGCAGCGGCCGCAGGATCAGCAGCGCAGCCAGCACGACCACGGCGTTGCCCACGGCGGAGACCACGAACACGGTATGCCAGCTTCCGGTGGCGGTTTTCAGCACGTTGGCCAGTGGCACCAGCCAGGCCGAGGTTCCCTTGGCCGTATACAGCAGGCTGGCGTTGGCGGTGGCATAGCGGGTGCCGAACAGGTCGGTGCAGGTGGACGGGAACAGGCTGAAGATCTCGCCCCAGGTGAAGAAGATCAGGCCGGCGGCGACCACGAAGGCCCAGGGCGAGGTGCCGACATAGGCCAGCAGCGCGTAGCTGCAGGCGCCCAGGCTGAAGGCGATGGCCATCGTGATTTCGCGGCCGATCTGATCCGACACCCAGCCGAAGAACGGCCGTGCCGCGCCGTTCATCACGTTGTCGACCATCAGGGCGACGCTCAAGACACTGGCGCCGAGGAACAGCGTGGTGTTGTTCATCCCGTAATCGCGGGCGATCGGCGCGATCTGCGCGGTCGCCATCAGGCCGCTGGCGGAGACCAGCACGAACATCACATACAGCAGCCAGAAGGACGGCGTGCGCAGCACCTCCGAGGGTGCAAAGTTCCGCGCGGTCTGCTGCACGCGCGGCGCCGCCGTCTTCGGCAGTTCGTTCGCCAGCGGCGCGCGCATGATCGGCGCGATCAGCAGCAGGATCGCGCCTTGGACGAGGCCGAACCAGAAGAACGCCGAGGTATAGCCGAAATCCGTGATCACCGCGCGGATCGGGATCACCGTCAGCGCCGCGCCGGCGCCGAACCCGGCCGCGGTGATGCCGACGGCAAGACCGCGACGGTCGGGGAACCATTTCACCGCGTTGCCGACGCAGGTCGCGTAGATCGCGCCCGCGCCGGTGCCGGAGATCGCCGCGCCGATATACAGCATCCCCAGCGAGTGGGCGTAGGAGTTGAGCACCCAGGCGGCGGCGACGGTCACCGCGCCGAAGCTGATGGTGAGCGGCGGTCCGCGGCGCGGGCCGAGACTGTCGACGACCCAGCCGGCGACCGGGGTCAGCCAGGTCTCGGTGGCGATGAAGATCGCGAAGGCGATCTGGATGTCGGCGATGCTCCAGCCCTGCGCCTTGTTCATTGGATTGACGAACAGCGTCCAGGCATATTGCAGGTTGGCAATCAGGATCATGCAGACCATGCCGAGCCACAACTGCGACCATCGGTTGGCGTGGGCGACCCGGCCCGGCCGCGTTTCGTCAGACATATTGGTTCTCCTGGAAACCCCCTGCCACCGCACCATGCCGTTGCCGATGTAACCGATCAATCCGTAAAATGTGCTGCGATGCAGCGCAGTGTCGCCCTTGATCCCGCCCCGCTGCGTGGTCAGATCATCCCCGCCGCACCAGGAGACCACACGATGCTGCCCAGCCTGTTCGTCAGCCACGGCTCGCCGATGCTGGCGTTGACGCCGTCCTCGGCGCGCGACTTCCTGGCCGGGTTGGGCGGGACGCTGCCGCGACCCACCGCGATCGTCGTTGCCTCGGCGCATTGGGAGACCGAGCGCCCGGCGGTCAATGCCGTCGCCGTCAACCCGACGATCCACGACTTCTACGGCTTCCCGCCCGCGCTGTACGCGTTGCGCTATCCCGCGCCGGGCTCGGCGGAGGTCGCCGGCCGCGTCGCGTCGCTGCTGGACGCCGCCGGGTTCGGCTGCGACCTCGACCAGGTGCGCGGGCTTGACCACGGCGCCTGGGTGCCGCTGCTGCTGATGTATCCCGCGCATGACATTCCGGTCGTGCAACTGTCAGTGCAGACCTCGCAAGGCCCGCTTCACCACCTGCTGCTGGGCGAGGCACTGGCGCCGCTGCGGCGCGAGGGGGTGCTGCTGATCGGCTCCGGGGCGTTCACGCATGATCTGCGGCGCATGCGCCGGCAGGATCGCGACGCGGAGACGGTGGAGCCGGACGTGGCGGCGTTCGCCGAGTGGATGTGGGCAGCGCTGGCGACCGGGCGCGTGGAGGATGTGCTGGATTACCGCCGGCGCGCCCCCTTCGGCGCCGCGCAACACCCGAGCGAGGAGCATCTGCTGCCGCTGTTCGTGGCCCTTGGCGCGGGTGGGGACAATGCACCGGCGCGTCGGCTGCATGCCAGCACGAATTACGGCGTGCTGCGGATGGACGCCTTCGCGTTCGGCGGCGGGGACTGACCCTGCGGTCGGCGGCCGCGACCGGGGCGCCGCGTCCCGCGGACCGCCCCAGGGCGCGCCTCCCGGGGGCGGCATTGGCGCGCCACAATGCTGAATTTATCGTAACTTGGCCCGGAACAACAACAATACCTTTTTGATTTAGCGGGATTACTCTTTTCGCGGAGCGTCCTCCGAAATGCGATAAATCCGCCAATTCTCGTAACACCCAAGCCCCCCTCGGGTGAGTCCGATTGGCGACAGCGGCTGGCTATTTTCTGGTCAGCCCTCGATGCCAATTGCGTTCGGAGCCGGACCATGAGTCAACCTTGGGATGGCACCGTCTTCCGACCTATGGGCATTGATCGAAGGGCTTCAGCGAGAACTTGCTCAGCTGCGGGCGGAGAATGCCGCGCCGCAGCAGGAAGTCGCCGATCTGCGTCGTCAGTTGGGCAGGAACAGTTCCAACAGCAGCAAGCCGCCGTCGAGTGACGGCTTAGGCAGGAAGCCGCGGATCGCCGGCAGCCTGCGGGGCGTTTCAGGCAAGAAGAGTGGCGGGCAGCCCGGGCATCGGGGCGACACGCTGCGCTCGGTCGTCAGGCCGGACAAAATCGAACGCTACGAAGTGACGCGTTGCGAGCATTGCCAGGCGGCGCTGACCTCACGACTCCCCTCATTTTCAAACGGCCCCGAAAGTATCGGCAAAGACCGGGAGTTGAGCGAGCATGGCAGCGAACCGGTCGATCAGCGGCAGCAACCGCAACTCCGGCACGGTGGGGATCAACTCGTAGAGCATACAGCCCTGGCGGAACAGCGAATGGGTGCGCTTCTTGGATGTGTTTGACTTGAGGTATCGATCATAACCGAGTGCTTCCCCCGCTGCCCCGAGCAGTGTCAGCAGGGCGATGGCCAGAGCGTTCAATAGCCACAGACGATCCCGCCGGCCGGGGGTGCTGACGTGGATCGATCCCAAGCCCATGCCGAAGCGCAGATCCTTGGTATCGCGGAACCCACACTCGATGCCCCAGCGCTTGCCGTAGGGGCTCATCAAAGCCCTTGCCGTCGCCTTGGTGCTGCTGGTGGCCAGGCACCAAGCCTGCTTCATCGCCTTGTCCTGCACGCACAGCACGGTGCCGACCCGATAGCGCTCGGCCGTCACCCGGGCACCGCGCAGCACGCGCGCGCATCCGCCGGGCCCGACCCAGGCAGCGGCGGTGCGCACCTCGCCGTCCGTGGCAGTCACCGCGATATTGCCGCGGAAGCGGATGACGTAGTCGAACTCCAGTTCATTGCTCAGCACCCGGTAGAGCTTCTGATCGCCGAAGCCGCGATCGGCCACAATGCACACCGTGATGTCCGCCGGCAGGGCGTCGGCCAGGCGGACCAGCACCTGATATTCATATTCGTTGCGATGGTTCTTCAGGGTGGCGGTCTCCACCGTGAGCCACACCAGCGGCGTCGCCCTTCCGTGGCGGGTCAGCAGCGAGAGCATGATGGTGGCCTGCCGGTCCGCGTCGAAGTCGGTCCAGTCCATCGCCACGTTGCTGCTGCTGCGAGGTCCCACCAGGTAGGGGACCCAGTGACGCAGTGCAGCGTCAACATCGATCCCTTGGTTGGACAGCAGCCGGTCCACCTGCTTGATCGCATGCTTGGTCACCAGGCCGCGTGCCAGGGCGAGGCCCTGACCGATCGTATTGACCGCCAGGGACGCGGTCGTGATGACGCCGAGTGTGGCGTTGGCCAACGACAGGACGCGCTTGGCGTGCAGGTCGCCGTCGAACAGGCCGGTCAGGAAGCCGTGCACTTCATCGAAGCAGAGGGTCCGGTTCGGTTTCATCACTTGCCCCGCGAATCGTGTTGCATGCGGGGAGATTCGCCAACGGTGGGCTTGAGGCAACCAACACGTGACCTGCGACGCAATGCGAATCCAGACAGGCCGGTCTGGGTTCTTTTCAGAAAGCCACGCAGCGCCGCCCAATTCTCTTGTTACCCAGCGCACTCAGCGTGGAAATGAGGGGATGGGTAAGGGCGGGCGGAGGTCGGGACACGGCGCCGAACCGGTGCGGTTGGCGCCAGGCGCGAACCAGCGGGGTTCGGACCAGGCCCCGGGCGTCCACCCCCCTTGGCCCTGACCGGAGCCGCACGGCTTGCGGAGACCGGGATCGCCTAGCCGCCGGTCCGTTGCAGCCGCGCGCCCTCGGTGCGCAGCCAAGCCATCGCCGCCACGGTGTGCGGCGTCAGGCACGCCACCACATCCCAGAACCGCGGCCCATGGTTCATGTGCCGCAGATGCGCAACCTCGTGCGCCACCACGTAGTCCTGCACGAACCCCGGCGCCATGATCAGCCGCCAGCACAGCGCGATCGAACCGTCCGGCGCGCAGCTTCCCCAGCGCGAGCTTGTGTCTTTCACCGTCACCCGCCGCGCCTGCACCCCAGCCGCCGCCGTCTTGCTCGCCACCATGATGGTGAAGCGCCGCCGCGCCTCGGCGCGCAGGAAGTCAGTGACGCGCCGGGCGAGGAACTCCGCCGCACCGGTCACCTGCAGCTCGCCATCGGCCAGCCAGGCGCCGCCGCGCGCCTGCGGCAGGTGGCGGATGCGGCAGGGCATGCCGTCGATCGGGATCGCCTCGCCGTCACCGAAACGGATCATCTGCGGCAGCCGGGTGAGCCGGTCGGTGACCCAGTCGGCGTGCGTCATCAGCAGCGACATCCCGGCGCGCCGGCTGGCCCGCGGCGGCAGCGTCACCACGACCATGCCCGCGCCGGGATCGATGCGCAGGCTGACGCGGCGGGCGCGCGCGCTGCGGCGCCATTGCACGCGGGTCGGCCCGCCCGGCAGCGTCAGCAGTTCGTTCACGGGCGGTTCCATGCCGACAGGGGAGGTACGTGCGGCGTGATTCGTCAACCGTGAACATTCGCCCGGCGGTGATGATTGGGGGAATTGGCGCTGCGGCTGACCGCGCCCGCCCATCGGATCGCCGGCGGCGTTATCCGCTGCAAGCCTCGGTCCGAGCGCGGCCGACGCGCCAGCGCCGCCTGCCATGGTCCGGTTCCGCGCGCAGGTTCCCGCCGGCCGTGTCAGCGGCCATTCCGCTGATAGAAAGATAATTTTTACGTCCGTTAACCAAATTGAGACGTTTCCCCGGCAACGCTATGGCGGTGAAACGTCCGCTACGCGGGTGCGATCCGCCTTCCGCACGACCGGGCATGAACGTTGGAAGCAGGCGCGCTTCCATGCCCGACGCTAGCTGAGACGGCGAAGTTGGCGAAACCGGTCAAGCTCGGGGCTGAACGATGCGAAACGGCGACACGCACACCAACAAACTGCCTGCCGACATCAATCTTTCCTCCTGGCCGGCCGACGACGGCCTGAACGCCGGCGCGACGCTCGGCTGGACCAGCCCGCCGCTGCCGCCGCCGCCGATCGGCGGGACGGGGACGGAGGTGCTGGTCGGCGACCTGCCGCCGCCCGGCGCCGCGTCGGACCTGAACGGCTCCCGCCTGGCGTCCTCGGGCGGCACGTCCGGCACGACAACCACGACAACCAGCAGCCTGCCGGTCGAGCCGCCATCGCCGACGCCGTTCACCATCAACATCAATTGGGATGCCAGCGTCGCCAATGCCCCGGCCGGGTTCACCAGCGATGTGCTCGCCGCGGTGCAATACCTGGAGAGCCAGTTCGTCAACCCGGTCACCATCACAATCGACGTCGGCTACAACGAGATCGACGGCAGCGCCCTGAGCAGCGGCGCGCTGGGCGAGAGCCTGACCTACCTGAGCTCGGTCAGCTACGCGAGCCTGCTCGGCGCCGTGACCGCGGATGCCACCACCGCGACGGACGCCAGCGTGGTCGCCTCCCTGCCCGCCACCAGCCCGGTCAGCGGCGCCAATTACTGGGTCAGCGCCGCCCAGGCCGAGGCGCTCGGCCTGGTCGCCAGCAACACCTCGCTCGACGGCTATATCGGCTTCGCCACCGCATCGCTGTTCACCTATGGCGACACCGCCACCAGCGGCACGGTGGCAGCCGGAACCTATGACTTCTTCGCCACCGTGGTGCACGAAATCACCGAGGTGATGGGCCGGCAATTGTTGACCGGCGAAACCGTCGGCAGCTACGCGCATAGCTACTCGCTGCTCGATCTGCTGCATTATTCCGCGCCCGGCACGCGCGATTTCTCCGCCTCTACGCCCGGATATTTTTCGGTGAACGGCGGCGTCACCAACCTGGGCCAGTTCAACACGGTGGCCGGCGGCGATCCCGGCGACTGGGCGTCGTCGGTGACCGACAACTCGTTCGATGCCTTCTCTAACCCCGGGGTGGTCAACGCGGTCACCGCGAACGACCTGACGATCATGGACGCGATCGGTTGGACCCCCGCGGGAAGCTCGGGCGGGATGCCCCCACCGCCGCCACCGCCGCCCCCGACATCGACGCCAACCGGCGTCCTGGCCTCCCCGGTGACGGCATCCCTGGCCAGCGCGCAGGGCAGCAGCGGATTGTCGAAGAACGCTCCGCTGGTCAAATTCTCGCAGACCGGCGGCCTGTCCTCGGACAGTTACAGCTACACGCTCGGCGGCGCCGGTGCCGCGGCATTCTCCTTGTCCACCTCCAGCAACGTCGCCACGCTGGCGGCCAAGAGTGCGACCGGTGCCGCCAACGGCAAGCTCTATGCCCTGACGTTGACGGCGACCGACACGGCATCCGGCTCCTCCTCTCCGGCCGTGCCGGTCAACGTGGTCGTCGGCAGCTCCGGCAACGACATCGTCAATTTGGCGTCGCTGTCCGGCATCGCGGCCGCCGCCCCGACCTTCATCTACGGGCTCGCCGGTAACGACACGCTCAACGGGACCGGGATGACCGGCACGTTGTATTTCGACGCCGGCGCCGGCGCCGACACCATGACCGGCGGCAGCGGCGCGAACGTGTTTGAATACGGCGCCGCCAGCGACTCGACCAAGGCGCTCATGGACATCATCACCAACTTCAACGTGTCGATGGACCTGATCAACGTGACCGGGCTGAGGACCGCGTTCAAATCGGTCGCCGCACTGTCCTCGACCGCGACCAGCATCGCCGCGGATTCGATCGGCTGGCAGACCAGTGGCGGCAATACGTTTGTCTACGTCAACACCAGCAGCAAGAGCGAGGCTCTGACCTCGGCCAATATGAAGATCGAGTTGCTGGGCACAATCACACTGACCAGCAGCGACTTCGTGCATCTCTGAGCGTCTGGGCGTCTGGGCATCTGATACCAGCCGCCCGAACGATCGACTCTTCGGCGGTGCCCATCACGTCATGGCCGGCCCCCGGGTCGGGCCAAAGGCCCGCCCGAGGACAGGTGGAGCCTGTTGGGGTGGACGGCCCCACGGCATCGCGTGCCAGACTTGGGCGTTGTCAACCAAGACCGGAGCCGTCCATGAGCCAGTATAAGGGCATCGCCATCGACACGTCCAAAGCCGTGTTCACCCTGCATGGTATCGACCAGGCAGAGCGGCCGATCCTTCGCACCAATCTCAGCCGGGCCCAGATGATCGGGTTCTTCAAAAGGCTTCCCGCCACCGAGATCGCCATGGAGGCCTGCGGCGGCAGCCATTACTGGGCCCGGGAACTGGCCGCGCTTGGCCACAAGGTGCGTCTCATCCCTCCTCAATACATCAAACCCTACGTCAAACGCGGCAAAAACGACCGCAACGACGCCGAAGCCATCTGCGAGGCCGCCGGCCGCCCCGGGATGCACTTCGTGCCGGTGAAGTCCGCCGATCAGCCGGCCCAGGGAATGGTGTCGAAAGTGCGAGAGACCCTGGTCGACCAGCGCACCGCACTGGTCAACACGCTGCGCGGCCACGCCGGCGAATTCGGCGTGATCGCCGGCAAAGGCGTCAGCAACATCATCCCCTTGCTTGAGAAGGTTGAAGCGGAGACCACCATCCCACTCGAGGCCAGGGAGACAATGGCCCTGCTCGGCGAAGAGATCGGCCGTCTTGACGCCAGGCTGAAGCAGATGGCGACCAAACTCAATCAGGCGCACAAGGCCAACCCGGTCAGCGTGCGGCTGGCCACCATCCCGGGTGTCGGCCCAATCATCGCGCTCACCCTGGCGACCGAGATCGATCCAACCGCCTTTGAATCCGGCCGTCACCTCGCCGCCTGGGCCGGCCTGACACCACGGGAACATTCAACCGGCGGGAAGCAGCGCATGGGTGGGATCAGCCGCGCCGGGAATGAACGGCTGCGGGCTTTGCTCGTCCTCGGCGCCACGTCGGTGATCAAGGTCGCCGAAAGACCGGGCAACAAGCTGGCCAACGAATGGCTGTTGAAACTGCTCCGGCGCAGGCCGCGCAAGGTCGCCGCCGTGGCATTGGCCAACAAGATGGCCCGTATCGCGTGGGCGATGATGATGAGCGGTGAGGCGTACCGGCGCGCGCCGGGCGCCGGGGTTTCGTGACGTAACGTTTGGGAGCGGAAATCATGCCCCGTCCAACAATCGGCGATACCGCTATGACCGATGCCGAACGCCAGGCACGCTACCGCGCCGCGCGCGCGGCTGGCGCGGCGGTGATCCGCATCCGCCGCCCGGCCGAGCGCCGCGGCCTGCTCCAGAGATGGAACGATGCGTGCGCCGAATTCACCGATCTGCAGGCCCGGTATGCCGCCTGGCTGGAAAGTCTGCCTGACAATCAGCAAGACAGCGCCACGGCGGAAGCCTTGCGAGCGATCGCCGATCTCGACCTCTCCGAGCTGCTGGCGATCGAACCACCACGCGGCTTCGGCCGGGACTGATCAACCGGATGGCCCGTACCGCATGGGCCACGATGACGCGTGGCGGGGCATACCGGCAACGGCCGGTCACTGCCCAAACCACGCGTGGATGCCAGGGTGTGAGAGCTGAACGAGATGACCATCGGTCGAACCGACGATCCGGAGAACCCGTCGAGGACAGCGGCTTGCGAAGCCGCGAGCCTGTTTGGGGCTGGATCGCGGATCCCATCTGGGCCAGCGGCGATGCTGCCGCGCCAACAGGCCGGACACATGACCGCTATCGACCCGATTGTCGGACTTCTCAATTCTTCGCTCTTGCATCCCAGGGGCCGTCCACACATGCCCTCGGGCGGGCCTGCGGCCCGACCCGGGGGCTCGACATGACGTGGGCGCCGGCGCCCGCCCGACGCCGCGAACCGCGCCGCGCGCAGGGCCGCGCGGCATAGCCCCCAGGCACGCCCCCCCCGGCGGGTCGCTCCCCGCCGGCGGAATCCCATGGCAACGGCCCTGATTGCCGACGCTTCGGCCGCGGTCGCGCCGCTGGCGCAAGGTTTGGTTCGACGCGCGGCCGCCCCGTCACCTCCCCGGGGGCACCTCCCCAGGCTAGGCCGCCTTGGCCAGTTCGATCCCGCTGGCGTCCCACGCGGCGAACAGTTTCGCCTGCTGCTCGGCGGTCAGCTTCAAGTGCGGCGGGCGGATGTTGAGCCAGGCGGCGTCGCCGGTCTGGCGCGCCTTCAGCGCCTTCAGCCCGGGGATCAGCGGCACCGAGATCGCCGCCTTGCGCGTGGCACCCAGCACCGCGGTGGCGGCCTCGCCGGTGGCGTTGTCCCAGTTGGCATAGACCTTGGCGGCAACCGCGGAATTCATGTTGCCCGCCGCGGTGATGCAACCGGCACCGCCGAGCTTCAGCAGCGGCAGCAGCAGCGTGTCGTCGCCGGCATAGACCTCGAACCCGTCGCGGGCGAAGGCGTCCACATAGGACTTGCCGTTCTCGAAACTGCCCGAGGAATCCTTCACGCCCTTCACCGCGGTCGGGTATTTCTTCAGCAGGCGCGCGAAGAAATCGACGCTGAACGGCACCGCCGATTGCTGCGGGAAGTTGTACAGATAGAACAGGATGCCGCCGCCGACGCGCTCGATCACCTCGGAGAAATAGGCCAGCAGCCCGTCGTCGGAGGGGTTCTTGTAGTAGAACGGCGGCAGCAGCAGCGCGCCGCGGCAGCCGACCTCGCGCGCCTTCTGGGTCAGCAGGACCGTGTCGGTGATGGCGGTGGTGCCGGTGCCGGGCAGCATCTTCGGCCCCGCCACGCCGCGCGCGGCCAGACCGTCCAGCAGCGCGAGGCGCTCGCTGATGCCGAGGCTGTTGGCCTCGCCGGTGGTGCCCATCACCGCCAGGTGGTCGCAGCCATTGCCCAGCAGCCAGTGGCAATGCGCCGCGGTGCGGTCGAGATCGACCGACAGGTCGGCGCCCATCGCGGTCAGCACGGCGGCGTTCACCCCGCCATAGACGGCATTCTTCAGCATCGGTGCTTACTCCTTTGTCGGGCGGCGCGGCCGGGGCAGGCGCCCCGGCCACTCAACGATATGCGATTCCAGCGTCCCGGCGCGGCGCTCGCTGATGGCGCGGCCGCGCACCGAGATGCCGGCAGTGTGTACCGTCTCGGGATCGCCCGAGACCAGCGGATGCCACCAGGCAAGGTCCTTGCCCTCAGCCAGGCGGCGGTAGCCACAGCTCGGCGGCAGCCAGTCGATCGTGCCCAACTCCTCGGGCGTCAGGCCGACGCAATCGGGTACCCGGGCCTTGCGGTTGGCGTAATCGCCACAGCGGCAGGAGTGCAGGTCCAACAAATGGCATGCAACCTCGGTGAACGAGAGCTCGTTGGTGTCCTCGTCACGCAACTTGTGCAGGCAGCAACGGCCGCAGCCATCGCACACCGATTCCCACTCCGTGTGCGTCATGTCCTCGAGACGCTTGGTCTGCCAGAACGGGAGGGGCTTGGACATGCGGACACGGAGTTTACAGCGCCCAGCCCGGCGACGCCATCCCGGCGGTCCGGGGCCAGCGGTTCTCATTTTGGCGAGACGCGGGTTGAAGTGGGGGAACGAAGCAAACCGAACCGTCTGCTTCCCGGGTCAGGGCGGCCGCGATGGCGGCCTGACGAAGGCCAGGGTTTCCAGGAGCTCATCCCAGCCCGGGAACACCAGGAACACCGTGATTGAACGCAGGTGCTCGAAGAACCGCTTGCGCGTGCCGATTTTCTCGGCCGCGGCCCGCCAGAGCGGGACCGCCAGGTCACAGACGGTGTGGCAGGCGAACGCCAGCAGGTTCAGCGTGGTCAGCACGGCGGAGAGGTTCCGCTTACCGTACCCGAAGTTGTGTTCCAGGCTGTAACCCTGGTTTTTCAGGGTGTTGAAGCTTTCATTCGCAATCTTCCACCGCGCCCGGCCACAGGCGGCCAATTCCACCACCGTATCGCGATCAACCGGCAAATCCGTGACGAAGCTGTTGCGATAGGTCAGCTTGGCCGCGGCGTTGGTGATCTCGATCATCAGCCAGTTGACGCTCATGGCCTCGGCATCGCCACGCAGCGGCACCTCGCACATCCAGCGATAGCGATAGATAAACCAGTCGCGCCCGCGCTTGACCCGCTGGCTCAGTTCATCAAGCGCGATACCCGCCCGGTATTCCTCGATCGTAGGATGCGAGGCGGGCTTGCAAACGAACAGGAAATGCCCGCCCGCCGCCAGCACTGCCTCGCATATCGGCTGATGGGAGAACAGATCATCCCCCAAATACACCGACCTGAGCGGGGCGTAACGGGGCCCGCGCGCCGCCAGCCAGCGTTGCGCGGCGCGGCTTTCGCAGTGCTGCTTCTCGTGCCCGTCTTGTGGCACGATAGACTCCGGTATCAGCGGCACGACGCGGTTGTGCCCTGGCGCCACCAAGGTCGCGGCCAGCATGCCATGATGGTATTCGGTCTTGCCGTTGCCATGCTGGCGGGTGGAGTATTGTGGGCAGTTTACCTTGGCGGAGTTGTGGTATTGCGTGCCATCGATCGCGATCGGCACATGGTCATTCAGGCGGGGGAATTGATCGATCCCAGACGACCGCTGTAATTCATCGATCACATCGGTGAACATCGGGTGGAACTGGCTGGGTTCGATCGGCTCCAGCTTGGCACGGATCTGGCTGTCACCGGGGATTTTGGTCATGCCGAACAACGTCTCGCAGTTCGACCGGCCCTGTCCCGTCGCCAGATGGCGTTGATGCTCCAGGAAAGACGGGCTCCGCATGAAGAGCACCGAAAACGCCGCCAGCCCGAAATCCGCCATCTCGTATTGCGGGTTGGCGCCGCCCCGCCGGTCCGGCAAAGACAGGCAGCAGCGGCGCAATGCGGCAAGCAGGCGGTCCAAGGGTTCCAAGCCGTGCATCGGCTCGAACATCGGGCCGCGCCGGAAGCGACTGATCCGAAGGTTCAGCCGATTGTCAGCCGCTGTGGCGGATTGGACTCAGGTGATCACGCCGCGTCAAGCAGGTCCGCCCCCGGGTGATGGCTGAAATTGGGTGGCTCTCGGACGCCTGGCCTATAATGCGAACCGCTGGGGGAGAAGGCATTGATGCGCTGCGCGCGGTGCCGGAACCGGAACCGACGACCGCGCGCAGCGCCCAAATGCCTTGCTTCTCCGTGGCCTTCGTGGCCCTCCGCGCTTCCTCCGTGCTGGAAGCCTTGCTTGCTTGCGATGCAGCCAGCGCCGAGGCCGCATCACCGGAGCGCGCCGACCGCCTCGGGCAACGATTTGTGAATGCCGTAGGGGGAACGCCCCGTGTGGCGACGTGAGCGAAGATCGTCCGGCAGGCCGGTTGGTGTCGCGAAGCCGCCGCCTCTGTCGCTGACGATCCGGATCAAGGGGCCGTTCTCAACGATCGCATCAGTCCATCGTCACCTGCCTCGGTCAGGCCGTTCGCTGCCGCCATGGTCCGCGGCTTGCGCGCAATCGCGCCGAGGCTTGGACGCCCGAGCATCAGGCGTACCGCCGCATCGGCCGGTAAGCGCAGCAACGCCGCCGGGATTTCGCGGCGATGGCCGGCCGTGCGATAGGATAACGTCGGCAAAACAGGAGGCGCGGACCATGACCTTGCAGAACCGCACCGTCATCGTCACCGGCGGCACCGGCGCGCTCGGACGCGCCGTGGTCGGCACCCTGCTTGCCGCGGGCGCGCATTGTCGCGTCCCCTACATCGTCGATGCCGAGGCGGACAGCTTCCCGCACCGGCACAACGTCACCTTGGTGCCGGGCTGCGACCTCGCCGAGGAAGCCGGCGTCGCCCGCCTGTACGATGGCGTCACCGACCTCTGGGCCGCGGTCCACATCGCCGGCGGCTTCGCCATGGGCGCCGTGGCCGAGACCGACAAGCCCGCCCTCCTGGCCATGCTGAACATGAACTTCGTCAGTTGCGCCCTGTGCTGCCGCGCCGCGGTCAACCGGTTCGATGCGGCCGGGGGACGCTCAGGAGGACACCCAGCCGGACACCCTGGGGGCCGTATCGTCAACGTCGCCGCCCGCCCGGGGATCGAGCCGCGCCTCGGCGCCGGCATGGCGGCCTATGCCGCCAGCAAGGCCGCGGTCGCCGCCTTCACCCAGGCGCTCGCCGCCGAGATCGCCGGGCGCGGCATCCTGGTCAACGCCGTCGCCCCCTCGATCATCGACACGCCGGCCAACCGCGCGGCCATGCCCAAGGCCGACCACGCCGCCTGGCCGAAGCCGGAGGAGATCGCAGCGACCATCGCCTTCCTCGCCTCGCCCGCCAACCGGGTCACCACCGGCGCGGTGGTGCCGGTCTCCGGGCGGACCTGACCGGCCGCACCCGAGCTTTTGCTCCGCCGCCCGGCGCGATAGGATCGCCGCGCAGCCGCCCGACACGGAGGACAGGTGCCCATGGCCATGACCGTCAACGACATGCTCGCCGCCGCCCGCCCGATGGTACCCGCCATCACCCCGGCCGAGGCCGTCGAGCTGGTGCGCAGCAAGGATGCGCTGATCGTCGATATCCGCGACGGCACCGAGGTGAAGGCCAGCGGCAAGGTGAAGGGGGCCGTCGCCGTCTCGCGCGGCTTGCTGGAGTTTCGCGCCGACCCGGCGTCATCGACCCACGACAAGGCGTTCCGCACCGACCGTCCGGTGATCCTGTATTGCGGCTCCGGCGCGCGCGCGACGCTGGCCGGCAAGACCTTGCACGAGCTGGGATTTGCCGACGTGCGCAACCTCGGCGGCTTCAAGGACTGGGTGGCGGCGGGCGGCGAGGTCGAGCCGGGCTGACCGCGGCGCGGCAACCCGCCGGCGATCCGGCAAACCGCAGCTAATACCAGGCGTCCGAATGATCGACTCTCCGGTTGTACCCGTATCGTCATGCCGGACCCGGGGGCCGACATGACGAGAGCACGGCGCCGATGGGTCAATCCTTTTGCCGCCTGGTATGAGTTGCGGTAGGGACGCGCATTACTGGGCGCCCCCCGCACAGAACCGTACGTGCGGCATTCCCGCATACGGCTCCCACCTTGGGTGTTTGACGCGGAAGCGCTGAGCCGGCCAGGGGTGGGATATCTGGGGCTTGGGCAGCCAGCGATTGGCCAGCCTGTCCATGTCGGTCCATGACGTCCTGTCCTTCTGGCTGCGCCGGCGCAGGGCGCGTCGCCAGAGGTCGATGACATGGTGGCGGAACGCCGAGAGGGCACGCGCGTTGGTGGGCACGGCATGGTAGGCGAAGCATGCCCCCGGGCCTGACCCGGGGGTAGCCCCGCATCACCGTCCCCAGCCAACGTCCCTGCTCAGCGACGTCCTGGTGTCAGCGCCGCCGGAGGTCTTCGGTAATTTCCAGCAGCTTCGCCATCTTACGGTCACGTCGCGTATGGCGGGTCAGCAGGAAGCCGCCCCGCCGCGATCGCGTGCAGATGTGCGTGAACCCCAGGAAGTCGAAGGTCTCCGGCTTGCCCTCCCCGCGCGCCGCTCGCGCGGTCGCGGCCCGTCGACCAAACTCGATCAGCCGGGTTTTGTCGGGGTGCAGTTCCAGCGCGAACTCCGCCATCCGGATGCGCAACTCCGCCAGGAACCGCTCGGCATCGGTGCGGTGCTCAAAACCAACGACTGTGTCGTCAGCGTATCGCACCACGATCATGGCGCCTTGCGCATGGCATCGCCGCCATTGCTCGACCCACAGATCGTAAGCGTAATGGAGATAGATGTTCGCCAGCAGTAGCCTGCCCCAAGCGAAGGCTGGGGGCGAGATGACCGCCCCTGGAGCCTGGCCCGGCGAAGGCCGGGCGGGTGCCCTTCGTCGCCGGTTGCCGGACGCCGTCCTCCACCACGCCAGCCGTCAGCCATTTGCGAATCAGGCGCAGCACGCGCGGGTCGCCGATCCGCATCGGCGGCAAAACCCAGTGGCTGCAGAGTGCCTCGACCGCCGCGTTGACGCATTACCGGGGGTCGGAAAAGCGTGGCGCGCTTTGGCCGACGCTGCAAGGCGGGGTCATCGTGCATGATCATTTCAAGCGGTATTTCACCCTGAAGGGGGTCGCACACGCGCTGTGCAACGCGCATCATCTGCGTGAGTTGAAAGCGCTGATGGATATCGAGAAAGCGCCGTGGGCAACCAAGCTGTCGCGGCTGCTGGTGACCGCCGTCCGTGCCGTCCGGCAGGCCGTGCAGCAAGGCCAGAGTGCGGTGGCCGAGCGCATCTCGCGGCGCAGCGTGACGGTCTACGACGCGATCGTCCTGCGTGGGCTTGCGTTCCATGCACAGCAGCCCGCGCTGGGGCGGCGACCCGGAGCCCGCGGCCGCTCCGCCAAGCGTCCCGGGCACAATCTGCTGGTCCGCCTGCGTGACTTCAAGACCGAGGTGTTGCGGTTCCTGTTCGACTTCGCCGCTCCATTCACCAACAATCAGGCCGAGCAGGACATCCGTATGATGAAAGTAAAGATGAAAATATCCGGCGGCTTTCGCACCCAGGCTGGCGCCGGAACATTCGCCACACTCCGCTCGGTCCTCTCAACCACCCGCAAACGCGGCTGGAATCTTCTCAAGACCCTGTCAAACACGCCGGCTTCACTCATCCTCGCCTTGTTCGGTTAAAACCGGCTCGCCAACTACCCCCACTGTCGCCGTTCAAACTCACAGTGGGGGGCTTGGGTGTTACCAATTCTCCGTATCCACCCCCGTCCGCCAAATGCCCCCCGGCGACCGCCCGGAATGGCCTGGCCCCCATCCCGACACGCCGTTGTGCAAAGCACAAACCGCGGATTTGACTGCGGCCTTGCGAAATCTCGAAGAGTGGGTACAATAATGCATCCAAACAAAACAACAAACTGGGAGAGTAGGTCTGATAGTTGCTGTATCAAACAGAGTTAGCAGGGAATTTCCGACCGACCGCGAGATCCTGGGCTACAGCAGGTATGTCGTCTTCATCGCGGCATTTCTCTCGATGGCGGTGATAAGCCCATACGAGTACGCCTGGAGTTCCATGTCGGGACATATCGGCGGCCTGTATAGCTGGTCGCACGCGCAGATCGGCTGGATGTTCACCCTGTTCGTCATCTTCGAATCCATCGGCACCCTGCCCGGGGGGATTCTGCGCGACAGGTTCGGGCCGCGCTGGGTCACCGCGATCGCCGGGCTGATCGCGGGTTTCGGCATCTACGCCACCTCGTTCGGCCCGTCCTACGGACTGGTCCTGGTGCTGTGGTGCATCGGCGCCTTCTTCGCCGGTTTCATCTACAACACCGCTGTGACCACCGCGAACAAATGGTTCCCCGACAGGCGCGGCCTGATTGCCAGCTTCATCGCCGGGGCGTTTTCCTGGGGCGCCTTGCCGTTCATCTTCCCGATCCGCGGGATCCCCAAGACCGCGCCCGACGCGGTGTTCTTCCACGTCATCTACCTGATGGCGCTGATCATCGGCGGCGTGTCGATCGTTGCGGCACTGTTCATGAAGGATCCGCCGGCCGGCTGGTGCCCCGCCGGATGGGTCCCGGCCGAGGTGGTCAAGCCCCCGAGCGAGCATCAGTACACGTTGAAGGAGGCGCTTTCGACCTGGCAGATGTGGGTGCTGATCGCCTCGTTCATCCTGATCTCCAGCGCCGGCCTCGCGGGCGTCAGCAAGATCGTGAAGTATTCGAACAGCTTCGGCTTCACCGCCGCGGCGGCGACCGCGGCCGCGGGCGGCATCGCCATCTCCAACGGCATCGGCCGCGTCGTCCTCGGCGGCCTGTCGGAGCGCATCGGTCGCGAGACCGCAATGATCTGGAGTTTCCTGCTGACCGGCGTGTTCCTGTTCCTGACGATCATCGCCGGCACGGCGCACAGCGAAGTCCTGTTCGTCATCGCGGCGATGCTGGCCATCTTCTTCTGGGGGCCGATGTTCTCGCTGTTCCCGGCCACGATCGGTCAGTATTTTGGCGGCGCCGCCTCCGGCTCGAACTACGGGCTGCTCTATGCCATCGCCAAGGGATCGGGTGGACTCTACGGTGGGGTGCTGTCGGCGGTGCTGATCACGCAGAACGGCTATCCCTTCGCCATGGGCGTGGCGGCCCTGATGGCGATCTGCGCCGGCCTGCTCATCATTCCGCTGCGGCACCGCCAGCCGGTCTGCAACGCCGAGGCGCAGCTTCCGGCCGGTCACGCCGCACAGTAGCGGCGCGGCGGCGAACCGCCCGGGCCGGCGCCACCGCCGGCTCGGGCGCCGTGCCGGCCGGCGCGGCGCAATCCGCGGCCGCTGAGACGATTGCTATACCGTGACAACCTCCGGGCCGCGTTAGGTTCCCGCAGACGCGCGGCGCGTCCGCATCACGCCCCTTCCAGCAACACGCAGCGCCGCGGGTCGGCCGCAATCCACGCCGACTGCCCCGCCGCGATCGGTTCCAGCGCGGCGCTGCGGATCACCAGCTCGCGGTCGCCCCAGGCGACGTAGATCTGCGTGAAGTCGCCCTGGAACACGCAGCGGTGCACCCGCACCGGCCACACATTCATCGTCCCCTCCGGCCGCGCGGCGCTGAACCGAAGATGCACCGTGCGGATCGACAGCGTCGGTTCGCCGCCGGGCGCGCGGCCGCACGGGTCGCCGAACACGATCTCGCCCGACGGCGTCTCCAGCGCGACCAGCCCATCGCGCGCCAGGTCCGGCCGCAGCCTGCCCTGCACCAGGTTGGACGAGCCGACGAAATCGGCCACGAAGGCGTTGCGCGGTCTTGCGTAGATCTCCGTCGGCGTGCCGGCCTGCTCGATCAACCCGTCGCGCATCACCACCACGCGATCCGACATCGCCAACGCCTCCTCCAGGTCGTGCGTCACATAGACCGAGGTGACGCCCAGGCGATGCTGCAACTCGCGCAGCTCGATGCGCATGTCGGCGCGCAGCTTGGCGTCCAGGTTGGACAGCGGCTCGTCGAACAGCAGCACCTGCGGCGAGAAGGCGCAGGCCCGCGCCAGCGCCACGCGCTGCTGCTGGCCGCCGGAAAGCTGCGAGGCGCGGCGCGCGGCATACTCGCCCATCTGCACCTGATCGAGCGCCTCGGCCACCCGCGCCGCGATCTCCGCCTTCGGCCGTTTGCGCACCCGCAACCCGTAGGCGACGTTGTCGAACACCGTCATGTGCGGCCAGATCGCATAGGACTGGAACACCATCGACAGGCCGCGCTTCTCGGCGGGGATGTCGATGCGATGGGCCGAGGAATACACCACGTGCCCACCGATGCGGATGGTGCCCGCGCTGGGCCGCTCCAGTCCCGCCAGCGCGCGCAGCGTGGTCGTCTTGCCGCAGCCCGACGGGCCGAGCAGGGTCAATTGCTCGCCCGGCTGGGCGGCGAAGCTGACGCCGCGCACCGCCACCACGGCGCCGTAGCGGATGTGCAGGTCCTCCACCTCGATCGGTTCCGCGCGCAGCGCCAGCGGCGGCGGTGCGGTCCGGTGCCAGAACGCCATCTCAGTCGCCCCCCGGTCCGGCCGCCTGTCGCGTTATCATAACGAAAACCGCCATCGCCGCCGCCACCACCACGGTCTGGATCAGCGCCATCGCCGCCGTCAGTTCGGCGCTGGTGGCGAACCAGGATTCCACGATCGCCGGCGTGATCACCTTGCTGTGCGGCCCCATCAGCAGGATCGAGGCGCCCAGCTCGCGCACACTGGCGATGAACAGCAACAGCCAGCAGGCCAGCAGGCCTGGGCGCAGCAGCGGAATCGTCACCGTGCGCAGCCGGTAGATCCAGGGCGCTCCGCACATCTGCGCCAATTCCTCCAGCGTCTTGTCCAACTGCAGCATCACGCCGGAAATCGTGCGCATGCCCAGCGGCAGGAACACCGTCAGGTAGGCGATCAGCAGGATCCAGATCGTGCCGTAGATCGGCAGCGGAATGACCAGCCAGGCCCACATCATGCCGAAGGCGAACACCAGCCGCGGCACCGCCTGCGGGAACATGGCGACATACTCGATCACGCCGCGGCCTGGCAGTTCGGATCGATAGACGATCCAGCACAGCAACCCCATCAGCAGCGTGCCGAGCGTCGCCGTGGCAAGCCCGAGCAGCAGCGAATTGCTCAAAGCCGAACGCACCGCGTTCATGGTCAGCGCGCCGCGGTAATTCGCCAGCGTCCAGTTCGCGGCGGCGGGGAAGGCCACCGCGATCTTCTGCAGCGAGGCGAAGATCAGCGTCACCACCGGCAGCCCGACGGAGAGCAGCACGTAGAAGGCACAGACGCCGAACAGCACCCAGCGCAGCCCGCCCATGTCCATGCGCCGCGGCCGGAACGCCTTGCCGGTGACGGTGACGAAGCTGCGCGACGTGACGATGCGGCGATACAGGAACATCATCGCGAACATCAGCACGAACAGCGACACGCCCATCGCCGCGGCCAGCGGAATGCGCGGCGGGTATTGCGAGACCAACTGGTAGATCGCCGTCGTCACCACATAGAAACGGTTGGGCAAGCCAAGCACCAGCGCGGCGGTGAACGACCCGAGCATCTCGGCGAACACGTAGATCGTCGCTCCCAGCACGCCCGGCACGACCAGCGGCAGCGTCACGAACAGCATGGTGCGCAGCCGGCTGGCGCCGATCACCTGCGAGGCCTCCTCAAGCGAGGGGTCCATCGACTGCATCACCGCGCCGATCATGAAGAACGCGACCGAGCCCTCGAACAGCGCCATCACCCAGGCGATGCCGAACGGGGTCACCATGTTGATCACCGCACCACTGCCGCCCATCGCGCGCCAGAGCTGGTTGATGAAGCCACTCTCCGGCGCGCCGAGCAGGCTCCAGGCGAAGGCCCCCAGCAGCGGCGTCACGTAATACGGCACCGCCATCAACTGCTCCAGCGTGCGGCGGTACGGCACGTTGGTGCGCGACAGGATCCAGGCGGTGACGAAGCCGAAGATCACCGCCATCACCGTCGCCGCGAGCGACACGGCGACGGTGTTGCCGAGGATGCCGGCGTAATGCCCCATGGCGACGAAGTTGCCGAGGCCGTAGGCGCTCGGCGGGCGCACGTCCGGGTCGCCGACATCCAGCGCGGCCTGCAACAGGAAGAAGATCGGATACAGCACCAGCACGCCGACGATCGCCGCCAGCACCATGCCGGCGATCGTCTGCGCGGAGACGCGCGGCAACGAGCGCCGCGCCATCGCCACGTCGGACACCAGTTACAGGCCGAGCATCGCGTTCCATTCCTTGAGGAACGTGTCGTGGCTGGCCAGGTAGTCGGCCAGGTCGGTCGGCGCCAGCAGCTTGAAGTCGCGCAGCCGCACGCCGGTCAGCATCGGCGGCGCGTCGTCGCGCACCGAGGCGTAGATCAGGTTCAAGTTGTCCTGGTAGAATTTTTGTCCCCGCAACGACATCGCCCAGTCGACGAACAGCTTGGCCACCTCGGGATGCGGCGCGCGGTTGACCGCGCCGACCACCAGCGGCGTCGCCGGCAGCCCGGCCGGCGGGGCCACGAAGGCGATGTCGGCGCCCTTCTTCTGGTACAGCACATAGGCGGCGTATTCGCCCACCGAAGTCACCTTGTCGTCGCCGCGCGCCAGGCGGTCCATCAGTTGCACGCGGCTGTCGAAGGCGTGCGGCAGCTGCTTGGCGAAGCTCTTCCAATAGCCGTCGCCGTACAGCTTGCGCAGCTCGTACCACTCGACGAATTGCAGGCCGGAGGCGGCGATCTTGCAACTGATCGCGCCGCGCCAGCGCGGGTCGAGCAGGTCCTTCCAGGTCTTCGGCGCCTCCGCCTCCGGCACGCGCGCCTTGCTGTAGACGATGCCGGTGAAGTCAACGCCGGTCCAGAAATACGCCCCCGGCGGATTGCTGAGGTATTTCGCCTGGTAGGCATGCGCCTCGGGCGAGTGGTAGATCTCGTAGCCGCCCTTCTTCTGGAAATCGATCGCCGGGGCGAGGTCGGACAGTTGGATCACGTCCACGTCGAACCGCCCGGCGCTGCGCTCGGCGAGGATCTTGCTGTACAGCGCGCCGGTCTGCGCCCGCACGTAGCTGCCCTGGATCTTGGGAAAATCCTTGGTGAAGGCGTTGACGATGGCCGCGGTGCCGGCCTCGTTCTCATGGCAGTAGAAGACGAACTGGCCTTCCTGCTCGACCTTGGCCATGTCGGCGTAGGTGTGGAAATCGAGCACCTTGGTCGGCTGCGCCTTGGCTTGCGCCCATACGCTGCGCCCGGCCAGGGTGACCCCGCCGATCGCCGCTCCCGCCTGCAGCAGATGACGACGGGTCGGTTTCTTGGCGTCGGACATTGTTTCGCTCCTTATATCATCCAGCACGAACGCCCAATTGTGCCAGAAGCCACCCGATCAGGCCATGGCCGCGGCCTCCGCCGGCAGACCGGCGCGGCAAATCCGTATCGTCTTCGATTTATATGGTGAGTCGCCTGCGCCCCGCCGCACCGGCGCGGGCGAACGCCCGAAGTGCCCAGCGCGAAAGAATCGGATCATCGCGATGCGCGCACGCCCCGACCTATCCAGAACGATATGGGAACGTATCCCGGCGGACGCCGCGGGCCGGTCTCTACGGCTTTGCTCGTGGCACGACCGCAAGTCGCGGATGCCGGCATGACGTGGGACGACGCCATGGCGTCGCCCGGCGTCACCTCACGCCGGCGTGACCGGCGTCTCCTCCGGGATGGGCCGGGGGATCTCGTCGCCGGTCAGCGTCTCGTGCGCCAGCAGCGCCTCGGCGCCCTTGTCCAGCGCCGCGCGGTTGCCGCGCAGGATGTTGACGGCCCGTTGCAGCGCCGCATCAAGATGGGCATGCACCGCCTGATCGATCTCAAGCGCGGTCTGCTCGCTGTAGCGCCGCCGCTGCCAGAACATCCCCGGCTGCTGCAGGAAATTCCCCTGCTCGGTGTCCCACGCCACCGGGCCGAGCTTGGCGTCCATGCCGAACCGCATCACCATGCCGCGCGCGATGTCGGTCGCCTTCGCCAGGTCGTCGGAGGCGCCGGTGGAGACATCCCCGCCCAGCATCATCTCCGCCGCGCGCCCGCCCATCAGCACCGCCATCTTGTTCTCCAGCTCCTGGCGGCTCATCAGGAAGCGGTCCTCGGTCGGGTGCTGCATCGTGTAGCCCAGCGCGGCGATGCCGCGCGGGATGATCGAGACCTTCTGCACCGGATCCGTCCCCGGAATGGCCAGCGCCACCAGGGCGTGGCCCATCTCGTGATACGCCACGGTGCGCCGTTCGCGCGGGATCAGGATGCGCGAGCGCTTCTCCAGCCCGGCGACGACGCGTTCCACCGCGCCGGTGAAATCCGCCATCGCGATCGCCGGCGCGCCGCGCCGTGTCGCCAGCACGGCGGCCTCGTTGCCCAGATTGGCCAGGTCGGCGCCGGTGAAGCCGGGGGTCAGCGCGGCGATCTCGTCCAGCTTCACGTCGGCGGCCAGCTTCAGCGGCTTCAGGTGAATGCGCAGGATATCCACGCGCCCCTTCTTGTCCGGCCGATCGACCAGCACCTGGCGGTCGAACCGCCCGGCGCGCAGCAGCGCCGGATCGAGGATCTCCGGGCGGTTGGTCGCCGCCAGGATGACGATCGCCACCGAGCGGTCGAACCCGTCCATCTCCGCCAGCAACTGGTTGAGCGTCTGCTCCTTCTCGTCCTGCCCGCCGATCGGGCTGACGCCGCGGGCCCGGCCCAGCGCATCCAGCTCGTCGATGAAGATGATGCACGGCGAGGATTGCCGCGCCTGCTCGAACAGGTCGCGCACCCGCGCGGCGCCGACGCCGACGAACATCTCGACGAACTCGGCACCGGTGGTGGTGAAGAACGGCACCCCGGCCTCCCCGGCCACGGCGCGCGCCAGCAGCGTCTTGCCGGTGCCCGGCGGCCCGACCAGCAGGATGCCGCGCGGTATATGCGCGCCAAGCCGCGTGTACTCGTCGGGCCGCTTCAGGAAATCGACGATCTCGTGCAGTTCCTCCTTCGCCTCGTCGACGCCGGCGACGTCGGCGAAAGTGACCTTCACGTCGGTCTCGGCCACCAGCTTGGCGCGCGAGCGGCCGACCGATAGCAGGCCGCCGCCAAAGCCGCCCCCCAGGCCGCCGCGCCCGCCCATCATGGCGCGCGAGGCAAACAACCAGACGCCGACAAACAGCAGCGGCGGCAACACCCAGGACAGCAACGTGCCGAGCGGGCTGTTGGTGGCAACCGCGGAGAACTCGACGTTGTGCTTGGCCAGCGTCCCGGCAAGGTCGGGCGGCACCTGCACGGTGGTGAAGCTGTCGTTGCCGTCGGGCAACTTCTCCGCCAACGTGCCGCGAATGGTATCGCCGGAAACCACCACCTTGGTGACCTTGCCGTCGTTCAGCAACTGCTCGAACTGGCTGTAGGGGATGGCGGTGCTGGGGCTGCCCTGGCTGAACACCAGACTGGCGACCGCGGCGCCGAGCAGCGCCAGCGTGATCAGCCAGAGCGGAAACGGGTTCTGTGGCTTCGCAGCCGGCACGGCTTCCCCCTTGCGACGATCGCGCCCACACCATGGCCGCACCACCCGTCCCGACGCAACACGGCGGCATCGCCGGAACGACGGCCCGGGTTCAGCCCGCCAGCACCTCGATCCGCGCCGGCCCCGCCGCCACCGTCCCGACGATCGCGGCGGCCGGATACCCCGCCGCGCGGATGTGCCCGAGCAATGCCTCGGCCGCCTCCGCCGCGCACGCCACCAGCAACCCGCCCGAGGTCTGCGCATCGGTCAGCAGGTGGCGCCGCGTCGGCGAGACTCCCGCCGGCAGCACCACGTCGGTGCCGTAGCTGTCCCAGTTGCGATGCGAGGCGCCGGTAACGAACCCGCCCTCCGCCAGCGCATGGGCTTGAGTGAACAGCGGCACCGCCGCGGCGGCGAGGCGCAAGGTGGCCCCACTCGCCCGCGCCATCTCCAGCCCGTGCCCGAGCAGGCCGAAGCCGGTCACATCGGTGACCGCGTGCACCGCCGCCTCGCTCCCCAGCGCCGCGCCGATGCGGTTCAGCAACGTGGTCGAGGCCAGCAGCTCGGCATATCCCGCCGCGTCCAGCGCGCCGTTGCGCAGCGCGTTGGCATAGATGCCGACGCCGATCGCCTTGGTCAGGATCAGCGCGTCGCCCGGCCGCGCGCCGGCGTTGCGGCGGATCTGTTCGGGCCGCGCGGTGCCGATCACCGCCAACCCGTAGATCGGCTCCAGCGTGTCGATCGAGTGCCCGCCGGCGACCGGAATGCCCGCGCCGGCGCAGGCGGCGGCACCGCCGGCCAGGATGTCGCGCGCCACCTCCAGCGGCAGCTTGCCGAGCGGCATGCCGAGGATCGCCAGCGCCAGGATCGGCGTGCCGCCCATGGCGTAGACGTCGCTGATCGCGTTGGTCGCGGCGATGCGGCCGAAATCCCGCGGGTCGTCCACCACGGGCATGAAGAAGTCGGTGGTGGCAATCACGCAGGTGCCGTCCGGCAATTGCCAGACGGCGGCGTCGTCCGCGGTCTCGGTGCCGACCACAAGCTGCGGGAACAGCGCCCCCACCTGACCGGCCAGGCCCTGGCCCGCGAGAAGCTGCTGCAGCACGGCGGGCGCCAGCTTGCAGCCGCAGCCGCCGCCATGGGCGAACTCGGTCAGGCGCAGCTTCGGCCGGACGGCGTCGGTCACCTGATCCATGGTCATCTCCCCAATCCGCCGATGCGCGGCGAGCAGCGTGGGCGGCGAGCAGCACGCACGGCCCGGCGCGACGATGCGGCCGAACCGCGGATCGATGCAACGTCCCGCCGCCGCACGGCGGGACCGTCGGGGGGGGGCCGCCCGGCACTTTCGCCAGCGGGTTCGTCAGCGGGTTCAAGCTTGATCCGCGCCGGCCCCGGACCACGCCAACGCGCACCTTGGTGCCGTCGGCACGCGCCCCGCAGATGTCACAGGCTTTGCACCGGGGATGTCACAGGTGTGGTGGTAGTCTCGCCACGAGCCGGCCGCGAATGAGACTCCGGTTATCGACCGCCTGAACCACCCGAACGCGAGGCAGCGACCATGCGACACGGCCCGTTACCGACGATCGTGCGAACCGTTGCCATCCTCGGCATGGCACTGCTCGCCGCGTGCGGCACCGACACCAAGGACCGCACCCAGGGCGGCGCGGCGGCCGGTGCTGGCACCGGCGCCGCGGTCGGCCTGATCGGCGGCCCGGTCGGCGTGGTGGTCGGCGCGGTGATCGGCGGCGGCGCCGGCGCGCTGACCGGCACCTCGACCAACGCGCAGCAGGTCAATCTCGGTCCGCCGCCGTGGAGCAATCAGAACTGACCGGCGCCCCCGTTACGCCGCCCCGGCGACATAGGCACGCAGGCTGTCGACCTCGTGCGCCTGCTGCATGATGCGCGCCTTCACCACATCGCCGATGCTGATCAGGCCGACCACAACGTCGTGATCGATCACCGGCAGGTGACGGAAGCGCCCTTCGGTCATCATGCGCATCGCTTCCCCCACAGTGGTGTCGGGCTTCGCGATCTGCAGCGCGCGCGTCATCAGGTGCCCGGCCGTCATCTCCAGCGTCCGCGCGCCGTTAGCGGCCAGCGAGCGGACGACGTCGCGCTCGCTGACAATGCCGAGCAGTTGCTCGGTGCGATCCATCACCAGCACCGCGCCGATGCGGTGCGTGGCGAGAACCTCGATGACGTCGGCGATCGACGCCGTGGGGGCAACCGTGGTGACCTGATGGCCCTTGTGCTTGAGGATCGCGGCAACAGTCATGGCCTGTCTCCTTCGCCTCTGGCGCGGGCCCGGGGCGGGGTACGGACGGCATTTTTGTCCGGAACCAGCGCAACGGCCCGGCGGTGCATGGTCGCGGATCATGCGCTGATGCGAACGTCGCGCGCAAACATCAGGTGTGCACTGCACAAATAATCCGAACCAGCTTGCGGGACAGCGCACCGCCGCTCGACAGCGCGGCCAGCAGCGGCGCCGCAAGGATCACGATCGCGACAAAAACCGCCGCGGGGCAGGTCCTGGCGTGGCGAAAGCGCCGCGGCTGACGCCGAACGCCGCGGCGATCCCGTCGCGGATGGCTCAGCAGGGCTCGGCGAGAAAGCGCTGCCCCGGCGCGACGAACTCTTCCTGTGCCGCAACGGTCAGGATCTCGCGCGAGCCGGCCGCTTCGGTGCGGCGCAACAGCCCGTAAATCGCCGAGCCGGCCGCTTCCAGCGCCGCGACCTCGCTGCCGCCGTGCAGGCGGTGAAACAGGAACAGCGCGGCGAGGGCATCGCCGGCCCCATTGACATCGACCGCCAGCAACGGCGTGCGCAGCAGGTGAAAGCGGCCCGCCTCGCTCACCAGCATGTCGGTGGCGTCGTCCGGCGTGGCCTCGGTGCGCAGGCTGCTCAGCAGCACGCAGCGCGGACCGTCGGGATGCAGCCGCGCCGCCAGTTGCGCCACGGCGGCCTTGGCCTGGTCGAGCGTGCGACACGCGCTGCCGGTCAACATCTCCAGCTCGAACCGGTTGGGGGTGGCGATGTCGGCCGCCGGCAACATGCGATCGCGCAGCATCTCGGCAATGCCCGGACGAACATAGACCCCGTCGCGGTCGTCGCCGATCACCGGATCGCAGCAGTACAGCGCCCGCGGATTGGCCGCGCGCACCCGCGCCACGGCGTCCAGCATCGCCGCGCCGATCGCCGCGTCGCCGACATAGCCCGACAGCACCGCGTCGCACGTGCCCAACACGCCCCGCGCCGCGATCCCGTCAACCAGCGCGCGCACCTGCGCGCCGCTGAACACGTCGCCGGTCCAGTGCCCGTAGCCGGTGTGGTTGGAGAACTGCACGGTGTTGATCGCCCAGACCTCGGCCCCCAGGCGCTGCAACGGAAACACCGCGCTGGCATTGCCGACATGGCCATAGGCAACCCACGACTGGATGGAGAGAATGTTCATCCAGCCGAGCGAGGGATCAGCGGCGTTGCTGTCCCTGCGCGGTGCGGGTCACCGGCGTCGGCCCCGCGCAGACCACCAGGGTTATCGGCTGATTGAAATCGCGGTCCACGGTGAAACTGGTGAGCGTCGCCCCCTGCGGCAGTCCCAGCACCTGGTCGAACAGGCCCACGGTCTGCTGGCACAGCAGGGTGCCCTGTTTGATGCCGGCTTCGGACTGCGTGTTTGCCAGGGTGGTGATGTAGTCGTCGTGCGCCTGCTGGCCGCGGCGGCCGAAGGTGCGGCTGAAATACGCGCTCAGCGCCCGCTCCTGGCGGATCAGCTCGGGCTGGAAGCGGTGCACGAAATCGTTGTACCGCTCACGCACGTCGCAGGCGAGCGCCGTTACCATGAGCTGGCTCTTCAACCCCGCGACATCGAACGCCGCCTTGTCAACCGGCCGCGCGCAGGGCTGCGCACTCGCGACCTGACCTGCCAACAGGCTTGCAGCGATTACGCCGGATAACACACCACGCATGTGGTTCTCTCCTGCCTTGCGAAGGCGCCCGAGCCAACATCATCTTGGAACTTAGATAAACCCGCTATCTCCTGGTTTTGCAATCACGAATGACGTGGGCCGAGGATCATTTGCCGCCGCCTGTGGCAGCGCTGCCGCAGCATGCAGCCAACGTGCCGGGACAGCAAGCGCCGCGAACGCAGCCTGGGGCGAAGTAAGGCCAGGGGCTCCGCCCGAGGCGGTACGGTTCGCTCAGCAACTCAACGCGGGCAAAGCTCGCCGCCTTGCCGGGACGATTGGCCAGGAACTGATGGCGCCACCCATAGAGCTGGCCCGTGCCGATGCCATGCCTGCGCGCGATACCCGCGATCGAGGCATTCGGTTCCAGGCTCTCCGCCACGATCGCCTGCTTCTCCACCGCCGACCAGCGCCGGCGACGCTCGCCGCGGGTGATCACTTCGATGCGCCGTGGGCGAGCACTCATACGAGCACTCATATGAGTGCTCAGATCGGTGTTCTCGCTGGCCTTCGGGTTGTCCATGTCCGTCGTCATGACGGGACATGCCAACAGAGTTGGCCGCGTTACCGCAATGTGGTCGCGGCGCTACGCTTACGAGGCCGCTCTCAATGTCCGGACAGCACCTGCCATGCCCCTATAGCGGCTTGAATAGACGCATTCCGGCAAGAACCCGACGCAGAGTCAACAGGTCCTTGTCTAATCGGGACTCCGTAGTGAAAAGACTTACTTTATAATTGATCCATATATCAATATTGTCACCTCTGCGCACCTGAGCCACTATCCAGATCTCAACCTTGCCATTCCCGGATTTTAGGAGGCATGACACGGTCTTATGGCCTGGTATCGTAAGACCGTTGGGTACTGTTCCACGAGAGTCGCTTCCA